>NZ_JAIWNC010000010.1 GCF_020216025.1 Jidongwangia harbinensis | reverse complement strand
TTCTTCGCCACCGACACGCAGCCGTTGCCCGGCCGCTTGATCTCCCGCGGGATCTTGGACGCCTTCGCCTTGTTGAACTGGTCCTGGGTGATGAAGCCCAGCTCCAGCATGTCGCTGAGCACGTAGGCGCGACGGTCCCGGGCCTGCGGGTAGCCGGTCTCCGTGGTGGGGTCGTACGCCGACGGCGCCTTCACCATGCCGGCCAGCATCGCGGCCTCGGCCACGCTGAGGTCCTTGGGCTTCTTGCGGAAGTACACCTGGCTGGCCGCGGAGATGCCGTACGCCCCGCTGCCGAACGGCGCGGTGTTCAGGTAGCGCTCGAGGATCTGCTCCTTGGTCAGCTCCTCTTCCACCTGCATCGCGTACTTGATCTCGTTGATCTTGCGCTTCGGGGTGTCCTCGGTCGCGTCGACGACCTCCTGCGGGTTCGTCGCCGAGTACGCCAGCGACATCTTCACGTACTGCATGGTCAGCGTGGACGCGCCCTGCTGGCCCTCGGACTCGGACTTGCTGTTGTTGCTGACGAACGCCCGCGCGACACCCTTGAGGTCGACGCCGTTGTGCTTGAAGAACTCGTGGTCCTCGGCGGCGATCATCGCGTTCTGCATGTTCTTCGAGATGTCCTTCAGCGGCACGTCGCTGCGGAACTCGTCGAAGAACACCGAGATCGGCGTCTTGCCGTCCGCGGCGAAGATGCGGGTCACCTGCGGCGCCGTGGTGTGCTTCAGCTCACTCGGGAGCTGCGCGAACGACTCGCCGCCCGCCTTCGCCGCCAGACCGGACATGGCCACGGCCGGGAACGCCGCCGCGGCCACGACGACGCCGGCCAGCAGGCCGCAGATCACCAGTGACGCGGCGTTGGCAAAGATGTTGTGATCGCGATGGCGCATCCAGGAACTCACGGGAGGCACGATACGTGAACCGCGCACGCGACTCGATCTATGGTTCCCCCATGACCGATCGTGATCCCTGGGAACCGCCGCTCGCGGGCACCGAGGCCGAGCACCTCGTCGGCGCCCTCGACCGGCTGCGCACGACATTCCGCTGGAAGGCCGACGGGCTGGACGCGACCGGGCTGCGGACCCGCGTCGGCGCCTCCGCGCTCACCCTCGGCGGCCTGCTCAAACACCTCGCCGCCGCGGAGGACCACACGTTCACCGGCAAGCTCGGCGGGCAGCCGCTCGGCGCGCCGTGGGACGCCACCGGCTGGGACGGCACCGGCGACTGGGACTTCACCTCCGCCGCGGACGACCCGCCGGAGCAGCTCTACGCCCTCTACGACGGCGCGGTCGCCCGCTCCCGCGCCCGCCTGGACGCGGCCCTGGCCGACGGCGGCCTCGACCAGCCGGTGCACGTCGCCGACGCCGGCGGCACCCACGCCAGCCTGCGCCGGCTGGTCTGTGACCTGATCGAGGAGTACGGCCGGCACACCGGGCACGCCGACCTGATCCGCGAGGCGGTGGACGGGCTGACCGGCGAGGATCCGCCGTCCGGCTGGCGTCCGGTGTCGTGACCCGCGGGGTCAGACGTCGACCGCGAGACGGACCGTGACCACGTCACCCACCTCGATGCCCTCGGCGGACCGCACGACCGCCTTCACCGGCACCAGGTACCGCCCGTCCTTGGGCCACAGCGAGGTGGTCCAGCCGGTGTCCCCGATCCGGGCGGCCACCGGGATCATCCCCCAGCCGTAGGTGACGACCGCGGAGGCCGCCTCCAGGGCCGCGCACTGCTCGTCCGGAACCGTGACGAAATGCCAGGGCGACGGGCCCTTCCAGAACCACACCTCGCCGCTGAACTCCAGGTCCATGTGAGCAGAATAGGAGACCTCCGGTGACCACCAGGCACCCGCGGTTGGAGATCGAGTACTGCACGCAGTGCCGCTGGCTGCTGCGCGCCGGGTGGACGGCGCAGGAACTGCTCACCACGTTCCCGCGGGACCTGGGTGAGGTCGCGCTGGTGCCCGGCACCGGCGGGGTGTTCGAGATCCGGCTCGACGACGAGCTCATCTGGTCGCGCAAGACCCAGGGGTTCCCCGAGCTGGCCGAGCTGAAGCGCCTGGTCCGCGACCGGGTGGCGCCGGAGCGCGACCTCGGCCACTCGGACCACCGCTGAGCGGCGTCACGCGGTGAGCACGATCCGGCCGACCGGCTCGCCGTCGGCCAGGTGGCGCAGCGCCGCCCCGGCCTGGTCCAGCGGGTACGTGCGGTCGATCACCGGGGCGAGGTGCCCGGCCTCCAGGTGCGCCCGCAGCGTCTCCATCGCCTCCGCCTTGGCCAGGCCGCCGGCACCGCCGCGGACCTGCCGGACGAACAGCGACATCAGCATCAGCCGGCCGAACCGGGGCACACTGCCCAGCCAGCGGCGGCCGGCCCGGCCGAAGTGGTCGTGCCCGATCAGCACGTAGACGCCGTCCGGGGTCAGGGCCCGCCGGCACGCCGAGACCGGATGGTTGCCCGGGACGTCGACGATCAGGTCGTACCGGGACGTACCCCTGGTGAAGTCGTCCCGGGTGTAATCGACCACCCGGTCCGCGCCCAGCCGGCGCATCAGGTCCTGCTTGCCGGTGTGGTCGACGCCGGTCACGTGGGCGCCGCCGGCCTTGGCCAGCTGCAGGACGATCGCGCCCACCCCGCCGGCCGCGCCGTTGACCAGGACCCGCCGGCCCGGTGCGACCCGGTCGGCGGGCAGGTTGAGCAGCGCGATGTACCCGGCGGTCGGCACCGCGGCCGCCTGCGCGAACGACACCCCGCCGGGTTTGCCGGCCAGGCCGGACTCGGGCGCGCGGGCGTACTCGGCGAAGCTCCCGCCGTTGCGCCAGGCCTGCCCGCGCAGCGTCTCGCCGAAGACCTCGTCTCCCGGCCGGAACCGGGTCACTCCGGCACCCACCGCCGCCACCACCCCGGCCAGGTCGGTGCCGGGCACCGGGCACGACGGCCGCCGGACGCCGGAGCCCATCAGGCGCAACAGGTACGGCCGGCCGCTCACCACGTGCCAGACGTCCGGATGCACGGACGCCGCCCGCACCCGGACCAGCACCTCGTCGCGGGCCGGCACGGGACGGTCGATCTCCGCGACCCGCAGGCCCTCCGGGTCGCCGTACCGATCCTGGACGACCGCACGCATCGTGTCCTCCCCGCTCCGCTGCGCACAGGGTAGGCGGACGGGTCCAGTGCGACCGGCGGGTAGGGTCGGCCGGGTGGGCGTGGAGATCCGGTTCACCAAGTGGGGCGGCCGGCCGCACTGGCGGTACACCCTGGAGCCGTTCGCCACCGACCGGCACGGATGGTGGCTCGGTGGCCGGGCCGGGATCCTGCTGCAACGCGGATCCGAGCCGCCGGTCGTGCAGCCCTCCGACGTCGTCCTGCTGGTGCCGCCCGGTGAGCCGTGGATCGCCAGCTGGAACGATCCCGCGGCGAACGACATAGCGCTCTACGTCGACGTGACGACCACCCCGGTCCGCGACGGCGACGCGGTGCACGCGGTGGACCTGGACCTGGACGTGGTCCGGTGGCGCGACGGCCGGGTCGACGTGCTGGACGAGGACGAGTTCGCCGACCACCAGGTGCGGTACGGATATCCGCCGGAGATCGTCACCCAGGCGCTCGAGACGACCGGCGACCTGGTCGCCCGGATCACCGCGGGCACCGAGCCGTTCGGTGCGGCCGGCGCGGCCCGGCTGGCCGAGTTCAGCCGGCCGGCCTGAATCCAGCAGGTCTGAGTCCAGCAGGTCTGAGTCCAGCAGGCCGGCCTGAGTGCGACCGGCCGGGCTGAGCGGCTCAATCCTTGCGGCCGACCCCGCCCCAGACCGACACGTTGACCCGGTCCGGCACCGGCTCCCCCGGCTCGGCGCGCCACTCGCTGACCGGCACGATGCCCGGCGGCAGCACCTCGAGACCGTCGAACACGGTGGCGAACTCGTCGCGGCCGCGGGGCCAGACGTCGGACCGGCCGGCCGCCCGCAGGCTCTCGTGCGCCTCGCGGTGGGCCGGCGGCGCGAAGTCCAGCGTGGCGTGCGTGGCCACCAGGTAGCTGCCGGCCGGCAGCGCGTCCAGCAACCGCCGGACGATCGGAGCGGCGGCACCGTCGCCGGGGATGAAGTGCAGCACCGCGACCAGCATCAGCGCGACCGGCCGGGTCATGTCCAGCGTCTCGCGCAGCACCGGGTCGCGCAGGATGGCGTCCGGGTCGCGCAGGTCGGCCTCGATGTACGCGGTGCGGCCCTCGGCGGTGCTGGTGAGCAGCGCCCGCGCGTGCGTCATGACCAGCGGGTCGTTGTCGACGTAGACGACCCGGGTGTCGGGCGCGATCCGCTGGGCGACCTCGTGGGTGTTGTCCGCGGTGGGCAGGCCGGTGCCGATGTCCAGGAACTGGCGCAGCCCCACCTCGGCGGTGAGGAAACGGGTGGCGCGCTGGAGCATGGCGCGGTTGGACCGGGCGCCGATCCGGACCCCGGGGAAGCGCTGCTCGAACTCGTCGGCGGAGGCCCGGTCGGCGGCGAAGTTGTCCTTGCCGCCGAGCCAGTAGTTGTACCGGCGGGCGGGGTGCGGCACGGAAGAGTCGATGATCGCGTGGCGTCCTTCATGGCCCGGCATGACGCCGACCTTACTCATTCGCGTCGATCGGGTAGATCCCCGGCACGGGGGACCCCCGTCAGCGCGACACCGCCGGCCACCGGCTCCACCGGCGCGGGATCCACCGGCGCGGGGCGGGTGCGCAGCATCGTCGCCGCGACCACGGCGGCCGCGACGCCGCCGGCCACGCCGACCCAGGCGGTGGTGGACAGTGCCTCGACGAACGCGGTGCGGGCCAGGTCGGCGAGCCGCCCGTCGCCGGTCGCCGCGGCGGCGTTCAGCGCGTCCCCGATGGACCTGCGGGCCGGCCCGGTGACGTCGGCGGGCAGCGCCGACGAGTACGCCGCGGTCAGGACGCTGCCCAGCACCGCGACGCTGAGCGCGGCGCCGACCTGCTGCACGGTGTCGTTGACCGCGGAGCCGACGCCGACGCGTTCCGGTGGCAGCGCGGCGAGCAGGGTGCCGTAGGCGGCCGGTCCGGCGGTGCCGCTGCCGGCCCCGATCACCACCAGGGCGGTGACCAGTTTCAGGTAGCCGTCGGCGGGGCCGATGGACGCGAGCACCGCGAAACCCGCCGCCATCAGCAGCAGGCCGGTGGCGATGGCCACCCGGGTGCCGAGCCGCTTGTCGGCCACCACGCCGATGCCGTTGAACGCGGTCACGGTCAGCAGCATCGGGATGAACGCCAGGCCGGCCCGCATCGGCCCGTAGCCCAGCACGAACTGCAGGTACTGGGTCAGCGCCAGCATCACCCCGCCGGCCGAGAAGGACAGCAGCACGATGGACAGGCTGGCGCCGCCGAAGTTGCGGTCGCGGAACAGCGAGATCGGCAGCATCGGTTCGGCGACCCGGCGTTCCCAGAGCCCGAACGCGGTCAGCGCGACCACCGCGACGGCGAAGCCGGCCACGGTCCGCGGCGCCGACCAGCCGGCGTCGGCCGAGGCGATGACGCCCCAGACCAGCGCGGCCATGCCCACCGTGGACAGCAGCGCGCCGAGCGGGTCGGGCCGGGTCGCCGGTCCGCGCGACTCCGGGATGACCGCGAGCGCCGCGATCACGCCCAGCACCGCGATCGGGATGTTCATCAGGAACACCGCGCCCCACCAGAAGTGTTGCAACAGCAGGCCGCCGACGGTCGGGCCGCCGAGCGCGCCGAGCATCAGCACCGAACTCCAGATCGCGATGGCCTTCTTGCGCTCGGACTCGTCGAACACCGTGGTGAGGATGGACAGCGTGCCGGGCATCAGGAACGCGGCGCCGACGCCCATCAGGCCGCGGACCGCGATCAGCTGACCGGGGGTCTGGCAGAGCGTGGCCAGCACGGACGCGCCGCCGAACAGCACCAGGCCGAAGACCAGGCCGCGGCGGCGGCCGTGCCGGTCGGAGAGGCTGCCGGCGGTGAGCAGCAGGCCGGCGAAGACCAGGATGTACGAGTCGATGATCCACTGGATCTCGGCGGCACTCGCCCCCAGGTCGCGGATCAGCGACGGGATGGCGATGTTCAGCACCATGTTGTCGATCACGACGACGAGCAGGCTCAGGCAGAGCACACCGAGGATCAGCCAGCGGCGCGGGTGGGGCGACGGCATCAGGACACTCCGATCGTACGGTGTGCGGGAAGCTCGAACACCGTACCAGTAACTCGAACGGCGTACGACGGTCGGTAGACTGCACCGGTCGGAAGGACCCCGGATGCCCTCGAAGCCCGACCCGTTCAGCAGCTCGGTCTGGACCCACCCACCCCGTGGCCGCGGTACCCAGCCGCCGCTGAGCCGCGACCAGATCGTCCGCGCCGCGATCGAACTGCTCGACGCGGAGGGCGCGGCCGGGCTGAGCATGCGGCGCCTGGGCACCAAGCTGGGGTCCGGCGCCACGTCGGTGTACTGGTACGTGGCGCACAAGGACGAACTGCTGGAACTCGCGGTCGACCAGGTGATGGGCGAGGTGTACGTCCCCGACCCGGACGACACCGGCTGGCGGATCGGCGCGTCCGTCTTCACCTCCGGGCTGCGCGCCATGCTGCTGCGTCACCCGTGGGTGATCGGCCTGCTCGGGGTGCGCCCCGCCATGGGACCGAACGCGATGCGCAACGGCGACCGGATGGTCGCGCTGCTGTCCGCGGCGGGGTTCTCCGGGCTGGAACTCGCCCACGCCAGCTCCCTGCTGATGGCGTACGCGATCGGCTCGGCCAGCACGGTCGCCGCGCTGACCAGCACCAGCCGCGAGGCCGGGGTGCCGGTCACCGAGATCGTCACCCGGATCGAGCCCTACCTGGACCTGATCGCCGCCGACCACCCGCACTACGACAAGTGGCGGCGCGAGATCGGCCCGGCCGCACGCGACCCCGAGCGGGTCTGGGAGGACGGCTTCATGTTCGGCCTGGAACGGCTGCTCGACGGCCTGGAATTGTGGCTGTCGCGCCGGACCGGCGGCTGATCGGCCCGTGTCGGCTCTCCGACCTGACCCGGGGCACCCGGGGGCGCCGACCCTAGCCTGAGCGGATGGCAGCCGAGCGTGCGTACGGCCGGACGACGCTCCTCGTGGCCGCCGCCGGCTACGGCAAGACCACGGCGCTCGAGGACCGTTGCGCGCGGCGGCCGTCGTACCTCATCTCCGCCGCGGACTGGCCGGCGGACGGCCCGGACGCGCCCGCCCACCTCGCGATCGACGACCTGACCGCCCTGCCGCTCGAGGCGCAGCTGCGCCTCGCCGCGCGACTGCGGGCGCTGCCCGCCGCCACCGCGGTCACCGTCGCGGCCCACCAACCGCTCCCGCCGGCGCTGCTCGCCGCGCTGCCCGGCCCGGTCACCGAGATCGGCCCGCCCGACCTGGCCCTGCCCGCCCACCAGGCCGCCCGGGTGCTGCGCGAGGTGCACGGCGTGACCGACGCCGGCCTGGCCGCCACCGTGCACACCCTCACCGCCGGCTGGCCCGCGCTGGTCCATCTGGCCGGCGAGACGCTGGCCGGCCGGGTGACCGGCCGGCGCACCGACCCGGACGAGCTGCTCGACGCGCTGGCCGGTCCCGGCACCCCGGGCGCCGGCTGGATCCGCGACCACGTGCTGGCCGACCTGCCCGAACCGGCGCTGCACCTGCTCGACGCGGTGGCCGGGCTCGAGCCGATCGACGGCGCGCTCGCTGCCGCCCTGGTCACCGCCGCACCCGCGACCGCCGGCAGCACCATGCTCTGGCTGCGGCGGTACGGCGTCCTGGTGCCCGGACGGGTGCCGTTCAGCCCGCCCGGCGGGGGCCTGCGGGTGGTGCCGGTCGTCGCCGCGGCCCTGCGGCACCGCCGCGACCCGGCCGGCGGCACGGACGCCGACCGGCTGCGCACGGCGGCGGACCGCTACGTGACGGCCGGACTGCCGCTGCCGGCCGCCTGGGCCTACGCCCGGGCCGGCGAGACCGGGCGGTGCGCGGCGGTGATGGAGGCGCACGGCGACCAGATGCTCGCGGCCGGCGGCGCCGCCGAGGTCACCCGGCTGGCCGCCGGCCTGCCGGGCTCCGCGGGTACGCCCGCGGTGCGCCTGCTGACCGCGGACGCGCACCGGATGGCCGGCGACGTCGCGGCCGCCGAGCACGCGTTCACGCCGCTGCTGGCCGAGGCGCGGGCGGCCGGGCGGCTACCGGCCCGGCTGGCCTGGCGGGCGGCCATGCTGCGCTACCTGCAGGCCGACTACCGCGGCGCGCGGGACCTGCTGGACCACGCGGAACCACCCGCCGACCCGCCGACGGCGGACGACGTCCGGCTGCTGGCCTGCCGGGCCACCGTCCTGGTCCTGCTCGGCGACAACGACGGCGCAGCCCTGGTCGCCGCGGCCGCCCTGGCCGCCGCCGGAGCAACCGCCCCGGGGCCTCTCACCGCTGCCGCCGGACCTCTCACCCCAGCCGCCGCCGAGCCAACCGCCAGGGCCGAGCCAGCCCCCGGAGCCGAGCCAACCCCCGGAGCCGAGCCAACCCCCGGAGCCGAGCCAGCCCCCGGAGCCGAGCCAACCCCCGGAGCCGAGCCAGCCCCCGGAGCCGAGCCAACCCCCGGAGCCGGCCCGGCTGCCGGAGCCGGGCCAACCGCTGGAGCCGGGCCGATCGCGGCCGCGCACCTGGCCGCCGCGCTCGCCGCCACCGGGGTCCGCCGGGAGGCGCACCTGGCCGAGGCCGAGGCCGCCGCGGTCCGGGCCGGCGACGTGGTGCTGCAGGGCCGCGCCCTGGTCAACCAGTCGGACTGCCGCCTGCGCGCGGCGAACTACCCGGCGGCGCTGGCCGCGGCGCGGCACGCGGTCGACCTCGGCGGCCCGCCCGGCGCGATGATCGCCGCCCTGCACAACGCCGGCGAGGCGCTCACCTGGCTGGGCCGCTACGACGAGGCGATCCACCACTTCGAGTGGGTGCTGCAGGTGTCCCGCCGGGTCGGGCCCACCCGGGCCGCGGCCGGGCTGCGCGGACTCGGTGAGGTGTACCGCCAGCTGGGCCGGCGCGAGCAGAGCATGACCGCCTTCGAGGAGGCCGCCGAACTGGCCCGGGACTGCTCCGACGTGCAGATCCTGGTGCCCGCCCTGAGCGGCCTGGCCCGCCTGCACGCCGAGGGCAGCCGGGTGGACCTGGCCGCGGCCCGGGCGGCGGCCGAGGCGGCCGGGCGGCACGCACCGCCGGCGTTCCGGCCGGTGGCCCTGATCGCCCAGGGATGGGTGGCGCTGGCCGGCGGCGACCCGGCGGCGGCCCGGGAACGGGCGGCCGAGGCGGCGGCCGCCGCGCGGGCCGGGCGCCGCGGCGACCTCATCGCCGGGGCGCTGGAGCTGTCCGCCGCCGCCACGGCCGATCCGGACGAAGCCGCGGCGGCGCTGGACGAGGCGACCGCGATCTGGCACCGGGCCGGCGCCGCCCCGGCCGCCGACCGGCTGGTGGTGCTGCGCGGTCGCCTGCCCGGCGCCGGCACCGCCCGGCGCCTGGCCGCCCGGGCCGCCACCAGCCGGCTGCTGGCGCTCGGCGTGATCGCGATCAGCGGCCAGCCGCTGACCCCCGGCGAGGCCATGCACGCCCCGGTGCGGATCTTCGTGCTGGGCAGGTTCGACGTGGTGGTGGCCGGCCGCCCGGTGCCGCTGCCGGCCTGGCGCTCCCGGCAGGCCCGTACCCTGCTGAAGATCCTGGTGGCCCGGCGGTCCCGCGCGGTGCCGCGGCCGGAGCTGTGCGAACTGCTCTGGCCGGACGACGAACCGCGCCGCACCGCACACCGGCTGTCCGTCCTGCTGTCCGCGGTCCGCGCGGTGCTGGACCCGGACCGCCGCCGCCCGGCCGACCACTACGTGCGGGCCGACTCGGCCGGGGTGTCCCTCGACGCCGCCGCGGTCCGCGTGGACGCCGAGGAGCTGATCCGCGACGTGGCCCACGCCGACGATCTGGCCCGCACCGGCGATCCGGAGAGCGCCCGCAAGGTGCTCGCCGAGGTGGACACGGCCTACCGGGGCGACGCGTTCGACGACGAACCGTACGAGGACTGGGCCGACCCGCTGCGCGAACTGGCCCGGGCGGCGTGGCTGCGCGGGCTACGCCGCCTCGCCGCCCTGTCCCGGGCCGGCGGCAACCTGGACCAGGCGGCGACCTGCCTGGTCCGGCTGCTCGCCGTGGACCCGTTCGACGACTCCGCGCACCGGGCCCTGGTCCGGGCGCTGGTCGCCGCGGGCCGGCACGGGGAGGCCCGCCGGGCGTTCGACCGCTGGTCCGCCGCGATGCGGCAGATCGACGCGCCGGGGCCGGACCGGGCGGCGCTCGCCGCTCCGGCCCCGAGACGGACCGGTCAGCAGGCGTACGGCCCGGCGTAGGTCAGGTACACGATGTCGTAGGTCGCGGTCGCCCAGCTCTCCCAGCACTGGTCCGTACCGCCCTCGCCGTCCAGGTCGTCGACGCCCACGCCGGAGTACAACGTGTCGTCGCCGGCGCCACCGCGCAGCTCGTCGTCGCCGGCCAGCCCGGCCAGCAGATCCGGGCCCGGGCCGCCGGTCAGCGCGTCGGGGCACCCCTCGCCGAAGATCTGGTCGCTGCCGTGCCCGCCGTAGAGGGCGTCCGATCCGCCGCGGCCGTAGATCTCGTCGTCACCGCCGTTGCCGTGGATCTCGTCCGTGCCGATCGTGCCGATCAGCACGTCGTCGCCGTCCGTGCCGATCAGCGTCACGCCCGGGATCGACCCGCAGAGCGACGCCTCGGTGGCCGCGGCGGGCGCCGCGAGGACGGTCGACAGCAGGCTCCCGGCCGCCAGCGCCGCGATCGTGTTGCGGATGCGCATGAGTGCTCCTCCCCGTACCGGCCACCCGGTGCGGCCGGTCGGGGACACGGTGGCACCCGCACGTCAGCGTGGCGTCATCACGGCGGTCGCGCTGAGCCGGCGCTGACCCGGTACTGACGCCGCCGCGGAGTCTGGCATCGCACCGCCGCCGAGTCCCGGACGGCGGGCCGACCGAAGGGCAACACCATGACCAGAAGGATTCCGCGCCGGGTGCTGGCGACGTCCGCGGCGGCCGCGATGGCCACGCTCGGCGTCGCGGCACCGGCAGTCGCCGACCCGCCCGCCGACGGACCGGGCTGCGTGGTCACCGTGGACCACACCCGGCCCGACACCTGCTTCGCGACGTTCGCCGCGGCACTCGAGTTCGCCTCCGGCGGCCGGCTGGCGCCGGGGCCGAAGAACACGCCGAAGGACCTGCGGGGCCCCGGCCTGGACGCCCGGATCGACGCCGCCAACGCGGAGTCGGAGCGGCAGGTCCGCGCCGGCGCACGGGCCGCCGTGGTGTGGACCGTGCTGAGCATCGAGTACGCGGAGCCCAGCTACACCGGCGCCTACGTGATCTACAGCGGGTCGAACGGCAACTGCACCACCCGGACCACCGACCGGGACTACGCCACGCCGTCACTGCTCGCCGGGTGGGTCAACGAGATCTCGTCGTTCCGCTCGTACGCGAACTGCTGGGTGAAGCACTGGGAGAACCCGAACTACGGCGGTGCGTCGGTGGGACCCACCGGCTCGCGCGCCTCGCTGGGCCTGCTGGACGACGCGACCAGCTCGATCGAATGGACCTGATCGGCTGAGCGCCGGGCGGCGTCCGGAATATCCGGGGTACCGGATCGAACTTTCCGGGCGCCGCCCGCATCAGGCCGGTATGGGAACCTCGACCACCGCCATCGACTCGATCCACGACCTGCAGCCCCAGCTGGCCAACTGCCGCGCCTACTGGCTCGGCTGGGGCAGCGCCGACGACGTGCACGCCGACCTGCCGGTCTACCGCAGCGTCGTGCCGCGCCCCCTGCTCAACGGGGTGCTGCGGCTGCGCGGCCGGCGGGTGGCCCAGGTGCTGCCGGAGGTCCGGGAACGCCTGGCCGGCACGCCGTGGCTCTGGTGGGCCGGTGCCGACTCCGACCCCGCGGTGGGCGACGACCTGCGCGCCGAGGGCGCCACCGAGGTGCAGACGCTGCCGGTGATGGCGCTGTCGCTGGACCGCATCCCGGAGACGCCGCTGCCCGCCGGGACGCGCATCGACCGGGTCACCGACGCGGCGGACATCACCGCGTACGTCGAGGCGTACGCGCCGCCGCTGGGCGTGACCGGGACGGCCGTGGCCGCCACCGTCGAGGGCGAACTCCACCGCTCCGCCCGCTACGACGACCTGCTCCGCTTCGCCGCCCGGATCGACGGACGGGTGGTCGGCACCGCCGCGGTCTCGATCAGCAACGGTGTGGCCGGCATCTACGTCGTCGCCACCGACGCCCGCTACCGGCGGCGTGGCATCGGCGCCGCGGTCACCGGCGCGGCGCTGCGCGCGGCCCGGTACCGGGGACTGCGCGTCGCCACGCTGCAGGCCAGCCCGGCCGGCGAGCCGGTGTACCGCCGGCTGGGGTTCCGGACGGTCGGCTCCTACCGGCTGTTCAGGTTCTGACCTGGTCCGCCCGCGCGGGTGGGTGGAACAGCCGGAGGTGGCCCACCCGGCCGCCGTCGAGGTGTTTCACCCACACCGCGCTGGGCGGGCAGTGGAACGGGTCGTGCGGCGGGCTGATCAGGTCGGTCCGCAGGATCACGATGTCCCGGTCCGCCGCGACATCGGTCAGCCGGTACCGGACGCCGTCGCCGATGTCGCCGTCCATCACCCGGACCAGGAAGTCCTGGCCGCGGGAGCGCAGGCCGTCCGGCCAGGACGTGGTGACCGACGGTGCGTACGTCTGCGCCAGCGCCTCGGCGAACCGTCCCCGGTGCGCCGCCTCCAGCAACTCGACGGCCTCCCGCCGGCGGGCCCGCCGCAGCGCCGCCGCATCGTCGTGGACCTGGTCGGCCGTGGCCAGCAGCGCCTCCGCCAGCCGGGCCCGGGCCTGGCTGAGCCGGCTGCGCACGGTGCCGACCGGCACCCCGCACACGGCCGCGATCTGGTCGTATGCGGTGACGTCGGTGAAGTACCGCAACATGGTCACCAGGCGCAGGGCCGGCGACAGCTCGTGCACCGCCCGCCACACCCAGTCCCCGGTGGCCTGCCGGTCGACCAGGTCGGCCGGGTCCGCACCGGCGGGCAGGGCCAGCGCGTCGAGCTGGTCCACCGGAACCTCCCGGGCACCGCGGAGCTGCATCCGGCAGGCGTTGCGGACGATGGCCCGCAACCACGGCCCGACGGCGTCCGGATCGCGCAGGTCACCGATCCGCCGCAGCGCCACCAGCGCCGCCTCCTGCACCGCGTCCTCGGCGGCCGGCCGGTGACCGAGCAGGCTCAGCGCCACGGCGACCATCCCGGCGCGGTGCCGGGCCAGCAGCACGCCCAGGCATTCCACCGCGCCGCCCCGGGCGGCCCGGACCAACTGCGCCTCGTCGGTGTCCCGCACCGCCTCACCTCCGCGGGGCAGATTACCGGCGCCGCGCCATCCGGTTGTCGACAGTTGTCTTGGCAGGCCGGTCGGCGCACCGCTCAATGGCAGTGAACCAGGGCGGCCGCGGCGCGGTACACGCCGGTAGACGCTGGTGACAGGAGACGCCCATGACGGCAGCCGACGAGACCCTGACCCGGCCGGGCCGGCTGACCGGCCGGCCCGGCACCCTGCTGCCGGGCCGCCACCCGGCCACCCTGGCACGCGCGGTGCTGGTCGCGTTCGTCCTGATCAACGTGGTCGTCGTCGAGGCCCTGTTCGTCACCTCGGACGTGGCGTCCAAGCACGTCCTGATCGACGTGGGCAAATTCTTCGGCCTGCACGTGGCGCTCGTGATGATCTTCCAGCTGCTGCTGGTGGCCCGGCTGCCCTGGCTGGACCGGCGGATCGGCATGGACCGGCTCACCGCCTGGCACCGCTGGGTGGGATTCACCCTGCTCTGGACGCTGATCCTGCACGTCACGTTCATCGTGCTCGGCTACGCCCGGCGGTACGCCACCCCGGTGCCGCGCCAGGTGGTCAGCCTGGCCGGCTCGTTCCCGGTGCTGCTCGGCATGGCCGCGCTGGCCGTCATCGTGGTGGTGGCCGGGCTGTCCGTGCGGTACGCCCGCCGCCGGCTGCAGTACGAGACCTGGCACGCGCTGCACCTGGCGCTCTACCTGGCGGTGACCCTGGCCCTGGTGCACCAGATGTTCGAGGTCAGCACGTTCACCTCGTCCGCGCTCGCCACCGCGTACTGGTGGTCGCTGTGGGCGTTCGCCGGGCTGGCCCTGCTCGGCGGCCGGGTGGTGCTGCCGCTGTGGCGCAACGCCCGGCACCGGCTGCGCGTCGCCGCGGTGGTGCCGGAGTCGGACACCGTGGTCTCGGTCCACCTGCGCGGGCGCCACCTGGACCGGATGCCGGCCCGGGCCGGGCAGTTCTTCGTGTGGCGGTTCCTCAGCGCCGGACGATGGTGGCAGGCGAACCCGTTCTCGTTGTCCGCGGCACCGGACGGCCGGTCCCTGCGGCTGACCGCGAAGGCGGTCGGCTCGGGCAGCGCCGGCCTGCGTCACGTGCCGGTCGGCACGAGGGTGTTCGCCGAGGGCCCGTACGGCGCGTTCACCGCGCTGCAGCGGGTCACCGACGCCACCCTGCTGATCGCCGGCGGGGTCGGTGTCACGCCGATCCGGGCGCTGCTGGAGGAACTGGACGGTTCCGTGGTGGTGCTCTACCGGGTGCCCACCCGGGCCGACGCGGTGCTGCTGGCCGAGCTGGAGGCGCTGGCCCGGATGCGCGGCGCCCGGCTGCACGTGCTGACCGGCCGCACCGGCGCCGGATCGCCGCCGAACACCCCGTTCGCGCCGGAGAACCTGCACGCGCTGGTGCCCGACATCACCGGGCGCGACGTGTACGTGTGCGGCCCGCCGGCCATGACCGACGCGGTGCTGCGCAGCCTGCGGGCGTTGCGGGTGCCCCGCCGCCAGGTGCACGCGGAACGGTTCAGCCTGGCCGGCTGAGGCCGATGAACCGGCCCGTGCAGTTTAGATGAACGGGGCGTGCCACCGTCTCCGGACGTGGGCTGGCCGGTGCTCCCCCGTGGCGCCGGTCAGCCCCGCGGGGCCACCGGATCGCGGGCCGGGCCGGGTGGCCGGGCGGCGTTCATCACGCCGTTGCACCAGCCCACCGCCTGCAGGTACGCCTTGACCGCCTCGCCCGGCTCGAGCAGTTCCGCGAGCGCCGACGGTTCGCCCTGCTCATACCGGCGCACCGCGGTGAGCAGCCCGCCCAGCTTGCCCGAACCGTCGGCCAGCGCGGCGGTGACATCGGCGGACAGCGGCAACTCCCCGGCCAGCTCCGCCGGGGCCCGCCCGAGCAGGTCGGCGACGCCGGAGAGCAGGCCGGCGCTGAACGCGGAGGCGCCGGACAGCCGCACCTGTTCGGCCGCGGTCTGGCACATCCGGGCCCGGGTCATCACGGTGGCGAGCTGGTCGTCGGAGGCCTCGGCGAGGTCGCTGAGCAGCATCAGCGTGACCCACTGCCGGACCGTGTCCAGGCCGAGCAGCACCGCGGCCTCGCGCACCGACGAGACCCGCACCGAGAGGCCGGACGCCGCCGAGTTCGTCGCCTGCAGCAGCCGGTAGGTCAGCGCCGGGTCGCCGGCGATGTGCTCGACCACCTCGTCGAAGTCGACGTCCGCGACGGACAGCGCGGTGAGCAGCCGGACCCGGCTGAGCCGGGCCGGGCTCAGCGTCGCCGTGGAGAGCACGTGCGGGCGGCCCAGCACGTGGCCCTGGAAGAAGTCGAAGCCCAGCCGGAACGCGCGTTGCAGGTCGTCCTCGGTCTCCAGCCGCTCCGCCACGAGCTGGACGTGCGGATGGTCGGCGCGCACCCGGCGGACCACCGCGGCCACCTCCGCCACGTCCGCGTCGAGCACGTCGATCTTGACGTAGGTGGCCAGGTAGAGCAGCCGGTCGTGCGCGCCGGGCTGGTAGTCGTCGAGCGCGATGGTGAAGCCCCGCTCGATCAGCCCGGTGACGCCGGCCACCACCGCGTCGTCCACCTGCACGGTCTCGACGATCTCGAGTACCGCCTGGTTGGAGTCGAACGGCACGGGCAGGTCCCCGACCAGGAACTCCCGGGTGACGTTGATGAAGCAGGCCCGGGTGTCCACCAGCTGTTCCAGGCCGAACTCGGTGAACGCGGCCACCATCACCCGGCTGGTCGCCTCGGCCGAGCGGCGGGTCGCCCGGGTCGCCCCGGCCGCGTCGCGGAACAGCAGCTCGTAGGCGACGACGTCGCCGGACCGGTCGTAGATGGCCTGCCGCCCGACGTGGATGAGGGGGGCCTGGTCACCGTCTCGTGGCATCACTGAATCAGGCTAAACCGGAACAAGAGCCCTCGGAGGGTAATAGGCGCGGGGCCGCAACCGGACTGCACCCGGCAGGCACCGCGACGCCACCCGGCCCCGGGCACCGTGGCGGGTCGGAACCGGATCGGGGGCGACATGGCGACGTACACCTGGCCGCGTGCGGCCCCGGGCCTGCGCCCGCGGGCCTGGTCCGGCTACCTCGTGGCCACCGTGGTGGCGGGCGTGCTGTACTTCGCGCTGCCCCCGCTCGGCGCCCCGGAATGGTCCGGCGCCGTGCTGTACCTGGGGATCTGCGCCGCCACCCCGATCGCCATCGTGGCCGGCACCCGGCGGCACCGCCCGGCGAGCCGGCGCGGCTGGCGGCTCCTCGCCGCCGGGCAACTGCTGATCACCGCGGCCGAGGCGCTGACCTACGTGTCCGAGTACCTGGCCGGCGGCTTCGAGGAACCCGACCCCAGCGACGTGCTCTACCTGAGCGCGTACCCGCTGCTCGCGCTCGCGCTGCTCACCTTCGTCCGGCGCCGCACCCCGGAGTGGGACCTGGCCAGCGCGCTGGACGCCACCATCGTGGCGGTCGCGGCCGGCCTGGCCTGCTGGGTGTTCCTGGTACACCCGCTGGCCACCGACGCCGACTCGTCCACCGTGTCCCGGGTGATCCAGGGCCTGTACCCGATGCTGGACCTGGTGCTGCTGGTGATCACGGTGCGGATGATGCTCGGCACCGGCGTCCGTACCCCGGCCTTCGGTCTGCTGGTCGGATCGGTCGCCATGCTGCTGGCGGCGGACGGCATCTGGGCCACGCTGAGCATCCTGGAGGTCGAGACCTTCGTCAGCCCGCTGGACTCGCTCTGGATGGCCTCGTACGCCCTGATGGGTGCCGCCGCGCTGCACCCGTCGATGCGCCGGCTCGACGAGCCCAGCGGCGTCGCCACCCCGGACGCCTCGCTCGGCCGGCTGGCGATCCTCGGCGTCGCCGTGCTGGTCGCGCCCGGCGTCCAGGTGGTGCAGGACCTGCGCGGCGAGGACGTCCAGACGCCCCTCACGGCGGGCGCCTGCGCGGCGATGCTGCTGCTGGTCATGGCCCGGATGGCCGGCATGGTCGCGGCCCAGCGCCGGGCCGCCATCACGGACGGGCTGACCGGCCTGCACACCCGCCGCTACTTCGAGCAGTGCCTGGCCACCGAGGTGCACCGGGCCCGGCGCACCGGCCAGCCGGTCGGCCTGCTGCTGGTCGACGTCGACCACTTCAAGGCCGTCAACGACACCTACGGCCACCCGGGCGGCGACCGGGTGCTGATCGAGGTGGCCCGCCGCCTGCTCACGAGCAGCGGCGAGGGCGCCGTGGTGGCCCGCTTCGGCGGCGAGGAGTTCGCCCTGCTGCTGCCGCACACCGGCCCCGACGGCCTGGACACCGCCGCGGAGCGGATCCGCCGGGCGATCGGCGGCACCCCGATCGCGGTACGCGGCGAGACCCTGATCCGGGTCACCGTGTCGGTCGGCGCGTCCTGCCTGCCGGAACACGCCGACACGCCGGAGACGCTGGTGCTGACCGCGGACCACGCGCTGTACGCGGCCAAGGACGCCGGCCGCAACCGGGCCGTGGTGTCCACCGCCGCCGCCTGACCCGGCGGGCGGTTCCGGGCGTTCCGGCGGTTATCCCGCCCCGGAACGGGAAGTCTGAGCCCATCAGACCCGAAACCCGGAAGGCAGACCATGGCCGAGGACCAGTACGGCAAGCAGGACCCGCAGGATCAGTACCGGACCCCGGAGTCGCAGGACAGCGACAAGATCCCGCACCCCGGCCGGACCGCCGACATGGACGACAAGCCGGACCACGGCGAGGACAGCTACCGCGGCAGCGGCCGGCTCACCGGCAAACGGGCGATCATCACCGGCGGCGACTCCGGCATCGGCCGGGCGGTGGCCATCGCGTTCGCCCGGGAAGGCGCGGACGTGCTGCTGTCGTACCTGCCCGAGGAGGAGGACGACGCCCGGGACACCGCCCAGCTGGTGGAGAAGGCGGGCCGCCGGGCGGTGACCGTGCCCGGCGACATCCGCGACGAGTCGCACTGCGCCGCCATCATCGAACGCGCGGTCGCCGACCTCGGCGGCATCGACATCCTGGTGAACAACGCCGCGTACCAGATGGCGCAGGACGGCGGCATCGCCGACATCACCACCGAGCAGTTCGACCGGGTGATGAAGACCAACCTGTACGCGATGTTCTGGCTCAGCAAGGGCGCCGTGCCGCACATGCGGGCCGGCTCCACGATCATCAACACCGCGTCCATCCAGGCGTACCAGTCGTCGCCGAACCTGCTCGACTACGCCACCACCAAGGCCGGCATCATCGCGTTCACCAAGGCGCTCGCGGCCGGCGTGGCGGAGCAGGGCATCCGGGTCAACGCGGTGGCACCCGGTCCGATCTGGACCCCGCTGATCCCGGCCACCATGCCGGACGCGAAGGTCGAGTCGTTCGGCGCGGACACCCCGATGGGGCGGGCCGGTCAGCCCGCCGAGCTGGCGCCCGCGTACGTGTTCTTCGCGTCGCAGGAGTCCAGCTACGTCAGCGGCGAGGTGCTCGGCGTCACCGGCGGTAAGCCGCTCGCCTGACCGTCGCCGGTCCGGCAGGATGCCGGCATGGATGTCGATTCCGGAGCCGGGCTGCTGCACCAGCTGACGTCGTACCAGCCGGGCCGCGACTGGGACGAGGCGGCCGACGACCCCCGGATACGCCACGACCTGACACCGAGCGATCCGGCCACCCGGCCGCCGCAGGTCAAGGCGTACCCGGCGGACCTGCCGACGGTGGCGCTCCCGCGCGACCTGCCCGACCCGCAGGTCCCGGCGACCGCGGTCCTGGCCGGCGCCGCAGTCCCGGCGCAGCCGCTCGACGCGGCCCAGCTGGGCCGGGTGCTGTTCCTCGGCGCCGGGGTGGTGCGCACCGGCGTGCGCGACGGCCACGAGTTCCGCTTCCGGGCGTCCGGCTCGGCCGGCGCCCGGTTCCCGCTGGAGGTGTACGCCAGCACCCGCGGCGTGGCCGGCGTGCCGGACGGCGTCCACTGGTACGACCCGGACCGGCACGCCCTGGTGCGGATCGGCCCCGCCGCCGGTGGAGAGGCGACCACCCTGGTGGTGACCGGCGTACCGTGGCGCACCGGCTGGCGGTACGCCGAACGCGGCTGGCGCCACCTGTACTGGGACGCCGGCACGCTGCTCGCCCAGCTGTCCGCCGCGGCGGCCGGCGCCGGCTTCGAACCGCGGCTGCGGTCGCTGTTCCCGGACGCCGCGGTGACCGCCCTGGTCGGCGCGGACGGTGTGCACGAGTACCCGCTGGCCCTGCTGTCGCTCGGCGACGGCGCACCGGCCATCGACGCCGGCGGTCCCACCGCGACCGGCGACCTGCCGGCGGTGGAGTTCCCGCTGTGCACCGCCGCCCAGCGCGCCGGCGACCGGGACACGCTGGGCGAGCCGTGGCCGCCGGGTGACCCCCTGATCGACGTGCCGCCGTCCGACCCGCTCAACCAGGTGGTCCGGCGGCGCGGGTCGCAGCGGCTGATGGACCGGTCCCGTACGGTGCCGCGGGCGCTGCTGGACTGGCCGGTGGCCGCCGCCCTGCGCGGCGTGACGGTGCCGCACTGGGTCGTCGTGCACGGTGTCGACGACGTGCCGCCGGGGCTGTACCGCTGGCCCGACCTGACCGCGCCGATGCGGACCGGCGACCTGCGTGCCGAGCTGGAACGGCTCACCCTCGGACAGACGCTCGCCGCGGACGCCGCGTACGTGGTCATCGGCGCCGCGCCCGGGTCCGCACTGGACGACCGCGGCTACCGGGCGGCCCAGCTCGCCGCCGGGCTGGTCGAGGGCCGGCTGCACCTGGCGGCGTACGCGCTGGGCATCGGCGCGTCCGGGATGACCTTCCGCGACTCCGACGTGCCGGCGTTCCTCGGCGAACCGGACAACCTGGCGACGCTGCTGTTCACCTGCGTCGGGGTCCCGGAGTACCGGTCCCGGCCGGGCGGCGGGCCGGGTGCACCGGTCACGGTCCGCATGGTCATGCCGCGGCTGGTCGACTGAGCCACCGTTTCGCCGGCCGGCGACCGGGTACGCGGACCTCGGACGGCGGAACCGACGCCGAACGCACCACCGCGAACCGCGACTCCGACGGCGTACCCGTCGGCCGGGCGGACGCCGAAGCCGACGCCCGCCGGTCCGGAGCGGACACCGACTGACCACCGTGCCGTGCCACACCGTGCGCCCGGCGAGCAGCCGATGATCACGGTGTGGCACGGCGTCGCAGCCATCGGTGCTCATATCTAGTGAAACGTGACTATTTCCAGGTCGTCAGGTACGTTCACGCCCGGCCGCCGACATTGATCGAGCGGTGAGGAAAGCCATGGCGGACGGGGCGGCGGATGCGGGACGACGACATCGAGGAGAAGGACGCTCCCCCACCGGACAGCGACCGGCTCCTGGTGCGCCCGTACGTCCGGCGCCCGGACGGCGGCACCGACCCGGCCGACGACCCCTACCGGCTGCCGGAGAGCGGTGACTCCATCCGGGACGACGCCGCGCCGGCGTCCGTCTGGGACGGCGCTCCGGCCACGGCCGGCCGGGACGACGTTTCCCTCGCCGCCGTCTGGGACGACGGCCCGGCCGACGGGGATGGTCCGCTCCGGCACGACGCGCCCGCCGTTGATGACGCGGGTTTCCGCGGCGGGGCCTCGCCGGGCGACGACGCATACGTCCCGTCCGACGGGTCTTACCGGGACGACGCCGCCTACCGGGACGACGCCGCCTACCGGAACGACACAGACCTTCGGGACGACGCACCGTTCCAGGACGACACAGGCTTCCGGGACGACGCGCCTTACCGGGACGACGTCCCCTTCCGCGATGACGCGCCTCATCAGGACGACGCGGCGTACGGGGACGACGGTTCGGCTGGGCGCGACGCGGGCCGGGCCCCGGGAGCCGCATACACCGGCGCGGGGACGGCGGGCGCCGATCTGCCGACCGCCGCGCTCCCCCGCGTACCGGCGCCGGTCGAGCACCCCGACCCCGCCCTGGACGACCGGGACCGGCGGCAGGTGTTCTGGCTGGTCGGCGTCGGCATCGCCATCGCGGTGGCCGCGGTGGCCGGTCTGATCGCGCTGTGGCCCCGCGGCGAGGAGGCACCGCCGACGGTCGCCGCCCCGCCGGACAGCGTGGCCTGGCCCCGCGACTCCGGACCGAGCTCCGCCGTCTCCGGCGGCGCACCGGCCCGTTCCACCTCGCCGTCCGCCGCCTCCACCACCACCAGCAGCAGGCCGACGAGCCGGCCCGCCACACCGTCCACCACCACGGTGGCCCCGGGCGCCACGGTGACCGACGCGCCGCGGGACCCCGGCGCGCCCCCGCCGGCACCGCCTCGGACGACCGAGCCCACGCTGGCCCCGCCGCCCGCGTCCGACCGGGTCGGCCCGATCACCGCCGCCGGGCGGTGCCTGGACGTGGCGAACGGCATCGTGTTCCCGGGCAGTTCGGTGGCCGTGTACGACTGCAACGGCACACTGTCGCAGCGCTGGACGGTCGCCTCCGACGGCACGTTGCGGGCGGCCGGGTCGTGTGCCACCGCGGACGGATCAGGCGCCGTGGAAATCGCCGGCTGCGGCGACGCACCCACCGGCCAGTGGCGTGGCGGACCGGGCGGCACGCTGGTCAACGTCGATTCCGGCCGGTGCCTGACCGACCCGACCGGCGGCGACGAGAACGGCGCCCGGGTACGGCTCGCCGCATGCGGCGGCAACGGCCAACGGTGGAACCTCCCCTGACGCGGCCGATCAGGACCCAGGCCTGACGCCACGCGCCGCCGGCCGGAGAAGTCGTGCAGCCACGGCTCTATTTCGACCACAACTCCACGACATCGCCGCCGATCCGCGACGTCGGCGCTCAACGGTCGTGGCCGCCGCGTGCGCGTAGCTACGGCGCACCACAGCTCCCCACACACCCAACGCGGGACCTCCGTGTGCAGGGTTACGGCACGCAGCGCACCACAGCTCCCCACGCCCACAACGCAGCACCTGCGCGTGGACAGTTACGGCACGCAGCGCACCACAGCTCCCCACACACCCAACGCAACACCTGCGCGTGCACAGTTACGGCACGCAGCGCACCACAGCTCCCCACACACCCAACGCAGCACCTGCGCGTGCACAGTTACGGCACGCAGCGCACCACAGCTCCCCACGGGCGTCGCCGCCGCTGGACCGGGCGGCCGGGGTGGAGGCGGGATGGAGGCGAGGCGGCGCGGGGCCACGTGGCCGTTCAGCCGTGGGTGGGTGGCGCGCTGTCGGGCTCCGGCGTGCGCGGCTTCACCGGCGGCTCCGCCTCGCCCTGCCGGTTGAGCACCCGGCTGCCGCCCGAACCGCCCGACCCGCCCGAACCGTCCGACCCGCCCGACCCGCCCGAACCGCCCGACCCCGGCCACGGTGCACCGGCCCGGCCGCCGCCACGCGGCCCCTCCGCGGCGTCCGCGACCAGCCACCTGTCCCCGGACCGGCCCGCCACCCGTGCCCCCGTTCCGCGCACATCCGCAGCCCGGCGTCCGGCCTCGGCGCCCGGCCGCCGGTCCGGAACCTCCCCGCTCAACCGCTGTTCCCCCACCCACTCCCCATCCCGGCCCGCGCCCCGCTCCTCCGAATCCCCACCCTGCTCCGCCGAGGCCGGACGCCGCTCCACCGGGGCCGCACGCCGTCCCTCGGAGGCCGCATGCCGTCCCGCCAAGCTCCAGCGCCGCTCCACCGCCCGGCCGACCCGTTTCCCCAGCGCCTGGCCGGGCAGTTCGACCCACCGGTACGCCAGGCTCGACCCGATCAGCACGATCGACAGATAGCCCACCGCGATCAGGAGCTTCACCGGCACCGCGAGCCGGCGCGCCTCGTCCAGGTAGGGGTCGAGGATCCACAGCAGCAGGGGGTGCAGCAGGTAGACGGAGTAGCTGATCCGGCCCAGCCAGGCGGCCCAGTCCGGCACTCGCCGGTGCCGCCAGGCGTACCCGATGGCGAAGGTGACGGCGACCGCGAGCAACGTGCCGATCGCCACGGTCCGGGCCCGGTCGGCCGCCTCGGCGGACTGGCCGGGGCGGGGGGTGTTCCACCAGGCCGACAGCAGCAGGCAGGCCGCCGCCGTGGCCAGCGCGGCGGCCGCGGCGCGGCGGCGCAGGCGGCCGTGCTGGGCGGCGTGGATGACGCTGCCGCAGAACATGATCGCCAGGAACGTGAGCGCCTGCCAGGACCCGGAGGCGTGGCTGGCGGCGACGGCGGCACCGTTCAGCGCCGGCAACGCGATGATCCCCAGCCCGGCGCCGGCGGCGACCACGGCTGCGGTGCGCCGGCCACTCAGGTACGCGAGCACGCTGCCGATCACCACCGCGGTGACCAGGACCGTGGTGACCAGCGGGCCGGGGCCGCGTGCGGTGAACGCGCCGTCCGGCAGGTTCCAGCCGCCGGCCAGCGCGGCTGCGGCGATGCCGATCGCGAACACGGCCGGCCTGCGGTGCAGGCCGAACACGAACAGCGCGGACATGAACAGGTAGAACACCATCTCGTAGGACAGCGTCCAGAAGACGCCGAGCAGGTTGGGCAGCCCGAGCAGTTCCTGCAGCATGGTCAGGTGGGCCAGCGCGCCGGCCACCGGGTCGGCGGTCAGCGCCGCGGGCATCCGCCGGTGGTCCAGGACCGCGATCGCGACGCCGGCCAGCACCACGGCGAGCAGCCACGCCGGGTAGATGCGGAAGAGGCGGCCGAGCCAGAAGCGGCGGAGGTTGCCGTACCGCTCCAGGGACATCGGGATGACGTAACCGCTCACCAGGAAGAAGAGCATGACCCCGTAGCGGCCGGTCCACAACCAGCCGTCGAAGAGCCGGAGTACCCCGCCGAGCAGATGGTCGGCGAAGTGGTAGAACACCACGACCAGCGCGGCCAGGCCGCGGAGGGCGTCGAGCCAACCCATCCGGGGTACGGCCGGCGCCGGGCCGGACCGGGGCGCGGTGTCGGAGCCCGGGACGGAGCGTCGGGTCCGCGGTACGGGCGTGGCGGTGGACGCGCTGGGCAGCATGGTGCTCCGGACGGTGAACGGCTGGTGCGAACGCTGTTACGCCGTTCCAACCGTCCGGTTCCCGCCGCCGTTACGGCGCCGGGTGGGCATTCCTGAGAACGAGACCGAGGACCGGGGTCAGCCCGGGCCGGCGCCGCGCATCAGGCGGTACGACCGGTGCAGGTGCACCGCCCACACGGTGACCAGTTCCCGGGCGACGTCCAGCCGGCTCTGCCGCCGGTCGCCGATGCTCCAACTGCTGATCACCACCACTCGTCGAGTCTGGCGGCGGACCGGCGGTGGAACGGTAGCGGTTCGGCAGTGACCCGGGTGCGGGCCCACGGAAATCGGGCGGAGTAATCGTCCGTACGCGGGGTAGCCAAGCGACACAGACGCGACCTGCGGAGGAATCATGACCGACAACCAGACCGGCGACGTGATCGACATTCTGATCAGCGATCACCGCGACGTGACCGCCCTGATCGGTGAGATCTGGACGATCCGGGACCCGATGATCCGGCGCGACCTGACCGACACCGCCATCAGTGAACTCGTCCGGCACGCCGTGGCCGAGGAGATGTACGTCTACCCGGCGATGCGCAAGTACCTGCCGGAGGGCGACAAGGCGGTCGAGCACGACGTCGAGGAGCACAAGGAACTCGAAGTGACCATGAAGGCCCTGGAAGGGGCCGACGTGTCCAGCCCCGAGTTCGACGAGGCGCTGCGCAAGCTGGAGACGCTCCTGGCCGACCACGTGCAGGACGAGGAGTCCGAGCAGTTCCCGGAGCTGCGCCGGCGGATCCCGCGGGAGGAACTGACGGAACTGGCCGGCAAGGTGGAGACCGCTAAGAGGCTCGCGCCCACCCGGCCGCACCCGGGCGCGCCCAACAGCGAACTGTTCCACAAGGTGGTGGGCCCCGGGGTGGGCCTGGTCGACCGCCTCAAGGACAAGCTGACCGGGCGCGCCACCCGCTGACCGCTCCGCCCGGTGGAACGCCGGTCGCGGTCAGCGCCGCGGTCGAGCAGGTGGCCCGCGCACTGCTCGCTTCCGCCGTGGGAGGCGTTCCAGAACGCCGCGGTGACCTCGTCCGGACCGGGCGGCGCGGGGCCGGCGAAGAACGCCGCCACGTCGTCGATCCGGCCGAGTGTGGCCGCGTCGTGCAGGGTGATCCGGGCACCGCGCTCGATCAGCCGCTCCGCGGCCCGACGTCCCCGGCCCGGATGACGACCACCGGGACACCGTCACACCTGCAGGGCGGCCTCGAGCGCCTTCTCCGCCGGGCTGGCCACGTCCGGGACCACGCCGGTGCCCTCCCAGTTGCCGCCGGTGGCCGCGTCCAGCACGTACGCCTCGGGCAGGATTCCGAACACCTGCCGGGTGAGCCGGATCGGCGTGACGTGGTCGGCGGCGCCGCGGGTCGGTTCGCCCACCACGGTGACCCGGCGCCGCGCCTGCAGGTGGTAGGCGAGCGCCTCGGCCGAGGAGTACGTCCGGGGGCCGACCAGGACCGCGACCGGGCCGGTGAACGTGGTGCCGTCCGGCCGGTCGGGAGTCCACCACTGCCGGCGGCGGTCGCGGTAGACCACGTCGGACAGGTGGCGGGCGTCGTCGCCGAGCAGGCGGCCGGCCACCGCGGCGACGGTCGCCGGGTCGCCACCGCCGTTGCCCCGCAGGTCGAGGACCAGCCGTGGCGCGCCGGCGGCCAGCGTGAAGGCGGCGCCGACGTAGGGCAGCGCGACGACGGCCGACTCCAGCGCGTCGAGCGTGACGACGGCCGTACCGTCGTCGAGCCGGCGTACCCCGGTGACGCCGCCGCCGTGTGCCCGCGCCGCGGCCGGGTCCGCCGGTGGCCAGCCGGCCGGCTCGTCGTCCGGTCTGGCCGTGCTCGCCGACTCGAAGTGCAGTTCGAGGTGGCGGGAGTGGCGCTGGGCGCAGTCCTGCACCGCGCGGCAGGCGGCCTCGTCGAGCGGGGTCCGGTCGGTGGCGAACGCCGCGGTCAGGTCGGCGGTGAGCCGGTCGAGTCGCGGGCCGGCCGGCATCAGCCGGTGCAGCCAGTGGACGAGCCGGCCGCTGAGGTCGGCGACGGTGTCAGTGGCGTCGGTCGGCATGATCCGACGGTAGGGCAGCCCGGGCGCTTCCGGCGGGCGATCCGCTGCGCCTACGGCGAAACGCCCGGCGGTGAGGGGGTGTCGAGGTACGCCAGCAGGGCGGCCTGGCCGGACCGGAACCGGTCGATCTCCTCGCCCGCGTCGCAGGTGAGCAGCGCGACGACCACCTCGGTCGGGGTGCGGCCCAGCACCTTGAAGGTGCCGCCGGCGTCCTCCCAGCGGCGCAGACGGTCGAGGTCGTCGCTCATGCCGCCCACCTTACGATCCCGGCGGCCACGCTCAGCCGGACGCCGGCAGGTCCTCGTGCGGCCAGTTCAGCGCCCGCGCGCCGAGCACCGCCGCCTGCAGCGTGAAGCGCTGCGTGGGGTCGGCCGGGCGGTAGCCGGTGAGGACGTGGATGCGGTGCAGCCGGTAGGTCACCGCCCGCACCGACACGTGCAGGCGCTTCGCCGACTCGGTCGCCACTCCCCCGGTGTCGAAGTACGCCTGCAGCGTGTCGAGCAGCGGTTCGGCGCCGCCCCGGGCCTGCTGCAGCGGGCTGAGCACGGCGTGCACCAGTTCCACGATGGCCGGTTGGTCGCGCAGCAGCACCCGGTAGATGAGCAGGTCACGTGCGCTCACCACGGGAGAGTTGACGCGCAGCCGGGCGGCCATGGTGAGCGCCTCGCGCGCCTCTTCGTAGGAGCGGGCGATGCCGTACAGCCCGGGGTGCGGGCGGCCGACCGCGACCTGCCACGGCCGTCCGCGCGGCAGCCGGCACAGCTCGCCGTGCAGCAACCGGCCGAGGTCGTCCGCCGGGTCCCGGTCGGGCGGGGCCGGTCCCGTGCCGACGGCGGCCGGCGCCAGCACCACCAGCAGGCCGTCCTTCGTCGCCACCAGCACGTCGCGGTCGCCCAGCCGGTCGAAGATGACCGCCTCCAGCGCGGTGATCGCGGCGTCGGTGTCCGGCAGCCGCCGGCTCGGCGCGGCCAGGGCGACCTGATGCACGCGCGCCAGGTCCAGGCCGAACGGTTCGGCCCGGTCCATCAGCGCACCCAGGTCGGAGTCGCCGCGCAGCAGGTCGTCGACGAGTTCCCGGCGCAGGGACTCCTCCCGGCGGACCAGGTCGCGCCGGGCCACGGCGTACCCCTCGGCGAGCGTCGCCACGGCGTCGTCGATCACCTGCAGGACCGCGGCGGCCGCGGCGCGTACCGCCTCGCGGTCGCGGGTCTGCACCACCGCGGGCAGGTCGTGCCAGAGCCGGCGCGCCGCGGACAGGTACAGCTGGACCACCCGGCCCGCCGAGATGCCCTGTTCGGCGGCCCGCCGGCCGAGCACCTCGACCGCGTCGAGTTCCGCCCGCCTGGGCTTGCGCCCGGTGGTGGCGGCGTCGGCCAGCAGGGTCAGGTAGTCGCCGAGCAGCGAGACCGGGATGTCGCCGGCGTCGCGGCCGGCGCCGGCGGCGACCTCGGCGAGCCACCGGTCGTCGGGGGCCGGCGGTCGGCGATCGCGCTCCTTACCGGTAGGCACCCGTTCACGCTACGGCACCCGGGGCCCGGATGCGGACCCGCGGGGACGGCTCGTGAACCGCGGCTTCGTTGCCGGGCACCGGAAGCGTCCGGGGCCTTTTTCGACCGGCGCCGACTCCTGTGCGGGCCGGGCGAAAGGTGCAGTCTGGGCGTACCGCGACGCCCTCTCCGAGAGGAGTCACCCCCGTGCCCGACACCGTCCACCGCCCCACCGCTCTGCTCCGCGCGATGCTCGAGGAAAGCCTGCACACCCACACGATCTGGCTCACCGAACTGACCCGGCACGGCCGTCCGGCCGGCACCGACGAGTACCACCACGACGTCCTGGACGCGCTGATCACCGCGGCCCGGCAGGGTGTCACCGACACGACGCGGGCACTGCACCGGATGGCGGAGGGCAGGTACGGCATCTGCGAGGCCTGCGGTCACGACATCCCGCTGGGCCGGCTGCGGGCCGCTCCGGACGCCCGGTTCTGCACGCCCTGCGGCTCGGTCCGGGAGCCGTCCTAGCCGGGGCCGGTGCGGCCGGCCGGGCCGCTGCCGGCGTACCCCCGAAGGTCAGACCGCCTCGTCGAGCGCGAGCAGGCCCGCCATGCCGACGAAGCACACGCCCGCGCCGACGTCGACGCGGCGCTGCATCCGGGCCGGGACACCGACCGCGCCCAGACCCGCGCCGGCCGCCACGTAGCCCAGCCCGACGAGCAGCTCGATGCCGAGGTAGGCCGCGCCGAGGACGGCGATCTGCGCGCCGCCCCCGCCGCCGGTGACCGTGGCGAACTGCGGCAGCAGCGCGGCGAACAGCAGCAGCGCCTTGGGGTTGCTGATCGCCACGGCGAACTCGGTCGCGGCGAGCGGCCACCAACCCGGCGCCGGGGCGGTGGCCGGCCCGGTCACCGGCGGGGGCGCCAGCGCGGCCCGGCGCAGCGTGGTCACGCCGAGCCACACCAGGTAGCCGACGCCGATCCACTTGACGACGGTCAGTGCGGTGCTGGACGCGGCCAGCACGGCGCCCAGCCCGGCCACCACGAGACCGATCAGCACCACGAACGCGGCTAGTCGCCCGGCGATCCCGGCGAGCGCGCGGGCCACGCCGTACCGGACCGCGTTGCTGAGGCCGAGCAGCTGGTTCGCTCCCGGGATGAGCGACACCAGCACGGCGGCGAGGAGGAAGCCGGACCAGTTGATCATGCCGCGATGATGGCCGCCCGCCGGACGGTCCGCCGTCACGCCGGTCACATCGGGGCCGGATCGGGTCCGGTCGTACCCTCGTGCCGGGTTCGTCCGGACCGCGTCATGATGGGTGCACCGCGTGCGGACCGCCGCGGTTAGCGGCTCCGGCTGCGGGTAGCGACAACGGCAACGGCCAGCAATGGAGGTGACGGATGCCGATCGCGACGACGAACCCGGCCACCGGCGAGGTGCTCAAGACGTTCGATCCGATGCCGGACGGTGAGATCGACGCGGCGATCGGCCGCGCCTCGGCGGCCTTCCGGGCGCTGCGGGACACCACGTTCGCGCAGCGCGCGGCCTGGATGCGGGCCGCCGCGGACCTGCTGGAGGCCGAGCAGGACGAGCTGGGCGCGCTGATCACCCGGGAGATGGGCAAGACGCTGACCGCGGCGAAGGCCGAGGTGGTCAAGTGCGCCGCGGGGTGCCGGTTCTACGCCGAGCACGCCGAGCGGTTCCTGGCCGACGAGCCGGCCGACGCGGGCGCGGTGGGCGCGGCCCGGGCGTACGCCCGCTACCAGCCGCTCGGGCCGGTGCTGGCCGTGATGCCGTGGAACTTCCCGCTCTGGCAGGCCATGCGGTTCGCCGCCCCGGCCCTGATGGCCGGCAACACCGGCCTGCTCAAGCACGCCTCGAACGTGCCGCAGACCGCCCTCTACCTGGGTGAGCTGTTCGTCCGGGCGGGGTTCCCGGCGGGCGCGTTCCAGACCCTGCTGGTCGGCTCGGACGCGGTGGAGAAGGTGCTCACCGACCCGCGGGTCCGGGCGGCCACGCTGACCGGCAGCGAGGGGGCCGGCCGGGCCGTAGCCGCGATCGCCGGGCGGGAGCTGAAGAAGACCGTGCTGGAGCTCGGTGGCAGCGACCCGTTCCTGGTGCTGCCGTCGGCCGACCTGGACCGGGCCGCCCAGGTGGCCACCACGGCACGCTGCCAGAACAACGGCCAGTCGTGCATCGCGGCGAAGCGGTTCATCGTGCACACCGACGTCTACGACGCGTTCGTCGCCCGGTTCGTGGCCGCGATGGCCGCGCTCACCGTGGGCGATCCGATGGCGGACGGCACCGACGTCGGACCGCTGGCCACCGAGCAGGGCCGCGCGGACGTCGAGGCGCAGGTGGCGGACGCGGTCGCCAAGGGCGCCACGGTGCGCACCGGCGGCCGGCGCGGGGACGGTCCCGGCTGGTTCTACCCGCCCACCGTGGTCACCGATCTCACCCCGGACATGCGGATGTACGCCGAGGAGGTGTTCGGCCCGGTGGCCGGCGTGTACCGGGTCGGCTCGTACGACGAGGCGGTCGCGGTGGCCAACGGCACCTCGTTCGGGCTGGGTTCGAACGCCTGGACCACCGACCCGGACGAGCAGCAGCGGCTGATCACCGACCTGGACGCCGGCGCGGTGTTCGTCAACGGGATGACCACGTCGTACCCGCAGCTGCCGTTCGGCGGGGTGAAGAACTCCGGATACGGCCGGGAGCTGTCCGCGGCCGGCATCCGGGAGTTCTGCAACCTGAAGGCGGTGTGGGTCGGCACCGGCGCCAGGGCGGAGTGACCGAGGCGGAACCTAGCTCGCCCGGGCCTTGCGGGTGCTGCGGGCGTTCGCCTTGCGGATGGCGTCGACCAGCTCCGTCTTCGTCATCCGGGACCGGCCCCGGACGTCCAGCTTCTTCGCCACCTCCAGCAGGTGTTCCTTGCTGGCGTTGGCGTCCACGCCGCCGGCGGTCTTCGCCTTCGTGGCGCGCCCGCCGGCGGCCTTGGCGTCGCTGGGGCCCTTCTTCGCCTTCGGCTCCCAGTGGTCGCCCACCTTCTCGAACGAGTGCTTGACCGCGGCGAACGCGGTCCGGTGTGCGCGTTCACCCTCGCCGTACTCGTCGACCGCGGAGTCGTGCGCCTTCGCGTACGTGTCCTGTGCCTTCTTCGGCGAGCGCCGCAGGGTGCCGGGCATGTCCTTGCGCGCGGGCATGTCGAACCTCCTTCGAAACGAGCTTCCTCCCGTTTCGATGCCCGGCCCGGACCACACCCAAACGGCCGTGACCTGCGGGACTGCCGGGGTGCGGGTTTACTCGAATGTCACGAGGTGATCATCAGGGCACGCGGCAAACACTTGAGGATTAAAGGAAACAGGTGGTTCTTCACGGCCCAAGGAGTACGCGTGCCGCATCCCCCGCACCCCGCCGTCAGCGTCGTCGTGCCGACGCACAGTGAGAAGCGCTGGTCCTCGCTGCTGCGCACGATCGAATCGGTGCGCCCGCAGCAGCCCGCCGAGATCATCGTCGTGGTCGACCACAACCCCGCCCTGCGCCGCCGCGCCGAACGGGAGCTGCCCGGCGCGACCGTGCTGGACAACGCGTACGACCGGGGCGCCTCGGGCAACCGCAACACCGGCGCCGTCCACAGCCGTACCCCGCTGATCGCGTTCCTCGACGACGACACCGCGGCCTGCCCGGCCTGGCTCGCCGCGATGGTCATCCCGTTCGCCGACCCGGCCGTCATCGGCACCGGCGGCGGCATCGTGGGCGCCTGGGCGGGTTCCCGGCCGCGGTGGATGCCCGACGAGTTCCTCTGGACCGTGGGCATCTCGTACACCGGCATGCCCACCGAGACCGCCCCGATCCGCAACGTCTGGTCGGCGAACATGGTGGTACGCCGGGAGGCGTTCCAGGCGGTCGGCGGTTTCCGCACCGGCTTCGGCAAGCTCGGCGACCAGAACCGGCCCGAGGACACCGATCTGTGCCTGCGGATGAGCGCCGAGACCGGCGGCTGCTGGATGTACGTGCCGGGCGCGGTGATCCGCCACGAGGTGCCCGCGGACCGGACCACGTTCGGGTTCTTCCTGCGCCGCTGCTACGCCGAGGGACGCGGCAAGGTGCAGATGGCCGGGCTGCTCGACGACACCCACGACCTCGGCACCGAGCGGGACTACCTGCGCCGGACGCTGCCCCGCGCGGTGGGCCGCGGCCTCGCCGCGGCCGGCCGGGGGCGGGGTGTGGCGCACGCGCTGCGCGCCGGTTCGGTGCTCGCCGGCGTAGGCGCGGCCGGCTTCGGGGGCGCGGTGGAGTCGCTGGCTACCGCCCGCACCCGCCGCTCATCCCGGCTCGCCCACTGAACCGAGGCCCGGTCCACCCGTTGAACCGAGGCCGGGCCCGCCCGCTGGGTCGAGGCCGGGCAGCAGCGCGGACAGCGCCGCCTCGTGCGGCGCGAACTCGGCCCGCAGCCGCGCCCGCAGGTCCGGCGTCAGCTGCGACGGGCCGTCCGCGTCGGCGCGCCGGGTGTGCCGGGTCAGGTCCGGCGTGTGCCCGGCCAGGCCGAGGAAGTCCAGCACCCGGGGATAGTCGGTGCTCAGCCGCTCGGTCCGCAGCACCAGCATCCGCTCCCGGGGCACCTGCGCGAACCAGCGTTCGAGCTGCTCGGCGTACCGGCCGCGGGCCACGTACGACCAGCGGCGGCGGGCGGTGTGACCGGCGCCCGCCAGGCGGGCCGGTTCCGCGTCGAGCGCGTCCGCGAAGGACAACGGCTCCACGCCGTACGCCCGGGAGTGCAGGTAGTGCGAGTATGCCCGCTCGACCGGATCGCGCAGCAACGCGATGAACCGCGCCCGCGGCAGCAGCGCCGCGGCGCGCGCCGGGACGTCCGGGTCGAACAGGTAGTACGGGCTGGCCTCGAAGCTCAGCACGCCGGGCGGGCGGGCCGGGAAGTGGCCGCGGTACCAGCGCAGGCCCCGGCCGTGGTGCAGGCTGAGGAACTGCAGTTCCTTGCCGCTGGCGGTACGCACCGACGGATGCCCGGCCAGGTACCGGTACAGCGACGTGGTCCCGCAGCGCTGCGCTCCGATGATGACGAACTCCGGCAGCGCACCGGGCGCGCCGGGCAGCCCGTCGGGCACCGCGGCCCGCGCCCACGCCCGGGTCGCGCGCACCGTCCGGCGTACCGGATCGACCAGCGCCCGGCGGCTCACGACGCGGTCACCGCCTCGGCCCGGTCCGCGCCGGCCCGGCGGCGGACCAGCGCCCGCAACACCATCCGGTCCTCCCGGCTCAACCCCAGTCCCAGCACCACGCCCAGGTAGACCACCGCGATCGCGGCCACTCCGGCGGCCAGCGCGCCGAAGCCGGACGGCAGCAGGGCCCGCACCGCCAGACCGGCCAGCAACGCCGCCGCGCCCGCGGCCAGGCCCTTGAGCATGCCGGCCGACACCGGCAGCGCCCGGATCAGGCGCCGCACCTGCAGCACCCGGGCCGCGTTCACCACGGCCAGCGACACCGCCCAGGCGACCGCCGCGCCGACGATGCCGTGCGCCGGGATCAGCCACAGGTTCAGCAGCACGTTGAGGACCAGCGCGGCCAGGTTGTCCCACATGTTCAGGGCCACCCGGCCGGACATGTTCAGCACCGTGCCGCACGGTCCGGTGGCGGCGTTGACGAACTGCCCGGCGGCCAGGATCACGGTGACCGCCGCGCCGGTGACGAACGCGCCGCCGAACAGCCGGAGCAGCTCGTCCGGGAACGCCAGCAGAACGGCGAACGCGGGCAGCGACAGCCGAACCACCCAGCCGGTGACGGCCGCGTAGCTGCGGCGTACCTCGGTCATCCGGTCCTGGTGGTAGAGGTGCGCCAGGTACGGGCCGAACGCCGCGTTCAACGGCGCCAGCACGAACACCGCGACCGTGACCAGCCGGGTGGCGACGTTGTAGACGCCGATGTCGGGGTTCGCGTAGAAGCCGAGCAGCAGCGTGTCCAGCCAGATCAGGCCGGTGGACGACAGCGACGACACCCAGCTCACGGTGGAGAACGAGAACAACTGGCGGGGCCGGTAGGTGCGCCGCTCGCCGGCCAGCGCGCGCAGCCGCCGGCGCAACGCGAGCAGAGCCCACCCGGCGGCGGTCCAGCCGGCCACCACGATCGCCCAGAACGCACCGGTCAGCCCCGCACCGAGCGCCAGCAGGACGGCGGTCAGCACCAGCCGGCAGACCGGCTCGTACACCTGCCCGATCAGCGTGAAGGCACGCTGGCTGCGCCATCCGCGGGTGGCCGCCAGGGCCGCCTCGCAGATCGTCATGGCGGGCAGGGTGAGCGCCATCAGCCGCAGGCCGGTGGTGAGCGCCGGATCGTGCAGGCGGTCGGCCAGCCACGGCGCGGCCAGCGCCAGCCCGCCGCCCAGCACGGTGGCGGCGCCACCGGACACCAGCAGCGCCAGCCGGACCGTGCCGCGCACCGCGGCCGGGTCGTCGTCGGCCAGGTGCACCGCCACGAACCGGGTCACGCCGGCCCGGAACCCGGACAACGACAGCAGCCCGAGCAGCGACAGCACCGCGTAGCACTGGGCGTACCGGCCCACGTGCCGGATGTCGAACCAGCGGGCCAGCAGCAGCAGGACCGCGAAGACCGCGGCCTGGCCGAGCACCGCCCCGGCCAGGTTCAGGGTGCCGCCGCGAGCTATCCCGGTGACCTGGCGGTCGCCGCGCTCAGCCATGGCTCATCCGTCCTGGCGGGGCCGCAGCACTTCCAGCAGGACCACCACCAGGACCGCGATCAGCAGGCCCGCACCGGCCACCGGCGGCACCGTGCGCAGCAGCGAGGACAGCTTCGACGGCGTGCCGACCGCGCCGACGCTGGAGACCTCCGCCGGGTCCGCGGCACCGACCTGGGCGCGGGCCGCCTGCAACCCCTGCCGGGCCTCGGCCAGCGCGCCGGTCGCGGCGTCGCGCTGGGCGATCAGGGCCTGGTATCCGGGCAGTTTGGGGCCCAGGTCGTCGAGCCGCTTCTGCCCCTCCTCGAGCGCGTCGGCGGCCGCGTCGGCGCCGCGGGTGTTGCCCACCGCGGACATGCTCATCTCCTGCTGCCGCAGGCTGCTCTGCTCGCTGAGCGTGGCCTGGAACAGCTTGTCCGGCTGGGAGACCTTGTTCGACGCCTCCCACTCGCGGATCCCCTCGGTCGCCGCGGTCACGTCCGCCTCGGCCGCCGCCACCTGCTGGGTGGCGACGTCCACCTGGGAGGCGAACAGGAACGTCAGCGCCCGGCTGGTCATCGCCCGGGCCGCCGGGGCCACCTGGTCGCGGTCCGCGCCGGTGTAGGTCAGGGTGAGCTGGCTGCTGGCGCCGACCTGCTTCACCGTGACGCCGTCGCGCAGCTCCGCGGCGGGCACGCCGGTGTCCGCGGCGACCTGCTCGACCACCTTCGGCGAGGTGGCCGCGGCGGCGAACGCGGCCACGAACTGGTTGGCGCCCTGGCTGCCGGTGTACTGCTGGGCCGCCACGCCACCGACCAGGGCCGGCGCCGCCACGTACGCGGTGACCGCGTACCGCTGCGGGGTGAGCAGGACGACGCCGGTGGCGACCACCGCGGCGAGCAACGGCAGACCGGCCAGGATCCAGACCCGCTTCCGGGCCACGCGCAGGTAATCCACTGTCTCCATGTCTCCGACCAGCTAGTGCGTCAGTTGCTTCACGGGTTCCGCGGCCCGGGCCGCGAGCGGGACGCCGGCCACGGCGGCGAACGCCACCAGATACCACAACGTCGCCACGTTGGACAGCACGTTCGACACGGCGCTCACCGCGACGAACGCGACGGCGCAGCTGAGGAAGCCGGCCGCGACACCGCGCTGGAGGGTACCGGGCGGCGCCCGGCGCAGCGCCCGCAGCCCGGCGTGCACCAGCAGGACCACCATCGCCAGGTACGCGAGCAGCCCCACCACGCCGGTCTCCACGTACGCCCGCAGGAAGTCGTTGTGCGGCTTCTTCGCCTCGTCGGTCTGGAACTGGGTCATGTTCGGCCCGATCCCGGTGACCGGGTTGCGGTTGGCCAGCGGCACGATCTCGGCCCAGTAGCCGAGCCGCCACGCCAGGGTGTTGCCGGTGGGCGCACCGCCGACCTGCCGGGCGTCGGCCAGCTGCGCGAACCGCTCCCCCACCGAGGGCATCAGCGCCAGGCCGACCACGGCCGCGACCGCGAGCGCCGCCACCATCCGGGCGCTGCGCTGCACCAGCGCCACCACGACCAGGCCCACGGCCACCCCCAGAATGGCGCTGCGGGTGTTGGTGAGCAGCAGGAAACCCAGCGACAGCACCAGCAGCACGGCCAGCGCGGCGCGCAGCCGGCCGGACAGGTACCGGTAGATCGCCACCCCGAACACCACCATGAACATCAGGTAGCGGCCGAACGTGGTGGACTGCGCGAACGGCCCGCTGATCCGGACGAAGCTGCCCTTCACCTCGGCCGGCGGGTTGCCGCCCAGCGAGGCCAGCACCGTGTAGCCGATGGTCAGGGCCAGGGCGAGGTACGCGGCGAGCAGCACCCGGCGGGCGTACCGCTGGTCGGGCACCAACTGCTCCAGCACCACGAACATCACCACCACGGTGAGGATCCGCAGCGCCTCCAGCAGGCTGTTGGTGGGCCGGTCCGCCCCCAGCGCGCTGATCAGGCCGGTGGCGCCGACCAGCAGCATCGCCGCCGCGAGCGGGGACGTGCGCAGCCGGCCGTCGCGCCGGGCCCGGGCCGCGAGCCACAGCCCGGCGGCGACCAGGAAGAGCACCGCCAGCAGGGTGGACGGGTCGAACGTGCGGCTCACCCCGCCGCCGTCGACCCCGGCCCGGCCGGCGGTCGGCCCGCTCAGCTTGAACAGGTCGACCATCGGCCGGACCGCGAGCATCAGCAGGACGTACCCGGAGAACCGGGTGAGCGCGAGACCGGCCACGATCAGGCCGAGCACGGCCGCCACCGGCAGCACCGCGGCCAGCCGCTGCCCGGCCGCCAGCGACACCGTGGTGTACCCGGCGGCGCCGGCCGCGGCCAGCGCTCCGGCACCGATGAGGACGGTGTCGCGCCGCATCACCGCCGCCGCACCAGGTCCAGGTAGAGCTCCTCGAGGTCCAGGGCGGCGGCGTCCCAGGAGTACGCGGCCCGCAGCCGGGCTCCGGTGTCGACCGCCGCGCGGTGCTCGGCAGGCAGGTCGGCGAGCACCCGCCCGAGCGCCTCGACCAGGTCGTCGACGTCGCCGTCGCGGAACAGCCGGCGGCCCGGGGCGTCGCCTTCGAGCAGCTCGCAGTGCGGCTGGATGTCGCTGGCCACCAGCGGCAGCCCGTACGACGCCGCCTCCAGCAGGGTCAGCGGCAGCCCTTCCAGCCGGGACGGCTGCACGAAGGCGGCGGCGTTGGTGTACAGCTCGGCCAGCAGGTCGCCGTACGCGAAGCCGGTGAACACGATCCGCGGGTCGTCGCCGGCCACGTCGCGCAGCGTGGCCACGTAGTCGTCGGTGAACGACGAGCCGCCGACCACGGCCAGCTTGAGGTCCGTGTCGACCTTCCGGAACGCCCGGATCAGCAGGTCGGCGGCCTTCTCCGGGACCAGCCGGCCGACCAGCAGCAGGTAGCCGCCGGCGCGCAGCCCGTACCGGGTGGTGATCTGCTGCGCCGGGACCAGCCGCGGCGCCGCGACGCCGTTCGGCACGTACCGGGTGTCGGTGCCGAACCGGTGCCGGTAGTGCGCGGTGAGTTCCTGCGACACCGCGATCCGCACGTCCGGGACGTGCCCGCTGAGCCAGTGCGCGGTGCCGAGCGCGGCCCGGGCGGCGCGGTTCCACTTCGCCCGCCGGTTGTCCAGGCCGTGGATGGTCTGCACCACCCGCACCCGGGACAGGTACCGCGGCAGCGGCGCGACCAGGGCCGGCCCGATGCCGTGGTAGTGCAGCACGTCCGGGCGGTCGGCGAGCGCCGCGAAGGTGGCGGTGGCGGAGTGCACGATCGCGTCGAGGTGCTTGCTGGCCACGGTCGGCACCCAGCGCAGCCGCACCCCGCGGTACTGGTCCATCGGCATCGCATCGTAGCTGTGCCGGCAGTACACGGTGACCTCGTGGCCGAGGGCGACGAGCCGACTGCTCATCTCCTCGACGTGCCGCTCGATCCCGCCGTAGGTGGCCGGCATGCCCTTCTGCCCGACCATCGCGATCCGCAGCGGCCGCCAGCCCGGCGGGCGCTCGGGAACGACGTTCTCGACCGAGACACGGGGGCGGATGACCGCATGCCGGTGGCCGGGTGGCGCATGGCCGGCGTCCAGGTGGTGCAGCGTCACGTCGTCCTCGGGGGGTGTGAGGGGTCAGCGGTCCCGGACCACCACCTCCCCGGCGAGGGTGGCCAGGGCGGCACGCGCCTCCTCGCTGACCGGGGCTCCCGCCAAAGCCGCGATCGCCGATTCGGCGCGTTTGGTGATCATGTCCTCGACGCGGTCCCGCGCGCCGGTGGCGGCGATGATCGTACGCAGTTCACGCACCCCGTCCAGGTCCAGGTCGGACCGCCCGAAGAGATTCTTGAGTTTTTCGATCTGTTTGGGCTCGGCTCGGGCCCGCGCAAGGGCAATGAGGACGGTCGGTTTGCCCTCCCTGAGATCGTCCAGGACGGGTTTGCCGGTTATCGATGGGTCGCCGAACACCCCCAGCACATCGTCACGCAATTGAAATGCATCACCGAGCGGGTCGCCGAACGCCAGCAGCGCGGCGAGCGTCTCCGGGCCGGCGCCGGCCAGGGTCGCGCCCAACTGCAGCGGCCGGGTCACGGTGTACCGGGCCGCCTTCATCCGGATCACGGTCAGCGCACCGGCCACCGAGCCGTCACCGACCGCGGACACCAGATCCAGGTACTGCCCGGCGATCACCTCGGTGCGCATCAGCGAGAACACCCGGTGACCGCGCTGCAGCCACTCCGGCGGCAGGCCGGACTCGGCGTACATGTGGTCGGCCCAGGCCGCGCAGAGGTCGCCGGCGAGCAGGGCGGCGCTCAGGCCGTACCGGGCCGGGTCGCCGCGCCAGCAGCGCGCGGCGTGCACGTCGGCGAAGTGCCGGTGCACCGACGGCTGGCCGCGCCGCCGCTCGCTGCCGTCCATAATGTCGTCGTGGATCAGCGCGAACGCGTGGAACAGCTCCAGCGCCGCGGCGGCCGCGATGAGCTCCGGCCGGTCGTCGCCACCGGCGCCGCGCCAGCCCCAGTAGCAGAACTTGGGCCGCAGCCGCTTGCCGTCGGCCAGCACGAACCGGCGGACCGCGTCCAGCACGCCCAGCGGCGTGCCCTCCGGCCACAGCGGCCGCTGCCGGTCCAGGTAGTCGACCAGGGCCTGCTCGCAGCGGCGGGCCAGCTCGTCCGCGGCGAGGTCGGCCGCGGTGCCCACGGTCACGACCGGATTCCCGCCAGCCGCAGCAACAGGTCCTTGACCTCGGTCGCGGCCACGCTGTCCCGGGCCGCGGCCGGATCGGAGCACAGCAGCACCGGCGCGTCCCACTGGTCGGCGGGCAGCCGGCCGTGCGAGCCGCGGACCGCGCGGGCCCCGGCGTCCAGGCCCACCACGTTCATCAGGTACCGCATGCCGAGCTTCTTGCGCAGCAGCGCCTTCGCACCGCGGGCCTTCGCGGCGCCCGGGTTCGCCGGGTCGAAGAACAGCTCCGCCGGGTCGTACCCCGGTTTGCGATGGATCTCCACCAGGCGGGCGAAGTCCGGCGCGCGGGCGTCGTCCAGCCAGTAGTAGTAGGTGAACCAGGCGTCCGGATCGGCGACCAGGACCAGTTCCCCGGCCCGCTCGTGGTCCAGGCCGTGCGCCGCCTTGCCCTCGGCGTCCAGCACCTCCGCGACACCGGGCAGCTCGGCGCAGCGCTTCGCCACGGCCGGCAGATCGGCCGGATCACGGACGTAGACGTGGGCGATCTGGTGGTCGGCCACCGCGAACGCCCGTGACGTCCACGGATCCAGGTACTCCATGCCGGCCTGGGTGTGCACGTTCAGCAGGCCGTCGGCGCGCAGGGCCCGGTTGATGTCGACCGGGCGGGACACGTCGGTGATGCCGTACTCGGACAGCACCACCACGGTGGCGTCCAGGTCCAGCAGCGGGGCCAGCGTGGCGTCCAGCTCCCGGGCGGCGGCCGCGGCCTGCGGCGCGGACGGGCCGTAGCGTTGCAGGTCGTAGTCCAGGTGCGGCACGTAGACCAGGCTCAGGTCCGGGTGCCGGGTGTCGAAGACGTGCCGGGCGGCCCGCACGATCCACTCCGACGAGGCCAGGCCGGCCCGCGCCCCCCAGTAGCTGAACAGCGGGAACGTGTCCAGCTCGTCGTGCAGCTCGGGCGGGTACGTGTAGCAGTCCGGGTCCTTGCGGCCGTCGGCGTGGTAGACCGGCCGCGGCGTGATGGTCCAGTCCACGTCCGCGCCCATGGCGTACCACCAGCAGATGTTGGCCACCGTGAAGCCGGGACGGACCTGCCGCGCGGCGTGCCACAGCTTCTCGCCGCCGACCAGCCCGTTGTGCTGGCGCCACAGCAGCACCTCGCCGAGGTCGCGGAAGAACCAGCCGTTGCCCACCACACCGTGCCCGGACGGCAGCTCGCCGGTCAGGAACGTGGACTGCACCGAACAGGTGACCGCGGGCAGCACGGTGCCCAGCGGCGCCTGGAAGCCGCGGTCGGCGACGGCCCGCAGCCGGGGCATGTGCTCCAGCAGGCGCGGCGTCAGGCCCACCACGTCGAGGACGATTACCGGTTTCATGCTTCTTTGACTCCCAGTTCCTCGAGGACGGTCCGGGCATAGCCGAGTTCGGCGGCGATGCCCGCCACCAGCTCGGCGGGGCGGTCCGGGCGCAGTTCCCCGGGCAGCACACCCCAGGTGTACGTCTCGACGTCCAGGTGGTCGCAGATCGCGGCCGGCCCGCCGACCAGTTCCCGCAGCGCGGCGGTGAGGACGTCGGTGGTGGCCCGCAGCGGCGGCTCCGGCGCGGCGTGGATCGGCACGTGGTAGTGGATCCGCCAGGGTGTTCCACCGGAGCGCTCCAGTGCCTCGTCCAGGTCGTCGGTGGACAGTCCGTCACGGCCGCGGGTCTGGTGCAGGAAACGCGGCTCGACGTACCGCCGCAGCACCTCCGCGTCCGCCGCCGGGTCGTCGCTGGCCAGCGCCGCGGACACCTGCGTCTTGACCACCGGCACGCCGGCCGCGCGCAGCGTGGCCAGTGCGGTCGCCGGGTCCTCCCAGGCGCAGGCCAGGTGGGCCAGGTCGAGGCAGACGCCGAGCCGGCCGGTGTCCGCGTCGCGCAACGCCTCGGCGGCCTGGCTGGTGGTCTCCACGACGCAGCCGGGTTCCGGTTCGAACGCGACCCGGACCTCCCGGTCCAGGCGGGCCAGTTCGGCGGCCAGGTCGTCCAGCGCGCGGCGGCAGGTGCCGGCCCGGTCCGGATCCCAGGGGGTACGCCAGGCGAGCGGCAGCGTGGACACCGAGCCCCGGGCCGCGTCCGCGGGCAGCAGCTCGGCCAGGATCCGGGCCAGGTTCACGGTGTACGCCAGCCGCGCCGGCGACGTCCAGTCCGGCTGGTAGACGGCGCCCTTGACGACCGGCTGCTGGAACGCCGCGTACGGGAAACCGTTGAGCGTGACCACCTCCAGCCCGCGGGCGTGCAGCGCGGTCTTGAGCCGGCGCAGCGCCGCCGGGTCGGTGACCAGCGCGTCGGCGGCCGGCGCGGCCAGCCACAGCCCGAGGCCGAGCACGTCGGTGCCGAGCCGCTCCCGGACCGGCACCGCGTACGTGTCCAGCTGGGCCAGGATGCCGTCCAGGTCCTCGGCGGCGTGCACGTTGGTGCAGTAGGACAGGTGCACGACCTGGCCGTCGCGGTGCCGCAGCCGCATCAGCTGCCGCCCCGCAGGATCGAGCTGCCGGCGAAGGTGGCCTCCGGCGCCTCGACGTCGGAGAGGTCGAGTTTCTGCGACTGGCCGTAGAACTCGACCGGGTTGCGCCACAGCACCCGGTCCACGTCGTCGGCGGAGAAGCCGGCCGCGAGCATCGCCTCGGCGGTCCGTACGGTCAGCAGCGGGTCGCTCTTGCCCCAGTCCGCGGCGGAGTTGACCAGCATCCGTTCCAGGCCGTGCTCCTTCAGGATCTCCACCATCCGCGGCGGCGACATCTTGGTCTCCGGGTAGATCGAGAACCCCATCCAGCAGCCGGTGTCGCGGACCTGCCCGACGGTGACCTCGTTGAGGTGGTCGATCAGTACCCGGCCGGGTGCGATGCCGGACTCGCGGACCACGTCGAGACTCCGCTTGGTGCCGCTGGCCTTGTCCCGGTGCGGGGTGTGCACCAGGGCCGGCAGTTCGTATTCGACGGCGAGCGCGAGCTGGGCGGCGAACGCCTCGTCCTCGGCCGGCGTCATCGCGTCGTACCCGATCTCGCCGACCGCCACCACCCCGTCCTTGTCCAGGTACCGCGGCAGCAGATCGAGCACGCCGCGGCAGCGCGGGTCGTTGGCCTCCTTGGGGTTCAGTGCCAGCGTGGCGTGGTGCCGGATGCCGAACTGCGAGGCCCGGTACGGCTCCCAGCCGATCAGCGAGTCGAAGTAGTCGGCGAACGAACCCGGGCTGGTGCGCGGCTGGCCCAGCCAGAACGCCGGCTCCACCACGGCCCGGACGCCGTGCGCGGCCATCGCGGTGTAGTCGTCGGTGGTCCGTGAGGTCATGTGGATGTGCGGGTCGAAGATGCGCATCACTGCTTCTCCATCCGGGTCAGCAACGCCACGGCGTCGGGGGGCATGGTGCGTCCGGCGGCCGCGCGTTCCTCGGCGAGGCCGGTCAGCATGGCGGCCAGTTCGGCGTCGGCGCGTTCGTCGAGACGGTCCACCCGGTCCAGCGGCACGCCCATGAACACGCACTTGACCACGCCCTGCCGCCAGGTCGCCGCGTCCAGGTGGGTGGCGCACCGGCCCAGGGCCGCGGCCACCAGCCGGGGGTCGTTAGCGCGCAGCGCGTCGTGCAGCAGCGGCACGCCGGCGTCGCCGATGTCGAGCAGCGGCAGCGCCTTCAGCACGGCCAGCCGCTCGGCCGTGTCACCCTGCTGGTACAGCCGGACCACGTGGTCCGGCGGCAGCAGGGACAGCAGCACCGCCCGCCCGGCCTCGGCGGCGGTCCAGCCCGGCACGCCGCGCAGCCGGCCCCGGCCGAGCGCCCGGGCGGCCCGGGCGAACAGCGGCCCGGCCGCGTCCGGGTCGGCCCGCACCTGCTTCTCGGCGGTGGCGAGCCAGGCCGGATCGGTGGCCCGGCGCAGCTCCTCGACGGTCATCGCACGCCTCCCTGCTCCGCCGCCTTCGCCGCGTCGGTGAGGAACTCGATCGACCGGCGCGCCACGTCCGGCGCGGCGTGCGAGTGCCGGGGCAGCTCCACGGCGACCAGGCCGCGGTACCCGCCGTCGGTCAGCGCCCGCAGCACCGGCGGGAAGTCGATCTCGCCGTCGCCGAACTCCAGGTGTTCGTGCACGCCCCGGCGCATGTCGTCGATCTGCACGTTCACCACGTGCTCGACCACCGCGGCGACGCTCTCCGGCACGCCGACCGGCTCCAGGCACCGCAGGTGTCCGATGTCGAGGGTGAGCCCGAACACCGCCGGCGCGCCCAGTTCGGCCCGCAGCCGCCGCCACCCGGCGAGGTCCTCGACCAGCATCCCGGGCTCCGGCTCGAAGCCCAGCGGCACGCCCGCCGCCGCGGCCACCTCGGTGATCTCCGCGACGCCGTCGACCAGCCGCCGCCACGCCAGGTCCGGGTGCACGTCCGGCGGGCGGACCCCGGCCCAGCAGGAGACCGCCTCGGCACCGAGGTCCGAGCCGATCACCACGGCCCGGCGCAGGAACCGCAGGCGGAGTTCCCGGTCGTCGTGCAGGAACGTCGGCGCGTGCTTGCGCCACGGGTCGAGCAGGTAGCGGGCGCCGGTCTCGATCACCACCGCCAGGTCGTGCTCGCGCAGCAGGTCGGCGGCGCGGGCGACCTGCCGGGCGGCGTCCGGCGCGAACGGGTCCAGGTGGTCCTGGTCGAGGGTGAGCGCCACGCCCCGGTAGCCGAGGCCGGCGATGACCGTGACCGCGTCGGCGAGGCGATGGTTGGCGAAACCGTTGGTGCCGTACCCGAATCGCAGTGTGCTCATGTCGCGGACACCTTCCGGACCAGCGCCGAGGCCACCGGCGCGGCCGACGCGACGGCGACACCGGCCCAGGGCGCGCCGGCCCGGGCCGCCAGCGCACCCTGCAGGGCGGGCAGCGAGGTGATGCCGGCGCCGACCGCCTTGCGCACGGTCCCGGCGGCCGGATCGGTGAACACGGCCGCCTGCGCCCGGCCGTAGCGCCAGGCGTAGGTCGCGGCGAGACCGGCCACTACCGGGCCGGAGCTCTGCCGTTGCGCCGCCACCACGCCGGTCAGGGCGGCGGTGACCGCCATCGTCGCGGCGGCCAGGCCGGGTCGCGCGCCGGACACCTCGCGGCGGGACAGCTCGGTCACGGTCCAGGTGTGCACGGCCACCGTGGCCGCGGCCGGCACCGCCCGCGCCATCCGTCCCCGGCTCGCGCCCAGCAGCACGTCCAGCGCCCGGCAGGCGGCCATGCCGGCCGGGCCCGCCGCGGTGTTCTTCAGGCGCAGGTCGTAGAACCACACCGCGGCGGCCAGGGCGGTCGCCACGCCCAGCGACCGCCGTCCGCCGCCGAGACCGGCCGCGACCAGGCCGGCGGCGGTCAGCCCGGCCGCCACCCCGAGCGCGGCCGGTGGCGAGATCCGGCCGGACGGGATCGGCCGCTCGGGGCGCTCGACCGCGTCCAGCGCCCGGTCGGCCCAGTCGTTCGCGGCCATCCCGGCCCAGTACAGGCACACCGACGAGCAGGCCAGGCCGGCCGTCCGCCGGTCCACCAGGTTCGCCGCGGCGGCACCGGCCACCACGTCGCCGGGCACCGACAACGCGGCCGGCGCCCGGACCAGTTCGAGCAGAGCAGACAGGTTCACAGCGCCGCCACGAACGCGGTGAGCTCGGCCCACTGCTCGGCCAGCGCGGACGGGCCGTCGCCCAGCGGGTCCTTGAAGAAGAAGCCGAGTTCCGGCAGCGGGCCGGAGCGCCCGGCGCGGTGCGCGGCCGCGGTGAGCCGGGCCAGGTCGAGCACCAGCGGGGCGGCCAGCGCCGAGTCGCAGCCGTGCCAGGTGAACTCCAGCCGCATCCCGGTGCCCAGGAACCCGGAGAACGTGACCAGGTCCCAGGCGGTCTTGAAGTCGCCGATGTCCTCGACGTAGTCGATCCGGCTGGTGCCCTCCGGCTGGTAGCCCAGCGCGTCGGCGAGCACGCGCTGCTTGCTGGCCACCTTGGCGGCGTTGGCGGCCGGGTCGGCCAGGTTGGCGCCGTCACCGCCGCCCAGCAGGTTGAGCCCGGACCAGCTGCGGACCCGCAGGTTGCGCAGCGCGAACATCGGCGCCAGCACGGACTTCACCAGCGTCTCGCCGGTCTTGCCGTCGCAGCCGGCGTACGGCACGCCGCGGCGCCGGGCCAGCTCGTCCAGCGCCGGGAGCCGGGCCCCGGTGGACGGGGTGAACTCCACGTAGGCGCAGTCGGCGGTGAACGCGGCGTACGCGGCGAGCGCACTGGCCGGCAGCACCGGATGCGACCGGCGCAGCGCGTCGGCGAGCGTGTCCAGGTGGTCGTGCGCGGCGTGTGGGTGCGGGGCCGGTTCCGTCGTGGACACGTTGACCACCACCACCGTGTCCAGTGTGTACCGGCGGCGGAACGCCGTCAGGTCCGCGGCGATCAGCGCGGCGGTCTCGCCCTGGGTGGCGGCGGACGGCAGCGGGCGCAGGTCGTTCTCGTGCGCGGTGAGTTCGTCGTGCAGCGCCGCGACCAGCCGGGCCGGCACGACCCCGGCCGCGGCGAGAGCCTCGGCCTTCTTCAGCACCGGCGTGGTCACCACGTCGTGGCCGCCGATCACCAGGTCGGTCCAGGCGGGCAGCGACGGTACGCGTAACGGCGGCAGTTCGGTGACGCAGCCGGTGGTGTCGGTCAGCCGGGCCCGTACCGCCAGCGCGCCGACGGTGGCGGTGACCGCCACCGAGCCGCGCGCTCCGATCAGCCAGATTCCGGTTCGCATGCCGCGTCCCTCTCCTTCGGTTCCGCTGCGCGGGCACGGTCGAACGGCCCGAGGGATGGGCAGGATTGTGTCGTTGTGGTGTCCCCGATTGGCAACCGTGTCCGGCGTGTTACGTATGTCTGGACGCTAGCCGTGCATAGACAGAAATGAAACCCCGTAACAGAAACTTCTTCACTCCGGTCGGCAACTTCCGTCGCATCGGACAAAAGTCCCGGATGGTTCCGCTGTCCGCCAATCGGCGGTTACGTTACGAGCAGGGCCGGCGACGGGAGGATCGCATGATCGACGTTCTCGCCGGCCGGCTGCGGGCCGTGCTCGGCGCCGAGCGGGTGCTCAGCGACCGGCAGCAGTTGCGCACGTACGAATGCGACGGCCTGGCCCACTACAAGGTGATCCCGGCGCTGGTGGCGTTCCCGCACACCGCCGAGGAGTGCGCCGCCGTGGTCCGCGCGTGCGTGGCCGCGAACGTGCCGTTCGTGGCCCGCGGTTCCGGCACCGGCCTCTCCGGCGGCGCCCTGCCGCACGCCGACGGCGTCCTCGTCGTCACCTCGCAGATGCGGGAGATCCGCGACGTCTCCCCCGCCGACGAACGCGCCGTGGTCGAACCGGGCGTGATCAATCTGCACGTCACGCGGGCCGCCACCCCGCACGGGTACTACTACGCACCGGACCCCTCCAGCCAGCAGATCTGCTCGATCGGCGGCAACGTGGCGGAGAACTCCGGCGGCGCACACTGCCTCAAGTACGGCTTCACCGCCCACCACGTCACCGGCGCCCGGGTCGTCACCCCGGACGGCGACCTGGTCCGGCTGGGCGGCCGCGCACCGGACGCACCCGGGTACGACCTGCTCGGCGCGTTCGTCGGCGCCGAGGGCACGCTGGGCATCGCGGTCGAGGTGACGCTCAAGCTGGTCCGGTTGCCGGAGTCGGTGCGTACCCTGCTCGCGGCGTTCGCCTCCACCGACCAGGCCGGCGCCGCCGTCTCCGCGATCATCGCCGCCGGGGTGGTGCCCGCGGCCGTGGAGATGATGGACGCGCTCGCCATCGAGGCGGCCGAAGCGGCCGTGGCGTGCGGCTACCCGGCCGGCGCCGGCGCCGTCCTGATCGTCGAACTGGACGGGCCGGCGGCCGAGGTGAGCGCACAGTTCGACGAGGTACGGACACTGTGCCGGGACAACGGCGCGTTCGAGATCCGGGTGGCCGCCGACGACGCCGAGCGGGCGCTGTTCTGGAAGGGCCGCAAGTCCGCGTTCGCCGCGGTGGGCCGGATCAGCTCCGACTACATCGTCCAGGACGGGGTGATCCCGCGCACCGCCCTGCCCGAGGTGCTGCGCCGGATCGGCACGCTCGCCGGGGACCACGGCATCCGGGTGGCGAACGTCTTCCACGCCGGCGACGGCAACCTGCACCCGCTGGTGCTGTTCGACGCCGAGGTGCCCGGCGAGGCCGAACGCGCCGAGGAGGTGTCCGGCGCCATCATCGACCTGTGCATCGAGTACGGCGGCTCGATCACCGGCGAACACGGCGTCGGCATGGACAAGTCGCGCTACATGCCGCGCATGTTCACCGCGGACGACCTGGACACCATGCAGCTCGTCCGGTGCGCGTTCGACCCGGCCGGACTGTCCAACCCGGGCAAGGTGTTCCCCACCCCCCGGCTCTGCGGTGAGGTGCCGGGACGCCACCGGGGCGCGCACCCACTGCAGGAGGCCGGGATCGCGGAGGTCTTCTGATGGGCGACCTGGCGGACCTCACCCGCCCGGCCGGCGACGACGACGCGGTGGCCGGCGTACCGGCCCGGCTGGTCGCCGCCCCGGCCAGCACCGAGGAGGCGTCGGCGGTGCTGGCCGCCGCGGCCGCCGCCGGGCTCGCCGTGGTGGTCCGCGGCGGCGGCAGCAAACTCGACTGGGGCATGCCGCCGGAGCGCCTCGACCTGATCCTCGACACCCGGCGGCTGGCCGGCGTGGTCGAGCACGCGGCCGGCGACCTGATCACCGTGGTCCGCGCCGGCACCCCGACGGACGACCTGGACCTGCCCGGCCAGCAGCTCGCGCTCGACCGGCCGGTGCCCGGCGCCACCGTCGGCGGCACGGTCGCGGTGAACACCAGCGGCCCGCGGCGGGTGCTCTACGGCACGGCCCGGGACCTGCTGATCGGCATGACCGTGGTCCGGCCGGACGGGCGGGTCGCGCACGCGGGCGGCAAGGTCGTCAAGAACGTCGCGGGGTACGACCTGGCCAAGCTGTTCACCGGCTCGTACGGCACGCTCGGCCTGATCACCGAGTGCGCGTTCCGGCTGCACCCCCGGCCGGCCGCGACCGCCGTGGTGTGCGCGCCGGCACCGGACCCGGCGGCGGCCGGACGGCTGGCCGCCGCGGTCCGGGACGCCCAGGTGGTGCCGAGCGCGGTCGAGGTGGACGCCCCGCCCGGCGGACCGGTCGAGGTGGCGGCGCTGGTCGAGGGCTCCGTGGACGGCGTCGCCGAGCGGGCCGCGGTGCTGCACAAGGTGCTCGGCGACCAGGCCCGCGACGGCGTACCGGAATGGTGGGGCACACTGCCGTGGCGGACCGGCCAGGTCGGGATCAAGCTGACCGCGCCGCTGTCCCGGGTGCCGGCGCTGCTGACCGAGGCACGGGCGACGGGCGCGGCCGTGACGGTCCGCGGCTCGGCCGGCGCCGGCGTGCTCTACGCGGGCCTGCCGGCCGACCCGCCCGGAGACGTCGCGACGGTGGTCGAGCGGCTGCGCGCCGCCGCCGTCCGGGCCGAGGGACACGTGGTCGTGCTGACCGCGCCGCCCGCCGTGCGACAGCTTGTCGACCTGTGGGGCCCGGTCGGCGGGCTGGCCCTGATGCGACGGGTCAAGGACCAGTTCGACCCGGAGCACCGGTTCGCGCCGGGGCGATTCGTGGGAGGCATCTGATGGCGCACGACGCGGTGGACGCCACCTGGGGCAGCGAGCCGCCGCCGCGCGACGTACTCGGCCCGGTCCGGGGCGAGCCGGCGTTCGACGACCACCGTCCACCCCGAGCCGACCTGGTGGCGGACTGCGTGCACTGCGGGTTCTGCCTGCCCACCTGCCCGACGTACGTCCTCTGGGGCGAGGAGATGGACTCGCCCCGCGGACGGATCTACCTGATGAACGAGGGGCTGGGCGGCGAGCCGCTGAGCGGGTCCATGGTGGAACACTTCGACCGCTGCCTCGGCTGCATGTCGTGCGTGACCGCGTGCCCGTCCGGCGTCCGCTACGACCGGCTGATCGCCGACACCCGCGCCCAGGTGGAACGGCGCCATCCGCGGACCCGCCGGGAACGGGCGCTGCGCGCGGCGATCTTCGCGCTGTTCCCGTACCCCCGCCGGTTGCGCCTGCTGCGCGGACCGCTGCGCGCCTACCAGGCCGGGCTGCAACGCCTGGTCGCGCGGACCGGCCTGCTGGAACGCCTGGCGCCCACCCTGGCCACGCTGGAGTCGCTGGCACCGAGGCTGCGGCCGGTGCCGCGGCCGCCGGACCGGGTCCGGGCCCGCGGCCCGCGCCGCGCCGTGGTGGGCATGCTCACCGGTTGCGTGCAGGACGCGTTCTTCCCGCACGTCAACTCCGCCACGGTACGGATCCTCGCGGCCGAGGGCTGCGACGTGATGATCCCCCGCGGACAGGGCTGCTGCGGCGCGCTCAGCACGCACAACGGGCGCGAGGCCGAGGCGCAGCGGTTCGCCCGCCGGCTGATCGACACCTTCGAGTCCGTCGCGATGGACTACTTCGTGGTCAACGCGGCCGGGTGCGGGTCGGCCCTCAAGGAGTACGGCGACCTGCTACGCGACGACCCGGCGTACGCGGACCGGGCCGCGGCGTTCGCGTCCCGGGTGCGCGACCTGTCCGAGGTGCTGGTCGAGCTGGGCCCGGTCGCGCCCCGGCATCCGCTGCCGGTGACCGTGGCGTACCACGACGCCTGCCACCTCGGACACGCCCAGGGCGTCCGGGCGCAACCGCGGCAACTACTGGCCGGCATCCCCGGCCTGGATGTGCGGGAGATCGCGGATCCGGAGATCTGCTGTGGTTCGGCCGGTATCTGGAACGTGCTGAACCCCGGCCCGGCCGCCGAACTGGGCGCGCTCAAGGCCCGCAACGTGCTGGCCACCGGCGCGCAGCTGCTGGTCACCGCGAATCCCGGCTGCCTGATGCAGGTCGCCGCGTCGGTACGCCGGGCGGGCGGCACGATCGCCCTGGCGCACACCGCGCAGGTGCTGGACGCCTCGATCCGCGGCCTGCCGGCGGAGGACCTGGTCCGGGCTGAGTGATCACCGGCCGTACCCGCGGGCGTGCGCACTCTGCAACTAACCTGACCGGGATGACCGTTACCTCGGGCTCCATCATCGCTCAGGAGCCGGTAGGGCTCCGGGAGTATGTCCAGCATCATGGAGAGCGTGGGGAATAGACGATCGAGGGGCTCGGCGGGCGTTCACATCGCAGTTCAAGGCCGAGATTGTGGAACTGTGTCAACGTGGTGACCGCACGATCAGGCGACGCGCGAGCTGCCCACGCTGTGCCGCAAAGACGAGTAGCGGCCGTCGGTGACGGGGCCGGCGGCGCACATTGTGTCGGGTCAGCAAAGTCACGGGCAGGCCGCTGCCCGCCCGTTAGGTCGCGCGCCGCCGCACCCGACACCCAGGCGCTATTAGAGCGCTGGGGCCAAGATCGCATCACGCGGCGACGAACGTGGCCCAGGGCCATCAGCGTCAATGCCCATGCCGCTGGTGGCAAGATACGACTGTGACGGCGGAGGGTTCCCGGTGCTGAGAGGTTCGGTGCTGCGTGTAGCGCAGAAGTTCCTGGGGGCCATGGCAGCCCTCCTCATTGTCCCGATTGCGATAAACGTGGGCACCGGTGGGACACCGCCGCCGTGGCTTGCGCCGCTTGCTGACTGGGTCTGGCCGGTCGCCGTTGTCTGCGTGCTGGTCATTGTTGCGTTGGAGGTGATCGAGCAGCGCGGCTCTCGCGGCGAGGCGATCTCCACTCGACACCCCAACGACCCACGGAACATCGATCGCGCGCTCGATCAGGTGGCCCGCTATATAGATCTGCGGCAGCGAAATTCGTTTGCAGAAAAGGTGCGAATCGCGCTTTCGCTCGACGAGCGACCGGACGCCGTCCGGCAGCCGGCGCACCTCGTGCAGCGGATCGACGCCGGGACGTTTCAGGTGTCGGAGGCGGGTGACATCGGTGCGGTGTTCGAGGAGCTCAGCGGCTCCATGCTCATCCTGGGCGGGCCGGGCGCGGGAAAGACAACGCAACTGCTGGACCTGGCGGAGCGGCTGATCGCCGATGGGCGCGCCCAGCGTCGGCGGAGTCCGGATAACGAGCCACCCGTACCGGTTGTCGTTGATCTCACCGACTGGTCGCGGCCACGCACGCGCCGACGCTGGCTGCCGTCGCGAACGCGCTCGTCGGATCCGCAGCCGATGTCCTTGTGGCTGGGAACCACGCTGCGCGAGCGGTATGGCATCCCCGCGATGGTGTCCGCGACATGGCTGGCAGAGGACCGTCTGGTGCTCCTCCTGGACGGTCTGGACGAGGTGAGCGAGCGTGATCGCGAGCGGTGCGTCGAAGAAATCAACGAGTTGCAGCGGGCGGTCACCCGGCTAGCTGTGTGCAGCCGGACAGCCGACTACGATTCGCTTCGCGGTCGGCTGCGGCTACAGGGCGCAGTGGAGATCCAGCCGTTCCGGCGGGAGCAGGTAGTCGCATTTCTGCACGCGATCAGTCCCCAGCTGAATGGGGTGGCCGAGGCGCTGTCCGGCGACAAGGAGTTGTGGGAGATGCTCACCACTCCGCTGATGCTGAACGTCATGGCACTCGCCTACGGCGAGAAGTCGGCACGACTGGTGCCGCACGACGGAAACCCGGAGACTCGACGCAAGCTGCTCTTCGACGCCTATGTCATCGAAGTGCTGGCCCGCCACCGAGCGCGCACCTGGAGTCTTAGCACCGAGCGGACGCTGCTCGCGCTGCGTGCGCTGGCCCACATCTCGACAGCGACGAATTCTGGGGTCCAGGTAGCTCGGCCATCGGTGCAAGCGTTGGACGCGGGCCTCGATGATGCCCAGAAGAGGATTCAGGCGGGGTGGCTTACCGTCGCCCCCGCCTTCACCGGAGCGATCGCATTGGCGGCAGTCATCGCGCAGAAAACCGGAATGGTAATCGGTCTGCTGGCTGGAGCCGCTGCCTGCTTCCTGGGTATGCTATTTCTTACCAACGCCCAGTTGGTAGCCTCCCCAAACCGGATGACCACGGCGCGATACCTGCTCCTGTTCGCCTGGTCGGTTTTTATCGGTACCGTACTGTACCTCGAGTTGTGGGTTCTGTTGGAGTTGATGCCGGCGGACTGGGAGGTCAGCAGCAACTTCTGGTTAACCGGGTTGATAGGATTTCTTGCGTTTGTATCCTGGACGACGCTGGTGTACGGCCCGATGACAACCGACCGGGACATACCGGTCGGCCGCGCGCCTTTGGCGCTTGTCATTCAGGCGTTGCTGTCTGCGCCGGGCGTCATCATCGCCAGCGCATTCTGGCCACTTCCGGCGTTCATCGGTTTATGGCCGACGTTGTCCGCTGTCATCGGCATAGTAGTGGGTTGGGTGATCGGTATGGCGCTTTCCCAGACGACGCTGGCGTCGCTGACCCGCTTCGTGCTGGTGTTCGCGGGGGAACCGGATCCTTGGCGGCCGGGCTTGCTCCAGTTCGCGGCCGACCGGAGCCTGCTGTCGTTTGTCGACACCGAGTACCGGTTCGTGCATCTCCTGGTACGCGACCATCTCGCCGTATGCGACCCGGCCCTGCTGGCCTCCACAGTGACGACCCGTCGCGATGAGCTTGCGCGGCGTACGTGAGCCGCTCTGGGATCGCTGTCCGAGCCAGGTCGCTCGGCTTACCTTTAAGCAACGAGATTTCGTCGAGCGGGTGGGGCCGCGGCTGGCCTGCCGAACAGTGTCGCCGCCGTTGCCGACGCGCATCTGAAGCGGTACCCGCCGACGGCTGTCACCCTGCCGTGGAAGACCCAGCACGCCGATCCCGGATTCACGTTGCGGGTGTACGGCCATCTGATGCCCGGACAGCCCGCAACGTGCTCGGCGCGCCCTCGACTCCCTGTTCGCCGGCTACTTCAGCCCGCACAGCCCACAGACCGCCCAGAGACGGCTCAGACGGAAGAATGATCTCCATTGGCGACCGTTGGAAAGACGTCAGGGCTGATAGATATTCGCCGGTCGTGGCGGATCGGCCATGCCGGCGCCGAGGAAGAAGCTGGGGTGCGGCGGCTGGTTGTAGGCGGTGTTCTGCCAGGCCAGGGCGAGCCGGTACTGGGCGTCCTGGAGCAGCGTGGTGATCCGCCGGTCGGTCGGCGTGGGACTGGCGTAGATCCGCAGCGCGGTGTCGCCGCTGGTCGGCCAGATCACCTCCTCGCGCCAGTCGCCCAGCAGGTCGCCGGAGATCGAGGGCGTGGACTTGGTGCCGTTGGCCGAGTGCACCCCGGACGCGGTCAGCAGCCGGGTGTCGCCGCCGGTGCCGTACTTGTCGATGTGCGTGGCGTCCAGCAGTTCGCGGACCGGGTCGCCGTCCCACCAGGCCAGGAAGTTGGCCGAGCCGGGCTTGCGGCTGGTCACCACCGCGCCGGAGGGGCCGCGCACGCCGTCCGCGGCCGACGACCAGGACTCGGCGCCGGCGCTGCCGGACCAGACGTCGGCCGAGACGCCGCGGCCGTTGTCGCCGCCGGGTGGGGTGGTCCAGAGCACCTGACCGGTACGGGCGTCGGCGAACCAGGACGACGGCTTGCTGGTGTCCTCACTGACCTTGAACACCTCCAGGCCGGCCCGGGCCGGGTTCAGGTCGCCGACGTGCAGCGCGTCGCCGTGGCCGTGGCCGGTGTTCCACAGCCGGGCGCCGTTGTCGTCGACGGTCAGTGACCCGTACACGATCTCGTCGCGGCCGTCGGCGTCCACGTCGGCCACGGACAGCTGGTGATTGCCCTGGCCGGCGGTCCCGGCGTTGGTGGAGCTGTTGCTGTCGAACGTCCAGCGCCGGGTCAGCGTGCCGTTGCGGAAGTCCCAGGCGGCGATCACCGTGCGGGTGTAGTACCCGCGCGCCATGATCAGGCTGGGCCGCTGGCCGTCCAGGTACGCGGTGCCGGCCAGGAACCGGTCGACCCGGTTGCCGTACGAGTCGCCCCAGGAGGAGACGTTGCCCCGGGACGGCACGTAGTCGACGGTGGACAGCGCGGCGCCGGTCCGCCCGTCGAACACGGTGAGGAACTCGGGACCGTCGAGGACGTACCCGCTGGCGTTGCGATAGTCGGCCGAGCCGTTGCCGATCACCTGGCCGGTGCCGGACACGGTCGCGTCCGCGGTCTTCATGGCCACCTCGGCGTCGCCGTCGCCGTCGTAGTCGTACACCTGGAACTGGGTGTAGTGCGCACCCGCCCGGATGTTGCGGCCCAGGTTGATCCGCCACATCCGGGTGCCGGTCAGCTGGTACGCGTCGAGGTACACCGGGTCGGTCACGCCGGACTGCGAGTTGTCCTTGGCGTTAAGCGGCTCCCATTTGAGCACGATCTCGAGCCGGCCGTCGCCGTCCAGGTCGGCCACGCTGGCGTCGTTCGCGGCATACGCCGCGGAGTTCGGATTCTGGATGGGTACGTCGAGATAGCCGGCCGGGAACTGCAGCGCGGCCGGCGAGGGGTCCTGCTCGGTGCCGTCGACCACGGCCCGCACGGTGTACGCCGCGCCGGCCGCCGCCCCGGCGTCCAGGTAGTTGGTGGAGCCGGTGACCGGGGTGGCGTTGACCCGGGTGCCGGCCCGGTAGACGTTGAACGCCACGCCCGCCGGGTCGCTCGCCAGCCAGCGCCAACTGACCAGGTTGCCGCTGCCGGACCGGACGCTGATCAGTCCCCGGTCGAGCCGTTCCATCTGCCGCCCGTCGGCACCCCCGGCCGGCGGCGGGCTGGGGCTGGGCGTCCCGCCCATGCCGCCGGTGCAGGCGGTCCCGTTCAGCGTGAACGAGGTGGGGTCGGTGTTGGTGCCGCTGAACGCGCCGTTGAAGCCGAAGGAGACGGTCCCGTTCGTGCCCAGCGCGGCGTTGTGCCCCGCGTCGCGCACGCTGACCTGACTGCCGGACTGCGTGTGGGTGCCGTTCCACAGTTGACTGATCGTCTGCCCGGACGGGAACCCGAAGGTCAGCGTCCAGCCGTGCACCGGGTCGCCCAGGTTGGTCACGTCGACACTCGCGCCGAAGCCGCCCTGCCACTGGTTGGTGACCGCGTACGTGACCCGGCAGCCGGCCGCGGCCTGCGCCTGGGCCGCGACGGCGGCGGTGGCCCCGCCGACCACGACGGCGGCGAGCACGGCAAGCGTTCTCCTGGTGGACATGCGGTCTCCTGGATCGACATCCGTAACTGGAAGCGTTCCCAGACTGACCGCCCGCCCCCATGCCGTCAAGGGTCGACTTAGGCTGGAGTCCAAACTAATAGATAATCGTGGATTGCGGTTGGGAGCGCTCCCATGCGACTCTTTCACGGTTAAGCGCCGCTGTCACCTCCGCCCACCGAAGGAGACCCCATGCGACCCCCCGCGCTCCTCTCCGCCGCCGTGGCCGCGCTGGCCGTCGGCGCCGCGGTCGCCGTCGCCGCCGGCCCCGCCTCGGCCGCCGCCGGCTGCCGCGTCGACTACCGCGTCACCAACGAGTGGCAGGGCGGCTTCGGCGCCGCCGTGTCCGTCACCAACCTCGGCGACCCGCTCCCGTCCTGGTCACTGACGTTCACCTTCGGCGCCGGCCAGACCGTCACCCAGCTGTGGAACGGCACGGTCACCCAGTCCGGCAGCCAGGTCACGGTGCGCAACGCGCCCTACAACGGCACGGTCGGCACCGGCAGCGCGGTCTCCTTCGGCTTCAACGGCAGCCACACCGGCGCCAACCCGGCACCCGCGTCGTTCGCGCTGAACGGCACCACCTGCACCGGCAACGTCGGCGAGCCGTCCACCCCGCCGTCCACGCCCCCGTCCACCCCGCCGTCCACGCCGCCCTCGGGTGGTCCGGTGCGGGTGATGGCGCTCGGCGACTCGATCACCGGCTCCCCCGGCTGCTGGCGCGCCCTGCTGTGGCAGCAGTTGCAGCGCTCCGGGCACACCAACGTCGACTTCGTCGGCACGCTGCCGGCGCAGGGCTGCGGCTTCCCCTACGACGGCGAGAACGAAGGCCACGGCGGCATCCTCGCCACCAACGTCGCCGACCAGAACCAGCTGCCACCGTGGCTGTCCGCGACCCGGCCGGACGTGGTGATGATGCACTTCGGCACCAACGACGTCTGGAACAACCGCTCCCCCGCCACGATCCTGGCCGCGTTCGGCAAGCTCGTCGACCAGATGCGCGCCAGCAAGCCGACCATGAAGATCCTGGTCGCGCAGATCATCCCGATGACACCGGCGAACTGCGCGGCCTGCACTCAGCGCGTGGTCGACCTGAACCAGGCGATCCCCGGCTGGGCGGCGGCGAAGACCACGGCGGCGTCCCCGATCACCGTGGTGGACCAGTTCACCGGCTTCGACACGGCGGTGGACACCGGCGACGGCGTGCACCCCGACGCGAGCGGCGACCAGAAGATGGCGGATCGCTGGTATCCGGCACTGGTGTCCGCGATCGGGTGACCCGGCCCGGATTCCGGGACGGTGACCCGGTCGCGTTCCGCACATCCGTGAAACGTGCACACAGGGTGGTGGTGGCGTTGCTCCGAGGAGCGGCGTGGGGACGGGATTGTCTACCGAATCCGCCGCGCCGTCTCCCACCTCGGCCACGTTCCGGCAGATCTTGTGGACCTGCGGTCGGATATCGACCACGGCTGCACGACTTCGACGCTCCGGCCGGTCGCGTCGCCCGATGTGCCCGGTTCGCAGCGGATCACCCGCCTCCTTGCCGGCCGGGGCGTGTGGAGCAGCGGCTCGCTACGCACCGCAACTCCACACGCCCCCAGCACCCAGCCCCCGCGTGCTGAACTGCGGCGCGCTACGCACCGCAACTCCACACGCCCCCAGCACCCAGCCCCCGCGTGCTGAACTGCGGCGCGCTACGCACCGCAACTCCACACGCCCCCAGCACCCAGCCCCCGCGTGCTGAGTTGCGGCGCGCTGCGCACCGGGGAACCACACACCGCGCCACCCCGGCCCCGCGTGGAGAGTTACGGCACGCTCGGTACTTCGCAGGAGCGCCCGGCCTCGACCGCGGGAGGTGACGGACCGGCGTAGAGGACGGCCTCGGCTGGGGTTGGGGTCGGGTGGAGCGAACCGGCGGGCGCCGGGATCCGTACCCCTGGGCACAGCCATGGGAGCGGAGGCACCACTTGCAGCACGACCCCACACCCGGCACCTATGACGCCGAATCCGGCCAGGACGCCGGGATGGAGCCGACGACGGCGATCTCCGGCAGCGCTTCGCCGGCCGGTGGGAACCTGATGCCGCCCGTCGGCCTGGAGTGGATGGCCGGTGCACGCCCCCGGGCCGGCCTCGACGAGAACACCCGGGAACTGCCGACGACCGGCCCGCTGCACCACGACGAGCCCACGCCCTGGAACGCTTCCGAGTCCCCGCCTGGCCCGCGGGACACCGGCAACGCACGGCGAGAGAACACCAGCGACACGCCGTGGGAGGGCAACAGCGACACGCCGTGGGAGGGCAGCATCGACACGCCGTGGGAGGGCAGCATCGACGCGCCGTGGGAGGGCAGCAGCGACGCACTCCGGGAGGACACCGGTGAACTCCCGTTACCGGTCACCGCCGTCCCGGCCTCGACCGCACCGACCGGAAACGGGTTGCATCCGCCGCACGTGCTGCGCCGCCTCGCGCTGGTGGTCGGCGCCGGAGTCCTGCTGGCCGGCACGCTCGCCGTGGCGTCCCTGGGTGGCGACGAGGACACCACCGCACCACCGCCGGACGCTCAGGGTGCGCGCTGGGGCTCGGCGTCGCCCGCGTCCGGGCACACGGTCAGCGGGCCGCTGGACGGGCGTACCGCTGCGGGTCTGGATCTGGTCAGTGCCGCGGCCGCGGTCACCGTGCGGTCGGCCGCGATCGGTGACGACCTGTACCGGGTCAGTACCCCGGTGGACGGCGGGCGGCCGTACGCCACCGAGGCGGGCGGCCGGGTCCGGTTGGCGCTGGACGGTGCCGGCGGCCGGGTGGTGGACATTGTGCTGAACGAGCGGGTGCGCTGGGACCTGAGTGTGGCGGGCGGGGCCGAGCAGCATCGCATCGATCTGTCCGGCAGCCGGCTGCGGCGGGTGGAGCTGGCGGGCGGCGCGGGGCGGATCGTGCTGACGCTGCCCCGGCCGGAGGGCACGCTGAACGTACGGATGGCGGGCGGTGTGCGGGACCTGGCGGTGCGTACGGCCGGGACGGCGCCGGTGCGGGTACGGCTGGGCAGCGGCGCCGGGCGGGTGGTGCTGGGCGGGCGGATCCACGCCGGGGTGGCCGCGGGCGCGTTGTTCACGCCGGAGCGGTGGGACGACGCCGGCGACCGCATCGATCTGGATGCGGTCGCCGGCATGGCTCAGTTGACCGTGGACGGCACCTGAGGTTCGGGGTCGGCCGGCACCGCCGCGGGTTCCGGCGCGTCCGGAACGTGCTGGAGCTTGCTGGGCCACCACATCCGGCCGCCGAGGTCCAGGTTCAGCGCGGTGACCAGCACCGAGCGGACCACCAGGGTGTCCAGCAGCACGCCGAACGCCACCGCGAAGCCGATCTCGGCGAACGCCACCAGCGGCAGGCTGGCCAGCGCCGCGAACGTGCCGGCCAGCACGATGCCGGCGGAGGTGATCACCCCGCCGGTGGCGGCGAGGCCGATCAGGGCGCCGCGGCGGGTGCCGTGCTGCTGGGTCTCCTCGCGTACCCGGGTCATCAGGAAGATGTTGTAGTCGATGCCGAGCGCCACCAGGAAGACGAACACGTAGAGCGGGAACGAGGTGTCCTCGCCGGCGAACCCGAGCACGTGCCGGAAGACCAGCGCGCTGACGCCCAGTGCGGCCGCGAACGACAGCACCACGGTGGCGATCAGGATCAGCGGCGCCACGATGGACCGCAGCAGGATGCCGAGGATGACCAGGACGACCAGCAGCACCAGCGGGATGATCAGCCGGTTGTCGTGTTTGTTGGCGTTGTTGATGTCCAGCGTCATCGCGGTCATGCCGCCGGCCTTGGCGTCGCCGTTGGGTACGGCGTGCACGGCGTCCCGGACCCGTTCCACGATCCGCTGCGCCTCGGGCGTGTCCGGCGCCACCTGCAGCGTGCCCTCGAACAGCACCAGGCCGTCCTTGACGACCGGGTCGGCGACACTGCTGATGCCCGGCGTACCGGAGAACGCGCCGCGGATCTGGTCGGCGGCCGCGGCGTTGCCGATGACCGTGACCGGCTGTCCCCCGCCGGCCGGGAAGTGCCGGGCGAGGACCTTCTCGCCGGCCACCGACGGCTGTTCCGTGGTGAACTGGTCCGCGGTGGACAGGCCGTTCGCGTTGAGCTGGAACAGCCCGAGCGACATGACGCCGAGCGCCAGCGCGGTGCCGATCCAGACCGTGCGGGGACGCCGGGAGATCTGCCCGCCGAGCCGCGCCCACAGGCCGGTGGCGGTCGGTTCCGCGGAGCCGAACGCGGGCCGGACCGGCCAGAACAGCCACCGGCCGCAGATCACCAGCAGCGCGGGCAGCAGCGTCATCATGGCGAGCAGGCCGACGATGATGCCGAGTGCGGACACCGGGCCCAGGCCGCTGGTCGAGTTGACCTCGGCGAACGTCAGGATCGACATGCCGATCGCGACGGTGGCGGCGCTGGCGATGATGGCCGGGCCGGACCGGTGCAGGGCGAGCGCCATCGCCTCGTGCCGGTCGTCGTGCCGCCGCAACTCCTCGCGGTAGCGGGCCACCAGCAGCAGCGCGTAGTCGGTGCCGGCGCCGAACACGAGCACGGTCAGGATGCCCGCGCTCTGCGCGTTCACCACCAGACCGGCGTTCTTGGCGAGCAGGTAGATCAGCGCCTGCGACCCGATCAGCGCGGCGCCCGCGCTGATGATCGGCAACAACCAGAGGATCGGACTCCGGTACGTGATGAGCAGGATGATCGTGACGATCGCCAGCGTGGTGAGCAGCAGCGCGCTGTCGACGCCCTCGAACGCCTTGGCTGAGTCGGCGGCGTTACCGGCCGGACCGGTCAGGTGCACCCCGAGCCCGGCCGGGCCGGAGCCGGTGGTCTCCTTGATCGCGTCGACGACGCCGACGATCTGGTCCCAGCCGTCCGCGTCGACCCGGATCGGCGCGACCACCTGCAGCGCCTGGCCGTCCTTCGCCGGGATCGGGCCGACCACCTGGCCGGTGACGCCGTCGATGCGGCCGAACGCGGCGACGTCGGCGGTCGCCTTCGCGGTGTCCGCCGGGGTGATGCCGGACGGGCGTTCGTAGACGATCACCGCGGGCACGATGTCGTCGGACTGGAACCGGGCCTGGAGTTCGAGTACCTGGGTGGCCTCGGCGCCGCCCGGCAGCCAGGCCGAATTGTCGTTCTTCTGTACCTCGGTGAGCTTCCCGGCCATCGGGCCCGCTATCGCGAGCACGCCCAGCCACAGGGCCAGCACAATCCATTTCGACCAGCGTCCGCAAACCAGCTTCGCCATCGCGCGGTCCCCCCTTTGACGAGCGGGAGCCTACGACCGCGTGGGAGCGTACCCAAGCCAATAACCACGAGGTCAGGGTAGGTTTCAGGGTGTTCTGCATCACCCCTAAGGGCAATGCGTCATGCATTGGACCGCGCGGTGACCAGATAGAACGTGAAGCCGGCCAGGAACGGGCCGCCGGCCAGCCGGCGCAGCCACGGCCGCGCCTCCGCCTCGGTCAGGTCGCCGGCCCGCACCGCCCGGTCGGCGTTGCGGCGCAACCCCAGGATCTGGTCGGCGGTGCCGAAGTCCTGAAAGGTCACCGGCACCGCGTCCACCGACTCCACCCGCAGCCCGGCCTGCTCGCAGAGCCGCGTCGCCTGCCGGCCGATCGTCGCGTTGCGCACCCGCCCGGCCACGAACCGGGCGAACCGCCGGCTGGTCCGCTCGTCGGGGTCGGCCACCGCCAGCGTTTCCCAGTCCGGCTCGGCCAGGCCGAACAACCCGCCCGGGCGCATCACCCGGCGCACCTCGGCGAGCGCGCCGGCCGGGGCGGGCAGGTGCTGCAGCACCCGGTCGGCCCTGATCCGGTCCACGGTGGCCCCGGCCAGCGGCAGCGCGTGCGCGTCACCGCGGCAGAGCAGCACGCCCGGGCGGCCGCCCAGCCGCCGGCGGGCCTCGGCCAGCATGCCCGGGTCGGGGTCGAGGCCGAGCACGGTGGCACCGGTGCCGGCCAGGCGGGCCAGGTCGGTGCCCGGACCACATCCGATGTCGAGCACCAGGTGACCGGGGCGCACGTCCAGGGCGCGGACGAAGCGCTGTTTGTAGGAGCGGCCCACGGCCGTACCGGCCGCGGTGTCCAGGTATGCGATCGGGTCCGGATCCATCCGCTCAGCCAAGCACAGGGTCCGGACGGCGGAAACCACACCGTGACGGCATAATCGATCTCGTGGCGAACTGGGAATATGCGCGGCTGGAATACCGGTCCGCGGGCACCTTCGGGGCGGACAAGTTCATGGACTGGACCGCGACGTTCCATCACCCCGGCGGAGTGCTTCGCTGGGGCACCGACGAACGGTTCGACGACCTGCGCCACCTGAACCGGGCCGGGGCGGCCGGCTGGCAGGCCTACGACCGCGCCGCCATCCACGTGATCAACGAGCCGCACCGGCTGGCCTCGGTGACCTACTCCATGCGCCGCCGGATTCCCGCGCCGAGCTGACGCCGCCGCGACCGTCGGTAAGGCGACACCCGGCGTTCCGGCGTATCTTCTCGCGCCCCGCCGCTTCCTCTCCTGTGGACGCGGCCGAGGGGGACGCGTCCCGCCGGTCGTCCTGCCCTGGGCGGGCGGCCGGCGACATGCAGGCGAAGGGTACGCCACGTGAAGCGTCACATGCGCGAGAACTACTACGTGGTCGGTGAGGGAATCCTGACCACCGACTCCAACGGCGGTGTGTGCGAGCGGCCGTCGACCGAAGCCGCACTGCGCAAGTTCCGGTTCTCCCGGATCGGGCCCAAGGGCGAGCCGCTGGACCCGGCGTTGCTGGAGAAGGTCGCCCGGGCGATGACCGTCGCACCGGCCGAGGAGGGCACGACCCAGCCGGTGTCCGCGGACCCGGTGGTGCCGGCCGGATTCACCTATCTCGGCCAGTTCGTGGACCACGATCTCACCCTGGACAACACGGCCAAGGCGCTGGGCGACCGGGTCACCGTCAACGAGCTGCTGCAGGGCCGCTCGCCCGCACTGGATCTGGACTCGGTGTACGGGCGCGGTCCGCGGGACGCCGACGACGACCGCTTCTACGCGCCGGACAAGGTGAAGCTGAAGGTCGGCCTCACCGCGGCCATCGACGGACCGGGCACCAACATCAACCTCAACGGGTACGACCTGCCGCGCGTCACCCAGGGCTCGAAGAAGGCGGAACGGCAGGCCGCGCTGATTCCGGACCTCCGCAACGACGAGAACCTGATCGTGGCGCAGACGCATCTGGCGTTCCAGCGCTTCCACAACCGGGTCGCGGACGAGCTGGCCGACCGCGGCGTGCCCAGCGCGGTGCTGTTCGAGCGGGCCCGCGGCAGCGTGGTCCGGCACTACCAGTGGATGTTGAAGACCGACTTCCTGCCGCGCATCGTGGACCCGTCCATCGTGGACGACGTGTTCGCCAACGGCCGCCGGTTCTTCGAGACCCCGGCCGGCACCAGCGGGCCGTACCCGCACGTCAAGGCGGGCGACACCCCGACCATGCCGATCGAGTTCTCGGTGGCGGCGTACCGGCTGGGGCACAGCATGGTGCGGGCGGCGTACGACTGGAACCGGATCTTCTCCGGCACCCGCGGCACGCTGCCGCTGTTGTTCGTCTTCAGCGGCACCAGCGGCAACTTCGACCCGTTCGCCGAGGACCTCAACGACCAGGAGTCCGGCCTGTTCGAGCGGCTCCCCACCAACTGGACGGTGGACTGGCGGCGGCTGTACGACTTCGCCGTGGAGGCGAACCGCCCCGACCTGGCCGCACCGGCCGGCATCAACCTCGCCCAGCGCATCGACACGCTGCTCGTCGACCCGCTGGCCGCGCTGCCGCGCGGGGCGTTCGGCGGCACCGGCAACCCGCCGCCGATCGAGCTGAACCTGGCGTTCCGCAACCTGGTCCGCGCCAACATGGTGCAGCTGGCCAGCGGCCAGGAGATGGCGGAGTTCCTGGGTCTGGGCGCGCTCAAGCCGGAGGAGATCCTCGCCGGCTCGGGCGGTGCGGTGCTGGACGCCCTCACCGAGGAGGAGAAGACCGCGTTCGCCAACCGCACCCCGCTGTGGTTCTACATCCTCCGCGAGGCCGAGCTGCACGGCGGCCGGCTCACCGGGGTCGGCGGCCGGCTGGTCGCCGAGGTGTTCCACCGGGCCATGGAGGGCAGCCGGATCTCCATCGTCCGCGACCCGGGCTGGCGTCCCACGCTCGGTCCGGACCGCGACACGTTCCGGATGGTGGATCTGCTGCTGTTCGCGTTCGAGGGCCGCGCGGATCTGCTGGCTCCGCTGGGGGACACCGCACCCGGCGCGTGAGAGACGGGGACGCGGGCCGGTGTCACCGGTCCGCGTCCCGTACCAGTTCCGCCAGCACCTCGCGGAACACCCGGTAGCGGTCCGCACCCACCGCCCGCCGCCAGCGGTCCTCCAGGTCGTCCAGCGCGTCCCGGACGCCCCGGACCACCCGGTCGCCCTCGGCGGTGCGCCGGACCACCTTGGCGCGCCGGTCGCCGGCCTGGTCGGTGATCTCGACGTAGCCGCCGGCCGCCAGTTGGGCGACGAGCTGACCCAGTCCCTGCTTGCTCACCTGCAGCTCGCCGGAGAGGTCGACGATGCGGCACCCGGCGGCCGGGATCACGTCCAGGATCCGGGTCGACTACCCGTTCGGCTCGCCGAACACCGAGGGCGCGGTCCGGCTGCGCCACGGCGCCGAGGTGGTCTTCGTCAAGCTGCTCCGGGGATACCGGCACTGGCCGCTGATCGGCACGCTCCCACCCGCCCTGCGCGACCAGGCGCTGGCCAGCCCGCTCTGGCACTACGAGGCCGACGTCTACTCCGCCGGCGTCGGCAAGCTACTGCCGGACGGCCTGCGGCTGCCCGTCGTGCACGCGGTCATCGACCTCGGCACCGACCGGATGGCCGTGGTCATGGAGAACGTCGAGGTCACCCCCGCACCGTGGGACGCCGGCCGGTTCGCCCGCGCGGCCCGCCGGCTGGGCCGGATGAACGCGCTGCTCACCCGGCACGACGCGCTCCCGCCCACGGCCTCCCGGAGCCCCGGCTACCTGACCGGGCTGCACTACGCCAGCCGGCTGCAGGTCGCCGAGCTGCCGGCACTGGCCGACGCCCGCACCTGGGAGCATCCGCTGCTGGCGCCGCACACCGCGCTGCGGTCCGCGCTGGACCGGCTGGCCGGGCACCTGCCCGCGGTGATCGCGCGGCTCGCCACGCTGCCGCACCTGATGGTCCACGGCGACTTCAGCCCGCAGAACCTGCTGGTTCCGGCGGACCGCCCGGACGAGTTCGTGGTGATCGACTGGAGCATGGGCGGGCTGGCCGCGGCCGGCGACGACCTCGGCCAGCTCCTGGTCGGGCTGGCGCACGCCGGGATGCTCGGCGCCGGCGACCTGCCCGCGCTGCACGAGATCCTGCTCACGGCGTACGCGCAGGGGCTGGCGGACGAGGGTGCCGCGGTGCCCGAGGCGGACCTGCGGTACGGCTTCGACGGCGGCCTGTTGCTGCGCAGCGCGTTTACCGCACTCCCGCTGGAACGGCTCGGCGAACCACTGACCACGGACCTCGCCGAGCTGGTCGAGGCACGGCTGGCGCTGACCGCGTACCTGTGCGACCTGGGGCCCGGGTTGGTGCCCGGACCCCAGGGACGCACCGGTATCAGCTGCTGAACACCTGGAACTCGGCCGCCACCACCTGGCGCGCCGCCACGGCCGCCGAGGTGGCACAGTCCGTCGAGCTGCGCGGGTCGTTGTCCTGCTCGCCGGCGTACATCGGGTTGCCGGTGCACTGGTTGCTCACCACCCGGAACCGCACGTGGGTGGCCGGGACCGGCCGCACCGTGAACGACCGCATGATGAGCTGCGGCGTCTTGGGCCGGTACGCGCCGCCGGGCAGCGCGTCCGCCGGGCTGGTGTACGCCGGCCGGTACCCGCCGTCCGTGGCGCAGTCCGCGCCGCGGGTCGCGTCGCAGGTCAGCACCTCGAACGCACGCACCGCGGCCATCTGCCCGGAGAAGCCGCTGACCTGTACCCGCGACACCAGCTGGGCCCGGTCGGCGGGCAGGTCCACGGTGACCTGCCGGCCGGCCACTCCGCCGGTGCCGGTCCACACCGTGCCCTCGGCGTCGTCGATCAGTGCCGGCAGCGCGGCCCCGTCGCCGGTGACCGTGGCCCCGGACGTCGCGGACGCCAGGTTGGCGGTCAGCACCGCGGTCACGGTGGTGTTGCCGCCCGGGTAGATCGGCTGGGTGAACCGCTTGTGGCCCAGGCCCTTGCCGACCGCGAGGAACCGGTACGTGCCGGGCACCACGGTGAACGTCTCCGGGATCGCGGTCGCCGGGTCGGTGTCCGCGACCGGCACCGCACCGAACTCGTGGTCGCCCAGGTAGAGCCGGACCGGCTTGCCCGCCCCGGCGCCGGCCGGCTTGAACGTCAGCTCGACATTCTCCGCGTACGGTGACGCGAAGCTGGGTGCCGGGTCGGTGTCGGCCGGCGTGCTGGCCGCGCCGGCGCCCAGGCCCCGGGCGGCGAACGCGTTCCACAGCAGGTCGGCGTTGGCGCCGTCGAAGCGCAGCGCGTCCGCGGTGAGCATGTTGTCGCGCATGTCCAGCATGCTGATGTTCCCGGTCGCGGCGAGCAGGAACGAGTCGAACACCAGCTGCGCCCAGCGCCGGTTGCCCGGGCAGTCGGTGACCGGCGTGGCGCCGTTCGCGCAGCTCTCCTGCACCGCCCGGGTGCCGGCGCCGTACCGGGACAGCATCGCGCGGCGGACGTCGAAGTTGGTGGCGCTCCAGATCTCGCCGTCCGGGTGCACCGCCGGGAACCGGTCGTAGCCGATGTTCGAGTAGTTCAGCGGGCTGTTGCTCATGTCGTAGTTCCGGATGCCGGCGTTCAGGTCACCGGTGACGAACCCGCCGGTCACGTACGGCGTGCTGCCGCGCGGGGTGTACCCGCTCTCGAACAGGTACTCCATCGCGATCAGGTCGGACCAGCTCTCCCCCATCGCGCCGCCCTGCGCCGAGCTGATGTTGTTGTCCGGGCCGGCGATCATCCGGTTGCTGATCGCGTGGGTGTACTCGTGCCCGATCACCGTCATGTCGAAGTCCCCGTCCCCGCACGGCGGGTACGTGTTGCCGGCGATCGGCTGCCACATGTACATGTTGCTGACCGGCTGCATGCCGTCCGGCGGGCTGTTCTGGTTGGCGTTGTTCCGGGTGGTCTGCGTCGGTGCGCCCTGCTGCGCGTTGCCGCGTTCCGCGTCGCCGCCCTTGCCGTACGGCCCGGTGTTGGTCTTCTGCAGGTTCCAGGTCGCCTCGGTGAAGCCCAGGTGGTAGGACCAGTCGTGCATTCGGTTGTGCATGGCGAACAGGTTGGCGGTGGCCGCGTCCACATCCGCCTGCTGCGGCGAGGCCAGCGTGGCCGGGTCGCACTTGCTGGTCGCCCACTGGTTGGTGAACGGGTACGTGTACTCGCGGTCGGGCCGCGGCGTGGCCGGCACCTGCGGCGTGACGGCGTCCCAGAACCGGACCGCCTCGGCGGAGTTGCCGATCGTGGTCTGCGACGGCGTGCCGGTGGCCGGGTCGATGTCCCATGCCCGGCCGGTCGCCGGGTCGGTCACCGCCCGCGCGCATTCCGCGGCGGCGACGGCGCACCAGGTCTGCCGGGTGTCGGTGGCGCCGGTCGGGGTGGCCGGGAACACCTTCCAGCGCGGGTTGTCGTCGGCGAAGTTCACCAGGTTCTCGCGGACGAGCACGGTGCCGGCCCGGGCGTCGACGTACGTGGTGTAGCCGTGTTCGCCGTCCGCGGCGACCAGCACCACCTCGTACGCGGCCCGGGGCGCCGCCCCGGGCATCGGCACCGCGACCAGGCGGACCCGGTGGTCGCCGAGGGCGGGACGGGTGAGCTTGGCGTCCCGCAGCGCCACGGTGAGCGCCTCGGCCGCCGTCCGGGTGGCCGGCTCGGGTTCGGCCACCTCCGGGCTCAGCGAGGAACTCACCGCGAGCACGTCGCCGTCGCGGACCGCCACCGCGACCATGCCGTCGTGGGCCGCGGGCAGCTTGCCGTACCGCTGGCGCAGCAGCACCACCGCGCCCTTGCCGACCGGCGTCTCGGCGACCGTCTGCAGCGTGTCGACCGCGCCGGCGCCGAGCGCGAAGAAGGCGGTGCTCCGTTTCAGGTACTGCCGCGCCGCCTTCTCCGGGTCGGCGTCGAGGCCGGTGGCGAGCTTGCCGGTGAGCGAGGCCGGGGTGCCGAGCCGGTTCCACCGCACCGTGATCCCGGCGGCGGCGCGCGCCGCGCGGGGCGGCGGGACGGCGCCGGGCCGGTTGTCCACGAAGTCGTACGCGGAGTCGGTGGTGGGGTCGGCGGGTGGGGGTGCGGTCGGAACGGCGGCCGCGCCGGTCGGCGCGATGCCGATCAGGGCCGACGTGGTGAGCAGGGCGGCGACTAGCGCGGGCCGGGTGCGTCTGTGCACGCATGCCTCCTGGAGGGGGCGCCCGAAGGATCTCTTCAGGACAGTCGGAGAGTAACCGCAACATCGGCGATCGTGGATGTCTCGATCGAATTGTTAACAGCCCTGATAAAAAGCGGTGTGAGACAGTGGGCCGGTGCCCCGCGAGACCGGTCAGAAGCTCATCGCCACGAACTCCAAGGCGCGTCACGACTACGCGATCCTCAAGACGTACGAGGCCGGGCTGGTGCTGGCCGGCACCGAGGTCAAGTCGTTGCGGGCCGGCTACGTCTCGATGCGGGACGCGTTCGCCGGGGAGCACGAGGGCGAACTGATGCTGTACGGCCTGCACATCGCCGAGTACGGCTTCGGCAGTTGGACCAACCACGCGCCGCGCCGTACCCGGAAACTGCTCCTGCGCCGGATCGAGATCGACCGCATCCGGGCCCAGTTGCGGGACGGCAACGGCCTCACCCTGGTGCCGCTCTCGCTGTACTTCGCGAACGGCTGGGCGAAGGTCGAACTGGGCCTGGCCCGTGGCCTCAGGTCGTACGACAAACGCCAGGTCCTGGCGGAACGGGACGCGAAGCGGGAGATCGCCCGCCAGCTCGGCCGGCACCTCAAGGGCCGGCCCCGCGAGGGCGCTAGCGGCGGCGCTCGGCGGCGGTGATCCGCTGGTCCACCCGGGCCACGTCGGCGGTCCGGCCGAGCCGGGCGTAGGTGGCGCGCAGGTTGCGCAGCAGCACGAGCTCCCGTTCCACGAACGTCGGCCGGACCACGTCCATCCCGGCCAGCAGCCCCAGCGCTTCCTCGTAGGCGGTCGCGGCGGCCGCCGGGCGGCCGCCGGCCAGGGCGTTGAGGGCCTGCCCGGCGCGCGCCTCGGCGGCGAACCACCGGGCCTGCCGGGCGCTGCCGGAGTCCAGCCGCGCGCCGTGGTACAACCGCGCCACCGCGCCGAACTCCGTCTCGGCCAGCGCCCAGCGGGGCGCCGCGCCGGCCAGGCTCAGGCACTGGTACGCCAGCCCGAGACCGAGCCGGGCCTTCATGTCGAGGAAGACCGCACGGGCCGGGTCGACCGTCGGGTCCATGGTCAGCGCCCGGCGGTAGTGCCCGATCGCCTCCTCCAGACGGGCCCGGTTGCGGTCGCCGGGCCGGCAGTGCGCGGTGGTCCGGGCGGTCTCGGCCAGGCCCATCTCCGCCCGCCGGTACCCCGGAGCGTCCTCGGCGGCCCGCCTGAAGTGCACCGCCGCGCGGGCCGGATCGGCGGCGCCGACGGTGTTGCCGAGCATCAGGTGCACGACCTCGCGCCGGATCCGGTGCCCACCGGGGCCGCGTTCGACGGTCGCCAGGATCCGGTCGGCCAGCTGGAACTGCTCCTCGGCGGCGGACAGTTCACCCCGGCCGTACGCGCCGAGCCCGCGGACGAACGCCACCACGGCGTCGAGGTAGTGGACCGTGCTCTCCGCGAGTTCCTCGTTGAGGCGCAGGTCGCCGTCGATCACGTCGGCCGGCTCGGTGAGGCCGAGCTTGTGCAGGCCGGCGAACTCCGGGGTCTCGCCGAGCGTCCGCTCCGCGATGAAGATCTCGATGGTCACGGTCAGGCCGTCGCCCGCCGCCCGGAAATCCGGCCGCAGGACCACGTCGGCGCCGTGCGCGCGGGCGACCTGCGCGAATCCGGCCTCGCCGTCGATCCGGCTGATCCGCTCGGGACCGCGGGTCCGCGCCGAGGGCGTCCGGGCCGACCAGGTCCGCAGCTCGCCGCGGATGGCCGCCTGCAGCCGCGGCGCGACGGCGGGCAACGGTCCGGGCCCGGACCAGCGGTAGGGCGCCAGCACGACGTTGAACAGACCGGTCATCGGCGGCGGTCCGGGCGCCACGCTGCCGGCGAGCGCGCACACCAGGGCCAGGGCGACGGCCGCGACCAGCAGCCGGCGGCCGGTCCGGCCGCGCCGGGCCGGTGGCACCGCCGGCCGCGCCGGGACGGCCACCGGCGGCGGGGTGGCGTCGTGCTCCGCCTCCGCGGCGGCGGCCCGGTCCCAGCGGACCCGCCACTGGGCGGACAGCCGCGACGCCTCCGCCTCGCGCCCGGCGTGGCGCAGGCACCCGGTGACGAACGCCCGGGTGGTCTCCCAGGTCGGCAGCCGGCGGCCGTTGGCCGCCTCGGACAGGGTTCCGGACGCGCAGTGCGAGAGCTCGCTCAGCACCCGGTAGGTGGGTCCGCCACACTCGGCCTTGAGGTCGCGCAACTGCTGCGCGAGCTCCCGCCGGTGCGGTGGCGCAGCCGGATCGAGCGGCGCTTCCTTCCGCCCCCGGCGGGGCGGCGCGTCCGGCATGTCAGTCCCCCCGGTTGGTGCCCCGGCGATCGGTCACGCACCCATGGTCGCCGAGCCTGGTGGAGCCGTCCGTGCTGGGTCAGGAATATGTCATCCGCTGTGGACGCCACCCCTGATCTGTTCGGGCCGCAGCCCCGAACAAACCCCGGACCTGCGGAAACATCCGCCATTGTTCGGCGTTCGGCGTCCGTGGTTCCGCCCGGCCCGGGCCCAGGTCACGCTGGTTGCCTGCCGGTCGCTGTACGGCATCAACGGGGGGCGGCCGACCGGGAGGACGCCGGCTACAGGCCGGCGTCCTCGCAGGCCTGGGCGAACTTGGGGGTACAGACCGCCTTCCGGTCGACGAAGCCGTCCTCGATGACCAGATTGATGTTGGTCTTGTCGATCGCGACCGGGTTCAGCTTGACGAACGGCACGTACGCCCCGGACTCGACGTCCTTCTGGCGGTCCAGCTCCTTGACGTCCGGCGTCTGGCCCTTGAACAGCGTGATGGCCAGTTTCGCGGCGGCCTCGGCCTCCGGCTTGATCGCCTTGTAGACGGTCATGCACTGGTCCCCGGCGAGGATGTTCTGCAGGCCCTGGACGCTGGCGTCCTGCCCGGTGACCGGAACCTTGCCGTTCAGCTTCTTCTTCTTGAGCACGTTGATCACCGCGTTGCCGAGGCCGTCGTTGGCGGCCAGCACACCCTCGATCTCCGGCTGCTGGTTCAGCATCTGCTGGAAGATGGTCGAGCCCACGCTGTCCTTCCAGTCCGGGACGGACTGGTCCGGGCCCTTGCGGTACACGGCGGCGTCGTACTTGGGCTGCAGCACCGAGTCGTACCCCCGCTTGAACTCGGTGGCGTTGTTGTCGGTGGGCGAGCCGTTGAGCTGGGCCACGACCGGGTTCTCGTAGCCCTTCTCGGTCAGGCACCGGACCAGGCCCTGCCCCTGCAGCACGCCGACCTGCCGGTTGTCGAAGCTGACGTAGTACTCGGCGCCGCCGTTGAGCGTCAGCCGGTCGTAGTCGATGGTCTTGACCCCGGCCGCCTTGGCCCGGTCCAGCGCGGCCTTGCCGGACACCGCGTCCAGGGCGACGATGATCAGCACCTTGGCGCCGCTGGAGATCATGCTCTCGGCCAGCGCCACGAACCGCTCGCGGCTGCCCTCGGCGTTCTGGATGTCGACCGGCACCCCGGCGGCGTCGAACGCCGCCTTGAGGAACTTCGGGTCGTCGGTTCCCCACCGCTGGGTGTCGCGGTCCGGCATGATCACGCCGACCTTCGCCGGTCCCCCGTTGGTCGTGGTGGTGTTGCCGCCGCCGTCGTTCCCGCCGCTGTCCCCTCCGTCGTCGGTGCAGGCAGTCAGGCTGCCGGTGGCGAGCATGCCGAACGCGGCGAGGGCGGCCATTGCCTTACGCATCGCGGGGGTCCTCTCGGGGCGAGGTGGGGTGCGTCGAGGCTGGCGGTGCCTCGAGCCGGTGCCAACATACGTCGTGCCGGTTGCCTCGTCGCCGGGTAGATCGAGGTCCGGTGCAATTCATGACCGAACAGTGGATTCGCGCCCACCGACTGTCATACGGCCCACACGAGCGGTGACGAAATGCCTGGTGGGAGCGCATGTGGTGTGACGAATCCAACAATCTGACCGATCGGCCAGCTTCTGACCGATCGGTCAGACACAGTGATAATCATGGCCCGCTCCAAGACCCGCGACGAGATCCTGTCCGTCGCCGCCCGGCAGTTCGCCGCCGCCGGCTTCAAGGGCACCTCGTTGCAGACCATCGCGGACGAGGTCGGCTGCTCCAAGGCGACGGTGCTCTACCACTTCGACAGCAAGGACGCGATCCTGGTCGCGCTCATCGCCCCGGCCGGCCAGGACCTGGCCGCGCTGACCGCCCGGCTCTCCACCCTCGACGCGGACGCCGCCCGGGACGCCGCCATCGAGGGCTTCGCGGAACTGGTGGTGCGGTACCGGGGCGAGGTGGCGCTGATCTTCGATCAGATGCTGAGCATCTTCGACCTGCCCGCCTTCGAGCCGCTGTGGCCCGACTTCGAGACGCTGCACCACGCGTTCGCCGGCTGGTCGTCCGACCCCGACGAGCTGCTGCTCGCGGAGGTGATGCTGGCCGGCATCTCGTCCGTGGTGCTCAACCACCCGGACGACGAACTACCCACCCTGCGGGACGCGGTCGCCCGCGTGGCCCGCCGAGCCCTCACCTCCCGATAACACCCCTCTACAGGAGAAACCCATGGCAACCCTGCTGTACCGCCTCGGCCGGGCATCGTTCCGGCGCCGGGGACTCGTGGTCGTGCTGTGGCTGGTGGCGCTCGTCGCCCTGGGCGTGGCCGCGGCCGCGTTCCGTGGTCCCAGTTCGAGCGACTTCTCCATCCCGGGCACCGAGTCACAGCGGGCGATCGACACGCTGCGGCAGGAATTCCCCGAGGCCAGCGGCGCGACCGGCACGATCGTCGTGGTGGCGCCGCCCGGCCGCCAGCTGGCCGCGGACCGGGCCGTGGTGGGCCAGCTGGTACGCGAGGCGTCCACCCTGCCCGGCGTGGTCGGCGCGGTGGACCCGTTCCAGTCGCGGTCGGTGTCCCCGGACGGCCGGTACGCGCTCGTCCAGGTGCAGTTCGCCGAGCAGTCGGATGCGGTGACCGAGGAACAGCGGGCCGCGTACGAACGCACCGGCGCCGCCGCCGAAGCCGCCGGCCTGCAGGTCGCGCACGGCGGTGAGGTGATGAGCGCCGCGCCGGAGGTCGGCGGCGGCGAGGCCATCGGCGTCGTGGTCGCGTTGATCGTCCTGTTCCTCACGTTCGGCTCGCTGGTGTCCGCCGGGATGACCATGCTGAACGCCCTGATCGGCGTCGCCGCCGGCATGGCCGGCCTGTTCGCGCTCAGCAGCGTGGTGGAGCTGACCAGCACCGCACCGGTGCTCGCGCTGATGCTGGGCCTCGCGGTCGGCATCGACTACTCGCTGTTCATCACGTCCCGCCACCGGCAGAACCTGCTGGGCGGTGTGGACCCGGAGGAGTCCGCCGGGCGGGCGGTCGGCACCGCCGGCTCCGCGGTCGTGTTCGCCGGCATCACCGTGATCATCGCCCTGGCCGGCCTGTCCGTGGTCAACATCCCGTTCCTCACCGTGATGGGCCTGGCCGCCGCCGGCACGGTCGCGGTGGCGGTGCTGGTGGCGATCACGCTGCTGCCCGCGCTGCTCGGCTTCGTCGGCCTCCGCGTGCTGCCGCGCCGGCGGCGGGCGAACCCGGTGGCGGACACCGGCCGGCCGTTCGGCGCCCGCTGGGCCGAGATCGTCATCCGGCTGCGCGTACCGGTGCTCCTGGTCGGCGTGCTCGGACTCGGCGCGCTCGCCATCCCGGCCGCCGACATGCGGGTCGCGCTGCCGGACGCGAGCACCAGCCCGGTCGGCTCGCCGGAGCGTGCGGCCAGCGACCTGATCACCGCCGGGTTCGGCCCGGGCTTCACCGGCCGGCTCGCGCTGGTGGTCACGTCCGACGCGCCGCAGACCACGGCACGGATCGCCACCGAGGTCACCGCGGCCCTGCAGGGCACGCCGGACCTGATCGCGGTCAGCCCGCCGACGCCCAGCCGGGACCAGCGCACCGCCCTGCTCGCGGTGATCCCGCGGACCGGGCCCACCGACGACGCCACCGAGACGCTGGTGCACGAGATCCGGGACCGGGTGGCCCGGTTCGACGGCGTGGCGCTGACCGGCGCGACGGCGGTCGGCATCGACGTCTCCGCCAAGCTCTCCGACGCCATGCCGATCTACCTGCTGCTCGTGGTCGGGCTCTCGGTGCTGCTGCTGATGCTGGTGTTCCGGTCCATCCTGGTGCCGGTGAAGGCGGCCCTGGGCTTCCTGCTCACGGTCGGCGCCACGTTCGGCCTCACCGTCCTGGTCTTCCAGCAGGGGCACCTGGCCGGCGCGGTCGGCCTGGACACGCCCGGGCCACTGGTCAGCTTCCTGCCCATCCTGATGATCGGCATCCTGTTCGGACTCGCCATGGACTACGAGGTGTTCCTGGTCTCCCGGATGCGGGAGGACTTCGTGCACGGCGACACGCCCCGGCAGGCCACCGTCAACGGCATGGCGCACGGCGCCCGGGTCGTCACCGCGGCCGCGCTGATCATGACTGCCGTCTTCGCCGGCTTCATCCTGATCGACGATCCGGTGATCAAGTCCATGGGCTTCGCACTGGCGGTCGGCGTCGCGATCGACGCGTTCGTGGTCCGGATGACGCTGGTCCCGGCGGCGATGTCGCTGCTCGGCCGCGCCGCCTGGTGGCTGCCGCGCCCCCTGGACCGGGTGCTGCCCAACGTCGACATCGAGGGCGAGGGTCTGCGGCACCACCTGGCCGGTGCCGAGGAGTCCGGCCGCGACCCGGTCCGGGTCTGAACGCGGCGGGAGTCTACCCACGCGGTGCGTGCGTAGACTCCCGCCATGGCGTTCGAGCAGCACGGACACACGCACCGGCTGGACTGGGTCGACCCGACCCTGCGCGAGTGGGACTGCACCGTGGTGTGGTCCGACCCGGCCGACCCGGAGGCCGGCGTGGTCCTCGACCGGTCCGCGTTCTACCCGGGCGGCGGGGGCCAGCCGCCGGACCACGGGGTGCTGCTCTGGCAGGGCGTACAGACCCAGATCGTGGACACCCGCAAGCGCGACGAGCTGTACCTGGTCCCGGCGCCCGGTGACCCGGTGCCGCCGGTGGGCACCAGCGTGCGCGGCGCGATCGACGACGGCCGCCGGAGCAGCCTCATGCGGACCCACTCCGGCCTGCACATCCTCTGCGGCACCGTGTTCCGCGACTTCGGCGCGCTGGTGACCGGCGGCAACATGCAGCCCGGCGAGGCCCGGATGGACTTCAACCTGCCCGAGGTGCCGCCCGGCTTCAAGCAGGCCCTCGAGGACGCGGTGAACGCGGAGATCGCCGCCGACCGCAAGATCGTCGCGCGGGTGCTGCCCCGGGAGGAGGCCCTGGCCATCCCGGACCTGGTCCGCACGCAGGACGCGCTGCCGCCGCTGGAGATGCCGGAGATCCGGGTGGTCGACATCGTCGGTCTGGACGTGCAGGCCGACGGCGGCACGCACGTCGCCTCGACCGCCCAGGTCGGTCACGTGCTGGTGCAGAAGGTGGAGAGCAAGGGCCGGCAGAACCGCCGGGTCCGGATCCGCCTCACGCCGTAGCGCCGCCGGCCCCGGATCCGCCTCACGCCTAGGCCGGCCCCGGCGAGCTACCGGTGACCGGCGGCACGGCCGCCGCACTCTGCACCTGTTGGTGCCCGTTTGGCCATGTTGGGCCGGTCCGGACCGGTCTACCGTGCCGGGCGGGGAGCCAATCCTGCAGGGAGCGTGGCATGCAGTACGCGCTCGGTGTCGACCTCGGGACCACCTACACCGCGGCGGCCGTGTACCTCGACGGCCGGGTGGAGATGGTGCCGCTCGGGGTCCGGCACGCCGAGATGCCGTCGCTGATCTACCAATCGGCGGACGGCCGCACGATCGTGGGCGAGAGCGCGGAACGCCACGGGTTGTCCGACCCGGCCCGGCTGGTACGCGAGGTGAAGCGCCGCCTCGGTGACCCGGTGTCGCTGCTGGTCGGCGGCACACCGTACTCGGCGCACGCCCTGCTCGCCCGGCTGCTGCGGCACGTGCTGGACACGGTGACGGCGCGCCACGACGCCCCGCCGGCCCGGGTGGTGGTGACGCACCCGGCGAACTGGGGACCGTACAAGCGGGAACAGCTCGACCAGGTCTTCCGCGGCGCCGGCCGGACCGACGTCCGGACCGTCACCGAGCCGGAGGCGGCGGCGATCCACCTCGGGTCCACCGAGCGGGTGCCGCCCGGGCAGGTGATCGGCGTGTACGACCTGGGCGGCGGCACGTTCGACGCGGCGGTGCTGCGGCGCACCGGCGACCGCTACGCGATGCTGGGCACGCCCGAGGGCATCGAACAGCTCGGCGGCGCGGACTTCGACGACGCGGTGTTCGGCCACGTTGCCGGCGTGCTGGGCAGTGCGATGTCCGGCCTGGACCTCGAGGCGGAGGACGTCCGCGCGGCGCTGGCCCGGCTGCGCCGCGAGTGCGTCGAGGGCAAGGAGGCGCTGTCCTACGACACCTCGGTGGACATCGGCGTGGCGCTGCCCGGGCTGCACACCCGGGTGCGGCTGGTGCGCGCGGAGTTCGAGGGCCTGATCGGGCCGGCGCTCGACGACACGGTCCGCGCGATGCGGCGGGCACTGGACTCCGCCGGGGTCGCCCCGGACCGGATCCTGCTCAGCGGCGGTTCCTCCCGGATTCCGTTGGTGGCGCAGGTCCTGACCGCGGCCTTCGACCGCCCGGTGGCGCTGGATCCGCATCCGGAGCACAGTGTCGCGCTGGGCGCGGCCCGGCTGGCGGGCCGCGACCTGGCCACGACAGGAACCACCGCTCCCCCACCCGGCAGCGCGGGCTCCGGCGCATCGCCCCGGCCCGGCCCGCCGGCGGCCGCCGTCCCACCCAGCCACGCGGCCACCATCACCGCCGACACCCCCATCTCCCCGCCCGGCCCCGCGACCCCCACCCCACCCGGCAAGACCGACCCCACCGCAGCCGGCAATCCCCCCACACCCGGCCCCACTCCATCCGGCCCCACTCCACCCAGCACCACTCCATCCGGCACCACTCCACCCGGCACCACTCCATCCGGCCCCACTCCACCCAGCACCACTCCATCCGGCACCACTCCATCCGGCACCACTCCACCCGGCACCACTCCACCCGGCACCACTCCACCCGGCGGCGCGGCCGCCACTCCGCCCCGCAGCGCGGCCGCCGCTCCACCCGGCACCGCCGCCACCGCTCCACTTGGCCATGCCGGCATCCGGTCGACGACGGCCGAGATGCCCGCGGTTCGCGGAGTGGCGAGCGTGCCGCCGCCTCCCGCGGCCCGCCGCCCCGGCAGCGACGTCGAGGAGCCGGCCGAGGACGACCCGGCCCGGGCCAGGACCCGCCGGCGTCTCCTCGTCGCGGGCGCGTTCTTCGCCGTGGTGGTGTCGACCGGCGCCACCGCCTGGGCCCTGCAGTCCGACAACCCCGGACCGGGCGACGGCGACGACGGCGAGCGGGTCACCACGGCCGGCTCGGCGGCGGTCCGCACGTCGGCCACGCCCGGGGTGGTCGGGACGCTGCAGTCGTCGCCCGTACCCTCGCGGTCGTCGCGGACCCCGGCCGACGACCGGCTGAGCGTGTCCGTCCGCCTCTCCGCCGAGCGCACCTCCACCGACGAGGCGTGCGACGGCTTCGACGGGCTTCCGGTCCGGGCCCGGATCAGCGCCGACCGGCCGGCGGCGGTCCGGTTCCGCTGGCACGACGACAGCGGCACGTTGCACGAGGACGGCGTGGGGTTCACCGGCGCGGACCGGCGCACCGTCGACTACCGCTACGGCCACGGGCTGGCGCCGGGCGAGTCGGTGTCGGCCGACCTCAGGATCACCGTCACGTCACCGGCCGGCAGCGTGTCGAAGTCGATCCGGCTCTCGCTGTCCTGCCCGGGACCGACGGAACCGCCGCCGCCCGATCCGAACCCCAGCAAGCCGAACACCAGCCCGGCGGTCGATCCGGACCCGTCACTGCCGCCCGCCGACGAGGACTGACCCGGCAGGGCCGGCGGCCGACGTGCTACCGGGCACGTCGCCGGGGAGCCGCGCGCGCCGCCGGGTTCCGGCGCACCGCGGCCGGTGCCCGACCGCCGTCCAGGTGCGAGAACGCCCACGCCGCCTGTGCCACCCGGCCCGACAGGACGCCGAGCCGGGCACCTTCCCGGACGTGTTCGGCCCAGTCGATCGTCCGCACGTGGTCCGAGGCGTGGGCCGGCGGCCGGTACACGTCGAGGGTCTCGGCGGCCGCCAGCCGCTGCTGCCGGGCCTCCGCGGCGAGCAGGCCGCGGACCCGGCCGGCGGTGGCGGAAGCGACCCGGTCGGGCACCGTGACGGAAACGGCCCGATCAGGCACCGTGACGGAAACGGCCCGATCAGGCACCGTGACGGAAACGGCCCGATCAGGCACCGTGACGGAAACGGCCCGATCAGGCACCGTGACGGAAACGGCCCGATCAGGCACCGTGGCGGGCAACCACGCGGCCTGCCGTCGGCGCCGCCGGGCGGCCGGGTCGTTCTGCGTCGCCATGTCTGCGTCCCTCCTCGCACCGGTCCTCCCCGAACGACGGAACGCACGGCGATCGGTTCACCGATCTCAGCCCTTGTCCGCGCCCGCGGTCAGTCCCTCGGTGAGCAGCCGCTCGGCGGCGAAGAACAACGCCACGATCGGCAGCGTGAGCACCACCGAGCCGGCCATCAGCACGGTCTTGCTGACCTCGATGCCGCCGGAGAGCTGGGCCAGCCCGAGCGACACCGTCCAGTCCGCCCGGTCCTCGACCAGGAACAGCAGCGCGAACAGGAACTCGTTCCAGGCGATCATGAAGACGTACAGCGCGTTCGCCATGACCGCGGGCGCGGCCAGCGGCAGGATCACCTTGCGGATGGTCTGCAGCCGGGTGTAGCCGTCGACCGCGGCCGCCTCCTCCAGGCTGATCGGGATCGTGGACAGGTAGTTGCGCAGCATGTAGATGGAGACCGGCAGGGTCTGCGCGATGTAGACGATGGTCAGCCCGAACAGCGAGCCGCGCAGGCCGAGCCGGGTGAACAGCACGAACAGCGGGATGGCGAGCAGGATCGAGGGGAACAGGTACACCGCCAGGAACAGGAAGTGCACCTGGCGCCGGCCGGTGAAACGCAGCCGGGTGACGGCGTACGCGCCGGGGATGCTGACCACCAGGGTGAGCACCGTGGCGGCCACCGAGACGATCGCGGAGTTCGCCAGGAACCGCAGGAAGCCCTGCCCGCCGCGGGACGTGGGCGTCAGCACCTCGCGGTAGGTCTGCACGGTCCACTCGGCCGGGCCGGCCCAGATCCGGCCGGGATTCTGCAGCACCTCGTCGATCGGCCGCAGCGACAGCAGCAGCATGTAGTAGAACGGGAACAGCGTCACCACCACGAGGCCCGCGATGATCACCCAGCGCAGGACGCCGAACACCCGTGTCTCGACGGTGGCCCGGTCCATCACTCGTCGTCCCCTTCCACCCGGGGGGCCAGATAGCGCAGGTAGACCACCAGCAGGGCGACCAGGCCGAGCGCCAGCACCAGCGCCTGCGCGGACGCGGCGCCGATGTCGAAGCGGGCGGTGAGGTACTCGTACACCCGGACGCTGACCACCTCGGTGCCGGCGCCGCCGCCGGTGAGCAGGTAGACGTCGTCGAACTTGTTGAAGGTCATGATGAACCGCAGCACGGTGAGCAGCGCGATCACCGGGCCCAGCTGGGGCAGCAGGATGTGCCGGAACGTCTGGGTGGGCGCGGCGCCGTCGACCAGCGCGGCCTCCTCCAGCTCGCGGGGCACCGCCTGCAGCCGGGCGAGCAGGAACAGGAACGCGAACGGGAAGTACCGCCAGGCCTCGAACGCGATGACGGTGAGCAGCGCCAGCGGTACGTCCACCTCGGCGCCGAACAGCGACACGGTGTACTCGCGCTGGCTGAGGAACGCGATCGGCCGGTCCCAGCCGAGGAACCGCACGCCCCAGTCGTTGGCCAGGCCGAACTGCGGGCTGAGCAGGATCTCCCAGACGAACGTGACGGCCACGACCGGGGCCACGTACGGCAGCAGCACCGACGCCCGGACCAGCGTGCGCCCGCGGAACGCACCACGCAGCGCGAGCGCGGCGACCAGGCCGAACCCGATCGACAGGACGGTGGCGCCGACCGTGTAGACCAGCGTGGTCCACAGCGAGGACCAGAAGCCCGGCGAGGTCAGCACCAGCTCCAGGTTGGCCAGCGTGTACTGGCCGAACACCCCGGCCCGGCGCACGTTGATCAGCCGGATCCGCTGGAAGGCCAGCATGACCGTCCACAGGATCGGCAGCACCACGACGACCAGGACGACGATCAACGTCGGCGACAGGTACGCCAGCCCGGCCCGGTTCTCCCTCTGCCGGCGGGTCGGCGGGCGGCGTCCGGGCGGCGCCCCGGCCGACCGGGGTTCGCGGGTGGCGACCACTACTCGAGCGACTTCTGGATCGTCCGCACGTCCTCGGCGGCCCGTTTCGCGGCGCCGGCCGCGTCGAGTTCCCCCGAGGTCAGCGCGTTGATCGCCTTCGGTACCGGCAGCTCGCTCAGCGTCGCGCCGACCAGCTCGCCCTGTTTCTGCGGGAACCCCCACCGCTGGAACGAGTCCGGGCTCTTCTGCAGTGCGCTGATCACGTCCGCGGGATAGACGTCGCCGAGCGGCTTCTTGGTGTCCACGCCGGCCGGCAGGTCGTTCCAGGCGGTGGTGAACTTGTCGGCGTCCTCGGCGGTCCCCTTGCGCACCGGGAACTTGCCCTCCGGCGCGATGCCCAGCCACTGCGGGTAGCCCTCGTTCATCATGTACGTGGTGAACCGGCGCGCCGCCTCGGTGTCGCCACCACCCTTGGTGATCGCCCAGCTGGTGATCTCGCCGAACTGGGCGGGCCGGCCGCCGGGGCCGGAGACCGCGGTGACCACGCCGCTGTTCTTGGCGAGGAACTCCTTGTCGCCGCGGCACGGTCCGCAGGTCGGCAGCGCGTCGCTGCGCAGCCCGGCCATCTCGTCCAGCAGGAACGACGACCACACCACCATGGCCGCCTTGCCGGAGAAGTAGGTGGCGCGGGTGGTGTCGACGTCCTGCGCGCCCGGCACCGAGAAGTCCCGGATCAGGTCGCCGTACAGCTGGAACGCCGCCACGCACGGCGGGGTGTCCAGGGTGACGGTCTTGTTGGCGTCGACCAGCTGGCAGTTGTTGCCCAGCGCCAGCGTCTCGAACGTCTGGGCGGTGAACGCGTCGTTCGGCACGGTGGCCATGCTGATGCCGGCCACGCCCTTGGTGTTGAGCCGCTGGGCGGCCTGCCGGATCCGGTCGTAGGTGTCCGGTGCGGGCAGCCCGGCCGCGTCGAACAGGTCCTTGCGGTAGAACAGCAGCTGCGCCCAGCCGTCCGAGGGCACCGCCAGCTGCCGGCCGTCCTGGCCGGTCAGCTCCAGCGCGCGGGCGGAGAACGTGCCGGCGCCGAGTCCGTCCACGACGGCCTTGGCGGCGTCCGTGTCGACCAGGTCGTTGGTGGACATCTGCGCGACCGCGGCGAGCGGCAGCGCGCCGACCACGTCGGGCAGCGTGCCGGCCGCGGCGGCGGAGGTGATCAGGCTGCTGAACTGGTTCTCGTCGGTCGCCACGATCTTGACCTTGATGCCGGTGGCGGCGGTGAACCGGTCGGCGATGGCCTGGGTGGCCTGGACCCGGTCGGTCTGGTTCTCCAGGCTCCACACCGTGAGGGTGCCGTCGCCGCCGCCCTGGTCGTCGTCGCCGCACGCGGCGAGGGTGGGCGCCGCGAGGAGGGCGGTCACCGCCCCCAGTGCCAGTCGTCTCCGGTGTCCGCCCCGATCGATCCTCACGAGATGTCCTCTCGATCACGCATCGATGAACTTCTTCACCAGATCACACCAAGCGCGATCGATCGCCGCAACCGGAGACGATCAGGTGGCGGCCGGGACGGACGTGCCGAAGTAGTCGCTGCGGCGCGGTCCGGCCGCGTGGGCGAGGTGCCGGCGGTCGCCGGAGTGCCGGTACAGCCGGGGAATGTGCTTGGCGCAGTGGATGTACGCCTCCTCCACATCGGCCACCACCCACTGCTCGGGCCGCCGGCCGGGCAGCTCGTCCGCGGGCAGGCCCGCCTGCCACGCGCGGACCACGCCGTCGTCGATCAGCGCCGCGCGTCCGTTGACGTGCAGGCCGATCACGTCCTGCACGAAGTCCACGAACAGCAGGCCGACGTGCGGGTTCTCCAGCAGGTTGCCGCGGCTGGCCAGCACGCCGTTGCCGCGGTACTCCGGCCAGGCCAGCCGGTGCGGGCCGAGCACCCGGACGAAGCCGGGCGGGCCGGCCCGGAGCGTGCTGTCGCAGGCGCCGCGGGCGTCGCTGGTGGCCACGAACATCATGTCCTGGGCGGTGATGAACTCGCGCATCCGGTCGTTGAGGTGGTCCAGCACCTGACGCTGGTAGAACTGCTCGGCGCGCTCCCGGCTGCCGAGCCGTTCCTGCAGACGACGCTCGCCCGACATGTCTTCATCCGGCATGGACTACTCCTTCACGGAGGTCGACAGACCCGCAACGTATCGCACCGTCATCGATTCGTCACGCTGGGTGCAAGTTGCACGTACGCGGAGCCGACCTAGAATTCCGGCATGCCCGCCGGCCCGCCCCGCATCGGCGTGATCGGCGCCGGCATCATCGGGCTGGCCGTCGCCCGCCGGTTGTCCGGGCACGCCGAGGTGACCGTGCTCGACAAGGAGGACCGGGTCGGCGCCCACCAGACCGGGCACAACAGCGGAGTGGCGCACGCCGGGCTCTACTATCCGCCCGGATCGCTGAAGGCGGCACTGTGCCGACGCGGAGTCACCCTGCTCCGGGCGTACTGCACGGAGCGTGACCTGCCGTACGTGACGTGCGGCAAGGTGGTCGTGGCACGGGACGGCACCGAGGCGGACCGGCTGGCGGAGATCGAACGACGGGCCCGGGCGAACGGCGTACCGGACCTGCGCCGGCTGGACGCCGACCGGCTGCGCGACGTCGAGCCGCACACCCGGGGCGTGGCCGCGCTGCACTCGCCGCGTACCGCCATCGTGGATTTCGGCGCGGTGGCCCGGGCCTTCGCCGGTGACCTCCGCGCCGGCGCCCTGCGGCTCGGTTTCCCGGTCGCGGCGATCCGCCGTGGCCCGCGTTCGGCGGTGGTCCGGTCCGCGGCCGACGAGGAACTGGAGTTCGACACGGTGATCGTCTGCGCCGGCCTGCACAGTGACCGGGTGAGCCGGCTCGCCGGCGACTCCCCCGGTCCGGCGATCGTGCCGTTCCGCGGCGAGTACCACCGCCTGGTCGCGAACCGTACGCACCTGGTGCGCGGCCTGATCTATCCGGTGCCCGACCCGCGGTATCCGTTCCTCGGCGTCCACCTCACCCGCCGGGTCGACGGCACCGTGGACGTGGGCCCGAACGCGGTGCTCGCGCTGGCCCGGGAGGGCTACCGCTGGGGTACGGTCGCCCCCGGCGACCTGTGGCAGACCCTGCGGTGGCCCGGCTTCCGGCGGATGGCCCGCACCCATTGGCGCACCGGGGTACGCGAACTGCACGGCAGCCTGTCCCGGCGGGCGTTCGTGGCGGCGGCGCGCCGCTACGTGCCGGAGCTGACCGTGGCGGACGTGGAACCCGCCGGGGCGGGCGTGCGGGCACAGGCGGTGGACGCGGACGGCACGCTGGTCGACGACTTCCGGATCCACCGGCTCGGCCCGGTGGTGACCGTCCGTAACGCGCCCTCGCCGGCCGCCACGTCGTCGCTGGCCATCGCCGACCATCTCGCCGACCAGCTGGCCGACCGGCTCTGAGCCGGCTCAGCCCAGGACCAGGCCGCCGCCCACCTCGAGGACCTGCCCGGTCAGCGCGGCGGCGCCGTCGGACACCACGTACCGGATCGTCGCGGTCAGATCCTCCGGCACCAGGCCGCGCGGGACCGCCTGGGCGGCCACGACGCCGGCGTGCGCCGCGGCCACGTCGCGGTCGCCGGCGAGTTCGGCCTCGCCCTCGGTGCGGACCGCGCCCGGCGAGATCGCGTTCACCGTGATGCCGGCCGGCCCCAGCGTCCGGGCCAGCGAGCGGGTCAGGCCGACCAGCGCGGACTTGCTGGCGACGTACGACGGCCCGGACGGCCCGCCCAGCCGCACCGTCGCCGAGGTGATGTTGACGATCCGGCCCCAGCCGCGCTCGGCCATGCCCGGGCTGAGCGCCTGGGCCAGCAGCATCGGCGCGGTGACGTTCACCGCGAAGGTGCGCTGCCACTCCGCCAGCGGCAGCTCGCCCAGGTCCACATTCGAGGCGTGCGCGGCGTTGTTGACCAGGACGTCCACCGGACCGGTACGCCCGGCCAGGTCCCGCACGGCCGCGGCGTCGGCCAGGTCGGCCGCCAGCACCTCGGCCTCCGCTCCCCGGTCCCGGCACCGCCCGGCCACCCGGTCCGCCTCGCCGGCCGCGTCCAGGTGGTGCAGCAGCAGGGTGACCCCCGGTTCGGCCAGCGCCACGGCCAGCGCGGCACCGATGCCGCGCCGGGCCCCGGTGACCAGGATGCGCCGGCTCACCGGGCCGCCCCGGTGAGCCGGGGGCGCAGCAGCATGGCGGTGTCCCAGGCCCGGCTGCCCGGGGTGCCGCCCTCCGCGGTCCACACCTCGGACAGCACGCCCACCACGAAGCCCCAGGCCACCACGCGCTCCACCGGGAGACCGAAGCCGTCGGCCAGCTGCTCGACCCGGGCCGGCACCAGCTTCAGCAGGCCGTCCTCGCGCCGGTCCGGCTCCGGGTTGTAGAGCATCGCGCCGCAGTCGTAGCCCGGGTCGCCGACCACGCCGTGCGGGTCGATGGCCAGCCAGGGCTCCCGCTCGGCCCGCAGCACGTTGTCGTGGTGCAGGTCGCCGTGCAGGACCAGTCGTTCCGGCGCGTCCGCGCACAGGTCGCCGAACAGGTCCGCGGCGTGCTGCACGATCCGGCGCGGCAGCGGATCGTCGCCGGGGAAGCGGCCCAGATGGGTACGGAACGAGCGGCTCACCTCGGTGTGCAGGTCCGGCAGCGTGCATCCGGCCGGCGGCGCCCGGTGCAACCGGCGGGCCGCCCCGATCAGCACCGCCGTGGCCGACTCGTCCTGCTCCGGCACCAGGGCGGTGGCCGGGGTGCCCGGCTCCGCGCGCTCCAGCAGCAACGCGCCGCGCACCGGGTCGGCGGCGAGGAGGCGGACCGCGCCGCTCCCGTCGTACACCCGCAGTGCCTCCTCCTGGTGCGCCAGGTCCGGGCCCGGCACGCCCAGCTTGAGCACCGCCGGGGTGCCGTCGGCGCGGGTGACCGGCAGGACCCAGCTGAAGCTGAGCGGGTACGTCGGGCCGGCGGTGAGCTGCCAGCCGGCGGTGACGTCGTCGAGCAGCGCGGGCAGCCGGGCGAGCCAGTCCCGGCCCTGGTCACCCCAGTTCTCTCCGACGTTGCGCGCGAGCACGGGCGGCACGGTGACGGACACCCGGCGAGCATCCCACACGGGAGGGTGCTAGTCCCGGCCCTGCCAGGTGGTCACGCAGGCCTCGTTGCCTTCCGCGTCGGCGAGCACCCAGAACGCCGGCGCCCGGTCCGCCGAGAGCAGCCGGCCACCGGCGGCCAGCGCGGCCTCGATCCGCCGGGGCGCCTCGTCGTGCGGTACGCAGACGTCGAAGTGGATGCGGTTGCGCTGCTCCCGGGGCCGGTCCATCCGCTGGAACCAGATCGCCGGGCCCTGACCCACCGGGTCGACGATCGGATCCTCGGGACCGTCCGCCCCGGCCTCGTCCACGTAGCCCAGCACCGCCTTCCAGAACGGCCGGACCGCCGCGATGTCCCGCGCGTCGATCGCGATCTCCACCAGCTGGACCGACCGGGGCGCCGCCGTGCCGGTCTCCGGCTCGGTCCGCCGCCCGGCTTCGCCCACCGCGGCCGAGATCCGGTGGGCGAGGTCGACGTCGCGGGCGGTCAGCGCGGCCACGTCCCGCGACTGCAGGGTGAGCACCACCCGGTCGGGACGCAGATCGAGATGCAGGTGCCGGTCGGCGTCCGGGCCGCACGCCGCGACCGCCCGCGCCGCGGTGTCCACCGCGCCGGAGAGCGAGTCCACCGGTACGGAGGTGCGCAACGTGCCGAGCAGGAACCGCCAGCCGTGGTCGCCGACCGCCTCGGAGGCTTCCCGACGACTCAATGTGCGTGTCATCCCGGCATTCTGCCGCGCGCGGGGAACGGCGCGGGCCCCCGAGGCGCCGTGTCGGCATCTCGGGGGCCCGTGTTCCGCTGCGTCAGCGACCGATCCGGTGGCTCTCCGGCGGGCCGAGGTAGCTGTACTTCACGCCGCCGGTGTCGACGACCAGTTTCTGCACGATCACCGTCGGGTCGACCATCCAGACCTTGAGCGTGTGCACGCCCGGCTGGTCGATCACGTGGGTGGTGCTCGTGACGTTGGTGTTGTCCGAGGTGTTCCGCTCCCACTGCCGGTTCATGCCGCCGTCGTCGGCGCCGGTGGCCGTGGTGATGTTGACGATCTGCGGCGGCGCGTCGTCCACCGAGATCGCGTACTTCAGGCCGTCACCCGGGAGCACGTTGTTGCGGGGCATCAGCATGGCCGACACCTTGACCGGACCGGTGGTGGTCAGCGTCATCCGGTACTCCAGGCGCGGGCTGTCCCCGCCCGGCGTCACGCTCGGCGCCGTCTGCGGCCACGGCGTGATCCCGTTACCGGTCTTCGCGATGTCGGGCAGCACCTTCCAGGTGCCGACCTTGCTGGTGTAGTGGTCGGCCAGCATGGACACGTACCCGTTGGCCTCGACGAAGCCCTTGGCCGCGCCCCTCGGCAGGCTGTTGTCCACCGTGGCGGTGACCGTCACGGTGCCACCGGGACCGGTCACGGTCAGCGGCACCTCGGTGATCCCCTTCGGGGCCCTCGACCAGTCCACCCGGACGGTGGCCCGGACCTGCTTCTCCACCGTGCCGCGGGACGGCGAGACCTGGACGTACGGCTGCGCCGAGGTGATCCGGTAGTCGTACGGCGTGGTGCCGCGGTTGAACACCTCGACGTACTGCTGCGGCTGGCTCTGGTACGGGCTGAACGTCGGCAGCACCGCGGGCGTGGTGGCACCGGCGGCCCACCAGTGCGAGGAGCCGTCGATCGCCACGCCCATCTCCGCCGCCGTGGGCACCTCGATCCGCTTGACGTACGGGAAGATCTCGTCCGGCAGGGCGACGTGGTTGTCGGTCTGCGGCTGCTGCCATCCGGCGTTGTTGTACCGGGCCGAGTTGCCGTACCCGATCTTGGGCTGGGTCTGCCAGCCGGCCCACTTCCCGCCGGCGAGCTTGGTGTTGTAGTACTCCGACATCGCCTGGTCCTCCGCGAAGCGCGCTTCGGTCTCGGCCGCCAGGTCGTTCGTGGCGGCCCGGCCCTGGGCCGCGTACAGGATGTTGGTGAACTCGGCGTGCCGCAGGCGGTACAGGTTCGCGGTCGCCTTCACCTGGTAGTAGACGAGCTGGTAGTACGCGTCGTCATAGGCGTCCGGGAGCCGGTTGCGCAACCGTTCGGCTCGGGCCGCCAGGGCCTGCCATTCGGCGGTGACCCGGTCCATCTCGCGGTAGTCGGTGAGGGTGAACGGGTTGCCCTGGTCGTCGTAGACCACCGCGTCCTCGGTCTTGGTGATGTCCTTGGTCGGATCCAGCGTGATCCGCCGGTTGAGCAGCTCCGGCTTGCGGCGCGACTGGAGGACGCCGTAGTCGCCGAGCACCTCGCCGATCTCCTCGGCGTGCCGGTCGCCGAAGTTCTGCTCGGCGTACTTCCGTTCCCAGTCGTCGATACCGTCCAGCGGGATGCTCTTCGGGTCCCAGGCGTAGTCCAGGAAGAACTGCAGCGGCAGCTCCTCGTTCTTCATGTCGCCGACGTTGACCATCCAGAGCTTGTCCACGCCGTACGTGTACGTCAGGTTCAGCTGCTCCCAGGTGTTGGTCAGGTTGACCGTGTCCACCCACTTGTAGTTGCGGCCGTCCCCGACGTAGTCGAAGTGGTAGTACATGCCGTAGCCGCCGGGGCGCGCGGGCAGGCTCTGGTCGGGCAGCTTGCGCATGTTGCCCCAGTTGTCGTCACAGAACACGATCGTGACGTCGTCCGGCGGGCGGTAGCCGCGGTCCCAGTACCGCTGGACCTCCTTGTAGAGCGTCTGCACCTGCGGCGCCTCCTGCAGGCCGAACTCGGCCAGGATCTGCCGCTGGGTGTCGATGATCTCGCTCATCAGGTCGATGCCGTCGCCGTCCGGCAGGCCGACGTCGCCGTTGCCGCGCATGCCGAGCGTGATGACGCCCTCGAAGCCCTGCTCCTTCATCCGCTTGGCGCCGTCCCGCCAGTACTGGATGATCGCCTCCCGGTTGCGCCGGAAGCTCCACTCGCCGTTGCCGCCGTACGGGTCGGTGCCGTTGACCGCGTGCCGGTTCCACTCCTCGATGCCGCGCATCATCGGCGCCTCGTGCGAGGTGCCCATGACCACGCCGTACTTCTGCGCGACCTCGTGGTTGAGCGGGTCGTCCTCCGCGAACGCCCGGCCCCACACCGCCGGCCACAGGTAGTTGGCCTTGAGCCGCAGCATCGTCTCGAAGATCTTGGCGTAGTAGTCGCTGTTGAAGCCGTTCGGGAAGCCGGGCGCCTTGCCCGGACCGAAGTACTGCGGCACCCAGGTGCCGGAGGCCGGGTTCTCGTCGTTGATGAAGAACCCGCGGTACTTGACCGCCGGGGTGCCCTGGGTGTGCCGGCCGGGCAGCACGTACAGCGCCCGGGCCTGCTTCACCGGGACGTCGTCCCAGAAGTACCAGGGCGAGACGCCGATCTGCTCGGACGTCTCGTAGGCGCCGAAGATGGTGCCGCGCTGGTCGCTGCCGGCGATCACGAACGCCCGGCGTACGCCCGGCAGCGGGTTCTCCACGACCTGCTCGATCGTGGTCTCCCACTTGCCCTTGACGCCGCGGACGTCGAGCTTGCCGCCGGCCACCAGGCCGTCGATCAGCGGGCTCTTGCCGATGGTGCCGATGATCACCGGGGCCGATCCGGCGGGCACCCGGTCGTGCGCGACGGCCGGCTCGACGCCGGTGACCTTCTTGATGTCGGCCCGCAGGTCGCCGACGGCGCGGACCACGCCGGCGTGGTCGCTCGCGCTGACCACCAGCGGAGCGGCGCGGCCGCCGGCCACGAGCGGGAACCGGCCCGGACCGCCGCGGGTGGCGATGTAGGTGCCGGCGTCCTGGTGCGGCTCGGCCACCGCGGGCGCGGCGGGGGCGACGAGTAACGGAATAACGAGCGAAAGGGTGGCCAGAAGGGCTTTCGGTTTCATGGTCCGAGTCCTCACCGGAACAAACGCAGGGGTACGGCTTCGGCCATCGCGGCCATGCCGGCGTCATTGGGATGCAGGTGATCGCCGCTGTCGTAGGCCGGGAGCAGCCGCAGCGGGTCGGCCGGGTCCCGGGTGGCGGCATCGAAGTCGATGACGCCGTCGTACTCGCCGCCGTGCCGGATCCAGTCGTTCACGGCGGCGCGCTTGCGTTCGTTCCCGGCGCTGTAGAAGCCGAGCGTGTCGCCCTTGAACGGCAGGATGGTGGCGCCGTACGCCCGCAGCCCCGCCTGATGCGCGCGGAGGATGAGCTGCCGGTGCCCCCAGATGATGTCCAGCGCGCTCACCTCCTCGGCGGCGGGTGCCGCGGTGCCCGGGTGGCCGAGGTCGTTCACGCCGAGCAGGACGACCAGGTAGCCCGCGCCGGGCTGGGCGAGCACGTCGCGGTCGAAACGGCGCAGGGCGCTGTGCCCGAACAGGGCCGCGTACCCCACCGCGTCGCTGCCCGCGGGCGGGTTCGGGTCGTGCAGCAGCCGGTTGCCGGCGATGCCGACGTTCACCACGCCGCGCGGCAGCCGGGCGGCGTGCAACCGGGCCGCGAACACGTCCGGCCACCGGTGGTTGGCGTTGGTCTCGGTGTTGGCGCCGTTGGTGATCGAGTCGCCGAGCGTCACCACCGCGCTGCCGCGGCTGCGCACGCTCACCCCGGAGAGGAAGTGCACCGAGGTGACCGTGCCGGTCGGGGTGATCCGCCGGGCCGCCGTGACGTTCCCGGCCGCGATCTGGTTCTCCTGGAAGGCGAACGCGAACAGCGTGGTCGCCTCGGTGCGCTCGGGCAGGAAGATGCTCACCGTCAGGTCGGCGCCGGCCGGCACGCGCAGCCGGACCGGGTCGCTGACGCACGGCGCGCCGGCCGGCACGGTGACCGCGCCCCGACCACCGAACGTCACCCGCCGGTCGGTGCCGGGCACGGTGTCGGTGCTGGCGCCGCTGCCGGCCCGCACCGCCACCCGCACCTCGCCGATCCGCAGCGGGGCCGCGCCGAACTCGTTGGTGAGGCGGATCTGCAGTTCGTCGCCGCCGATGCTGGTGTGCACGACGTGCCGGACGGTCTGGTTCGCCAGCACCGTCGGCGGGCCGGGCGGGACGGTGGTGGGCGGAGCCGCCCAGGTGCCGACCCACCCCGGGTCACCGTCGCCGGGCCCGGCGACGGCCGCGCCGGGTGCCACGGCCACGCCGATCGCCGCACCCGAGGCCAGCGCCAGTACTTCGCGTCTGCTGGACATGGGTCGCCTCTCAGCCACGGCGCTCGGGCAGGGTGAACCGGTACTGCTGGCCGCGCAGCTCCGGGATGATCCGGTTGACCGCCTGGACGGTCTGGCTGCGGTCGCCGCCGCCGTCGTGCATCAGCACCACCGCGCCGGGCGTGATCCGGTCCCGCAGGCGCTGCACCAGGGCGTTGGCGCCGGGCGGTTCCCAGTCGGCGATGTCCATCCGCCAGCCCAGCGGCTGCATCCGCAGCTCCGCCGCGATCTGCGGGCTCTCCCCCCAGGCGCCGTACGGCGCGCGGAAGTACGGGATGCTCGCGTACGGCACCGCCTCCCGGATCGCCGCGTTGGTGTCGAGCAGGTCGGTGCGGATCTCCTCGGCCGTCTTGGTGGTCAGGTCGTCGTGGCGCATCGAGTGGTTGCACAGCACGTGGCCGTCGGCGGCGATCCGGCGGACCACCTCGGGGTACTGGCGGACGTGGTCGCCCCACAGGCAGAACACGGCGCGCACCTGGTGCCGGCGCAGCACCTGCAGCAGGCGCAGGGTGTCCGGCGGGTTCGGGCCGTCGTCGAAGGTGAAGCTCACGACGTTGCCAGCACCGCGTGCCGTGTCCACAATGGTCGGTGTCGGCGGCTCGGCGGACGCCGGCGCCGGTATGGCCGTGGCGGAGGCCACCACAGCGATCAGCGCCACCGCGGAGCGGCGCATCGCGGTCAAGGACGGGAAAGACAGGGGCACGACTATGCCTCCGAAAGTTTCGGAAATATGCCGGTCGAGTTCTCGTAACGTAAAGCCGGTCGTCTATGCCGTCAAGTCCCGAAGAAATCCCAGCTTCAGCCGCATGTCTGATGAAGTTGATCAATGCGATGCCATTGACGCCGGGAGCGCCACACGCCTAGCGTTCCGGCGGAGTAACGGAAGTTTCGGAGACAAGGACCAGCCATGAGGCTTCGCCATACCGTTCCCGGGGCCGTGGCCCTGACATCACTAGCGTTCCTGCTGATCATCCCCGCCGCACCGGCCGCCGCCGCGTCCGCTTCGGACACGCTGCGCGCGTCCGCCCGCGGCACCGGGGTGCGCATCGGCACCGCCGTGAACACCGACGCGCTGGCCGACGAGGCGCAGTACCGCGACCTCACCGCGGCCGAGTTCAACACGGTGACCGCCGAGAACGTCATGAAATGGCAACTGACCGAACCGGAACGCGGCGTGCACGACTGGGCCGCCGCCGACCGCCTGATCGAGTTCGCCCAGGCCAACGGCCAGAAGGTACGAGGCCACACGCTGGTCTGGCACAGCCAGAACCCGGACTGGCTGAACGAGGAGGACTTCACCCCCACCCAGCTGCGGGCCATCCTGCGACAGCACATCTTCGACGAGGTACGCCACTTCAAGGGCAAGATCTGGCACTGGGACGTGGTCAACGAGATCTTCGAGGACGACGGCTCCTGGCGCGACACCATCTGGTTGCGCAACCTCGGCCCCGGCTACGTGGCCGACGCGTTCCGCTGGGCCCACCAGGCCGACCCGAAGGCCAAGCTCTACGTCAACGACTACAACAACGAGGGCATCAACCCCAAGAGCGACGCCTACTACGACCTGATCAAGCAGCTCAAGTCCGAGGGCGTGCCGGTACAGGGGTACGGCATGCAGGGCCACCTGGCCGTCCAGTACGGCTTCCCGGCCGACGTCCTCGACAACATGCGCCGGTTCGAGAAGCTCGGCCTGGACACCGCGTTCACCGAGGTCGACGTCCGCATGCTGCTGCCCACCGACACCGCCAAGGTGCAGGCGCAGGCCGAGGGCTACAACAACCTGCTGCGCGCCTGCCTGCTGGCCCAGCGCTGCGTGTCGTACACCGTCTGGGGCTTCACCGACAAATACTCGTGGGTGCCCGGCGTGTTCACCGGCGAGGGCTACGCCACCCTGATGGATGAAAACTACGTCCGCAAGCCGGCGTACGCCGCCGTCCGGGACACGCTGAGACTGGCCGCCTAAGCTTCGCCGTGTGGCGAAGTACTTCGACGTGCACCCGCTCAATCCGCAGCCCCGCGCGATCCAGCAACTCGTGGACCTGGTCCGCGACGACGGCCTGATCGCGTACCCCACCGACTCCTGTTTCGCGCTGGGCTGCCGGATGGGCACCAAGGAGGCGCTGGACCGCATCCGCGAGATCCGGCACCTCGACGAACGGCACCACTTCACGCTGATGTGCAGCGACTTCGCCCAGCTGGGCCAGTTCGTGACCATCAACAACGCACTGTTCCGCACCATCAAGGCGGCCACACCCGGCCCGTACACGTTCATCCTCCCGGCCACCCGGGAGGTCCCGCGCCGGCTCCTGCACCCCAGGAAGAAGACGGTCGGAGTACGCATCCCGGACCACGCCGTGGCCCAGGCCCTCCTCGCTCAGCTCGGTGAGCCGCTGGTCTCCAGCACGCTGCTGCTGCCGGGCGAGGAGGAGCCGATGACGCAGGGCTGGGAGATCAAGGAAACGCTCGACCACCAGATCGACGCGGTGGTCGACTCCGGCGAGTGCGGCACCGAACCCACCACGGTGATCGACTTCTCCTCCGGCGAGGCCGAGATCCTCCGCAAAGGCGCGGGAGATCCGTCCCGGTTCGAGTGATCGCGGCACAGCTGCCCTGTGGCCGAGCCCGTCCCGTGGCCGAGCCGGTCCCCCGGCGCACCCGTCCCTCGGCGCACCCGTCCCGCGGCAGCGCCCGCCCCGCGGCAGCGCCCGCCCCGTAGCAGCGCCCGCCGCGGCAGCGCCCGCCCCGCGGCCAAGGTGCGTCGTTAAGCGACGGTGCCTCGATCTTGGACTTGCGGTGCCTGGATTGTCAGTGGGATTCGGCTTTTGTCCCGCCACAACTCCAAGATCGAGCCACCGTCCTTCTTGAGGGGTCGCGGGGGCAGTGAGCGCCCCGGACGCGCGGGAGTCCGGGGGCGAGGAGGTCGCCACACGACCCGCACTCCACGCACGCGAGCGAGCCCCACCGCCCGTGCGGAACCCGGGCAACCACCGCACCCCCAGTCCACACACGCCAACAGGCCCCACCCGCCGTGCGGAATTCCGGCAACCACCGCACCCCAAACCCGCACACGCCAACAACCCCCACCCCGCCGTGCGGAACCCCGGCAACCACCGCACCCCAAACCCACACACGCCAACAACCCCCACCCCGCCGTGCGGAACCCCGGCAACCACCGCACCCCAAACCCACACAAGCCGGCAAGTCCCGCGCGCAGGTACAGCGGTTCGGTGGGCCCGGGTGCCGGCTCGCACCGCCGCCTCGCCCTGCCGAGGCGTGAGTGCTTGGGCGGAAACTGGCCGGGGGACGGCGCATCAAGGTGACGGGGCGGCGAGGGCCCGAGGCCGTACCGTCGGATGCATGAGGGTTGGCTTTGTCGGGCTTGGAGTCATGGGGCGGCCGATGGCGCTCAATCTGGTACGGGCGGGCACGCCGCTCGTCGTCTGGAACCGGTCCGCCGCGGCCGGGGAGGCACTGCGGGCGGCGGGCGCCGAGGTGGCGGACAGCGTTGCCGGGGTGTTCGAGCGGACCCGGGTCGTGTTTCTCATGCTCGCCCACGAGCAGGCCGTGGACGAGGCTCTGCAGCGCGGCACCCCGGGCTTCGCGTCGCTCGTGGCCGGGCACATCGTGGTGCCGATGGGCACTACGTCACCGGGGTATTCGCGGGCGCTCGCCGCGGATGTGCGCGCGGCCGCCGGGCGGTACGTCGAGGCGCCGGTGTCCGGGTCCCGCCGTCCGGCTGAGGACGGGCAGCTGGTGAGCATGGTGGCCGGTGACCCGGACGCGGTCGCGGAGGTACGCCAGTTGCTGGCGCCGATGTGCCGGGAAGTGGTGACGTGCGGGGACGCTCCGCAGGCGTTGCTGATGAAGCTCAGTGTCAACATCTTCCTGATCAGCATGGTCACCGGGCTGGCCGAGGCGGTGCACTTCGCCGAGCGGCACGGTGTCGACCTGCAGCGGCTCCGGGAGGTCCTGGACGCCGGGCCGATGGCCAGCAGCGTCTCCACGATCAAGGCGGCGAAGCTGGTGGACGGGGACTTCGCCGTGCAGGCCTCGATCCGGGACGTGCTGATGAACAACGGCCTGATCGTCGATGCGGCCCGGGCGGCGGGGGTGGCGTCACCGTTGCTGGACGTGTGCCAGGCGCTGTACCGGGAGACGGTGGCGCTCGGGCACGGCGACGCGGACATGGCGGCGGTGGTGCACGCCGTGGCGGCCCGGACGAAGGACGCCGGCTGAGACGCGACGGGGCAGCGCCGGGCGGCCCGGGCCGATAAGGTGTTCCTCGTGACTGCCGGGTCGGCCTTGAGCCATTACCGAGTGGGGCACCCGGCCGGCGCGTGACCGTCCGGCGGTCCCATCGGCCGCCTGCCCGCGCCCCGCCAACCAGCTAGGTGGTTAGTCCGCCGGCCAGCCAGTCGGCGCTTCCACCACGAGCGCCCAGCGGCCCAGCGCCAGCGCCAGGCCCAGCGCCGGAGTCCAGGTGCGGTGTGCCGGCCAGGTGCAGGCGCCAGCGGCACAGCAGCAGCGACCCAGCGGCAGCGGCAGCGGCTCAACGCCAACGCCAGCGGCTCAACGCCAACGCCAACGCCAGCGGCTCAGCGCCAGCGGCTCGGCGCAGACAGCACCCGGCGCAGGGCGTCAGTCGACGCGCTGAGCAGCGGCTCCTCCGACGCCACCCGGCCCAAGGAGCCACCCAGCCAAGACCTCAACCCGCCACGTCGTCCCCGTGGCCCGAACACCGAAAGCGACGAATGCCCAACGACTTCAACACTCCCGTCATCGAGGAGTTCCGCGCCAACCACGGCCGGGTACGCGGCTGGCTCGACGGCGCCCGCCTGATTCTGGTGACCACCACCGGCGCCCGGTCCGGCCGGCCGCACACCGTACCCGTGGGGTATCTGCCGGACGGCGGCCTGCGGGTGCTCGTCATCGCGTCGGCGGCCGGCGCGCCGCGGCACCCGGCGTGGTATCACAACCTGCTGGCCCATCCGGTGGTCACCGTCGAGGACGGGATCTTCACGTACGAGGCGGAGGCCACGGTTCTGGCCGGGGCGGAACGGGACCGGGCGTTCGCTCGGGCGGTCGAGGCCGATCCGGGCTGGGCCGACTATCAGGCCCGGACGGACCGGGCGCTGCCGGTGGTGGCGCTGACCGAGATTCCGGGGCCGCCCCGCACCGGCGCCACCACGATGGGCGAGGGGCTCCGGCTGATCCACGACGCGTTCCGCCGGGAGCTGGGCCGGATTCGCGTCGAGGTGGCGGGGTCCGGGCCGGTGCTGGGTGCCCAGTTGCGGATCAACTGCCTGACCGTGTGCGGCGGCCTGCACGCTCATCACACGATGGAGGATCGGGCGTTGTTCGGGCGGCTGGGCGGGGAACGGCCCGACCTGGCTCCGGTGCTGGACCGGTTGCGGGGCGAACACGACGCCATCGCGGCGCTGGTGGCGCGGTTGCAGCGGGTGCTCGGCGACTCCGGTGTGGGCCGGGCGGACCTGCGCGCCGAGGTGGACCGGCTCGCCACCGAGGTCGAGCGGCACCTCGACTACGAGGAGGAGGCGCTGATCCCGGTGCTCGACGGGGTCAGCTGACTGGCACGAACCGGGCCCGGTACTCCGACGGCGAGCAGCCGTGACGCCGGTGGAAATGCTGGCGGAGCATGCCGGGTGACGGGAACCCGGTGTGCGTCGCGACGTCTTCGACGGTCAGGGCCGGCTCCGATTCGAGCAGGGCCTGGGCGCGCCGGATGCGCTGGTCGACGATCCACCGGTACGGCGTGGTGCCGGTCGCGGCGCGGAACCTGCGGGCGAAGGACCGCCGCGACTGGTACGCCCGCCGGGCCAGCACGTCCACCGACAGGTTCTGGTGCAGGTTGCGCATCGACCAGTCCAGCACGGCGTCGATGCCGTTGTCGTGGCGTACGTCCGGGGTCGGGGTCTCCACGACCTGGGCCTGGTCGGCGGACCGGTGCGGGCCGACCACCATCCGGCGGGCTATCGCGTTGGCCACCGCGGCGCCGTGGTCGCGGCACACCAGGTGCAGGCACAGGTCGATGCCGGCGGCGGTGCCGGCCGAGGTGAACACCGGGTCGGCGTCGACGTAGAGCACGTCCGGGTCCACCGTGGTGCGCGGGTACCGGCGGGCGAGTTCCGGGGCGTACATCCAGTGGGTGGCGGCCCGGCGGCCGTCGAGCAGTCCCACCGCCGCCAGGGTGAACGCGGCCGAGCAGACGGCGACCACGCGGGCGCCGCGGCGTACCGCGGCGTGCAGTGCCTCGGCCACGGCGTCGCTGACCGGTTCGTCGACGCGTTCGCCGGGCGCGATCGCGACGAGGTCGGCTTCGGCCATCCGGTCCAGGCCGGCGGACGCGGTCATCTGGAGGCCGCCGAGCGTGCGGGCCGGTACGCCGGGGTGTTCGGAGACGACGGCGAAGTCGAAGGCGGGTACCCCGTCGGCGGTGCGGTCGATGCCGAAGACCTCGGAGTAGATGGCGAGTTCGAACGGCCGCACGGTGGCCGGCATGAGCACAGCGACGTTCTTCACGTCTTGCACTGTGCCAAGCGCGGGCGGCACCGGCCGCGGTCCAATCCGCGATCGGTGGCTGTGACGTGGATCGCCCGCGATGGATCGAACCCTTGTTGCCACATCTTTGCAACAGCAATCTCTGCCCAATATGCTGGCCCGGACCAGACCGCCCAGGGAGGCCGCATGGACGTCACGGCGATGCACATCGCCAACGGGATCGTGAACGGCCAGGTGTCCGCGGTGTTCGCCGTGGTCGCCGCGATCGCGCTGGCCTTCTGCGTGCTGCGCAGCCGCGCCGACCTGGACGACCGGCTCGCCCCGATGGCCGGGCTGGTGGCGGCGTTCATCTTCGCGGTGCAGATGCTCAACTTCCAGGTGCTGCCCGGCGTCTCCGGCCACCTGCTCGGCGGCGCGCTCGCCGTGGTGCTGGTCGGGCCGTGGGTCGGCGCGCTCTGCGTGGCGACGGTGCTGATCGTGCAGTGCCTGCTGTTCGCGGACGGCGGGCTCACCGCGCTGGGGCTGAACATCACGAACATGGCGCTGCTCGGGGCCGCGGCCGGCTATCTGCTGGTCGCCGTGCTGCTGCGGGTGCTGCCGAAGACGGCCCGCGGCGTCGCGGTCGCCACGTTCGTCGCCTCGGTGGTGAGCGTCGTGGTGGCGTCCCAGGGCTTCGTGCTGCAGTACTGGATGGGCGGTACCACCGAACTCTCGCTGGGCACGATCGCGGCCGCCATGGCCGGCGTACACACACTGATCGGCATCGGCGAGGGCCTGATCGCCGCGACCACGGTCGCCACGGTGGTCCGGGTCCGCCCCGACCTGGTGTACGCGCTGCGCCGGTTCCGCACCGCGACCGCCCAGCCGATCGGAGTCCCGGCATGAACAGGCGACTCGGCTGGTTCCTGGCCGGCGGGCTGCTGGTCGCGATGCTGCTGGCCGGCGTGGTCAGCTCGTTCGCCTCGTCCAGCCCGGACGGGCTCGACGACACCGCCCGGGCCGGCTGCACGTTCGGGCCGGACGACGAGATCACCGGCGGCACCTGCATGCTCCAGCAGGAACGGGAGCACCAGCTCGGCGACAGCCCGCTCGCCGACTACGGCATCCGCGGCATCGGCAACGAGCACCTGTCCACCGGTCTGTCCGGCATCCTCGGCGTGATGCTCACGTTCGCCATCGGTGGCGGCCTGTTCTGGCTGGTCCGCCGCCGGCCCGCGGAGGGCACCGGCGACCGCGAGCGGGAAGGTGCCGGTCCGGCCTGATGGGTGCCGGCCACACCTCGGTGCTCCACCTGGACCACGACAGCCCGGTCCACCGCCTGCCGGCCGAAGCGAAGATCGTCGCGATGGTGCTGTACACCGTCGTCGTGGTGGTCACCCCGCGGGCGGAGTTCGCCGCGTTCGCCGGGTACGCCCTGCTGATCGTCGCGGCGGCCGCCGCGGCGCGGATCCGGCCCGGCTGGCTGGCCCGGCGCGCCACCATCGAGCTGCCGTTCGTGCTGCTGGCCGTCGCGCTGCCGTTCGCCGGGCACGGGGAACGGGTCACCTGGCTGGGCATGTCGCTGTCGGTGGACGGGCTCTACGGCGCCTGGAACATCGCCGCGAAGGGCACGCTGGGCGTACTCGCGTCGCTGGTCCTGGCCGGCACCACCACCATGCGCGACCTGATCGGCGGGCTGGACCGGCTGCACTGCCCGGTGGTGTTCACCCAGATCGCCACGTTCATGCTGCGCTACCTGGACATCCTGGTCGACGACGCGCGGCGGATGCGGATCGCGCGGCTGTCCCGCGGGTACGACCCCCGGTTCCTCTGGCAGGTGAAGGCGTTCGCGATCAGCATCGGCGCGCTGTTCCTGCGGGCGTTCGAGCGCGGCGAGCGGGTCTACCTGGCCATGCTGTCCCGCGGCTACACCGGACGGCTGCCCCGGCCGGACCGGGCCCCGGTCACCGCCGGGCAGTGGGCCGCCGCCGCGCTGCTCCCCGCGACGGCCGCCGGGATCGCCGTGGTTACGGTGCTGCAGTGACCCCGTCGCTGCGCATCCAGGACCTGCACTACGCCTACCCGGACGGAAGCGTGGCGCTCACCGGCGTGGACCTGACCGTCGGCGCCGGCGAACGGGTGGCCCTGCTCGGCCCGAACGGGGCCGGCAAGACCACGCTGGTGCTGCACCTCAACGGCATCCTGCACGGCGGGGGCGGCACGGTGGAGATCGCCGGGGCCCGGGTGGACCCGCGCGACCGGGCCGCCGTCGCGGAGATCCGGCGCCGCGTCGGCATCGTCTTCCAGGACCCGGACGACCAGCTGTTCATGCCCACGGTCGCCGAGGACGTCGCGTTCGGCCCGGCGAATCTGGGGGTACGCGGACCGGAACTCGCCGCCCGGGTGGACGAGGCGCTCGCCGCGGTGGACATGAGCGACGTCCGCGACCAGGTGCCGCACCACCTGTCGTTCGGCCAGCGCCGCCGGGTGGCGGTGGCCACGGTGCTGGCCATGCGCCCGGAGATCCTGGTGCTCGACGAGCCCTCCTCGAACCTGGACCCGGCCAGCCGGCGCGAGCTGGCCGAGGTCCTCCAGGGCCTGCCGGTCACCGTGCTGATGGTGACCCACGACCTGCCGTACGCGCTGCAGCTGTGCCCGCGGTCGGTGATCCTGGACGCCGGCCGGATCGTCGCCGACGGACCCACCCCGGACCTGCTGGCCGACCGCGAGCTGCTGCACGCGCACCGGCTGGAGCTGCCGTTCGGTTTCGACCCGGCGGCGGCGCGCCCCGCCGGAAACTAGTCCTTCACCGGCAGCCAGGCGCCGACGTCGGCGATGTCGACCGGCTGCAGCCCGTCCACGATCCGCCGGATGTCGGCCTCGGTCAGGTCCCCGGCACCGCGGCCGTCCACGTCGATCAGGTACTCGCCGAGGACCACCGTGCAGGCCGCCTGCGGCGGATAGCAGTGCACGCCGTTCCGGCCGCGGATCCGCTCGTCCTTGGGCTGGGCCTTCATCACCACGATGTGCACGCCGGGCAGCCGGATGTCGACCTGCCCGGCCAGGCGGGCGTCCGGCACCGGCCCCTTGTGCAGGTAGACCTCGGACAGCACGGTGCCGTCCTTCTCCCGGGTCTCGGTGACCGCGACCGTCTGCCAGCCGTCCGGAACGACGTCGAGGCGGTACGGCACCCGCAGCTCCCGTTCCGGTCGCGGGGTCACCGCCGCGGCGATGCGCAGGGCGTCCGCGGCGGACTCGTCGCGGTCCACCGAGGTCGGCACGTAGGTGGCCCAGGCGTCCGGCGCGTACTGCCACGCCAGCGCGGTGCGCACGTGGCCGTCCGGCGCCGGCGAGGGCGGGGCGGAGCCCACCGAGACCGACTTCGACACGGTACGGGAGACGGCGGGACGGCCGGCCACGGTGAGCGGGGACGGGACGCCGTACACCCCGCTCGGGTCGTCGCGGCCGAGCCGGTCCGGGTGGTACACGCCGGGGCGGTAGACCGTGATCATCCCGTCCGCGAGCGGGAACCGGCGACCGTCGTCGGCCGGCCAGGTCAGCCCGTCCCGGTGAACCGGCAGCTGCTGGTATCCGGCGGTGACCTGACGGACCGGGCCGATCCGGTACGGGCCCACCCGGTACTCGCCGAGCACGGTGCTGAACGTGTCCGGCGGCAGCAACGGCGAGGCCTGCACCGGCTGCACGGCGGCCGGCACCCCGGTGCCCGGCGCCTTCGTTCCGGACGGGCCCAGCGCGGTCACCGCCGCGGTCATCACGGCGAGGCAGGCCGCCGCGCCACCGGCCATCGCCGCCCGCCGGCGGGCCCGGATCCGGCGCGCCGTGGCGATGATGTCATCGGCGGTCGTGTGCGGCGCCGGCGCCGTGTCCCGCACCGACTCCAATACGTCCCGGACGTGGTACGACATGGTCCTCCCCCTCTTCCCCGCGCAGGGTGATGTCCTCGGCCGCCAGGACGGCCCGCAGGGTGTCCAGCCCTCGTGCGCTCTGGCTCTTGACGGTGCCGGTCCGGCACCCCAGGATCTCCGCGGTCTGCTCGACGCTGAGGCCCTCGAGGAACCTCAGCACCAGGACCGCCCGCTGCCGGGGCGGTACGTGCCGCAGCGCCGCCTGCAGCCGCAGCCGTTCGTCGACGTCCGCCGACGTGTCCGGCACGGGCACCTCGGGCAGGGCGTCGCCGACCGCGCGCTCCCGCCGCCACGGCCGGCTCTTCTCCCCGATCGCGGCGCGCACCACCATGGTGCGGGCGTACGCGTCCGGCGACGCCACCCGGTGCCAGCGCAGGTAGAGCCGGGCCAGCGAACCGGCCACCGCGTCCTCCGCGGCCTGCCAGTCACCGCACGTCACGTACGCCAGGGCGCGCAGCGGCTCGAACCGGACGCGGACGAACTCGCGGAAGCTCTCGGTGTCTTCGGCATCCACTCGGTCCTGCTCCCTTCTCCGACACCTAGAGGCGCGCCGAGGGCAGCAGGGTTGCACGCCCGGTCCACCGATTTCTCCGGTCGGTGGCCAGGCCGCCGGATCAGCCGTCGAGCAGGGCGCGGGCGATCCGGGGCAGGTTGTCGAAGGTGGGCGGGCGGCGCACCCGCAGCATCGGCAGTGCGGCGAGGCGCAGCGGCACACCGAGGTCGCCGTCCACCATCGGGACGGTGCGGTGGGTGCAGAGAAGGGCGAGCCGTTCCTGCGGCGGTACGGAGCTGATCCGGAGGTCCGGCCCCCATTCGAGGACCGCGGTGCCGATCACCGGCGCGCGCAGGCACGCCGGTGGCTTCACCTCCAGCCGGATCCGTTCCCCGGAGCGAACCTCCCGGCCCTGCGAACGCAGGCCGAGCCGCTCAGCCGCGTCGGGGCGCAGGTCCAGGCAACCCGGTCCGGCGTGGGCCAGACCGTCGCGCAGGGTGAGCTGATCATCGGTGAAGACGTCCAGGCCCGCCTCGAACGCCAGCCAGGCCATGGTCGAGGTCTTTCCGCCGCCGCGGGCGGCGAGGACCGCCACCACGCCGTCCGGGGTGAGTACCGCACCGGCGTGCAGGCAGTCACCACCCCGCTCCAGGGTCGCCGCGCACGCCACCAGCGACAGCAGCGGATGCACGCGGGCGTCGGTGGACAGCGCGGCGGCACCGGACCACCAGGCGGCGCCACCGCCGCGGCGGACCCGCACCGTCCAGTCGTCGGCGGCGAACGCCTCTCGCCACCCGTCCTGCTCAGGCGGCGAAGGGACGCCCAGCTGGACGGTGAGTTCCGGCCAGTCGGGTGCGGCCGCGTGCAGGTACCGCCGGCCGAACACGTCCGGATCGACCCGGAAGCCGTAGGCGCCCACCGGGTCCGGGAGACGATGGCGGTTCATGCATCGTTTGTAGCATATGCCTCATAGATGGACACAAGCCGCACTAGATTACTCAGGTGACACCCGCCGAACAGAAGGGACCTTGAGATGACGGTCAAGAACCGCGACCAGCTGACGGCCGACCGGACGGCGCCGGCGAGCGACCCACCGGCGCTCGACAGCGCCGAGATCGGCTATGTGCGGCCCAGACTGACGATCCTCGGCACCATGCAGAAGCTGGCCACGAAGTTCGGCTCACCGAAGGCCCTCGGCGGCAGTCTCTGACGGGCGGCGCCCGGCGTCCCCGGTGGCGGGGCCCGGCTCCCCCGGGGCCGCCAGCGGGCCGGGCGGAAGCGTCCACCGGGCGTCGACGGCCAGCGGCGCCCAGCGGTCGAAGAGGGCGGCGGCCCGCCCGGATGCCGCCAGCGCCTCGTGCGCCGGCCGGTCCAGGGCGGCGGAGGCCAGGCGGAACAGCGGGAACCGCTCGGTGTGCGGGCTCCCGGCCGGCCGCTCGCCGCGCCGCACCAGAGCCTCGATGACGTCCGCCAGCAACTCCGCCGCCAGGTCGTCTGCCGCGACCTCCAGCTCCCGGAGGCCGGCCGGACCGGCCGGCACCGGCAGCAGCCGCCGGGCGACCACCGGGCCGGTGTCGATGCCGGCGTCGACGAGGTGCACGGTCGCGCCCAGGGCCGTCCCGGTCTGGAGCGAGTACCCCGTCACGCCGCTGCCGCGGGCCCACGGCAGCAGGGCCGGATGCGCGTTCAGCACGCCCGAGCCCGCGGTCGCGATGATCCGGGGTGGCAGGACTCCCCCGCCGCCGACCACCAGGTAGTCCGGTGCGAGCCGCCGCAGGTCCCGTTCGAGCCGGAGGCTGTCCAGGTCCCCGGTCGAGATCACCCGCCGGCACCGGGACGCGTACCACCGGTGGGTCCGGCGATACAGGCTGATCTTCCGCCGGGCGGACCAGACCGCGGCCGCCGGCCACCGCACCAGCCGGTGCCGGATGCTCTCCCCCGGCCGGGCCGGTGGCGGGCCCCATCCGCCGGTCGACACCAGCACCGCGTCCAGCACGATCCCGCGCCGGTGCAGGCGATCGAGGAACAACCGGCTCCGTCGCCCGCCGGGCGTGGTCATGACGATCCGGGTCATTTACGGATCATACGGACGCACGATCTCCATGCCCGCCGGCGGTAGCGGCGCCGATTCCACGGAGGGTTCGTGAAGGTGTCGTGCGGACGGCCGTCCACCGGTCCCCGCGCCGCTACCGTCGGCGGGCATGGAGATCGTGGACGTCCTCGTCGTGGGCGCCGGCCTGGCCGGGTTGCACACCGCCCGACTGCTCGCCCGGCAGGGTCACGACGTGCTGGTCGTCGACCGCCGGCGCACCCTCGACTCGGGCATCCGGACGACCGGCATCTTCGTCCGCCGTACCCTCGAGGACTTCGCCCTGCCGGCCGGGCAGCTGGGACCGCCGATCCGCCGGGTGGTGCTCTATCCGCCGTCGCTGCGCGGGCCGGTCGAGCTGGTCAGCGCACGCGACGAGTTCCGGGTCGCGGACATGGCCGGCGTCTACGCCCACGCGCTGGCCGGTGCCCGGCGGGCCGGTGCCCGGGTCCGGCTCGGCGTCTCGTACCCGGTACCCGGCGTCGTGGCCCGGTTCACCGTCGGCGCGGACGGCGCCCGGTCGACGGTCGCGCGCCGCCTCGGGCTGGACGTCAACCGGCACCTGATCGTGGGCGCCGAGGAGGTGTTCCCGGTGGCCGGCGGCGGCGCCCCGCCCACGTTCCACTGCGTGGTCGACCCCCGGCTCGCGCCCGGCTATCTGGCCTGGGTGGTCGACGACGGCCGGCATGCCCACGTGGGGCTGGCCGGGCGGCCGGACCGGCTGGCCGGGCCGCTGCCCGAGCTGGTGCGGGCGTTCGGCCGGCGGTTCGGCGCGCTGCCGGCCGCGACCGGTCCGGTGCGCCGCCGGGGCGGGCCGATCCCGGTCGGCGGCGTGCTCCGGCGGCTGGCCGGACCGGACGGGCTGCTGGTCGGCGACGCGGCCGGCGCGGTGTCGCCGCTGACCGCCGGCGGCCTCGACCCGTGCCTGCGCCTGTCCGAGCTGGCCGCCGCGGTGACCGGCGACTACCTGCGCACCGGGGACGTGTCGGTGCTGCGGCACTACGACGGGGCGGCGCTGCGCAGGCGGTTCCGGGGGCGGCTGCTGATGCGCCGCGCCCTGAGCGGCGTGCGGTCACCGGCCGCGGTGGCGGCCGCCTTCCCGCTGCTGCGGACCGGGCCGGGGCGGGCCGCCGCGTCCCGGGTGCTGTTCGGCGACGGCTCGTTCCCCGACCCGCGGATCCGGTGGACCACGGCGCCGGCCTGACGCCGCTACAGATCGCGGCGCTGGAAGGCCAGGCCGGCCAGCCCGAGGGCCAGGGCGACCCAGAGCGCGGACCAGCCCAGGTAGGTGGCGGTGAGCGGGGACATGCTCAGGAACGGCGAGTCCTCGAACGCCGGGAACTGGGCCAGCCCGGGATGCTGGAAGGAGTGCATGGCGCCGCGCCACAGGCCGTCGGTGGGCAGCAGCATCCGGGAGACCGTGCCCACCTGGGCCACGCCCGGGTTGCCGAAGGCCTCGCCCACCATGCCGACCACGCCGGCGATCCAGGTGGCGCCGAACAGGCCGACCGCCACGATGCCCGAGGCCATCGGCGAGATCACCGTGGACAGCAGCAGCCCCAGGGTGAGCAGCACCGTGGTCTGCGCGGCGAGCAGCGCCAGTCCGGTCGCCGGGTGCGGCGGCCAGTAGCCCACCGTGGCCCGGACGATGACCAGCTGGCCCAGCCCGGCGACCACCACGAACCCGCTGCCGAAGACCACCAGGCCCAGCCACTTGCCCAGCAGGACCGCGGCGCGGCGTACCGGCCGGGTCATCACGGCCAGCGCGATCCCCGACTCGATCTCCCCGGCCATGGTGGGTCCGGCCAGGAACGCCGTGCCGAGCGCGGCGATCAGGCTGAGGCCGAACATCACCAGGTTCAGCACGGTGGACGCGGCGATCCGGGCCTCGCCGGTGGTGAACGTGCCGAACTCCGCGTCGAGCCGGTAGAACCCCCAGGCGCTCAGCGTGAGCAGCACGACCGTCATCACGACGATCGCGCGCAGCACCCGGCGGCGGACGGCCTCCTGCAGGGTGAGGCCGGCGATCACGAAGACGGTACGGGCGGTGCTCATCGGTGCTCCTCGCTGGAACCGGTACGCAGGATGTCCAGGAGCCGTTCCTCCAGGCTGATGTGTCCGGGCTCGACCGCGTGCACGCGCACGCCCAGGGCGACCAGGTCGGCCACGAGGTCCGGCACGGTGGTGGGGTCCGGGTCGGCCGGCAGGGCGACGGTGTACCCGTCACCGTCGCGGGTGAGCCGTCCCGCGGCGGCCAGCCGGGCCTCCGCCGGCGCGCCCACCCCGTCCAGCCGCAGCCGCAGCTCGCGCTGGCCGAGCAGTTCCGGCAGCGTGCCGGCGGCGGCGACCCGGCCCTTGTCCAGGATGACGACCCGGTCGCAGACCCGTTCCACCTCGCCGATCAGGTGCGAGTTGAGCAGGACCGCCACCTGCCGGGTCTTCAGCGACAGCAGCAGGTCCCGGACGTCGGCCCGGCCGAGCGGGTCCAGCGCGCTGGTCGGCTCGTCGAGGACCACCAGTTCCGGGCGGGCCACCAGCGCGACGGCGAGCCCGAGGCGCTGCTGCATGCCCTTGGAGAAGCCGCCCACCCGGTCGCCGGCCCGGTCGGCGAGACCGACCAGGGCCAGGCAGTCGCGCCGCTCGGCGTCCGGCACCGCGGCGCCGGCCAGCCGGACGTGCAGGTCCAGCACCTCGGCGGCGGTGAGCCACGGCTGGTACCGGAACAGCTCCGGCAGATAGCCGACCCGGCGCCGGGCCTGCGGGTCGGTGCCGGGCCGGCCGAGCAGCAGCACCTCCCCCGCGTCCGGCCGGACCAGCCCGAGCAGGATCTTGATGACGCTGGTCTTGCCGGCCCCGTTCGGTCCCAGCAGGCCCAGCACCTCGCCGCGGGCGACGGTGAACGACACGTCGTCGACCGCGGTCTGCCGCCGGTACCGCTTGCGCAGCCCGGAGCACCACACCGCGGACGCCGGGGGCAGCGTGGCGAGCAGGTGGTCCGCGACGTCGAGCGCGGTTCCGGCGGCCGGCCGGGCGGTGTGGTCGGTGGTCACCGCGGCTCCAGCCCGCGGGCCACCGACAGCACCTCGTCCGTGCTCATCGAACCGGCCACCACGGTGACCACGCCGTCGTTCACCCAGACCGCGATCGCCACCAGGCCGTCCCGGGAGGTCAGCACCGTGGCCGGGGATCCGCCGACGTCGGCGGTGGAGCTGGTCAGGTACTGCGAGTTGACCGGCAGCGGCAGCGTCGTGCCGCCGGCGGTGAAGCCGCGCAGCTGCGTCGCCACGGCGTCCGGCAGACCGGGCAGCGTCAGCAGGTAGTCCACCGCCGTCGTGAACGGGATGCCCGCCGAGTACGCGGTGGGTGCGACCACGCGGGCCACGAGCAGGGCCGGCACACCGCGGGCCTCGGTCCAGACCGCGGCCAGCCCGGGACCGGCGCTCAGCTTGAACTGGCTGCCGTCGAGGCCGGGCGGTGGCGGCGGCAGCGTCCGTCCGGTGGCCGCCGCGGTCCGCGCCGCCCGGTCGGCGGAGAAGGTGAACACCGCGTTCACCCGGTCGCCGACCTGGAACGTCGGTTCGCCGGTCACCCCGCGGGGCAGCTCGTTCACCCGGGGTACGGCCAGGCCGGTGGCCTGCTTCGCGGCGGCGGCGTCGGCGACCTCGCGCACGTTGAGGTCGTCCGCCTGGACCGTCCCGTACGCGGTGAGGTCGGGCAGGGCGACCAGGTCGGCCTGGGTCAGCGTGACCGGGGCGATCCGCTCGGTCCGGTAGATCTGCAGCCAGTCCGCGGCGGCCGCGGCGCTCGCCCCGCCCAGGATGGCCAGCACGGCGACCACCGCGACCACCGGCTTACGCACCGCCGCCCGCCATCGCGACGCCGCGGTCACCGGCCGGGGCCGGACACCCTCGGCGGTGATCGCCTGGGACAGGCGGGACCAGCCGCGGTCGGTGTCCACTGCGAGGTCGACGTCCAGTGCCGCGCGGCTCAGCGCCGCGTCCTGCTGGGCGGCGGCCAGGCCGGACCGGCACACCGGGCAGCCGGCGACGTGTTCGCGATCGGCGTCGGCGACACCGGCGGGCTCGTCCAGGAGCCGGCGCAGCGTGCCGTCAGTGGGATGACGCATGACGGTTCAACTCCTTACGCAGGGCGGATTCGGCGCGCCGCACGGTGGTGCCCACGCTGCCGGGGGAGAGATCGAGGGCGGCCGCGACCTCGGCGTAACTGAGGCCGCTGTGCCGCAGGACCAGGGCGACGGCGTGCTTGCGGGGCAGCCGGGCCAGCGCCTCCCGGACCCGGCGGCGCTCCTCCAGGGTGACCACCGCGTCGGCCACGTCGGGGGTGACGGCGCCGTGGTCCCCGGCGGCCTCCTCCCGCCAGGCGCGCCGGCGGTGCGACCGCAGGTGGTTCAGCGCGATGTGCGCCGCGGCCACGGACAGCCAGGCCATCGCCTCGCCGGGCGGCACCGTGGACCGCCCGAACGTCAGGAAGACCTCCTGCGCCACGTCCTCGGCCTCGTCGCGGGACCGCAGCACCCGGGCGGCGACCGCGACGACCCGCGGGTAGGCGGTGCGGAAGACCTCCTCGAGGTCGGCACGGACGGCTCCGCGCCCGGGAGGAGTCAAGGAGGACATGCCGTCCTTCCGCTCGGTGCGCGGTGCCGCCGGGCCGGGTCCGGCCGGGGGCGGCAGCGCCGCCTCACCAGGCCCGGCCAGCTCCACATCGTGTTTCACATACGGTTAGCACCGCCCGGGCGCCGGATGTGACACGAACCGTGGAAAAACCCGTCAGTGCGATTCGCGCGACACCTTGTCCCCGCTGGAACCGACCAGGAAGTCGCAGTCCGCGCCGGTGTCCGCGCCCAGCACGGTCTCCACGTACAGCTTCTCCCACCCGCGCCGGGGCCGGGCCAGCGCCGCGCTCATCGCCTCGGACGGCGGGCGGGCCGCCAGTTCCTCCGCGGTGATCTCCACGTCCAGGCTGCGGCCGGGCACGTCCAGGACGATCCAGTCACCGGTACGCACCCGGTCCAGCGGCCCACCGGCCGCCGCCTCCGGCGCCACGTGCAGCACCACCGTGCCGTACGCCGTGCCGCTCATCCGGCCGTCGCAGATCCGGACCATGTCGCGGACGCCCTGCTGCAGCAGCTTGGCCGGCAGCGGCATGTTGGACACCTCGGGCATGCCCGGGTAGCCCCGCGGGCCGCAGCCGCGCAGCACCAGCACGCTGTCCGCGTCGACGTCCAGGTCCGGGTCGTCGATCCGGGCGTGGAAGTCCTCGATCGAGTCGAACACCACCGCGCGCCCGCGGTGCCGCAGCAGGTGCGGCGACGCGGCGGCGGGCTTGATGATCGCGCCGTTCGGCGCCAGGTTGCCGCGCAGCAGGGCGATGCCGGCGTTGGGCTGCAACGGCGCCTCCCGCGGCCGGATCACCTCGCGGTCCCACACCTGCGCGTCGGTCAGCGACTTGACCAGCGGTTCGCCGGTGGCGGTGATCGCGTCGTGGTCGAGCAGGTCGACCACCTCGCGCAGCACGGCGGCCAGCCCGCCGGCCCGGTACAGGTCCTCCATCAGGTACCGCCCGGCGGGCTGCAGGTCGACCAGGAGCGGGACCTCCGCGGCGATCCGGTCGAAGTCGTCCAGGGTGAGCGGCACGCCGACCCGCCCGGCGATGGCCAGCAGGTGCACCACGGCGTTGGTGGAACCGCCGATCGCGGCCAGCGCCACGATCGCGTTGTGGAACGAGCCGGCGGTCAGCATCGAGCTGGGCCGCCGGTCGGCGGCCACCATGTCGACGACGAGCCGGCCGGTCTCGTGCGCCCGGGCCAGCAGCCGGCTGTCCGCCGCCGGGATGCCGGCGATGCCGGGCATCGTGGTGCCCAGCGACTCGGCGAGCAGCCCCATGGTGGAGGCCGTGCCCATGGTGTTGCAGTGCCCGCGGCTGCGGATCATCGAGGACTCGGAGTCCATGAACGCACCCTCGGTGAGCGTGCCGGCCCGGACCTCCTCGGAGAGCCGCCACACGTCGGTGCCGCAGCCCAGCGGGGTGCCCCGGAACGTGCCGGTGAGCATCGGGCCGCCGGGCACCACCACGGCCGGCAGGTCGACCGAGGCGGCCGCCATGAGCAGCGACGGGATCGTCTTGTCGCAGCCGCCGAGCAGCACCACGCCGTCGATCGGGTTGGCCCGCAGCATCTCCTCGATGGCCATCGCGGCCATGTTGCGCCAGAGCATCGCGGTGGGCCGGACCTGGGTCTCCCCGAGCGAGACCACGGGCAGGTTCAGCGGCACCCCGCCGGCCTCCCAGACGCCCTGCTTGACGTGCTCGGCGACCTCGTTGAGGTGGCTGTTGCACGGGGTCAGGTCGGACGCGGTGTTGGCCAGGGCGATCTGCGGGCGGCCCTGGAACGACGAGTTCGGCGTGCCCCGGCGCATCCAGGCGCGGTGCATGTAGGAGTTGCGGTCCTGTCCCGCGTACCACTCGTCGCTGCGCAGGGCTGTCATGACGGTTCGCCTCCCGAATCCACCGGATCGTCTTCCGATAAACGGAACGCCGGTTTAACATCTGGAACATCATGGACCTTACCGCCGCACCGCCGCTGCCGGAACAGGACGGGCCCGACCGACTGGTCGGCGCCGACCGCGTCCTGGCCATCCTCGCCGAACTGGCCAGGCATCCGGAGGGAATCGGGCTGGACGAGATGGCCCGGGTGGTGTCCAGCAACAAGGCCACCGTGCACCGGGCGCTGGCCGCGCTGCGCCGGGCCGCGTTCGCCAGCCAGGACGGCCGTGGCCGCTACGTGCTGGGCGACGAGTTCCTGCGCCTGGCGTTCGCCCACCACGAGGCCCGGCCGGAGCACGTCCGGATCAGCCCGGTGCTGCACACCCTGGCCGAGCGGTACGGCGAGACCGCGCACTACGCCGTGCTCGACGGCGCCACCGTGGTCTACCGGGCGAAGGTCGACCCGCCGACCGGCCCGGTGCGGCTCACCTCCACCGTCGGCGGGCGCAACCCGGCGCACTGCACGGCGGTGGGCAAGCTGCTGCTGGCGTACGCGCTGCCGGACGACGCCGCGGTGACCGCCTGGGTCGGCCACCGGGTACTGGAACGGCGCACCGACCGCACCCACACCACGGCCGCCGCGCTCGCCGCCGAGCTGCGCACCGTCCGGTCGCAGGGCTGGGCCGCCGACGACCAGGAGAACGAGCCCGGCGTCACCTGCGTGGCGGTGCCGGTGTTCCTGGGCTCGCCGACCGTGCCGACCGGCGCGGTGAGCGTGTCCGCGCCGGCGTACCGTACGCCGCTGTCCCGTCTGGTGGCCGACGTGTCCGCGATCCGCGACCTGGTGCGCGCGTGATCGCCCGCTGGCGGGCCGCGCCGGCCGCGCCGGAGGTGCACGCGCTGGGCGAGGGTCCGCTCTGGGACGGGCCGCGGGACCGGGTGCTCTGGGTGGACATCCTGGCCGGCACCGTGCACGAGGGGCGCCTGGACGACGACCGGGTGTTCACCGAGCGGGTCCACCACCTGGACCGGACGGTGGGCGCGGTGGTCGCCGGGCGGACCGGGGAACTGCTCGTGGCCGGGACCGAGAACCTGCTGGTGGTGGATCCGGGCGGGGCCGTGACGCCGGGCCCGGCGGTGCTGCCGGCCGGCAGCGGCCGGCGCCTCAACGACGGCGCCTGCGACCCGTCCGGCACGTTCCTGGTGGGCAGCCTCGCGTTCGACGACCGGCCCGGCGGCGAGGTGCTGGTCCGGGTGACCGCGGACGGCGCGGTGCACACCGTCGACGCCGGCCTGAGCCTGTCGAACGGAATGGGCTGGAGCCCGGACGGGGCCCTGTTCTACAGCATCGACAGCGTTCCCGGCGTGGTCTACGTGCGGGACTGGCCGGACGGTCCGCGGCGGGTGCTGCTCACCCCGGACGTGACGCCGGACGGCATGTGCGTGGACGCACGCGGCGACCTGTGGATCGCGTTCTGGGACGGCGGCGAGGTCCGGCGGTACTCCCCGGCCGGCGAGCTGACCGGCGTGGTCGAGGTCGGCGTGCCGCACGTGACCAGCGTGGCGTTCGTCGGGCCCGGACTGGACCGGCTGCTGATCACCACCGCCACCAAGGATCTGACCGACGCCGACCTGGCCCGCCACCCGGACTCCGGACGGCTCTTCCTGGCCGACGTCGGCGCGACCGGCCAGCCGGCCACACCCTGGGCCGGTTTCCGCTGAGAGGACTGCCATGCAGCTGATGCGCATCGGGCCGGCCGGGGCCGAGAAACCGGTGGTGCGGGTCGACGAGGAATCCTATGTGGACGTCTCCGACCTGGTGCCCGAGTTCGACGCCGGCTACTTCGCCGGCGGGCACGACGCGCTGCGGTCCGCGGTCGCGGACCGGATCGCCGCCGGGGACACGGTGGCGTTCGCCGGTGAGCGGATCGGCGCACCGTTCGCCCGGCCGCACCAGATCCTCTGCATCGGGCTGAACTACCGGGACCACGCCGCCGAGTCCGGGATGCCGGTGCCGGACGAGCCGATCCTGTTCACCAAGCCGCCGAACACCCTGATCGGCCCGAACGATCCGGTCCGGATGCCGCGCGGCGCCACCAAGCTGGACTGGGAGGTCGAGCTGGGCGTGGTGATCGGCCGGCGGACCAGCTACCTGGACTCGCCGGCGGACGCCCGCGACGCGATCGCCGGCTACGTGGTCTGCAACGACGTCAGCGAGCGGGCGTTCCAGAAGGAACGCGGCGGGCAGTGGTCGAAGGGCAAGAGCGCGGAGACGTTCAACCCGGCCGGGCCGTGGCTGGCCACCCCGGACGAGATCGCGGACGTGGGCGATCTGGGCATGTGGCTGGACGTCAACGGGGTACGCCGGCAGACCGGCAACACCGCGACGATGGTGTTCGACCCGTACACGATCGTGCATTACCTGAGCCAGTTCCTGGTGCTGGAGCCGGGCGACCTGATCGACACCGGCACGCCGCCCGGCGTGGGTGACGGCCAGCGGCCGCCGGTCTTCCTGCAGCCGGGCGACGTGGTGGAACTCGGCATCGACGGTCTCGGCACGCAACGCCAGCAGATCCTGCCGCCACGGTGAGCATGCGCGCCTTCGTGATCACCGAACCGGGGCGGGCGGAGGTGCGCGAGGTCGACGAGCCCGTGCCCGGCCCCGGCGAGGCGGTCGTGCGGGTGGAGCGGGCCGGAGTCTGCGGCACGGACCTGGAGTTCTTCTCGGGCGACATGACGTACCTGCACACCGGTGAGGCCGCGTACCCGATCCGGATCGGACACGAGTGGTGCGGCACGGTGTCCGCGGTGGGCGCGGAGGCGGACCCGGACTGGGTGGGCCGCCGGGTCACCGGCGACACCATGCTGGGCTGCGGCCGGTGCCCCCGCTGCCGGTCCGGGCGCCAGCACCTGTGCGCCGACCGGTACGAGATCGGCATCCGGCGCGGCTGGCCCGGCGCCCTGGCCACGGCGCTGCGGGTGCCGGTCCGGGCCCTGCACGAACTCCCGGACAGCGTGGACGCGACGCTCGGCGCGCTGGTCGAGCCGGGCGGCAACGCGCTGCGGGCGGTCCTCGCCGCCGGCCTCTCCCCCGGCTCGCGGGTGCTGATCACCGGGCCCGGCACGATCGGCCTGCTGGCCGCCCAGTTCGCCGCCGCCCAGGGCGCCGAGGTGCACCTGCTGGGGCTGACCGTGGACTTCCCCCGTACCCTCGGCTTCGCTCACGCCTGGACCGTTGAGACCCTGCCCGGCCTGCCGTTCGACGCGGTGATCGACGCCTCCACCGCGCCGCACCTGCCCGCGCTCGCGCTGGATCTGGTCGAGCCCGGCGGCCGGGTGGTCTACATCGGCATCGCCGGCGAACCGAGTCTGGCCGACACCCGCCGGATCGCGCTGCGGGACCTGACCGTGACCGGCATCCTCAGCGCGTCCGGCGGCCTGGCCGAGACCATCGGCCGGTACGCCTCCGGCACCGTCGATCCCCGCCCCCTGGTGGCCGCCACGGTCGGCCTGGACGACGCGGTCGCGGTGCTGGCCGGCGAGCGCGACCCGTCCTGGGGTTCCGCCCCTAAAATCCACATCGATCCGCGACGTTAGGAGTGGTCCGGTGTCTGACTTCGACGGCCTGGTGGCCGTGGTCACCGGCGGCGCCAGCGGCATCGGCGCGGCCACGGTCGCCACGCTGACCGGCCGCGGCGCCACCGTGGCGAGCCTCGACCTGGCCGACGGCTGCGACGTCCGTGACACCGCCTCGGTCGACGCCGCGATCGACGCCGTGGTGGCCCGGCACGGGCGCCTCGACGTGCTGGTCAACAACGCCGGCATCGGCGCGGTCGGCGACGTCACCGCGAACGACGACGACGAGTGGCACCGGGTCCTCGACGTCAACGTGGTCGGCATCGCCCGGGTTTCCCGGGCCGCGCTGCCGCACCTGCGCCGGTCCTCGCACGCGGCGATCGTCAACACCTGCTCGATCGCTGCCCAGGTGGGGGTACCGCAGCGGGCGTTGTACTCGGCCAGCAAGGGCGCCGTGGCCGCGCTCACCCTGGCCATGGCGGCCGACCACGTCCGGGAGGGAATCCGGGTCAACGCGGTGGTGCCCGGCACCGCGGACACCCCGTGGGTGGGCCGGTTGCTGGACGCCGCGGACGACCCCGACGCCGCCCGGACCGCGCTCGTCGGCCGGCAGCCGATGGGCCGGCTGGTGACCGCGGACGAGGTCGCGCACACGATCGCGCACCTGGCCAGCCCGCTGTCGTCGGCCACCACCGGAACCCTGCTGACCGTCGACGCGGGCGTGATCGGGCTACGGCTCCCCCGTTGACTCTAGATTTCTAGGAATCTAGAGTCCTAGACATGTCCACGCCTCCCGCCGCCGACGAGAAGCGCCAGTTCAACGTGCTGCTTCCGGCGTCCCTGATCCGCGAGATCAAGCTGGCCTCGATCGAGCGCGGCGTCTCCCTCTCGGCGCTCGTCGAGGAGGCCATGCGCAGTCATCTCGGAAAGGACCAGCGATGATCCGGCTCGCCCCCGTCTACTACACCGGCGACATGGCCCGCACCGGCGACTTCCTGGCCGCCCTGGGCTTCGCCGTCGAGGCCGAACACCGCAAGGGCGGCTGGGCCGAACTGGCCGCCCCGTCCGCACTCCTCTGCCTGCACACCGCGCCCGGCGACAGCGGCATGGCCGGCGGGGGGACCGAACTCTCCTTCGAGAGCGACGAGGACCCCGACGCGGTCGCCGAACGACTGACCGGGGCCGGATTCCCCGACGCCGTGGTGCTGGACGAGAACTTCGGCCGCATCCTGCGGGTCACCGGACCCGACGGCACCCCGGTGCAGATCAACTTCTCGGACCGTTCGCTGTACCGCACGCCCTGACGCCGGGCCTTCAAAGTGGTCCGGCGGTGAAGGCAGGCGTGGAGCCCTAGGTAGGCGGTTCTACACCACAAGCATCGGCACCATCGTCCGCGCCACACTCGCCGTAGCCCCCGACGAGCATCGCCACACCACAAGCTCCCAACCTCGCGCCAGTGGAACACCACCGTCATTCCAGCCCGCGCATAACGACGTTGGTGTGCCACTGGAGCGCTCCAGTGGCACACCAGCGTCGTTATGGGCACCGCATAACGACAGTGGTGTTCCACTAGCACACCACTGTCGTCCGGTATCGGCGGGCATGTCGCACAGGAGTGGGAACGGGACGGATCGGGTCACCCGGTAAGCCACGACGGCCAAGGAGCCGATCGTCGGTATGCGTATCTCACACCGGCAGCGGTCACGGGAGTCGGCGCGGATCGGACCCGAAATCCGGCCGCGTTCGCATGTTCGACTTACCGAGATCGTTCCAGTGGAGCGCTCCACTGGCACACCAGCGTTGGTATTCGGGGCTGAAACCACGGTGGCGTTCCGTTCGTGGTGTACCGACGCTGCTGCGCGCGGCCGGAACGACGGCGGTGACGATGAGCGGCGGGGCGGGCCCGGATCGGCGCTGACATGGGTCCGGCGGCCCGCTGACGGCGCGCACCCCCTCGCGACGGCACCAGCGCCCCGCGCGGCTCAGACCTGGCGGTCGCGGCCGGCCGCGAACCCGGCGATCAGCTGCGGCACCATCAGCACCACCATGAACCCGAGGGGCAGCCGCCAGCCGCCGCTCACCTCGTGCAGCAGCCCGACCAGGATCGGCCCGGGGATGGCGATCAGGTAGCCGACGCCCTGGCCGAACGCGGACAGCCGCACCACCGTCGCCGGGCTGCGGCCGCGCAGCGGGATCATGGTCAGGGCGAGCGGGAACGCGCAGTTGACCACGCCCAACAGCACCGCCCACAGCCAGGGCGCGGCGGCCGGTGAGGCCCACAGGCCGGCGTACCCCACGGCACCGCACAGGCCCAGTGCCACGGCCAGCGCGCTCTGGCTGCGCAGCCGCCCGGCGACCGAGGTGATCAGGAAACCGAGCGGCACGCCGAGGAACGACGTCACGGCGAACAGCAGCCCGGCCTTCTCCGCGGACAGGCCGGCGTCGCGGTAGATCTGCGGCAACCAGCCGATCATGACGTACGCGGAGGTGGCCTGCAGACCGAAGTACGCGCCCAGCGCCCAGGCGACCGGGCTGCGGACGATCCGCACGTCCGGCGCCACCGGGCCGGTCACCACCGGCGTGGGGGTGCGGTGCCGGGCCAGCAGCAACCAGGCCGGCACGGCCAGCGCCGCGACCAGCGCCCAGGACGCCAGCCCGAAACGCCAGTCGCCGCCGAGCGCCGCGCTGATCGGGACGGTGGCGCCGGCGGCCGCGGTGGCGCCGACGTTCAGCGCGACCGAGTAGATGCCGGTCATGGTGCCCACCCGGTCCGGGAACCGGTCCTTGACGATCACCGGCAGCAGCACGTTGACCAGCGCGATGCCGGCCAGCGCCAGGCCGCTGAGCAGGACGAAGAGCGCGGTTCCGGGTACGTACGCGCGGGCCGCCAGTCCGGCGGTGAGCAGGGCCAGCCCGGCCGCGATCACGGTGGCCGGGCCGAACCGCCGGGCCAGCCGGGGTGCCGCGAATCCGACGGTCGCGAAGCACACCACCGGCAGCGAGGTCAGCAGGCCGGCCACGGTGGCGCTCATCCCGGTCCCCTGCCGGACCTCGGCCAGCACCGGGCCCACGCTGGTGACGGCGAGCCGCAGGTTCACCGCGGCCAGCACGAGGGCCACGAGCGGCAGCAGCGCGCCGGGCGCCCGTACCCTCGGCCGGGTCTGCTCTGTCACCACCGAACCATCATGTGCCCCTTACCGGCGCCCCGCCCGCCGATGTGGCCGTGTTCACCGCCCGCTCCGGCGCGGGTCACGGCGCGAAGGGTGCGCCGCCGGCCGCCGTCGGCGCGAAGGGTGCGCCGCCGGCCGCCGTGGGGTGACCGAGGCGCGACGGGCGGCCGGGGTGCGGCGCCCGGCCGGGGTGCGGCGCCCGGCCGGTCAGAGCAGTCCGGACCGGCGCCACAGCGGCAGTCCCGGGCCGCCGATCAGCCCCAGCCCGTCCAGGTAGGCCACCACCCGCCGGGCGGCCCAGCGCAGGCTCGCCCGGTAGTGCGGGTTGGCCCGCGCGGCGCGCCGGCCCACCGCCGGGTCGATGCCGACGGACCGGTAGACGTCGTGGTGCACCAGCCGGGTGCCGACCAGGTACGCCGCCCGCCCGATGATCATCTGGTCGAACCGGAGCCGGGCGGTCCCGGCGGCGCGGATCTGGCGGGCCAGTTCCTCCCGGGCGTACCGGACGTGCCGGGCCTCCTCCACCACGTGCAGCCGGGACACCATCCGGACCAGCGGCTGCACCCGCTCGTCGGCGGACGCCTCGCGCTGGAACGTGTCCAGCACCTCCTCGCCGATCAGGATGGCGGCGTACATCCGGGGTCCGCTGGCGGTGGCGGCGACCCACCTGCCGAGCACGTCGTTGATGCCGCCGGGGCGGTAGTTCGGGCAGCCGAGGCGGTCGATCATCCGGCCGAACATCACCGAGTGGCGGCACTCGTCGGCGATCTCGGTGAGCGCGTACTGGGCGTGCGCGTCGGTCGGGTCCTGCCGGTAGTAGGCGCGGATGAGCAGTTGCATGAGGATCGTCTCGAACCAGACGCCCAGGCCGGCCACGCTGGCCGCCTCGTGCCGGGTGAGCGTGATGCGCTGCGGTTCGCTGAGCGCCTCCCACAGCGGGGTGCCGTACAGCGTGGAGCGTTCCGGCGGGGTGAAGAAGAGTCCGGGTGCCAGGTCGGCGTCCCAGTCGATCTCGACGGCGGGGTCGTAGGTGCGCTCGGCCGAGGTGTGCAGCAGCCGGGTGGCGGTCAGTTCGCGATCGGGGGTGGCCATGCGGACCTCCGGGACCGGGGGGACTTGACGTTACCGGAAGTAACAGTTACTTCTCGTACTATGAACTTCGTCGATCCGGGCGTCAAGGACGGCCGCCGGCAGCGCTGGGCGGACCACCGCGAGCAGCGCCGCGCCCAGCTGACCGTCGCCGCGATCGAGGCGATCCGCGCGCACGGGCCGGACATCGGCATGGAGGCCATCGCCGCCCACGCCGGCGTCAGCAAGCCGGTGCTGTACCGGTACTTCGCCGACAAGTCGCAGCTCTGGCAGGCGGTCGGCGTCGAGGCGGCGGCCATGCTGGTCGCCGCGATCGAACCCGCGGTGGCCGCGGTCCGCGCGGACCGCGACGTCGTGGGCGCCGCGGTGGACGCCTACCTGACGCTCATCGAGGCCGATCCGCACGTGTACCGCTTCGTGGTGCACCGGCCGGACGTGGAACGGCACCGCGACGTGGTGGCGGACGTGGTGGACACGGTGGCCAGCGCGCTCGCCCGCATCCTCGGCGACCGGCTGCGCGACGCCGGCCTGGACGCCGGCCCGGCGCTGCCCTGGGCGTACGGCGTCGTCGGGTACGTGCAGACGGTCGGCGACTGGTGGCTGCGTCACCAGCAGCCGATCAGCCGGGCCGCGCTCAGCGAGTACCTGACCACGTTCCTGTGGAGCGGCGTCGCGGGCGTCCGCAGCGCGGCCGACCTGCCGGGCGGGCTGGCGGCCACCGGCCGTGACTGACCCGGCGGAGGAGTACCGCGGCCCGGCCACCGTCCGGGTCGGCACCGAGATCCGGGCGGTGACCGTGCGGCTGTCGGTCACCTTCGAGCCGGTCGAGGGCCGGTACCGCTGGGCCGGCCGCACCTCGCCCGACCCGGCGCTGGTGGCACGGGTCCGGTCCGGCGCGCGGGAGGCGGAGGTCCGGCTGCCGGGCGGGACCGGACGGGCCGCGCGGATCGGCGAACCGGACCCGTGGGGCGGGGTGCGCCTCTCCGGCGTGGGCCCGCCGCCGTGGACCGAACCGGCCACCGCACCGGGCAGACTGGCGCCATGACCGAACACGTCGACGTGCTGATCATCGGTGCCGGGCTGTCCGGGGTCGGCGCGGCGTGGCGGTTGCGGCAGCACCGCCCGGGCACCAGCTACCTGATCCTGGAGGCGCGCGAGTCGGTCGGGGGCACCTGGGACCTGTTCCGCTACCCGGGCGTGCGCTCCGACTCCGACATGTTCACGCTGAGCTATCCGTTCCGGCCGTGGCGCGGCGAGCGTTCGATGGCCACCGGCGACACCATCCTGGACTACATCCGGGACACCGCCGACGCCGGCGGCATCACCGGGCGGATCCGGCTGCGCACCCGGGTGCTGAGCGCGGCCTGGTCGTCGGGGCCGGCCCGCTGGACGGTACGAACCACCGCGGGCACGTACACCTGCGGGTTTCTGCATGTCTGCGCCGGCTACTACGACTACGAGCGCGGCCACCAGCCGGAGTTCCCGGGGCGGGCGGACTATGCCGGGCGTTTCGTCCATCCCCAGTTCTGGCCCGGCGACCTGGACCACGCCGGCAGGCGGGTGGTGGTGATCGGCAGCGGATCGACCGCGGTCACGCTGGTGCCGGCGCTGGCGGAGCGCGCCGGGCACGTCACGATGCTGCAGCGCTCCCCGTCGTACGTGACCCCGCGGGACCCGCGCGACGCGGTCGCCGACCGGCTGCGCAGGTGGCTGCCGGCCGGGGCCGCGCACCGGCTGGCCCGCGCCCGCAACATCCTGGTGACCCAGGGCTTCTACGAGCTCAGCCGGCGCCGCCCGGAACCGGTGAAGCGGGCGCTGCGGCGGCGGGCGCTGCGGGTCCTGCCCGACCCGGCGTACCTCGACGCCCACTTCACGCCGTCCTACCAGCCGTGGGACCAGCGCCCGTGTTTCGTGCCGTCCGGCGACCTGTTCCGGGCCATCCGGTCCGGCGCCGCGTCGGTGGTCACCGACCGCATCGACCGGTTCGTACCCGAGGGCATCCGGCTCGCGTCCGGGCCGGTGCTGCCGGCCGACATCGTGGTCTCGGCGACCGGCCTGACGCTGCTGCCGGTCGGGGGCATCCGGCTGACCGTGGACGGCGAGCCGGTGGATCCGGGCGGGCGGGTGGCGTACCGCGGAATGATGTTCAGCGGCGTGCCGAACCTGTCCTACTGCCTCGGGTACGCCAACGCGTCCTGGACGCTGCGCGCCGACCTGTCGTCCCGCTACCTCTGCCGGCTGCTCGCCCACCTGGACCGGCACGGATACACGACCGCAACCCCGAACGAGCCACCGCCCGGACCGCGCCGGCCGTTGCTGGACCTCACCTCCGGGTACGTGCAGCGGGCCCGGGACCGGTTCCCCCAGCGCGGCAGTCACCAGCCCTGGACGGTACGCCAGAACTACCTGGTCGACCTGGTCACCACGATGCGCGCGGACGTGACCCGGGACATGACGTTCCGCTAGCGCGGCCTTGACCGCACACCAACGGACGGAGTATCTCTATAGTTTCGATAGGGATTCTCGACGGGGGGAGGACGGAGTGGAAAAGCTCATCCTGCTCGTCCTGGTGGGGGTCGGAGCGCAACTGGTCGACGGCGGCCTCGGCATGGCCTACGGCGTGACCTCGACGACGTTGCTGCTGGCGATCGGCACCAACCCCGCCGCGGCGTCGGCAACGGTGCACCTCGCCGAGATCGGGACCACGCTGGTGTCCGGGCTGTCGCACTGGAAGTTCGGCAACGTCGACTGGCGGGTGGTGTGGCGGGTCGGCCTGCCCGGCGCGGTCGGCGCCTTCGCCGGCGCCACGTTCCTGTCCCGCATCTCGACCGCCGCCGCCGCGCCCGTGATGGCGATCGTCCTGCTCGTTCTGGGCGCCTACATCCTGGTCCGCTTCACCGCCTTCGGCCTGCCCCGGGCCCGGCTCGGCCAGCCGCTGAGCGCGAAGTTCCTGGCCCCGCTCGGGCTCGCCGGCGGATTCGTGGACGCCACCGGCGGCGGCGGGTGGGGACCGGTCGGCACCCCGGCGATCCTGGCCAGCGGACGGCTCGAACCGCGCAAGGTGGTCGGTTCCATCAACACCAGCGAGTTCCTGGTCGCGGTCGCGGCGAGTGCCGGCTTCCTGCTCGGCCTCGGGTCGGAGAACATCAACCTGGGCTGGGTCGGGCTGCTCCTGCTCGGCGGCGCGATCGCGGCGCCGGCCGCGGCCTGGCTGGTCCGGCACGTACCGCCGCGGCTGGCCGGCACCGCGGTCGGCGGCCTGATCATCCTCACCAACGCCCGGTCCCTGCTGCGCAGCGACTGGATCGACGCCGCCGACCAGGTCCGCTACGGCACCTACCTGGTCATCGCCGTGGTGTGGGCCGCCGCGTTCGGGTACACGCTGCGCGAATACCGGATCCACCGGGACGAGGACCGGATCGCCGTCGCCGAGGCCGAGGCCCGGGCCGTGGCGACCGCACCGGCCCCGGCCGCGCCCCGATGACCGCCGGCCTCCGCCGGGGCCGGCCGGCCACACCGGCGTGATCGGCGCGGGACCGCCCGCCGACCCGGTCCGGCCTAGGATGACGCGGTGGGTCAGCTTGATCTGCGGCGCCTGCGGCTGCTGCGGGAACTCCGGGACCGCGGCACCGTGACCGCGGTCGCCGGCGCGCTGCACATGACGTCATCGGCGGTGTCGCAGCAGCTGGCGTTGCTGTCCAAGGACGTCGGCACGCCACTGCTGGAGCCGCACGGCCGCCGGGTCCGGCTGACCGACGCGGCCCAGCTGCTGCTGCGGCATGCCGACGTGCTGTTCGCCCAGCTGGAGCAGGCGCAGACCGAACTGGACGCGTACGTGACGGGCGCCGCGGCCACGGTGCGGGTGGACTGCTTCGCCACCGCCGTACCCGCGCTGGCCGTGCCCGCGATGCGGGACCTGGCCGTGGCCGAGCCGCGTCTCACCCTGCGGCTGCAGGAGATGGACACCGAGCCGGCGATGGACCGGCTGGTGCGCGACGACACCGATCTGGTGGTGGGCCTGGACGGGGACGTCCGCGTGGACGACCCCCGGTTCGAGCGGCGGCCGCTGCTGATCGACCCGTTGGACGTGGCGCTGCCGGCGGTGCATCCGCTCGCCGGTTCGGAGGTGACGCTGGCCGACCTGGCCGGCGAGGCGTGGATCCTGCCGCCGGGCGGGTTGTGCCGCACGATCGCCCTGGAGGCCTGCGCGGCAGCCGGGTTCACGCCCCGGGAGGCGCACACCGCGGACCACTACGACGCCGTGTTCGCCCTGGTCCGGGCGGGGCTGGGGGTGGCGCTGGTGCCGCGGATGTGTGTGCTCCGGCACGACCCGGAGATCGTGGTGCGGGCGCTGCGGGCGGAGCAGCCGCGCCGGCAGGTGGTGCTGTACGCGCGGCGGGCCGGGGACCGGGCACCGCACCTGCGCTCGGTGGTGCGGGCCTTCGTCGTCGCGGCGGCATCGTTCAGTTCCGCTACCTGATTCCGGGCGGAAAAGCCTCGTGGACCCGGCCCCGGCGGGCGGGGACGATCAGATCGTGACGAACGCGACGGTAATCCGGTTCCTGGCCCTGGCCCTGCTGTGGGGCGGCAGCTTCACGCTCATCAAGGTGTCCCTGGAGGGCCTCAGCCCGGCGCAGCTGGTCCTGGCCCGGCTGGCGCTGGGCGCGCTGGTGCTGGCGGTGATCGCGGCGGTCCGGCAGGTGGGGTTGCCGCGCGGTGGGACGGTGTGGGGGCATCTGACGGGCGCCGCCTTGTTCGGCCAGGTGCTGCCGTTCCTGCTGTTGTCGTACGGCGAGCGCAGCGCCGGTGCGGGCGTGGCGGGGGTGCTGATCGGGGCGACGCCGCTGCTGACGCTGACCATCGCGTACGCGGCCCTGTCCGCCGAACGCGCCACCGCGCGCAAGGTGGTCGGCCTGCTGATCGGCTTCGCCGGCATCGTGGTGGTGCTGGCGCCGTGGCGGGAGGCGCCCGGGTCGCTGGGCGGCGAGATCGCCTGCTTCGGCGCCGCGGTGAGCTACGCGATCAGCTTCGTGTACGTACGCCGTTTCCTGTCGCCGCGCGGGCTGGCACCGCTGTCGCTGGCGGCGGGCCAGCTGCTGGTGGCGGTGGTCCTGCAGGCGCTGGCGAGTCCGCTGCTGGAGTGGGGAACGGTGCGGCTCACCTCGCGGGTGCTGGTGAGCATCGTGCTGCTCGGCGTGCTGAGCACCGGGCTGGCGTACGTGCTGTACTTCCGGCTGATCGGCGACATCGGCGCGACCAGCGCGTCCGCGGTCAACTACGTGGTCCCGGTCGCCGCGGTGGGGGTCGGGGTGTTGTTCCTGAGCGAGCCGGTGACCTGGAATCTGCTGGTCGGCGGCCTGATCGTGCTGGCCGGCATGGCGTACGCGGAGAAGCGTCTCACCCGCCGCCCAGCCGCCGCAGAAATCCCGCCAGCGCGTCGTGGTACGGCCTGACCGTGGCGATCGCCAGGTATTCGTCCGGCCCGTGCTGGCCGTCTCCCCCGGGCCCGAAGATGACCGCGTCAACTCCGGCCGCCGAGTAGAACCGCCCGTCCGCGGCGCCGTGCTTGCGCAGCAGGTCCCCGGAGTATCCGGCCGCCCGTGCCGCGTCCCGCAGCAGCCGCACCTCGGCGCCGGCCGGATCGGCGCGGTGCGGCGGCGCGAACGCCTCCACCGTCACCGTCACCCGCTCGCCGCCGAGCGCGCCCAGGTGCGCGACGATCTCGTCGGGGGTACGTCCGGCGAACGCCTCGTCCTCCGGCGGGAAACGGATGTCCAGCCAGGCGGTGGCGTCCGCGGGCACCTGGTTGACCGCCCGGTTGCCGGTCCCGATCCGGGCCACGTTGACGGTGGTGGTCCACTGTTCGCCGGCCGGTACCGGATGGCGGCGCAGGATGCCGTCGATCGCGGCGGTGAGCGTGCGCAAGGCGTTGTCACCGAGCCAGGGGTACGCCGCGTGCGCCGCCACGCCGCCGGCCCGCAGCCGCACCTGCAGCAGCCCTTTGGACTCGGCGACCACCCGCAGGCGACTGTGCTCGCCGATGACCACGAAGCCGGCGGTGACCCCGGCGGCGACCTGGTGACCGGTGCCGTCGACGCCGCCGACCTCCTCGTCCGTGACCAGCTGCAGTCCCAGGGGGTACGGCAGGTCCGGCGCGAGGGTGGCGAACACGTCCGCCATCACCAGGGCGGCGACCTTCATGTCCTGGGCGCCGCGGCCGTAGAGCCGGTCGCCGTCGCGGCGGGCCCGGAACTGCCGGTCCTCGGCGGGAACCACGTCGAGGTGGGCGTTCAGGATGACCCGGAACGGCGGCCGGGTGGGGCCGGCGTACACCAGGGCGCTGGGTTTGCCGCGGGACTCGAAGTGCTCCACCGTGAAGCCGGGGCCGACCGCGCCGAGCACGTGGCCGAGGGCGCTCCGCAGGTCGGCGGGACGGTCGGCGGTGGACCGGATCGCGATCAGGTCGTGCGCCCGGTCCAGCAGCCGCTCAACGTCCACGATGGTCGCTCCCGCCGGGGTGCGCTCCGGAGAGCGTGCGGTTGTCGGCCACCGGTCCAGCGTAGGGGCGGGGAGGCGCGGTCCGCGCCTCCCCGTGCCGCCTACTTGTGCGCCTTCTCCTCGGCACCGGCCTCGTTGTCGGCGCCGGCCTCGTCCTCGGCACCGGCCTCGTCGTCCGCGCCGGCCTCGTCCTCGGCACCCGCCCCGTCCTCGGCACCCGCGTCGTCACCGGCACCGGCCTCGCCGGCCGCGGCCTTGGCGACGGCCAGCTCCAGGCAGGCCAGCTGCAGCGCCTGCTGCGCCTCGGTCACCGCGGCGGCTGCCTCCTCGGCACCGACCTCGTCCTCGGCGCCGGCCTCACCCTCGGCGCCGGCCTCACCCTCGGCACCGGCCTCATCCTCGGCACCGGCCTTCTCCTTGGCCTTGGTCGCCTTGGCCTTGGCCTTGGCAGCCTTCTCCTTGGCCTTGGCGACCTTCTTGGCCTGGGCCTTGGCCTTCGCCTTGGCGGCCTTCTCCTGGCCGGCCGCCGCGCCCTCTTCGGCACCCTCCTCGGCGCCGGCCTCCTCGCCGGCGGCCTCCTCCTGCGCGGCGGCCTGGTCGATCGCGAACTGGTCGCACGCCGCCTCCAGGGCCGCGGCCGAGGCGGCGGCCGCGTCGGCGGCGCCCATCTCCTCGACCGGCGCCAGCGCCTCGCCGTCACAGACCACCTCGCCGGCGTTGATCTCCAGCTCGGCGCACTGGGAGACGTCGAACTGCTGGCCGTCCACCACCACGATGCCGTCCGCCTTGGTGTTCTCGCCGGCGGAGGCGAACTGCACGCCCGTCACGCCGCCGAGCACGAGCACACCGGCGAAGACTGCCGCACCGATCGCCTTGCGGTTGGTGCTGATGCCCCGTCGTTGACGCAGTGCCATTGCCACTCCTCGTAGTCGGACGTCGATCTCTTCGTACGAGCCAGTACGGAGCACACCCGGGCAAGGGTTCAGTTGGATCTATCGCTAACAAAAAGATGTTATCGTCGCAACCATGGATGACGGGGAGCCGACCACGACCCGTGAGCGGATCGTCGAGACCGCTGCCGCGCTGCTCACCGCGGGTGGCCGCGACGCCGTCTCGACACGCGCGGTGAGTGCCGCGGCGGGAGTGCAGGCGCCGACCATCTACCGGATCTTCGGCGACAAACAGGGCCTGCTGGACGCGGTGGGGAACCACGGATTCGCGGTCTACCTGCGGGCCAAGACCGGGCAGCCGCCGGGCGACGACCCGGTCGACGACCTGCGCCGGGGCTGGGACCTGCACGTCGGCTTCGGGCTCGCATACCCCGCGTTCTACACGCTGATCTACGGCGAACCACGGCCCGGCGCCGAGTCCCCGGCGGCCCGGGACTCCCTGGCCGTCCTGGCCGGAATCGTGCGCCGGATCGCGGCGGCCGGCCGGCTGCGGGTCAGCGAGGACCGCGCCGTGCACCTCGTCCACTCGGCCGGCAGCGGCCTGACGTTCACGCTCATCGCCGTCCCGCCGGAGGAGCGCGACCCGGCACTGTCCGCGCTCGCCCGGGAATCGGTGATCGCCGCCGTCACCACCGGCCCGCCGTCCACCGCGGGCGGCGGCACGGTCGGCAGCGCCGTGGCACTGCGGGCGGTGCTGTCGGACGTCACCACGCTGAGTGCCTCCGAACGCGCGCTGCTCGGCGAGTGGCTGCAGCGGATCGCCACCGCCGGCGGCTAGCCGGTCCCGACGCCGGAAAGCCGGGCGGTCCGACGGCACGCCTCCGTTGTGTTACTCGTGCCGGCGGACCGCCCAGCCCCCTTTTCGGCGACCCCCCTGCCCTCCACTCTCGACCGTCCACGATCACCGGACGAGGTCGATCACCGGCACTTCAGCGGCAGTTTCAACGGTTAGGCTTGCGGTATGGACGTCCTGCGGCCTTTGATCGTTCCGGTGGCGGTCCGTGACGCGGAGCGGCACGGCTCGATCGACCTCTATCCGCCGGACGAGGTCACCGGGCCGCGGCCGACCGTCCTGTTCGTGCACGGCGGGCCGGTTCCGGCCGAGCTGCGGCCCACGCCGCGGGACTGGCCGCAGTACCGGGCGTACGGCTCGCTGGCGGCCGCCCGCGGCGTGGTGGGTGCGACCGTCGACCACCGGCTGCACAGCCCGGCCGCCTATCCGGACGCGGCGGCCGACGTGCGGGCGGCCGCCGACGCGGTCCGCGCCGACCCGCGGGTGGACGACGACCGGCTGGCGCTGTGGTTCTTCTCCGGGAGCGGCATGCTGGCCGCCGACTGGCTGCGCGACCCGCCGCCGTGGCTGCGCTGCCTAACCCTGAGCTATCCGCTGCTGCGCCCGCTCCCGGGCTGGCCGGCCGATCCGCGCTTCCTCCCGGCCGACGCGGTGGCGCGGGCCGGTGACCTGCCGATCGTGCTGACCCGGGTGGGCCAGGAGAACCCGGCGATCGCGGAGGGTGTCGAGGGCTTCGTGGCGGCCTCGGCCGGCGCCCGCCTGGAGATCGTCGAGGTGCCGCACGGGCACCACGCGTTCGACGTGCTCGATGACGACGACGGGTCGCGGGCCGCCCTCACCCGCGCGGTCGATCTGGTCCTCGCGACGCTCGGCCGCTGACGGCGGTCGCCGGGATCCGTCCCGCCGACCTCGCCGCATACCCGCGAGGCGCCCGGGGACGGCAACCTAGTCGCGCAGCTGGCGCAGGACCCGACCGAGGTCGGCGCGGTCGGCGGCGCTGAGCGCGCCGAAGAAGCGTGCCGACTCGGCCCGCCGGGCGTCCCGGATGGCCTGACCCGCCGCGGTGCCCGCCGGGGTGAGGTCGACCAGCGTGGCCCGGCGGTCGGCCGGGTCCGGGCGCCGGACGACCAGGTGGCGCTGCTGCAGGTCGTCGACCACCTCGGTGGCCGAGCGCGGTGCGATGCGCAGCCGCTCGGCCAGCTCGCTGAGGCGCAGCGGACCGTGGCCGAGCAGCACACCCAGCGCCCGGGCCTGCGCGGGCGCGACGCCGAACGGCTCCAGCGCCGTGCGGGTCCGGGCGCGCAAACGCCGGGAGACCCCCCAGAACAGCTCGGCCAGGCCCTCGTCGTCCACGCGGAATACCGTACCAGCGAATACCGTTGTTCCCTCATGTTGAGGTAACCTCAGCTTATCAACTACCGAAACGAGGGATCACTTGGACTCGCGTAAACCCACCGTCACCGCCGCCGAGCGCGCGCAGGCCCAGGGCGTCTCGTTGCGCCGGATCGGCCGGCTCTTCACCGCACACCGGTTCCCGCTGGCCGTCGTCACCGCGATCATCGTGGTGTCCTCGGTCCTCTCCCTGGCCTCCCCGTTCCTGCTCCGTGAGGTCATCGACGTCGCACTCCCCCGGGCCGACCTGCCGCTGCTGGCCTGGCTGGTCGCCGGCATGGTGGCCGTGGCCGCGGTGACCTCGGCGCTCGGCGTGGTGCAGACCTGGATCTCCACCACCGTCGGCCAGCGCGTCATGCACCGGCTGCGCACCGACGTCTTCGCCCACCTGCAACGTCAGTCGGTGGGGTTCTTCACCCGCACCCGCACCGGCGAGGTGCAGTCCCGGATCACCAACGACATCGGCGGCATGCAGTCCGTGGTCACCTCGACCGCGACCTCGGTCGCCGCCAACCTCACCACGGTGGTCGCCACCGCGGTCGCGATGGTCGCGCTCTCCTGGCAGCTGGCCCTGGTCTCGCTGGTGGTGCTGCCGCCCGCGATCCACCTGACCCGGCGGGTGGCCGGCATGCGCCGGCGGATCACCGCCGAGCGCCAGCGCGAGCTGGCCGACCTGAACGTCACGGTCGAGGAGGCACTCTCGATCAGCGGGGTGCAGCTCAGCAAGACGCTCGGCACCGGACCGGCCCTGGTGGACCGCTTCACCCGCTCCTCCGAACGGCTCATCGACCTGGAACTGCGCGCGGAGCTGGCCGGACGCTGGCGGATGGCCTCGATGGCGGTCGTCTTCGCCGCCATCCCGGCCGTCATCTACCTCAGCGCCGGCCTGCCGTTCACCGCCGGCACGCTCAGCATCGGCACCCTGGTGGCGTTCACCGGCCTGCAGTCCGGGCTGTTCCGGCCGCTGATGGCCCTGCTCAACGTCGGGGTGTCGCTGACCAGCTCGCTGGCGCTGTTCGCCCGGATCTTCGAATACCTGGACCTGCCGGTCGAGGTGGCCGACCCGGAGCACCCGGCGGACGTCACCCACGTGCGCGGACACCTGCGCCTGGCGGACGTCACGTTCCGTTATCCGGACGGCGCCGGACCCGCGGTCGCCGGCCTCAGCCTGGACGTACCGGCCGGCACCTCGCTCGCCCTGGTCGGCGAGACCGGCTCCGGCAAGAGCACGGTCGCCGGCCTGATCGCCCGGCTGCACGACCCGGACGCCGGCCGGGTCACCGTCGACGGGGTCGACGTACGCGACCTGCGGCTCGCCGACCTGGCCGGCATCGTCGGCGTGGTCAGCCAGGAGACCTACCTGCTGCACACCACGGTGCGGGAGAACCTGCGGTACGCCAGACCGGACGCCACCGACGCCGAGATCGAGGCGGCCGCCCGCGCCGCACAGATCCACGAGCTGATCACCGGCCTGCCCGAGGGGTACGACACGGTCGTCGGCTCCCGCGGCCACCGCTTCTCCGGCGGCGAGAAGCAGCGCGTCGCGATCGCCCGCACGCTGCTGCGGGACCCGCGCATTCTGATCCTGGACGAGGCCACCAGCGCGCTGGACACCGAGACCGAACGCGCCGTGCAGCGCGCGTTCGACACGGTGTCGCGGGGCCGGACCACGATCACCATCGCGCACCGGCTGTCCACGGTCCGCCACGCCGACCAGATCGTGGTGCTCGACCACGGCCGGGTCCTGGAGTCCGGCACCCACGAGAGCCTGGTCGAGGTCGGCGGCCGGTACGCCGCCCTGGCCGCCTGAGGAGCCGCCCGCACCCGTGCTGCACCCGGGCTGCAACCGGACGGCCTTGACGCTCCGTAACGGTCGGCTAGATTTGTGAGTACGCACCGCATTGACCGGATATGTCGCCACGCTCGCAAAGGACGCCGCATGCCCTCGCTCACCACGGAACGTGACAGCGCCTCCTCACCGAACGCAACCAGCGGCTTCCGGGACCTGGCACCCGCCATCACCCGGCAGCGGCTCGTGGTCGAGGGCTACCCCACGTTCGTGATCACCGACGAGCACATCCGCGACTACCTGCGGCAGCTGTCCGTGGTGACCGACATGATCACCCTGATCGAGCCGGTGACCCACGTCAGCGACCTGTACGGCTGGGCCGGCTGGATCCACTGGGAGACCTCCGGCGCGCACTTCTACTCGTGGGAGCGCCCGGTGGAGTTCTTCAGCGTGGACATCTACACCTGTAAGGCGTTCGACCCGGCCGCCGTGGTGGCGTTCACCGAGGCGTACTTCCGTACCACGCAGATCGTCGCGAAGGAGTTCTGAGCGGTGCCGGCCCGCTACGACCTCGACCCCGGCGACGTGCGCCGGCGCGTCGCGCAGTGCCTGGCCGGGCTGCCCGCCACGCCGGGACGGTTCGTCGCCGTGCCGGCCGGCCCGGGCGAACCGCTGGCCGACGTCGGGCGCACCGTGGAACGACGGGTCTTCCAGGAGACGTTCGGCAACGACGCCGCGGTGATGACCGACGAGTACCGGCGGTACGAGGCGCAGAGCCTGTTCTTCCTGGTGCTGGACCGCGAGGCGGTGGCGCCGGCCGGGGTGTGCCGGGCCGTGGCGGGCACCGGGCGCGGCATCAAGACGATCGACGACGCCCCGGCGCACATCGGGCACGACGCCGACGCGATCGCCGCCGCGCACGGGATGACCGGCGGGCCGGTGTGGGACTTCGCCACCCTGGCGGTGCTGCCGGAGTACCGCGGCCGCCGCTCGTCACTGGAGGTCAGCACGCTGCTGTACCGGACCTTCCTGCGGGCCGGGCGGGACGCCGGCGTGCAGCACGTGGTGGCCATGCTGGACCGGGGCGCGTACCGCAACATCGAACTGCTCGGCGTGCCGCTCGCCGCGCTGGCCGGCTCCGGGCCGTTCGGCTACCTCGGCTCGACCGACAACCGCGCCGTGTACAGCGAGTTCGCGGCCATCCTGCCGGCGATCGCGCGGCAGGCGCAGCGGCTGCGCCGTCCGTTCGGCCCGTTCGCCGGCCGCATCCGGCGGCGCGGGCTGCGCCGGCTGCTGGTGCGCCAGATGGCCGCCCGGGTGGCCCACCGGGTGGCCACCGGCCGCGGCGTCGACGACCGGATCGTGCTGCCCCGCGCCGGCCTCCCCGGCCCGGCGGTGTCCGCGGCCCGAGCCCGCATCTAGCCGGCCGTCCGTCCGATCGCGTGCGGCTCAGCCGGTCGCCTGCCGGAGTAGTGCTCCTAGGCCGGGCCTGTCGCCTGGTTCAGGCCGGCCTCGACGGCCGCCACCAGTTCGCCGTCCCCGGCCAGGGCCGGGTCCAGCAGACCCAGCACGTCCCGGACCGACCCGGCGGCGGCGACGAACCGCTCCCCCGCCGCGTCCCGCACCGGGGTACCGGCGCCCCGCAGGTGGGCGATCCACGCGGCGAGCACCCGGACCCCGCCCCGGGGCAGCCGGCCGGCGGACCGTTCCCGGTGCAGCACCGGCAGGATCCGGATCGGCAGCTTCTGCGAACCGTCCGCGGCGATCTGCCCGAGACGGTGCTGGATGCGCCGGTTGGCCCAGCGGCGCAACAGCGCGGCCCGGTACTCGGCGATCTCCGCGGCGGGCAGCGGCAGGTGTGCGGCCGCGGAGTCCCACCAGTCGTCCAGCCAGGACCGGCACTCCGGGTCGGCCACCGCGTCCGCGACCGTCTCGTGGCCGCGGGCACCGCCGGCGTACGCGAGCAGGGAATGGCCGCCGTTGAGCAACCACAGCTTGCGCTGCTCGTGCGGGCCCACGTCGGCGACGAAGCGGGCGCCGGCGGCGTCCCAGGCCGGCCGCCCGGCCGGGAAGTCGCCGCTGATCACCCACTCGTGGAACGGTTCGGTGACCACCGGTACGGCATCGTCGCGCCCGGTCGCGGCGGCCACCGCGCGCACGTCGTCGTCGGTGGTGGCCGGGGTGATCCGGTCCACCATGGTGGTGGGGAAGGCGACCCGCTCGCGGATCCAGCCGGCGAGGTCCGGGTCGGCCGCCGCGGCCAGGCCGGTGACCACGCGATCCGTGACGGCACCGTTGTCCGGCAGGTTGTCGCAGGACATCACCGCGATCGGGCCGGCGCCGGCCGCCCGGCGTGCGGCCAGGCCGGCGACCAGGCGGCCGGGCACGCTGCGCACGTCACCCCCGGCGGCACCACGCAGCACCGCCAGGTCGCTGCGCACGTCCGGGTCGTCAAGGTCGACACCGCCGTCCGCGCCGCGCCGGTACGCGGCCTCGGTGACGGTCAGCGTCACGATCGCCACTTCCGGCCGGGCCAGCAGGGCCCGCCAGTTCGTCAGGTCGGTGCCCGGGTACGCCGCCACGACGGACCCCACGACCGGGAACTCGTCGGTGTCCGGGCCGCGTACCACCAGGGTGTAGAGGCCGTCCTGGGCGCTCAGCCGGTCGGCGAGGCCGCGGGACCGGCCGGTGAACGCGGCGATCCCCCACTCCCCGGCGTCCGGGGCGGCGGCGGTGTACCAGGCCTGATGCGCGCGGAAGAAGTTGCCCAGCCCGAGATGGACCATCCGGACCGGCGCGGGGGGTAGGTCACGCCTCACAGCTTGAAGACCTTCCTAGGTTGCTGAGATACAAGGCCGGCCAGCGTCTCGGCGGCCTCGTCCTCGTCCAGGCGGTGCTCCGCCACCAGACCGGCCAGGAAGCCCGCGTCCAGCCGGCGGGACATGTCGTGACGGGCCGGGATGGAACAGAACGCCCGGGTGTCGTCGACGAACCCGGCGAGCCGGCTGAACCCGGCGATCTCGGTCACCGACGACTGGAAGGACCGGATGGCCGCCGGGTTGTCCAGGAACCACCACGGTGCGCCGGCGTACACCGCGGGGTAGAAGCCGGCCAGCGGGGCGACCTCGCGGGCGTACACGTCCGGGTCCACGGTGAACAGCACCAGGTGGAAGCCCGGCTCGGTGCCGTACCGCTCGAGCAGCGGGCGCAGCGCCCGGGTGTACTCGGTGGCGACCGGGATGTCGTGGCCGGTGTCCGCGCCGAACCGGTCCAGCGTCGCCGGGTGGTGGTTCCGGAAGACCCCCGGATGCAGCGTCATGACCAGCCCGTCCGCGCAGGACATCCGGGCCATCTCCACCATCATGTGGCGGCGGAACGCGGTGGCCTCCGCCGCGCTCGCCTCCCCGGCCAGGGCCCGGGCGTAGATGCCTTCCGCCTCCGCCCGGTCCAGCGGTTCGGCCACCGCGTCGGCGTGCCCGTGGTCGGTGGACACCGCGCCGTGGGCCAGGAAGTGCCGGCGGCGCCGCTCCAGCGCCTCCAGATAACCGCCGTAGTGACCGGCGTCGGTGTCCGCCACCGCGCCGAGGTGCCGGACCGCGTCGGCCCAGCCGGGCCGCTCCGGCTCCAGGTAGCGGTCGGGACGGAAGGTGGGCACGATCCGGGTGGTCACGGTCGGGTCGGCGGCCAGCGCGGCGTGCGCGTCCAGGCTGTCCGCGGGGTCGTCCGTGGTGGCCAGGAACTCGATGCCGAACCGTTCCAGCAGCGCCCGCGGGCGGTGGCTGTCCTGTCGCAGGCAGTCGGCGATCCGGTCGTAGACGGCGTCGGCCGTATCGGCGCCGGGCCGCTGGGTGACCCCGAAGATATCGGCCAGCTCGGCCTCCAGCCAGAACCGCACCGGCGTGCCGCGCAGCAGGTGCCAGTTCGCGCAGAGCAGCCGCCACGCCGCCCGGGCCCGCTCCTCCCCCATCGGCCCGGCGCCGACGCCGAGCCGGTCCAGCGCGATGCCGCCGGCGTGCAGCAGCCGGGTCACGTAGTGGTCCGGCTGCACCAGCAGCGCGGTCGGGTCGGCGAACGGAGCGTCGTCGAGCAGCATCTGCGGATCCACGTGCCCGTGCGGCGACACGATCGGCAGGTCGCGTACCCCTTCGTACAGCCGGCGGGCGAGCGGGCGCACCGCCGGGTCGGACGGCAGGAGCCGGTCCGGGTGCAGGGTCAGGGATGCGGGAACCGAAGCCATGCAACGAGACTGATGGGACGACCGCCGCTTTGGCAAGCGGTTGCCATCTGTTGCCCGGACTACCCGGTCCCGGCGGAGGTCGGCACGGAGGCGGTGGCCCAGGCGGGCCGGCTCCGGCCGGGGCGCGCGGTCGACGCCCGTACCACCAGTTCCGGGGGCAGGCGCACCGGAGGCCCGGCGGCGGGCGGCGCGCCGTGCACCAGGTCCAGCAGGGTGCCGACCGCGGTCCGGCCCATCGCGCGCAGCGGCGCGGCCACCGTGGTCAGCGCCGGCGTGACCAGACCGGCGGCGAGGATGCCGTCGAAACCGACCACGCTCACCTCCTCCGGCAGCCGGGCGCCCCGCGCGGCCAGCGCCCGGATCAGCCCGATCGCCATCAGGTCGTTGTACGCGATCACCGCGGTGGTCGGGCGGCCGGCCAGCTCCGGCGCGGCCGCTGCGCCGCCGTCCACGGTGGGCGGGTACGGCCCGCTCCGGCACGCGTCCAGACCCCGCTCCCGGACCGCCTCGACCAGCGCGTCCCAGCGCACGCCGTCCGCCCAGGACGCCTGCGGTCCGGCCAGGTAGGTGATCCGCCGGTGCCCCAGGCCGGCCAGGTGCGCCACCGCCTGACGCATGCCCCGCGGGTCGTCGCTGACCACGCAGGGCACGCCCGGCACGGCCCGGTTCAGCACCACCACCGGGCGCTGTCCGGCGATCACCCGGAGCGCCGCGCCGGAGATGCCGGAGGTGGCCAGCACCACCCCGTCGGCCGACGACACCGCGCGGTCCAGCACCTCGCGCTCCCCGGCCGCGGACTGCTCGGCGTCGGTGAGCAGCATGGTGTACCCGGCCGCGGTCGCGGCGACCTGCACGCCCCGGATGATGTCGCTGTAGAACGGGTTCGCCACGTCCGCGACGACCAGCGCGAGCATCGAGGTGCGGCCGGTCGGCAGCGCGCGGGCCGACGGATTCGCCCGGTAACCCAGCGCGCTCGCGACCCGGCGGATCCGTTCCGCGGTGTCGGCGTTGATCCGCCCCGGCCGGGCGAACGCCCGCGACACGGTGGACGGCGCCACCCCGGCGGCCCGGGCCACGTCGTAGATGGTGGGTGCGCGGCCGGCCACCGGCTCGGTCCGGGGCCGGCTCTCGGCCGGATCCGTCGGGTCCGTCATGGCCACCCCTCTCGGCGCCACCTCAAGCTAACCGCGCCTGCACCGTCTGGCAACCGCTTGCCAGGGCACCGCTAGCGGGAGCGGATCTCCGCGTTGGCGAAGCCCACCCGGCCCTCGGAGTCCAGATCCTCGGTGCTCACCCCGAACACGACCCGCCCGGCGACCAGGGTGGGCTCGTTGACGTCCGCCTCGATGACCGGTGCGCCGTCCACCGTGACCGTGGCCCGCTGCCCCCGGATGTCGATGCCGAGCCGGTGCCGGTCGCCGTCCCGGAACACCTCGGACGGCCACGTCTTCAACGTGGCGGCCTCCCCCGCGTCCAGCAGTTCCAGGTCGAGGCCGCCGGCGCAGGCGGACAGCCGGTAGCCGCTGTCGGAGATGAACCGGAACCAGACCAGCGCGCAGGAGCCGGGCGCCAACGAGGTGACGTCCACGGCGATGGACTGGTCGCCGGCGAACGTGTCGGACGGCCCGCGGCACTGCACCGCCCCCGAGTCGCCGGTGCTGGCGACCAGCCGGCCGTCGAACCGGCAGCCGCCCGACCCCTCGTTGCCGGAGCTCCGCCACTGGCCCGGCCGGTCCAGGCGGTCGATCACCGACGGGCCGCGCACCACCCGGGTCACCGGCGGCACCGGCGCGGACGGTGACGGCGACTCGGCCACCGGTCCGGCTCCGCCGTCGGCCGCCTGCCAGTCGGCGCCGATGACGGCCATGGCCAGGCCGGCGGCGGCCAGCACCGCGGCGCCCGCCCCCGCGGCCAGCAGCCGGGCGGCCCGGCCGCCGCGGCCCAGCGGCCGGACCGGCGCCATCGCCGGCCGGCGCGGGTCGCCGGTGACGTAGCGCCCGGAGTGCTGGGCGGCCTCGGCGGCGCGGCGCAGCTCCGGGCGGTGCGCCAGGTCGGCGTCGAGCCCCGCCGGTGCGCCCGGCGAACCGGCGGCCAGCAGCAGGTCCAGCAGCTCGTACGCGGTGGGCCGCTGCGCCGGGTCCTTGTCCAGGGTGAGCGCCACCAGGTCGCGCAGCGGCCCGGGCAGGCCGGACAGGTTCGGCGGCTGGGTCAGGATCCGGGCCGCGGTGGCGGCCGGCGAGTCGGCGTGGAACGGGGTACGGCCGGTGGCGGCGAACACCACGACGGCACCCCAGGCGAACACGTCCGCGGCCGGTGTGACCGTACGGCTCTCCGCGTCGAACCGCTCCGGCGCCATGTACGCCACCGTGCCGACCATCTGGTCCGTGCCGGTGTGCTGGCTGGTCACCTCCAGCGCCCGGGCGATGCCGAAGTCGATCACCTTGGGCGTGCCGAGCGAGAACAGCACGTTGCGCGGCTTCAGGTCGCGGTGGATCACCCCGGCGCCGTGGATCGCGGTCAGCGCGGTAGCCACCCCGATCGCCACGCTGTACAGGCTGCCGGCCCCCAGCGGGCCCTTCTCCTCCACGACCTCGGCCAGGCTGGGCCCGTCGACGTACTCCACGACCAGGTACGGCGTGCGGTGGTCGGGGTCGGCGTACAGCACCTCGGCGGTGCAGAACGGCGGCACCTGCCGGGCCCGGTTCACCTCGCTGCGGAACCGGCCGCGGAACTCCGCCTCGTAGGCGAACTCGGGCCGGATGACCTTGACCGCGACCAGGCGTCCGGACGGTTCCCTGGCCAGGTAGACGGTGCCCATGCCGCCCTGGCCGAGCCGGGACAGCAGCTCGTAGTCGCCCAGCCGCCGGGGGTCACCGGGGCCCAGCGGATTCTTCACGACGGGGTCCGCCCTCCGGCCTGATCACTGCACACCGGCAGCGACCCTACCCGGCAGCCGCCGCCGGCTGAGCTAGCGTCCACCCCATGACCTTCGACGTCGCCCGGGTCCGGGCCGCCTATCCCGCCCTCGCCGAGGGTTTCGCCCACCTGGACGGCGCGGCCGGCACCCAGGTCGCCGCGCCGGTCGCCGACGCGGTCGCCGGCACGCTGCGCCGGGCGGTGTCCAACCGCGGCACCGCGTTCGCGGCCGCCCGCCGCTCCGGCGAGATCGTGGCGGCCGCCCGGGACGCGGTCGCCGACCTGGTCGGCGGGGTGCCCGGCGGCGTGGTGTTCGGGGCCAGCGCCACCGCGCTGACCTACCGGGTGGCCGGCACGCTCGCGACGTCCTGGCGGCCCGGCGACGAGGTGGTGGTGTCACGGCTGGACCACGACGCGAACGTGCGCCCCTGGGTGCAGGCCGCCGAGGCGGCGGGCGCGACCGTACGCTGGGCGGAGTTCGACCCGGCCACCGGCGAACTGCCGGCCGGGCAGTACGCCGGCCTGGTCGGTCCGCGGACCCGGGTGGTGGCGGTGACCGCGGCCAGCAACGCGATCGGCACGGTGCCGCCGGTCCGCCGCATCGCCGACCTGGCACACGCGGCGGGCGCGCTGGTCTACGTCGACGGGGTGCACGCCACCCCGCACCTGCCCACCGACGTGCGGGCACTCGGCGCGGACTTCTACGTGACCAGCGCCTACAAGTGGTCCGGACCGCACCTGGCCGCGGTGGTGGCCGACCCGGAGGTGTGGCGCACGCTGCGCCCGGCGAAGCTGATGCCGTCGCCGGACGTGGCGCCGGACCGGTTCGAGCTCGGCACCCTGAGCTTCGAACTGCTGGCCGGCGTGACCGCGGCCGTCGACCACCTGGCCACGCTGGGCACGGCGGACCCGGCCGCGCCGCGCCGCGACCGGGTGCTGGCCGGCCTGACCGCGGCGGCCGGCTACGAGCGGACACTGGCCGACCGGCTCACCGCCGGCCTGGCCGCGCTGCCCGCGGTCACCGTCTGCCCGGCCCCGGACCAGCGCTGCCCCACGGTGTCGTTCCGGGTCGGCGGCCAACTGCCCGCGGAGACCGCCCGGATGCTCGGCGACGAGGGCGTCTGCGTGTTCTCCGGCGACTACTACGCCTACGAGTACTTCACCGCGACCGGGCTGCGGGACACCGGCGGCGCGGTGCGCGCCAGCATCTACCACTACAACACCGCGGACGAGGTGGACCGGCTGCTGACCGTCCTGGCGAAGGCCGGCACCGCGGCGGCATGACCGGCCCGGAACAGGGAATCAGGAGCGCATGGCGACAATTCTGGTGACCGGCTCCACCGACGGCATCGGCCGGCAGACCGCGGCCACCCTGGCCGGGCAGGGGCACCGGGTGGTGCTGCACGCACGCAACGCGCGGCGCGGCGACCAGGCCCGGGCGGCGGTTCCGGACGCGGCCGGCGTGGTGCACGGCGACCTGTCGTCCCTGGCGCAGACCCGGGACCTGGCCGGGGCGGCCGCCGAACTGGGCCCGTTCGACGTGGTGGTGCACAACGCCGGGATCGGCGGCGGGCAGCCGGCGCCGGTGCTGACCGGGGACGGCCTGGAACACATCTTCCAGGTGAACGTGCTGGCCCCGTACCTGCTGACCGCCCTGCTGCCGCGCCCCGCGCGGCTGATCTACCTGACCTCCGGCCTGGAGGCCGACGGCGCGGTGCACCTCGACGACCTGCAGTGGGGCGCCCGGCGGTGGGACGGCATGCAGGCCTACAGCGACGCCAAACTGTACGACGTGATGCTCGCGTTCGCGGTCGCCCGGCGCTGGCCGGAGGTGCGCAGCAACGCCGTCGACCCGGGCTGGATCCGCACCCGGATGGGCGGGCCGGACGCCACCGACGACCTGCCCGAGGGCGCGGACACCCAGGTGTGGCTGGCCACCGACGACTCACCGGAGGCCACCGTCACCGGTGCCTACTTCAAGCGCCGCCGGCAGTTGCGGGCCAACCCGCAGGCGTACGACGAGACCCTCCAGGAGGAGTTGCTGGCCGCCTGCGCCAAACTCTCCGGCGTCGACCTCCCCTAGGGCGTGCGTTCGATGGTCACCAGGGTGCCGTCGGACGTGGTGGTGACCCGCACCTCGCCGTACGCGTTCATCAGCAGTGCGCCGCGTCCCCGGTCCATCGCCGGCGGGCGCTCGCGCCACCGGCCGAAGTCCTGTACCGCGATCCGGACCACGCCGCCGCTCACCCGCAGCGTCACCTCGACCTCCGGCCGGGTCGGCTGCTGGGCGTGCTCGACCGCGTTGTTCACCGCCTCGGTGGCGGCCAGCAGCAGGTCGTCGCGCAGGTCCGGATCGAACCCGGTGCCCAGTGCGGCCCGCAGGTCCCGGCGCATGGCCGACGCCGCCGTGGGGATCAGCGGGTACACCCAGCGCTCGTCGGCGTCGGCGAGCGCGGCGGCCGGCCGTGGCCGGGCCGCGGGCCGGTGGTGCACGGCGACGACCGCGACGCCGTCCGCCGCGCCGGACAGGACGGCATCGACGGTGTCCCGGGCGCCGGCGGCGCGGCGGGCCGCCTCCACGCAGCGGTCCACCAGGTCCGGGATGCCGGTACCGGTGTGGCAGAGCAGCCGGGCACCGGGCGCCAGCCCGATCCGCTGCTCGGCGAACGTGGCGCCGCCGTGGTCGAGCGGCGGTCCGGCCGGGCCAGGTAACGGCGCGGCGGTGGCGTCCGGTGCGCACAGCACCGGCCCGGGATGTCCGGCGCTGCACCAGGTCAGCACGCCCTCGGCCGGGTCCAGGCGGGCCAGCAGCAGCGTCGCCGGGGCCGCCGGCTCCCCGGTGTCCAGCAGTGTGACGAGGCGGGACAGCACCCGGGCCGGTGCCGGGTCCGCCACCGCGTACGCGCGGACCGCGTTGCGGATCTGACCGATCGCGACCGCCGCGGCGAGGCCGTCGCCGGCCGCGTCGCCGACCGCGATCAGCAGGTCCCCGCCGGGCAGCCGGAGCACGTCGTGGAAGCCGCCGCCGGGGCCCGGCCGGCGGCGTGCGGCGAGGTCCCAGCCGGCGATCTCGGGCAGGGTGGCCGGCAGCACGCTCTGCCGGACCGCGTCGGTCACCTGACGTTCGTGTTCCAGCTGCCAGGTGCTCTCGGCCAGCACGGCGAGCATCGCGGCGATCGGCCGCAGCAGCGCCCGGGCCTGCTCGGCGGGGACGCCGTCCGGACCGGTCAGCACGGTGAGCGCGCCGATCCGGCGTCCGTGCCGGCCGTGCAGGACCGCCTCGACCTCCCGGACGGGTGTCTCGGTGGCGTCCGGTTCGCGGCTGCGGAACCGCAGCGGCGGACGGTCGGCGCCGCCGTCCAGCACGGTGTCCGCGCGGATTCCGTCGAGCAGCGCACGGGCCTGCTCGGTGGCGGCCTGGAACGCGTCGTCGAGGGCCCGCCCGGACGCGATCACCGCGGCCGTGTCGGCCAGCGCGGACAGCTGGCGGGTGTGGGCGCTGCGGGTGCGGACCAGGTTCAGCGTGGTCCGGATCCGGGCGATCAGTTCGGGCGCGGCGAACGGCTTCACCACGTAGTCGTCGGCGCCGGCGTCCAGGCCCTCCACGCCCGCTTCCCGGCCGGCCCGGGCGGAGAGCATCATCACCGGCAGGGTACGGAGGGACTCGTCCTGGCGTACCGCCCGGAGCAGGCCGAAGCCGTCCAGGCGGGGCATCATCACGTCGGTCAGCAGCAGGTCGGGCCGGCGGCGGCGGATCGACTCGAGTGCCGCCTCGCCGTCGGCCACCGCTTCGACCTCCCACCGCTGGGCGGTGAGCAGGCGGGTCAGGTAGGCGCGCATGTCGACGTTGTCGTCGGCGATCAGGAGCCGGGCGTCGGGGGCGCCGTCCGGGGCCGGCGACGGCACCGGTCCGGCGTCGTCCAGCCAGCCCAGCATCTCCTGGGCGGCGGCCTGTGCGGCGTCGCCGGGGACCACGGCCGCCGGGCCGGTCGCCGGGCCGCCGGTCGCCTCGACCGCGGTCCACGGCAGAGCCACGGTGAACGTGGTGCCCACCCCGGTGTGGCTCTCCACCCGCACGTCGCCGCCGTGCAGCCGGGCCAGTTCGCGGACCAGCGCCAGGCCGATGCCGGTGCCCTCGTGGCTACGGGACCGGACGTCCGGTACCCGGTGGAAGCGGTCGAACAGCCGGGGCAGTTCGGCCTCGGCGATCCCGATGCCGGTGTCCGCGACGGACAGCCGCACCTCGGTGTCGTCGGACTCCAGCGTCACCCGGATCTCGCCCACGAAGGTGAACTTGAGCGCGTTGGAGAGCAGGTTGCTGACGATCTTCTCCCAGTTCGCCGGGTCCACCGCGGCCGGCCGGGGCAGCGGGGGGCAGTCCACCACCAGGCGCAGCGAGGCGCGCTCCACCGCGGCCCGGAACACTCCGGCCAGGTCGGTGGTGAGCCGCGCCAGGTCGACGTCGCGCGGGGTGTGCCCGGGCCGGCCGGCCTCCATGCTGGCGATTGTGAGCAGGTTGTTGACCAGCGAGAGCAGCCGGGTGGCGTTGCGCCAGGCGGTGTCCACCCGGTCCCGCTGGTCCGGCCCGAGCGGCTCGTGCCGGTCCGCCAGCGCGTCGGCGAGCGGTCCGAGCAGCAGGGTGAGCGGGGTCCGGAACTCGTGGCTGACGTTCGTGAAGAAGCTGGTCTTGACCTGGTCCAGCGCGGCGAGGGCCTCGGCGCGGCGGCGTTCCTCCAGGTACGCCTGGGCGTTGCGCACCGCCACCGACACCTGCTGCGCGGCGAGTTGCAGGAAGGAGCGGTACCCGTCGTCCAGGGCCCGGCTCGGGCTGATCCCGGTGACCAGGACGCCCAGCGGCTGCTGCCGGCCGGCCGAGGGCAGCGGCTGCGCCACCACGGTGCGCACCGGGTCGTCCCACGGTCCGCCGGGCAGCGACACCCGGGCGGCCACGTCGTCGAGCACCACGACCGCGCCGTCGGCGGCCGCGGCCAGGCCCCAGTCCGCCGGCCCGCCCGGGACCACCGGCACGGTCGCGGGGAGCGTGTCGGCGGCCAGGCCGGCGGTCGCGACCCGCCGCAGCCCGTCGGAGTCGCGCAGGTAGGTCGCCGCGAACGGCACGTCCAGCCGGGCGCCGCCGAGCGCCTCGGCCAGCCGGGCGCAGGTCTGCTCGACGCCGGTGGTGCTGTCGTCCGACACGGACAGGTCGCGCAGCAGCCGCAGCCGGCGCTCGCCGACCACCTGATCGGTGACCTCGCTGCACACGGTGAGCACCCCGACGGTACGGCCGTCGTCGTCGCGGGCCGGCGCGTGCGAGACGCTGAAGTACGCCTCCTCGCGGTACCCGGCGCGGTCCAGCAGCAGCTGCAGCGCCGGCACCCAGCTCGCCACGCCGGTCGCCATGGCCTCGGCGATCAGCGGCTGCAGTACGTCCCAGCCCTCGGCCAGGGTGATCCGCACGTCGCCGCCGACCGCGTCCGGGTGCTTGTCACCGATCAGCGCGGAGTAGGCGTCGTTGTAGAGCTGGGTGTACTCCGGGCCCCACAGCAGCAGCATCGGGTACCGGGAGGAGAGCACGATGCGCACCGCCGCGCGCAGGCTCTGCGACCAGCCGGTCACCGGTCCCAGCGGGGTACGGGTCCAGTCCAGCTTCGCCATCAGGCGACCGACCGCGCCCCCACCGCGGAACAGGTCGTCGTCCGGCGACATCAGGTTCGTCCACTCGCCATCCGACAACCCCGTTTCCGCACCGGCCCCTTCTGAATAGGGCACACACCGCCGCTACCTGTACCCATCCGGGCGACTTTCCCACCCTGATCATGTACCACTGTTGCGGTTCCGCACTCGCGGTGCGCGGGTTGACACCTCCGGACCGGGCCACCATGCTCGGAGACCTCGATTCGGCTCCCTCGGGGTCGTTTCACCTGCGAGGTTCGGTCCCGACGCCGGCGCAGAGGAGCACCGGATGCCGCACGACGCCGTGGGCGCGGTGATCGCGTCTACCGCGGCCGGGGTCACCGTCCTGATCGACGCGCGCGCCGGGCGACTGCCCGCGATCACCTACTGGGGCGCGGCGCTGCCGCCGCTGGACGCCGCACAGGCCGAGGCGCTGCTCCTCGCGGGCGAGGGGGTCGCCGGCACCAACACCGTGGAACCGCGGCCGCGGATCGCGGTGCTGCCCGAGCACCACACCGGCTGGATCGGGCGCCCCGGGCTGCGCGGATCGTTCGCCGGGACCGGCTGGTCCCCCGCGTTCGCCGCCACGTCGGTGACCGTGGACGGCGCGCCGGTGGCCGGGTTCGTCGCCACCGGGCCGGCCACCGTGACGGTGGCGGCGACCGACGACACCGGGCGCCTCGAGCTGTCCGTGACGCTCGAGCTGCTGCCCGCCGGCCTGCTGCGGGCCCGCGCCGCGGTGCGGTCCCGCGCCGCCGGGCCCTACGATCTCGCCGACCTGGTGCTGGCGTTCCCGGTGCCGGCCGAGGCCACCGAGCTGCTCGACTTCACCGGCCGGCACAACCGGGAACGGGTGCCCCAGCGCGGCCCGTTCCGCTCCGGCCTGCACCTGCGGGAGAACCGCAAGGGCCGGACCGGCGCGGACAGCGCCTACCTGCTGCACGCCGGCACCGCCGGCTTCGGCTTCGCGGCCGGCGAGGTGTGGGCGGTGCACACCGCGTGGAGCGGCAACCACACCCACTACGCGGAACAGGTCTTCACCGGCGAGAAACTGATCGGCGGCGGGGAGCTCCTGCTCCCCGGCGAGGTCCGGCTGGGTGCCGGGGAGACCTACCGCAGCCCCTGGGTGTACGCCGGGTACGGCACCGGGCTGGACGAGGTGGCCCGGCGCTTCCACCGGCACCTGCGGTCCCGGGAGCGGCCGGTGGGCCCGGACCGGCCGGTGACGCTCAACGTGTGGGAGGCGGTCTACTTCGACCACGACACCGACCGCCTGCGGGACCTGGCCGAGCGGGCCGCCGCGGTGGGCGTGGAGCGGTACGTGCTGGACGACGGCTGGTTCGGCTCGCGGCGCGACGACCGTTCCGGGCTCGGCGACTGGGTGGTCTCCCCGGACGCCTGGCCGCACGGTCTGCACCCGCTGATCGACCGGGTCCGGGCACTGGGCATGCAGTTCGGGCTCTGGGTCGAACCGGAGATGGTGAACCCGGACTCGGACCTGGCCCGGGCCCACCCCGAGTGGATCATGGCGGCCCGCGGCGACCGGCCGATCGAGTCCCGCCACCAGCAGGTCCTCGACCTCGGCGTTCCCGGGGCGTACCGGCATGTCCGGTCACACCTCACCGCGATCCTCGACGAGTACCCGATCGACTATCTGAAGTGGGACCACAACCGGGATCTGGTGGAGGCCGGCACGCAGGCCGACGGCGGACGCCCCGGGGTGCACGCCCAGACGCTCGCGGTGTACCGGCTGCTCGACGAGATCCGGGCGGCGTACCCCGGTCTGGAGATCGAGTCCTGCTCGTCCGGCGGCGGCCGGGTCGATCTCGGCGTGCTCGCCCGGACCGACCGGGTCTGGGTGTCCGACAACATCGACCCGCACGACCGGCAGGCCATGCTGCGCTGGACCACCCAGCTGGTACCGCCGGAGTACCTCGGCTCGCACATCGCGTCGGGCCGCTCACACACCACCGGCCGGCGGCACGACCTGGGTTTCCGGGCCGCCACCGCGGTCTTCGGGCACCTCGGCGTCGAGTGGGACCTGGCCCGCGCCACCGACGCCGAACTCGCCGAGCTGCGGGCCTGGATCCGCTTCTTCACCGAGCAGCGGGACCTGCTGCTCGGCGGTGACCTGGTCCGGATGGACGGCACCGGCGACGACCTGCTGGTGCACGGCGTGGTGGCGCCGGACCGGTCCCGCGCGCTGTTCGCCATGGTGACCACCGGCAGCCTGTTTCCGGACCCGGCCGGGCGGCTGCGCTTCCGCGGTCTGCACCCCGACCGCCGCTACCGGGTCCGGCCGGTGCTGGTGGCCGGCGGGCCGTCCGGTCTGGTGCCGCCCGCGTGGTGGGGCCCGGACGCGGACGGGGACGTGTTCAGCGGCGCCGCGCTGGCCCTGGTGGGGGTGGCGCCGCCCCGGCTGCACCCCGACCAGGCGGTGCTGTTCCGGGTGCAGCCGGCCGAGGAGTTTCCTCCCCCGGGCGTACGTGGTGAACCGAACGACCCCGTACGCGCGTAGAAGGGAACGTGATCAGCCGCCATCTGCCCACGTCCGCCGACGGTGCCGTCGATCGTCGACGCATCCTGCGCGCGGTGCTCACCGCCGCCGCCGCGGGACTCGTGTTCGCCGCGCTCGTCGTACCGGACCAGGTCGGCCGGCTGAAGGCGGGTCAGTCCGTACCCACCGCCTTCCTGCGCATCCCGCTGGAGGGCCTGCTCGGCGCGGCGCTGCTGCTCGCGCTGCCCCGGCGGCCGCGGCGGCCGGTCGCCGTGCTGCTGGGCGTGGGCCTGGGCGTGCTCACCGTGCTGAAGGTCTTCAACATCGGCTTCCTGAACGTCCTGGGCCGCCGGTTCAACCCGGTACTGGACTGGCCGCTGCTCGGCAACGGCTACGACTACCTGGTGGGGACGTCCGGCCGGGTCACCGCGATCGGGGCGGCGGCCGGCGCCGCGGTGCTGGCGGCCGGCGTCGTCGCCCTGCTCACCCTGTCGGTGGTCCGGTTGTCCGGGTTCGTGGTCCGGTATCCCCGGCCGGCCGCCCGCGCGATCACCGCCGGGGTCGCGGCCTGGACCGTGTTCGCGCTGGTCGGCACGCAGTTGTTCGTCGGCGCACCGGTGGCCTCGGACGCCGCCGCCGTCCTGGCCCGCAACACCGCGCTGCAGGTGCCCCGGGCGGTGCAGGACAAGAAGGCCTTCGCGGCGCTGGCCCGCGCGGACGCGTTCCGGGACGTCCCGGCCGACCGGCTGCTCACCGGGCTGCGCGGCAAGGACGTGGTGTTCGTCTTCGTGGAGAGCTACGGGCGGGCGGCCCTGCAGAACTCCAAGATCGCGGCGCTGGTCGACCCGGCGCTCGCGGCCGGCGCCCAGGGGCTGGCCGCGGCCGGGTTCTCCGCCCGCAGCGGCTACCTGACCTCGTCGACGTACGGCGGCGGAAGCTGGCTGGCGCACGCCACCATGCACTCCGGGCTGTGGATCGACAACGAGCAGCGGTACCGCCAGCTGGTCTCCGGCGACCGGCTCACGCTGCCCCGGCTGTTCCAGCGGGCCGGGTGGCACACCGCGGCGTTCGAGCCCGGCAACACCAAGGCCTGGCCGGAGGGCGACTTCTACGGCTACCGGCAGGTGCACGACTCCCGCACCATGGGCTACCGGGGCCCGAAGTTCGCCTGGTCCAGCATGCCCGACCAGTACGTGTTCGCCACCTTCCAGCGGGAGGTGTACGGCCGCGTCACCCAGCCGGTGATGGCGGAGCTGACCCTCACCTCGAGCCACACCCCGTGGACCGTGACGCCGGAGATGGTGGAGTGGGACGCGGTCGGCGACGGCGCGGTGTTCGGGCCGATGGCCGCCGCCGCCGAGGACGCGCAGACGCTGCGGTCGAACCCCGCACGGGTACGCGCCGCGTACGGCCGGTCCATCGCGTACTCGCTGACCAGCACGCTGTCCTGGGCCCAGCGCTACGGCGACGACGACCTGGTGCTGGTCGTGCTCGGCGACCACCAGGCCAAGCCGGTGGTCAGCGGCCGCAGCGGCCGGGACGTGCCGATCAGCGTGGTGACCAAGGACCGGGCCGTGCTGGACCGGGTCGCCGGCTGGGGCTGGGAGGACGGCCTGCGGCCCAGCCGCAAGGCGCCGGTCACCCGGATGGACGCGTTCCGGGACCGGTTCCTCACCACGTTCGCCGCGCCGGCACCGGCCCGGTCGGCGCACTGAGGCTTTTGAAGTAACAGCCTGAGCGGTCGGTCCACTCAGGATCCGACTTCCCGGTGTCCTGGATCAGGGGTCAACTTCTCGTGGCCGATCTGCCACCTTGCGTTGCCGCCCGGGACCGGCAACGCCCCGGCGAGACTGGCTCTGCGATCATCCGTCTCCATGGGCTATTACGAGCAGTTCCGCGACGCGGCCGTCGAGCGAGGGATTCCGGCGGACGAGGTCGACACGTTCGCCGAACATCTCCGATTCGTGATCGAAATGTCGAGCCGCCCCGCCAGCAACACACAGGTGGCCTGGCGGAACGGCGGACTGCCTCGGCTGCCGGCCGGGACGGCGTGGCCGACGGTCGGGGCACACCCGTTGCCGTTCGTCGCCTCCGTCGACTGCGCGGCGTTGCCGACGGTCGACCGGCTCCCCCTGCCGTCGGACGGCTCGCTGCTGTTCTTCCTGGAACACGAGCAAGACCTGGGAACCGGAAAGTACGCCGAGGTCCTGTACGTCCCGGCGGGCGTCGACACCGCGGTAGCCGAGCCGCCCGACTACGCGGATCCGTTCTACTGCAACCCGGAAATCCCGTTCGTCGGCGAGGAGTTCGAGCTCTACGCCAAGGTCACGACGGAGCTGCCGTCGTGGTTCGATGACGACGACGAGGCTCGCGAAGAGTCCGAGTCCGTGGAGCGGGTGATGGGCGCGCTGCCGCACGTTGTGGAACTCCGCGCACTGGCCAACGAGCTCTGGCCGCAGAGGAGAGGCTCCGCGCCCGGCCTCGGTGGGTACGACACGCAGCCCCGGTCGGGCATCTCGGAACCGACCCTGGAAATGGCGGACTACGACTACGAAGAACAGTTCCGGTTGAAGCGGGAGTGGGTCACGCTCGCGTCTTTCGACACGGCGGATGATGAACTCTACGTGGGATATTTCCTGGTCCGCTTCGACGACCTCGCCGCCGGCCGCTTCGACAAGGTGCGCTCGTTCACCACGTTCCTCGAGTAGGTCGGGCTCCGCGCGCCTCCGGCGGTGGCCACGTCCGGGTCGGCCGAACCGGCCGGGTCACCGACGATGAGCCGCCGCCGTGGCGCGGCGCCCGGCCGTTGCGGGTCGGCCGTGATCAGCCGGCCGCATCACGTCGGGTAGCTGCTCGGCGGTGACCGTGGCGGCGCGGCCCTCAAACGTGGCCGAACAAAGGCTCACTGGCGGTCAGCGTCCAGGTCCCGCAGCACGGCCCGGAGCAGGTCCGGGGTGCGGTCCGGCGGTTCGGCCTCGATGAACAGCCGGCCCATGGCCGCGGCGTAGCTGTCCACGTCCTCCCGCTTGTCCAGGTAGAGCCCGCTGGTCAGGTGCTCGATGTAGACCACGTCCGGCAGGTCCTGGTGCGGGAAGCGCAGGATGCTGAAGGCGCCACCGGCGGCCGCGTGCCCGCCGGAGTCGAACGGCATGATCTGCAGCCGGACGTTCGGCATGGCGGAGGCCTCCAGCAGCGCCTCGACCTGCTCCCGGAGCACGGTGCGACCGCCGATCGGCCGGCGCAGCACCGCCTCGTCCAGCACCGCCCAGAGCCGCGGCGCGCCCTCGTTGAGCAGCAGCTGCTTGCGGGTCATCCGCAGCTTCGCGCGCCGGTCGATCTCGGTGCGCGTCGCGGTGCCGTGCCCCAGCATGATCACCGCGCGGGCGTACGCGTCGGTCTGCAGCAGGCCCGGGATGAACTGCACCTCGTAGGTGCGGATCAGCTCGGCCGCCTGCTCCAGGTCCAGGTAGTTCTGGAACCAGGTGCTCAGCACGTCGCCGTAGGCGTGCCACCAGCTGGGCGTGTTCGCCTCGCGGGCCAGCGCGAGCAGCCGCTCGTGTTCCGCCGCGTCCGCCACCCCGTACAGCTTGAGCAGGTCGGTGACGTCGCGTTCCTTGAAGCTGACCCGGCCCAGCTCCATCCGGCTGATCTTCGATTCGGAGGCTCGGATGGCGTACCCGGCCTGATCCCGGGTGACGCCCCGGGCCAGGCGCAGGGTGCGCAGGCGCGCGCCCAGCTGGAGCCGACGCACGGTCGGTCCACCGCTGGCTTGCGGCGTGGTCACGCGGTCCTCCGGATCGGGATGCTCGGCTACGGCTTGCGCCCGACGGCGCAGTACTGGGCGATGGCCGGGGCGGCGGCCGCCTCCGCGTCGGGACGCCACCGGGTCACTGGCACCACGCCCGGCTCGACCAGTTCGAGGTCCGCGAAGAGCGCCCGGAAGCGGTCCGGGCTGCGCAGGTGGTACTTCGGGTTGGCGGAGAGGTTCCAGATCCGGGCCGCCTCGGCGATGTCCGGGTCGACGTCGCTGCCGTCGTACACCGCGAGGTAACTGCCGGGCGCCATGGTCGCCATCAGCCGGTCGATGATCGACTTGGCCTCGTCGTCGCTCTCCACGTGGCCCAGGACGCCCATCAGCATCAGCGCCACCGGCTGGCCGAAGTCCAGCATCGTCGACGCGGCGGCCACGATGGCGTCCGGGTCGTAGAGGTCGGCGTCCACATAGCTGGTGGCGCCCTCCGGGCTGGTGGTGAGCAGCGCCCGGGCGTGCGCCAGGACCAGCGGGTCGTTGTCCACGTAGACGATCCGGGACTCCGGGGCGACCCGCTGGGCCACCTCGTGGGTGTTGTCCGCGGTCGGCAGGCCGGTCCCGATGTCCAGGAACTGCCGGACGCCCGCCTCGCCCGCCAGGAACTGCACCGCCCGGACCAGGTACCGGCGGGACAGCACGGCGGCCTCGGCGAAGTGCGGCATGGCCGCGATGATCTCGTCGCCGACCGCCCGGTCGACGGCGAAGTTGTCCTTGCCGCCGAGCAGGTAGTTCCAGATTCGGGCGGTCTGCGGCACGGAGGTGTCCAGCTTGGGGCTTTCCTCGGCCCCGTCGCCGGCGGGCGGGCTCTCAGCCACGTTATGCATCCTCCATCCGGAGTGGATCGACGCGCGCAAGCATAGACCGCCGCCCGGCTTATACCGTCAGTCCTGACGCACGACTAGTCCCTCGTTCGGGGGTATCTGGACGGTCGGTGCCGGTTCCGCGACAACCGGACGACCCGGGTACGCGCAGGCAGCGCCCCCGTCGCGCCTGTTGACGGCCGCCGGCGGGGCCGTTCGCGCGACGCCGTGCACGCCGCGCGGGCCGGGCCGCCCGGGCCTCAGGCCGCCGGCGTGCCGGTCACCCGCAGATCGCGCATCCGGCCGATGTTGTCGAACGAGCCGAACCCGACCCGGCCGGACGGGAACGTGGTGTCCCGGGCCGTCATCAGCGGGTCCCGCGCACCGTCGAGGTAGACCGCGATCTCCCCGGTGGCCGGCAGGTGCCGCACCGTCACGTGGTGCCACCTCGCGTCCACCACCGCCGGGTTCGCCCCGCGCGAGCGCCCGTTCCACTGGAGGTCGATGCGCTCCCGGTCGGCGTTGTTCACCTTGAAGATGCCGTTGTGCGGATAAATGGTGTTGTCGGTGGACAGGTGGGCGTAGTAGAACTCGGTGTCGGAGCGGTGGCCGAACACGATGATCACGTCCCGGTTCGTCACCTCGACCGGTTCGTCCAGCCGTACCCTCGCCTTGATCTCCACGGCGGCGAACACGGGACCGGCGGTGAGGACCGCGTACTCGAACGGCCGCCGCGGACCCGGCCGGCTCTCCCCGGCCTCGGCGAGGATGACCTGCTCCCCGGTGAACCGCCACTTCGACGGCGTCACGGGCGCCCAGTTGGTGGCGCGCATGGTGCCGGCGACCCGGGTGCCGCCGACCGGCCCGCTCGCGAAGGTCTGCGTACCGGTCACCTGCCAGATCCTGCCATTGGCCTTGGCGAGCAGGTACAGCTCGCCGCGGGCGTCGGTGCCGAACCGCAGATCCACCCGGTTCGGATCGCCGGGCGCGCCCGGCCCGGACAGCTCCGGCATCGTGACCGCCCGGCCGGCGGGGGTGTAGAGGTGCAGCCGGTGGATGGTGGCCGGCTTACCGCCGCGGCGCATCTCGTCCACCTCGGTGTAGAACACCCAGCCGTTCACCAGGTCGCCGAAGACGTACTTGCCGCGCAGCGCGGGCACGTCCGAGCCGCGGTAGACGAAGCCGCCGGCCACCGCGACGCCGACGTCGGACGTGCAGTTCCAGTCCGCCGCCGGGTTGTGGTCGTACTCGGCGACCGGGTACTGGTAGCCGGTGTCGCCCTCGGGCAGCGGGTACAGCCGGTCGCACGGGTTCGCCGGGGCGCGGTCGAAGACGTACCGGCCCTCCCGGTCGCTCCAGCCCATGTTGTCACCGGCCCGGACCTCGTAGATGGCCTCGACCGCGTGCTCGCCGATGTGCCCCAGGTACATCCGCCCGGTGTCGGTGTCCCAGCTGAACCGGTGCGGGTCGCGGAAGCCGTACGCGTAGATCTCGCCGAGTGCGCCGGGCCGGCCGGCGAACGGGTTGTCCGGCGGGATGCCGTACCGGCCGTTGGGCGCGTCGGTGCCGGCCGGGTCGATCCGCAGCAGCTTGCCGTGCGGCAGTGCCAGGTCCTGCGGGTCGGTGTTGCGCACGCCCAGGCCGCCGTCGCCGACCGCGAGGTAGAGCATCCCGTAGTCGCGGTCGCCACGCTCGGCGGTGGGGTTGAAGTTGATCTCCTGGATGCCGTGGATCTGGCCGCCGAAGCCGATCCGCAGCACCTCGCGGTGGGTGCCGGCGAAGGTGTCCGCCGCCGGGTCGGTGGCGGTCCACTCGGTGATCACGCCGTGGTAGAGCACGGTGGCCTGCCGGTAGTCCGGCTGCTCCGCGGTCACCGCCGCCTCTTCGGTGTGGATCGTGTAGAAGCGGCCGTTGCGGGCGAAGTCCGGGTGGAACGTCACGTACCCGAAGCCCTGTCCCAGGCCGCGGCCGGAGAAGAACTCGGGCTGGAACGTCGCCGCCACGTCGAGGTAGACGTGCGGCACCCCGTTCCGCACCAGGTACAGGTTGCCGTTGAGGTCGGGCACCGCGCGCCGGCCCGAGCCGTCCGGCAGCTCCATGACGGTGTTGATCCGGGCGGTCCGGTTGAGCCGCTGGTCGACCAGCGGCGGGTCGGTGAAGGACTGCGGGAAGCTGGCGTACTCCGCCAGGACCAGGCCGAGGCGCGAGGTGACGGGCTCGGTCGGCACCGGGTCGTACACCGGTGCCGCCGCGGCCCGCGCGGTACCGGGAACTCCCAGGGAGGCCAGGAGGACGAGAGCGAGAACGAAGCGGCGCACGACTACCCCCGAGTCATGTAGCGGTACTGGTTGGTGATGTCACGTGCGGGAAGCGAACGGTCGAGGACCATGAGCGCGTCCATCCGGCAGGCGCAGGGATTGCGGTCGGCCGAGCCCGGCCACGGGAAGCTGCCGCCGATCTTGATGCCCCGCGGGTCGGTGGCCGAGGTGACGTGCGGGCCCGGACCGCCGATCAGCCACGGGTCGTCGGTGCGGGTGTAGAAGCCGTCCACCGGCGCGCCGTTGCGGTACAGCGCCATGGTGCCCGCGGTGAAGTCGAACGTCGCGGCCAGGTGCACCCACTCGTCCCGGGGCAGCAGCGCCCGCCAGTCGGCCTGTGCCGCGAGGATCTGCGAATTGCCGTCGTCGAGCCGCCGCCCGAGCGCGGCCAGCCGCAGCGTGCCGTTCACGTCGATCAGTTCCAGCAGGGCCCGGACCGCGTGGCCGTCGGAGTTGCCGGTCAGCACGCCGGCCAGCCCGATCGCGCCGAAGCCGGGGGCCGGGCCGTCCGCCTGCCGCTTGAACCAGCCGAGCACGGTGATGCCCTCGGTGGCGTTCAACGCCCGCAGCGTGCGGACGCCGCCGGCCGACCAGGCGCCGGCCTTCCAGTCGTTCGCCGCGCCGTCGACCGGTCCGGTCTGCAGCACGGTCCCGCCGCCCGGGTAGGCGCGGTCCGCGACCCGCATGGCGGCGCCGCCGTGCACCAGCTCGATCTCGGTGCCGGACCGCCCCCGGTCCCGTTCCAGCGCGGGATCGCCGGGCACCGGGTGGTCGAAGTCGTAGAAGGCGACCAGGTGCGGCCGCAGATGCGGATGGACGTCGCGGTCCGCCGGGCCGCCGGCGCCGGCGAGACCGGCGACCAGGACCGCGGCGATGACGCCGGTGAACATCGACACTCCGGTCATCCTTCCTGCGCCGCCGGGCGCTTCTCGCCGGGGCGGCCGCCCAGGTACAGCTCCCCGAGTTGCGGATCGGCCAGCAGGTCGGCGGCCGGCCCGGCGAGGTGCACCCGCCCGAGGTCGAGCACGCAGCCGAGGTCCGCGGTCTCCAGCGCGCGCCGGGCGTTCTGCTCCACCAGCAGGACCGCGGTCCCGGCGTCCCGCATCCGCCGCACCTGCGCGAAGACCGTGCTGGTGGCCTTCGGGTCCAGACCCATCGACGGCTCGTCCAGCAGCACCACCCGCGGGTCGACCATCAGCGAACGGGCGAACTCCACCTGCTTCTGCTGGCCGCCGGAGAGCAGCCCGGCCAGCGCGCCCCAGCGCTCGGCGACCACCGGGAAGAGGCCCTTGACGAAGTCCACCCGCTCGGCGAGCCGCTTCTGGTCGGTCAGCGTGTAGCCGCCCAGCCGCACGTTCTCCGCCACGGTCATCTCCCGGAACACGCTGTGGCCCTGCAGCACCAGCGCGACGCCGGCCGCCAGCATCCGCTGCGGGCTCAGCCCGGTGACGTCCCGGCCGCCGACCAGCAGCCGGCCGGACCGCGGCCGGAGCAGGCCGGCGGCCACCTTCAGCACGGTCGACTTGCCGGCGCCGTTCGGGCCGACCAGGCAGACCACGGAACCGGCCGGGACCGCCACGCTGAACCCGCGCAGCACCGGCGCGGCCCGCCCGTAGCCGGCCTGGATGTCGACGAGTTCGATCTCAGACGCCAAGGTAGGCCCCCAGTACGCGTTCGTCGGTGCGGATGACGGACGGCGGCCCCTCGGCGATCGGGCGGCCCCGGTCGAACACCACGATGTGGTCGCTGAGGCTCATCACCAGGTCCATGTTGTGCTCGACGATGACGAACGTGCGGCCCTCGGCGTTCAGCTCGCGTACCAGCGTGCCGATCCGGTCCAGCAGCGCCGGGTTGACCCCGCCGGCCGGCTCGTCCAGGAGAATCGTGTCCGGATCGGTCATCAGCACACCGGCCAGCTCCAGCAGCTTCTGCTGGCCCCAGGACAGCGTGCCGGCCGGGGCGCCGGCCAGGTGCTCGATGCCGAGCCGGGTGAGCCAGCCCCGGGCCCGGCCGGTCTCGACGCGGTGCCGGGCCCCGCGCAGCGCATCGAACACGCCCGCCGGCCGGACCGCGGCCAGCACGTTGTCCAGCGCGGTCATCCGCGGGAAGATCCGGCAGAGCTGGAACGTGCGGCCGATCCCGGCGCGGGCGATGACGTGCGGTGCCCGCCCGGTGAGATCCCTTTCCCGGTACGTGACCCGCCCGCGGTCCGCCCGGATCATCCCGGTGACGCAGTTGAAGTAGGTCGTCTTGCCGGAGCCGTTCGGGCCGATCAGCGCATTGATCTTTCCGTCCCGGAAGCGCACCGTGGCACCGTCCAGCGCGGTCACCCCACCGAACGCCTTGCGCAGGTCGACAGTCTGCAGGGTCACCGGCGGACCTCCTCGGCGCGCCGCCGCTCGCGCAACTCGGCGGCGGTGACGTCCCGGATGGACGCCTGCTCACCGGCCGGCCGCAACCGCCGCAGCAGCGACCCGGCGGCCGGCAGCACGCCGTCCGGCATGAACAGCACCACCAGCGCGAGCAGCACGCCGGTGGCCACCAGGTGCAGCGGGGTGTTGCCGAACTCGACCTTGAAGTACTCCAGCGCGACGCCCACCACGAGCGCGCCGACCAGCGGGCCGAACAGGTTGCGGACGCCGCCGAGCAGCGCCATCAGGACCAGGTAGGACCCGGTCAGGACGGAGAACTGGAAAACCGGGTCGAGGTCGCCGAACCACAGCGCGTACAGCCCGCCGGCCAGCGCGGTGAACGCGGCCGAGACCACGAAGACCACCAGCTTGTACGCGAACGTCGGCGTACCCAGGGCCTCGGCCTTGTCCTCGTCCTCCCGGATCGCCTTGAGCCCGAGGCCGAACCGGGACCGGTCGATCAGCCACCAGGCGAGCAGCGCCAAGGCCAGCAGACCGGAGAACAGGAACCAGAACACCCGGTGGTGCTCCGGGCGGGACAGGTCGAACGGCCGTGGTACGACCAGGCCGCGGGAGCCGCCGGTGAGCGACGCCCAGCTCTGGAACACCAGCAGCAGGATCAGCACCAGCGCGATCGAGACGATGACGAACGACGCGCCGCGGACCCGCAACGCCGCCATCCCGATCGGCACCGCCAGCGCGGACACCAGCAGCATGGCCAGCGCCAGGGCCACGAAGCTGTTCAGCCCGGCCTTCGTCACCAGCAGCCCGGTGCCGTACCCGCCCAGGCCGGCCAGCGCGCCGTGCCCGAGCGAGAGGTAGCCGGTGAACCCGCCGACGAAGTTCCACGAGGTGGCGAGCACCGCGTAGTGGAGCACCACGATGCCGGCCGACAGGACGTACGGGTTCGGCGCCAGCCCGGGGAACGACAGCAGCCCGGTCGCGAGCAGCAGGACCGCCGCGCCGCCGGTCAGCCGGCTAGAAACGCTGGGCAAGGCGACCTCCGAAGAACCCCTGCGGCCGGAAGGCCAGCGTGGCGAAGAGCGCCAGGTAGAAGACCGTCTGCGCCCAGGTGGTGCCCATCGGGATCTGCAACAGGCTCTGCAGCAGGCCCAGCAGCATCGCCGCGGCCGCCGCGCCCGGCACGCTGCCCAGGCCGCCGACCACGATGATGGCCATCAGCGGGCCGATCCAGTGCCAGTGCAGCGACGGGTAGATGGTGGTGTCCAGCGCCAGCGCGGTGCCGCCGACCGCCGCGGTGGCGAGCCCGATGCCGAAGCCGTACCCGGCGATCCGCTCGGTGTCGATGCCCACCAGCCGGGCCGCGTCCGGGTGCTGGATGGTGGCCCGCAGCGCCCAGCCGAACCGGGTCCGCTTCAGCACCAGGTAGAGCCCGGCCAGCGCGATCCCGGCCAGCCCGAACGCGATCAGCTTGACCACCGCGATCCGGGCGCCGAACAGCCCGAAACCGGCCGAGCCGTAGTCGAGCTGGATGCGGCGCTGGGTGCCGGTGAAGGCGTACCCGAGCAGCCCTTCGATGAGCACTGCCACGGCGAACGTGAGAAGCACCGACATCATGGTCAGCGTGGCCGGCCGCAGGCGGGCCAGCAGCATCCGCTGCAGCAGCACGCCGGCCGCGAAGAACAGCGGAACCGTGACCACCATCGACAGCAACGGGTCGAGGCCGAGCCGCTCGTGCCACCACCAGGCCAGGTACGCGGCCAGGATGAGGAACGCCGAGTGGGCGATCATCACCACCCGCATGATGCCGAAGTAGAGCGTCAGGCCCGCGGCCAGCAGGGCGTACAGCCCGCCGAGCAGCAGGCCCAGGACGACGCTCTGGAAGAGCAGCGCACCGGACGGCATCGGATCACCAGGCCGGCTTCGGATACCGGAACTCGGCCTCCTTGGCCGCCGCCGGGAGCACGATCCTGATGTCCCCGCCGATCCACTGCTGGATCATGTGCGCGCCCCGGGGCTTTCCGGTGGCGTCCCAGGTCAGCGGGCCGACCACGGTCTGCACCTCGTTCCCGCGGATCCAGTCGACCAGCTTGCGCTGGCAGTCGCCCTGCTCGGCACAGCCGACCGCGGTCACCGCCGCCGCCACCACCTGCCCGGTGGTGTACGCGTTGGCCTGGTCCTCCTCCGGCGGCGTGCCGAACTGGGCGGTGTACTTCGCCACGAACTCGGTGTTGCTCGGGTACGGCGCGTCCTGGCTGTAGCCGGTGGGCGACAGGATGCCCTCGGTCTTGTTGCCCACCGCCTTGGCGAACTCCGGGTTGGTCGGCGCCGTGGAGAACGCGGCCAGCTTGGGCTGATAGTCGAGCTGCTGCAGGGCGACGATGAGGTTCACGCCGTCCTGGTACTGCGAGCCGCCGATCAGCACGTCGGCCCGGGACGCGGCGATCTTCGCGGCGATGCTGCCGAAGTCGGTGGTGTTCGGCGGGTACACCTCGTCCACCACGATGGACAGTCCGCCGGCCTTGAGCTTGTCCCGTAGGCCGTACGCGGTGCCCTGGGCGAACGGGTCGTCCATCGCGGCCACCGCCACCGTCTTCGGCCGCTGCGCCGCGGGCAGCGCCAGGATGTGCGCGGCCAGGTGGTTGTAGTGGTCGTTGGCGACCGCCGGGGCCGCGTAGAACAGGTTCTTGAAGCCCTGCTCGAAGACCTCCTTCGCCGCGCCCGCGGGCTCGACGAACAACATGTCGTACTCCTCGGCGACGCGGGCCGCGGGCACCACCAGGCGGGTGGAGAACGGGCCGACCACCAGGTCCACCTGGTCCTTGCCGATGAGCTGCTCGTAGTCGGCCACGACCCGGTCCGCATTGGACTGGTCGTCGAGGATCTTCAGTTCCACCCGGCGGCCGAGCAGACCGCCGGCGTCGTTGACAATCTTGGCCCACGCCTCGTAGCCCTGCTGCACGCCCTTGCCGGGCTCGGAGAAGTCGCCGGTCAGCGGCAGCGAGACACCCACCACGATCGGGTCGTCGCCGGTGGCCGGCTCGTCGTCGCCGGAGCAGGCACCGAGCGCGAGGATCGCGGCGGCGCCGAGGGCGGTGGCCCATCGCATGCGTCGGACAGTGGTCGGCATCCTCGGACGCTCCTCTCCCACCCGGGAGTACGAAAGCGCTTACGAAAGCGCTTTCGTAGCCTATGCTGTGCACTGCGTCACTGGCAAGACGCCGATCGATACGTTGTCTCCGGGGAGTTGACCCATGCCCAAGCCGGGTCCGAGGTTGCGGTTGGCCGACGTCGCCGAACGCGCCGGCGTGTCACTGGCCACCGCCTCCCGCGCCCTGGCCGGCCGCGACGGCGTCAGCGAGGAGGTCGCCAGCCGGGTCCGGCGGGTGTCGGCGGAACTCGGCTACGTCGCCAACCCGTTCGCCCGCACCCTGGCCGGTGGCGCCAGCTCCACCGTCGGACTGATCGTGCACCAGGTCGACGACCCGTACTTCTCGGAAATCGCCGGCGGCGTCATCGGCCTGGCCGACGAACAGCGCCTGCTGGTCCAGATCTGCCACTCCGGCCGCGACCCCGGCTACGAGCTGCGCCAGATCCGCCACCTCATCGCGCAACGCGTGGGCATCATCATCGTGGCCGGCTCCGGCTACAGCGACTCCCGCGCCGAGACCGAGGCGAAGGCGGAACTGTCCGCGTTCCAGGGCGCGGGCGGCCGGGTCGCGGTGATCGGCCGGCACTCCCTGGGCGTGGACGCGGTCCTGCCCGACAACGAGGCCGGCGGCCGTGCCCTCGGCGAACACCTGCTCGCCCTGGGTCACCGCCGGATCGCCGTGGCAGCCGGGACCGCCGGCCTCACCACGGTCGCCGACCGGCTGGCCGGCGTGGCGTCCGCCCTGCACGCCCGGGGCCTCAGCCTGGACGCCCTCCCGGTGGTGCACACCGACTTCACCCGCGACGGCGGCCGCGCCGCCGCCGAACGCATCCTCCGCGACCACCCCGGCACCACGGCCGTCATCGCCCTCAACGACGCCATGGCCATGGGCGTGCTGTCCACGCTGCGCGCCCACCGCATCCCGGTGCCGGCCACCATGTCCGTGGTCGGCTTCGACGACGTGTCGGTGGCCGCCGACCTGGCGCCCAGCCTGACCACCGTCCGGCTGCCGATGACCGAGATGGGCCGGATGGCGCTGGACCTGGCGCTGAAGCCCCGCTCGGTGCGGCCGAGGCGGCGCTCCACCGGCCACCGGCTCATCGTCCGCGACTCCACCGGCCCCGCCACCTGACCCCTCCACCGGCCGGCCGGCCCGGCCCGCTGCCCTCCACCAACCCGGCCCGGCCCACTGCCCCTCCACCAACCCGGCCCCGCTCGCCCTCCACCGACTCGGTCCGCTGGCCCCTCCACCGGCTCAGCCCGCTGACCCGTCGACCGGTCCCGCCAGCTGGCCCCTCTTCGGGCCGGGCTCAGCGTCAGTGGCGGCGGCGTGTCCGATACCGGCCGGTGGACACCGCTTCGCTCAGCCCAGATGTCGCAGATCTTGGAGGGCCAGCCGAATCTTGGAGCGAAACCGCCCTCCCGGGGGCCGTCCGCCGCCAAGGTTCGTCTCCGGCTCCAAGATCTGCCGTGACTAGCTGCCGTGCGTGCCGGGAATGGTCGAAATGCCCCGAGTTCGCGCAGGCCTGTTGCCCGTAGGGACGCTGGTGTACCAGTGGATTTGATCGGAAGCCGCCGATCGGCGTGACGAACCGCGGGGACGCGGTGCCGCTCGCGGCCGGGGAGGTGACGCCGGCCGGGTCAGGCCACGTGGTCGCGGTAGCCGGCCAGCGCTTCGGCCAGGACTTCGGGGCCGGGGCGGGACCACACGTCGTCGGCGAACACCTCCACCTCGACCGGGCCCGAGTAGCCGGCCGCGTCCACCGCCTCGCGGAAGCGGCGCAGGTCCACGCATCCGGTGCCGGGCAGGCCCCGGCCCAGCAGGACGCCGGCCGGGAGCGGGGTGAGCCAGTCGGCCACCTGGAAGCAGGCGATCCGCTGCTCGCGGCCGGCCCGGGCGATCTGGTCCCAGACGGTGTCGTCCCACCACAGGTGATAGGTGTCCACCACGATGCCGACGGCGGCGGCGGGGTGCGGCTCGGCCAGGTCCAGTGCCTGCTTCAACGATGCGACCACGCAACGATCGGAGCAGAACATCGGGTGCAACGGCTCGATCGCCAACCGCACGCCGGCGGCCGCGGCGTGCGGGGCCAGGTCGGCCAGGGCACCGGCTACCTGGGCGCGGGCCGCGTTCAGATCCCGGCTGCCCGGTGGTAGACCGCCGGAGACCAGTACCAGAGCGGGCGCGCCGACCTCGGCTGCCTCGTCGATGGCGCGGCGGTTCTCGTCGTACCAACCGGGGGTGGTGAAGAAGCCGCCGCGGCACAGGGACGTCACCGCGAGGCCGGCGTCGCGGATCAGCTCGGCGGCGGGCGCGGCGCCGTACTCGGCGATGTCGTCCCGCCAGAGGCCTACGCCGGTGACTCCGGCCTCGGCGCAACCCCGCACCAGGTCGGGCAGGGGCCAGTGTTTCGTGGTGGCGCGGTTGAGTGCGAAGCGTGTCATGGCTGGCTCACCCCGACCGTGGTGAGCCAGGCCCGGGCCCGGGATGCGGCCAGCTCGGCGTCCGGGAGCAGGGCGGCGGCGTCGGCCAGGCGCAGCAGCGTCGCCAGGTGGGCCGGAGATCGTCCACTCTGGACGCCGCCGACCATGGTGAAGTGGTCCTGGTGGCCGGTCAGCCAGGCGAGGAACACGATTCCGGTCTTGTAGTACCAGGTCGGCGCGGCGAACAGGTGCCGGGCCAGGGTGACCGTGGGCGCGAGGATGCGGTGGTACTCCCCCGGGTCGCCGGCGTCCAGTGCGCGCAGGGCGGCGGCGGCCGGTGCGGCGATGGCCGCGAACACGCCGAGCAGGGCGTCGGAGTGGCCGTGCTCGTCGCCGCGGATCAGGGCCGGGTAGTGGAAGTCGTCCCCGGTGTACATCCGCACGCCGGGCGGCAGGCGGCGGCGCAGGGTCACCTCGAACGCCTCGTCCAGCAGGGACAGTTTGATGCCGTCGATCCGGCCGGGGTGGGCGGCGATCAGGTCGACCACGGTGCCGGCGGCGCGCTCCGGGTCGGCGGCGCCCCAGTAGCCGGCCAGCATCGGGTCGAACGCGGGGCCCAGCCAGTGCAGGATGACCGGGCGGTCGGAGTCGGCGATCAGCCGGCCGTACACATCGAGGTAGTCGTCCGCGGAGCGGGCCGTGGCGGCCAGGTGGCGGCTGCACATCAGCACCGGGCCCGCGCCCGCCGCCAGCACGTCGTGCAGCTGTTCGGCGTAGGCCTTGCGGATGTCGTCGAGGGACGCCGGGCCGGGCGGTAGCTGGTCGGTGGCCACACCGGCGACCAGCGTGCCGCCGCAGGCGCGGGCCTCGGCGGCGGAGCGGCGGATGAGTTCGCGGGCGGCGGAGTGGTCCAGGCCCATGCCGCGCTGGGCGGTGTCCATCGCCTCGGCCACACCGAAGCCGTGCGACCAGAGGTGGCGCCGGAACGCCAGGGTGGCGTCCCAGTCGAGCACCGGCGGGGCGCCCGGGACGTTCTCGGCCGTCGGGTCGGCGACCACGTGCGCGGCGGCGTGGGCGACCCGGCCGGTGAACCGGGCACCGGGGGCGGCGAACCCGGCGCCCGCACCGGACAGGGTGAGCGGACCGTCCGGCAGCCGCACCACCACGCTCACCGGTCCAGCTCCGGCACCTCGAGCCGGCGGCCCTCGCGGGACGACCGCAGGCCCAGCTCGGCGAGTTGGACGCCGCGGGCGCCGGACCACAGATCCCAGGTGTACGGCGCGTCCTCGGCCACGTGGCGCAGGAACATCTCCCACTGCGCCTTGAAGCCGTTGTCGTACTCCTGGTTGTCCGGCACCTCCTGCCACTGCGCGCGAAACGCGTCGGTGACCGGGAGGTCGGGGTTCCACACCGGCTTGGGCGTCGTCGCGCGGTGCTGGACGCGGCAGCCCCGCAGCCCGGCCACCGCACTGCCCTCGGTGCCGTCCACCTGGAACTCGACCAGTTCGTCGCGGTGCACCCGGACCGCCCAGGACGAGTTGATCTGCGCCACCACGCCGCCGTCCAGTTCGAAGATGCCGTACACGGAGTCGTCCGCGGTGGCCTCGTAGGGTTCGCCGGCGGAGTCCCAGCGCCGCGGGATCGCCGTGGTGACGTGTGCGGTGACCGCCCGGACCGGGGCGAACAGCTGCTCCAGCAGGTAGTGCCAGTGCGGGAACATGTCCACCGTGATGCCGCCGCCGTCCTGCGCCCGGTAGTTCCAGCTGGGTCGCTGCGCGGTCTGCCAGTCGCCCTCGAAGACCCAATAGCCGAACTCGCCGCGTACCGACAGGATCCGGCCGAAGAACCCGCCGCTGATCAGCCGCTGCAGCTTGCGCAGGCCGGGCAGGAAGAGCTTGTCCTGGACGACGCCGTGCCGGACGCCGGCGGCGTCGGCGGCGCGGGCCAGTTCCACCGCTCCGTGCAACGTGGTGGCCAGCGGCTTCTCCGTGTAGATGTGCTTGCCGGCGGCGATCGCGGCGGAGATCGCCTTCTCCCGCTCGCCGGTGACCTGGGCGTCGAAGTAGATCCGCACGTCGTCGCGGGCCAGCGCGGCGTCCAGGTCGGTGGTTACGTCGGTGAGGCCGTGCCGGTCCGCGATGTCGCGCAGCTTCGCCTCGTTGCGGCCGACCAGGACGGGTTCCGGCCAGAGCCGCGAGCCGTCGCGCAGCGGCACCCCGCCGGCCTCCCGGATCGCCAGCAGCGAACGGACCAGATGCTGTCGGTAGCCCATCCGCCCGGTCACGCCGTTGACGACGATGCCGATCGGAACGCGTGCGGTCATCGGCCGGCCTCCTAGGTAAGCGCTTTCCTAGAGGCTACCGGCGCGCCGACCGCACAGGCAAGCGCTTGCCCGTCGCCGCAGGTAGGCTAGTCTGCTCGCGTGGCGACTCTCGCGGACGTCGCGCGGCGGGCGGGGGTCTCGACCGCGACCGTGTCCCGCATCATCAACAACAGCCCCAAACCGGTCGCGGACGCGCTGCGTGAGCGCGTGCTCGCCGCCGTCGACGAGCTCCAGTTCGTACCGAACGCCAACGCCCAGCAACTGGCCCGCGCGCACCGCAGCGCGGTCGGGGTGATCGTGCACGACGTCTCCGACCCGTACTTCGCGGAGATCACCCGCGGTCTCCAGCGGGTCGCCACCGACCACGGGCGGCTGGTCATCATCTGCAACAGCTACCGCGACCCGGAACGCGAACTCGCGTACGTCGACCTGCTGCACGCCCACCAGACGGCGGCCATCGTGCTGGCCGGTTCGGGGTACCACGACGCGCCGGTGACCGCCCGGCTGGACCGCAAGCTACGCCTGTACGAGAGCACCGGCGGCCGGGTCGCGGTGATCGGCCGGCACCAGCACGCCGGAGACGCGATCGTGCCGGAGAACGAACACGGCGCCTACCTCGCCGGCGACGCGCTCTACCGCCTCGGGCACACCGCGATCGGGGTCATCGCCGGGCCACGCCACCTCACCACCACCACGGACCGGCTGGCCGGACTGCGGCGGGCCGCCCGCGACCACGGGCGCCGGCTCACCACCCGCCACATCGAGTACGCCGACTTCGACCGCAACGGCGGCGCCGTGGCGGCCGGGGCGCTGCTGGACCGCCACCCGAACCTCACCGCACTGGCCGCGCTGAACGACTCGATGGCGATCGGCGCGCTGGCCACGCTGCGGCACCGGGGACTGGACGTGCCCGGCCGGATCAGCCTGATCGGGTTCGACGACATGCCCATCTCGGTGGACGTCACGCCGGCACTCAGCACGGTCCGGCTGGCGCTGGAGGAGATCGGCGTGCGGGCCATGTCGCTGGCCCTGCGCGAGCCGGACGGCGAGGGCGCGCGGGTGGAGCACGCCACCGCGCAACTGGTCCTGCGGGACAGCACCGCTCCCCCACCCGGAAACGGCACCAGGGCGCGCCGGCCCGGCACGCCCTGATCGTCGTCGCTCAGTCCTGCCGATGGCGGTAATGGTGCACCACCAGGCCGGCGATGGCGGACAGCGCGACCAGGCCGAACGCCACGCCGACCAGAGGATTCTCCAGGGTCGAGGAGAACACCGCGTTGAGCGCGGCGCTGATCACGAGGACCACCCACAGCACGGGACGGAGAACGGTGCCGTGCTGGTTGCCGGTGGCGGTGCGCTGCTGCAGGTCCATGACGGTCTCCTCGATCGGGTTGTTCGGTGATGCCCTGAACGCTATGCGGGACGACGCCGGACGCCGATCCCGCCAAGGGGACGACCGGGGTACAGCAGGCTGTACTCCTGGGCGTACAGGTGGGCGTGGCGGGCACCGGTGGCCTATCGTTCCGGGCCGAAGGAGGTACGGATGTCGACCACGGACGCGCGCCCAGCCGGCACGAAGACGGCCTGGTCGTACCGCTTCCTGCACCGGCTGCGCCTGATCATCGAGAGCCTGGAGCACCTGGTCGGTGGCCTGGGCACCGCGGCGCTCGCGCTGATCGTGCTGCTGTGGCTGCTGGCCTGCCTGATCACCTGCCTGATCGGGGTGGGTTTCCTGCTTCTGCCCGGCGCCCTGCACGGGGTGCGGTACGTGGCCGACCGGGAACGCGCGCGGCTGTCCCGCGCCGGCACCGAGGTGATCGGCGCCGGCCCGGAGCCGGACACCCTGCGTGCGGCGGTCACCGACCCGACCACCCGCCGCGAGGTGGGCTGGGTGAGCCTGCACGCCGTCGCCGGCTCGGCCATGGGCATGATCGGCCTGGCACTGCCGCTGCGCGGTCTGCAGGACCTGTTCTACCCGGTGTACTGGCAGGCGCTGCCGGCCGCCGACCGGAACCCGTACCCGTTCTTCGCCACCATCGACGACTGGCTCGGCGCGATCGGCATCGGCCTGCTCGGCGTGGGCTGCCTGATCCTGACCGCGGTGATCGCGCAGCCGATGGCCTGGCTGCAGGCCTGGACCGGCCGGATGCTGCTGGGCCCGCCGCCGGGCACCGACCTGATGCTGCGGGTCGCCGAACTCACCGCCACCCGCGCCGCCGCCCTCGACGCGCACGCGGCCGAGCTGCGCCGGATCGAGCGCTCCCTGCACGACGGCACGCAGAACCGGATCGTCGCGGTGACCGTTCTGCTCGGCGCCGCCCGGCGGGCGATGACCCGCAACCCGGCCGAGGCGGAGGCCGCGCTGGAACGCGCGCAGGGCGCCGCCGAACAGGCCCTGGCCGAGCTGCGCGCGGTGGTCCGCAGCATCCTGCCGCCGGTGCTGAGCAACCGCAGCCTCGCCGACGCGCTGAGCGCGCTCGCCGCCGCCAGCCCGGTGCCGTGCCGGGTGCGGACCGAGGTGCCGCAGCGGTGTGCCGCGTCGGTGGAGGCCACCGCGTACTACGTGGTGGCCGAGGCGCTGACCAACGTGGCCAAGCACAGCGGGGCCGCGCACGTGGCGGTGGACGTGCGCCAGCAGGATGGCCTGCTCCGGCTGGAGATCACCGACGACGGCCGCGGCGGCGCGGACGAACAGACCGGCTCCGGGCTGGCCGGCATCCGCCGCCGGACCGAGGCCCATGACGGCACCCTGTCGCTGGCGAGCCCGCCCGGCGGCCCGACCACCCTGGAGGTGAGCCTGCCGTGCGGATCGTGATCGCGGAGGATGAACCACTGCTGCGTGAGGGACTGGCGTCGCTGCTGCGCGCCGAGTCGCTGGACGTGGTGGCGACCGCCGGCAACCCGGACGAGTTCCTGGCCGCCGTGGAGGAGCACAAGCCGGACGTGGCGATCGTCGACGTGCGGATGCCGCCCACCCACACCGACGAGGGCATCGTGGCCGCGGTCGAGGCCCGCCGCCGCCGGCCCGACCTGGCGGTGCTGGTGCTGTCGGCGTACGTCGAACAGGCCTTCGCCACCGACCTGCTGGCGCACGGCAGCGCCCGCCTCGGCTACCTGCTCAAGGAGCGGGTCGGCCGGGTCGAGGAGTTCCTCGATGCGCTGCACCGGGTCGCCGACGGCGGCACCGCGATCGACCCGGAGGTGGTCGCCCAGGTGTTCGCCCGGACCCGGCCGGACACCCGGCTGAACCGGCTCAGCCCGCGCGAACTCGACGTGCTGGCGCTGGTGGCCGAGGGCCTGGGCAACACGGCGATCGCGGAGCGGCTGTGGGTCACCGAGGGCGCGGTGCACAAGCACATCCGCAGCATCTTCGCGAAGCTGGAGCTGGCGCCCACCGACAAGACCGACCGGCGGGTCACCGCGGTGCTGCACTACCTGGAGAACGGCCAGCACCGGGGCTGACCGCCGGGTCGTTACCGGACCACCCGGGCGATCCGGCGGCCGGCCTCGTGCAGGCGGTCCGGTGGCTCGGCCGCGTAGCCGAGCACCAGGCCGGGCGGCCCGGGCAGGCGGCGGTGCCAGGACAGCGGGTGCACGAACACGCCGGCCGCGGCGATCCGCGCGGCCAGCTCGGTGTCGTCGGCGCGCCCCGCCAGGTGCGGCAGCGTCACCAGCAGATGCAGCCCGGCCGCGACCCCCTCGACCCGGACGGCCGGGAACTCCGCGCGCAGCCCGGACAGCAGCGCGTCGCGCCGCTGCCGCTGGCGTTTGCGGACCGTGCGCAGGTGCCGCTCGTACCCGCCGGTGGCCAGCAGGTGCGCCACCACCAGCTGCGGGAGAGCGGCGTTGCCCAGGTCGCTGGCGTGCTTGGCGGCGATCAGGTCGGCCCGCATCGGCGCCGGGGCGATCAGCCAGCCCAGCCGCATCCCCGGGGCCAGCGACTTGGAGGTGCTGCCGGTGTACGCCACCCGGTCCGGGGCGGACGCCTGCAGGGCGGCCACCGGCGCCCGGTCGTAGCGGTGCTCGGCGTCGTAGTCGTCCTCGATGACCAGGCGCTCCGCAGCCGCCGCCCAGCCGAGCAGCGCCTGGCGCCGGTGCGGGCTGAGCACCACGCCGGTCGGGAACTGGTGCGCCGGCGTCAGCACCGCCACGTCCGCGCCGCTGGCGGCGAGGTCGTCGGTCCGCATCCCGTGGCCGTCGACGCGGACCGGGACCGATCCGAGTCCCCAGTGGGCCATCTGGTCCCGGGCGCCGCGCGAGCCCGGGTCCTCGACCGCGGCGACCGTCACGCCGCGTGCCCGCAGGGTCTGGGCGAGCAGCGCGAGGGCCTGCGCGACACCGCCCACCACCAGCAGGTCGTCGGCGCCGGCCCGGATCCCCCGGGTACGCCCCAGCCAGCCGGCCAGTTCCCGGCGCAGGGGCGCGCTGCCCCGCGGATCGCCGTAGCCCAGGTCGGCGGCGGTGGCGTCGTCCAGCACCGCGCGCTCGGCCCGCAGCCAGGCGGCGCGCGGGAACGCGGACAGGTCCGGCACGCCCGGCGACAGGTCGAAGGCGATGCCGGGTGGTGCCGGTAGCGGCATCCGCAACGGGCCGGACTCGACCGGCGCGCCGACCGCCGTCCGGACCTCCGGCGCCCGGGCCAGCGAGGTGACCACGGTGCCCACCCCGGTGTGCGCACCGACCAGTCCCTCGTCGGCGAGCCGCTGGTAGGCCTCGACCACCACGCCGCGGGACACCGCCAGGTCGGCGGCGAGGACCCGGGTGGAGGGCAGCCGGGCGCCCTCCGGCAACCGGCCCTGACGGATGGCGGTACGCAGCGCGTCCACCAGCCAGGTGGTCAGTCCCTTGGCCGGGGCGGCGGCCGGGCGCAGTTGCAGGAAGTCGGAGCCCGTACTCATTGGTCCTGTTCCTCGACGCTGGATTGGTCCTTCAAGTGGACCACAGCCGGGCAGATCATGGGTTCGTGACTCCCGTCGAGACCATCCTCCCGCCCGTTTCCACACCCGTCACCCGTCCGCGGATCGGCTGGCCGCTGGCCGCCGGCGCGGCCGGCATGGCGTTCGTCGGCGGCAGCGTCGCCGTGTCCGGCACGCTGGCCGACGCGCCGATGTTCACCGTCCAGGCCCTGCGGTACGCGCTGGCCTGCGTGCTGCTCGTCGGGTTCGCCCGGGTCACCGGCACCCGGCTGCGCGCGCCGCGCGGTGCGGAGTGGCTGTGGCTGCTCGGGGTGACCGCGGCCGGACTGGTGGCGTTCAACATCGCGCTGGTCCGCGGCGCCGAGCACGCCGAACCGGCGGTGCTGGGGGTGGCCGTGGCCTGCGTGCCGATCCTGTTCGCGGTGCTCGGGCCGATGCTGGAGCGGCGCCGCCCGAGCCGGATCGTCGTGCTCGCCGCGCTGGTGGTGACCGCGGGCGCGGGGCTGGTGCAGGGAATCGGCCGCAGTGACGCCGCCGGGCTCGGCTGGGCCGCCGTGGTGCTCGCCTGCGAGGCCGCGTTCACCCTGCTGGCGGTGCCGGTGCTCGGCCGGCACGGCCCGGTCGGCGTGTCCGTGCACGCCACCTGGCTGGCGGTGCTGATGTTCGGGGTGCTCGCGGTCGCCGTCGAGGGCCCCACCGCGACCGCCCGGCTGAGCGGTACCGACCTGCTCGCCGGCGGGTTCCTCGCGGTCCTGGTCACCGCGGTGGCGTTCGTGCTCTGGTACACCAGCGTCCGCCGGCTCGGCGCCGGGCGGGCCGGCCTGCTGACCGGCATCGCGCCGATCGCCGCCGGGGTGACCGGGGTGCTGCTCGGCGGGCCGCTGCCCGGGCCGCTGGTCTGGGCCGGGGTCGCACTGGTCGCGGTGGGCCTGACGCTGGGTCTGCGTCCGGAACGGGACAGCGGGCACCATCGATGACAGCGGATGATTACCGTCGGTCCGGCAAGCATCGTCGTCGAAGGAGTTGGCATGCACGTTCCCCGACCCGCCCGCAGCCGCACGCATCATCTGGCCCGCACGCTGGGCATCGCCGGGGTGGCCACGGTCCTGGGCGTGGTGTCGGTGCCGGCCGGGGCCGCGGCCGCCGCGGCCCCGGGCACCAGCCGGGTCAGCGTGGCCACCGGCGGCGCCCAGGCCGACGGCTACAGCCTGTCCACCGCGGTCAGCACCGACGGGCGGTACGTCGCGTTCGACTCCGTCGCGACCAACCTGGTGCCCGGCGACACCAACGGCAAGGCGGACATCTTCCTGCGCGACCTCCGCCGCGACACCACCACCCGGATCAGCGTCTCCACGGGCGGTGCCGAGGCCGACGGCGACAGCTACAGCCCGTCGATCAGCGCGAACGGCCGGTACGTGGCGTTCGCCTCGTACGCCGGCACCCTGGTGCCCGGCGACACCAACGAGTGGCACGACATCTTCGTCCACGACACCCGCACCGGCACCACCGAGCGGATCAGCGTCGCGGCGGACGGCGCCCAGGCCGACGGCGACAACTACGGCCCGTCGATCACCGCGGACGGCCGGTACGTGGTCTACGAGTCGCAGGCCGGCAACCTGGTGCCGGGCGCCGGACCGGGCAACGTGCTGCGGTACGACCGGCGCACCGGCGCGACCACGGTGGTCAGCGTCGACCCGGGCGGCCGGCCGGCCGGCGAGAGCTTCTCGCCCACGGTCAGCCCGAACGGCCGGTACGTGGCATTCGTGTCGTTCGCGTCCACCCTGGCGCCGGGCGACACCAACGGCGCGGGCGACATCTTCGTCCGCGACCTCAGCACCGGCACGACCGTCCGCGCCAGCGTCACCGACGACGAGCGCCAGGTGGCGGGCGAGAGCCGGGGCACCTCGGTCACCGACAACGGATCGGTGGGCTTCTGGTCGGAGGACCCCGCCGTGGTTCCGGGGGACACCAACGGCGCCGCCGACGCCTTCGTGCGGAACACGGTGGCCGGCACCACGGTCCGGGTGAGTGTGTCGAACACCGGCGCCGAGGGCAACCAGCCCAGCGCCGACCCGGACCTGAGCGGGGACGGCCGCTACGTGGTGTTCAACTCGGGCGCCAGCAACCTGGTGGGATCCGACACCAACGGCGACCTCTTCGACGTGTTCCTGCGCGACCTGGAGACCGGCCGCACGCTGCTGGTCAGCCGCAACAGCGCCGGCGAGCAGGGCGACCTGGACAGCGTCAACGCCAACATCACGCCCGACGGGCGCCGGGTGGTCTACGACTCCAACGCCACCAACCTGGTCGACGGCGACACCAACGACGAGCTGGACGTCTTCATCACCGACCTGCCCGGGTGATTCCGCGGCGCCGGTCATGATGGACGGGTGTCGCCCCGCCGCCGGATCCTGATCGCCGCCACCGTGGCGCTGCTCCTCGTGGTCGCCGCGGTGACGGCGGTCCGGCTGCGCGCCGGCGGCGACCCCGGCACCCGCCCGGACCAGGCCCGGCCGGGCACGGTCCTGCTGGTGCCCGGGTACGGCGGCGGGCGGGGCGCGCTGACCCGGCTGGCCGGTCGCCTCACCGCGGCCGGCCGGGTGGCCCGGGTGGTCACCCTGCCCGGCGAGGGCACCGGCGACCTGCTGGTGCAGGCGGAGACGCTGGAGGCGGCGGTCCGGGCCGCCCTGGCCGACGGCGCGCCCTCGGTGGACCTGGTGGGCTACTCGGCCGGCGGGGTGGTGGCCCGGCTGTGGGTGGACCGGCACGACGGCGCCACCGTGGCCCGCCGGATCGTCACGCTCGGGTCCCCGCTGCACGGCACCCGGGTCGCCGGTCTCGGCGCGGCCCTGGCCCCGGACTCGTGCCCGCCGGCCTGCCGGCAGCTCGCCCCGGGCAGCGCCCTGCTCGAGGAACTCGACGACACCCCGCTGCCGGACGGCCTGCCCTGGCTGTCGATCTGGACCGAGAACGACGAGACGGTGCAGCCACCGGACTCGGCCCGGCTCGACGGCGCGGTCAACGTACCGGTGCAGAGCCTCTGCCCGCAGTCGCGGGTCTCGCACGGCGCCCTGCCCACCGATCCGGCGGTCACCGGGCTGGTCTTGCAGGGCCTGGGCACCGCGCCGCTGGCCGCACCGGACTCCTGTCCCGCCTAATTGGTCACGTCGCGGGTGGTGAAGTTGGCCCACGCCGCACCGAGCAGCACCAGCAGGTAGACGACCTGGATGCCGACGCCGCGTTCGATGTCGCGCCAGAGGATCGGATCGCGGAAGAAGTCGATCCAGGCCAGCCAGTAGCGGGTCGGCAGGTACGGCTGGACCGCCGCGGCCGCGTCCAGCGTGACCAGCACCTGGCTGGTGACCAGGACGGCGAGCGCGCCCATGGCGGCGCCCAGGGCGGAGTCGGTCACGGTGGACAGGAACAGCGCGATGGCGGCCACCCCGAGCATCGAGACCACGATGTACGCCACCGTGCCGAGCAGGCGCAGCGCCAGCCCGGCTGGCGTGATGGTGACGCCGGACATCGAGGTGACGTCCGCCGGCAGGGCCACCCCGGCGGCCGGTTCCGAGCCGAACAGGGCCACCCCGGTCAGGTACGACGTGACCAGCACCGCGACGATCGCGAACAGCACGAAGGCGACCAGCGCGACCAGCTTGGCCACCAGCAGCCGGGTCCGCCCGACCGGCCGGACGAGCAGGTACCGCAGCGTGCCCGCGGACGCCTCGCCGGCCACCGCGTCGCCGGCCAGCACCGCCACCGACACCGGCAGGAACACCGGCATCACCAGGGCCATGGCGGCGGCCGGGTAGAGCGCGCCGTTGCTCAGCACCGCGGACAGGAACGCGCCGCCCTGCCCGGGTGGCGGCGGGATCCGGGTGGTGGCCAGGAACACCGCCACGATCAGCGGCAGCCCGCAGAGCAGGGCGGCGACGACGTACGTGCGGGGGCGGCGGAACATCTTCACCAGCTCGACCCGGATCACGCCGCCTCCACCCGGTCCGCGCTGGTCGTGGTGGCGTCCAGGACGACCTGTTCCAGCGACCGGCGCTCGGCCGCCACCGCGCTGACCCGGACCCCGGCCGCGACCAGTTCGGCGTTGAGGGCGGCCGGGTCCGGGTGCCGTACGGTCAGCGTCCCGCCGTCGCTCCGCTCCACCCGGCCGTCGAGCAGGGCCACCGCCCGGTCGGTGTCCGGCGTACCGACCAGCACGCGGCCGGTGGGTGCGCGCAGCGTGGCGAGGTCGTCCTGCAGCACCAGGCGGCCCCGGTCCATCACGCCGACCCGGGTGCACAGCGCCTCGATCTCGCCGAGCAGGTGGCTGGAGAGGAAGACCGTGGTGCCGTCCGTGTTCAGCTCGGTGAGCAGGTCCCGGATCTCCCGGATGCCGCGCGGGTCCAGGCCGTTGGTGGGCTCGTCCAGGATGAGCAGCCGGGGCCGGCGCAGCAGTGCCGCGGCCAGGCCCAGCCGCTGCCGCATGCCCAGCGAGTACGCCCGCACCGGCCGCCGGTCGATGCCGGCCAGCCCGACCCGGTCCAGCGCCTCGTCCACCCGCCGCCGCCGGTCCCGCCGCCCGCCGCCCGGCCCGGCCGCGTCGAACAGGGTGAGGTTGGCCCGGCCGGACAGGTGCGGGTACGCGCCCGGCCCCTCCACCATCGCCCCCACCGACGGCAGCACGTCCCGGACCCGGCGGGGCACCGGCAGGCCGAGCACCTCGATCTCGCCGCGGGTGGCGAAGACCAGACCGAGCAGCATCCGGACCAGCGTGGTCTTGCCGGAGCCGTTCGGGCCCAGCAGTCCGTACCGGTCGCCGGCGTGCACGTCCAGGCCGACCCCGTCCACCGCGGTGACCCGGCCGTACGTCTTGGTGAGGCCCCGGGTGACGATCATGCGGCGGCTCCGGCGAGGTCGGCGGCGGCGCGTTCCAGCGTGGCCGGCTCGACCAGGCCGGCCGCGAGGTACGTGCGGTCGCCCTGCACCACGAGCACGGTGAGCAGACCGGTGGCGAGCAGCGCGGCCCGCCCGCCGGGCATCTCGATGCTGCGGCCGAACGCCTCGGCGTTGTCGTACGCCTCGGCGCCGAACCGGCGGGGCACGCCGAGCACCACGAACCGGGCCAGGCCGGTGCCGTACACGCCGACCGCGTCGGTGCCGTCGACGGCGTCCCGGCGCGGCTGGCCGGCCAGCCGGTCCGGCAGCCCGGCGGAGCGCTGCCAGCGGTTCAGCGCGCCGAGCACGTCCGGCACCGCGGTGACCGTGAACCCCATGCCCGGGCGCGCGGCCGGCGGGGTGAGCACCCGCGCGTCCGGCACGCCCAGCGTGACCTCGAGGAACCGGCTGACGAACACCGGGCGGGCGCCGCCCTTGGCGGTCAGTTCGGCCTGCAGCGGCAGTCCGCTGGCCGGGTCGGCCCAGACGTCGACGTGCGCCACGGTGGTGCCCGGCGCGGCCGGCACGATCCGCAGCCCGGCCGCGGCGACACCGGCCACCCGGCGCCCGGCGAGCGGCTCGACCCGGTCGCCGGCGGCCAGGGCGAGCAGCCGGCGGGCCAGTTCCGGCGGGGTGAGGTCGGCCGCGGTGGGCAACCGGACCGGCTGGTCGCCGACGACGCGGGTGAGCTGGTTGGCGCCGTAGTCCCAGACGTACTGGCCGTCCGGGGTGCGGTAGAGGTCGCGCTCGGTGCCGCCGCCGACGACGTCCACCCGGCCACGGTCCGGGCCGGCGTACCAGGTGCGCATCTGGGTGGTGCGGCTGACCAGCGCGGTGACCTGTTCCAGGTTGCGCAGCGGCGGCAGGCCGAGCAGCCCGGTGCTCTGCGCGAAACCGTGGTACGGCTGGGCGGCCGAGGCGGCGATCCGTTCCCGCAGCACTCCGGCGTCGATCCGGGCGGCGCGCACCGGCCAGGCGGCGAGCACCGCCGGCACGCTGCCGAGCAGGACGACGACGGCCAGGACGAGGGCCCATCGGCGCCTCGCCTCGGCTCGTACGACCGTGCCGCCCGCGCCCATGGGTGGCAACCGTACCCGCGGGTGGACCGGAATACCCCCGGGTCGTATTCTTCTGCTCGCTGCCCGGCCCGGTCACGAGGTCGGGAACTTCGCTTACCGGTACGAGCCGGGCGTTCGATTCGATCAAGACTCAGTTCCGTGTCCACAGGGCCGAAGAGAGGTGCAGACTGTCAGCCATGTCCAGGCTGGCGTACCGGGAGGCGCCGCGGGTGGGTGACTGTGAGCACTGACGAACGCCGTATGGTCGCGGCGGTCGATGCCGACCACCGGCCGGCCGACCGACCGGACCTGGTGACGCTGGCGGAGGTCGAGCGGTTCAGCGCGGCGTACCCGAGGCCACCCCACCGCGGGCGGTTGACCGTGCGCGCGGTGCTGGTGGCGTACGGCATCTGGACCTCGTTGCTGTGCGTGGCCTACCTCGCCATGCCGGACCTGGTCGTGCCGATCTGGTTCCTGATCATCACGTCCGCGATCGCCGCGTTGATCGGCGGCCTGGTGGTCAACCAGCCCCGGCGGTACCTGCCCTGGCTGTTCCTCTGCGCCGGCCACCTGGCGTTCCCGATCGGCACGGTGGTGGCGCTGACCGGTCCGCCCGGCCAGTACCCGTCCCCGGCCGACCTGGTCTTCCTCGGCGTGTCCCTGCCGCTGTTCCTGATCGGGCTGGTCATGCTCGCCCGCTCCGGCGCCGCGGTGTCGGACCGGGCCGCGGTGATCGACGCGGTCATCCTCACCATCGGCGCCGGCTTCCTGGCGTGGACGTTCCTGATCAACCCGAACCTGCAGAACCCGGACCTGACCGCGGCGCAGAAGGCCGTCTCCGTCGCGTACCCGATGACCGACGTGCTGATCCTGGCGATCCTGGCCCGGCTGGCGCTCACCGCGGCCCGCAGCTGGAGCGTCACGCTGCTGCTGGCCTCCGGCGCCGCGCTGCTGACCGCGGACGTCCTCTACGGCCTGGACCGGCTGAACGGCGACTGGCAGCTGGGCGGCCCGCTCGACGTGGGCTGGATGGCGTTCACCTTCATCGGCGGGGCGGCCGTGCTGCACCCGTCGATGACCGCGCTGACCGAGCCGCGGGTGCTGACCCGCAGCCAGGTCGCGCTGCGCCGCGGCGTACTGGCGGTGGCGTCGCTGCTGGCCCCGGCGGCGCTGCTGATCCAGGCGCTGCGCGGACCGGTGCTGGACGGCATCGTCATCGCCGCGGTGTCCGCGGTGATGATCCTGCTCGCCCTGGCCCGGATGTCGGCGGTCGCCACCAGCCTCCGGCAGACCCTGGCCCGCGAGCGGCAGCTGCGGCTGGCCTGCGAGGCGCTGCTCGTCTCCACGGACACCGCTCAGGTCAGCAGCGTGCTGCGGCACGCGGTCGGGCAGATGCTGCCGCCGGGCACCGTGCACCGGGTGGTGCTGCACGTCCAGTCACCCGAGGGGCCGTGCGAGCAGCCCGCCGACCCCACCGAGGCGGTGACGCTGCGGTACGTCCGGACGCTGCCCGAGCACGTGGCCGCGGACCTGGCCGACTACGAACTCGCGCTGCACTGCCAGCTCGCGGTCGGCACGCAGCGCGTCGGTGACCTGTTCGTGGGCGCGGACGAACTGCCGCTGATCTCGTTGCAGGACTCGCTGCCGGTGCTCGCCGGTCAGGCCGCCACCATGCTCGGGCACATCGCCCTGCGCCGGGAGATCGGCCGCCGGGACAGCCAGGCGTACTTCCGCACGCTGGTGCTCAACGCCACCGAGGTCATCGCGATCATCGACGACGACAACCGGGTGACGTACGCCAGCCCGGCCGCCGAACCGGTCTTCGGCACGCCCGACCTCACCGGCGGCGACATCCTCGACGTGATCGATCCGGACCGCCGCACCGAGGTCCGGGCCGCCCTGGACGCGGCGCGGGCCGGCGGCGACCCGGACGGCCTGCACCTGTGGCTGGTCCGCCGGCCGGACGGCGGACACGTGCACGTCGAGGTGGCGGTCCGGGACATGCGCGGGGAACCGGGCGTGCACGGCCTGGTGATCACGGTCCGCGACGTCACCGAGCGCCGCCGGCTGGAGCAGGAGCTGATCGACCGGGCGTACCTCGACCCGCTCACCCGCCTGGGCAACCGCCTGCGGTTCCAGGACCTGGTGAGCACGGCCGCGGCGGCCGCGGCGATCGGGAAGCAGACCGCCGGCGTCATGATCATCAACATCGACGACTTCCGGATCGTCAACGACACCATGGGACACGAGGTCGGCGACCAGCTGCTCGTCGCGGTGGCCGGGCGGTTGTCCGCGGCGGTCGCCGGCCACGGCACGGTGTGCCGGCTGGGTGCCGACGAGTTCGGCGCGGTGATCGACGACGCGCCGGACGCGGAGAGCCTCGAACACCTCGCGGCGCGGATCGTGGCGGTGTCCGGGACCCCGTTCCAGGTGGGCGGCAGCGTCGTCACGGCGCGCCTGCGGGTGGGCGTGGCCACCACCCACGACGCGACCACCGCGAAGCAGCTGCTCGGCCAGGCGGACGTGGCGCTGGCGAACGCGAAGAGCGGCACGAGCGCCCGCTGGCGCCGGTACGAGGCGTCGCTGCACGCCCAGGTGATCGAGCGGATGCAGCTGCGGACCGAGCTGGACCTGGCGCTCGCGGACGACTCGTTCCTGCTGCACTACCAGCCGATCGTGGAGATGGTGTCCGGCCGTACCGTCGGCTTCGAGGCCCTGGCCCGCTGGCCGCACCCGACCCGCGGCATGGTGCCTCCGGCCACCTTCATCCCGGTTGCCGAGGAGTCCGGCCTCATCGTGCAGCTGGGCGCCTGGGTGCTCAGCACGGCCGTGGCCACCGCGGCGGAGTGGCGCCGCTGCCGGCCGGACGACCCGCCGTACGTCAGCGTCAACGTCTCGGTGCGGCAGTTCCGCTCCCCCGGCTTCGTCGCGCAGGTCCTCGCCGAGCTGGCCCGGCGCGACCTGCCCGCGCACCTGCTGACCGTGGAGATCACCGAGAGCCTGCTGCTCGGCGAGCACGACGACATCCAGACCGACATCGCCCGGCTGCGCGAGGCCGGCATCAAGGTCTCCATCGACGACTTCGGCACCGGCTACTCGTCGCTCAGTTACCTGCACCGGGTCCCGGTGGACACCCTCAAGCTGGACAAGTCGTTCGTGGACACCATCACCACCTCACCGAAGCAGCTGGACCTGGTCCGGGGCATCATCCAGCTGGCCGCCACGCTGTCGCTGGACGTGGTGGCGGAGGGCGTGGAGACCGCCGCCGAGCAGGGCCTGCTGGCCGAGGCGGGTTGCCGGCTGGGCCAGGGATATCTGTTCGACCGCCCGCTCAGTGAAAGCGCAACCCTCCACCGCATCATGCATTCCACCTAACATCTAGGCATGACGCTGGAGATCGACGACCCGGCCCTGTCCGCGTACCAGAACGTTTCCCAGCTCGCCAAGGCCGGCCTCTGGGATCAGGTGATCGACGAGGTCGACGGCCGCCGGATCCGGATCGGCGACCGCTGGCTCACCGACTACGCCTCCTGCAACTACCTCGGCCTGGACCTGGACCCCGAGGTGATGGCGTCGATCGACGACCAGGTCCGCCGCTGGGGCACCCACCCCGGGTGGTCCCGGATGCTCGGCAACCCCCGCCTGTACCCGATGATCGAGGAACGGCTGACCGAACTGGTCGGCGCACCGGACACCCTGGTCCTGCCGACGATCAGCCAGATCCATCTGTCGGTGATCCCCGCGCTGGCCGGGCGCGGGCACATCTTCCTGGACTCGCGGGCGCACCGAACCATCTACGACGGCTGCGCACACGCCCGCGGCCGCGGTGCGACGGTGCACCGGTTCCGCTCCGGCGACGCCGGCCACCTCGAGGACCTGTTGTCCGCCGCGCCCGCCGGAGCGGCCCGGCTGGTCTGCATGGACGGCGTGAACAGCATGACCGGCAACACCCCGGACCTGGCCACGATCGCGGCGGTCTGCCGCCGGCACGGCGCCCGGCTGTACCTCGACGACGCGCACGGCTTCGGCATCATCGGCGAACGGCACCCCGGGGAGACGTCCGCGTACGGCTCCCGCGGCAACGCGGTGGTCCGACACCAGGGCGAGAGCTACGACGACATCATCCTGGTCGGTGGCTTCTCCAAGGCGTACTCGTCACTGCTGGCCTTCATCGCCTGCCCCAGCGACGTCAAGGAACACCTCAAGGTGGCGGCGCCGCCGTACCTCTACTCCGGGCCGGTGCCGACCGCCTCGCTGGCGTCCGTCCTCGCCGGACTGGAGATCAACGAGACCCGCGGCGACGCGCTCCGCGGCGACCTGCACCGCAAGACCGCCCGGGTGCTCGACCACCTGGCCGCGCTCGGCGTGTACACCCCGAACCGGTCCGGCCTGCCGCTGATCGAGATCCCGCTGCACGACCCGGACGACCTGGTGTGGGTGGCGCACCGGCTGCTCGAACGCGGCGTGTACGTGACCCTGGCGCCGTACCCGGGGGTGCCGCGCGACCAGGTCGGCTTCCGCGTCCAGATGACCGCGGCACACTCCGACGCACAGATCGACGACCTGCTCGGCACGCTGAGCTGGCTGGCCGCCGGCCCGACCGGCACCCCGATGCTGCGGGCCCGGGAGAGCTAGACGTCGCGGGTCCAGTGGGCGCAGCGCAGGCTCCGACCCTCGTAGTCGAGGTCACGCTCGCCCACCCGGACGAACCCGATCCGCTGCAGGATCGCGTTGGACGCCACGTTGTCCACCCCGGGAAACGAGTCCAGGCGGGTGATTCCGGCCGCCCGCACCTGCGGCAGCAGCAGGTAGAACGCCCCGGAGGCGACACCCTGCGCCTGGAAGTCGGGCAGGATCATCGCGCCGAGCTCGTACACGGTGTCGTCGCCGATCTCGCTGCGCCACACCCCGAGAAGACCGACCGGCGCGGTCGCACCGTCCGGCACGACGCCGACGAACAGGTCCCCGCGCGCCGGCGCCTCGACCCGCCAGCGGTGCACCCGTTCCGCCACCTCGGGGGTGGACACGCCGCCGAGGTGGCCCATCACCCGCGGGTCGGACTCCAGCGCCAGGGTCAGGTCCCGGTGGTCCTCGGCGTACGGCACTAGCCTCATCGGTCAATCATGTCCGGTCGCGCCCGAGGGGAACACCAGTGCGCCTGTCGGGGCCCGATACCGACGGTGGTGTACCACTGGAGCGCTCCAGTGGCACACCACCGTCGAGCGGCCGGTCAGGCCGCGTCCGCCCGGCGCAGCGCGGTCGCCGCGCCCGGCAGCTCCGGGCCGCGCTCTTCGACGGTGTCCGCGCGGGCCGGGTCGGCGCGCCACAGCGTCCGGTCCGCCGCGCCCTGCGCGGTGGCGATCATCGACACGAACGCCGACCGGATCTGGAACTCCACCCGGTCGGCCGGCAGGTTGCTCAGCTCCACCAGGAGCGAGGCGCTGCCCAGGATGCCGTACGCGTTGCGCGCGATGCCCTCGTAGTCGCCGCCCGGGTAGCGCGTCACGTTCGCACCGGCCAGCAACCGCATGGCGTCGTAGTTGCGGACCGCCAGCCGGCGGGACGCGGTGACCGCCGCCTCCCCGGCCAGCGGGCTGGTCGGCCACAGGATCGACGCGGTGGTCTCCCGCCCGTCAGGCTGCAGGTACCGGCCCTGCATGTGGTAGTCGACCACGACCGCCGGCCGGGTGGCCCGCCACAGCCGCAGCACCGCACGCGACTCCGGCACCGGGTTCTCGGCGGCCGGCGTCAGCGGATTGTGGAAGCGGTTGATGTCGTACCCGACGCCCGGCTCCGCGTACGGGCCGGACGCGCCCGGGTCGTGGTTGTAGCGCTGGTTGCGGACCGCGCCGTCCGGGTTGGCCTGGACCACGACGTCCACCGTGATCCGGCTGCGCAGCCAGCGGTGCCAGGCGGTGTCCGGCACGCCGAGCGCCCACAGCGCCCGGACCGCGGCCGGGGTGCCGAGCGGCTCGTCGCCGTGCTGCTGGGTGACGTACAGCAGGCGGGTGCCGCCGTGGCCCACCGTGGCCAGCCGGATCGGACGGCCCTCGTTGGTGCGGCCCGCGGAGCCGATCCGGACCCGCCCGTCGCTGGCCCGGGCGATCCGGCCGAGCGCGCGGCGCAGTTCCTCCGGGGTTGGTGCGGGCGGAACCAGATCCGAGGGTACGAGGACGGACAACCGGTCGGCGGCCACCGGCCGCGGAACGGGCTCGGCGGCGGCCGTCCCCGGCGCGGCGAGCAGGACCGAGGTGAGCGCGGCCGCGGACGCGGCGGCGAGCAGCTTTGATCGCACCAGGCCTCCCTGATCGAGGGCGATGGATGAACACCGCCACCCTATGAGTGATCGGACAATCCCGCCGGATGATCACGGATGGGTGGAGTGGCATGCGCCCGGATCGGGTACAGCGGTGTCATGCCCACCGCCCCCACCCTCCTCGTCGGTCGATACCGGCTGGGCGAGTCGCTCGGCCGGGGCGGCATGGGCCAGGTCTGGCTGGCCCGCGACGAGACGCTGGACCGCGACGTCGCGGTCAAGGAGATCATCCTGCCGCCGGAGCTGATGGCCGGCGAACGGGATGCGGTGCAGCGGCGCACGCTGCGCGAGGCGCGGGCCGCGGCCCGCCTCAGCCACGGGAACGTGGTCCAGGTGTACGACGTGCTGCAGGCCGACGGCCGCACCTGGATCGTCATGGAGTACGTGCCCTCCCGCTCGTTGCAGGAGGTGGTGGCGGCCGACGGACCGCTGGAACCGCGCCGCGCCGCCCAGATGGGCCTGCAGATCCTCGCCGCACTGAGGGCCGCGCACCGCGCCGGGGTCCGGCACCGTGACGTCAAGCCGGCCAACGTGCTGCTCGCCGACGACGGCCGGGTGGTGCTGACCGACTTCGGCATCGCCACCATCGAGGGCGACAGCGTGGTCACCCGCGCCGACCTGGTGCTGGGCTCGCCGGAGTTCATGTCGCCGGAACGGGCCCGTAACGGCGTCGCCACCCCCGGTTCCGACCTGTGGTCGCTGGGCGCCACGCTGTACACCGCGGTGGAGGGCCGGTCCCCGTTCCACCGCGAGTCGACACTCGGCACGCTGACCGCGCTGGCCGCGGACGAACCGGACCCGCCGGAGCACGCCGGGGTGCTGGCGCCGGTGCTGGACGGGCTGCTCCGCAAGGACCCGGAGCAGCGGATCGACGCCGCCGAGACCGAGCGGCTGCTGCGCGTCGCCGCCGGTGCGGAGGTCCCGGCCGAACGCCGGGGCCGGCGCGGGGTTCCCCGGCCGCGCCGCTCGGCCGCCGCCGCCGGGGCCGCAGCGGCTACCGGGGCCGACGAGTCCCCGGCAGCTCCGGCCGAGGCTGCCGACGGCCCGAGGGCGTCGGCCGCCGAGGCACCCGAGGCCGCCGACGGGACCACCGCCGCATCCCCGGCCGAGGCGCCCGCACCCGCCGAGGCGCCGGAACCCACGGAAACGCCGGCACCCGCCGAGGTCTCGGAACCCGCCGAGGCGCAGAAGTCGGCCGAACCGGCCGAATCCGACGCACCCACCGCCGCGTCGGCCGAGGCCCGACCGACCGGCACACCCACCGCCGCGTCGCCCGAGGCCCGACCGACCGATGTCCCCACCGCCGTATCGGCCGAGGCCCAGCCGACCGAGGCATCCTCCGCCGCATCGCCGGAGGCCCGGCCGAGCGACACACCCACCGCCGGGCCGCCCGAGGCCCCGCCGGCGGCCGCGGTGGCCGTGGCGCCGGCGCCGACGGCACCGGCCGCCCGGCCCGCGTCCGCTCCGGCCCGGCGCCGCCGCCTGCTCGTGGTGGTCGCGGCCGCCCTTCTGGCCCTGGTCGTCGGCACGGTGTCCTGGTGGGCGCTGCGCTCGGAGGAGTCCGGCCGGACCACCGCCGACCCGCCCGCCGCACCGGCCACCACCACGGCCGCTCCGCCGAGCACCCCGGCCACCACCGCGCCCACGTCCGCCGCGCCGAGCCCGACCGCCCCGGGCGGCAGCGACGGCGGCGGCGCGGCGCCGGCGACCAGCACGCCGCCGCGCAACGGCAACGCCACGGCCCGCACCCGGCCGCCGCTGCCCTCGGGCTGGCGGGAGCACAAGGACCCGACCGGCTTCTCGGTCTACGTCCACCGCTCCTGGCGGCACTCCATCGACGAGGACGGCAGGGTGTACTTCCGCGGCAACGGCCGGACGCTGGGCATCGACCAGACCGACGAGCCCGAGTCCGACCCGGTCGCCGACTGGAAGGGCAAGGCCGAGTACCGGGTGTCGATCGGTGACTTCCCGGGGTACGACGAGATCCGCATCGACCCGGTCCGGTACTTCCGCAAGGCGGCGGACTGGGAGTTCACCTTCAACGAGGGCTCCCGCCAGCACGTGAACAACCGTGGCGTCGTGGTGTCCGACAAGCAGGCGTACGGGATCTGGTGGCAGACCCAGGACTCCGAATGGGACGAGGCCCGCTCCGACCTGCAGTTGGTCTTCGACAGCTTCCGCCCGGACGAGGACTGACCGGGCCGGGGCGGTGCTCGGGAACGACGGACAACGAGCCGGACTCCGATTACAGTTCGGGTTGATACCGACACTCAGCGCAAAGACGGTGCAGTCACGCCGCCGGCCGGTGCTGTCGTCCCGGAAGGGAAGCGTGCGATGGCGCCGTACGCCGGAGAGCCGGGTCGCGCTTCCGTTCTCGCCTTCGCCGGGAAGTGCCTGCTTGCCGTGGTCGCCGTCGGCTGCCTGGCGATGTCCCTGGCGAGCGGGTTTCTGCGCAGCTCGGACGCCGGGTGGCAGATCTGGGAACTGTTCGCACGCATCGGCTTCGCCCTGGCGGGAGCGGTCATCGCGCTGGTGCTGTTCGCGCTCCGGCGGGGACAGCTCGACGGCCACACGGCGGCGCCCTCCACCGTCTCGTTCCCCCTACCCCGTTGGATCCGGGCCACCAAGAAGCAGGCCGCCCAGCGCCTGCAGGACGACTACAAGCAGGCCGTGTCGACGTTCGTGGAGCTACTGACCAAGCCGGTCGACCATCGGGTCCGGGTGGTGGAGACCATTGATCTGGACGGTCGGTCGATGCGGCAGCACGTCGTCGTCGAGTTCGACCTGCCGACCGGACGGGAAGACCCGGACACGTTCCTCTACGTGCCGCTCCTCTACCCGCGCAAGGGTGAGCTGCTGGACGGATTCCACCTTCGCGACGCGGAGAACAACTCCCTGGCAGACCTGACCTACGAGGAGACGACTCGCCTCGCCGCCGCGGGCCTGCGGCTGCTGCTGGCCAACGCCCGGGCCGACACCGACCTGACCGCCGACCCCAACTGGCCGGACGAGAAGCTGCAGGGGGTGGAGAACCATCTGCTCCGGCTCCTCGCCGCCCGGGGACAGCTGGAGATGGAGGCAGCCCGCCGGCAGGTGGAGGAGGAGCTGGTGCCGCTGGGTCTACCGGAGACGGCGCACCGGCAGATCAAAAAGTACGTCGTCACGCTGTGCGGCACCTACCCGATCGTGGCGGTCGTCAATCCCGCGCTGGTGACCGGCGGGCGGGTCCTCCTGAAGTACGAGCGTGCGTTCACGCCCGCGTCGCTGAGCGCGGACCCCGATCCGCACGACAGATCGGCGAACCGCCTCACCCGGGTGCTGAAGCGCTGGCGGGGCCTGGCCCGCATCGGGCTGGGCGTGCAGCCGTCCCAGGTCGGCGTCGGCGTTGATCTCGCCCTGACCACGGCTAGTTACCACCTCCGCTTGAATGCGCCGGAGAGCAAGTACGTTTTCGAGCAGAGCCTGGTCTGCCGTCACTGCCGGCGGCTGGTTAGGGAGCAGTGGAACGGCAGCGACCGGACAGACGGCCCCACCGAGGAGTGCCGGCACGACGACGAATCGGTCCCGCAGCAGTGCTTCTCCGACCGGCACTACTTCCGCCTGCAACGACGCCGTGGGCAGAACTTCGTCCATGTCTACATGCGCGGCTTCGGCCGGACCACCGTACCCATGGAGGGTCTGGGCCTGGTCGTCCGTTTCAAGGAGGTCCCGCCGGGCTCACGCGCGCAGGCCGCTGTGACGGCGCTGGTCACCACTGCACTGATCATGGTGGTCGGCTATCTCATATCGCAGAACCGGGTGTCCCCGGAAAGCGACTATCCCGCGGTGGCCCTGGCGTTACCGGCCGTCGTGGCGTCCTGGTTCGGCCTTTCCGCCGAACGGAACGCGCTCGTCGGCGGGTCGCTTCTGGCCCGGCTATCCCTCATAGTGACCGGGACAGTGTCGATCATCTCGATGATGACGTACCTGATGACCGCACCGACCAGTGGAGGCCCCGTGACACCGGCGCACCACCCAGGCTGGTCGCTGTTGGGCGTGACCGAGACGCCCTGGGTCGTCCTGTCGATTCTGTCGCTCACCAACTTCCTGTACATCTACTACCGGTTCGCACTGAAGTTGGTGCACTACCGGGATCTGCTGCGCCGACAGCCTGACCGCTCGGCACACTCGGCGGACTGAGGGATGGGAGCATCGTGACCGAATCCGAGAAGTCCCCCGCCAGCCGTCCGGACCGGATTGTCATCAACGACGCGATTTGGGTGGTGGCACGGCAGGACTACGTCGATCTGGAACCGGCCGTCAAGGAGTCCCTGTTCGACGACCCGCAGCGCCTGGAACGCGCCTGGGACCTGACGTTGCGTAGCCTCAAACGTGAGGCCGACGATCCGGAAGTGGCGGTCTGCCCACCAGTGGGTCCGGCGGACGAACATTTTGCCGAGGAACCGGACGAGTTTGTCAATCGGTACACCCAGTTGCGGGAAGAGGTCAGTCGGAAGCCGGAGACACAGACCGTCAAATGGGTACGTTTCAGCGCCCATGTCGCGCACGTCATGAGCTGGCTGACCGGACGGGCCTGACCAGGATCAGTTCCGGGCGGCGACCTCGCGTTCGCAGTCGGGCAACACGTCCAGGCCCTTGCGGATCGACTCGGCGTGGTTGTTCTTCCCGCCGAACGACAGGTTGATGCCGTCCTCGCTCACCTCGACGTACCGGACGCCCTTGCCCTTGATGCAGGTGACCACGTCGCGGGCGAAGTCCTTGGCCTCCGGGTTGGCCGGGTCCTTCTCCCAGGGTGGCAGCGGCAGGTACAACGGTTCGCAGATCCGGTTCGCCGCCTCGAACTTCTTCGCCGCCTTGTCCCGCGCGGCGCCGGTCAGCCGGACGGAGTCGCTCTTGCTCGGCGCGCCGTTCTCGGTCAGGCACTTGTCGTACGGCCTCCGCATCGCCTCGGCCTCCTCGGGCGTGGTGTCCAGCCGTTCCCGGGGGCGTTCCGCCGCCGCCGACGCCGACGGGGTGCTGCCGGCGCTGCTCAGCGTGGCCACCCGCGGCGTCCCGGAGTCCGGGGCGTCCGACGAGCAGGCCACGCCGGCTGCCAGCACCGCGATCAGCACCGGCAGCTGCCGCCACACAGTTGAAGCCATCGCCAGTCCCTCCTTTGTGGTCCGGAGGAGCGTGGCAGCGAGTTGTGTGGAAGCTGTCAGGACCGGGTCGGCGCCAGCGCGGCACTCACCCCGCCCGCCGTCGAGGAGGCCCGGACCCGCAGCGGTGGCCCGGCACCCGGGTCGGCGCCGGGCGGCGCGGTCACCCGCCAGGTGGTGCCGAGCGTCTCGCCCGCACTCAGCCGGTCCGCGCCGGCCGCGGTCACGGCGTGCGCCGTCCAGCCCCGGGGCACGGACAGCGACACCCGGACCCCGGCGGTACGCCGGATCGCGGTCACCCGGGTCCGCACCGTCACCGACTGTCCCGGCTGCACCGCCACCGCGCCGTCGCGCAGCCCGGTGAACCCGGCGGTCAGCGCCGGATCGGTGGGCCGCCACATCTGCAGCGCGGTGATGCCGACCGCGCCGCCGTCCGCGCGTGACGCCACCACCCGCAGCCGGTCGGTGACCAGCGGCGGATCGATCAGGATCCGGTTGACCGCGCGGCCCACCGGTGCGGCCGGTGCCCGGGTCTGGCCGGGCACGTCCTGCCAGGAGCCGTCGGCCCGCTGGTGCTGCAGCGCGTACCGCTGCGGGGTCCGCACCCCGCCGCCGTCGTCGTAGAACACGATACGCACGTCGGAGACCTCGGTGGCGGCGCCGAGGTCGACCTCCAGCCAGTCGGTGGTGTTCGGTGACTGCCAGGTGGTCCACCGGGTGGTCGGCACGTCGAGGTGGAAGTCCTGGCCGTCGATCGCGTTCGCGGTCGAGTCGCCACGCCAGGTGTACGACGCGCGGGCGGTCGGATAGCCGGTCTCGGTGACGTTCGCGGCGTCGTCGACCATGGCCGGCAGCCCGGGGGCCGGTGCGGCGCCGACCGGCACGGTGACCGGGGCGAGCCCGGGCTGCTGGTGGCGCAGCTCGCCGTCCACCCACACCCGCAGGCCGGCGCCCTGCCGGTACGCCGTGCCGTCACGGTCCCACAGCACGGTCACGTTGTGCCCGTGGTAGGCGAGGTTCTCCACCGCGAAGTGGTCCCAGCCGTCCGGGACCAGCGGCGCCACGCGCACCGTGTCGTCCCGCTGCGGACGCACGCCGAGCAGCCCGGACAGCACGTTGTCGGCGAACGTGGAGTGGTTGTAGTCCTCGCTGTGGTTGAAACCGTCGTAGATCCAGCGGTTCTCGTCCGGGTGGTGCGCCTCGGCGACGTACGGCCTGCCGCCCTTGCGCTGGGTCAGCGCGTACCCGCGCAGCACCTGGTGGAAGTCCTGCCGGTCCACATAGGGCTGGGCCGGATAGTCGATCAGCAGGTTCGCCATCGCGGTGAGCGTCTGGCTGGTGGCGTACGGCCAGCTCGGCCCGTTCCACCGGCAGCAGCCGTTCGACGCCTCGTGCATGAACCACCGGCTGCGCCGTTCCGCGGTGGTCGGCCCGTACGCCGCCGCGAAGCCCTGCGGATCGGTGAGCTGCGCCCACGCGGCGGCGTTGGCGGCCGGTGCCATGTGGAAGTACCACGGCACGAAGCCGATCTGTTCGCGGTCCACGATCCGGGTGCGGGACGGGTTGCCGTCGCGCATCACGTGCTTGTAGAACGATCCGGCCGGGTCCCAGAGGTACCGTTCCTGGGCGGTGCGCAGGGCGTCGGCCTCCCGGTCGTACCGCGCCGCCTTGTCCGGGTTGCCGGCCCGGCGCTGCAGCGCCGCCAGGGCGCGGGCGTCGCCGTACTGGTAGGCGTTGAGGGTGGGCCGGAAGCCGTCGCCGCCGTGGTACGGGTCGCTGCTCTGGTAGGAGCTGGCGGTGTACTCCATGGCGTCCCACACCGGGGTCTGCCAGTACAGCCCGAGGTCCCGGTTGAGGTGCTTGTCCTGCCAGGTGCGGTACTGCCGTTCCAGCTCGGGCAGCCGGTCCAGCAGGAACCGCCAGTCGCCGGTCACCTCGGCCCGGGCCACGGCCGCGTCGACCGCCCAGAACGAGTACTGGTGTGCCCAGTCGGTGGTGTCCTTGCCGAGGTGCTCGGTGGCCGGTTTCGGTCCCGAACCGGAGCCGCGCAGCCAGTACTCCAGGTAGTCGTCGAGGTAGCGGGTGTCGCGCAGCCAGCGACCCTCGTACAGGTGGTGGCCGGCCGCGGCGTTGATGCCGCCGTTGGGCGCCGAGTAGCCGACCGGGCCGAGGAACTCCGACACGATCCAGCCGTCCGCCGGCCCGGTGTACTTCAGCGCCTCCTTGAACGTGCGCCACCGGTAGTAGTAGGTGTCCCGGATCTCGGTGTCGGGCACGTCCACGAACGGGATGTTCGCCTCGTACCAGGCCGGTTCCGGGGTGTCGCCGAGCAGCGCCGCGTGGTCCAGGAACCGGGTGCCGGCGCCGACCGCCGGATAGACCGGCGGCGGCGCGGCGGCCGCCCGCACCGGGGCGGGCGCGGCGACCAGGGTGGTGGCGATCAGCAGGCCGGCGACGGTGGCCGCGGTGCGGCGGTGGGCGCGCATCGCGATCACCGGTTGACGCGGCGGTCGAGGGCCGGCTGGTAGTCGTCCAGCCCCGGATCGTAGGGCGCAGCCGGTGCCGCCGCCCGCCGCGCCGGCGCCGCCACGCCGGCCCAGCGCTGCACGGCGGCGGTGGCGGTCGCCGCGTCCCCGGCGGCCAGCGCCTCGATGGACGCGCCGTGGTTGGCGCCGGGCGCGGTGAACCACAGCGAGTCGCGGGTGCCCCGGCCGGGCCGGAACGGTTCGGCGCCCCACGGGTCGTTCTCGCCGTACACGAAGAGCAGTTGCCGGCCGGAACCGCGCACCCAGCGGTCGACGTCATCGATGGTCCGCGACCGGAACCGCGGTTGCAGCGGGTCCGGCAGGTAGGAGGCGGCGACGTCCTGCCCGCGGTAGTGCTGCAGCCGGCGCAGGTGGGGCAGCTTGAGGTACGGGTACCCGAGTTCGGTGGCGGCCTGGTAGTAGTACGGCACGAACTGGCCGGTGCCCTGGTCGGTGTTCGCGTCGAGTCCGTAGACCGCGTCCAGCCAGCCCATGATCGCCTCGTCGGAGGCGGTGGTCGCCGGCACCGCGGAGCACTGGCTCTCGTCGCCGTACTGCCAGAACGCCCAGGTGGTGCCGTTGACCATGAACTCGAACGCGCGGTCGGCCGATCCGACGATGCCGAACGTGCGCTGGTTCCGCGCGGCCCACGCGGTGTACAACTCGACCAGGGCGGCGCGGCGGCGCAGTGCCTCGACCTGGACGGCGTCCAGCGCGGCGCGGCACGCCGGGTCGCTGCCCACGGTGGTGAAGAACCGGTCGTACCGGGAGTCCTCCTGGTTCCGCACGTCCTGCGGCGCCACGTAGGCGATGGTGCCGTCCACGTCGGACGGGTAGAAGCGGCGGTGGTAGACCGAGGTCATGCCGCCCTTGCTGGCACCGGTGGAGAGCCAGGCGGCCGGGTAGAGCGAGTCCAGCGCGGTGACGATGCGGTGGTGGTCGGTGGCCGCCTGCCAGACGGTCAGCCTGGACCAGTCGGCCGGTTCGGGGCGGGACGGGGTGAAGAACCGCTGCTCGACGGAGAGCTGGTTGCCGTCCACCAGGCGGGTCGGTTCGGCGCGGAAGGGCTGGCCGGGAACGCCGTACCCGGTGGTGTGCAGGACCGTGGGCCGGTCGGGCCCGCGGTGCAGCAGCGTGATCCGCTGCTGGAACGTCCCGGCCGAGGGCCGGCGGTGATCGACCGGCTGGGTGTAGGCCAGCACGAAGAACCGGTACGGCGCGGGCACCGGCTGCTCCTCCAGCACGGTGAGCCCGGGTACGGCCCGGAGCCGCGCCACGACATCGTCCTCGGTGGCCGCGGCCGGAGTGGCCACCGCGACCGTGGCCACCATCGTCGCCAGGACCGGGAGCACTGCCCAGATCCGCCTCATCCACTCCCCCAACCCGAGCCGCGTTCACATTGATCACCGACCATATCCGAGAAATCGCGGCGATCGCCGGAACTAGGGATCGAAACACGTCTGTTATGTCCGCGTGACAGCTGTTACATTGACATGGGAGCGCTCCCAAAGTTCTCCGATCGTCCCCAGGAGGAGGCGAGACCTCACCGCATTCCGCGTGGCACGGCTCCAGTTCCACAGCAACACGTCCTCGCAGGACATCGCGGGGGACGGGGCGCCCACCCCGTCCCCCGCTCCCACGGAGCCGCGCGGATGCCCGGGCGCCCGATCGTCGGGCGGGCCGTCAGGCGGGCCGCACGTCCGGCCGCACCGCGTCCCGTACCGCCGCCGCCACCGTCTCGGTCGCGACGGCCCGGAGCAGGTCGACGTTCGCCTCCCCCGCCTCCCCGCTGGCCAGCGCCACCAGCGCGTCGCCGTCGTAGCGGGAGTGCGCCGGATGGACCGCCCGGGCCACCCCGGTGTGGCCGCTCTGGGCCAGCAGGAAACAGTCGGTCTTGGACAGCCGCGCGTCGGTCAGCACCACGCCGACCGTGGTGTTCTGCAGGAAGCCCGGCGCGACCGGCAGCTCCGCGTCCGGGACCGGTCCGCCGAACACCGGCCGGCCGCCCGGGCCGAGAACGTCACCCCACGCGTTGACCACGATGAGCGCGGCCACCGTGGCCGGGCCGGCGGACCGTACCGCGATGCCGACGCCGCCCGGGTCGCGCCGCCCGCGCCAGGTGCCGGTGGACGCGCCCGCGCCGGCGCCGACCGGGCCGGCCGCCAGCGGGGTGCCGTGCCAGGCCGACCGGGCCGCCGCGCGGCCGGCGGCGGGGTCCGGCGGGCCGGTGCGCACCGAGTCGTCGAAGATCGACATGCCGACCACGATCGGCACCGGGCCGGCCGGGGTGGCGAAGCCCGTGCCGCGGTCGCGCAGCAGCGCCAGCACGCCGTCCGCGGCGGACAGCCCGAACGCGGAACCGCCGGTGAGCACCACGGCGTCCACCCGGTCCACCAGGCGGGCCGGGTCGAGCAGCGCGAACTCGCGGGTGGCCGGCGCGCCGCCGCGTACCTCGCCGGAGCCGACCGTGCCGGGCGGAGGAAGGATCACCGTGACACCCGGTGCGTGGCCGGCGTACGCCGACGACAGCTGCGGTCCGCTCACGGCGTGGCCAGGTGCGGCCGGTCCCAGCCGTCCGGCAGCATCAGCGTGCCCCAGGCCGGATCCGGGCGGTAGTCGGTCCACCGGCCGTCGAACGGGAACGCGCCGTCGGCGGCCAGGGCGATCAGGTGCTCCCCCGCGGCGCGGATGGCCGGGACCTGCTCGGCGGTCCAGCGGCCGGGGTGGCCGGTCATCTCGGCGAACTCGTCCTCGTCCTTCCAGGTACACCTGCGGTCCGGGGTGATCCAGACGTCCAGCGCCCGGTCCGAGGTGTCCACGCCGAGCAGTTCGCCGGACTCCCAGCGGACGCGCGGGGATTCCAGGTTGCCGTACCAGCCGGTGAAGTCGCCGGCCTCGGTGAAGAACCACCACACCGACCAGTCCCCCGCCGCGGGGGCGTACTTGACGATGCCGGCGCCGCGCCACGGGGTGACCCGGCGGGTGCGCGGGGCGGACAGCTGGTCGGCGACCGGTACGTCGTGCAGTCCCCGCCCGTCGACCAGGACGGATTCGACCTGCGGGGTGCCGGGACCGATCCACAGCAGCAGCCCGTCCGCGTCGTCCTGGATCACCCGGGCCATGCGCAGGAACCGGGTGCGGCCGTGGCGGCCGTACCGGTACAGAACGGTGTCGCCGTACGTCCACACCATGATCGACGACCTTAGCCCGCCGGGACAAACGGGCGGCGCCCGGCAGGGAGACCCTGCCGGGCGCCGCGTGCCGATCAGAGATCAGCCGTTGGGGAAGAGCCGGCCGTAGTCCGCGTACCCCATCGCGAGGTCGGACTGCGCCCAGAACCGGTGGTAGTTGAAGACCGGGGCCGGTCCGCCGTCCAGGTACGCCTGAACCTTGGCCCAGTCCTTGTCCTTCTTGTAGAACGACCGGATGTCCAGGAAGGTCTTTCCGGGAGCGATCTGGTCACCGTTCGGCATGGTGCCGCTCCAGCCCGGCGGCAGGTACAGGCCCTGGCCGGTCGCGGAGTCGAACTTGTCGTCGAACCGCTTGAAGTCCTCGCGGGTCTCCGCCACCGACACGCCCTGAGCGTCGGCGTTGGCGTTCATGCCGTCGAGCAGGCCCTTGGCGGTCGCCTTGGCGGAGGCGTTGTTCGCCTTCGCCGCGTACCAGATCAGGGTCCGGGCGTACGCCGCGGTCACACCCACGTCCTGGGTGTGGTTCGCGACCGTGACGTGCAGGTTGCTGTTGGCAGCCGGGCTGGTCGGGTTCCAGGTGGCCGGGGCGCCACGCCATTCCAGCGTGGACGGCACCTGGTAGTCCTTGCCGGTACCGATCGTGGTGTTCGCGATCGCCCACGGCACCCACTTGTCGAGCAGGGCCTTGGCCTTGGCGTTGCCGGTCTCGTGGTAGAGCTCGGCGATGCGCTGCATCGACCACACCTGCATGCCGAACCAGCTGTTGCTGCCCGGGTCGTGGTACACGGGGTGTTCGGTGTACGGCATGCCGTAGAACGTCGGCGTGCCCGACGGCGGCTGGGCGTACGCGCCGTCCCAGCTGTTCGTCGCGCCACCGGCGATGGCACCCTCGGCCGACTGCAGCCAGGTGTAGAACTCCAGCTGCCGTTCCATGCTCTTGGTCCAGTCCGCCTTCGCGGTGGAACCCTTCATCGCCGAGGACAGTTCCGGCGTGTTGACCAGGGCCCACGCCGCGAACGGGTTCTGGTAACCGAAGTGGGCGTGGCTGGAACCGATCCGCCACGACCAGCCGGCCGCCGGGTCGGTCGCGCCGCCCCAGGCGTAGTACCAGGACATCAGGTAGTGCGCCGAGTCCTTGCCGGTGCCGGCCGCACACGAGTTCGGGTTGACGCAGTTGCCGATCTTCTTGAAGTACTTGTCGAACATCGCGTACCGCAGGTAGTCACCCATCTTGGCCGCCTTGGCGACGGTGGCGGCGACGTCGGCCTGCTTGTTCTGCTCCTTGGCCCACTTCAGCGCCCAGTACGCGGCCTGCACGGCGCGGGCGTCGGCGTCCGGGGCGTTGGTGTACTTCCACTGCTTCGCCGGGGTGCCCGAGTCCTTGATCGAGATGTCCAGGAACCCGTTCGGGCCGCCGTGCGCGAACGTCTCGCAGGACGGCTGCGGCACGGTCTCCCACACCGACTCCTGCGGCCCACGCTGGAACGTGTTGATGTAGGCCGGCTTGGTGGTCTCGTCGCCGCAGCGGCCGAAACCGTAGGTGTTGTCGACGTCGAGCAGCCAGTGCATGCCGTAGATGTCGCCGGTGCCGTAGGCGGACTGCAGCTCGCTGCGCAGCGGGTCCTTACCCACCGGGACGCTCTGCTGCAGCGCCGACGGGTACTGGTCGGGCCGGTTGTACTCGGCGGCGTACTGCGGGGTGCCGTCCACGCCCGCGGTGGGCTGGTCGGCGTGGGACGGGATGATGTACTTCTCCATCACGGTCCACGAGTTGTTGAACGGGGCCCAGTTCTGGGTGACCCGGCCGTACTGCGCCTCGAGCCAGATCCAGAAGCTGAACGCCTCGGACGTGGTCTCGTGGCCGTGGTCCGGCGCCTCGACGATCAGCGTCTCGATGGAGTGGTACGGCACGCCGTCCGGGCTGAAGTACCCGGAGTTCTTGATCTTGCCGTACTGGTCCAGGAAGCGCTCGGTGTACTCGTCCGCGGCGCCGCCCGGTGCGTCGTCGTCCATCTCGGTGGCGGTGATCGCCAGCGGCGCGTAGCCGGTGGCCGTCGCCGTGATGGTGGCGGTGCTGCTCACGGTGTCCTCGTCCTGGGCCGCCGCCACGTTCACGGTGACGCCGGTGTTCCAGTTGGACGAGGTCAGCGTGGAAGCGGTCGCCGTCGCCGTGATGTCGGCGTCGCCGGTACGGGCCAGGCCGACCGACACGCTGGCGCTGGGCGCGGCGCTGAGCTTGAGGTTGACCGAGGCGGTGCCGCCCTCGGCGACGCTCACCGAGGAGGGCGTGGCGATCAGGGCCGGGCCGGAGGCACCGGTGACCGTGAACGCCCGCTCCGAGGTCACCGCGGCGCCGGCGTTGTCGTACGCCTTGGCCTGCACGGTGTAGTCACCGGCCGGCAGATCCTCGAGCGTGTAGGTGTACGGCGCGGTGGTGTCGGTGTTGATCAGCAGGCCGTTGCGGTAGAACTCGACCTTGCTGATCGTGCCGTCCGCGTCGGCGGGGTTCGCGGTCAGCGGCACGTCGGCCGGCGCCTCGAACGGTCCGGCCGGCAGGCCGAGCGACACCGACGGCGCCTGGTTGGTGGGTGCGCCACCGCAGGCCACGCCGTTCAGCGTGAACGCCGTCGGCTTCGGGTTGGCGCCGCTGTGGGTGCCGTTGAAGCCGAAGCTGATCGAGCCGTTGGCCGGCACGCTGCCGTTCCAGGCCGCGTTGGACGCGGTGACCTGGCTGCCGGACTGGGTGACAGTGGACGACCACGCCTGGGTGACGCGCTGGCCGCTGTTCGGGAACGTCCATCCGAGGTTCCAGCTGGTGAGCGGGTCACCGAGGTTCCGGATGGTGACGTCCGCGGTGAAACCGTTGCCCCAGTCGTTGGTGGCGTACACGACGTCACACGAGACGGCCGCGTGCGCCGCCATGGGCACGCTCACCACCCCAGCGGTGACCAGCACGCCGGCCGCGACGTAAGCCGCGCGGCGTCTCATTCTGTCAAGTCTCATTGCGTTCGTGGTCTCCTCGAGAGAGCGCGCCTTCGACGTGGCCGGGGCCACGAGGACAGGGAAAGGCGCGGGGACGGTCTCGGTCCGCACCGCGCCGGGGCCGGCGGATGCGGCGGTGCGGGGTGCCGGTCCGGGAAACCCGGAAGCCCTCGGCCACCCGTGCGGGGGGTCAGCTCCCTCTCGCGATATCGACAGCCTTCCATGGGAGCGCTCCCATATCAAGATGGACAGACGGGGTATTTCCGGTGACCAGCACGGGGGCGGCCGGGATTTCGCTATGTTTCAAACTCGTGTGCAGGCTTTGACAACCCGGTGACGACGGTTACAGTCACGGACAACACATGGGAGCGCTCCCATGTGGTCCATCGAGGTTCCGGCAGGTTTCCGGCAGGAAGGGAGGCCGACGCTACCCACCACCGCGTGGCCGGCTCCCGCGCGAGATCGCACACGGCCGGGACGAGGGTCGCCCTCCTCGTCCCCGACCCCGCACCCCATAACCGACACCCACCGACCCGGTTGCGACCCGGGCCGTCAGTCCGCGGCGACCGTCGAGTCCCGCGTGGCCGCGATGCTGCCCAGCAGCCGCAGGCCCTGCGCCGCCGGCGAGCCCGGCTCCGCGTGGTAGACCACCAGCTGCTGCCCCGGCGCCGACCGCACATCGAAGGTCTGCATGCGCAGCGTCAGCTCACCGACCTCGCCGTGCACGAACGTCTTCACCTCGGCCCGCTTGCCCCGGGCCTCGTTCCGCTTCCACAGCCGGACGAACTCGGCGCTCTCCTCCCGCAACTCCCGCAGCACCCGGGCGATCCGCGGATCGTGCGGAGTGGCGCCCTCGGCGAGCCGGAACCCGGCCACCGTGTTCACCGCGGCGGCCGGCCAGTCCCGGTAGAACGACCGGGCGAACGGGTCCAGGAACATGTTCAGCACCAGGTTCTCCGAGTAGGTGAACCCGGCGAACAGCGCCGCGCCGAGCCGGTTGCGGGCCAGCACGTCGTACGCCCGGCCGAGCACCAGCGCCGGGTTGTCCGGCCAGCCGTCCAGCAGCTGCCGCAGGTCCGGGTCCACCCGTTCCGGAGCCGCCACCGGCGGGCGCGGACCGAGCCCGGCCAGCCGGTACAGATGCCGGCGGCCGTCGTCGTCCAGGCGCAGCGCGGCACCGAGCGCGTCCAGCACCTGCGCCGACGGATGGCGCTCGCGCCCCTGCTCGAGCCGGATGTAGTAGTCCACGCTCAGGCCGGCGAGCAGCGCGACCTCCTCCCGCCGCAGCCCGGCGACGCGGCGGGTGCCGCCCGCGGGCAGGCCGGCCTGGCCGGGGGTGACCGCGGCGCGGCGGCCGCGCAGGTAGTCGCCGAGCGGACTGGAAGCCATGACCCGATGGTAGGCAGGCACCGGCACCGCCCGGCTGGGTGCGACACACCCAGGGACCCGTCACCGGTACACCAGCGTCGTTGTCCGGCACTCAGAACGACGCCGGTGTTCCACTGGAGCGCTCCACTGGAACACCACCGTCCGCCCGCGGCGACACCACCCGCAACTGCAGCATCGCCGCGAACCTGGCCTCCGGATCGGCGAGGTCGATGCCGCCGATCTCGGCCAGCCGGCGCAGCCGGTACCGGAACGTGTTCGGGTGCACGTACAGCGCCGACGCCGCCGCGATCACGTCGCCGAACGAGTCCAGCCACGTGCGCAGCGTCTCGACCAGGTGGGTACGGTGCCGCTCGTCGTACGCCGCCAGCCGCGCCACCGCACCGGTCGGCCGGTCGCCGCGCGCCGCCACCAGGTCCCGCAGTTCCAGCAGCAGCGCCTCCACGTGCACGTCGGCCAGTGTGGCCACCCGCCGCGGTCCGTCGCCGGTCCGCAGCACCCGCAGGGCCCGGTCGGCGCTGGCCCGCGCGGCCGCCAGCCCGGCCACGTCCGGTGCCACCGGCCCGACGCCGGCCACCGCACGGACCCGGGCGCCGACCCGGTCCAGGAAGTCGGTGGCGATCCGCACGGCACGCTGCTCGCCGTCCGCCTCGGCGGCCACCGGGACGAGCCCGTACGCCACGTCGCCGATCAGCGCCGCGGAGCAGCGCGGGTGCACCGCGGACAGGTGCATGGCGAACGCGTCGGCCAGCCGCTCCCGCTCGGTGATCAGCTCGGCGGAGGGGTCCGGTGCGTCGACGAGGGCCAGCGCCAGGACGGTCACCGGCTGGTCGGCCAGGCCGAGCCGGTGCAGCGCCTCGCGGGCGCCGGTGCCGCCCTCCAGTGCGGTGCTGAGCAGGTCCGCGCGCAGCCGGCGCTGCACGTCCGCGCCGGCCCGGACGCGCAGCAGGTGCAGGGCCACCAGCGGGGCGGCGTCGGCCAGGGCCCGCATCCGCTCGTCGCTGAGCGGGCCGCGCACCGCCGCCCAGATCGACCCGAGGATCTCGTCGCCGGCCCGGACCGCGACCGCGACCCGGGGCAGCGAGGCCTCGCCCCGCTCGGCCACCACGGGCTCCAGGTAGACCGGCCCGGCGCTGCGGTACAGGGTCTGGAACGTGCCGCGCTCGGTGAGCAGGCGGGCGTACCGTTCGGGCACCTGCCGGCCCAGGATGGTCGCCACCCGGGACGGATCGGCCTCGTCCTGGCGGCCGGAGAAGGCCAGCACCCGGGAGCTGCGGTCCTCGATGGTCACCGGCGCGTCGAGCAGCGCGGCGACCGCGTTGGCGAGCGCGAACAGGTCGCCGGACGGCACGCCGCCGAGCGTCTCCGGGCCGGCGTCGCCGATGTCGCCCTCGGCGAGCAGTCCGCGCAGCAGGGCGGCCAGTTGCGCCCAGGACGCACCCGGGGCCAGCCCGAGCAGCGCCACCCCGCTGTCCGCCACCGCGGCGGCGAGATCCTCCGCCGGAGCGACCGGCCCGGTGGCGACCGGCCCGACCTCAACCGGCCCGGCCTCGACCGGCCCGACCGGCGCCGGGACGCCCGCCGCCGGGACCGGGGCGCGCACCACCAGGCCGGCCGCGCCGTGCCGGCCCAGCGCGCGCAGCAGCCCGGCGATCCCGGCCGGGTCGCGCAGCCCGACGCCGAGCACCAGCGCGTGCCGCGGCAGCACCGGTTCCTCGAGCGGGTCGTGGATGGCCACGCCGCCGATCACCCCGGCGGCGTCCGGGTCGCCGTGCACGAGGTCCAGCAGGGTGGCGCCGAGGTCGTCGAGGACCCGGCGCAGGCTGGTCGGAGGTCGCAGATTCCCGGTGGCCACGGGTCCACCGTAGGGCGGTGCGGGCGTTACGGCGTCAGCCACTCGGTGCTCGTGGTCACCTCGTCGAGCGCCGCCGGGAGCGGTTCGACACCGATGCCCGGGCCGGTCGGCACGTCGAGGTGCCCGTCGGCCAGCACGAACGGCGCGGTGACGTCGGTGCGGTAGTAGCGGTCCGAGGCGGAGGTGTCGCCGGGCAGGGTGAAGCCGGGCAGCGCGGCGAGGGCCACGTTCGCGGCCCGGCCGATCCCGGTCTCCAGCATGCCGCCGCACCACACCGGCACGCCGTGCGCGGCGCACACGTCGTGGATGCGGCGGGACTCCAGGTAGCCGCCGACCCGGCCGGGCTTGATGTTGACGATCTGGCAGGCGCCGAGCGTGATCGCGTCGGCGGCGGCGCGGGCCGAGGTGATCGACTCGTCCAGGCAGATCGGGGTGCGCACCTGCCGGGCCAGGCGGGCGTGGCCGAGCAGGTCCTCCTCGTCCAGGGGCTGCTCGATGAGCAGCAGATCGAACGGGTCGAGCCGGGCGAGCCGGGGTCCGTCACCCGGGGTGTACGCGGTGTTCGCGTCGACCTGCAGCAGCACGTCGTCGCCGAACCGCTCGCGGACCGCCCGGACCGGCTCGACGTCCCACCCGGGCTGGATCTTCAGCTTGATCCGCAGATAGCCCTCGGCCAGGTAGCCGCCGACCGCGTCCAGCAGCTCACCGATCGAGTCCATGATGCCGACCGAGACGCCGGCCGGTACCCGGTCGTGCACCGCGCCCAGTTCCCGGGACAGCGGCCGGCCCTCGGCCCGCAGCTCGGCGTCCAGCACCGCGGTCTCCAGCGCCGCCTTGGCCATCCGGTGCCCCTTGAACCGGTGCAGGGCCGGTCCCACCGCGGCGGCGTCGAGACGGCGGTACCCGGTGAGCGCCGGCACCAGGAACCGGCGCAGCACGTCGGCGGCCGCGTCGACGTACTCCGACGAGTACAGCGGGTCCGCCATCGCGACGCATTCGCCCCAGCCCTCGGCGACGTCCGTGACCGCCCGCAGCAGCAGGATGTCGCGGGACGTCTCGGTGCCGAACGACGTCCGGAACGGTGCCACCAACGGCATCCGGATCCGGCGCAACTCCACCCCGGTCAGCTTCATGCCTCGGTCCTCTCGCGCGTGACGACGTACCATCCGGTCCGGTCGAAGCCGGTGATCCGGCCCCCGCCGGTGAGCAACGGCCGCACCACGTCGCGGACCGCGATCCGCCACCGCCGGGCCAGGCCCGGGTCGGTGCCGCGCAGCGCGCCGACATCCGGGGGTACGGCGACCAGAACGGTCCCGCCGTCCGGCGAACCGGCCACCGGCGTGCCGTCGCCGGCGCGGTCCAGCCCGACCACCGCCCCGGCCGCGCGCAGGGCGGCGGCGTCGACGCGGCGGATCCGGCCGGCGGCGGCGTCCTCGACGTGCGGGGCGGTCAGGTCCCAGCGCACCAGCAGCCGGTCGGTCTCGTCGCCGGCGTTGATGCCGTCGAGCATGCCGCCGTAGAAGTTCGGCAGGTACTCCACCGGCTCGGCGCCCAGCTTGACCACGTTGAAGTAGGCGTTACGGGCGATCAGCGGGTCGTACGTCCAGGTGATCGCCGCGACGCCGCGGTCCAGCGCCCAGGCCCGCTGGTGCAGCTTGAGCGCGAAACCGACGTTGCGGCCACGCGCCGCCGCGGACACCCCGGCGATGTGGCTGTGCAGCTCGCGGTGCGCCGGTGCGCCGAAGAACCCGACGCCGGCGCCGACCAGTTCGCCGTCCGCGTAGGCACCGGCCACGTAGTTGCCGGCCTTGGTCAGCGCCCGCAGCAGTTCCCCGGTGACCGGCGGGTTCGTCGGGTCCGGGTGCCAGATCGCCTGGTAGAGCCGGTACACCTGGTCGAACTCGTCGAGCCCGGTGAGCGGGCGGATGCGGACCCCGGCGGCACCGGCCGCGGCCTCGGCGGCGCCGGCCGGTGACCGCAGGCCGGTGGCGGGCGGATCGGTCATGGCTGCACCATCTCCGACGGGTACGGGCGACCGGTGCGGTCGCCGGTGAGCAGGTCCGCGACGAGCGCGGTGAGCAGCGTCGCCCGCGGCGCCAGCGCATCGACCTCGACGTGCTCGTCGTCGGCGTGCGCACCGCCGCCGACCGCGCCCAGCCCGTCCAGCGTCGGAACGCCGAGGCCGGCGGTGAGGTTGCCGTCCGAGGCGCCGCCGACCGCGGCCCGGCCGGGAGCGGGCCGGCCCAGCCCGGCGGCCACCGCCACCACCCGGTCGTAGAGCGCGGCGGAGGCGTGCGCGTCGAGCGGCGGACGGTTCGGCCCACCGGTGACCTCCAGCCGCGCCCCCGGCGTCACCGGCCGCAGCGCCCGCACGGCCGCGTCCACCCGCTGCTGTTCGGCGGCGTCCCGGACCCGGACGTCGATGCTGAACTCGCCGCCGGCCGGGACCGTGTTCGAGGTGGTGCCGGCGGTCAGCATGCTGGGCACGGCGGTGGTCCCGCGTACCGGATCGGCCAGGCCCTGCACCGCGAGCACCTGGTGGGCCAGCTCCACGGCGGCGTTCACGCCGCGCTCCGGCTCCAGTCCGGCGTGGGCGGCCCGGCCGACCGCCCGCACCACGTATCCGGAGACGCCCTTGCGCTCGGTCTTGAGCGCGCCGCCCGGCGCGGACGCCTCCAGCACCAGCACCGCGTCGCACCCGGCGGCCTCCGCCTCGATCAGCGCCCGCGACGTCGACGAGCCGATCTCCTCGTCCCCGGTGACCAGCACGGTCACGCCGGCCCGGTCGGCGAGCGCGGCGACCGCGTGGAACGCCAGCACCAGCCCCGCCTTCATGTCGAAGCAGCCCGGCCCGTGCAGCACCCCGCCGGACACCCGGTAGGGCCGGGTGCGCAGCGAGCCGATCGGCCACACGGTGTCGTGGTGGCCGAGCAGCAGCACCCGGGACGGCCCGGCGCCGAACCGCCAGCGCAGATGGCTGACGCCGTCGATCACCAGCCGGTCCGGTTCGGCGCCCAGGCGGCGGGCGCCGACCCGGGCCACCACCTCGGCGCTGCGGGCCACCGCGGCCAGGTCCTCCGAGGGCGACTCGCAGGTCACCAGGTCCTCGATGTCGGTGAGCAGGTCGGGCAGCAGGGTGTCCATGTCAGGCCACCTTAGGCGTGACCCGGGCACCGAAACGCAGGTATTTCGCGCCGCCGGGCAGGGTGAGGAACAGCACCGGGACCCAGGTACGGCTGTGCGGCAGGCGTACCACGAACCGGTTCTCCGCCACCGGGGTCAGGGCCATCGTGCGGACCTTCTCCGGGGCCAGCTCGGCGAGCGGACCGGTGACCTCCAGCCGCAGCCGCAGCCCGCCCACGTCGTCGGTGACGTCGATCCGGTGGCCGGCGCGTTCGTACCGGCCCAGGTGCGCGGTGGCGTCCACCGGTACCGGGTCGGCGGGCGGCGCCAGCGGTGCCGGCATGGTCACCCCGGCGACCTCCGCGAAGACCTCGCGGTACAGGTCGTGGTACAGGTCCCGGGTGTTCTCGCCGTTGGCGAGCAGGGTGACCGCGAGCCCGGCGGCGGGCAGCAGCCACAGGTACGCGGACTGCCCGATGGTGGTGCCGTCGTGCCCGATGAGCCGGTGCCCGCCCCAGCGTCGGCGGTTCCAGCCGAGCCCCCACGAGTCCCCGAGCGTGTCCGGCTCCGGCAGGTCGACCTGCCGGGCCGCCATCTCGGCCACGCCGTCCGCGCCGAGGATCCGGGTGCCGTCCGCGGCCAGCCCGCCGGCCAGGTGCGGCCGGGCGAAGGTCAGGACGTCGCCGACCGTCGACGCGATCAGGCCGGCCGGTCCGATCGAGCGCGGCAGCATGGCGACCGGCGCCCGGACCGGTTGCCCGTCCGGTCCGGGCACGTGCCCCACCGCGACCCGGTGCAGCAGCGCCTCCTCCGGCAACGTGACGGTGTGCCGCAGGCCGAGCGGTCGTACCAGGCGGGTCCGGACCGCCTCGTCCCAGGTGCCGCCGGTGAGCTTCTCGATCACCCGGCCGGCCAGCACGAAGCCGCAGTTGCAGTAGGACCAGGTGGCGCCGAGGGGGTGGTTCTGCCCGGCCTCGGCGAGCCCGGCCACGTACCGCTCCAGCGCGTCGTCGCCGCGGCCGGTGTCGGTGAAGACGTCGCCGTCGAGTCCGCTGGTGTGGGTGAGCAGGTGCCACATGGTGACCCGCCGGGTGGCGTCGTCGTCCGCCAGGCGCAGCTCGGGCAGCACCTCCAGGAGCGGCGCGTCCAGGTCGAGGCGGCCCTCCTCGACGAGTTGCCGGACCAGCGTGGTGGTCCACACCTTGGTCTGCGAGCCGATCTGGAACAGCGAGTCGGCGGTGGCGGCCACGCCGGTGACGGTGTTCAGGACGCCGTGGGCGACCTCGATCCGCTCGTCGTCCGCGCCCGGGTGCAGCCGCAGGACGCCGAGCGCGGCGCCGGGCACCCGGTGCCGGGCCGCCAGGGCGGCGAGCCGGCGCTGCCAGTGCGCGGCGTCGAGCGGGCGCGGGCGCGGGCCGGTGGCGTCGCCGGCGTACCGCTGCACCCACCCGGCCACCCGCCGGTTCCAGTCCAGGCGGTGCGACGGCGGTCCGTCGATCACCGTCAGGTGGTCCCCGCCGGGATAGAGGACGAGTTCGGTGGGTACGTGCCGGGCCCGCAGCGCGGCGTGCCACTGCTGGGCCTGTCCCACCGGGCAGGTCAGGTCGGCGTCGCCCTGCACGATCAGCGTCGGCGTGCGGACCCGGTCCACGGCGGTGAGCGGGGACATCGCCGCGTACCGGTCCGGGTGGGTCCACGGGTGGCCGCCCAGCTCGTACCCGGCCAGGTTGTGCCCCTCGTCCGAGGTGCCGGTGAAGCTGGTCAGGTCGGCGACCACGCCGCCCGCCACGGCCGCCGCGAACCGGTCGTCCCGGCTGGTCAGGTAGCAGGTCAGGTAGCCGCCGTAGCTGTAGCCGGTGACCGCGAGCCGGTCCGGGTCGGCGAGCCCGTCGGCGACCAGCCGGTCGACCGGTTCCAGGAGGTCCCGGGCATCCGCCTCGCCCCAGGCGCCCGCCGTGGCGGTGAAGGACGCCTCCCCGTAGCCGTCGCTGCCGCGCGGGTTGAGCAGCAGCACGGTCCAGCCCCGGGCGGCCAGCTCCTGCTGGTAGAGGTGCACGTCGTCGGCCGCGCCGTGCCAGGCGTTGTGCGGGCCGCCGTGGATGTCCAGCAACAGCGGCTGGGCGCCGGTGGCGGCCGGGTCACGGATCACCCAGCCCGGCACCACCGCGCCGTCGGAGACGGGAAAGTCGCGGGGGGTACGCCGGAACCGCGCCGCCCCGCCCGGGTCGTGCCCGGACCGGACCGTCGCGGCGCCGGTGGCCAGGTCCACGGCGACCACCTCGCCGTAGGAGTCCGGGGTGGCCAGCACGGTCGCGGCGGTGTCGCCGGCCACGGACAGGCCGGACACCACCCGGCCGTCGCCGGTCAGGACCGGACGGGGCGTGCCGCCGGCCGCCGGGACCGCGTACAGGTGGGTGCAGCCGCGGTCGCGGACGCAGAACAGCACGGTGCGGCCCTGGTCGGCGAGCTGCGGCCGGGCACCCGGGTACGCCGGTCCGCCCGGCATCACGTTGCGGTCCAGCCCGGCGGTCAGGTCGGTGACCGGCCCGCCGTCGAGCGGCACGCGCAGCAGAGCGGCGTGCCCGACCGGCGCACCGGCATGGCCCACGACCAGCAGCGCGTCGTCCCCGGCCGGCCAGGCCAGCGGTCCGCCCACCCCGTCGGCGAGTCCCGCGACCGCCGGCGCCGCGGTGTCGTCGGTGACGTCGAGGACGTACACCGGCGCGCGGTACCGGACGTCGGCGTCCGGTGCGGTGGCGGCCGGGAAGGCCAGCCAGGCGGAGTCCGGCGACCAGGCCGGTTCCCCGGCGTGCCAGTCGCCGTCGGTAACCCGCCGGCACCGTCCGGTCGCGACGTCCAGCACGTGCACGTGCCTACGTCTCCCGCGGTGCAGACCGGTCCCGTCGGACCGGTAGTCCAGGCGGGCGGTGGCCACCGGCGCGGTGGCCGGGTCGCCGAGCAGGTCCACCGGCGCGGTGAACGCGATCCGGGTGCCGTCCGGGCTCCACGCCGCCGGCCCGGCGCCGAGCGGCAGCGCGGTGAGCTGATCCGGCTCGCCGCCCGCGGACGGCAGCATCCACAGCTGCGCCGGGCCGCCGGCCGGGGTACGCAGGAACGCGAGGCGGTCGCCGTCCGGGGACCAGGCCGGGTGGGTGTCGCCGGGCCCGCGGGTCAGCCGGTGCGGCTCGCCGCGGTGGGTGCCGACCCGCCAGATGCCGCGCGCGGTGCGGTCGGCGCCGGGATCCGCGGTACGCAGCACGTACGCGATCGCGGTGCTGTCCGGGGCGAGCGCCGGCTGTTCCGGCACCGCGATCGTCAGCAGATCCTCGATGCGCATGGGGACAGCGTGCCCGTACCCCTGCGGCGTGTCTTTGGTCGCCGGCACCGGGAACCGTCGCCCGGTTCGTCGGATCCGACAACGCGCCGCCCGAGGCTCAGGGGCGGGCCGGCAGGCGGATGCGCCCGGCCCCGGAGCACGGGCGCATCCGATGTCGGATCAGCAGGCCGGTCCGCGTACGAAGTTCCGCAGCACGAAGTTGGCCGGCCCCACCTGGAAGTAGCCGACACCGGCCCGGATCGGGTGCCCGGTGTACAGCTCGACCCGGGAACCGATCCGCACCGCGTACCCCTGCTCGCCCGCGGGGTTGTGGACCAGGTCGCCCCGGCTGCCGTAGATGTCCTCCAGCTGGCTCCAGGACATCCCGACCGAGGCACCGGCCGGCGAGGTGGGCGGCGTGGTCGCGGTGCCCACCTCGACCAGGCGTCCATTGCGGAACGCCAGCAGGATCACGCCGGCCCAGTCGCCGGTCGCGCCGGCGTGCACGACGTCGCAGCCGGGCTGCGGCGCGACCCAGTCGAGGAGACCGGCCGCCGCCAGCACCTCCTGCCGGGCGCCGATCCGGTACGGGCCGGCGCCCTCGACGCTGAGGACCGTGCCCGCCGGCCCGTCCAGGACGACGCCGGACGGGCCGCCGCGGGTGGCGGCCGGAGATGCGGTCGCCGGCCCGGCCGCGGTGGCGACCACGGCGAGGGCGAGCAGACCGGCGGTGACGAGATGACGGATGGACGGACGGTGCATGGTGGTTCTCCTTGTTCGGTAGGAGTTACTCACCTGGTTCGTCACGCCACCGCCGGGATCGGTTCGGTGCGGCCACTGACAAACAGCCGACAGCCGGTCAGCTGCCGTCCCGGAGGTCGGACGGCGGCGACGGCACGAACGCCAGATCGCTGAACGACACCGGGCAGCCGGGCCCGGTCGGCGACTGCACCAGGAAACCCACCCGGGCCGGCGCGTCCACCGGAAGCGCCACCAGCGTGAAGTACCGGACCAGCCGCCACCAGGTGCCGTCGGTGGACGCATGGCAGGCGAACGTGCGGCCCACCCGGGACAGGCGCAGGCGCACCGTGTTCTCGTCCAGCTCGAACGCGTTCGCGTCGTCGGAGACGCCGTTGGTGACCACGGTGACCACGCTGGGCCGCCCCTGCGGGGTGAACTCGAAGCACAGCTTCACCCAGTTCGCCTCGTCGACGTACACGGTCAGCACGCCGGCGTCGAAGGCGCTGGCGAAGCCGACGGTGACCGTCGCGGACAGCTGGAAGTCGCCGGTGACGCTGCCCAGCAGGCGGGGTGCGTCCGGGCGTTCGCCGTCGGTGGCCGGGTCGACGAACAGGTCGCTGCGGGGCGGCGCCTCGGCGGCGAGCGTGCCGTCCCGGTAATGCCAGGCGACCTCGGGACCGTCCGCGGTCAGGACGAACGGCAGCGCGTCAATCTCATGGGTACGGGGCATGCGCGAAACCGTACCGCCACGATCAGCTCAGCGGGGGTAGGTGCTGCGGGTGGTCGAGCACGTCGCGGAACAGGTCGCCGCGCTCGGCCAATCTGGACACCACGGTACGGATGGTGAACCCGTCCGGCCGCAGCGCCGGGTCGTCCAACTCGTCCCAGTCGATCGGCGCGGACACCGGGGCACCCGGCGCCGGGCGCGGACTGTACGGCGCCACCAGCGTCTTGTTGATCGCGTTCTGGGTGTAGTCCAGACGGGCCAGGCCGTCCCGGTCGGTGCGCTGCCACTTCCAGCTGATCAACTCGGGCACCACCGCACCGACCGTCCGGGACAGCCGTTCCACCCACGCCCGGGTCTCGTCGAAGCTCGGGCCCGCGGCGATCGGCACCCAGATCTGGATGCCCCGCCGGCCGGTCACCTTCGGCCGGGCGGTCACCCCCAGATGCTGGAAGGCGGTGCGGTGCAGGCGGGCCAGCACCAGCAGATCGTCCCAGGAGGTGGTGCCACCCGGGTCAAGATCGATGAGTGCGTACGTGGGACGGTCCGGCGCGTCCACCCGCGACGTCCACGGATGCCATTCCAGGGCGCCGAAGTTGGCCGCCCACACCAGCGCGGCCGGCTCGTCGACCACCAGATAGGTGCGCGTCTCCCCCGGGTCGGCGTCCGGGTTGTCCCAGCGCGGCACCCACTCCGGCGCGTGCCCCGGCAACTCCTTGTGCCAGAAACCCTTGGTCTGCGCGCCGTTCGGGAACCGGTGCAGGTTCAGCGCCCGCCGGCTCAGGTACGGCAGCAGCGTCGGGGCGATCTGCGCGGTGTAGCGCAGCAGGTCCCGCTTGGTGACCGGGTCCTCCCCCGGCCGCGGCGGGAACAACACCTTGTCGAGGTTCGTGACCCGCACCCGGCGCCCGAACACCGGCCACGTCCCGGCCGCCGGAAGGTCGTCCAGCGCGGCCAGTTCCGCCGCGGTGACGGGCGGCGCCCGGAGCACGACCGCGGCCCGGGCGGCCGGCACACCGGACCGCCACAGCCGGTCGGGGTCCGCCTTGACCTCGTCGTTGGTACGCCCGGTCAGCACCGACCACGGCCGGTCCTCGGCGTCCCAGCCCGTCTCGGCGTACTCGTCGCGCTTGTGCATCAGCAGCCAGCCGTCCCTGCCGGACCGGCCGGCGTGCGTCCGGACCAGCGCGAACCGCCCGCGCAACTTCTCGCCGTGCAGGTCGAAGTGCAGCTCCCCGTCGGCCACCGCCTGCCGCGGATCGGCGTCCGCGCCGCGCCGGTGAGCGTGCGGCTCCCAGGTGCCGACGTCCCAGACCACGACGTCGCCGCCGCCGTACTGGCCGGCCGGGATCACGCCCTCGAAGTCGAAGTACTCCAGCGGATGGTCCTCGACGTGGAACGCGGCACGCCGCACCCCCGGGTCCAGGGTCGGGCCCTTCGGCACCGCCCAGCTCACCAGCACCCCGTCGATCTCCAGGCGGAAGTCGTAGTGCAGGCGGGTGGCCCGGTGCCGCTGCACCACGAACCGCCGCGCACCGACGGCGGCCGCCGCCACCCGTCCCGCGGGTTCCGGGGTGCGGGCGAAGTCGCGTTTCCGCCGGTACGTCGTCAGCCGGTCCGACGGCTCCGGTGCGGCGCGGCGTGTGGGCACGGCCAGGTAATACCCACCGGCGCGCGGTGCTACCGCCCGGACCGCGCCGCGTGCCGCTCCCGCTTCGTGACGTTCGCCCGGTGGCGCTATCCGGCGGCCGCGGCGCCTGCCGCCCGGACCAGCGCCATGGTCTGCTCGATCGTCTGGGCCCGGTCGGCCGCGAACGCCTGGTCCAGGACGATCAACGGGTCGGACGGGTACACCAGCGCGGAGATGTGCAGGTGCCCGCCGGCGACGTCGGTCGCGCCGAGCGCCAGCCGCAGCCGGTTGGAGCGGTACATGCTCTCGTTCGACAGATAGTCGCCACCACCACCGGAATGCGCCTGCGAACCGGGCGTCGGGCCCCGGCTGTGGCAACTGATCCCGGCCGGGTCCGGCCGGTCCCCGGCGGCCCACTCGCACAGCTGCGGGTTCAGCCGGACCGGCCACGGCGTGGTCCCGGCCGCGATCATCTGGGCGGCCGGCAGCGTGGTCTCGATGAACTCGGGCTGCGGCTGGGGTTGCGGCCACCCCGCCGCCGGCGGCACGAGTTCCGCCTCGCCCTCGTTGTTGTTGTCCAGGCCGCCGCCCCGCCACGCGCCGGCCCACTGCTCGATGTTCATGGTGCCGCGCAGTCCCTGGCTGATCGTCATGATCAGGTCGGCGCGCTGCGGCGACTCCGGAAGCAGATGCGGCCCGAACGCCTCCTCGACGATGCCCGCGTCGAACCCGCTCCAGGTGACCGGCAGCGCCACCGCCTCGATCCGGACCAGCCGGTTGCCGACCCGGTACTGCGTGCCGTCCAACTGCAGCACGGACGCGCCGGACGGGTTGGACCGGCGGATCTCGTTGTTCAACTGGTACGGGTCGAAGCCGCTGACCAGGACCCGGGTGACGGCGGTGCGCCCGGGGAAGTCGGTGGAGAACACCCCGCGGGCCGCGTACTCGAACGCCCGCACCAGCGTGGCGCGCACCTCGTCGGACACCGGGAAGGCCGGCCGCCACTGGCGCAGGTCCCGGGTGCCCATCAGCCGGGCCCAGTACAGCGGCCGGTCGTCGTACCTCTCGATCGTGCCCATCCAGCGCGTGCCCTGCGCGCGTTCCACCGCGGTCTGCCAGAGCACCGCGCCACGCAACCGGGCCAGCTGCTCGGCGGCCGATGTGGACTTGGCGCGGCACAGGTCGGCGGCGAGCCGCTCCACGTACGTGTTGAACCCGCCCGCCTCCACCAGCGCATACGGCACCCGTTGTCCGCCCGGCAGGGCCGGGGTCTCGATGCGACCCTCCTCATAGGTGACCGGGGCGGCGCGGTCGAAGCAGTTGGTCGGCGCGCCGGTCCGGGCCAGGGCGGCGCCCGGCGCGGCGGCGAGAAGGACGGCGACCGCGGCGGCGGTGAGGAGGCGCGCTGCGGTGCGCAACGGAGCGGTCATGCGGCTACCTCCGGCACGAAGAGCATCGAACCATGACGATAGCGGTCCGGAGCCTCCCGGCGCACCGCCCGCACGCCCACCCGACAGATCCAGTTCCGCACGCCGAGCGGCGGCGGCCGGTGTTGCGGTGGGGACGTTGGTGTACCAGTGGAGCGCTCCAGTGGTACACCAACGTCGTCATGAGCGCCGGATAACCGCTGTGGTGTACCACTGAGGCGGCCGGCCGGAGGGTCGCGGACCGGGCGCCGGCACCACCACTTCCTCGTCGTGTCTCCGTGCGGCACCCAAACCCGTGACGGGCGTGCCGCCCCGCCGACTCCCGCCCCCGGGCGTGTGTGGAGGAACGGCTCGGGTAGCGCCGCACCTCGACACGGCCCGCCGTCCCCACCCGCGCGTGCAGACCTACGGCTCGCACCGCACCGCAGCGCAACACACCCCGTCGCCCCAACCCGCGCGTGCAGACCTACGGCTCGCACCGCACCGCAGCGCAACACACCCGGTCGCCCCAACCCGCGCGTGCAGACCTACGGCTCGCACCGCACCGCAGCGCAACACACCCCGTCGTCCCGAGCCGCGCGCGCAGGACACATGGCGCGCTCGCACCCGCGAGCCCCATGCGCCGCACCACCCGAACCCTCCCCCGAGCCTGCCTCCCGAGGTAAGCGCTTTCCTGGGCAGGGTACGCACGGCTTCATCGACTGTCAACGATGAGGTTCGGCTCTTCACAAACGCTCGAGGAATGCAAAAAACCTGCAAACGTCAATGCCTTCCCATCAATCGACACCTATGTTTCTCTGTGGTCGGGAGCCGTTCCAACGAGGGTCGACCGAAGCCGTCGATCCATCGACAGATCCGCAGTTCGCGGACGACGCGAGTCGATACCGGGCGCACGCGGGCCGAGCCGGTCCGCCAATCGACCATGCCGCTCCGCGAAATTGCAACTTCCCGCTACCGCAAAGGAGCACACAGTAATGTCTGGCCGTATTCAAAAGGTCGTGAAGTACGCCTCCGCCGCCGCCGTCCCCGTCCTGCTCGCCGTCGGTGTCGTCGGGGTCGCCCACGGCGGGACCGCCGCGCCGCCGCAGACCTTCGGGGTCCTCGACCTCGTCGGCTGGGCCACCCAGAACGGCGGCACCACCGGCGGTGGCAACGCCGCTGCCACCACGGTGACCAGTGCGTCCGCGCTGACCTCGGCGGTCGGCGCGACCGCGCCGGCGGTCATCCGGGTATCCGGCACCATCAGCTGCTCCGGCATGCTGCGGGTGCGGTCCGACAAGACCATCATCGGGAACGCGGGCGCCACCATCTCCGGCTGCGGCCTGAACGTCAACGGCGACCGTAACGTCATCATCCGCAACATCACGTTCCGCGGCTGGAACGACGACGCCATCAACGTGCAGGAATCGGCGACCAACATCTGGGTCGATCACAATTCCTTCACCGGCGGCAAGGACGGCGCGGTCGACATCAAGCGCGGGTCGGACTTCATCACGGTTTCCTGGAACCGGGTGTTCGGCCACGACAAGTCAATGCTGCTGGGCCACAGCGACGACAATGCGAGCCAGGACCGCGGACATTTGCGGGTCACGTACCACCACAACTGGTTCGACGCGTCGACGCAGCGGCACCCGCGAGTCCGGTTCGGTAACCCGGTGCACGTCTACAACAACTACTACTTCAACAACAGCGGGTACGGCGTGGCCTCCACCGAGGGCGCCGGCGTACTCGTCGAGGCGAACTCGTTCGAGAATGTCGAAGACCCGTTCCACCTGGGCGAAGGCGACTCCGGCCCGGGCAGCCTGGTGGCGCGCAACAACCAGCTGGTGAACTCGGGCTCCGGGCAGACCGGTGGCAGCGTCGCCTCGATCCCCTACTCGTACACCCCTGACGCCGCCGCGAACGTCAAGTCCGTCGTGACCGCGAACGCCGGCGCCGGCCGCATCTCGCTCTGACCCCCACCCCCACGGCGCGGGGGTGCCCCCCCGGCCCCCCCCCCCCCCCCCCCCCCCCCCCCCCCCCCCCCGGGCGGGGGTGCCCCCCGGCCACCCCCCCGCCACCACGTCGACCCCGCCGACCGCGGCGGGCGGGTCAGGCCGGCACGGACGGGAGGGCGGCCATGGCCGCCGCAACCGCGTCGTCGGACAGGGCGTGGTCGACCATGTCGCCGGCCAGGAAGCGCCCGTACGCGGGCAGGTCCAGGTGGCCGTGGCCGCAGAGCGCGGTGAGGATGACCTTCGGCTCGCCGGTCTCCTTGCAGCGCAACGCCTCGGAGATGCAGGCGGCCAGCGCGTGGGTCGGCTCCGGGGCCGGGATGATGCCTTCGGTACGCGCGAACGTCACCCCCGCCTCGAAGCACTCCCGCTGCGTCTTGGCCACCGCCTCGATCAGGCCCAGCTCGTACACGTGCGAGAGCAACGGGGACATGCCGTGGTAGCGCAGGCCGCCGGCGTGGATCGGATCGGGGATGAAGTCGTGGCCCAGCGTGTGCATCTTCATCAGCGGGGTCATTCCGGCGGTGTCGCCGAAGTCGTACGCGTACACGCCCTTGGTCAGCGACGGGCAGGCGGTCGGCTCGACCGCGCGGATCACCGGGTCCATCCGGCCGGCCAGCTTCTCGCGCAGGAACGGGAACGCCAGCCCGGCGAAGTTGGAGCCGCCGCCGGTGCAGCCGACGATCACGTCCGGCCGGGCGTCCACCTTGGCGAGCTGGGCGAGCGCCTCCTCGCCGATCACGGTCTGGTGCAGCAGGACGTGGTTGAGCACGCTGCCCAGCGCGTAGTTGGTGTCGGCGTGCTGCACCGCCACCTCGACCGCCTCGCTGATCGCGATGCCCAGCGACCCCGGCGAGTCCGGGTCGGCGGCGAGCACCCGGCGGCCGGCCTCGGTGCGGTCGGACGGTGACGGGTGGATGGTGCCGCCGAACGTCTCGATCATGATTTTCCGGTACGGCTTCTGATCGTAGGACGCCCGGACCTGCCAGACCTCGCACTCCAGTCCGAACTGCGCGCTGGCGAACGCGAGCGCGGTGCCCCACTGTCCGGCGCCGGTCTCGGTGGTCAGCCGCCGGATACCGGCCGCCGCGTTGTAGAACGCCTGCGGCACCGCCGTGTTGGGCTTGTGCGAGCCGGCCGGCGAGACGCCCTCGTACTTGTAGTAGATCCGGGCCGGCGTGCCGAGCAGGCGTTCCAGCCGGCGGGCGCGGAACAGCGGCGACGGGCGCCACAGCCGGTACACGTCCAGCACCTCGTCGGGGATGGGAACGTACCGTTCGGTGGTCACCTCCTGCTCGATCAGCGCCATCGGGAACAGCGGGGCGAGGTCGTCCGGGCCGACCGGCTGCCGCGTCCCGGGGTGCAGCACCGGCGGGGGCGGGCTGGGCAGGTCCGGGATGATGTTGTACCAGCGGCGCGGCATCTCCGCTTCGGACAGCAGGATCTTGGTGGCGGCGTGGTCCGCTTCCTGGGTCATCGTCCGATCATCGGCCATTGCGGACCGGCGCCGGCGGCAATTCACCCCCGTTGCGCGGGGGAAACGTGCAGCCGTGGGCGACGGACGGCCGGATCCGGCACCCGGTCGCTCCGCGTGCCGGGCCGGTGCCGCAGCATGGGCGGATGCGAGAGGTGCTGGAGATTCGCGTGCACGGGGTGTCCAACACCCCGCCGGAGTCGATGTTGCGGGAACGCTGGCTCGGCGACGCCCCGCCGGTACGCCGGTGCGCGGGCGACGAGCAGACCGGCTTCTACCGGCGCTGCGCGGACGACGACCGGGCCGGACTGGTGACCGAGGCGTACAGCTGGGGTCAGCTCACCTCCGGCCACCGGACCCGGAAGGATCTGCAGCGTGCCGGTTGGGCGCTGCTGCTGCCGTTCGCGTTCGTCAACGTCGCGCTCTGGGCCCGTCCGGAGATCTCCCGCTCGCGCCGGTCCGAGGCGGCCGCGTTCGGAGTCCGGGTGCTGGCCGTGACGCTGACCGTGACGCTGGTGCTGGCCGCCGCGGGGGCCGGCATGGACCAGGTGGGCTGGCAGTGCCGGGACGGCTGCCCGCGGACCGTGCCGGGCACCGGGTTCCTGACCGAGGGCACGTTCTGGTCGGCGGGGCTGCGGCCGGTCGCGGTGGGCATGCTGGCGCCGGTCCTGGTGCTGGCCGGTCTGTGGGTGCTGGCCCGGCGCTCGTTCGTGTACGAGGCGGAGATCCCGACCTCGGCGCCGCCCCGGGACGCCGGCACGCCGTTGGAGGAGCCGTACTTCTGGAGCGGTGAGGAGCAGGTCCGGCATCTCACCGTGGTGCACGCGGCGGCGGCGCTGGCGTCGGTGGCGGGCGTGGCCGCGCTGGCCGGTCTGCTGGTGGACGGCCGCCCGGGTGCCGCCCAGCCCGGCGCGGTGGCCGGCGCGTTCGGTGTGGCGGCCGCCGCCGGCGCGCTGGCCGCGTTCGCGCTGGTGCTGGTGTCGCTGCTGACGCCGGGCGTCCGGGACCGCGCCGCCACGTCCGGTGGCCACAGGTGGCGGGGCGCCGCGCTGTGGTGCGCGGTCGGGGCGCTGCTGGCCGCGCTGGTGTTCCTGCTGGTTCCGGCGCGGCCCACGGTGCCGCTGGTCCCGGCGGGCGGCCCGCCGGAGCCGCTGCCCGGGTTCGGCCCGGTGGGTCAGTGGCTGTTCGTCGGGCAGTTCGTCCTGATCCTGCTGCTCGGCGCGCTGGTCTCGGCCCGCTGGCGGACGGCCGTGATCGGTGCGGCGGCGCTCGGCGGGCTCGCCCTGGCGGTCTCCGGCGTGACCACGGACTGGTCCCGGCAGACGCTGTTCCGGGTGGTCGCCGGGCTGGCCCTGGGCGCCGCGGCGGTGGCGGTCGCGGGCCGCCGGGCCCGCGACGAGACGCACTCCAGCCCGATCTGGGGCGGCCGGTCCGTCGCCCTGTTCGCCGGTGCCGGCTGGGCGACCGGGACGCTGTACTCGGCGGCGGTGCTGTTCTGGGTGGCGGACTGGCTCAACGGCGGCGCCACCGTGACCAGCAGCGTGAGCCGGGTCGGCATGTCGCCCGCGCTGCTCTGGTGCGCCACCGGCCTGGTCGCCTTCGGGGTACCGGTGGCGCTGGTCGCGGCGCGGGCGGCGTGGCTGCTGCGCCGGCGCCGCCGGGAGGCGCGGGCGGCGCCGTCGTTGTCGGACCCCCGGCTGAGCCCGCACGAGCGGCGCCGGGCCCGGGACGTGGCGGCCGCGGTGGCCACCCACGAGTTCGTCGGCCGGGACGCGGTCGGGCTGCTCGGGCTGCTGGGCGCGGCGGTGCTCGGGTACGCCGCCGTCGGGGTGGCCGGCTCCGCCACCGGTCTGCCCCCGCAGGGCCTGCTGGCCGACGCCTGGCCCGGCACGCCCGGCATCCCGGTGGTCAAGTGGCTGACCGACGCCGGGAGTGTGCTCGCCGGTCTGCTGCTGGTGGGGCTGGCCGGGCTGATCGGGCTCGCCTACCGGTCCGCCGAACCGCGCCGCACGCTCGGCATGATCTGGGACCTGGCCACGTTCTGGCCGCGCGGCGCGCACCCGTTCGCGCCACCCTGCTACGGCGAGCGCGCCGTGCCGCAGCTGCTCACCCGGATCTGCCACACCGACCGCTCGATCGTGCTGGCCGGGCACAGCCAGGGCGCGGTGCTGGCCGTCGCGGCCGTGTTGCAGATGCCCGCGGACCGGCGCCGGGACGTCTACCTGCTGACCTTCGGCACCCAGCTCACCCGGCTGTACGGCCGCCTCTTCCCGGCGTGCTTCGGCGCGGACGCCCGCGTCCGGGTGAAGACCGTGCTGACCGGTGACTCGGCGGCCGCGCGCTGGCGCAGCCTGTACCGGCCCACCGACCAGCTGGGCTGGGCGATCGGCACGCCGGACGGGATCGACGTACGGGTGGACGACCCGGACCGGCTGGCCCCGACCGGCGGCGAGGTGCTCGATCCGCCGATCCGCCGGCACAGCGACTACCCCCGGTCCGCGGCGTACGGGCGGCAGCTCGGCGAGGCCGTCCTGCAGCTGCGGACCGAGGCCGCCGGGCGCGACTCCGGTCCGGTGGTGCCCACGGGCGGCGCCGACGTGACACCATGCCGGTCATGAACGGTTTGGCCGTGGCATGCCGGCGCGTCGTGCACATCTACCGCGCCGAGGCGGGGGACGTGGTCGCCCTCGCCGGCGTCGACCTGTCCATCGCTCCGGGCGAGACGCTGGCCCTGGTCGGCCCGTCCGGTTCCGGCAAGTCCACGCTGATCGCGCTGCTCGCCGGGCTGATGCGTCCCTCGGCGGGCCTGATCAGCATCGGCACCCACGACATGACCAAGCTGACCGACACCGAGATCAGCCGGCTGCGCGGCACCGACATCGGCGTGGTCCTGCAGGGCGCCGCCCGCAACCTGCTCCCGTACACCACGCTGCACCGCAACATCGCGCTCGCCCAGCGCCGCGCCGCGCACACCCGCGGCAAGACGCTGGACCACCCGGACCGGATTCTCGACCTGGTCGGCCTGCCCGGCCAGGGACGCGCGCTGCTGGCCGACCTGACCCCGGGCGGACGCCAGCGGGCGGCGCTGGCCGTCGGCATCGCCGCCGGTCCCGGCCTGCTGCTGGTGGACGAGCCGACCAGCCGGCTGGACACGCACGGCCGGGACGAGGTGCTGGACGCGCTCGACACGGTCAACGCCGAGCACCACACCACCATCGTGGTGGTCACCCACGACGACCACGTCGGCGCCCGCCTCGGGCGGGCCGTCACCATCCGGGACGGCCGGGTCGGCGCCGAGGGCCGGGACGGCCGCGACTTCGCCGTGGTGGCCGGCGACGGCACCGTCCAGCTGCCGCCCGACGTCCTGGGCAGCTACCCGCCCGGCACCCTGTTCACCGTGGAGCACGTCGACGGCGAGGTGACGCTGGTGCCCGGCGGCAGCGAACCCGCGGCCTGACCGGCACCCAGCGGATCCCGCGCGGGCCCGCCGGGGCGATCTCCCCGGCGACCGCGAGGAGCACCGCGGGTCCGCCCGGCATCACCCCGGCTCAGCGGATTCCGCCGCGGGTCCGCCGGGCGGTCACCCCGGCGACCGCGGAGAGCACCGCCACCACGGCGGCGGCGACCAGGGCCAGCACCTCCGGGCGCGGCCACCGTGGCAGCGGCAGCGGCGGCGGGTCCAGCCCGGCCAGCGGCAGCGCCCACCCGGTGAGGCCCCAGACCGCCGCGGCGATCGGCATTCCGGCCAGGACGGCCGCGACGACCAGGGCCGGGTACGTGCCGAGCGTCGCCCCGGCCACCACCCGGCGGGACAGTCCCTGGGCCCGCAGCGCGGACAGGTCCTCGACCAGCCGGCGCCGGTCCACCGTGGCCGCCAGCACCAGGGCGCCCGCCGCCAGCCCGGCCGCCAGCGCCGCCGCGAGCAGGAAGTACCACAGCGCCAGCGCCGGGCCCTGCCGGTCCAGCCGCTCGCGTACCTGGGTGGCACGGGTGTCCGCGACGATCTCCAGGCCGCGCTGCTGGAGAGCGCGCAGCACGCCGGCCGGCGCCTCGTCGGACAGCCACACCTCCGCGTCGGCGGTCTGCCCGACGTCCACCGAGAGCCGTTCCAGGTATTCCAGGTCGACCAGGGTGGCCGGGGCGCCGGCACCGGGCACGGCGGCCAGCCGGTGCACCGGGTCGACCGGCACCACCCGCCGGTCGAGCCCTTCCACCGCCCGTTGCGGCACCGGTCCGGCGGTCGCCGCGGGCAGCGGGTACGGCGTGTCCGCCGGCTGCAGCAGCAGGTGGTCCGGCGGGCCGTTGAGCGTGGTGACGTCGATGGCCAGGCCGTCGGGTGCCGCGGCGACGGTGCCATCCGTCGAGGCCCGCCAGCGGCCCGGGTCGCCGAGGCGGGAGTCCGGCCCGGCGTCGCCCAGACCGTGCACGGTGACCCGTCCGGTCACCAGCGAGATGCCCTCGCCCTCGGTGAAGCGCAGCGCCTTGACGAAGCACCCGTCCCGGCAGACGGCGACGGTCCGGCGGTAGGTGTGCCGCCCGTTGCGGACGTCGCCCAACGGCACCGCGACGTCGCCGGCGCCGCCCGGTGCGGACAGCACCACGCCGAGGCCGACCGGCTTGTTCCCGGCCAGCCCGGTCGCCGTGACGTCGAGCGACAGCGCGGCGCCGCCGACCGTGACCGAGGTTGCGGCGGGTGGGCGCAGGGCCGCGGCCACCGCCGCCGGTGCCGGTCCGCCGCCCGGCCAGGCGGGCACCGCGGCCAGGCGGGTGCTGTCCACGGCCAGGCCGGCCGGCTGGTTTCCGGCGCTGGGCAGCCGGATCACCGCCATCGCGTACCGGCCCTGCGGGTCGGCCGAGCGGACCGCGGTGAGCAGCTGCCGGCGCCCGACCGGCTGGAGCGTCAGCACCCGGTCGGCGCCGGTGCCCACCTCGGCCTGCAGCACGCGCCCCTGCCGCCCGACGTCCACCGCGCAGGCGGCGTAACCGATCACCGCGACCGCGGCGACCAGCAGCGCGAACAACCGGGTGGCGCCGGCCCGGCGGGACAGCGGGAAGGCGGCCAGCGCCACCCCGAGCCGCCCGGTGCGCAGCGCGCGGCCCGCGTACCGGGTCACCACCGGGAGCACCGCCCGGGCGACCAGCTGGGCGGCGGCGATCATCAGCAGGCCGGCGGCGAACGTGCCGATACCGGCGAGCGCGCCGCCGGACAGGGCCAGCTGAACCGCGGCGGCGACGGCGAGGCCGGCGACCGCGGCCGGGACCGCGGCGGCCGCCACCCCGGACGGCGTGGCCGGAGCCCGCAGCAGCAGCGCGCCGGCCGCCCCGCGCAGCTGGCGGACCTGGGCGAGCACCGCGGTCAGCACGGCGGCCAGCGCCGCCAGCGGGGCGTACCGCAGCGAGGTGAGGCTGGGATCCGCGCCCACGCCGGGAAAGCGGGCCGCGGCGATCGCGTTCACCAGCAGCTGGCCGGTCAGGCATCCGGCCACCGCGCCGGCCGCGATGGCGACCAGGCTCTCGCCGGTCGCCAACCACCAGCGCGGACCGGGCCGGGCGCCGCGCAGGGCCACCACGGCGATCTCCGGGCGGCGCGCCTCGGCGCTCTGCCCGACGGCCAGGAAGATGGTCAGGCAGGCCAGCAGCACCAGGGCGGTGGACAGCACCGGGACGATCAGATGCGCGGCGTCCCGGCCCCGCTCGATCCGGTCCAGCAGGCCGGGGATGCCGGTCTCCAGCCGCACCGGGGTGCCGAGCGTGGTGAGCTGGGTCTGCAGGGCGGCCAGCCGGTCGCGTACCGCGGGCAGCCGGTCCACCGCCAGCGCGCCCGGTCCGGCGATGCCGTCGATGGACACCTGGATGGCGCCCCGGTCCGTCGCGGCGAACGTGGCGGCGCCCACGAACGCGGGTTCGCCGACCCGCTCACCGTACGAGAAGTAGCCGTTCGCGCCCCAGTAGTCCGCGTCCGGGTCGGGCACCCGGTAGACACCCGCCACCAGGAGCCGCTTGCCGGTCCCGGCCGCCTCCCAGACCCGCATGGCCGGGTCGTCGTTGAAGAACGCCCAGGTGAGCGTGATCGAGTCGCCGGCCGCGATGCCGAGCCGGCGTGCGGTGTCCTCGCCGATGACCACGTCCGCCTCGCCGACCAGGCACCGGCCGGTGACCATGACGAGGTGCGCGCAGGCGTTCTGGCGGTGCACCACCAGGGTCCGGAACCGCTCGTCCGGCTCGATGCCCACGGCCGGGAACTGGGTGGCGTACACGTACTCGAACCCGGGCAGTTCCAGCAGCGCGGACCGGGACTGTTCCAGGCCGGTGCGCCGGGCCTCGGCGCCGGCCTGGCCGCGCCGGTCCGGCTCGCTCTGGCTGAGCGCGAAGCTGCGCTCCGGCGCGGTGGCGGTCGCGGCCTGGCCGCTCGCCACGGCCCGGTCCGCGGCCCGCAGGTAGGCCGGCGCGGCGACCGCGGCGGTGACCGCGAGCAGCGACAGCAGGGCGAGCGTGACGGCCTGCCCCCGCCGGTGCCACACCATGGCCAGCACCAGGGCGATCATCGGACCCGCCCCCGCAACCGGCGGACCAGCGGCCGCACCGACCACCACGCCGTGGCGCCCAGCGCGGCGAGCCCGAGCAGCGCGGCCGTCGCCAGCGCGGCCCGGCCCAGCGGGTCCGGCGGCGCGACCACGCCCCAGCCGTCGGCGAACGGCGCCGCCGCCGGGCCGGCGACCGGGCGGGCGAGGACCGCGGCGGCCAGTCCGCCGGCCAGCCCGGCGAGGGCCAGCCCGCCGATGCCCGCGTATCCGGCGGCGACCGCGACCGGCCGCGGCAGGCCCTGCACCCGCAGCGCGGTGAGCTGCTCGAGGTACGCCGCGCGTTCCACCGCGGCCGCGACGGCCAGCACCGCGGCGGCCAGCAGCAGCCCGGCGGCGGCGGTCAGCACGCCGAACCGGGCGGCCACCACGCGGCCCTGCCGCGCCAGCTGTTCCTCCCGGTCCGCCGCGGACGCCTCGCCGGTCACCGTGAGGCCGGCCGCGCGCAGCGCGTCCAGGATGGACGGTGGCGCGTCCGGCGCCAGCCAGACCTGGTACGTGCCGCCCAGTTCGGCGTCGGCGGCGACCCGCCGGGCGGCGTCCAGATCGACCAGCACGCCGGCCGGGCCGAGGACCGGCAGCACGGCCGCGGCGCCGACCGGGCGTACCGGCGTCGGGCCGGGACCGAAGCGCGCCGAGAACGGTTCCTCGAAGCGCCACTCCGCCGGTCGCGGGCCGGCCAGCACCACCGGCAGCGGGAGCGGGCTGTCCACCGCGTACACCCGGTCGCCGACCGGCCGGTCCGTCCGGCCGCCGGCCGCCAGGGTGAGGCCGCGGGCGGTGGCGGACACCTCGAGCCCCAGGCCGGTCACGTCGGTGCGCCACCGGGCGGCGTCGGCGAGCTGGCCGGGTCCGAGGATCTCCGGGCGCGGTCCGGGCTGGGTCAGCGACCGGATGGTGAGCGCGCCCCGGGCCGGGCTGCCGGTGGCGTCCGGCGGGGTGGCCATCTGCCAGCGGACCAGCCGGCACCCGGGCGGCGGCCGGCAGCCGTCCACCGGCGCCGAGACGGTCCGCTCGCCGGGACGGACGGCGCCGAACGGGACCTCGACGACCGCGCCGGTGCCCTCGTGTTGCAGCACCGCCACCAGCGGGGTGGGCACGGTCCGGTCGTTGCGGACCCGCAGGGTCAGGCGGTCGCCGGTGACCGGTGGAAGCGGGGCCGGGACCCGGGCCGCGGCCACCGCGGCCGGCAGGGCCTGCACCGGGCCGTACTCGCCGCGCCACCGGGCCACCGCGGCTAGCCGGGTGCTGTCCACCGCCAGCACCGGCGGGTTGCTGTTCAGGTCGGTGACCACCGCCATCGCCTGCCGGCCGCCCGGGTCGGCCCGGCGGACCGCGGACAGCAGGCCGGTGCGGGTGTCGGCGTCGACGGTCAGGACCCGGGCCGCGCCCAGTTCGACGTCGCTGCGCTCGACCCGGGCGGTACGCCCGGCCAGGATCGTGCCCAGCGCAAGCGTCACCATCGCCACCGTGACGACCAGCAGCGCGAAGACCCGGTCCGTGCCGGGTTGCCGGGACACCTGGACCGCGGCCAGGCCCAGGCGCAGCCGGCCGCCGCGCATCGCGGCGCCGCCGGCCCGGTTCGCCAGCCGGCCGAGCAGCCGGGCCAGCACCAGCGCGACCGCCAGCGCCACCAGCGACGGCGCGACGACGCCGAGGCCGCGGTCCGGGCCGTCGGACCGGGCCTGGTAGACCGCGCCCGCCGCGACCGTCACCAGGGCCAGGTCGACCACGTCGGCGCGCCGGGTCCGGGCCACCGACGGCACCCGGCGCAGCAGCGCCGCGACCGGCTGGCGCAGCATCACCGCGTCCACCACGGTCAGCACGAGGAGCCCGCCGGCCAGCGCCACCCCGGCCGCGGCCGCGGCGAGGCCGAGGGCGGGCCAGATCTCGGCGGGCACCGGGGCGGCGCCGGCGAGCAGGCGGGCGGCGGCCAGGCCGGCCGGCAGGCCCAGCAGCGTCCCGGCGACCAGCGGGATCAGGTGCTGCCCGGAGGTCAGCAGCAGGATCCGGGCCCGGTTGCCGCCGCGCAGCTTCAGCAGGCCGGCGTCGGCACGGCGGTCCCGCAACGTGTACCGGCCGGCCAGGCCGAGCGCGAACCAGGCCAGCAGGAGCAGTTGGCACAGCGCGATCAGCACGCCGCGCCAGATGGTCGCCCGGCCGGCCCGGACCGAGTCCAGGATCTCGCCCGTCGGGTTGGTGAGCCGGATCCCGGCGGCGGCGATGCCCGGCACGGCGTCGTCGAGCGCGGCGTTCAGGTCGTACCCGTTGTCCCCGCGCAGCAGGTGGGCCGGCACCTCCACCTCGTACGCGAAGGTGGCCTCGCCCAGCCGCGGATCGGCGAAGCCGGCGGCCGTGGTGAACAGCGGGTCCAGCTCGCCGTTGGCGCGGAACAGCCGGCTGCTCCAGTACCCGTCGTCCGGATCGGCCGGCTCGTAGAGGCCGACCACCCGGAACGCCACCGGCGGGCCGGTCGCGGTCGCCCGCACGGCCACCTCGTCGCCGACGTCGAGCCGCAGCCGCCGGGACACGTCCCGGCTGATCGCCGCGTCGGTCGCGGCGGCCGGGCAGGCACCGGCCAGGCGGACGTGCCGGCAGAACCCGTCCCGGTAGGCCGTGGCGAACCCGGACACCGCCACGCCGGGGGTCGCGGGCCGGTGGATCGTGGCCGCGCGCAGACCGAGGACGGGTACGCCGCCATCGATCGGCAGCAGTCCGCGCAGCTCGGCACCGAAGTCGCGCAGGGCGCCCGCCGGGTCCCGGCCGACCGGGCCGGACCGGCTGGCGGTGAGCACCCGCTGCGCGGGCGGCGCCGCGGTCACGTCCGCGGTGGTGGTCCGGGAGGCGACCGCCAGCGCGTACCAGGGTGCGGCGGCCGCGGTCGCCGCCGCCAGCGCGGCCAGGACCGCGACCATCGCCGCCTGGCCGGTCCGCATCCGGACCGCGCCCAGGATCACCGCGAACACAGGATCACCGTGAACATCTGCCCCCGCATCCGCATCGTCCCGGCGTCGTGCACAGGCCGCCGGATCGCGCCCCCGCCGATCACAGCCTGGCGCCGCCGCGCGCCCACGCAAACCGTTGATGCGAAGCCGTTATATGTCCGGTAGGTACGCTCCGGTCCCCGGCGTACGGTACGTTCCCGGCATGTTCAGTGGTGTGTCGGCTGCGGTTCCGGTCCTCTACGTGCGGGACCTGGCGCAGGCCAAGACCTTCTACGGCCTGTTCGGGTACGCCGAGCAGCGGTCCGGGGCGGACGACGCCGGCGCGCAGTGGTCGTACCAGCAGTCCGGCGACCACACCCTGCTGCTCGCCGTCGTGCACCCGCCGCTGATCCCGGCCGCGCTACCCCTGCTGATCTACCTGTACGTCGACGACCTGGTCGCGGTGCAGGCCCGCTTCGAGGCCGCCGGCCACCCGTCCGACCTGGTCGGCTACCCCGACCACGCGCCCGGCGGGGAGGCGCGCACCCACGACCCGGACGGCAACGTGGTGCTCTTCGGCCAGCGGGTGGCGGTGCCCGGCGAGGCGCGCCGCCGGCCCACCGACGAGGCCGCCCGCTCGTCGCTGATCCAGCAGGCCGCCGAGGCGGTGGGCCGGCGCGGCGGTGCCCCGGCCGGCTGCCAGGTGGGCGCACCCGACGGCGCCGCGTGCCCCCGGCCCGCCGAGGTCAAGCTGGCCGATCCCTGGGGCGAGACGGTGTGGGGCTGCCTGACCCACGCGGACGAGGCCCTGATCAACGCGCGCAGCGCGTTCATCGCCACCGAGGACGGGCACGGCCTGGGCCCGTGGCTGCGGCAGCGCCGGTCCGCCCGGGCCGACCAGACCACCTGACGCCCCGGCGGAATTCCTCAGGCGCGACACCGGACGGCCGATATCTGGCACCGATGTCGAGCGAGGAGGCCGGGTGATGGCGGCGGACGGCGGTACGTCCTGGGTCGACCGTGCGGTCGATCTGATCGGTCCGGTGTTCGGCATCGGCCAGGAGTCCGTGGTGCCGTGGTGGGCCTGGGCGGCCCTGATCCTGATGGTGCTGCTCGGCTTCGTGCCGTCCGGGCCGGACGACCGGCGGCCCGGAGACGGGCTCCGGACCAGGTAACCGGCCGGTCAGATCATCCCGGAGCGGAGCGCGTACGCCACGGCGTGGGACCGGTTGCGCAGTTTCAGCCGGTGCGTGATGCCGTAGATGACGTTCTTCACGGTCCGCTCCGAGTAGCACAGCTTGCCGGCGATCTCGGCGGTGTCCATGCCGTCCGCCATCAGGCGCAGGACGTCGATCTCCCGGGCGGTCAGCCCGGACGGGTTCACTCCGTACGAGGCGAACATGTCGCGCTGCAGCCGCTCGATGTGCTTGAGCAACTCGCCGACCAGGTGCGGCGGCATCACGCCGCCGCCTGCCGCGGCGGCGGTGATGCTGTGCACCAGCCGGTCCGCGGAGACGGCCGGGCGGGGCAGCACGGCGACCACCCGGCATTCCACCGCGGTGAGCAGCTCGGCCTCGGTGATGTCACCGGTGACCAGGACCACCGGGGTGCCCTCTTCGGCGGCGGCACGGCGCAGCCCGGCGACGACCTCGGCGGTGAGCCGGTCGGCGGCGACCACCGTCACGTCCGCGGCGGCCCGCTGATCGGCGCGGAGCAGGGTGACCTCAGGGCGGGATCCGAGGTACTGCGCAAGCCCGGCATGACTGAGCGGATCCGATGCCTGTAGCGCGACCCGAACCTGTTCCACTGCGACCTCCGGCACGTCCGACGTGAGCGGGGCACAGTTTCAGGACCACGGCTCCATAAATTCTTCATGGGCCGGCCAAGATCTGTAGGAATGGTCACGGTGAATGTAGATCAGCAGCTCAGACCGTTTAGGAAAGATGTCTTACCACTGTCACCGGAGTTGTGAGAAGCGCTCATGAAAAGCTACTGGAAAGTAAGCTCGGCCGCAACGCACCGGAAGAGTTGACCATCACGGCATCCGGCGCGGAAGGGCGTACCCACCGGGTTGCCCGCCCCTTCCGGCAGCTCTGCCCGCACAACCGCGCACGTCCCGCGCGGGCCGGCCCGGCGGACACCGGCCGCGGCGGCGCAGGCATCGAGCGACGTACCCCGAAATTGGTTGCAGGTTGAGGTATCACGAGTCGCCTGACCAGTATCGTCGACCCATCGACCACGCTCTGTAACTGCAGTTGGCGGCCTTGCGCCGCGACGCTAGGTTGCGCAACATGCGACGTGTTCGGGGGGACACGGCGCAGCGTCGCCGGGGGCCGGCGGCGAGCGACGAGGGGGGCGAAGGAAGCCGTATGGCGGCAGACGAGGAGGGGTTGCGGGTACGCCTGCTGGGGCCGGTGCAGGTCTGGCGAGACGGCATGGAGTTGTCGCTGGGCAGCGCACGACGGCAGGCGGTGTTCACCGTGCTCGCACTGCGCGCCGGGGAAGCCGTGACCCGCGAGGAACTGGTCGACGCGGTGTGGGGGGACAATCCGCCGGCCAGTGCCATGGGAAATGTGTATACGTACGTGTCGGCGTTGCGGCAGATCCTGGAACCGGCCCGCGGCCGGAAGTCCGGTACCCGACTGCTCAGCTCCCTGCCGGGCAGCTACCGGCTGCACGTCGCGGCCGACGACGTGGACGCGCTGCGCTTCGACGCGCTGCGCGAGGAGATCCAGCGCCACGCGGCGGTCGGCGACCGGGCCGCCGAGCTCCGCGCCGCCGACGCGGCGCTCGACCTCTGGCAGGGCGAGCCGCTGGCCGGGGTGCCCGGCCCGTTCGCCGAGACGCAGCGGCTGCGGCTGAGCGAGCTGCGGCTGGCCACGATGGAACGCCGGGCCGCGCTCACCGTGGAACTGGGCCATCCGGAGAACGCGATCGAGGAGCTGCGGTCGCTGGCCGAGCAGCACCCGCTCCGGGAGACCCTGCACGCGCTGCTGATGACGGCCCTGCACCGCGGCGGACGGCGCACCGAGGCGCTGGACGTGCACCGGCGGCTGCGCGCCCGCCTGATCGAGCAGACGGGCACCGAACCGGGTGCGGTGCTGCGGTCCGTGCACGACGCGATCCTGACCGGACCGGAGGCCGCCGAACCGGGACCGGCGCCGGCCGCGCCGGGCGTGCCGTTCGTGGGCCGGGCCGCCGAACTGGACCGGATCCGCGGCGCCGTGCGGGACGTCGCCGCCGGGCGGGGAGCGAGCCTCTGGGTCGAGGGCGGACCCGGCATCGGCAAGACCGCGCTGCTGACCGAGGGCCTCCGCGAGGCCGCCGCGCTGGGCTGCCGGATCGGCTGGGCGGTGGGCGACGAGCTGACCCAGCCGATGCCGCTGAGCGTGCTGTTCGGGGTGCTCGGCCTCGACGTCACGCCGGCGCCGCCGGACGACGCGGGCGCCGCGCTCAGCGACACGGCCGCCGGTTACGCCACCGCCGCCGCGCTGGAACGGGCCACCACCCAGGTGCGCGCGTTCTGCGCCGACCGGCCGCTGGTCCTGGTCATCGACGACCTGCAGTGGACCGACGAGGCTTCGCTGCTGGGCTGGCGGATGCTGCACCGGCTCACCCGCACGCTGCCGCTGCTGCTGGTGGCCGCGTGCCGGCCGATCCCGCGCAACCGGTCGGTGGCCCTGCTGCGCCGGGCGATCGAACCGGACAACGCACACATGCTCGACCTGGCACCGCTGCGCCCGGCCGAGTCCGAACGCCTGGTCCGGGTGCTCGCGCCCGGGATCGCCGAGGACCGGCGGATCGCCGGGCTGGTGTCCGCCGGCGCCGGCAACCCGTACTACCTGCGGCACCTCGCCGTCGCGGCCGGATCTCCCGGGCCGGACCCGGACGTCGACCCGCGCCCGGAGCTGGTCGCCGCGGTGGGCGATCACCTGGAACTGGTCGCCGAGGACACCCGGGAGGTGCTGCGCGCGGTGGCGTTCGCGGGCGGCGCCGGCACCGTCGCGGAGATCTCCGCGATGACCGGGCGCACCGCTCCGGACCTCGTCCGGGCCGTCGAGGAGGCGCTGACCGCGGGATTCCTGTACGAGCAGGGCCCGCGCCTGACGTTCCGGCACCCGGTGGTGGCCGCGGTGCTGCGCAGCGACACGCCGCTGGCCATCCGTACCCTGCTGCACCGCGCGTTCGCCGAGAAGGTGGCGCAGAACGCGGCGCACTAGCCGGTGACCGGCGGACGGGCGGCCGGTGCGCAACCGTGATCGACCGTCCGCCGAACCGGGCCACGCGGTGTCGTATCGTCGCCGCGTGGCCGAGACGACCCGCACCCCGGCACCGCGCGCCGGAGTGACGACGCAGCGGCTCTTCACCATCATCCTGGGCGTGCTGAGCCTGCTCATGCTGGTCACCACGGTCAGCGGCACGTACGCCCTGACCAGCACCGCGGCCGTGTCCAACCGGCTCTCCGACCGGATCTCGCCGGCCGCCACCGCGGTGGTCACGCTGCGCGGCGCGCTGGTCGACCAGGAGACCGGGGTGCGCGGCTATCTGCTCTCCGGCGACCGGGACTTCCTCCAGCCGTACCGCGACGGCCAGGCGGCCGAGGCGGCCAGCCGGGAGCGCATCCGCAGCCTGCTGCCCGACGTGCCGGCCGTGCAGGCCCAGCTCGGCGCCGTGCAGGCGCAGGCCGAGCGCTGGCGGAGCGCCGTGGCCGAGCCGATGGTCGCGGCCCGGGACCGGCAGCCGGCCCCGCCGGACACGGCCGCGCTGCTGAGCCGCGGCAAGGCGGACTTCGACCGGATCCGGTCCGACCTGGTGACGCTGGAGAGCACGATCGGCGCGGCCCGTACCGCCGCCCGCGCCGACCTGGCCGGGGCGCGGCAGCTGCGCGACGGCATCTTCCTCGCGATCTTCGTGGTGTTCGTGGCCGGCCTGGCCGCGGTCGCGGTGCTGCTGCGCCTCGCCGTGCTGCGCCCGCTCGGCCGGCTCCGGGTGGCGGCCCGGCAGGTGGCCGGCGGCGACTTCGGCCAGCACCTGCCCCGCAACGGGCCCCGGGACCTGGTCGACCTGGCCGACGACATGGACGAGATGCGCCGGCAGATCAGCGACGCGCTGACCCGCAGCATCTCCGCCGGGGAACAGCTCCGGCAGCAGGCCGTGGAGCTGCAGCGCTCCAACGCCGACCTCGAGCAGTTCGCCTACGTGGCCTCGCACGACCTGCAGGAGCCGCTGCGCAAGGTGGCGTCGTTCTGCCAGATGCTGGAGCGCCGGTACGCCACCGAGCTGGACGACCGGGGCCGGCAGTACCTGCACTTCGCGGTGGACGGCGCGTCCCGCATGCAGGTGCTGATCAACGACCTGCTGATGTTCTCCCGGGTGGGCCGGGTCTACGACGACGTCGAGGACGTCGACCTGCACCAGGTCGTCGAGCAGGCCGAGCGGGACCTGTCGCACCGGATCGAGGAGTCCGGCGCGACCGTCACGTACGACGGCCTGCCGGTGGTGCCCGGCGACCAGACGTTGCTGGCGCTGCTCTGGCAGAACCTGCTCGGCAACGCGGTGAAGTTCGCCCACCCCGGCCGGCCGCCGCGGGTCACCGTCGAGGTGCGCGCGGACGACGACGAGTGGACGTTCGCGGTCGCGGACAACGGGATCGGCATCGAGTCCACGTACGCGGACAAGATCTTTGTGATCTTCCAGCGCCTGCACCCGCGGGGCAGCTATCCGGGTACCGGCATCGGGCTGGCGCTGTGCAAGCGCATCGTGGAGTTCCATGGGGGGCGGATCTGGCTCGATGACGGTTACAGCGGCGGGGCGCGGATCTGTTTCACCCTCCCCCGGCGGTCCTGAAGCGTCGTTGGATCCTGGCGCGGCTCAGGCGGCTCAGGCGGCTCCCAAGCGCGACGTGTGAAACCGAGGCGCGCTCCGCACCCGCAAACCACACGCGCTCAGCACCCGCCGCGCCACACGCGGCCCGCGGGCCCGCTGGCCCGCAACCTCCCGACGACCCACGGCCGCGCTGTTCGGGCAACCACGAACCGGCGTAGCACGCAGGCCGGAAGCGTGCCGGCCGCGTCGCTCCCGGGCGGTCAGGCGCGGCGGTGGTTGCGGACTCCGCGGCTGCGGTACTCGCGGCGCCGTCGGCGTCCGGCCGCGCTGCCCAGCAGCACCGTGCCGACGCCCAGCACGATCAGCCCGGCCACCGCCACCCAGACGCCGAGCCCCAGGGGCGGGCCGTGGGACGAGGCGGGCCGGCTGGTCAGCGACGACGGCTTCGGCGACGGGCTCGTCCCGGCCGGCCGGGACGGTGTCGCGGACTTCGCCGGCCGCTGCAGTGCGGCCCGGCCGACCACGCGTGTGATCCAGGCTCGGATGGTGTCGATCCGGGCACTTTCGTCGACGTCGCGGTGCGGGCACGTCGGCCCGCGGCTGACCACGCCCACCAACTCGGCGGTGCCGTCGCTGCGCTCGGTGAAGTATGGCCCGCCGGAGTCGTGCGAGCACGGGCTGGTGCTGCGCTTCGGTGCCCGTCCGGTCATGCCGAGGACGAGCTTGTTCTTCGTCACCACCTTGAACTGGCCGGTCTGCAGACGCTTCGCCAGGTTCGACTTGCCGCGGGTGAAGCCGTACCCGGCCAGCCGCACCACCGAACCCACCTTGGGCGCGGTGGACCGTAGCCGGATCGGTTCGATGTCGGTGATCGGCGGGCTGATCTTGGCGAGGGCGACGTCGTGGGTCGACGACTGTTTCACCGCCACCACGGTCGACACGTGGCCGGCCTTGCCGCTGAGGATGGTGCGTCCCACCGTGGCCGTGGTCTTGCGGGCCACCGGCCGGGACACCCGCTGGCTCCGGGCGTTGCGGAAGCAGTGCCCGGCGGTGATCACCCATTGCGGCGTGAGCAGGCTGCCCGTGCAGTAGCTGGTCCGGGTCCCGCCCTCGAGGGTCGGAATGTCGATCATCGTGAGCTTGACCGCGAACCGGTACCGGCCTTCCGCGACGTTCTGGCCGTTCGCGATCGCCTGCGCCGGCGCGGGCCGGACCAGGTCCAGGCCGGCGACGAGTAGCAGCAACGCCACCAGCACGGTGACTCCGCGTCGCACCGGCCGTCTCCCTCCGCTCATCCCGATCGATGCGTTCGATCGGTCGATGTTCCGAGGCTGACACGGCCGCGCTACCCCGGAAGCGGAGAAATCATCGCGATGCGCAAGCGCACCGGCAAAAACTGCCTCTTGTACGCAGGTTGGCCCGGCCGGGCAACGTTCCGCGGGTGTCGCCCGTCAGAGTCGGTCCCGGCCGGAACCCCCTCACCGGCAGGACAGCGACGGGTTACCCCAGTCGGCGTGGTCCCAGTTCTTGCCGTCGCCGCCGTCGGTCACCCGCAGCGTGAGCATCCGCACACCGGTCACGTCCGCGGCGACCGGTCGCGCCGGCTCACCGCGGCGGACCACCCCGGTGGACGCCAGCGCCCGGCCGTCGCCGAGCACCTCGAACGCCACCGAGCCCGGCCCGGTGACCTCGTCGTCCACCCCCACCTCGGCGATGAACCGGGTGCACGCCGCGTCGAGCCAGACGGTGACCTCGGCCGGGGCGTGGGTGCCGAGGCCCTTCGGGTACACGGTGCCGTTCACGGTGAGCGGGTTGCCGTCGCCGCCGCTCTGCTCGCCGTTCGACCGGTCCCGCTCGACCGGGCCGTACCCGTTGCTCTTGGCCAGGAACGGCAGGTCGCTGACGGCGGCGTTGCCCTCCGGGGCCGGCGGTGGCACCAGGACCCGGGTGGCCTTCTCCACGTGCACCGGCCGGCGTTGCGGGTCGCCACGGAACCCGAACGTGACCGCGACCGGCAGGTCGGTGTGGCCGACGGCGCCGTCCGCCGGTGCGGTGAACCGCCAGGTGCCGCCGAGCGTCTGACCGGGACGCAGCACGGACCGCCGGACCGGCTCGCCCTCGACGGTCCAGCCGGGCGGCGCGACCGGGGCCATCGTCACGTCGGTGAGCGGGCCACCGGCGGGCAGCGTGAACGACGCCGCGACGGCGACCGGCTCACCGGGCCGGGCGGTGGCGGTGGCCGGATCCACGGTGAGCGTGGTGGCCGGCACCCGCCGGACCGGCCGGTCGCAGGTCGCCGCGCCGGTGTACGGGCACAGCACGGTGACGAAACCGCCGTTGGCCGCCTGCGGCACGGTCAGCGTGTCGGTACGCCGGACGATCCGGGTCTCCCGCACCAGCCCGTGGTCGCCGTCGCGCAGCGTCTCGGCGAGAAACCGCCCGCTGCCGAGGAAGTCCAGCGCGGTGCCGAACGTACGCGCCCCGGTCGCCGAGAGGCCGCCGATCCACCAGTGGTCGGTGCTGCGGCGCGCGAACACCGCCTCCCGCCCCGGCTCGCCGGCCAGCAGCCGGGTCTCGTCCCAGGCGGTGGGCAGCTGGTTCAGCGTGCGCAGCGCCTCGGGATGCGCCTCGTACGTCTCCGGCCTGTCGGCCGGGTGGGTCCAGCCGGACTCGTAGACCACGGCCAGCGCGACCTCGTGCGCGTCGGTGGTGTCGCGGTCCGGCACCACCCAGGTGACCGGCGTGTAGTCCATGCCGCCGACCACGTTGCGGGTGAACGGGAACATCGTGTTGGTCGCGGCCCCGGTGCGCATCTGCTCGGCGCCGCGGATGCCCTCCAGCGTCATCACGTGCGGCCAGGTGCGCTGGATGCCACGCGGGACGGTGGCGCCGTGGAAGTTCACCATCAGGCGCTGCTCGGCGGTGGCCGGGAGGATGGCGTCGTACCACTGGAACCGGGCCTGCACGTCGGAGTCCATGAAGTCGACCTTGACGCCGGCCACCCCCCAGGACCGGATGCGCGGTAGGACCGTCGCGCGTTCCTGCTCGGTGTCCAGCGCGGTCCAGTGGAACCAGAGCACCACGTCGACACCGCGGGCCCGGGCGTAGCGGACCACCTCGGGCACCCACTGGGCGTTCCAGCCCTCGTCGATCAGCACGAACGGCCAGCCGTTGCGGGCGGCGAAGTCGATGTACTGCCGCTGCCGCACCGGGTCCGCCGGGCTGCTGTGCTCGGAGAGCCAGGACCAGGCGACCAGACCGGGCCGGATCCACGAGGTGTCGGCGAGTCCGGACGGCGGTGCCAGGTCGTCGACCAGCGTGGACGTGGTGACCGTGGCGAGGTCGCCGACCACCGCCACGCGCCACGGCGTGGACAGCGCGCCGGTGGCGGTGATCTGCGGGTCCGGCAAGGTGGTGCGGTACACGCCGCCGCCGGCGTGGGTCATCCGGGCGCCGGCGTACCGGCCGTCCACATCGGCCTCGGTGACCAGTGCGTACTCCCCGCCGACCCGGAACAGCGAGGGAAACCCGTAGTCGCCGGCCGGTGCGCCTCCGGCGGTGGTCTCGATCCGCGGTTCCTCGTAGTTCGGCGAGTACGGCAGCAGCCACGCGGGCGCGTCCGCGGGCAGGACGTACGAGGAGGTCTCGCCGGTCACGGTGCCGCCGGCCGGAAGCACGTAGCGGTAGGCGGCGCCGGAGCCGGAGACCCGGACCACGACGTCCAGACGGGACCCGCCGGCGCCGGCGAACGAGAACGTCGACTCGGTCAGCGTGGTGTCCCGCCGGAGCTGCTTGCCGGTGGTCATGGTGTAGCGCTCACGGACGGTGCGGTTGTGCCGGGAGATGAAGGTGAGCCCGCTGCTCAGGTCGGCCGCCGTGGTGGTGAGGCCGATCGGGGCGGGGGCGAGCACCGCGGCGCCGTTGCGGTCGACGCCGAAGCCGAGCCGCCCGTCGGTCAGGGTCAGCCGCGCGGTGACCGGCGCCCCGGCCGGAGCGGCCACGGTCCAGGACCCGGGTGGCGGCGCGGCGGAGGCGGGCGCGGCGGGTATCAGCCCGGCGGCGACGAGGACAGCAACGGACAGCCGTACGAGCATGGACCCTCCCGGCAACGACATGTGTCGATGAGATGTCCAGGACGTTATGTGACATCGTTGTCAGCCGCAATCCCCGGGCCCTGGCCTGCGACGGGTCCGCGACAAAACAGTGGCGCCACATGGTCATCAGCAGCAGGCTGACACCATGGCGGAACCCTTCGACCGCGTACGCGCGTCCGACAGTGCCCAGAAGCTTCGGCTGAAGCGGCAGGAGCTGTCCTCCCTGGCCATCCCGCCGGGGCGTGGCTGGGAGCCGGCCGGCGTGGCCATGGCCGACTGCCTGCAGGAACACCCGACGACCATCGCCGGCGTGATCGCGAAACTGCAGAACCTCCAGTCGATCCTGGACGACCTGCCGCCCAGCCGCGCCAACAACCGTGCGGCCGCCTTCAACAACCTCTACCTGCGGATCACCCGCCGGGTCGACGAGGCGCTGGTCACCCACGCCACCTCGCCGGAGTTCCTGGAACTGCTCGACGTCGAGTTCGCCAAGCGCTACTTCATCGCCCTGCACCTGTGGAACTGCGACGACGACACCACCCCGGACGTCTGGGAGGTGCTGTTCAAGCGGGCCCGCGACGAACAGGTGAGCCCGCTGGTGGCGGCGATGCTCGGGGTCAACGCGCACATCAACCACGACCTGTCGCTGGCGCTGATCGACACCTGGGACGGGATGGGCGCGCCGGACGAGGACGACGACGAGGTGCACCCCGACTACCTGGTGGTGAACGACATCTTCTACGAGGAGATCCCGCCGCTGCGCAAGGGATTCTCCACCGAGTGGCAGCTGGCGATCGACGGCTTCGTCGGGCCGCTCGACGACTGGAGCCAGCGCGTCCTGGTCACCGTCACCCGGGCCCGCGCCTGGGAACAGGCCCGCCGGCTGTGGAAACTGCGCGCGGACCCCGACGAGTTCGAGGCCGCCCGGCTCACCATGGACCGGGCCGCGTCGCTGCTCGGCGAGTGGCTGGTGGTCACGGACCGGTTCGTGACCGACGCCGGGGAGGTGACCACCACCGGCTGGCGCCTGCTCCGCCGGATGTGGCCACGGCGGCGGCAGACCGGAGAGCCGGTCGCCCCGGTGCCGCCCGGCCCCGCGGTGCCCCTCTGACGGTACCGGTTCCGGGGCAGCCGCCATGGTCCGTTCGGACACCCGGTTCCGGAACTCCGGCGACTTGTCCGGATCCCTGCGTGAATGCGGCTCCCGGCCTCCACACCGCACTTGACATGCGACTTCGCCTATAGCTTTCTGTGACTCGGTTTATTGCAACCCTGTTACCGAAAGGACTTCTCCGCATGACGACACGCCCCACCGGCAGTGGACGTCGCGCCGGGCCACCGGAGCGCCACCGGTCTCTCGGCCGCCTGATCGCCTTCGGCCTGGCGCTGGCGACCGCCGGAGCGGTGACCGGCACGGCCACCGCCGCCCCGGCGCGCCCGGCTCCGGCCGTGCCGGACCTCGGGGTCAACGTCACGGTCTTCGACCCCGCCATGCCGGTCGACGAGATCCAGGCGACGCTGGACGCCGCACACGCCAAACAGGTCGACAACGAGATGGGTACGGCCCGGTACGCCTTCCTCTTCAAGCCGGGCAGCTACGGCACCGCCACCAACCCGCTGCAGATCAAGGTGGGCTACTACACCGAGGTCTCCGGCCTGGGCGCGTCGCCCACCGACGTCGTGATCAACGGCAAGGTCGAGGTCTACAACCGCTGCCTCGCCGACAACGGCACCGGCAACTGCCTCGCGCTGGTCAACTTCTGGCGCACCCTGTCCAACCTGTCGATCAACGTGAACGGCACCGGCCAGGACGACTGCCGCAAGGGCGCGAACTTCTGGGCCGTGTCCCAGGCGGTGTCGCTGCGCCGGCTCCAGGTCGACGGCGGCTTCACGCTGATGGACTACTGCACCGCCGGCCCGCAGTACGCCAGCGGCGGCTTCATCGCCGACTCCAGGTTCGGCGACGTCACCAACGGCTCCCAGCAGCAGTGGCTGACCCGCAACAGCCAGGTCGGCACCTGGTCCAACGGCGTGTGGAACCAGGTGTTCTCCGGCGTCGTCGGCGCCCCGGACGACGCCGCGTTCCCGAACCCGCCGTACACCACGCTGGCGACCACCCCGCTGAGCCGGGAGAAGCCGTACCTGTTCGTGGACGACCGCGGCAACTACAAGGTCCGGGTGCCGGCCGCCAAGCGCAACACCAGCGGCACCTCCTGGGCGGACGGCGTCACGCCGGGCCGCACCCTCCCGATCGGCGACTTCCACATCGCCCGGCCGGGCGACTCGGTACAGACCATCAACGCCCAGCTCAACCGGGGCAAGCACCTCCTGCTCACCCCCGGCGTGTACGACATCGCCCGCAGCATCAACGTCCGCCGCCCCGGCACCGTGGTGCTCGGCATCGGGCACGCCACGCTCACCGCGGTCGACGGCGCCACCCCGCTGGTGGTCGGCGACGTGCCCGGCGTCATCGTGGCCGGCGTGACCGTCGACGCCGGCCTGACGGAGTCGAAGACCCTGCTGCGGGTCGGCAGCCGCACCGGTGCCGGCGGCCAGAGCTCCCCGGTCAACCCGACCACGCTGTCCGACGTGTACTTCCGGGTCGGCGGGCCGCACATCGGCAAGACCGACGTGGCGCTCGAGGTGAACAGCGACAACGTGCTGATCGACCACACCTGGGTGTGGCGCGGCGACCACGGCGTCGAGGGCTTCACCGAGGGCGTCAACGGTGACACCGACCGCTGGCGTACCAACACCGGCCGCAACGGCGCCGTCATTAACGGCGACCACGTGACCGCGACCGGCCTGTTCGTGGAGCACTTCCAGGAGTACAACACGATCTGGAACGGCAACAACGGCACCACCGTGCTGTACCAGAACGAACTGCCGTACGACCCGCCGACGCAGGCGGACTGGATGAACGACGACGGCACCGAGGGCTGGGCCGGCTACAAGGTCGGCGACCACGTCCGCAACCACAAGCTGTACGGCGCCGGCGTGTACGTGTTCAACCAGAACAACCCGGCGATCCACACCGAGAACGGCTTCGAGGTGCCGAAGCGTCCCGGCGTGCAGCTGCACCACATCATGACCGTCAACCTCAGCGCCGGCATCATCGACCACGTGGTCAACAGCGTGGGCGCGGCGGCCGACACGACGAAGATCGGCGTCCCGGTGTACGTGACGGACTACCCCGCACCGTAGCCCGTCGCCCGGTGGGCCGGAGCCACCCGGCTCCGGCCCACCACTCCGACCGGGAGGCTGGGTACGCACGTCGCTGCCCGCAGCATCGCCGGTCGAGCGCGACGCCCCGTGTAGTTCTCAGGTGCGCAGCGCGCCACTGCTCCACACGCCCCAGCCGAAAAGGGGGCGAGTGAGGCGCTGCGGACCACGTGGCCGTCGCAGGCGCCGGGCGAGTCGAGGTCGTGCAGCAGCTTGCGCCCCTACCCCGCGCCTCGAAGCCGACGCCGCCACGGACGAGCGCAGCCGCCCCGCCGCGTTGATATCGCTCCACTGGAGCGCTCCAGTGGGACGCCGACGTCGTTATCAGGCCGCTGAAGCGACACTGGTGTTCCAGCGGCGGCGATCATGGTGCGGTTCCGGCGACACCATCCGGCCTGGAGACAGCCGGCGGCCCGGAGACAGCCGGCAACCGCTGCTGCCGGTGATCAGGCACAGGCGAGCCGCGCGCCGGCCCAGTCACCGTGGTCGCCGCCGTTGCGGTCGCCGCCGTCGGTGACCCGCAGCTCGAGCCGCTCGCCGCCGGTCAGGTCGACGTCGAGGCGCTGCGCCGGGTCGGCGCCGGTGCGGACGCCGGTCTGCGCGCGGCGTTCGCCGTCCACCCACACCTCGAACACCACCGTCCCGCGGCTGCCCATCTCGTCGTCGACGCCCACGTCGACGCGCAGCCGGGTGCAGTCGCCGCCGAGGTCGAACAGGATCTGGGAGAGCGCGTGCGCGCCCAGGCCCTTCGGGTACGTGACCCCGCCGATCGTGAGCGTGCCACCGTCCGCGGCGCCCTGCTCGCCGTTGCTGCGGTCCTTCTCGACCGGGCCCCAGCCGTTCGCCTCCACCGTGTACGGCCGGTCGCTGAGCCAGGCGTACCCGGCCGGCAGCGGCGCGTCCACGGTGGCCGTTTCGGTGGTGGTGGACCGGAAGCCGTCCGGCGTGGTGGTGACCGCGGTGGCGGTCAGGTCGTACCGGCCGACGTCGGTGCCGGCCGGTGCGGTGACGGTGAACGTGGCGGTCTCCGGTGCGCCGGCCGCCACCGCGCCCAGGTCGACGGTCTGCGGCTGCACGGTCCAGCGGTCCGGCGCGGTCAGCCACACGGTGCCATCGGTCAGTCCGGCGGCGCAGCGGGCCGACACGGTCACCCGCACGGTCTCCGGGACGCCGGCCGCCACCGCGCCGTCGGTCCGCACCGCGACGTCCGGCGGGCACGGCGCCGGCACGTCCGGATCCGGTACGCCGTCCGCCCGCACCTCGGCCGCGGTGAGCGGGCGCAGCACCAGTTCGTGCGAGTACGCCCGGGTCGGGGACAGGAAGTACGGTGCCAGCACCGAGTTCGGCGTCTCGCCCATGCCGGTCTCCCCGGCCTCCGCGTGCAGCGTCACCCAGCCCCGGTTGCGGACCTGCGGGAGCTGGTGGTCGTACTCGGCGCGGTCCAGGTCGTCGAACTCGGTGACGCTCACGTCGGACATGCCGCCGACCAGCAGACCGGCCCGGCCGTCGTGCAGGCTGGCCCACCGGGCGTCGGTGTGGTTGCCGTACGCCTGCGGCCGGGAGTACCGCACGTACTGGTCCGCGACGGTGCTGCGGTACACGCCCATCCGGGCACCGCTGCGCCGGTCGTTGTACGACTCGTGCGGGCCGCGGCCGTAGAACGCGAACTGCTGCATCTCGTCCGGCAGCCGCAGCGACACCCCGACCCGCGGCAGGTACGGCATGGCGGCGACCCGGGAACCCTGCGGCACCACGTGCTGGGTGAGCGCGACCGTACCGCGCCGGTCGATCCGGTACCGCATGGTCTGGTCGAAGGAGAGCAGTTCCTCGGTGCCGCGGCCGGCGACGACGCTGCGTACCTCCACCACGACCGCGTCCGCCTCGGTGCGGGTCTGCACGCCGGTGACCGTGGTGCGCAGCCGGTCCAGCCCGATCTCGTGCCAGATGACCCGGTCCTCGGTGCCCCAGTCGTAGGTCTCGTTGCTGGTCGGCGGCCGGTACACGTCCAGTTGCGGTCCGCCGTGCAGCAGCTCGGTGTTGCGGGCCCGCATCGAGGTGAGCGCGCCGTCGTCGAACCGGTAGCTGAAGCCCGGCCCGCGCACGGTGACCGTGTCGCCCTGCTGCGCCACGGTGGGCCGGCCGGCCACCGGCCGCGGCAGGACGCCCGGGACGGCGCGCCCGCCGACCGCGAACTGGTCGTGGCCGACCACCCAGCCGGCCGGCGCCCACGGCGTCGCACGGGTGGACTCCGCGGTGACGTTCAGGAACCGTTCGCGGTCGTCCGGGTTGGCCGGGACCGCGCCGACGTCGAGGTCCGCGCTCTCGCCGGGGCCGAGCCGCAGGGTACGGCCGCCGGAGGCGAGCGTCCGGCGCTGCTCGACCAGCGACCACTTCACCCGTACGTCGAACGTGCCGGCCCGCTGCTCGTTGTGCACCCGGACCCGGCCGGCCGCGGCATCGGTGGCGGTGAACCGGATCGGCGCCTGCGCCCACGCCATCTCGGCCGTCTCGGGTTGCAGGTAGCGGTCCGAGCCGACCAGCCCGTCGGTGCCGGAGAGGCTGATGCCGAGGCTGAGGAAGTCACCCCGCCGCTGGTAGGTGTCGAAGTCCAGGGCCAGCACGGCGTCACCGGCCGGGTCGGCGCCGTCGGCCAGCTGGTCCGCGGTGAGGGCGGTGCCGTAGATCCGGGCGTCGTCGATCAGGCCGCGGGCGGTGCGGATGCCGCGCATGTCGTTGTCCTGCTGGGTCTCGGCGTTGCGGCCGAGGTTGACCTCGTACAGGCCGGGGTCGACGGCACCGGTGCGGGCCACCGTGGCGACCTGCTCCCCGTCGATGTGGAGGCGCAACGCGGCGCCGTCGTAGACGCCGGTGACCCGGTGCCAGTTGCCGTACCAGTCGGCCGGCACCGCGGCGGCGGCGGTGGCCCAGCCGCCCGCGTGCACGCCGAACTCCAGGGTGTCCCGGTCGCGCATCTGCAGCGCGTAGCCCAGGCCCTTGGTCAGGATCGGGAAGCTGCCGGCCCACTCCCCCGGCTTGACCCACGCGTCCAGGGTGACCGCTTCGGTGAGGTCGAGCCGGCGGTCCCGGAACACGTCCACGTAGTCGTCCAGGCTGGACAGGCCGACCGCCTGTCCGCGCCGGCCGGGTACCGGCGTGGGTTTGCCGACCAGGAACGTCTGGATCGCGTTGCCCGAGGTGTCCGGGGTGAGCACCAGCGGCTGCCGCAGGTTCTGCTCGGCCCAGTCCCAGATGAAGCCGCCCTGCATCTGCGGGTTGCGCCGGGCCAGGTCCCAGAACTGGTCGAAGTTGCCGAGCCCGTTGCCCATCGCGTGCGCGTACTCGCCCATCACGACCGGCTTGGCGGACGCCTTCGTGCGCGCCTCGAGCCGCGCCGGGGTGGGATAGCGCGGCCCGTCCACGTCGGCGAACGGCGCGTCCCCGTCCGGGCTGTTCGACTGGTGGTACAGCAGGCGGGTGGGCTCGTTCGCGTCCGCCCAGGCGGCCATCGCGTGGTGCGCGGCGCCCAGGCCGGCCTCGTTGCCGGTGTCCCAGAAGATGACGCTCGGGTGGTTCTTGTCGCGTTCCACCATGGCCCGGAACCGTTCGGCGAACGCGGCCTGCCACTCCGGCCGGTCGGCCAGGCAGTTGGACGGGCAGTTCTCCCGGTTGTGCGTCTCGATGTCGACCTCGTCGTCGACCCACAGCCCGTACCGGTCGGCCAGCCGGTACAGGTACGGGTCCGACGGGTAGTGCGACGTGCGTACCGCGTTCAGGTGCAGTTTCTTCATCAGGAACACGTCGTCGCGCTGGCGTTTGCGGGTGTTGTAGCGGCCGGTGTCCGGGTCGGTCTCCGCGCGGTTGACGCCCTTGACGAGGATCCGTTCGCCGTTGACCAGGATCTGCTTGTCGCGCACCTCGATCTCGCGGAACCCGACCGGCTGGGACGCGGTGTGCAGCACGGTGCCGTCCGCGGCGAGCAGCTCCAGCACCAGCGCGTACAGCGTGGGTTCCTCGGCGCTCCACTTGGCCGGATCGGCGACCGGCGCGGTCAGGGTGACCCGTCCGCCGGCCTCGGCGGTGCCCCGCGCGGTCGCCACGGTCCGGTTCCGCGGGTCGCGCAGGACCGCCCGCACGGTGTAGCGGCCGGGCGGGCCGGCCACGTCGACCCGGGCGCGCAGGGTGGCGTCGCGGTGCGCGGCGTCCAGGTCGGTGGTGAGATAGGCGTCCCGCAGGTACGCCGGGTTGGTGCGGTAGAGCCACACGTCGCGGAAGATGCCGCTGTACCGCCACTGGTCGACGTCCTCCAGGTACGACCCGGAACCCCAGCGGTGCACCTGCACGGCGATCTGGTTGCGGCCGGGGCGCAGGCGGGCGGTGACGTCGAACTCGGCCGGGGTGTAGCCACCCTGGTCGTACCCGACGTAGCCGCCGTTGACCCAGACCAGGTAGCCGCTGGTGACGCCCTCGAACCGGAGCACCACCCGGTCACCGGCCCAGTCGGCGGGCAGGTCGACGGTCCGCACGTAGGCGCCGGTGGGGTTCACGTCGCGGGGCACCCTGGGCGGGTCGTCCGGTGCCACGTCGGTGGGGATGTTGCGGAACATCGGGTGGTCGGTGAAGTCGGACTGCCAGGTGTGCGGCACGGTCGCGGCCGGCCAGGCGGAGGCGTCGAAGCCGGCGGTACGGAACTCCGCCGGCACGTCGTCCGGCCGGTCGAAGATCTTGAGCCGCCAGTCGCCGTTGAGCGTCCGCACGTTCGGGTTGGCGGCGTTGCGCTCGGTGAGGTCGGCGACGGCCTGGCGGGCGCCCGCGTACGGCCGCAGGTCGACGTGCGGCTCCTCCTGGCCCTCGCCGGTGAGCTCCGGGTCCTCCAGGTAGCGGTAGACGTCCGCGGCGGTCCGGGGCCCGCCGTCCGGGTCCGGGGCCGGCGCCCGCACCGGACCGGCCGCGGTCTCCGGGGTCCACGCGAGTGCGGCGGCGGGCAGCACGGAGACGGTCAGGGCAGCGGCGAGCGCGGCGGCGAGGAACCGATACAGGCGGGTACGGCGCATCGAACTCGCTCCTTCGCTCGGCCCGGAAGCGTGTACATCGATGATGGACAATGCTTACTTCTGTGTCGCGTTGTGTCAACGTGTGAACTCTCGGTGATCTAAGCACCCCGTTCCGGCGGCCGGCCCCTAGGGGGTAGTGCCAGCTCTACCCCCGCCAGGGTGCAGGCGTCAGGGTCGAATGGGGTGAGGCCCTGATGGTGCCGGACGGGCCCACCCGGAAGGCTGAAGCAGTGATCAACGAACTGATGACCGCCGCCACCGCCTTCGTCGACTGGCTGTCCACCCTGGACGACTGGTCGGTGCTGCTGTTCACCGCGCTCTCCAGCGCGCTGGAGACGACCTTCCTGCTCGGCCTGCTGGTGCCGGGCGAGTCCGTGGTGATGCTGGCCGGTTCGTTGCCCGCCGGTCCGCTCGGCTTCGCGCTCGCCGTGGCGGTGGGTACGGCCGGCGCGATGGCCGGCCAGATCGCCGGGTACCTGGTGGGCCGCGTGCTCGGGTCCCGGCTCCGGGACACCCGGCTGGGCCGCCGGATCGGCGCCGAGCGGTTCGACAAGGCCGAGGCGTACCTGCGCGACCGGGGTGCCGCCGCGCTGGTGGCGGTCCGCTTCGTCGCCGTGATCCACGCGGTGGTGCCGATCGTGGCGGGCACCGCGAAGATGCCGTTCGGCCGGTTCGTCGGCTGGTCCTCGCTGGGTACCGCGATCTGGGTCGGCGCGTTCGCCGGCGCGGGCGCGCTCACCGCCGGGGTGGACACCGGCGGCACCGGCGTGGTGCTGGCCGCGGTCGGGGCGACCTGCCTCGGGGTGGTGCCGTTCGCCGGCCGCCTGCTGCGGCGCAACCGCCCCGGCGTGCCGGCCACCCCGCCCGCCCGCCCGCGGCTCGCCACGGTCTGAGACCCGGCACCCGCCCCCGGTACCAGCCTCAGCCCAGATCCTCGGCGACGCGCCGCAGCGCGGTGACGGTCTCCCGGTCCCGACGTTCGTCGTCGAGCGCCGGCCACGCGCTGCACTTCACGATCACCACGTCCGCCACCGGATCCACGAACAGGTACTGCCCGTGCACGCCCAGGCCGGTGACCGCCGGCCGATGAGCCGCGACGGTCCACCACAGGGTGGAGTACCCGTAGTGGTCGTACCCGCTCTCCCCCAGGGCACCCACCGCCAGATGCGGCAGCCGCCGGCCCCAGGTGCGCCGGGACCAGCCGGACGGCACCACCCGGCGGCCGGCGATCACCCGTCGTGCGCCATCAGCAGCCCGATCCGGGCCAGGTCGCGGGCGGCGGCGTCGAACGAGCCGGCCCCGAGCGTGGCCGGCGGGCGGGATCGATCGAGGTGCATTGTGCCCGCCCCGGGACAGTGGTCCCGGGGCGGGCGGACGGTCAGAACGGCCAGTCGGCGTTCCGGCCGGCCTCGATCAGCGGGACCATCCGGAACGTCGCGTCGGTCAGCCCGCCGAACTCGATCCGGTTCGGCGCGCCCGCGTCGAACGCGGTCCGCGTGTACCCGCCGAGGTTGAAGCCGTACAGCGGGGTGTGCCGCGGCACCACGGCGGTCACCTCGCCGGTGCCGGGTCCCGGAGCGAACGTCTGCATGTCCGAGATCACGAAGACCCGGTCATGACCGCGCAGCGTCGCCCGGACCGCCTCGGCGATGCGGGTGCCGTGACCCACCTCGCCGACCCGGCGGACGAACCGGTCCACCTCGCGGATCACCGAGGCCCCGGCCGGCACCGGGTGCCGGAACACGCCGTCGGCGAAGCCGTGCAGGTCGACCCGCTCGCCGCGGGCGGCCAGCGCCACCCCGAACACCGCGGCCGCCTTCACCGGGGTCATCGTCGACGTCCGGGAGAAGCCGCGGGCGGACATCGACGCCGACGTGTCGACCAGCACCAGCGACCGGCCGGGCAGGGCCGGCAGGTTGGACAGCGACAGTTGCAGCGCGCGGTCCAGCGCGCCGCCCCAGCGCAGCGACGGCGCCTGCTCGTACGCGGCGAGGAACCGGAACGGGAACTGCCGCGACCGGGCCACCTGGGCCGGGTCCGCCAGCCGGGCGCAGACCTGGGCGGCCACGTCGTCGCCCACCCCGGCCTGGTCGAAGTTGCGCAGGTTGCGCAGCAGCGCCATGTAGCCCATGCCGGGGATCAGCGCGGTCCACAGCCGGGCCTTGTCCAGCTCGGCGCCGGCCAGCGACAGCGCGTCCTCCCACGTCATGCCGGCCCGGGCCAGCGCGTCCGGGTCCAGCAGCACCGACGGGTCCCGCTCCGCCGCGCGCCGCAGCTCGGCGTTGGCGGTCAGCATGGACAGCGGGGCCGGCGGTGCGGTGTCCCGGCCGTGCCGGCGGTCCAGCGCGTACCCGAACAGGGCGCCCTGCCACGCCCGACCGGTGGCCGGCGACGGGTGGGTGAGGTCGATGACGTCGCCGAAGCGGAACCCGTGCGACGCGGTGTCGTACTTCAGCAGCGACCGCTCCCGGTACAGCCGCGCCACCGCGTCCGCGACGCCGCGCTTCACCGGCTTGGGCACCGCCCGGCCGTACACGGACATCCAGTAGGCCAGCGCCTCACCGGGCTCGTCGGCCCGCTGCAGCACCGAGTCGACCACCGCGCGGCCGCCGGGAATCCCGTGGTCCCGCATGGCCTTGGCCGCTTCCAGCGCGCCCACCAGCGACGCCGAGCGCAGGTTGCCCTCGGTGCGCAGCCAGCGCAGGAACCGGGCGGTCCAGGCCGGATCGGCCACGGTCACCCGCTGCACCAGGCCGGCGTAGCGGCGGTCCCGGTCGGCGGCCTTCTCGTAGTACGTGTCCTCGCCGGCCAGGTTGGCCACGGCCAGCAGGAAAAGCTCGCTCTTGGCGTCGTGCGCGAAGCCGGCGCCACCGGTGTGGGTCCGGCCGGAGGCGGTGTGCTCGGCCGTGACCGGCCCCCGGCCGAGGGCCGACCGTGCGCCGGCGATGTTGAACTTGGTCATGGTCTTCCCTTCTGTGCGCGGCGGGGTTGTCGTGCGGAGGATGCCCGAGATCAAGGGCGGCCACGGTACAAAGTTGCTCTGCCGTTGAGCTACGGCGGTGGGTACCGCCGGCGGGAGTCGAACCCGCATCCACCCGGTTTGGAGTCGGAAGTAACCGTCGCCTTCGCACCGGGCATCCTGCCGACGTCGTGCTTCCCGAGTTCTGGTCGGCATCGGCTTTGGGGACTTGAACCCCGTCCCGCCTATGGCGGTTCTTTACCAGAGAAGTAGCCGCGTACCTTCGCACCGGGAAGTGCGCGTCAAACGATACGAACGATGGCGTTGCGCGGCAACGGAATTACCCGGGGACGGCCCCCCGTTGCCGACGCCGTCCCCGGTGCCTCGCGGTCAGCCGAACCGGGCCGCGATCCAGCGCGCCACCACGTCGACCGTCCGGAACACCGCCTCGTCGTGGTTGGCGCCCTCGACCGTCACGAACTCCACCGGCTGGCGGTAGACGGCCAGCTGCGGGAGCAACAGGTCGCGGGTGACCTCGTACGGCACGGCCTCGTCCGCGGTGCCCTGCACGATCAGCATCGGCACGCTCGGCGTGGACTGGGCGGGGTTGCCGTACCGGGCCAGCTTGGCCACCACCGCGTCCGGCAGCGCGCCGCCGACCAGCAGCTCCTCCGCGGTCAGCGAGGCGTAGGCGTCGAGGATCTCGTACAGGCAACCGGACTGCAGCACCGACGCGCGCTGCCGGGCCGGGCCGGCGAGCAGGGCGTTCGGGTTGACGCTCGGGTCCTGGGTGCTCAGGCCGTACAGCGCCATCACCAGGTAGCCCTGGCCCGGGGTGCCCGGGATGGCCGGCGCCAGGACATCCAGATTGGACACCGGCGCGATGGCCGCCACGCCGCGCAGTACCAGCGGCCCGTCGTACGAAGGCGCGAGCTGACCGGCGAACAGTGCGCCCTGGCCGCCCTGCGAGTGGCCGTCGAGCACGTACTGCGTGCTCAGCGCGGCGTCGAGGTTGCGGGCCGCCTTCACGCTGTCGATCATCGAGCGGCCGGCGCTCTCGCCGATCAGGTACGGGTGTGCGGCCGGCGTACCCAGCCCCGGATAGTCCGGCGCGGTGACCGTCCAGCCCTTGCCGAGCAGCGCCGCGATGGCCGCCCGCGCCTCCGGCCAGAACACCGCCTGGCTGGCCGAGGGCGCGCACTGGTCGGCGAGGCCGGTGCTGCCGTGCCCCCAGACCACGGTCTTGTTCTTCTTGCCGGTCTTCGGGGTGAGCACCAGGCCGGTGGCGGCGGTGATGGCTCCGCCGGGCGCGGTGGTGAGGTACGAGATGCGCTTGCCGTTCGCGAGCGGCACCAGTTCGGCGGGCAGGGTCGCGGTCGAGGCGGTGACGACGGTGCCGGGCACGAGCGACGCCGCCGCCGGCGCGCCGGTGACGAGCAGGCCGGCGAGCGCGAGCAGAACGGTCTGGAGTACGGCGGCCCATCGGACGGCGGGCCGGCGGAGGTGCGCAGTGGACATGTCCGGATCCTTTGCTGGGCGGGTCATGAGGCGATCGTTGTCGGATCCGGCGGTGATTCAAGTGCGCACGTGCGTAGTACTTCGAGGACTAGCCTCGCGGTAGTGAACTCCGTCGATGGCGTCCGGTGCGTGCGGCGGGCCCCGGGCGTGCCATAGGGTCGGCGGATGACCGGCGAACAGGCACTCTATGCCGCAACCGTGGCCGATGTGGCGGAGCCGGACAGCGTGTTGCTGCCCGGTCACGACGTACCCCTCGGACGGTGGACCACGGTGCGCCGCCTGCTCCCGCACCGACAGCGCCGCCTGATCGGCGCCTGGTGCTTCGTCGACCACTTCGGCCCGGACGACGTGACCGGCCGCCCCGGCATGCAGGTGCCGCCGCATCCGCACACCGGCCTGCAGACCGTCACCTGGCTGGTCGACGGCGTCGTCGAGCACCGCGACAGCCTGGGCAGCCACCAGCTGGTCACGCCCGGGCAGCTCAACCTGATGACGTCCGGGCACGGCATCGCCCATGCCGAGTACACCCCCGACGACCACCCGGCGGGCATGCACGGACTCCAGCTCTGGGTGGCGCTGCCCGACGAGACCCGGCACGGCCCGGCCCGGTTCGAGCACCACGCCGGCCTGCCGGTCCGGCAGCTCGGCGACGCCCGGGTCACCGTGGTGGTGGGCCGCCTCGGCGACGCGGAGTCCCCCGCCCGGGTGGACACGCCGCTGCTCGGCGCGGAGGTGCTGTTCGACGGCCCCGGCGGTGCCCGGCTCCCGGCCGATCCCGCCTTCGAGTACGGCATGCTGGCGATGGACGGCGCCGCCACGGTCGCCGGCACCGACCTGCACCCGGGCTCGCTGCTCTACCTGGGCACCGGCCGCACCGAGATCCCGGTCGACGCGAGCCGGCCGGCGCGGCTCTTCCTGCTCGGCGGTGCGCCGTTCGAGGAGCCGCTGGTGATGTGGTGGAACTTCGTCGGCCGCTCGCACGAGGAGATCGTCGAGGCGCGCGCCGACTGGACGGCCGGACGCCGCTTCGGCGCGGTCAGCGGGTGTGCGGCCGATCCGCTGCCGGCTCCGGAGATGCCGTCGGTGCGGCTGAAGCCCCGGGACCGGCACGGCCGATCGGGGTAGTCCCGTCGCCCTCCGCCGGCGACAGCACGGACCGGACCAGCAGACGCAGTCCGGCGGTCCACCGGTCGTCGGACCGGTCGCGCAGGTGTTCCACCAGATCGCTGCGGACGGCCGCCAGCAGCACGTGCGCCAGGTAGTCCGCCGACTCCGGTCCGCGTGCCTCCGCGACCAGTCCGGTCAGCAGCGCGTGCCAGCGGTCGTACGCCTCGTTGCGGTACGGGCTGCCGGCGCCGGCGTTCTCCAGCGCCAGGGCGAGGACCCGGTTGTCGAGCTTGAACCGGAGCATGGCCTCGAGCAGGTCCAGCGCGCGCTGAGCGGCCGGCCGGCCGGGCGCCGTGGCGAGCGCGGCGTGCAGCTCCACCGACCGCTGTTCGTACAGCGCGCGGATCAGGCCGAGGCGGTCGCCGAAGCGGCGGAACAGCGTGCCCTTGCCGACGCCGGCGGCGGCCGCGATGTCGTCCATCGAGACGCGCTCGGGGTCGGCCGCGGCATCGAACAACCGCCCGGCCGCGGCGAGCACCGCCTCCCGGTTACGTACCGCGTCCGCGCGCATCCGACCCCTCTCGCCAAACGGACTGATGGTCCGTATAGTTCAAACGGACCGACGGTCCGCATCCTACCGCGGGCCGCTTCCCGGCGGAGGGACCAGCATGCCGTACACCCCGACCGACGTTTTCCACCGCGCGATCGAGCTGTTGCTCGCCAAGGACATGGCCGCCTTCATCGCCCTGTTCGCCCCGGACGCGGTGATGGAGTTCCCGTTCGCGCCGCCCGGCCAGCCGACCCGGCTGGAGGGCCGCGCCGCGGTGCACGACTACCTGATCCACTACCCCGATCTGCTCGACGTCCGGGAGATCGGCGACGTGGTGCTGCACGAGACCACCGACCCCGAGGTCATCGTCACCGAGTTCACCGCGTCCGGCGTCGTCGTGGCCGGCGGCCGGCCGTACCGGTTGCGCTACATCGCGGTCCTGACCGTCCGGGACGGGCAGCTCGTGCACTACCGCGACTACTGGAATCCCCTGGCCGCTCAGGAACTGCTCGGCGGCGGCCTGGTGCGCGCATGATCCTGGTCCTCGGCGGCACCGGCACCACGGGCCGGCTCCTCGCCGCCGCGCTGACCCGGCACGGCCACCCGGTGCGGACCGCCAGCCGGCAGGAGTCCGCCGCCACCGTCCGCTTCGACTGGTACGACCCGGCCACCCACCCGGACGCCCTGGCCGGCACCCGCGCGGTCTACCTGCTGCCGCCCGTGGGCGAGGTCGATCCCGCCCCGGTCATGCTGCCGTTCCTGGCCCTGGCCGGGCGGCTGGGCGTCCGCCGGGCGGTGCTGCTCAGCTCCTCGGCGATCCCGGCCGGCCCGCACGGCGCCGGCCTGGTGCACGCCCGGCTGCCCGGCCTGTTCCCCGAGTGGGCGGTCCTGCGCCCGTCCTGGTTCATGGAGAACTTCGTCGGTGATCATCCGCACGCCGTGAGCGCGCGCCGGCACGGCGAGATCGTCAGCGCCACCGGCGACGGCCGGGTCGGCTTCGTGGACCCGGCCGACATCGCCGAGGTGGCGGCGCGGGCGCTCACCGACCCCACGCCGCACAACACCGAGCACCTCATCACCGGGCCCGAGACCCTGAGCTACGCCGACGTCGCGTCCGTGCTCACCGACCTCGGCGGGCGGGCGGTGCGCCACCGCGCGGTCGGCCCGGCCGAAATGACCGACCACCTGGTCGCGGGCGGGATACCGCGGAACTTCGCCGGGCTGCTCGCCGGGCTGGACGCGGCGATCGCGGCCGGGGCGGAGGACCGGACCACGACCACCGTCGCCGACGTGACCGGCCGGGCGCCGCGCACCTTCCGGGACTTCTGCGCCGGCCGGCTGGGCGGCACCGCACCCGCCGGCCCGCACACACCGGCGACGTAGCCGAACCCGGCGCCCCCCGTCCCAACGCGGCGCCGGCGGTCAGAACGCCGCGCCCGCGGTCAGGATGCGGCGCTCACGGTCAGGATGCCGCGCTCACGGTCAGGATGCAGCGCTCACGGTCAGGATGCAGCGCTCACGGTCAGGATGCGGCGCTCACGGTCAGGATGCGGCGGCGGACGACGGGCTGACGCCGGCGAACGGGATGCTCGCCGGCGCGGCGCCCGCGTCCCCCGCCGGGTGGCGCCACAACCCCCGCCGGCGCAACTCCGGCAGCACCCCCTCGCCGAACCAGTACGCCTCCTCCAGGTGCGGATACCCGGACAGGATGAACTCGGTGATGCCGAGCTCGGCGTACTCGGCGATCCGGTCCGCGATCTCGCCGTGGCTGCCCACCAGCGCGGTGCCCGCGCCGCCGCGGACCAGGCCCACGCCGGCCCACAGGTTGGGCGCCACGACCAGCCCGTCGCGGGAGCCGCCGTGCAGGTCGAGCATCCGGCGCTGCCCCTCGGACTCGCTCCGGCGCAGACCGGCCTGCACGGCGGCGATGTCGGCCGGGGAGACGCCCTGCAGCAGGCGGTCGGCCTCCGCCCAGGCCTGCGCGGCGGTGTCCCGGGCGATCACGTGCAGCCGGATGCCGAAGCGCAGCGCGGGGTTGAGGCCGCGGATCCAGTGCAGTTTCTCGGCGACCTGGGCGGGCGGCTCGCCCCAGGTCAGGTAGACGTCGGTGTGCCGGGCGGCGACCGGGCCGGCCGCCGCGGAGGAGCCGCCGAAGTAGATGTCCGGCGCCGGGTCGGGCAGCCGGCTGAGTCTGGCGCCCTCGACCCGCAGGTGCTCGCCGACGTGGTCGACGGTCTCGCCGCGCCACAGCGCCCGGACGATGCCGAGGAACTCGTCGGTACGGGCGTACCGCGCGTCCTTGTCCAGGAAGTCGCCGAACGCCCGCTGTTCCGCCGACTCGCCGCCGGTGACCACGTTGAGCAGCAGCCGGTTGCCGGAAAGCCGCTGGAACGTGGAGGCCATCTGCGCGGCGAGCGTCGGCGAGATCAGGCCGGGGCGGAACGCCACCAGGAATTTCAGTCGCTCGGTGACCTCGGTGAGCATCGCGGTGGCCAGCCAGGCGTCCTCGCACCAGGCGCCGGTGGGGGTGAGCGCGCCGACGAAGCCGAGCTGCTCGGCACTGCGGGCGATCTGGCCCAGGTAGCCGATGGTCAGCGGGCGTACGCCGCCGGCGGCACCGACCGGGACGCCGTGCCCGCCGCCGACGATGTCGCGGCTGTCGCCGTTGGTGGGCAGGAACCAGTGGAAGTCGAGCGCGGTCATGGAACCCACAGTACCCATATCTCCTATCGAGTAGATAGAGTGCTCTCCAGCACGCCACCCATCGAGGAGCCACCATGCGACGTTTGACTGCCCTGTTCACCGCGCTGACGCTGACGCTGGCCGGCCTCAGCGGGTGCGGCGGCGATGACGCGGCGTCGGCCGGCGGGGACGGCGGGCCGCTGCGGGTCGGCTACCAGCGGTTCGGCGGGCTCAGCCTGGTCAAGGCGAAGGCCGCGGCGCCGGAGGTGACGTGGTCGCTGTTCGAGAGCGGGCCGGCCCTGACCGAGGCGCTCAAGGCCGGCGCGATCGACATCGGGCAGACCGGTGAGGCGCCGCCGATCTTCGCCGCCGCCGGGAAGATCCCGTTCTCCGTCGTCGGCACCAGCGCCCCGGTTCCGAAGGGCGAGGCGGTCCTGGTCAAGAAGGCCCGCGGATACCGGTCGTTCGCCGATCTGCGCGGGAAGACCGTCGCCCTGAACAAGGGGTCGAACGTGCACTGGCTGCTGGTCAAGCTGCTGGAGAAGCACGGCATGAAGCTCACCGACCTCAACGTGAAGTACCTCAAGCCCGCGGAGGGCCGGCCGGCCTTCGACAACGACCAGGTCGACGCGTGGATCATCTGGGACCCGTACTTCGCGCTCGCCGAACAGCCCGGCGTGCAGGTGCTCGCGGACGCCACCGGACTGGCGAACAACCGGGAGTACATCCTGGTGTCGCCGGAGGCGGTGGAGCAGAAGACCGACCGGATCAAGACGTTCCTGGACACGTACCAGAAGACCACCGACTGGGGCATCGCGAACCCGGAGGAGCGCGCCCGGATCCTCGCGCCGGAACTGAAGATCGACGAAGCGGTCACCGCGCGGGCGCTGGCCCGCAGCGCCCAGCCGCTCGCGCCGCTGACCGCCGAGGTCGGCGCGGAGCTGCAGGCGATCGCGGACGGCTTCGCCGAGCTCGAGCTGATCCCGCAGACCGTCGACATGAAGGCCCGCGTCGACGACCGGTTCTCCGCGGAGTTGCAGTGACCGCGCTCGCCACCCAGCCGGTCGCGCAGGCGACGGCGCCGGCCGCCCGCAGACGACGGCGGCTGCGCTGGCAGCGCAGTATCAGCCCGCTCGTCCTCCTGCTGGTGTGGGAGGCGCTGTCCCGGGCCGGCGCGCTCTCGCCGGAGAAGCTGCCCGCACCCAGCACGGTGCTGGCCACCGGCCGGCGGCTCGCCGCGGACGGCACGCTCGGTGCGCACCTGGTCGACTCGCTCACCCGGGCGGCCGCCGGCCTGGTCATCGGCGGGGTGCTGGCACTGGTGCTGGGCGCCGCGGCCGGCCTGTTGCGCCTCGGCGACGACGCCATCGACCCGCCGGTGCAGATGGCCCGGATGCTGCCGCACCTGGCCCTGGTGCCGCTGCTGATCATCTGGGTCGGCATCGGCGAGTCCATGAAGATCACGCTGGTCGCCCTGGGCGCGTTCTTCCCGCTCTACTTCAACACGTACGCCGGCATCCGCGACATCGACGAACGCCTGGTCGAGGCGGCCCGCACCTGCGGACTCGGCACCTGGGCCCGGCTCCGGCACGTGATCCTGCCGGGCGCGCTGCCGTCGCTGTTCCTGGGGCTGCGGCTGGCCATCGGGGCGGCCTGGCTCAGCCTGGTCGTCGGCGAGCAGACCAACACCGAGAACGGCATCGGCTTCCTGATGATGGAGGCCCGGGAGTTCAGCCAGACCGACGTGGTGGTGCTCGGCCTGTTCGTGTACGCGGGCCTGGGCCTGCTGTCCGACCTGCTGCTGCGGATCGCGGAGAGGAGGGCGCTGGGATGGCGGCGCGGACTGAGGGCGGCGTGACACCGGTCGTCCGGGTCACCGGGGTACGCCGGGCGTTCGGCCCGGCCGTCGTGCTGGACGGCGTCGACCTGACCATCGGACCCGGTGAGGTGGTGGCGCTGCTGGGCGGCAGCGGCTCGGGCAAGAGCACGCTGTTGCGCATCCTGGCCGGCCTGGACCCGGAGGCGACCGGTGCGGTGTCGGTGCCCCGCGAGCACGCCGTGGTCTTCCAGGAACACCGGCTGCTGCCCTGGAAGCGGGTGGCGGACAACGTGGCGCTCGGGGTGACCGGCCGGGACGTGCGGGCCCGGTCCGCGGCGGCGCTGACCGAGGTCGGCCTCGCCGAGCGGGCGCGCAGCTGGCCCAGCGAGCTGTCCGGCGGGCAGTCCCAGCGGGTGGCGTTCGCCCGGGCCCTGGTCCGCGAGCCCCGGGTGCTGCTGCTGGACGAGCCGTTCGGCGCGCTGGACGCGCTGACCCGGCTGAGGATGCAGGACCTGTTCGGCCGGCTGCGCGACCGGCACCGCTTCGCCGCCCTGCTGGTCACCCACGACGTGGACGAGGCGCTGCTGCTCGCCGACCGGGCCCTGGTGCTGGACGGCGGCCGGATCGCCGAGGAACTGCCGGTGCCGCTGGACCGGCCGCGGGCGCCGGACGACCCCGGATTCGGGCCGCTGCGCCGCCGGCTGCTGGACCGGCTGGGCGTTCCGGTCCGGGGTAGCTGAGGAGCGTCCCACCGGGCGGCATGGCCTTGACGAACGTCGATGTCTTGGCGATGGTCGACGGATGGTGAAGCGGGGACTGCTCAGCGCGTTGTTCGTCACGGCGGCCCTGGCGGCGGTCGGGTTGGTCGCCGCCAACGACGCGGCGGGCGGGACGCTGCCCGGCGTACCCCTGATGATGCCGCCGACGTCTCCGGTGCCGTCCGTGCCGTCCGCGCCCAATCCCTCGCCGCACCCGCCGAGCGCGCCCACCGACCTGGTCGCCGCCCGGGTCACGTCGGTGTCGGTCACGCTCACCTGGACCGCCTCGGTCCGCGGCTGCTGCGAGATCGCCGGGTACGACATCACCTACTACCAGTCGTTCGACGACGTGGTCCGGCTGCACACCGCCGGCAACGTCACCACGGCAACCGTCACGGCCGGCATCGTGCCCCGCCAGCAGTACTCGTTCCAGGTCATGGCGCGCGACTCCATGGGCCGCCGCTCGGCCTGGTCCCCGACGGTCACCGTGGTCACCCCGGCCGGTGACACCGGCCCGGACGTCACGCCGCCGAGCGCGCCGTCCGGCCTGACCGCCGGTGAGGTGGGCCCGGCCGGTGTCCCGCTGAGCTGGTCGCCGTCCACCGACGACGTCGGCGTGACCGGGTACAACGTCTACTGGTTCGACGGCTGGTTCAGCTCCCGGGTGGTGGCCCAGGTGACCGGCACGACGTACACCGCGGCGTTGCCGGCCGCCCGCAACCAGTTCTACGTACGGGCCCGGGACGCGGCCGGGAACGTCTCGATCGCCACCCCGGCGATCACCGTCACCACCACCACCACGACCACGCCACCGGTCAGCGAACCGCCCGCGCCGCCGTCCTGCCGGGTGACCTGGACGCCCACCGCGGAATGGCCGCGCGGCTTCACCGCCACCGTGACCGTCACCAACACCGGCGAGCGCCCGCTCGACGGGTGGACGCTGGCGTACACGTTCGGCGGCGACCAGCGGATCACCTCGTCCTGGAGCAGCACGTTCACCCAGACCGGCGCGGACGTGACGATGCGCGACGCCGGCTGGAACGGCCGGCTCGCCGCGGGCGCCAGCACCACGGTCGGGGTGCAGGGCAGCTGGTCGGCCAGCAACGCGGCGCCGGCGGCGTACACCCTCGGCGGTCTTGCCTGCGCCACCGGCTGACCGGGCCTGCCCCACCCGCGGGTCCAGGCGCGATCTCGGGGATACGCTGGGTCGATGAGCGAGCGGGTCACGAACTGGGCGGGCAATGTCGTCTTCGGGGCGCAACGGTTCCACCGGCCGACCTCGGTCGCGCAACTGCAGGACCTGGTGGGCGCCGCGGAGCGGGTGCGGGTGCTGGGCAGCGGCCACTCGTTCAACCGGATGGCGGACACCGGCGGCGACCTGGTCTCGCTGGCCGCGCTGCCCCGCACGGTCGAGATCAGCGACGACCGCCGCACCGTCCGCGTCGACGGCGGCATCCGGTACGGCGACCTGGTCCCGCACCTGGACGCGGCCGGCCTGGCGCTGCACAACCTGGCGTCGCTGCCGCACATCTCGGTGGCCGGCGCGGTCACCACGGCCACCCACGGCTCCGGCGAGCGCAACGGCAACCTGGCCACCGCGGTCGCCGGGATCGAGCTGATCCGCGGCGACGGAGAGCTGGTCACGCTGCGCCGCGGCGACCCCGGCTTCGCCGGCGCGGTGGTCGGCCTGGGCGCGCTCGGCGTGGTCACCGCGCTCACGCTGGACGTCGTCCCGGCCTTCGAGATCCGGCAGTACGTGTACGACGACCTGACCCGGGACGCGCTCGAGGAGTCCCTGCCGGAGATCCTCGGCGCCGGCTACAGCGTGAGCCTGTTCTCGAACTGGGCCAGCACGACGATCAACCACGCCTGGGTGAAGCGGTCCGAGCCGATGCCCGGCGGCCCGTTCTTCGGCGCCCGGCCGGCCGACGGTCCCCGGCACCCGATCCCCGGGCTGCCCGCCGACAACAGCACCCAGCAGGCCGGCGTGCCCGGTCCCTGGCACGCCCGGCTGCCGCACTTCCGGATGGAGTTCACCCCCAGCTCCGGCGCCGAGCTGCAGTCGGAGTACATGGTGCCGCGGGAGCGCGCCCTGGAGGCGATCGACGCGGTGGCGAGCGTGCGATCGGTGATCGCGCCGGTGCTGCAGGTCAACGAATTCCGCACGGTGGCCGCCGACGGCCTGTGGCTGAGCATGAACTACCGCCGCGACAGCCTGGGCCTGCACTTCACCTGGATCGCCGACACCGAGGCGGTGCTGCCCGCGGTGGCCGCGCTGGAGGAGGCGCTGGCGCCGCTGGATCCCCGCCCGCACTGGGGCAAGGTCTTCACCATGGACCCGGCGACCGTCCGCGGCCGGTACGAGAAGTTCACCGACTTCGCCGCCCTGGTCCGCGAGCACGACCCGGCCGGCGTCTTCCGCAACGACTGGGTCGAGGGCATCCTGGGCTGACCGGACCCGCGGGCCGTCGTGCCCGGCGGCGCGGACGCGACGATCCGGCCCGGGGCACGCCGCAACGGTGGCAGGATCACACCTGTGCCGCTGTCTTCCGAGCCTCTGCGCAAACTCGGCTTCCTCACCATCGGGCTGTTCGACGGTGACGATCCCGGTCCCGGCCACGAGTCGACCCTGGCGATCATCGAACTCGGCGAACGGCTCGGCTTCGACAGTGCCTGGCTGCGGCACCGCCACCTGCAGTACGGCATCTCCGCGCCGATCGCCGTGCTGGCCGCCGCCACCCAGCGCACCCATCGCATCGCGCTCGGCACCGCGGTCACGCCGCTCGGCTGGGAGAACCCGCTCCGGCTCGCCGAGGAACTGGGCACCGTCGACATCCTCTCCGGCGGCCGGCTCCATCCCGGCGTCAGCGTCGGTGAGCCGGCCCCCGCCGACGTCGAGGACGCGCTGTACCCGGACACCGCGAGGCACGAGGACTTCAGCTACCGGCGGGTGGAACGGCTGCTGGCCCTGCTCCGCGGCGAACCGGTGACCGATGGCGGCTCGGCCACCGGGCTCGACTCGGCGCGGGTGGAGCCGCACTCCCCCGGCCTGGCCGGCCGCCTGTGGTACGGCGGCGCGACGCTGAGCGAGGCCCGATGGGCCGGCGAGCACCGGATGAACTTCCTGCTCAGCAGCGCGGCCCGGGCCGAGGGGCCGGCGAACCTCGCGGAGATCCAGCTGTCCCACCTGCGCGCGTTCCGCGCCCAGCATCCGGCCGGCCGGGTCTCCCAGGCGCTGGTGGTCATCCCCACCGATTCGGCCACCGCCGCACAGCAGGCCAGATACCGGGAGTACGCCGCGCGGCGCCTGCCCCGGACCACCGCGCCGCAGGGGCCGGAGCGGACGCTGTTCGCACCCGACCTGGTCGGCCCGTCGGCCGAGATCGCCGAGCGGCTGTACGCGCACGCGGTGTTCCGGGAGATCGACGAGGTGGCCTTCGCGCTGCCGTTCACCTTCGGTCACGACGACTACGTGCAGATCCTCACCGACATGGCGGGCGCGCTGGGCCCGGCGCTGGGCTGGCGGCCGGCCACCTGAGACCGCCCGCGGCCGGCCGGCGTCAGCTCGGCGGCCGCCACGTCTCGAAGGTCGGCCCCTCCCGGCGCGGTACCACCGGGTAGACGCTGGAGTACGCCTGCCAGGACGGCTGCGGCTTGGGCGCCGACCCGGTCAGCGACCGCTGCAGCGCCTGCAGCATGTCCCGCACCGCCATGTGCAGCTGCGGGTCGCCGACGATGCCGCGGGCGTCCACCGAACCTGGGCTCACCGGCACCCGGATGCAGGCGGGCCGCAGCAGCCGGGCGTCGGCGTGGCCGAGAACCGTCTCCAGCATCGCCCGGGCACCGTCGTCCTGTCCCCCGCCGGCCACCGACAGCCAGGCCACCGGCTTGCCGCCGAGGTTGCCGCCGTCGACCAGCCAGTCGAGCAGGTTCTTCAGGCTCCCCGGCAGCGAACCGGCGAACTCGGGCGTGCTGAACAGCACGGCGTCCGACGCGTCGACGACCCGCCGCAACAGGTCCACCGAACCGGGCGGCTGCTCTCCCGGTACGAACGCCGGCAGGACGCGCAGGCCGTCGTACAGCGTGGCGGTGATCCCGGGCGGCACCAGCTTCGACGTGGTCCGCAGCACGGCACAGTGCAGCGAGTCGTCGCGGGTGCTGCCCGGGATCAGCAGAAGGCGCGTCATGCGCCGACGATACGGCCCGGCGCAAGCGTCAGCGGCGGCGGCAGACGTCCCCCACGTCGACCGTCGCGCCGCGGGCCACCTCGACCTGCCGGGCGGCGGTCACCGCGCCGCCGGGCCGGTGACAGGTCAGCGTCCACGACTCGGTGACGCCCGGGGCGCCCAGCCGCGGCGGCGCGAAGGTGACCGTGCCGTTGCCCCAGTCACCGCTGTCCGAGCCGTCTGTGCCGGCCACCTTCTGGATCACCGCGCGGTAGGTGCCGGGCGCCGGGTCGATCAGCGTCGCCTCCTCGAACGGCCGGTCCTGGTACCCGTTGACGGACATGCCCACCACGTGCCCGTCCGGGTCGAGCACGTGCAGGTCGTAGTCGGTGCCCGGATCGGTCCACTCGATGCGCACCCGGGCGAAGCCGTTGTCGTGCCGGGGCATCCCGGTCACCGTGAACGGCACCTCCTCGCGTGCGCTCTGCAGGGGCTCGCCCGGATCGACCGGCGTCTGCCCCGCCGGGTTCGCCAGCCTCAGTGCCGCCTGTGGTTCCGCGGCCGGGGCACGCCCGCCCCGCCCGGCCATCTGCGGCCGGGTGGACGGGTTGACCGCCCAGCTGAACCGGCCGCCGGTGCCGCGCAGGCTGCTGCGGAACCGGTCGGTGTAGTGCAGCGGCGCGGTCTCGGTGCCGTCCGGCTGGAGCACCGGCGAGGTGGGGGTGCTGAACCGCTTGTGCGCGGTCAGCGTCCAGCCGTCCGGCAGCGTCCCGGTGAGCGTGGAGTGGTACTTCGGCTCCAGCGTCGCGGCGAGCATCGTGTAGTAGACCTCGCGGTTGCCGCCCTTCCCGGCGCCGGGCGCGGTGCCCCGGCCCAGGTACTCGTCGATGTGCCGGGTGAACTCCGGGTGCAGCGACTCGAAGCCGACCCACTCGCCGACCTCGATCGTGTACGCCAGCGTGCCCCCGACCCCGTGCGCCCAGTCCTCCGCCGAGCCGCTGGTGTCGTACAGCTGCCAGCCGCGCACGCTGTGGTAGCCGTTGTGGTCGCGCATCCGGGCGCCCAGCTCGGCGGCGACGCCCTCGTCGGCAGAGACCTCACCGGCGAGCAGGCTCGGCGGCCGGATGATCAGGTTGGCGGCCGAGTGGTTGTTGACCGCGGTGACCACCTGGCGGTCGGTGTACAGCGACCGGAGGTTGCGGATCTCCGGCTCGGAGAACGGCGCCGGCCCGCGGAAGTACATGTCGTCCCAGGCCGCGCTCGCGCCCGGCCCGCCCCACAGACCGCCGTAGTTGCGGTTGAGGTCGACCCCGATCTGGTTGGCCGCCGGGTTCTGCAGGCAGATGCCGCCCGTCCGGTCGGCCGGCACGGACGCGGCCGAGCAGTTCTTCCGGGTGAATTCGTACGCCGTGTAGTCGACCGGGAATCCGCCGACGACCTCGGCCCGGTGCGCCTCCCGGCTGACCGCGAAGCCGTCCGGGTTGACCAGCGGCACCACCACGGCGCGGGACCGGCTCAGCAACTGCCGGGTGCGCTCCTCCCGGGAGTACGAGGTGACCAGGTCGTAGGCCCATTCCATGGCGTGCTCGGCGGCGATCCACTCGGGCGGGTGGTGTGCGGAGGTGTTCAGGAACACCGGCTTGCCGTCGTCGGCCGCGCCGACGTCCCGGGTGATCTCCAGCGCCAGCATGTCGCGGCCCTCGACGGTCCGGTGCGGCAGGACGACCAGCCGCACCAGGTCCGGGTGCCGGCGGGCCAGTTCCTTCATCTCGTACTCGTAGTCGGGCAGCCGGCGGTACGACGTCCGTCCGCTGGGCAGGCCGGAGCGGACGGTGGTGTCCGCGTACCGCCGGTCGGCGGCCCGGTGGCGTGCCGACTCCGCGGCCACGTCGGAAACCTTGACCGTGTACGCCAGCCCGGCCCGGCGCAGCTTCTCGGCGTCGGCCGGTCCGCGCAACAGCACCGCGCGGGACGTCTCGGTGCCGTGCTCGTCCAGGCGCAGGCCGAGCCGGTCCAGCTTCGCCTTGTCCGCCCGCGCCGGGGTGGCGACCTCGACGACCTGGATCGGTGCAGCGGTCCGGCCGGCCGCCGCGGGGGCCGGTACCGGGTCGGGGTGGAAGCTGACCGCGACGTCGACGGTGCGGGCGGGGCCGGCGTACCGGCAGCCCTGGATCGTCAGGACGTCCCCGGCGGTGACCTGACCGTCGGCCAGTTCGGCGCTGCGCGGACCGGCCGAGCCGGCCACCAGCCGCCCGGCGGAGTCGAAGACCGCGAGGTCCCAGTCCCCGTCCGCGCCGGACCGGAGCCGGGCCCGGATCACGCCGGTGGACGGCGCGGTGATCCGGAACGTGTCCACACCGCGGCGCCCGGCGGCGGGCGCGGCGTGGCACTTGCGGGGCTCGGCACCGCCGGCGGTGAGGGTCCGGCCGGGCGCCGCAGCCACCGGCGGTGGAACTCCGAGGCCGACGGCCACGGTGGCGACCGCGACCGTGGCCGCGGCCACCGGGCGCAACCGCCTTGAGACACTGGTCACACTGTGCAACGAAAAGCTCCTGTCGATCGTCAGGAGACAGTTCCTACCAGGCGCGTTCGGCGCCGGGGCCGGTTCGCCGGTGCGGCCTGCCCGATGCTCCCCCCGTTGTGCACCTCCGCCGGGCCCGCCCCCGGGTCACGGCCGGGGCAACAGCACCCGGAACGTGGCGCCGGCACCCGGTGCGGTACGCAACTCCACCCGCCCGCCGTGCGCTGCCACGATGGACCGCGCGATGGCGAGTCCCAGCCCCGCCCCGGTGCCGCCGTTGTCCCGGCTGCGGGACGCGTCCACCCGGTAGAACCGGTCGAACACCCGGGCCGCCTGCTCGTCGTCGAGGCCCGGCCCACGGTCGGCCAGTTCCAGGACCGCGTCGCCGCCGACCGTGCCGACCCCGATGCGCACCGGTGTACCGGCCGGGGTGTGCGCCACCGCGTTGGCCACCAGGTTCGTCATGACCTGCCGCAGCCGGGCCTCGTCGGCGATCACCGGGGCGCTCTCCGGCGGTCCGCCGTCCGGGCCGGTGAGCGTGACCGGGCGGGCCGGATCGAGCGCCTGCACCTCGGCGTACGCGTCCGCGGCCAGCGTGCGCAGGTCCATCGGCGAGCGGTGCGCCACGCCCACCTCGTCCAGGCGCGCCAGCAGCAGCAGGTCCTCGGCGAGCGAGGCGAGCCGGGTGGACTCCCGCTCGATGTGCCGCATGGTGCGGTCGACGTCGGCCCGCTCCGGCAGCCCGCCCATCCGGTACAGCTGGGCGAAGCCGCGGATGCCGAACAGCGGGGTGCGTACCTCGTGGCTGACGTCGCTGAGGAAGGCCCGCATCCGGTCCTCGGAGCGGGCCCGGGCCGCGAACGCGGCCTCCAGCTGGCCGAGCATCCCGTTGAGCGAGGCGGCCAGCCGGCCCACCTCGGTGCGCGGCGGCGCCAGCTCGGGCACCCGGTGGCTCAGGTCGCCGGCCGCGATGGCGGCAGCGGTGTGCTGGATGCGCCGCAACGGGCGCAGCCCGGCCTGTACGGCGAACCAGCCCACCACGGTGAGCAGGGTCAGGACCGCCGCGATGGTGAGCGCGCAGAGCATCCACATCCGCCGCACGGCCGAGTCGACCGCGGTCAGCCGGGCGGCGACCAGGACGGCGTTGTCCCCGGTGACCCGCTTGCCGACGATCATTCGCCAGCCGTCCACGGTGAACGGCCGCTGCCCGCGGGCCCGCACCGCGGCGGCGTCCAGCGTCGGCAGCGGCGGCGTACCGGAGGAGGAGCCGGCGGCGGCCGCGGTGCCCGCGACGCGCACCGGCTGCCCGGTCGGGGTCAGCTCGACGACGTAGATCTCGTCGATCGTGTCCAGCGTCCGGGTGTACTCGGGCGGCAGCCGGTCGGCCACCTGCACGGGGAACCGCTGCAGGATCGTGCCGAGCAGCGTGAGCTGGGTGTCCACCCGGTCCACCAGGTGCCCGCGCAGGTAGCCGATGGCCACCGCGTTGGTGGCCAGCACCCCGGTGGTGAGCAGCGCCAGGCCGATGGCGAGCAGCCGGGCCCGCAACGAGAAGCGGCTCACGGCTGGGGCCTGCGCAACACGTAGCCGACGCCGTGCACGGTCTGGATCAGCTTGGCGTCACCGTTGTCGACTTTGCGCCGCAGATAGCTGATGTAGGTGTCGACGATGCTCGGATCGCCGCCGAAGTCGTACCGCCACACCTGCTCCAGGATCTCCGCCTTCGTCACCACCTGCCCGGCGTGGCGCATCAGGTGGTGCAGCAGCCGGAACTCCGTCGGCGACAACCGCACCGCGCGACCGGCCCGGGTGACCTGCCGGCTGTCCGGGTCCAACGCCAGGTCGGCGACGGTCAGCGTGCCGGCCGCCGATCCGCCGGTGCGGCGCAGCACCGCCCGGATCCGGGCGATCAGCTCCGGCAGGTCGAACGGTTTCGTCACGTAGTCGTCGCCGCCGAGGGTGAGCCCGTGCACCTTGTCGGCGGGCGCGTCCCGGGCGGTCAGGAACAGCACGGGAACCCGGGTACCGCCGGCCCGTAGCCGCCGTACCACCTCGAAGCCGTCCAGGTCGGGCAGCATCACGTCGAGCAGCACCAGATCGGGCGGTTCCCGCCGGGCGGCGTCGATCGCGGCGGCGCCGGTGTCCGCCGAGGTGACCGCGAAGCCGGCGAAGCGCAGCGTGGCCGCGAGCAACTCCCGCACGGTGGGTTCGTCATCGACCACGAGCAGGGTTTCCATGCCGCCCCACTCTAGGTGCCGGGATCAGCCCGGACAGGAAGCCGGTGAGCGCACCGAGCAGCGCCGCCACCACGACCGTGCCGTGCGCCTCGGCCTGCAGCGCCGGTACCCGGAGGAAGAACACCGACACGGTGGCGGTCGCGCTGAGCGCGGTGCCGGCGGTCACCAGCGCGCACGCGGCGCCGGTCACCACGCCGAGGCGGGCGGCGGCGCGCCAGCCCCGGCCGCCACCCCAGCGGCACAGCGCCAGCACCAGCACCGCCGCGGGCAGCAGCCACCAGGGCCGGCCGCCGTCCCAGCCGCTCCCCCAGACGCCGTCGACGTCGCCGCCGGCACCACCCCCGGCGCCGCCACTGCCGAGCGCGCCGCCGGCGAGGCGGCCCTCCGCGGTGGCGGTCCCCGGCACGCCCAGGCCCCAGGACAGCAGTCCCAGTGGCACGTTCGCGCCCGCCAGCAGGCCGAGCCCGGCGGCCCGCGCCCCACCGGTGACGGCGGCCACGACGGTCCCGCCCGCGGTGGCGAGCGCGGCCAGGGTGGCCAGCACGACCGCCGTCGCCGCGATCGGCCGCCGCCACCGGCCGGACGCCGCCGCCAGCCACCCACCGGCCACCACCGCGGCCAGCACCAGGGCGCCCAGGACCGCCGCGGTCCGGTCCGGCGCCACGGTGACGGACACGGCGCCGATCCGCACCGGGCCGGCCGGCCCGACCCCCGCGCACACCGCGGCGCCGCCGGCGACACCGAGCACCGCGCCGCCGGCCCGCACCAGGTCCCCGGTCCGCCCGCGCCGGCCCCGCAGCAGCAGCAGCAGGCCGGCGAGCGTGCCGGCGCCCGCGAGGGTCACCCCCAGCGGCCGGACCGCGACCCGCCCGGTCACGGTCACCGGAACGCCGCCGCCGGGTGCGCCCGGCACGACGGCCGGCCGGTCGGCGCCGCGCCCCGCCAGGGCGGCGACCGACCGGGCGTCGCCGGTCGCCGCGGCCTCGACCGGCGCACCGGCCGCCATGGCCACCCCCGCCGCCCCCCACCGCACCCGGTCCCCCACCCCCGCGCCCCCGAGCAGCAGGTGCATCCCGACCCCGGCGACCACTCCCATCACCGCGACCGCCACCAGTCCCGACAGCACCCCCGCGACGCCCTCCGCGACGACCCGTGGCCCGGGCATCAGGCGTCCCGGGTCCGGAACACCACGAAGGCCACGGCGAACACGGCGGCCACGGCCGCGTACATCAGGCCCAGGCCGGCCCACGGCGGCAGCATGTCCTCCGGATTAGGCACGGTCTGGAAGATCTCCCGGCCGGCGGACGGCGGCCACCACTTCCCGAACCAGGGCGGCAGCATGTCCGCGAGCAACGGGATGACCAGGGTGACCGCGACCAGGACGGCGAACGCACCGGCGGTGGCGCGGAGCAGGATGCCGAGCGCCACGCCGAGCAGTCCGACCGCCGCCATCCAGAGCGCGCCGCCGGCCAGGGCGCGGAGGACGTGCGGGTCGCCGATCGAGGCCGAGGGCGCGCCGGTCGACCGGAGGACCGGCTGGCCGAGGAGGAATCCGGCCAGCACGGCGATCGATCCGGCGGCCAGTGCGACGAGACCGACGACGCCGGCCTTGGCGGCCAGGACGACGCCCCGGCGGGGCACCGCGGTGAGGCTGGTGCGGATCATGCCGGTGCCGTACTCCGAGCTGACCGAGATCACGCCCAGCGCGCCGACCGCCAGCTGGGCGAGGGCGAAACAGGCGCTCAGACTGCTCTGCGTGGGGTCGAACAGGGCCTGCTCCGCCGGTGTGGCGTCCAGATAGGCCATGCCGAGACCCCGGGAGATCAACATGCCGAGGCCGCCGGCCAGCACGACGGTCAGCGCCGCCGTGAGCGGGGTGGAACGCACACTGCGGAACTTGGTCCACTCGGACCGGAGGACGCCGATCACCGGTCTCCTCCGTCCCGCGCCGCGAACTGCACGCTGTCCCGGGTGAGTTCCATGAACGCCTCCTCCAACGACGGCCGCTGCGGAATCAGCTCGGACAACGGCAGCGCGTGCCGCGCGGTGAGCGCCCCGATCCGGGCCCCGTCCAGGCCGGTCACCAGCAGCGAGCCGTCCGGCTCCGGGGTGACCAGCCCGCCGGACGTGGTGAGCAGCGCGGCGACGGCGTCCGGGTCGGCGGCCCGCACCCGGACCCCGCGCACGTCGTCCGGCCCGATCACGTCGTCGAGCCACCGGTCGGCGATGAGCCGCCCGGCGCCGATCACCACCAGCCGGTCGGCGGTCAGCGCCATCTCGCTCATCAGGTGACTGGAGACCAGGACGGTCCGGCCCTCGGCGGCGAACCCGCGGATCAGCTGCCGGATCCACCGGATGCCCTCCGGGTCGAGACCGTTGACCGGTTCGTCGAACATCAGCACCGGCGGGTCGCCGAGCAGCGCCGCCGCGATGCCGAGCCGCTGGCTCATGCCGAGCGAGAAGCGGCCGGCGCGGCGCCGCGCGACCTCGGTGAGGCCGACGGTCGCCAGCACCTCGTCGATGCGGCGGCTCGGCAGGTTGTTGGTCTGGGCGAGACAGAGCAGATGGTCGTACGCCGTCCGCCCGGGATGCACGGCGCGGGCGTCCAGCAGCGCGCCCACCACGCGCATCGGGGACGGCAGGTCCGCGTACCGGCGGCCGCCGACGGTGACCGACCCGGACGTCGGCGCGTCCAGTCCCAGGATCATCCGCATGGTGGTGGTCTTGCCGGCGCCGTTCGGTCCCAGGAAGCCGGTGACCGAGCCCGGCTCCACGGTGAACGTGAGGTCGTCGACGGCCCGGGTCTCGCCGTACCGCTTGGTGAGGTTTCGTGCCTCGATCCGAATACTCATGCCGCACACCCTGGCCGCGCGGGCTGGCAGGCTCCGGTGCGCTTCTGAGTGATTCCTGCACGCATAAGCCCCCAAACCGGACAGCATCCGGCGGGGCGGCCGCAAGATCCGGGAGAACTGCCAGGACTCACCTCAGGGAGACCGCGACCTCCTGTGCCTCGGCCAGCGTCGGCAGGCCCTCCAGGCGGTACGTCACGCCGCCGGCCGACCAGACCAGGGTGGGCGCCGCCAGCCGGGCCGTCTCGGTGCGTTCGACGCGGTCCCGGTCGACGTACGTGACCGGGTGCGGGCCGGGCAGCCAGATCGCCGGGCCGTCCCGCACGGTGGTCCAGTGCGCGGCGGGCGCCGACTTGAAGTACGCCGGCGCCGGCGCGCCGTCGAACTGGTCGAGCCGCACCGCACCGCCGCGGTAGGTCAGCGTCACCACCCGCGGCGCGCCGTTGCGGTCGGGGTCGGCGGGCAGCACCTGGTCCGGCGCACCGAGCGCGGCCGGCACCAGGACCGGGAACAGCGCGATGCGGCGGGCCTCCACCAGGCCGGTGGACCGCAGCGACGGCAACGGGCTCGGCCCGGACGGCAGATCATCGGGTACGGGCCCACGTCGCACCTCGATGCCGGTCACCCGCAGCAGCCCCTCCACCGCGTCCACCACCGCCGCGCGGGCCGGCGCGACCGCGGCGACCGTGCCCAGGATCGCGGCCACCGCGGACGCGGTCCACCAGCGGGTCCGGTGCCGGCGCCGGACCGGCCGGGCCAGCCGGGCCCGCACCGCGGACCGCTGATCGACCGGTTCGGGTACGTCCAGCCGGGCACCCAGCGCGCGCAGTTCACCGGCGAGGTCGTCGTCGGGACGCTCAGACATCGGACACCTCCCCGGCGACGAGACGCTCACGCAGCTTCTTGAGGGCCCGCGAGGTCCGCGACTTCACGGTGCCCTTCGGCAGGCCCAGCGTCACCGCGGTCTCGACCTCCGACAGGTCCAGCAGGAAGCGGCAGACCAGGACCTCCCGGTCCCGGGCGTCGAGCAGCCGCAGCTGCGCGATCAGGTGCTGCCGGCGTTCCACGGCGACCGCCGAGTCGGCCGGGTCGGTGCCGGTCGGTTCCGGGCCTTCCCGCGCCGCGGCCCGCAGCACCAGGCCGTCCCGGCGGCGGCGCGAGCGGTGCAGGTTCCGGGTCTCGTTGGCCACGATCGCCAGCAGCCACGGCCGGAAGCCCGCTTCGCCGCGGTACCGGGACAGCTGCCGGTACGCCTTCACCAGCGCCTCCTGCACCACGTCGTCGGCCTCGGCGCCGGCGCCGAGCAGCACCGCGGCCCGGTGCGCGGGCACGGTGTACCGGGCGACCAGGATCTCGTACGCGTCCAGGTCCCCGGTGCGGGCCCGGGCCACGGCCGCCGCATCGTCGAGTTCGATGGCCATGTCCAGTCCCGACACCTCCGCGCCCTCGACCTCCGCACCGACACTCCCTGGACACCGCGGGGCGCCGGAAGGTTCCCGGGAACCGCGGGGCGCCGAGCGGTGTCGACACTGCATGACAACACGGCGGGACCTGTTTCTCCTCGGCGGCGGGCTGGTGGCGGCCGCGACGACCGGCTGCCGGGAGCCGGCCCGGACCCCGGCGGCCGGCCCGGCGGTGACCGTGCCCGACGTCCTGGTCGCGGAGAGCGGCACCGGCCTGGTGATTCTGGGCGGGACCCGGCGGCACCTGCTGGGCCCGGCGGCGGCGGTGCGGCCGGACGGCGGGCTCGCGTACGCGGTGACCCGGGACCCGGACGGCGGATCGGGCCTGGTGCGGATCGACCCGGCGGACGGGGTGCCCACCCGGAGCGGCACGCTCGGGGGCGGGTGGGTACCCCGGGCGGTCTCCGCCGACGGCCGGGCGTGCGCGCTCGGCCGGCACCTGCCGTCCGCCCGGCCGGCCGGGCGGGCACGGACCGCGTTGCTGGTGACCACGGACGGACGGCAGCGACGGTACGACCTCGCCGGCGTGGTCGAGCCGGACGCGTTCACCTCCGACGGTGCCGGGCTGTTCGTCCTGGAGTGGCTGCCGCCCCACGCTCCGGACCGCTACCGGGTGCGCCTGCTCGACCTGGCGTCCGGCCGGGTGACCCCGTTGCTCACCCGGGCCAAGGCCACGGTGCCGCCCGGCGCGGAGGAGGAGATGCGCGGCGACGGGCGCCACGCCGTGCTGTCCCCGGACCGCCACCTGCTCTACACGCTCTACACCCACCAGCCCGGGCACCGGCACACCCGGGACCTGCTGTCCGGCCGGCCCGGCGGCGTACACGCGTTCGTGCACGTGCTGCACCTGACCGAGCGGTGGGCGTACTGCCTGGACCTGCCGCATCCGTTCGGCACCGGGCCGGCCGACGGGCACGCGGTCGCGGTCAGCGAGGACGGCCGGCGGCTGGCCGTGGTGGACGTGACGTCCGGCGCGCTGGCGTACGCGGACACCGGCACGCTGCGGATCGACCGGGTCGACCCGGTCCCGGCCGGCCGCGGCCCGGCCGGACTGGCGCTCGCCGCGGACGGCCGGCAGACCTTCGTGGGCGCCGGCGCCTCGGTGACCGTGCTGGACTCCGGTACCGGTGCGGTCACCGCCCGCTGGCCGGTACCGGGGCCGGTCCGCGGGCTGGGCCTGAGCCCGGACGCGACCCGGTTGTACGCCGGCGGGACCGACGAGGTGGTGTGGCTGGACCGGGGCACCGGCGCTCTCCATGGCCGGGTGCCGGTTGCCGGGCTGACCGCGCTCCGGCACGTCCGGCGCCGGTGACCGCCGGCCGGATCACCTCAGCAGCAGCACGTTGTAGGCCTCCAGCCGGTCGACCGTGACGGTCAGCCTCCCGTGCCGGCAGGACCAGGCGGGTGCCTTCTCGCCCGGGAAGTCCGGCGAGATCATGGCCACCCGGCGCGGGCAGTGCGTCAGGTCGGCGGCGACGCCGAGGCCGGTCTGCGGGAGGATCGCCCGGTCGTAGTTGTGGTTGACCAGGTGCAGGGTCCGCGCCCCGGTGCCGCGCTGCACGAGCAGGCTCGCCGCGACACCGCCGGCACCGGCCCGGACGGCCTGCGGCGCGTACCCGTTGGCCCGGAAGACCGACCGGTGCACCTTGTAGAAGCGGGTGTACGAGGTGAAGAAGTCGAGCATGCCCTGTTCCCGGGCGGTCGGACTGCCCACCGTGTCCTTCAGGTGGAACGCCGGGAAGAGCGCGTTGGCGTACGCCTCGGCACCGAAGATCCGCCAGTAGTCCTGCTTCTCGGACAGCGGCAGGTTCAGGTAGCCGGTCATCATGTCGTTCGGCCAGTCGATGAACACCGTGACCGGTACGTCGCCGGCGATCCGGGCGTTCTGCTCCTTGAGGTACCGGTAGTTGGCCTGCAACGACTTGGCGCCGTTCAGGTGACCGTCGACCAGCGGCACGTAGTCGGCCCCGCGGAAGTCCGGGGTCTGCTCGTCGGGGTTCCACGGGTACATCCCGACGCTGGTGAAGTCCACGTACGGCAGCAGCCCGTTGGAGGAGATCAGCAGGTGCCGCCCGGTCGTGGCGCGCGCGTAGGAGCGTACCTCGTCGACCATGTCCTTCCAGTAGCGCCGCAGGTAGGTGGCGGTGAACGAGGTGTCCTCGGCGTACATTCGGTTGGCGGTCACCCGCCCCCACTCGGCGGCCAGCGGATTGGCCGCGTGGAGGGGGTCGGCGTTCCAGCCGTGCGCCCGCAGGTAGTCCCGGTAGTTGAAGTTGCCGGCCAGGTCGTCGGCCGGTACGTCGCGCCGGACGACGTTCTCCGCGGTCATGCCGAAGCGGCTGATCCAGTCGGCGGCCGTGTGGTCCGGGTACTTCGCCAGCAGGTACCGGTTGAAGTCGGCGATGGTGTGATCGTCGAAGCCCTCGTTGCCGTTGAAGCCGTACTTCTGCCCCCCGCTGAAGCCCGCGTTCACCTCGTCGAAGTTCAGCCCGTCCACGCCGCCGTCGATCTGGATCCTGGCCCAGTCGAGCAGGTACTCGCGGTAGCCGGGGTGGAAGATGTTGCCCCGCCGGGCCGGCTCCGGGAAACCGAACTCGTCGTGCGGCACCGGGTTGTTGTCCGCGTCGCGGGTCGACATGTCGTCGAAGATCTCGATGCTGGGGAAGTCGTGCGGGAAGATGACGCTGGCCGTACCGCTGCCCATGAAATTGATGCCCTTGGCGTGGTAACGGTCGATCTGCGCGAAGTGGTAGTCGGCCGGCTCGTCACCGTCGGTGGACCACTTGCCGATGGCCCGGATGGTGGTGTCCGGGTCTAGCTCGTAGACCTGCGGGTCCTCGTCGCCCACATCGGACTGGCTGAAGGCGTACACGGTGAAGTCGGCCGGGCGGACCGGGTGGTGCCGCGGTCCGGCCGCGGCGGCGCCGGCGTGCGGCGGGGCGGTCAGCGCCAGGACGACGGCGCACGCCGACCATCGGGACATCGTGGATCGGCGCGACATGTCCATCCTCCGTGGGCCGCTGCTCGACGGGTCCCTCGCGGCCGGCCCGGTGAGCATATGACGACCACCGTCGCATAGAAAGTTGTCTATCGAGGCGTCGACCGACGAGCCCGACACGAGGCCGCGGAACGGCGAGTCACCGATCGGCGCAGTAGGATCAGCACGTCACCTGCCGGTCGAGATCCGCAGTTGCTCGGTTTGCCACCCCGGCGCCCGGCGGCACCTGCCACGAGAGGTGCACCCATGTCGGCGGTCGGAGGCGGACCCCCGTGACTGACCGGGTCCAGGCGCTGCGGGACCTGATCGCCGCGCCTACCACACCGTGGGAGTCCACCGGTGCGGTGCTGCGGGAGGTGTGCCATGCGACGACACAGGCGCTGTCCGCCTTCGGGGCGGGGATCAGCGTGCTGACCGACGACGGCACCCGCGGTGTGTACGCCGCCACCGACCCGGACAGCGAACGCCTGGAGGAGCTGCAGTTCGTGCTGGGCGAAGGCCCCTGCATCGACGCTTTCGCCGCCCGCCGGCCGGTGCTGATCGCCGACCTGGAGGACGGGGCGGTGGCCCGCTGGCCCGGTTACGCGACCGCGTTGCTGGCCGACGGCATGCGGGCGGTGTTCGCGTTCCCGCTGCAGATCGGCGCGGCCCGCGTCGGTGTCATGGACGTGTTCCGCGAGCGGGCCGGCCCGTTGACCGGCCACGAGCTGCCGCTGGCCCTGTCGTTCGCGGACGTCGCCGTCGAGGCGCTGCTCAACCGGCACCGGGACGCCGGAGCGCTGGACGGCTCGGCGACCGAGATCATCCGCACCCCGGCTCTGTTCCAGGCACAGGGAATGGTGATGGTGCAACTCGGCGTCAGCCTCGGTGAGGCGTTCGCCAGGCTGCGGGCGTACGCCTTCGCCCACGACCGCCGCCTCGACGACGTCGCCCGCGACATCATCGAACGCCGCCTCCGATTGGACCGGGACCTGTCATGACCACAACCGCGACGACCACGATGACTACCACAGCCGGGAGGCCGGTATGACCACCCTTTCCGCCGAGCGGCTCGCGGCGATCTTCGTGGAGGTGGCCGACACCCTCGTCGACGACTTCGACCTGATGGAGTTCCTGCACATGCTCGCCGACCGGGCCACCGATCTGGTCGGCGCCGCGGCAGCCGGTCTGCTGATGGCCGACGCACACGGTCGCCTGGAGTACATGGCGGGCTCGAACGAGACCGTCAAGCTGGTCGAACTGTTCCAGCTGCAGAACCAGGAAGGACCGTGCCTGGAGGCGTTCGCCACCGGCGCACCGGTGATCAACGTCGACCTCGGTCAGGCGGGTGCGCGCTGGCCCCGGTTCGCGCCCCGGGCGACCGCGGTCGGTTTCCTGTCCGTGCACGCCTTCCCGCTGCGGCTGCGCCAGCAGGTCATCGGCGCGATGAACGTCTTCGGCGACCGCCGGGGCGGCGACTTCACCGGCGCCGACGTGCCCATCATGCAGGCGCTCACCGACGTCGCCGCGATCGGCCTGCTGCAGGAACGCGCCGTCCGCCACGGCGAGATCCTCACCGAACAGCTGCAGGGCGCCCTGAACAGCCGCATCGTGATCGAGCAGGCCAAGGGTGCGGTGGCCCAGGCGGCCGGTGTCTCGGTCGACGAGGCGTTCCGCACGATCCGCGCCTACGCCCGCCGGCACAACCGCAGACTGACCGACGTCGCCCACGACGTGGTCGCCGCGCCCGACGCCGTCGCCAGGTTCCTCGGCAGGTGACAGCGGGCGTTCGTCCTACGATCGCCGGGCCGAGGTGCCGGCCAGTTCCACCGGGGAACGCAGCGCGCTCCATCCCAGGACTCCGGTCACGTCGTCGAGACGGCGGTCGACGGAGAGGCCGCCGACGTCGATGGTGAAGCAGTGGACGTCCTTGCTGTGGTCGCTGTTGCGCATCTTGACCACGTTGAGCGCTCGCCCGGTGGTGGAGTCGAGTTCGATGTAGCGCAGCAGGATCACGTTGTGGAACAGGACAGCGACGCCGCCGATCGGTTCCGGGCTGGGGCCGAGCGTGGTGGTCTCACTGGTGATCAGCAGGGTGGCGCCGGCCGCGCGGATGAGTCCGGTCAGGCTGCGGGCGTAGGCCGGGAACCGGTCGGACTCGCGGGCGGCGAAGACCATCTCGGCAAGGCTGTCGATCACCACCCGGTGGATCCGGCCGGCGGCGAGAGTCTCCCGGATGCGGGCGGCCAGCAGGTCCAGGTCGAGTTCGCCGAGGGGTACGTGGAGCACGACGAGTTGAGCCTTCTCGCTCGCCGTGAGCAGGTCCCAGCCGAAGGCGGCGGCCATCTTGACGAGCTGGTCCCCGGTGTCCTGGAAGGTGACGTAGAGGCAGCGTTCGCCCTGGATGACGCCTTGGGTGATGAATCGGAGACCGCAGATCGTCTTGCCGACGCCGGACGGGCCGAGCACGACGGTGGCCTCGCCGGCACCGATCCCACCCGCCATCAGCTCGTCGAGGCCGGGTATTCCGCTGCTGATCCGGCCGGTGATCGGTGCCGCCACGCCCGCGTCGACGGTCTCGATGCGGGGAAACACCTCGAAACCGTCGGGACCGATGCGGAAGGTGTGTTTGCCCTCCAGATGGTGTGTGCCGCGCATCTTCACCACTCGCAACCACCGCCGGTCGATCGGTTCGCGGGGTTCGTAGGCGAGGTGAACGATGGCGTCGGCCAGGGAGAACTCGACCCCGGCCGCCATCTCGGCCGGGGTGTACTCGCCGACCAGCACGAGCGCGGTGTCGGTGTGGGCGAGGCGGCTGGTGAGGTCGTAGAACGCCATTCGCAGTTCCCGTTCGCCGGTGAAGTCGCGCAGGGCCTTGGCGCTGTCGATCACCATCACACCGGGCTGCTCGTCCAGCGCTTTGCGGGTGATCTCGTCGACCAGGGCGCACATCCCGCCGGGCTGGTCGTCGCGGATGAGATCGCCCAGATGCAGGTATTCCACCTGGCTGCCGAGCACCTCGGGGGCGAAGAAGGTGAACGACGTGAGGTGCCGGACCAGTTTGGAATGCGGTTCCGACAGGGTCGTGTAGTAGGCGGCCCGCCGTTCGGCGGTGGCGTTGGCGAAGCACATCTGCTGGGCCAGGATCGTCTTGCCGGTGCCCGGTGCGCCGGCCAGTACGGTGACCGACCCGGGCTCGAGGCCGCCGTTGAGGACGACGTCGAGACCGGGAATGCCGGTTCCCAGCCTGTTCATACTCGGTCCGCCTTCTGGGTCAGGAGCGCGTTCGCCACCGTCAGCAGGTGCGCCCGCTGGTAGGGCTTGGGCAGTATCGCGTCGGCGCCGGCGGCGAGCTGAGGGTCGCCGGTCACCGCGAGGATCGGGATCCGCTCGGTGGCGGGACGAGCGCGGAGGCGGCGGATCAGTTCCGCGCCGCCCATCACCGGCATCATCATGTCGGTCACCACGAGGTCCGGCGTCGACAGATGGACGTCCTGAAGCGCGGCGGCGCCGTGACCCGCTTCGACGACCTCGTGCCCCGCCCCACCGAGAATTCTTCGCAGGATGTGGCGCTGGTCCGGCTCGTCGTCGACCACCAGAATCCGGGACACCGTGGACCCCTGCCCGACCATCATGGACGGTGGAACACCGCGGTGCGTGCCGACCGCCGGCCCACCCTGACCTGCCGGGGTCCGGGGCAGGAATACCTACCCACAATCTACCGCTCAGCACCGGCGGCGTACCGGCTTCGCCGATACCGCTCCGCAGTCGCCCGCGCCCGGTCAGGGGCGTCCGTGGTCAGAGCACCTAGCGCGGGTCTGGCCTCGTCCTGCCGAGCGAGCCGGACTGCCGCGGCTGGCGGTCGTCGCCGGTGGCGGTGCGCCGCTCCTCCGCGTCGTCGTCCTGCTCGACCTCGAACGGGAACTGCAGTCGGCGCATGGCCTCCGGGCCGCCGTCGCGGGGACGCACGTCGTCGTCGCGCGCCGCCTCCTGCGGTGATCGGAACAGAGCCTCGCCGTCCTCGGCCTTCCTGATCATCGGGGAACCGCTCTCGTCGTCACTGGCGTTGCTCACCCGACCGACGGTACCCGTACGGTGCGGGCGCGTCCGGCACCTGGGCAGGCGAGCCGGGATCAGGCCGCCGCCGTAGCCTTCTCGGGCCGCGCCACGGTGTCCAGGTGACGCAGCGCCTGCGCGTACGACGCGACCAGGCCGGTCTGCAGGTAGGCCACCCCGTGGTCGGCGCAGAACGCCTCCACGGTCGGCTGGACGTGCCGCAGGTTGCCGCGCGGCATCGACGGGAACAGGTGGTGCTCGATCTGGTAGTTCAGGCCGCCCAGCGCGAAGTCGGTGAGCCAGTGGCCGCGGACGTTGCGCGAGGTGAGCACCTGACGGCGCAGGTAGTCGGCGTCGTCCTCGGCGCTCAGCGGCGGCATGCCCTTGTGGTTCGGCGCGAACGCACAGCCCAGGTACAGCCCGAACACGCCCTGGTGCACGGCGATGAACACCAGCGCCTTCACCGGCGACAGCACCAGGAACACCGCGGTGAGGTAGCCGGCCGCGTGCACGAGCATGAGCACCGCCTCGCGCCACCGCGCCCGCGACCGGTCGGTGATCAGGAACAGCACGCTGGCGTACCGGAGATTGAGCGCCTCGAGCAGCAGCAGGGGGAAGAACGACCAGGCCTGGAAGCGGTAGAACGCCCGCGCGACCCGGCCGCTGGCCTGCACCTGCCCGACCGTGAACACCAGGGCGCCGGCGCCGATGTCGGGGTCCTTCTCCTCGTCGTTGGGGTGCGCGTGGTGCCGGTTGTGCTTGTCGGTCCACCAGCCGTAGCTGAACCCGATGCCCAGGTTGGCCAGCACCACCCCGGTCACGTAGTTGGCCCGGGCGGACCGGAAGATCTGCCGGTGGCCGGCGTCGTGCCCGAGGAAGCCCAGCTGGGTGGAGACCACCCCGGCGAAAACCGCCACCGGCAGCTGCCACCACGAGTCGCCGATCAGCACGAACGCGGTGCATCCGGCGACGGCCAGGGCCAGGAGCAGGGCCGACAGGGCGGCGTAGTAACCGGGCCGGCGGTCGAGCAGGCCGGCCTGCTTCACCTGGCGGGAGAGTTTCGCGTAGTCACTGCCACGCGGCGCCGGGGCGACCGCGTCCGCGCTGCCGTTGGTCTCCGCCACCGGCACGTCGATCGATTGCACTCAGTTACTCCCGAAGAACTCGAGGAAGGGACGAGCCGCCGGGGTCCAGGGCGCACCGGACAGTCTAGTACCCCGAACCTGGGCCGGAATAACTCCATCGAGGGACCCATCCGGTGACGAGCCGATGAACGATCCGATGCAATTTCTGTGAAGCCTCCGGGCCACCATGGTGGGCGTTGGTCCGGGGGGCACCGCCAGCCGGCGGACCGGCGTCCACCGGCTAGCGGCGCGGGTGGGCGTACCGGTCGGGGCAGCGGCAGCGGTGGCAGTTCGGCCGACCCGCTCGGCGGCGCCGCCGAGGGAACGCGCTGTCCCCGGCTCGCCGGCCGGGGGCAGCAGCGCCCGGCGTGCCCGACCCCCGACATCCGCGGCCCCGCCCATGACGGTCGACCGCAGGCCCGGATGAGCTCTTCGGCGATCGAGGAGAGACACCGTGAAATTCCTCATCCTGGGACCGCTCAGCGTGACGCACGGCGATCGGCCGGTGGTTCTGACCGGCCGGCGCCAGCGCACCGCCCTGGCGGTGCTGCTGGCCAACGCGGGCCGGGTGGTGCCGCTGGAGTACCTGATCGACGCGGTGTGGGACGACGCCCCGCCGGCCACCGCGCGGCGACAGATCCAGAACGACGTCTCGGCGCTGCGCCGGGCGCTGTCCGGCGACGGCGCGCGGCCCGGCTGCATCGTGGCCGACGGGCACGGGTACCGGATCGAGACCCGGCCCGGCGAACTGGACGCCGAGGTGTTCCAGGCGCTGGTGACCGAGGCGTTCGAGCTGACCCAGCGGGACGAGCCGGCCGCGGCGGCCGCCGCACTGCGGTCCGCGCTGCGCCAGTGGCGCGGGCCGGCGCTGACCGGCCTGACCGGCCGGGCCGTGGAGGCGGCCGCGGTACGGCTGGAGGAGCAGCGGCTCGCCGCGCTCGAACAGTGCCTCGACCTGGAACTGAACCTGGGACGGCAGCGGGAGCTGGTCAGCGAGATCGCCGAGCTGGTCGCCGCCCACCCGCTCCGGGAACGGCTGGTCGGGCAGCTCATGCTGGCGCTGCACGGATCCGGCCGGCAGTCCGAGGCGCTGGCCGCGTACGACCGGCTGCGGGCCCGGCTGGCGGACGAACTCGGTCTGTCGCCGGGCACCCACCTGCAGCGGCTGCACGCCGCGATCCTGCGCAACGAGCCCGCGGTCGGCCCGCTCCCCCAGCCGGCCGCGGCCGCTCCGGCCGTGCCCGCGCAACTGCCCGCGGACGTGCCGGGCTTCACCGGCCGGGCCGACCACCTCCGCACGCTGGACCGGCTGTTGCCGGACGGTGACCGGCGGACGGCACACGCGGTGGCCGTCGCCGGACTGGCCGGGGTCGGGAAGACCGCCCTGGTGGTGCACTGGGGGCACCGGGTCCGGGACCGGTTCCCGGACGGACAGCTCTACCTGGACCTGCGCGGCTTCACTCCGGGCGCGCCGGTACGCCCGGACGAGGCGCTGGCCCACCTGCTGCGCTCGCTCGGCGAACCGGCCGAACAGATCCCGGCCGACGTGCAGACCGCGGCCGGCCGGTACCGGTCACTGCTCGCCGACCGGCGGGTGCTGGTGGTGCTGGACAACGCCGCCACCGCCGACCAGGTGCGCCCGCTGATGCCGGCCAGCCCCGGTTCCGTCGTGCTGGTCACCAGCCGCGACCGGCTGACCGGCCTGGTCGCCCGGGACGGCGCCGGCAGCCTGATCCTGGACGTGCTGGACCCGGGTGAGGCCCACACCCTGCTGGCCGGGATCCTCGGGCCGCAACGGGTGGCGGCCGAGCCGGCCGCCGCGGCGGAACTGGCCGGGATCTGCTCGCACCTGCCGCTGGCGTTGCGGGTGGCCGCCGCCAACCTGGCCGGCCGCCCGTGGTCGACCATCGCCGCGCACGTCGCCGCGCTGCGCGACGGCGACCGCCTGGCCGGGCTGGACGTGGCCGACGACGAGCAGACCGGGGTACGACGCGCCTTCGACCTGTCGTATCAGACGCTGCACCCGGACGCGCGGCGCGTCTTCCGGCTGGTCGGCCTCGCACCGGGACCGGACGTGACGGCCGGCGCCGTGGCCGCGCTGGCCGCCACCGGCGCCGCCGACGCCCGCCGTCAACTGGACCGGCTGGCCGCCGCGCACCTGATGAACCACCACGCGCCGGGCCGATACCACTTCCACGACCTGCTGCGTCACTACGCGGCGGGCCGCGCTCTCGCCGAGGACACCGGAGCCGACCGCGACGCGGCGCTGCGGCGCCTGATCGACTGGTACCTGCAGGGCGCCGGCCACGCCGCCGACCTGCTGTATCCGCACCCGCTGCGCCTGCCGGTGCCCGCCCCCGAGGTGCCGGTGCCGGCCGAGATGGCCGACGGCCCGGAGGCGCTGACGTGGCTGGACGCCGAGCGCGGCAACCTGACCGCGGCGATCCGGCACGCCGCCGAGCACGGACCGCGATCCGGCGCCTGGCTGCTCGCCGACACGCTGCGGGGGTACTTCTGGTTGCGGATGCACACCACGGACTGGCGGAACTCCGCGGAGGCCGCCCTGGCCGCCGCCCGCCGGGAGGGCGATCTGCGCGCCCAGGCCTCGGCGCTGCTCAGCCTCGGCGACCTCCACTTCCGGCAGGCCCGGCCGGAGCCGGCGGTCGAGCGGTACGCCGCCGCGCTGGCACTGGCCGAGCGGACCGGCTGGCGGGAGTGCGAGGCCGCCGCGATCGGCAACCTGGGCGTCCTGTACCGCGACTCGGGGCGGCTGCGTGAGGCCGTGGTCCACCTCCGCCGCGGCGTGGCGCTGGCCCGCACGAACGGTTCCCGGTACGGCGAGGCCAGCGCCCTGGACGCGCTCGGCCGCACCTACTGGCACCTGGGACGTCTCGCGGAGGCCGGCGAGTGCTGCGCGCAGGCGCTGGCGATCAACCGGGCGATCGGGTCGCGGCTGGGCGAGGCCGCCGCGCTGGGCGACCTGGGCGAGATCGCGCACGCCCAGGGGAACCACCCGACCGCGGTCGACCGGCTGGCCCGCGCGCTGGTCCTGTTCCGGGAGATCGGCGACCGGACCAACCAGGCGCACACCCTGCGGGCGCTGGCCGCGGTGCGGTGCGACCGGGGCGACACAGTCCGGGCCGGGGAGCTCGGCCATGCCGCCCTGGTGCGGGCCCGTGAGCTGGATGACCGCCGGATCGAGGCGGACGCGCTGAACACGCTCGGCGCGATCGCCCACCGTACGGACCGGCACTCCGACGCCGTCGGGTACCACGAGCGGGCGCTGGCGCTCACCCGGACCAGCGGCGACCACTATCCGGAGACGGAGGCCCTGCTCGGCCTCGCCGTCGCGTACCGGCGGCTCGGCCACCGCGACCGGGCCCTCGAGTACGCCGGCCGGGCCCTCGCGATCGCCGACCGGTTCGACTACGGACTGCTGGAGCGCCGGGCACTCGGTCTCCTCGGCCACGGCCCGCTGGTGGCCGCCACGGGACGCCCCGACCACGCCGGGTGACCGCAGCTCCCCGGAACCACCCGCCTACCCCGTCGGTGCCCGCGGCGGCCCGTCGTCGTCCGGCCCGGTCCGGGCCGGCGGGCCCGGCACGGCGGACTCCTGCCGGTCGCGCCGGGACCGCATCCAGGCCACGGCCGCGACGGTGCCGAGCACCGCGACCAGGGCCAGCTTGAAGCCGACCTTGCTGAGGCTCAGGTAGCCGGCCAGGCGCGCCAGGCCGCCGGCCCACCAGGACGGGTCGCCGACCCGGTCCCCGTCCGACCGGGCCTGCCAGTCGACGATCCACCACCCCAGCACGACCAGGGTGAGACCGGCCGCGCCGGCCAGCAGCACGGCGAGAATCAGGTGCTTACGGCGTACGTGCGGCAATCCGTTCACCACCTCAGGGTAGGAACGGCACGCATCCCCGGCGTCTGTCCACGGGCCGAAGGTGTCCTCTGTCGAAAGGTGGTGATCGGTGACGGCAGTCTGAACGGTGGATGAACTCATCGCCCCGCGCACCCATCGACCCTCGTCAGCCGCCACCGCACGCGCCTACCGTCAGGGGCATGCCCAGCATCGCCGTGGTGACCGCGGTCCGGCCCGCCCGCGACCTCGCCCACCGGCTGCTGGCCGATCGGCCCGAGCGGCTGCAGCACACGGCCGGGGTGGCCCAGCGGGCCGCCGAGCTGCGGCCCGCGGTCGGCGACGACGAGGAGCACGAGACGCTGGTGGCGGCGGCCTGGCTGCACGACATCGGGTACGCCGACGCACTGCACGACACCGGGTTCCACCCGCTGGACGGCGCCCGGCACCTCGACCGGGAGGGCTGGCCGAGGCGGCTGTCGGCGCTCGTGGCGCACCACTCCGGCGCGTGTTTCGTGGCCCGGGCGCGCGGGCTGGACGAGGCGCTGCGGGCGTACCCCCGGGAGGACTCACCGGTGGCCGACGCACTCACCTACGCCGATCAGACGGTCGGCCCGGGCGGGATCCGGATGGACGTACGCTGCCGCATGGCGGACATGCTGCACCGGCACGGCCCGGCGTCGGCGAACGCGGTGGTCCATCACGTCCGTGGCCCGTACCTGCTCGCGGTGGCGGACCGGGTGGAGCACCGGCTCACCCGGTAGCCGGCCCACGCCGGCAGCCGGTCCGCCCTGGCAGCCGATTCGCCCCGGCACGTCGGCCCGCCCGGCGCGTCGGCCCGCCCGGCGCGTCGGCCCGCCCGGCGCGTCGGCCCGCCCTGGCGCGTCGGCAGAACCGCTCAGCGGCGGGCCCCCGGTGCCGACTGGATCTACGTGCCGTCTCCCCGCCGCATGCTGGCGTCCGGTGTGCCGCTGGACCGCATCCGGGTCATCGCGTACCTCGCCGCCGGCGCCGTGCTGGTCGCGCACACTGTGCCGGTCCTCGCCGCCGGCGTCCCGGCCCGGTGGACCGCGGTGTCGCTGACGGCGCTCGCCCTGCTGCTGGCCCTGCTCTCCTGGACCACGTTCGCCGGGCGCCCGGTACCCGGGGAACCGGTCCTGGTGCCCGCGCTGCTGAGCCTCATCGGGGCCGCGCTGAGCGGTCCGGTCCGGATCATGGCCATCACCATCGCGGTGTTCGCGGTGCTGGCCCTGCACAGTTCGCGACGCGCCTGGCTGATCGGTACCGTGCTCGGTCTGGCCGTGCTGCCGGCCGGCACCGCGCTGGCCGCCGCGGCCGGCGCCGCCACCCCGCCCTGGCAGTCGTCGGAGGTGCTGGGGCTGGTGCCGTTCGTGGTGCCGGTCGGGCTGGTGATGCGCACCATCCACGGCGTGCTGGTCCAGCAGCACCTGGTCTCCACCCGGGACGCCCTGCTCTCCACCGCCGGCGGGCGGATCCTGGCCGCGGACGACGTCGACGAGGTGCACCGGATCGGCGCCGAACTGTCCGCCCGGATGGCCGCGCTCACCCCCGGCCTGGTGATGATCATCGTGCGGCCGCAGGACGGCGGGCTGCGGGTGGCCCGGTCCGTCGGACTGGACGAACAGCTCCGCGGGCAACGGGTGACCGAGGCGGCCCTGACCGACCCGGCGACCGCCTTCGCCGGCGCCGCCCCGGCCGTCCGGCACTGGCACGTCGAGCACACCGTGGACCGGTACCTGCTGCTCGGCGGCGTCCGGCCGGTGGCCGACGGCGAGATCGACGCGTTCCGCAACCTGGTACACCAGGTCGTCCTCGGCGAGACCGGCCTGCGCTCCCGGGCCGAGCTGATGCACCGGGCCCACCACGACTACCTGACCCAGCTGGCCAACCGGGACCTGTTCTTCACCACCCTGGTCGACGCGGTGGAACGCGGCCCGGCCGGCTCGGTCGCCCTGCTCGCCGTGGACCTCGACGACTTCAAGCAGGTCAACGACAGGTACGGGCACGGCGCCGGCGACGAGCTGCTGGTCGAGGTGGCGCGGCGGCTGCGCGACGCGGCCGGCCCGCACGGCCTGGCCGCCCGGTTCGGCGGCGACGAGTTCGCCATCCTGCTCACCGGGCTCGGCGGGGAGTGCGACGCGGAACCGTTCGCCCGTGACCTGTGCGACCGCCTGGTCGCGCCGATCCGGCTGAGCCAGGGCACGGTCCGGGTCGGTGCGAGCATCGGCATCAGCGGTACCGAGTCCGCGCTCACCGCCACCGAACTGGTCCGCCGCGCCGACCTGGCGATGTACGCGGCCAAGGCGGCCGGCAAGAACCGGGTGGAACGCTACGACCCGACCGCCGGCCGGATCCGCCAGACCTGATGGGACACCGGAGGCGTCACGCCTGCTGTCGATAATGCCGCGTCGAATTCCGGAAGGAACTCTCTCACTGCGGTCCCCGCCGTATCGGGCAGGCGACGGCACATCGGTCACCTGGCGACGTTCACGGGGCGGTTTCCTCAGTAGACGAAGCGGGCGACCGCCTGGCGGAGGTCGTCGGACATCCGGGCGAGGTCGGCCGCGGCGCGCTGGGCCTGGCCGACGCCGGTGGCGGTGAGTTCCGCGGCCTGGGCCACGCCGCTGATGCTCTGGCTGATCTGGGACGAGCCGGTCGCCGCCTGGGTGACGTTGCGGCTGATCTCGCCGGTGGTGGCGGTCTGCTCCTCGACCGCCGACGCGACGGCCGTGGAGAACGCGGAGATGTTCTCGATGACCTCGACGATCCGCTCGATCGCACGCGCCGCCGTACCGCTGTCGGTCTGGATGGCCTCGACCTGCAGCGAGATCTCGCTGGTCGCCCGGGCGGTCTCCTGGGCCAGGTCCTTGACCTCGCTGGCGACCACCGCGAAGCCCTTGCCCGCCTCGCCGGCCCGCGCCGACTCGATGGTGGCGTTGAGCGCGAGGAGGTTGGTCTGCTCGGCGATCGCCGTGATCATTTTGACCACGTTGCCGATCTCGGAGCTGGACGCGGTCAGCTGGTCCACCGCCTGGTTCACCGATTCGGCGATGCCGGTGGCGTCCTGGGCGACCCGGGCCGCGTCGGTGGCGCGGCCGGCGATCTCGCTGATCGACGCGCCCATCTCCTCGCTGCTGGCGGCGACCGTGTGGATGTTCGCGGTGACGTCGCCGGCGGTGGCGGACGCGTGCTGGGCCTCGCGGCTGGTCTCCTCGGCGCCGGCGGCGATCCGGTTGCTGATCGTGGACAGCTCGCCGGACGCCTCGGCCAGGGTGTTGCCGCTGCGGCTGACCAGCGAGATGGTGTCGCGGAGTTCGGCGGTGGCCCGGTCGAGGGCGCGGGCCATGGCGCCGATCTCGTCGTGGCTCTGCACGTCGGCCGACGCGGTGAGGTCGCCGCGGCCCACCGCTTCCAGCACCTTGACGACCTTGGCGGTGGACCGGCTGGCGAGCCGCGCGATGGCCAGGCCGAGCGCGACCGAGAGGACCAGGCCGAGGGCCAGGAAGATCAGGGTGTTGCGCCGGGTGGTGTCGTAGGCGGCCCGGGACGCCGCGTTGTCGAGTTCCGCGGCGATGGTCTCGATCTCCACGAGGTTCTGCAGGGCCACGCTGACCTTCAGGAAGGCCGGGTTGGCCTCGCTGTCCCGGGCCACCGCGAAGGCCGCGTCGTCGTTCGCCCGGGCGGCGGCCAGGAGCTTGCCGTCACGCACCGCACGGTACGCCGCGATGCCGTCCGTGAGCAGCGTGATGTTCTGCTCCCGGCCGCCGCCGGCCGCCATCGCCCGGTACGCGGTCAGCGCCCGGTCGAACGCCTTGTCGTTGGTCTCGATGCTCGCGATGAACTGGTCGCGGGTGTTCGCCGAGCTGGACATCGCGCTGTCCAGCACGTCGGTGCGCATGCTCAGCGCGGCCTGCTCGAGGGCCCGCAGTTCGGCCAGCGACAGCACGTTCTCCCGGTAGATCCGGTCGGAGGTCGCCTGCATCTGGCTCATGCTGGCCAGTGCCGTGGCGCCGATGCCGACCGCCACCGTGGCACCCAGCGCCACGACGATCAGGAACTTCGTGCGCAACCGCCGGTCGGCCAGCCATCGGGTGACCGGGTGACCGCGGCGACGCGGAGCGGGGGTTCCGGTGTCTCTGGGCGGCTCGGTCATCGTTGTTCTCGCAGTCGTCATCGTGGGTGTGCAGGGGCCTCTCTGCATGATCGACCGGATTCGGGAGTGAGTGAGCGTTTCGCCGGAAATCTCCTCAGGTTCTGGAACGACTAGCCGAAGGGAAGTCCGGCCGTCCTCCGGGGCCGGCCGTCGGCAGGCCGCGCCGGCCGCGGAACGAGGAATTGGTGGTACGACATGCGCTCATCCCACTGGTTGCGGCGGGCCGCGGCCGGACTGGCCGCCTCGGCCCTGCTGGGCCCGCTGGCCGCCTGCGGCGCGGCCGGGGACGAGGCGGGTGGCGGGGTACGCGTCTGGGCGCTGGAGGACCCGCAGAACGCGCCGATCATCCAGCTCGGGATCGACCAGTTCAACCAGACCGCGACGACGCGGGCGGAACTCGCCACGTTCCCGAACGCCTGGTACGGCCTGAAGCTGGACTCGTCGCTGGGCGCGCTCAACTCCCCCGACGTCTTCTTCAACTGGGGTGGCGGCAACCTCGCGCAGTTCACCGCGGACAACCAGGTCGCCGACCTGGACGCGGCCCTGGCCGAGAACCGGGCGGTCGCCGACGCGTTCCTGCCGAGCGTGCTGGAGGTCGGCAAGGTCGGCGGCAAGCAGTACGGGCTGCCGATGAACGGCATCCAGCCGGTGGTGCTCTTCTACAACAAGACCGTCTTCACCGCGGCCGGGGTCGAGCCGCCGAAGACCTACGACGACCTGCTCAGCCTGGTGGACACGTTCAAGGACCGGGACATCATCCCGATCGCGCTGCCCGGCACGCAGAGCTGGACTCTGCTGATGTGGCTGGAGTATCTGCTGGACCGGGTCGGCGGGCCGGACAAGTTCGCCGCCATCGCGGCCGGCAAGCCCGGCGCCTGGTCCGACCCGGCCGTGCTCAAGGCCCTGACCCTGTGCCGGGAACTGGCCGAGAGCGGCGCCTTCGGCCCCGAGTTCGCCTCCATCAACTACGACAGCGCCGGCGCGCCCCGGCTGCTCGCCACCGGCAAGGCGGCCATGCTGCTGATGGGCAGCTGGGAGTACTCGAGCCAGCTCAGCAACAACCCGGACTTCGTGACCAGCGGCAACCTGGGCTTCACGGCGTTCCCGGTGGTGACCGGCGGTGCCGGCCAACCGGACAGCGTGGTGGGCAATCCCAGCAACTACTTCTCCGTCTGGGCCGGCGGGCGGCACACCGACGCCGCCATCGAACTGCTGATGAAGACGCTCACCTCGGACGCGTACACCGACGCGCTGGTGGAGTCGGGCCAGGTGCCGGCGATCAACGGCGTGGACGCCAAGCTGGCCGGCACGCCGAACGCCGAGTTCTCCACCTTCACCTACCGCCTGGTGGAGAACGCCTCGTCGTTCACCCAGTCCTGGGACCAGGCCCTGTCCGCGGAGGTGAGCGCCGCGATGCTGAGCAACCTGACCAAGCTCTTCCTGGCGCAGATCACGCCGGAGCAGTACGTGACCGCGATGGCCGCGGTGGGCTAGGCGACCGGAGCGCCACCGCGGCGATGACCTCGGCCAGGTCGGCGGGACGGGACAGGAACGGCGAGTGCGACGTGTCCAGCTCGAACACCCGGGTGGGCTGCGCCGAGACGGCGTCGATCTCCGTGACGAACCGGCGCTGCAGCGCCTCGGGGACGACCCGGTCCCGGGTGCACACGACGTACGTGTGCGGCACCGAGCCGTAGCGGGCGGCGGTCACCGGAACGGGGTCCTGCGCGATGCCGAGCGGCCCGTCCGGGCTGAGCAGCGAGATCGCCGCCTCGGCGGTCGGCCGGTCGACGTCGTGGTAGAACGCGTCCCGGACGGCGTCCCGCCCGGCCCGGCCGCCGGTGTCCTGGCGCAGCGCGCCCACCAGGGCGGGGTCCGCCGCCATCAGCGGGGTGACCCGCTCGCCGGCGTTCTCCGGCTCGCCGAGGTAGTACCCGGCCGGCGGGCCGCTCACCGGTGCGAACGCGGACACGTACACCAGGCCGGCCACGAGGTCCGGGGCTCGTTCGGTGGCGGCGGTCGCCACCACGCCGCCCATGCTGTGCGCCACGACCAGGCACGGGCGGCCACCGCCGATCCGGCGCAGCTGCCCGACCAGGGTCTCGGCGGCCGACGCGGCGGTCACGTCGGCGAGCGGCGCCGGTTCGGCCGCGTAGGCGCCCCGGTCGAACGGCCGCGCCCAGCGCGCCTCCGGCGACCGGTGCTTGAGGCCGTGCCCGTCCAGGTCGACGGCGACGGCGGGAACGCCCCGGGCGGCGAGCTGCTCGACGACCGGGGTCCAGCACCAGCTTCCGTGCCACAGACCGTGCACGAGAACCACAGGGGTACGCATCTTCGACTGCCTCATTCGGGGACGGCGATCAGGTCCCCCGGACCGTACGGGCGGCCGGCGCCGGTAGCCACGCACCACCGATACGTGGTTACGCCCGCACCTGGTCGATGAGCGCCGCGAGCCGCCGCCCGGTGCCGGTCTCCGGGGCCGGGCGCAGGATGAGCAGCCGCTGGCGGGACTGCGGCGTGGTCACCACCGTGCACTCCAGGTCCAGGCGGCCGACCCGGTCGTCCTCGACGACCTTGCCGGCACAGTGCAGCGCGCCGACCCGGTGCTCGTCCCACATGGCAGAAAACTCGGCACTGGCCGTGCGCAGCGCCGCGACCAGCTCGGTGGCGGCCGGGTCGTGGTCCCGCTGGGCGACGACCGCGCGCAGGTCGGCCACGTACGCGTGACCGGTGTCGGGGTGTTGCGACGACGGCTCCAGCACGTAGCGCCAGCGCGGGCAGGTGAACCAGCGCCAGATCAGGTTGTCCTCCCGGCCCGCGAGCCCGGTGAACCGGCCGAAGAGCGCGACGTTGAGGTCGTTCTGGGCCAGGACGGTGCCCAGGTCGTCGGAGATGAACGCGGGCGTCGCCGGCCCGCAGGCGCGCAGGACCGCCAGCAGGCCGGGGTCCGGGCGCTCCAGATCACCGGGCGGCGCCGGCGCGGCCTGTCCGGCGAGCCGGTACAGATACTCGCGTTCCCCGGCGGTGAGCCGCAGGGCACCGGCCAGGCCGGCCAGCATCGGCGCCGACGGCCGCGGGCCCCGGCCCTGCTCCAGCCGTTCGTAGTAGACGGTCGACATGTGGGCCAGCATGGCCACCTCGTCGCGGCGCAGGCCGGGGGTCCGCCGCCGGGTGCCGAACGGCAGGCCGGCCGCGGCGGGTGACAGCGCCTCGCGGCGGCGGCGCAGGAAGTCGGCGAGGTCGCCGCGACGGGTCAGCGGGGCGGTGGTCACCGCCGGATCGTCGCATGCCGCCGCCAGGCAGTGCGGTGCCGAGCACCTGACCGGCCCGGGCCCGCGTCCCCGCGCCGGCCCGCCTGGTCAGGCGCCGCCGGTGAACAGCAGCCGGTTCGGTGTGCCGGCGCCGGCGTCGGTGATCCGGTTGGTCACCGCGTTGTTCAGCACCGTCGTGGCGAGCTGCGCCGGGGTGGCGGACGGGCTGCGCTGCAGCAGGCCGGCCACCGCGCCGGTGACGTGCGGCGCGGCCATCGAGGTCCCGGTCAGCACGTCGGTGTCGGTGTTGCTGGCGATTCCGGCAGAGGTGATGTCGGAGCCCGGCGCGAACAGGTCCACGCAGGTGCCGAAGTTGGAACTGGGCGCGCGCTCGTCGGCCCGGCCCGCGTTCGCCACGGTGAGCGCGGTTCCGGCCCGCCCGGGCGAGGTCTGGCACGCGTCCGAGGTGCTGTTGCCGGCGGCCACCACCACCGGGATGCCCGCGCCGACCGCCGCGGCCACGGCGGCGTCGGCCGGTTCGTACGGGCCGCCCTCGATGCTCATGTTGATCACCGCGGGGCGGACCGCGTTGTCCACCGCCCACTGGATTCCGGCGATCACCCAGCTCCACTGGCCGACGTTCGAGCAGTCGAGCACCCGCACCGCGCGGAGCCGGACCTCCTTGGCGACGCCGAACGTGGTGCCGCCGACCGTGCCCGCCACGTGGCTGCCGTGGCCGTTGCAGTCGTTGCCGTTCTCGCCGTCGCCGACCAGGTCGGTACCGACCGCGGCCCGGCCGCCGAAGTCCTGGTGGGTGACGCGGATGCCGCTGTCCACGACGTACGCGGTGACGCCGGCCCCGGTGTTCGTGTAGGTGTAGGAGCTGTCCAGCGGCAGGGCCCGCTGGTCGATGCGGTCGAGCCCCCAGGACGGCGGGTCGGGTTGCACGACGCTCCCCCGGACCCAGAGGTCCTGCGCCACGTACGCCACCGCGGGATCCGCACTGAGCAGGGCGGCGTCGGCGGGCGCCATCCGGGTGGCGAAGCCGTTGATCAGCGGCAGGTCCCGGGTCACCGTGCCCCGGTGGTCCGACGCCAGCCGGCCGGTGGTGTCCCGGTCCACCCGCGTCTCCGGCTTCAGCACCACGACGTAGCTGTCCGGGACGCCGTCCGCGGCGGCCGGCCGGAACGCGCCGGCCGCGGTGGACTCCGCGGCCGGCATGGCGTTCGCCGGGGCCGCCGCCAGGACGACCGCGCCGGTGGTCAGCGCTCCCATGATGAGGCGTTGCAACCTCGACCTCATGAACGCGTACCCCTCTTCCCTGCCGTCCATCCATACATGTTGATTCAACAATCTAAACATGTACGACGAAAAGCGCTCGGCCGAGGGTCGCCCGGAGGGCGTCCGGTCAGGTCCGGAGGACCCCGCTCTGCGCGCCGGCCACGGCGGGTGTCGAGGGCACCACGATCCGGTACGCGGACCGCGCCCGCAGGCCGGACAGCGTGAACGTCGCCGCCGCCCGGTACGTCAGCACCGTGACCCAGTGCCCGCCGTCGAGCCGCTGGACCTGCACGGTCTGCCCCGCGGTACCGCCGATCGCCGCGGTCGCCGAGTACCGGCCGCTCTTGCGCAGCTGCACCGCCGCCCGGGGCGTGTAGGTGTAGGTCTTGGACGTCACCGCGTTCGACGTCGCGGTCGCGGTGACCATCAGCCGGACCTGGTACCAGGCGGTGGTGGCCCGGGTGTACCGGAACGTGCCGGCGCTCGACGTGGTGCCCGGTACGCACTCGAACGCCCGGTTCCAGAGCGCGGTGCAGATCGACACCGGGCGCCCCGCCCACTTCGTCCCCTGCGCGGTGACCGTGAACGTGGTGCTGGTCGCCGCGCCGTACGGCACCACCTGCGACACCGCCGTGGACGTCACCACCGGGGTCACCTTCGCCGGCGCACTCGTCGGCGGCTTCGTCGTCGGCGCCGGAGTGGTCGGCACCGGAGTCGTCGGCACCGGGGTGGTCGGCACCGCGCTGGTCGGCGGCACGGTGGCCGGCGGCGTGGTGGTGGGGACCGCGGTGCTCGGCGTGACGCCCGGCGTCGCGGCCGGAGTGCTGGCCGACGGCGTGGCGGAGGCCGGTGCGACCGAGGCGAGCGCGGCGGCCGGGTTGATCCGCCCGTGGCCGAAGTCGGAGTCGCGGCCGGCGGCGCCGAGGTCGGTGGCGGTACCGGTCAACGCCAGCTCGACCTGGTCCGGGGTCAGCCCCGGCCGGTACGCCGCCACCAGTGCGGCCGCCGCGGCGACGTGCGGAGCGGCCATCGACGTGCCGTTGTAGTAGGCGTACCCCGCGCTCGGGACCGTGCTGAGGATGCTGCTGCCCGGCGCCGCCACGTCGACGTAGCTGCCCCGGTTCGAGAACGAGCTGTACGCGTCGTTCTCGTCGGTGGACGCCACCGCGACCACACCCGCATCGGCGGCCGGCCAGAGCGTCGGGCTGCCGCTGGCCCGGTAGTTGCCGGCCGCGGCGACCACCACCACGCCCTTGCTGCGGGCATAGCCGATCGCGTTGCTGACCGACGTCACCTGCACGGTGGAGCCGAGCGACATGTTGATGACCTGGGCGCCCTGGTCGGCGGCGTAGACGATGCCCGTCGCCACGTCGGACATCACGCCGACCCCGGACGCGTCCAGGGTCCGGATCGGCAGGATCCGCACGTCCGGCGCGATCGCCGAGACGCCGGCACCGTTGCCGGTACGGGCCGCGATGGTGCCGGCGACATGGGTGCCGTGACCGTTCGGGTCGGTGCTGACCCCGGACGTGTCGGCGACCAGGTCGATGCCGGGCAGCACCTGGCCGGCGAGGTCCGGGTGGCTGGCCTGGACGCCGCTGTCGATGACCGCGACCGTGACGCCCGCGCCGGTGGACCGCTGCCAGGCCGTCGCGACGTTCAGCTTGGTGAAGTCCCACTGCAGGCTGCGGTACGGGTCGGTACCGTCCGGCACGGCCATCAGGGTGACCGGGGCGTCGATCTCGACCGCGACGGCACGGTGCGCCTGCTGGCCGGCCCGGACCAGACGCTCCGCCTCGGCGCGGTCGGTGGCCCGGCCGACCGAGACCACGGGACGGCCGTCGTCGTCCAGGACCGTACTGACCACGCTCACCGGTTCGGCGGTACTGATCTCGGTGGGCAGCAGACGGCCCGGGTCCTCGGTCAGCCCGGCGGTCACCGGCGTCCAGGAATCACCGGCGTCGCGCGGACCGGACGACGCCACGGCGGCGCCGGCGATCAGCGTTCCGGCGGCGAGTACGCCGGCCGCGTACCGGTGCATGGGGGTTTTCATCTGACGGCCGCCTCCCCGGGCCGGCGCGGGGGAGGCGACGGCACGACTGGTCACAATTACGGATCAGAGTCGGCCCGCCACGGTGCCGGACGGGGCGCCGCCCGGTTGCGACCTGGTTGCGGCGGCCCCGCCGGGCGTGGCACCCGCCGTGCGCAGCGTTGTGAAACGTTTTAGCACCGCATGGCGGTGCGGCCGGTCCAGCCGCCTTGCCGAGATCGCCTCGCCGGAACACCACCGCGCGAGCCACCACCCCACCCGCGCCCACCGGGCGCCCGCGAAGACGGAAGTCGATCACGCCGACCCGCCGACACCCGGCTGAAACGATCCATGGGCGGGCAGGAAACGGTTGACCAGAGACCGCCATCGATGCAAACTGCAGGAAAGCGCTTTCCTACCGAGAGGAGGGTCGCGTGAGTGCACTCGGCGAGTTCCGACGGCTCGGCACCACCAGGAGCGGCCCGCGGCGGAAGCGTGACAACAAGGCCGCGTACCTCTTCCTGCTGCCCTGGTTCGGGGGTCTGCTGCTGATCACGGCGGGACCGGTGGTGGCGTCCTTCGTCCTCGGGTTCACCGACTACAACCTGATCCAGCCGCCCGAGTTCAACGGGCTGGCGAACGTCCGCCGGATGGTCGCCGACGAGCGCCTCCATCAGGCCCTCGGCGTCACGTTCGGCTACGTCCTCGGGTCCGTGCCGCTGCAACTGGCCGCGGCGCTGGCGCTGGCCATGCTGCTGGACCGGGGACTGCGCGGACTGGCGTTCTACCGGTCCGCGTTCTATCTGCCGTCGCTACTCGGCTCGAGCGTCGCGATCGCGGTGCTGTGGCGGCAGATCTTCGGCGCCGAGGGACTGTTCAACCGGGCGCTCGACCTGGTCGGGGTGTCCGGCCGCGGGTGGATCTCCGACCCGGACACCGCGCTGTCGACGCTGATCGTGCTGAACGTGTGGACGTTCGGCGCGCCGATGGTCATCTTCCTGGCGGGACTGCGGCAGATCCCGGCCATGTACTACGAGGCCGCGTCCGTGGACGGCGCGAACCGGTGGACGCAGTTCCGCCGGATCACCCTGCCGCTGCTGTCGCCGATCATCTTCTTCAACGTGGTGCTGCAGATCATCCACGCCTTCCAGTCGTTCACCCAGGCCTTCGTCGTCTCCGGCGGCACCGGCGGGCCGTCGGACTCCACGCTGTTCTACACGCTCTACCTCTACCAGCGGGGATTCCACAACTTCGACATGGGGTACGCCTCCGCACTCGCCTGGCTGCTCCTGCTGATCATCGCCGGGTTCACCGCGCTGAACTTCTGGGCCGCCAAGCGTTGGGTCTTCTACGATGACTGACCTCACCGAACGCACCGTCCCGGTGGTGACCACCGGTGATCCGCCGCCGCCCCGGTTCCGCGTGCCGGCGCCGGTCCGCTCGATCGCCCGGCACGCCGCGCTCAGCCTGCTGGCGCTGGTCATGCTGTACCCGGTGATCTGGATGGTGGTCAGCTCGCTGCGGCCCGACGCCGAGATCTTCCGGTCGCCCGGCATCGTGCTGGACAGCCTGCGGGTCGCCAACTACGGCACCGGGTGGAACGCGCTCACCTCGCCGTTCGGCCACTATCTGGTCAACTCGGCGATCGTCGTGCTGGGCTGCATCATCGGCAACCTGGTGTCCTGCTCGATGGCCGCCTACGCGTTCGCCCGGCTGGAGTTCACCGGCCGGCGGCTGTTCTTCGCGCTCATGCTCGGCACCATCATGCTGCCGATCCACGTGATCATCGTGCCGCAGTACATCATGTTCTCGCAGCTCGGCTGGGTGAACACGTTCCTGCCGCTGATCGTGCCGAAGCTGCTCGCCACGGACGCGTTCTTCGTCTTCCTGATGGTCCAGTTCATCCGGGGGCTGCCCCGGGACCTGGACGAGGCGGCCCGCATCGACGGCGCCGGGCATCCCCGCATCTTCCTGCGGGTGATCCTGCCGCTGATGCTGCCGGCGCTCGCCACCACGACGATCTTCACGTTCATCTGGACCTGGAACGACTTCTTCAGCCAGCTGATCTATCTGACCGATCCCGAGATGTACACCGTGCCCGTCGCACTGCGCTCCTTCGTGGACTCGACGGTCGCCACCTCGTGGGGCGCCATGTTCGCGATGAGCGTGGTCTCCCTGCTGCCGATCTTCCTCGCGTTCCTGGTCGGCCAGCGATACCTGATCAAGGGCATCGCCACCACCGGCATCAAGTAGGCGTTCTCCCCTCCCCCCTCGGAAGGACACAGCGATGCACACTCCCCTGACCAGGCGGTCCGTTCTCGCGCTGGCGATCGGCGCCGGAGCCGGAGCGGCGCTCGCGGCCTGTGGCGGCGGCGGAGGCGACGCGGGCGGTGACATCTCCGGCGACCCGGTGACCCTGCGCTTCACCTGGTGGGGCTCGGACGCCCGGCACAAGCGCACCCAGCAGGTCATCGACCTGTTCACCAAGGCGAACCCGACCATCACGGTGAAGGGCGAGTTCAAGGAGTGGAACGGCTACTGGGACAGCCTGGCCACCACGGTCGCCGCCAACGACGCACCGGACATCATCCAGATGGACGAGCTGTACCTCTCCTCGTACGCCGAGCGCGGCGCCCTGCTCGACCTCGGCACCGCCGCGAAGCACCTGAGCACGGCGGACTTCGACGCCGGCGCGCTGGACACCGGCAAGGTCGACGGCAAGCAGTACGCGATCCCGACCGGGCTGGCCGCGTACGCCATCGTGGTCAACACCGACCTGCTGAGCCGTTACCGGGTGGCGCTGCCGGACGACGCCACCTGGACCTGGGACGACCTGAAGCGGGTGGGCGCGCAGGTCTCGAAGGCCGGCGGCGGCACGGTCACCGGCGTACAGTCCTGGGGCTTCGACTCCGGCGGCGTCAACATCTGGGCCCGGCAGGCCGGCGCCTCGCTGTACGACGACGAGGGCAACGTGGCGGTCCCGCCGGCCGTGCTGGCGAGTTTCTGGCAGTACCTGCTGGATCTCACCAAGCAGGGCATCGCGCCGCCGCCGTCGGTCACCGTCGAACGGGCCGGCGGTGCCCTGGACCAGTCCGGCACCGCCACCAACACCTCGGCGTTCGGCACCTGGTGGAACACCCAGCTCACCTCGCTGGCCGAGGCGAGCGGGCAGAACCTCAAGCTGCTCCGCCAGCCCGGCGAGGCGCGGGCCGCGACGCCCGGCGCCTACTACAAGCCGTCCATGTTCTGGTCGGTCTCGGCGCGGTCGGCGCACCCCGCGGAGGCGGCGCTGTTCGTCAACTTCCTGGCCAACGCCCCGGAGGCCGGCGAGGTGCTGCTCACCGACCGCGGCGTGCCGGCGAACACCAGGGTGCGGGCCGCGATCACGCCGAAGCTGACCGCCACCGACAAGGCCGCCGCCGAGTACCTGGGTGCGCTGAAGACCGGCCCGGCGCCCCGGGTCACGCCGAAGGGCGCCAGCGGCATCGAGGCGATCCTCAAGCGGCACACCGAGGGGGTGCTCTTCGAACGGCAGACTCCGCAGCAGGCCGCGGCGGCCTTCATCAAGGAGCTGCAGGCCGAGATCGACGCCGCCTGAGCATGGCCGGCACCCGATACCGCGCGGCGGTGCTCGGCGGCACACCCCTGATTTGCACATCCCGGAAGCGGAGGAGACCCGATGAGTTCTCGCACGGCGTACGTCGCCGCGGTCAGCGCCGCGGCGCTCGTTCTCACCGGACTGCCGGCACCCGCCGGGGCGGACGGGCGGCCCGGCATCCGGCTGGAACGCCTGGACCGCGGCCTGGTCGCGGCCACCACCACCGACGGCGTGTTCCTGAGCTGGCGGCTGCTCGGGCACGAGGTGTCCGGGGCGTCGGCGACCGGCGTGACCGGCGCGGACTTCCACGTGTACCGGAACGGCCGACGGATCGCCACGGTCACCGCCAGCACCAACTACCTCGACCGGTCGGCGTCCGGGTCGCCGGCGTACCGGGTGGCGGCGGTGGTCCGCGGTGCCGAGGTGGACCGCAGCGCGGCCGTCTCGCCCTGGCCCGCGGGCCACTACGACCTGCCGTTGCGGAAGCCGCCGGACGGCGTCACCCCGGCCGGCGAGACGTACACGTACACGGCCAACGACCTGAGCGTCGGCGACGTGGACGGCGACGGCCGGTACGAGTACGTGGTCAAGTGGGACCCGTCCAACTCCAAGGACGTCTCCCAGGTGGGCTACACCGGCACCGTCTACCTCGACACCTACGAGCTGGACGGCACCCTGCGGCACCGCATCGACCTGGGCGTCAACATCCGCGCCGGAGCGCACTACACGCAGTTCCTGGTCTACGACTTCGACGGCGACGGCCGCGCCGAGATCATGCTCAAGACCGCGCCGGGGACCAGGGTGAACGGCCGCTACGTCACCATGCCCGAGGCCGACGTGCGGGCCGGTTACCGGCACACCGACGACTACCGGCTGGACGCCGCCGGATACTACGACCACGTGGTGCGGATGTTCCTCGGCTGGCACCGGCATCCCGAGGTCGTCGCCGGCAACTGGCCGGCCACGCTGGAGGCGGCGTTCGGCATCGCGCCGGCGTACCGGTATCCGTTGCGCCGCGCGGACGCCGAAGCGCTCGCCGACCACTTCATGGACGTGTACGCACCGGCGCGCAGCGCCCGGAACAACCTGCGCGCGTTCGAGGGTTTCATCCTGGACGGCCCGGAGTACCTGACCGTGTTCGAGGGGGCGACCGGCCGGGAACTCCAGACGGTCCGGTACCGGCCGGGCCGGCACGACGACGGCCTCCGGTGGGGCGACTACGCGATGGCCCGGATCGAACCGGGCAACCGGGTCGACCGGTTCCTGGCCGGCGTCGCGTACCTGGACGGCCGCCACCCGTCCGCGGTATTCGCCCGCGGCTACTACACCCGCTCCACGCTGGTCGCGTACCGCTGGACCGGTCGCCGGATCGTCGAGGACTGGTCCGTGGACAGCGGCTGGACGCCGATGACGAACCCGTTCAACGACGCACCGCACGGGCGGGACGGCACCGACCCCGAGTTCGGCACGCTCACCACCCAGGGCTTCCACTCGCTCAGCGCCGCCGACGTGGACGGCGACGGGCGTCAGGAGATCGTGTACGGCGCCGCCACCATCGACCACGACGGCAGCCTGCTCTACTCGTCGTTCGGGACCCTGCCGGAGGACAGCGCCGCGCCGGGGCAGCACGTGCGGCTCGGCCACGGCGACGCCATGCACGTCACCGACATCGACCCGGACCGCCCCGGCCTGGAGATCTTCACCGTGCACGAGGGCGCCACGTCCGCCCCGTACGGCATGGCGATGCGCGACGCGGCGACCGGCGAGGTGCTCTTCGGTACGTACTCCGGCCGCGACACCGGCCGCGGGATGATCGGCGACGTGCTGCCGGAGGTGCGCGGCCTCGAGGCGTGGGCCAGCATGCCCGGCGGTTCCGAGGCGCTCGGCCTGCACACCGCGACCGGTCAGGTGACGCCCGGCCCGATCCCGGGCACGAACCAGAGCATCCGGTGGGCCGCCGACCTCACCACGCAGATCGTCAACGGCGCCCAGGACGCCACCCCGACCGTCGACGACTGGCGGCGCGGCACGGTGCTGACGGCCGAGGGCACCCGGACCAACAACGGCACGAAGGGCAATCCGGGCCTGGTCGCGGACGTCCTCGGCGACTGGCGGGAGGAACTGCTGGTGCGCACGGTGGACAGCACCGCGGTCCGGATCTACCTGAGCACGGAGGTGACGGCGCACAAGCTGTACACGTTGATGCACGACCCGCAGTACCGGGTGGAGGTGGCGCGGCAGCAGACCACCTACAACCAGCCGTCATACCCCGGCTTTCATCTCGCGTCGGACACCGACTGGTCGCGCGTGGGCCCCGTGTTGCGGAATCCGTAACTTGCTCGACACTCGGAGTTGATGCGTGACCCGGGTCACCGCGAGGTTCGGAAGCCGGTTCCGACGCCCGTCCGCCCGGGGCGAGAGGAGCCACCGTGAATGTCTCCGATCCGCGGCCGCCGGCCCGGCCGGGCCGGCGTTCCGTGCTCAAGGCAGCGGCCCTCGGCGCGGTCGCGGCGCCGGTCCTCTCCGCCTGCGGCGGTGACGGCGACGGCACCCGGCTGCGGTTCTACCAGAGCAAGCCGGAAGTGCTCGGCTACTTCGACCAGATCATCGAGGACTTCCACCGGCGGCAGTCCGGCATCGAGGTCAAGCACGACGCGACCGGCAGCCTGGTGGCCTCCTTCGTCCGCGACGCACCGTTCGACCTGGTGTGCGTGAACTACAACCTGGACGAGTCCGGGACGTTCGTCGGCCGTGGCGTGCTCTCCGACCTGGCCGGGCTGCCCGAGGCCGGGCGCATCGACCCGAACGTGCAGGCGCTGGTCGGCCAGTACGCCTCCTACCGCGACGAGACCAGCGTCCTGCCCTACTCGGTCACGGCCGCCGGGGTGATCTACAACAAGGACCTGTTCGCCCAGCACGGGGTCGGCGTGCCCACCACCTGGACCGAACTGATCCGGGCCTGCGAGACGTTCCGGTCCCGGTCGGTCATCCCGGTCTACGGGACCTACCAGGCACCCTGGACGATCTCCCAGGGCCTGTTCGACTACCTCGTCGGCGGCACGCTGGACGTGGCGGACTTCTTCGCCCGCCTCAAGGCCCAGGGCACCGACGTCGGACCGGACTCCGAGGTGAGCTTCCAGCGCACGTTCGCGCCCGCGGTGGAGAAGATGCTGCAGCTCGGGTCGTACGCGAACCCCGACGCCGCGTCCCGCGACTACCCGGACGGCAACGCCGCCTTCGCACAGGGCAAGGTGGCCATGTACCTGCAGGGCCCGTGGGCGATCGGGGAGATCACCAAGGCCAATCCGAGGGTACGGATGGGCACGTTCGCCCTGCCCGCGACGGACCGGCCGGCGGACCGCAAGGCGCGCGTCAACATCGACCTCTCGTTGTGGATTCCGCGCGGCGCCGCCGAACCGGAAGCCGCCAGGCAGTTTCTGTCGTACCTCATGACGCCCGCGGTGATGGACAAGTACAACGCCGAGAACCTGGCCTTCTCACCGGTCCGGAACGCGCCGGCGGTGACCGACGAGCGCATCGTCGACCTCGAGCCGTACGTCCGCGAGGCCCGCTTCTACCAGGGCGCGGGCACCTACATCCCGGGCATCATCCCGCTCACCAACTACCTGCAGGAGCTGGTCTTCACCGGCGACGGCGACCGCTTCCTCGGCAAGCTCGACAACGACTGGCGCCGCCTCGCCGTGCGGTCCCTCTGACCCGAAGGAGACCTGGATGACCGCCCCGCCGCCGGTCGCGCCCCGGCCACCGCGCCGCGTCGACAAGACCTTCTACGCCATGCTGCTGCCCGTCGTCCTGCTGTTCACGCTGTTCATCACGGTGCCCGCGGTGGTCGGGATGTTCTACAGCATCACCAACTACGTGGGGTACGGCGACTGGGAGTTCGTCGGGCTGACCAACTACATCGCGATCTTCAGCGATCCCCGGATCCTCAGCTCGTACGGATTCACGCTGGGCTTCTCGGTGGTGACCGTGATCGTGGTCAACGTCGTCGCGCTGGCCCTCGCACTCGGCCTGAGCGCGAAGATCAAGCTGAAGACCGCCCTGCGCGGGGTCTTCTTCATCCCGATGGTGATCTCCGGCATCGTCATCGCCTACGTCTTCAACTATCTGTTCTCGACGTCGCTGCCGACGATCGCGGCGCGGCTGGGCATCGAATCGCTGGAGTCGAGCATCCTGGCCGACGAACGGTTCGCCTGGATCGCGGTCGTCATCGTCACCGCCTGGCAGGCGATCCCGGGCGCGATGATCATCTATCTGGCCGGGCTGCTCGCCATCCCCGGCGAGGTCTACGAGGCCGCGTCCATCGACGGAGCCCGGCCGTGGCGGCAGTTCCGCAGCATCACGCTCCCGCTGATGCTCGGATACGTCGTGATCAACACGATTCTCGGCTTCAAGGGCTTCCTCAACGCGTACGACATCATCGTCGGCCTGACCAACGGCGGCCCGGGCACCTCGACGTTCAGCGTGGCCATGACGATCTTCACCGGATTCACCAGCGGCGACTACGCGTACCAGATGGCCAACGCCGTGCTGTTCTTCGTGATCACCGTCCTGATCTCCGTGATGCAGCTGCGGCTGATCCAACGCCGAGGAGTGTCGCTCTGATGGCCACCACGCTGCCCGGCACCACGTCCGCGGGGCCGTCCCGGGCGCAGGAGAAGAACGCACCGGAGCCCGGCGGCCGGCGACGGTCCGGCTGGGGGCTGACCGTCCTCATCGTGCTCGCCTCCCTCGCCGTGCTCCTGCCGCTGTACTTCACGGTCGCGATGGCGCTGAAGTCGTCGGAGGAGGCGGCGACCGGCAGCGGGTTCAGCTGGCCGTGGCCGATGCGGTTCGACAACTTCGCCACCGCGTGGGAGATGACCGCCTTCCCGCGGGCGTTCGCCATCTCGCTGGCGGTCACCGTGGCCACCGTCGCGGGCCTGGTGACGCTCGCCTCGTGCGCGGCGTACGCGATCGCCCGGAACTGGGAACGCAAGCTGTTCCGCTGGTCGTACTTCTATCTCCTCGCGGCGATGTTCATCCCGTTCCCGGTGATCGCGCTGCCCCAGATCAAGCTGGTGTCGATCGTCAACCTGGACAACCCGGCCGGCGTGGCGATCCTGCACATCCTGTTCGGCCTGTCCTTCAACGTGCTGCTCTACACCGCCTTCCTCCGGTCCATCCCGTACGAGCTGGAGGAGAGCGCGCGCCTCGACGGCGCCAGCACCTGGCAGGTGTTCTGGCGGCTGATCTTCCCGCTGCTGGCGCCGATGAACGCGACCGTCGGCATCTTCGCGTTCCTGGCGTCCTGGAACGACTTCATGATGCCGTCGCTGATCACGTCCGACCCGGCCATGCAGACCATCCCGGTGGTGCAGAGCATCTTCCAGTCGCAGTTCAGCGCGAACTACAACGTGGCCTTCGCGTCGTACCTGATGGCCATGGCACCGACCGTGCTGGCCTATCTGTTCGCGCAGCGCTGGGTGATGACCGGGGTGACCCGGGGAGCGATCAAGTGAAACCTCTGCGGGACGCCGGCCCCCGGCCGCAAGCTGACGGCTGAGCCCGGGGCCGGCGCGGCGAGTCAGCTCGCGGTACAGGTCGGCGTCAACGTCCCACTGGTTCCCGTGCCCTGGAAGCCGAACTCCACCACCTGGCCGGCGTTGAGCCGGCCGTTGTGCGACACGTTCGAGAACTGGAGGGCACCGCTGGTGCCGGACCGGTTCGCGTTCCAGGAGTTGGTGACGGTCGCACCGGCCGGCAACGTGAGCCCGACGTTCCACCCGCTGATCGCCGACGGTCCGGCGGTGACCCTGACCGTGGCCACGAATCCCCCGGTCCACGCGTTCACCGACGTCGTCGCGCTGCAGCCGGCGCCCGTCGGCGGGTTGCTCGGCGGCGTGCTGGTCGGCGGCTCACTCGGCGGGTTGCTGGTCGGCGGGTTGCTCGGTGGGTTGCTGGTGGGCGGGTCGCTCGGCGGGTTGCTGGTGGTCAGCGTCGGGGTCTGCCAGTCCCGCCAGCTCGCCAGGTTCCCGGTGGCCTTGCTGTGTATCCGGATCGTCCCGGCCGCGTTCCCGCTGCGCAACAGGTACTTCTGAAGGTGCTGCTGCAACAACGGCCGCCACTCCGCCCGGCTCGCGCAATGCGTCCCGTCCGACACATCGGAGTGATACGTGATGTTCGCACCGGCACCCAACGCCCGGTACACCTCCGCACCACCCAACGCCGCCACACTCGCCGACCGCGGCCCCAGATTCGCGATATGCGGATTGTCCATCACGAA
>NZ_JAIWNC010000110.1 GCF_020216025.1 Jidongwangia harbinensis | reverse complement strand
CCGCGACGGCTTCCGGCAGGTCACCGAGCAGCGCCCAGCGGCGGCCGAAGGAGAACGCGGGGGCGAACCGGGCCCAGTCGACGTCGACGATCACCTGCGTGGCGTCCGCACCGGCGACGGCCGCCGCGATGGCGGTGACGGCCGCGGCGGGCGGCAACGCGGTCAGACCACGACGCCCCAGATGCTCCCGGGTGTTACCCAGCGCGGCCATGCCGACCTCGGCCCACGGACCCCACGCCAACGCGGTACCGGCCAGGCCACGGGCCCGACGATCCGCCGCCAGCGCGTCCAGATGGGCGTTCGCCGCCGCGTACGGACCACCACCACCGCTGCCCCACACCCCGGCGATCGAGGAGAACAACACAAACGCATCCAGAACGCGATCGCCGAGCAGCTCATCGAGCAGATCAGCACCGACGACCTTGCCCGCGTAGGCACGGGCCAGCTCCGCCGCGCCGGTCTCCACCACCGCTCCGGAAACGTCGACACCAGCGGCGTGCACCACCGCGGTCAGGTCATCGCCACACACCCGCAACACCCGCGCCACATCAGCGCGCACACCCATGTCAGCGGCAACCACCTCAACCGGAACACCCAGATCCGGGGCGACACCACCACGGCGGCTGGTCAACACCAGACGCTCCGCCCCCGTTTCGGCGAGCTGGCGGGCCACCGCCGCGCCGAGCCCACCGGTGCCACCGGTGATCAGCACCGTGCCACGCGGACTCCAGCCCGGCCCACCCTGACCGGTGATCCGGGCCAGCCTGCGACCGAAGACACCCGTCGGGCGGATGGCTACCTGGTCCTCGGTACCACCCGCGGCGAGCACCGCGGCCAGCCGGGACCCGGCCCGCTCATCCAACACGGCGGGCAGATCGATCAGACCACCCCAACTCCCGCCCACCTCCAGACCGGCATTACGGCCCAGACCCCACACCTGCGCCTGCACCGGACTCACCCGCACATCCGCACGGACGGCGGCGACCGCACCCCGGGTGAGGCACCAGACCCGACCGGTCCGCTCCGCACCGGCCGCAACCAGCACCCGGATCAGATCGGTGGTCGCCACCAGGCCCGCGGGCACGGTGGGTTCGTTCCCATCCCGCCCGTCGATCAGACCGAGCAGCGACACCACACCCACACTCGGCTCGGCGTCCAGCACCTCCGC
>NZ_JAIWNC010000109.1 GCF_020216025.1 Jidongwangia harbinensis | reverse complement strand
TGTGGACGCCGCGGGGCACGGTGTTGATCACCGGTGGTACCGGTGGTCTCGGCGTCGCGGTGGCCCGGTGGGCGGCCGGGCAGGGTGCGGAGCATCTGGTCCTGACCAGCCGCCGCGGCCTGGACGCCCCCGGAGCGGCGGAACTGGTCGAGGAGCTGACCGCGGCCGGTGTGCGGGTGACGATCGTGGCCGGCGACATGGGTGAGCGCGCCGACGTGGCCGCCGCTCTTGCTGAGGCCGGTGATGACCTGACGGCCGTGGTGCACACCGCGGGTGTGCCGTTCAGCACCGCCGTCGAGGATCTCGACGTGTCCCTGCTGGCCAGTACCCTCGCCGGTAAGTCGGCCGGCGCGCGCTACCTGGACGAGCTGCTGGGTGACCGGCCGCTGGACGCCTTCGTGCTCTTCTCCTCGATCGTCGGTGTCTGGGGCAGCGCGGGCGGCGGCGCGTACGGCGCGGCCAACGCCTATCTGGATGGCTTGGCGCAGCATCGTCATGGCCGGGGTCTCGCTGCGACGTCGATCGGCTGGGGTCCGTGGGCCGAGGTGGGTATGGCGCACCAGCACGAGGACCCGGCCCGGCTTGCCCGGCACGGTCTCGGGCTGCTGCCGCCGGAATCGGCGACGCCGCTGATGGGCCTGCTGCCGGCCACCGGGCATCCGACCGAGATCGCGGTCGACGTCCGCTGGGAGCAGTTCGGTGCGGCGTACTGGTCGTCACGCTCCTGGCCACTGCTCTCGTCGATCCCCGAGGCCGCACCGCGCTCCGAAGCCGGAAGCGACACGACCACCACCGTCGGACTGCTCGACCAACTCGCCGGGCGTACCGAGGCGGATCGTGATCACCTGTTGCTGGAGGTGGTGACGACTCAGGTTGCTGCGGTCCTGGGTCATGCCGGTGTGGAGGAGATCACCCCGGACCGGGCGTTCCGGGACCTGGGGTTTGATTCGCTGACGGCGGTGGAGTTGCGTAACCGGCTTGGCCGGATCACCGGGTTGAAGCTGCCCGCGACGCTGGCGTTCGACTATCCCACTCCCACAGCGCTGGTCGGTTACCTGCGTGAGCAGTTGGTCGGCACGGTCGTCACGTCCGCGGCCGGGTTGCCGGGTGTCGCGGTGGGCACGGACGAGCCGATCGCGATCGTGTCGATGGCGTGTCGCTACCCGGGTGGGGTGCGTAGTCCGGAGGATCTGTGGGAGTTGCTGGCCGACGGTCGTGATGTGGTCGGCGGGTTCCCGACTGATCGGGGCTGGGACCTCGGT
>NZ_JAIWNC010000108.1 GCF_020216025.1 Jidongwangia harbinensis | reverse complement strand
CCGGCTTCCGCAGCGTGCTCCCGGAGCTGGCCAAGCGCCCGAACATCAAGGCGATCGTCTACTTCGACACCAAGCAGGACGACCAGGGCGACCGCGACATCAGCATCGACGGCACCAAGGCCAACCTCGCCGCGTTCCGGACCCTGGCGGCCAACCCGATCTTCAACGTCACCCTCGGCTGACCAGTCCTGGCAGGGGTCCGGCGACGTCAACATAGCTCGGCCGATAAGGCGCGGGCCCGGCCACCTGCGCGCCGTGCCACTGACCCTGCCCTCCTACCAGCAAATCGAGTTCTACGCCGCACCACAGTACGCGCACGCCTGCACCGAACTGGAAGTCACCTTCGTCGCCAACCCCACGGCCTCGACGTCATCCTGGAAACCGACAAACGCGGCGGGCTGTTCACCGCAGGCCACCACACCTCCGGCCACCTCCAAGTCCCACACACCGGCGCCGAACACACCGACTGGGCCGCCCAGATCGACGCCTGGCTGCAGCAGGCCGTGCTGCCGCACGCGGCGACCTTCGCCAACCCACCACCCCGGCTACGGCGCACCGCACCACGGGCACGGCGGGCACCACGGGCACGGCGGGGGCGGGTTCGGCGCCGCAGCTGCGGTCGCCGGCGCCGGCGCCGGCCTGGTGGGCGGCTACGTCGCCGGTGAAGTCATCGACGAGGTCTTCGACGACGAAGACAGCGGGGACGTAGAAGAGTGACCCGCGCGGCGCCCTCCTCGAGGTCATACCTCACCGGGGCGCCGCCGCTATGTGTCCCGGCCCAGGCGGCCCCCGGTGGGCCGGAATGCATGCAGGTAGGTAGCCCCATACAAGAGAACGACATGACCGTCGGCGCCAAGCTCGACAAGCCGCTCGACAGGAAGTACGAGCAGCAGGACCTGCACACCCTCATCGACGCCGCGGTGGATGCCCTCGCCGGTGTCTGCCGACGCTCAAGCCCTCGCGAAAGGCCCTTCACCATCCAGACCATCGGTGCCTGGGCCATAGCAAGTACATCCGCACCGCCAGCGCGATCACCGACCTGGCCGACGGCCAGCAAGTAACCGACCGGCACCGGCCGGGGCGTCACCACGACACCCCGGCCGCGCAGCACGTCGGCGGGTCCGCCACGGCACCCAGCCGCAGGAACTGGCGAACTCAACTGGTGGTTGCAACACCGACTAGCTCAGCCATTTTTGCAGCTGGGTTGGCCCAGCCCAAGGTCATGCGGGGTCTTCCGTTGAGTTCGTCGGCGACGTGGTCGAGCCCGGCCTGGTC
>NZ_JAIWNC010000107.1 GCF_020216025.1 Jidongwangia harbinensis | reverse complement strand
TGAGCTTCCCCCCGGGATGTGGACACCGGGTTATGCCGCGCTCTGCTGCAGCGTAACGGTTTCCAGGGTTCGTTCGTAGTCGGCGGGGCTGCGGTAGCCCAGTGCTGAGTGGCGTCGGCGGTGGTTGTAGAAGGCGATCCAGCGGAAGACGTCACGGCGGGCGTCGGCCTCGGATGTCCAACGGCGGTGCTCGACGTCGAGTTCGCGTTTGAGGGTGGCGAAGAACGCCTCGGCCAGCGCGTTGTCGTAGGACGAGCCGATCCGGCCTCGGGAACGGCGTATCCGGTGGCGTCGGCAGGCCTCGGCGAAACCGGCACTGCCGTATTGGGCGCCGCGATCCGAGTGGAACACCACCTTGGCGACGTCACCACCGCGGGCGGCCACGGCGGCGTCCAAAGCGTCGATGACCAACTCGGCGCGCATGTGCGAGTTGATCGACCAGCCGACCAGGCGGCGGGTGGCGATGTCGATGACGGTGGCCAGGTAGAGGAACCGGTCACCGACGCGTAGATAGGTAATGTCGCCGCACCAGCGCTGGTCCGGCGCGGTAGCGGTGAAGTCACGGCCGAGCAGGTCCGGCACCGCGGGCGCGGTCGGGTCCGGGATCGTGGTGCGCTTGCGCCGCCGTTGGTGCCGGCCGACGACACCGTGCCGGCGCATGATGCGCTCCACGCGTTTGCGGTTGACCTGTACCCCTTGATCCCGCAACTCGGCGGTGACCCGCGGCGAGCCGTAGGTCCGCCCAGACGCGGCGTGCACCGCGGTGATCTGCGCGGCGAGAACGTCCTCGGCGGCCGCGCGGGCCTGCCGGTCAGGCTCACCGGCGACCCACCGGTAGAACCCTGAACGCGACACCGCCAAGACCCGGCACAGCCGCTTAACGCCGTGCACCCCACGGTGGGTGGAGATGAACCGAAAGCGGCTGGTCACCGACCCATCTCCTTGGCGAAATAGGCGGCCGCCTTACGCAGGATCTCCTTCTCCTGCCGCAGCTCGGCCACCTCAGCGCGCAACTGGGCGATCTCGGCGTCCTTGTCCGCCATCGACAGCCCGGCCCCGGCCTGCACCGCCGAACCCGCACCCGACGCCTGCTGCTCCTGCTTACGGACCCAGTTACGCAGCGTCTCGTGGCTCATACCCAGCTCGCGGGCGACTTCATTGATAGGCCGACCGGACGAGCGCACCAACTCGACCGCATCCCGCCGAAACTCCTGCGTGTACTTCGACGGACGTCCCAACGGGGACACCCCTTCCTCTGGACTCAAGATCCAGTCTCAGGGTGTCCACACCTCCGGGGGAAGCCCA
>NZ_JAIWNC010000106.1 GCF_020216025.1 Jidongwangia harbinensis | reverse complement strand
TACGAGGCGCACCACCGGATCAGCATCACCGATGCCGCGCTGGTGGCGGCGGCGACGTTGGCCGACCGGTACATCTCGGACCGGTTCCTGCCGGACAAGGCGATCGACCTGATCGACGAGGCGGGTGCGCGGATGCGGATCCGCCGGATGACCGCGCCGCCGGACCTGCGTGACTTCGACGAGCGGATCGCTCAGGTGCGCCGGGACAAGGAGTCCGCGATCGACGCGCAGGACTTCGAGCGGGCCGCGCAGCTGCGGGACAAGGAGAAGCAGCTGCTGGGTCAGAAGGCGCAGCGGGAGAAGGAGTGGAAGGCCGGCGATCTGGACGTGGTGTCCGAGGTCGACGACGAGCAGATCGCCGAGGTGCTGGGCAACTGGACCGGTATCCCGGTGTACAAGCTCACCGAGGAGGAGACCTCGCGGCTGCTGCGGATGGAGGACGAGCTGCACAAGCGGGTCGTCGGCCAGGACGACGCGGTCAAGGCGGTCTCCAAGGCGATCCGGCGTACCCGGGCCGGGCTGAAGGACCCGAAGCGGCCGTCCGGCTCGTTCATCTTCGCCGGCCCGTCCGGCGTCGGTAAGACCGAGCTGTCCAAGGCCCTGGCGGAGTTCCTGTTCGGTTCCGAGGACGCGCTGATCCAGCTCGACATGTCCGAGTTCCACGACCGGTACACGGTGTCGCGGCTCGTCGGTGCCCCTCCCGGTTACGTGGGTTACGACGAGGGCGGTCAGCTGACCGAGAAGGTGCGCCGTAAGCCGTTCTCGGTGGTGCTGTTCGACGAGATCGAGAAGGCCCACCCGGACGTGTTCAACACGCTGCTGCAGATCCTGGAGGACGGGCGGCTGACCGACGGTCAGGGCCGGATCGTGGACTTCAAGAACACGGTGATCATCCTGACCACGAACCTGGGCACGCGGGATGTGGCGAAGGCGGTGTCGCTGGGGTTCCAGGCGTCGGAGGACACCGAGTCGAACTACGACCGGATGAAGCAGAAGGTCAACGACGAGCTGAAGCAGCACTTCCGGCCGGAGTTCCTGAACCGGATCGACGACACGATCGTGTTCCACCAGCTGCAGGAGAAGGAGATCCGCAACATTGTGGACATCTTCATCTCCCGGATCGAGACTCAGCTGCGGAACAAGGACATGGGTCTGGAGCTGACCGACAACGCGCGGCGGTACCTGGCGAAGAAGGGTTACGACCCGGTGCTGGGTGCGCGGCCGTTGCGCCGGACGATCCAGCGGGACCTGGAGGACAGCCTGTCCGAGCAGATCCTGTTCAACGAGTTGCGGCCCGGGCAGATCGTCCTGGTCGACTGCG
>NZ_JAIWNC010000105.1 GCF_020216025.1 Jidongwangia harbinensis | reverse complement strand
TGCCTAACACTGGTGCGGTCAGAATGGAAACGTTTCCACGCTCGGGACCTGCTGGAACTTTCGGTGCTGGTTCGGGTGGCGTTTCCGTTTCCTTGGGTGTCGGAGGGGAGGGCCCTGGTGTCCACCTACGTGGGTCGCTCGAAGTTGCGGGTTGCGGTCGTGGCGGCGGTGTCGGTGTCGGTGTTGGCGGTCGGGGCGGTGGCGACGTTCGGGCCGCGTTCGGCGTCCGCGCGGGCTGCGGTGGTGGCGGCCGCGGGGGTGGAGGACGAGGGTGCGAACTGTGTGGTGCCGGAGCCCGGTGGTGCGGTGTCGAATGCGCGGTTGCCGGATCCGTTCCTGCGGATGAACGGCACGCGGATCACCTCGACGGGGGACTGGCAGTGCCGGCGGGCGGAGATCAAGAAGCTCGCGGAGCGGTATGTGTACGGGGCGAAACCGGGCAAGCCGGCGAGTGTGACCGGGACGGTGTCGAGTTCGTCGATCTCGGTGAACGTGTCCGAGGGCGGGCGTAGTGCGAGTTTCACGGCGCGGGTGGAGTTGCCGTCGGGCTCGGGTCCGTTCCCGGCGGTGGTGGTGTTGGGCGGGTTCGGTGCGGACACCGCGGCGATCAAGGCGGCGGGGGCCGCGGTGATCAATTATGACCCGTATGTGGTGGGCCGGGAGGGCACGCCGCGTACCAACAAGCAGGGGGCGTTCTACTCGATCTACGGGGCGTCGTCGTCGACCGGGTTGTTGGTGGCGTGGGCGTGGGGGGTGTCGCGGATCATTGATGTGCTGGAGTCGTCCGGGGGGAGCGTTCTGCGGGCGGACGCGACCGGGGTGACGGGGTGTTCGCGGTTCGGTAAGGGCGCGTTCGTGGTGGGTGCGTTCGATCAGCGGATCGCGTTGACGATGCCGATCGAGTCGGGGTCGGCGGGGGTGCCGATCTTCCGGGGTATCCCGGGGGAGGGTGCGCAGAGTCTGTCGAGTGCGTACGGGGAGCAGCCGTGGCTGGGTGATGCGTTCGGTTCGTTCACGGGTAATCCGAACGGGTTGCCGGTGGACACCCATCAGGTGGTGGCGATGGTGGCGCCGCGGGGGTTGTTCGTGATGGACAATCCGCATATCGCGAATCTGGGGCCGCGGTCGGCGAGTGTGGCGGCGTTGGGTGGTGCGGAGGTGTACCGGGCGTTGGGTGCCGGTGCGAACATCACGTATCACTCCGATGTGTCGGACGGGACGCATTGCGCGAGCCGGGCGGAGTGGCGGCCGTTGTTGCAGCAGCACCTTCAGAAGTACCTGTTGCGCAGCGGGAACGCGGCCGGGACGATCCGGATACACAGCAAGGCCACCGGGAACCTGGCGAGCTGGCGGGACTGGCAGACCCCGACGCTGACCACCAGCAACCCGCCGAGCGACCCGCCCACCAGCAACCCACCGAGCAACCCGCCGACCAGCAACCCGCCGAGTGAGCCGCCG
>NZ_JAIWNC010000104.1 GCF_020216025.1 Jidongwangia harbinensis | reverse complement strand
AGCTTGAGTTTTAACCTGTGCGGCGTGGTCTGGGGTTATGTGTTTTCTTGTTTTTCGGGTTGGCGTTTGCGCTGGTGACGATATGGACGTCGTGGCGGTTGGCTGGCCGGTGGTTGCGGTGGCCGGGTGGTCGTCCGGGGCCTGGACGGGAGGGTTTCGGTGCGGCGGCGGGGCTGCTGGTCTTGCCGCGTAGGTGCCGAAACGCTCGTCGGACGCGGGCCGGGGTGAGCCGCTCGGCTGGTGCCGGTCGTTCCCAGGGACGGCGTAGGTCGGCGACTGCGGTCCGGGCGAGGCGCAGCTGGGTGTAAGCGGTCAGCACCAGCCAGGTCCAGCGGTCGGCGGCGGCCGGGTCACGCAGTTTCGGGCGGGTCCAGCCGAGGGTTTGTTTGAGCATGCGGAAGGTGTGCTCGATGTCGAAGCGGCGCAGGAACGCCTGCCAGGCCAGGTCGACCTCGCTGGTGGTGGCCGTCGGGTGGGACCACCACAGCCAGACCGGTTTCGCGGTGGCACCGGACGGGAGTCGTTCGACGCTCAGCAGGATCACGGTGCCTTCAATGATCGGTAGCGGGCCGTGTTCGCTGGCCCAGGCGGTGCGGTGAGTCAGCCGGGGGTGCAGCCGGTGCCAGGCCCGGGCGGTCGCGGTGCCGTAGAGGCGGGTGTCGGTGGTGGTGGCTGCGTCCGGAGTGCCCCAGCTGGCTGGATCACCGAAGATGAACTCGCCGCCGTGTCGCGGTGGGCGGCCGGTCGTCCCTGGCATGCGCGGCGGTGCGGCTCGGCGCAGGACCCGGTCAGAACGCATCCGGACCAGGACCTTCACCGGCAGGTCGGCGAGCAGGAACGCCAGTCGGGGACCGTCGTAACCGGCGTCCGCAACGATCCATATGTCGGGGTCGCCGGGCTGGTACTGCCCGGCGCTGATCAGTCGTTCGACCACGTCACGCAGTTGCCCGGCGGTGACGGTGGCGGCGTCGTCGCCGGGGGCGAGCCTGCGAGCGTCCAGCGGCGCGGTCCACGAGCTGCGGCCGGTCTCCAAGGCGGTGACCACGGAGTACGGCCAGCCTGGAACCCCGATGTGGGTGTCCTTACCGCGCCCGTAGGTGTGACAGAGCACCCGCTGCGGTGAGGTGTGTGCCTCCGGGCGCAGCCAGCACGTCACATCGACCGCGAGGACGATTCGTCCGTCTGCGGCCCGGGGCACTGCGACTGCGCTCAGGGCGGTCCGCAGCCGGTCGACGTTGATCCGACCCTGGTTGAGTGCCGCATACAGCGAGCCGTGGCTGCGCCGATGCTCGCCCGCGAGCGACAACTCGACCAGCGACCCCACTGGCCTGTCGCCGCACAGCAGCGCGTCCACCAGCTCAAACAACGCGTCCGCCCGCATGGTCAGACAACGATGGACCTCCCGCCGCAACGCCGTCAACCGCCCGACAGCGTCAGCTGGCACAGCCTCATGCACACTAATCACCAGACAGCCCTTGGTGTGGATCTTCTTCCCTAGACAAGAAGATGATCAATCAAGGGCTGTCCTCATGATCAACCAGGGTCGATGCAACCCCGCCACACGTTAAAACTCAAG
>NZ_JAIWNC010000103.1 GCF_020216025.1 Jidongwangia harbinensis | reverse complement strand
CTGACCGGAAACCAACTTGAGTGGGGGCATGGGTGATGGCCCGGGGTGGCCCGGGTGGTGGAGAGGTGTTCAGGCGGCGGCGGGGGTGAGGGTGACCTGTAGGCCCAGCGCTTCGAGTTGTTGGATCAGGTGGCGTTGGCGGCGTTCCTTGTTGATGCGGGTGGTGTAGTAGTCGGCGCCGAGGTCGTGGTAGTTGGTGGTGGGGTCGGCGAGTAGGTGCCAGATGATGACCAGGATGGAGCGGGCGACGGCGACCAGGGCTTTGCCTTTGCCGCGGCGTTTGACGATGCGCCGGTAGCGTTCGCCGAGGAAGGTGTTGGTGCGGGAGGCGGAGGCGGCGGCGTTGCCGAGGACGGCTTTGAGGTAGGGGTTGCCCTTGGAGGTTTTGCCGCCGGAGCGTTTGGTGCCGGACTGTCTGATGTTCGGTGAGAGCCGGGCCCAGGCGGCCAGGTGGCGGGCGGTCGGGAAGCGGGTCATGTCCGGGCCGATCTCGGCCAGGATCACCTGAGCGGCTTCTCTGCTGATGCCGGGGACGGTGGTCAGCCGGTGCAGGGGTCCTGGTGGGGTGGTGCCGGGTGGTGCCGGGTTGCTGGGCGGGCTGGGCGGTTCACCGGCCGGCAGTTCGGTGATCAGTTGTTCGATGCGGGTGGTCAGCGTGTCGATCTCGGTGGTGAGACCGTCGATCTGGCCGAGCAGGATACCGGCGAGTTCGGCGTGATGGTCATCGAACCGGCCGTCGAGGGCCCGGACGAGTTCGCGGTGTTTACCGCGCATCGTGCCGCGGGCCAGGCCGGCGAGGCGGTGCGGGTCGCGTTCGCCGCGGATCAGGGCGTCGATCATGTCCCGGACCGATACTGTGTTGATCTTCGAGGCGACCGTGGTGACCTTGATCAGGGCGTCTTCGAGGAGCTTCTCCAGACGCTGCCAGTGCCGGGTGCGGTCGCGGGTCAGATCGACGCGGGTGCGGGTGTAATCACGCAGTACCCGTTGCGCGGCTGGTGGCACGAGCGAGGGCCGCAGCATGCCCCGTTCGGTCAGCTTGGCCAGCCACACGCAGTCGTGGGTGTCGGTCTTGGGCCGGCCCGGGACGTTCTTGACGTCACGGGCGTTAACCAGCTGGATCCGTAGCCCGGCCGCCTCGAGCAGGTAGTAGAAGATCCGCCAGTAGTCCGAGGTCGACTCCAGGGTGACCATCTCGATGTCCTGATCGAGCAGGGCCTGGCTCAGCTTGAGGACCTCGCCGGTGGTCGCCTCGACCTCGGCGACCTTGCTGATGCGGCGGCCGTCGGCGCGGGGTAGCCGGACGCACACCTGCCCGAAGCCTTTGGCCACGTCGATCGCGCAGACCCGCTGCAGGACCTGCTCGTGTTCCTCATCGAGGATCTCCTGCGGCGCCCTCTTGGTCCGTGCCATCTCCTGGCCTCCTGCCCGGCAATGTGCCGCGTGGACAGGGTGCCCGGGGACCTTGTCAGGGGAATGGAAACTCTGACCGGCGTGCTCGTAGCAACAGTGTGTGACCCTTCCGGGTCAGGTCCCAGCGCCAGACTCAGAGACGGACTTCACTTCCAAGCACGCGTCGACGTCACGGGCACCCATCGAGGGTGGACACCCCCGACAAGCCCGATGGTGACGAGGCCGGCACGCCCGCACCAGCCCCCTCACCCGACCCAGCGACAACCGTGACCGGGCCGCCGGTTTCACGCCCAGCGTGATCAACCCGGGGGTTGTGAAGACTCAG
>NZ_JAIWNC010000102.1 GCF_020216025.1 Jidongwangia harbinensis | reverse complement strand
CCGGCACCAACACCGACGGCTCCACCACCGGACCCACACCCGCACCCAGCACCCGGACCCGCTCGGCCTCACCGAGCACATCCACCCGCGCCAACGGCAGGTCAGGGTCCGCCACCACCGCGGTCAGCAGGCGCACCAGCGTCTCGGCGAGGCCCTCGACCCGGGCCCGGCCGAACAGGTCCGGCCGGTACTCGAGACGGAGCCGGAGCTGGTCGCGCGTCGCGACCGCGAGCGCCAGGGGGTAGTGCGTCGACTCGACGTTGGACACCGCACCCAGCCGAAGTCCCGCGGTCCGTACCGACTCGACAATGCCGGTCATCTCCAGCGGGAAGTTCTCCACCAGGATGATCGAGTCGAACATGTCGGTGTGCCCGGCCGCGCGCTGGATGTCGATGAGGCCGAGGTGGTGGTGGTCGAGCAGCCGGGTCTGGTCGTCCTGGAGCCGGGTGAGCAGGCCGTGCAGGGTCTCCCCGGGCTGCAGCCGCAGGCGGAGCGGGAGGGTGTTGATGAACAGGCCGATCATGTCCTCGACGCCGCCGAGTTCGGCGGGACGGCCGGACACGGTGACGCCGCAGACCACGTCGCGCTGTCCGGTGAGGTGGCCGAGGAGCACCGCCCAGGCCGCCTGCACCACCGTGTTCAGGGTGACGCCGAGGGCGCGCGCCTGGCGGGTCAGCGCGTCGGTCTCGGCCACCGACAGGAGGCGTTCGAGCCGGTCCGGCAGCACCGGAACCCGGACGTCGCCGGGGGTCGCGAGGTGGGTGGGTTCGGCGAGGTCGGCGAGGGCGTCGCGCCAGGCCTCCTCGGCGGCGGTCTGGTCCTGGTGGGCCAGCCAGCCCAGGTAGTCCTGGTAGGGCCGGACCGCCGGAACGTCGGCGTTCGCCGAGTCGGTGATCGCGCGGTACAGGGTCAGCAGATCGCGGAACAGCAGCGGACGCGACCAGCCGTCCAGCAGGATGTGGTGGTTCGTCATGACCAGCCGGTACCGCTGGTCACCCAGCCGGATCAGCAGGAACCGCAGCAGCGGCGCCACGTCCAGCCGGAACGGCTCGGCGTGCTCCGCGGCCTGCAGTTCCCGCGCCGCCGGCTCCCGCTCGTCCTCGGCGAGACCGGACAGATCCTCTGACCGCCAGGGCAACGGCACATCGCCCGCGATCACGGCGACCGGCTGGGACAGCCCGTCGTGGTGGAAGCTCGCCCGCAGGTTCGGGTGCCGCTGCAACAGCCCGGCGGCGGCCGCCCGCAGCGCCGCGGTGTCCAGCGCGCCGTCCAGATCAACGGCGAGTTGCATGGTGTACGCGTCGGTGCCCGCGTCGTCGTACACGCCGTGGAACAGCAGTCCCTTCTGCAGCGGGGCCAGCGGGAGCACCTGCTCCAGGCTCGGCACCCGGACCCGCAGCGCGGCCAGCTCGCCGTCCCCCAGGGCCACGGACGCCGGGTACGCCACCACCTCGCCCGACACGTCCCGGCACACGGCGGCGAGCCCGGCCACGGACTTGTGGGTGAAGACCTCCCGGGCGGTGAAGCCGAGTGCGGCGCGGCGGGCCCGGGCGACCAGCTGGATCGCCATGATGCTGTCGCCGCCGAGGTCGAAGAACGAGTCCTCCACCCCGACCTCGGGCAGTCCCAGCACCTGAGCGAACAGCCCGGCCAGGACCTCCTCCCGCGCGTCGCGGGGGGCCCGGGACACACTCGCCTGCCACTGCGGCGCCGGCAACGCCCGCCGGTCCACCTTGCCGTTCGCCGTCTGCGGGAGCTTGTCCAGCAGCACGAACGCCGACGGCACCATGTACTCCGGCAACGCCGCCGCCG
>NZ_JAIWNC010000101.1 GCF_020216025.1 Jidongwangia harbinensis | reverse complement strand
GCGACGCAAAATTCTGATCCCCCCGGATTTGTCCGGCCTCGTCGTCGGCCGGGCATACGAAGAGATTCGCGGGGGTACGGAGCACCGCCGGTGCCCGCTCGGGTGCCGCCCGGTTGTACCGGACCGGCGCGGATCGGTGTGCCCTCGGATCGACCACCCGGCAGTTCAGTTGAGGAATCGTCGGCTGTCTTCCGCAGCCGCGTCCGTACCGTCCGGCCCCTGTGCGCTTGGGCGGGGAGGAGGCGGAATGAAGGTTCTAGTGCGTCGTTCCTCAATTGGATGACTATCCGAAAGGCCACTCGCGGGATGATTCTGTGCAGTGGGAGTCCTCGTCGGAAGGCGGTCGTGGTCATGCCCGCTCTGGTGTTCGCGCGTCCCGCTGTGGACGGTGACGAACGGGCCAGAGTGCAAAACTGGCCGCAGCAAGACATGCACCGGCGGAATGGGTGCTGCGGGCGCGGATCGCGACGCTGTCGTGGTCGGGTTTGACGGTGCCGCAGATCGCGGATCGGGTTGGTTGTCACCCGCGGACGGTGCGGCAACGTCTGCACCGGTTCAAATCCGCGGGCGTGGCCAGGCACTACTCCAGCACCGCCGGACGGATCGAGACTGCCAGGTCGGTGTGTTCATGGCCTACCGCTCGAACAGGGGCCACGCGCTGATCGACCGGCAGCTCTATCTTCCGCAGGTCTGGACCGATGACCGGGACCGATGCCGAGCCGCCGGCGTCCCGGACGAGGTGGAATTCGCGGCGAAGGTGCAGATGGCACGCACCATGCTGGCCACAGCGTTCGCCGCTGGTGTTCCGGCCGGCTGGGTGACGATGGACGAGGCTGTCGCGAACGACTCGGAACGTCGACGCGGTGTCACAAGCCATAGGTCGGGTCTCGTGGCTTGGAGTGACTCGCCAGCCACGACCGCGGCAGCCGCCAAGCCGAGCACGGCCTTTCCTGAGGATGCCGCTGCGGCGGTTGAGCACATCGCGGATTTGCTGGGGCTGTCCCACCGAGTTCATTGATTGCCGGACCCGGCGGCAGCATTCGCCGCCGTTTGCCCAGATGCCGTTGTCCGGACAGCCGGTGCAGCTTGGCGGCGTGCGCGGTTCACGTATCGTGCCTCCCGTGAGTTCCTGGATGCGCCATCGCGATCACAACATCTTTGCCAACGCCGCGTCACTGGTGATCTGCGGCCTGCTGGCCGGCGTCATCGTGGCGGCGGCGGCGTTCCCGGCCGTGGCCATGTCCGGTCTGGCGGCGAAGGCGGGTGGCGAGTCGTTCGCGCAGCTGCCGAGTGAGCTGAAGCACACCACGGCGCCGCAGGTGACCCGCATCTTCGCCGCGGACGGCAAGACGCCGATCTCGGTGTTCTTCGACGAGTTCCGCAGCGACGTGCCGCTGAAGGACATCTCGAAGAACATGCAGAACGCGATGATCGCCGCCGAGGACCACGAGTTCTTCAAGCACAACGGCGTCGACCTCAAGGGTGTCGCGCGGGCGTTCGTCAGCAACAACAGCAACTCCTCCAACGGCCAGCAGGGCGCGTCGACGTTGACGATGCAGTACGTGCGCATGTCGCTGGCGTACTCGGCGACGAACCCGCAGGCGGTCGTCGACGCGACCGAGGACACCCCGAAGCGGAAGATCAACGAGTTCAAGTACGCGATGCAGGTGGAAGAGGAGCTGACCAAGGAGCAGATCCTCGAGCGCTACCTGAACACCGCGCCGTTCGGCAGCGGGGCGTACGGCATCTCCGCGGCCAGCCAGGTGTACTTCCGCAAGAAGCCCAAGGACCTCAGCGTGGCCGAGGCCGCGATGCTGGCCGGCAAGGTCAAGGCGCCGTCGTCCTACGACCCGACCACGGAGAGCGGTTACCGGGAGGTCGTGGAGCGTCGCGGGTATGTGTTGAACAACATGCTGGGGCTGGGTTTCATCACCCAGGACCAGTTCAACAAGGCGAAGGCGTCCAAGATCCCGCGGGAGATCAAGCGGCCGGGCAACGGCTGCGTGTCGGTGGCGAAGAACCACTGGGGCTTCTTCTGTGACTACTTCTACCGCTGGTGGCTGAGCCAGCCGGCGTTCGGCGTCACCACCTACGACCGGGAGCGGCAGCTCAAGAGCGGTGGCTACCGGATCGTCACCTCGCTGGACGTCAAGGCGCAGGCCGCGGCCCGGAAGAACATCTCCGACCGGCTCAAGGACAGCAACGAGGACGCGCTGCTGGCCGCCGGTGTCGAGCCGGCCACCGGCCGGGTCCGCACCCTCGCCACGAACCGTAAGTTCAAGCTCGACGACCCGGCGGATCCGCAGAACAAGCCGTCCTC
>NZ_JAIWNC010000009.1 GCF_020216025.1 Jidongwangia harbinensis | reverse complement strand
GGTCTACACGGACAAGAACGGCAAGTTCAGCATCAACGTCAAGATGTCGAAGCCCGGCACCGTGCAGATCAAGGCAACGGGCAAGACGTCCAAGAAGACGGCGACCGTCATGGTCTACGTCCTCGACAAGAAGAAGGGCTCCGGCGGCTGGGTCATCAAGCCGGCGTCCGTCACCACCGACCTGACCGGCACGGGCACGACCTCGCTGACGTCGACCTCGTCGACGACCGGCGGGGCCGAGCTGACCGTGGTCGCGCTCAGCGTGGTGGCGCTGGCGGGTGGCGCGGTTGCCACGCGCCGGATGGTTCGGCGCCGCAAGGTCGCCTGAACCGCCAGCTAGTAGAAGCCGCCCCATCGCCGTCAGGCGGTGGGGCGGCCTCTTGCTTCAGCCCTGGACCTCGTGGCACGAGCTCGACCGTGCGACGATCGCGTGATGGACAGCCGGATAGCTGGCGTCGTGGTGTGGGACGTGGACGGCACCCTCATCCCTGCCGATCTCCGATGGCTGCGTCGGGCCATTGCGCGAACGTACGAGTTGGCCGAGTCGAACGTTGTCTTCCCCGCGAAGAAGGTCCACGGCTACACCGACGAGTCAATCGTCGTTGATACAGCGGTCGCGTCGGGTATGTCGCCGGCCGTGGCGGAGGAAGGTTTGCGGCGTTTCGGGGACGTGATGTCACAGATCATGGCGCGCGGCCGGGCTGAGGTGGCCCGCGTGCAGCCGGCTTACCCCGGTGCCGCGGATTCGATCACGGCCCTCCACCGACACGGTTTCGTTCAGACCGTCCTCACCGGCAATCTGCGGTCCGCTGCCGAAATCAAGCTCCAGGCGACAGGCCTTGACCAGTACATCGATTTCAGCATCGGTGGCTACGGATCCGATGCGCGCGACCGGTTCTCGTTGCCGTCAGTAGTGGCGAACCGGTACCTGGTGTCGTATGGCCACGGCCTTGAACCAGCTCGGACCGTGGTGATTGGGGACGCTCCGAACGACATCGCCTGCGCACGCTCAGCTGGATTTAGGGTGGTCGTGGTCACCCACCGCGCCAGTCGCGAAGAGCTGGCGGAGTCCAAGCCTGACGCGATACTGGACAGCCTCGACCCGGTGGCTGTGGTCGAAGCCGTTACGTCGCTTGTGCAGCCCGCATGAGCTTCTGGTCGAGTTCCCGGACCGGCCGTTGCGTCTCCCAGCGGTCGAGCCGCTCGCGCGCGCGATACGCACGGTTGATTCCTCTGCGGTTCCCGATACTGGCCAGATGCTCGTAGGCATTGGCAAGCACGTCGCAGGCCATCTCGGGCTCCCCGCTCTCGGCGTAGGCACTGGCCAGGTCGACGCGAGCTGCCAGAAGCACATTGATGTTGCCGTGGTCGGCCTCCAGGTTGCGTGAGGTTTCGGTTAGCACCGCCACCGCTTCCTCGGGTTGGCCGAGGAGCAGCTTGCAGGTGCCCTCGTACACCCGAAGTCGAGCGGCACTCCAATCGCTGAAGAGGCCGCTGCGGTCGCCGACGTGGATGTCCTGGACTGCTGTTCTCGCCCGGTCGAGTGCCTTCTCACACTCGTTCGGAAGCTGCAGCACGGCGTAGGCCTGTGCCTGTTCAGCGCCGATCCTCGCGCGGGCCGCCGGGCCGAGGCTCCCGGCTAGCGTAGATGCTTCCTCCAGCATCCTGAGGCCGAGCATGACATCGCCGTCGCGGCCGATCAGGGTGGCCGCCTCGGAATGCAAGTTGCTTTCGAAGATTCTCGCGGTCGCGCCCAGCGCCGGAATCCCGAGCTCCTCTGCAAGGCTCCGGGCGTTGGCGCAGTGCGCGAGAGCCATCGATCGGTTCCCTTGGGCGCTCCACAAGCGGCTTGCCACTATGGATGCTTCACCGAGTAGAGCGCCGATGTCAGCGCGGAGCGTGTCTGAGCTTGCCCTGCGAAAGAGCACCGACAAGCAGTCGCGATGCGCTTCGACCAGAGCGATGAGTACATCGGGCGCAACCGACTGCCTCTGACTGGCCAGGAGCCGCGTGACGGTCAGGAAGCTGTCGAGGCTGTCAACTGCGGTGCCCAGGCCGCCCTCGACGCCGTCAGCATGGCTGAAGCCGGTCGTATTGACTGGACGGAGTTCGACCTGTGCGGCCATGCCGTCAGTCTGGAGAGTGACTCTGGAGGCCGTCAGCGCTTCGACAGCACCTATCTGCAGGACCAATTGCCCTATCACCTCGCCGCCGAATCGCACCGGAATCCGGGCGGATTCCCCCCGCTCGTTCGACATTGGTGGACCCGAGAAAGCGGGGTCACCGTCCGTGGGGCGACGCCGCACGTTGGCCAGCCCTATGTCGGCGTCGACTCGCGCTTGAAGAACCGTGCGCAATGCCGCCCGTCTCAACTCGCGCGGGTATGTGACGACACCCCTTTCGATCTTCCCGATGTCGTTGGCCGTGAGCACGCAGTACTGCGGCAGCAGCTGATTGACCGTATCCGCAAGATCCTGCCGGCTGTAGCCAAGACGCTGGCGAGCGCGTCTGAACAGGTGGTTAGGGCTCTGCCGCAGGGACCCCACCTTGAACTCCTCTTGGGTACGAACCGCTTGGCACAGTCATCGTAGCCAAGCCGATATTGGTCCCGCTATAGGGAATTTGGGCTTGAAGGTTCCCTGGTCCGAACGCCGAACTCCCTTCTCGGTTCCCGGAATTCCCTTCAAATTCCTGTTCATCTGACGTTCCGGGACGAGCCGGCTCGGGTGACTGTGTAGCTACGCCGTCGACAGGCGCTTTCCACCCTTAGGGGCGCGACGCCGAGCGCGCAGGAAAGGCTGGTTCACGGCCATCAAAGAGAAGGGAGGATCCGAGTGGCGTAACTCTACGTTCCCTGTGGGTGGCAGAAGTTCTGTGTTCTGATCGAAGATCGCCCGAGGCGATGTCTTTCGGTACAGTAGGCAGACCGGGCGTCGCGGTCCAACACCCTCACGACCGCGCGCCCGGCTTTGCCGTGTTGCTCGCGGTGGTGCGCCGGCTGCCTTCGCGCACCGCACCCTTGAGGACGCTCAAGCAGATCGAAGAGCTTTCTACGGACTCCCACAGGCGGCGTCGCGTAGGCGACATTGCACTCATTTGGCGTACGCGCAATAAGGACCCTTCGTACGTTATCCATAGCGGCATGCGGTGTGCATGTAACGGGGAACCCTGGAGGGTCTGTGCTTGCTGTGTCATTGAAATCCCGATCCTGGCGGATCGGCCTGGCAGCGGTCGCTGTCTCGGCGCTGGTCGGTTCCGGCCTCATCTACCCGGCGCTGGCTGCTGCCAGCACCGGCTGGACGCAACCGGGCTACGGCCCACAGCGGGCCTTTTACAACCCGGAAGAGTCGGTCGTCAACGCCGCCACGATCAACGACATCACCCACCGCTGGCACGTCACCCTGCCGGACGTGGCGGACTCCTGCACCGGCCGTGCCGAGCCGTTGATTGCGAACGGACGGCTCTTCCTGGCCGATGAGAGCGGCATCGGCGCCTACCACGCGGCGACCGGCGCGCCGTTGTGGCACGACGAGTGGGGCTACCCGGAGGACGAGACCACCCCGCACCTGGCGGTGTCCGGCGGGCTGCTGCTGATCGGCAACAGCTCGTGCCAGTCGCAGAGCGATCCCGACGGCAACGTGTTCGCGGTCGACGTCGCCACCGGTAAACAGCGCTGGATGGTCAGCATCGGCGCACCCGTCGAATCCCTGGTGGTCGACAAGGGCGTGGTGGTGGTCGCCGGCTCGTCGATGTCGGATGAGGCGGCCGTGCACGCGTTCCGGGTCAGTGACGGCAAGGCGCGGTGGAACCTGCGGTCGTACTCGTCGGCGGGGGTGTCGGCGAACGGCAGGTTGCTGGTGGGCCGGGCCGACAAGGCGATCACGGCCGCGGTGTCGGTCACTACCGGCAAGGTGCTCTGGAGCAAGACCAAGCGATGGTACGGCCGTTCGGCGAGCCCGGCCGGGGATCGGTTCTTCGTCTCGGACGACGGCGGGAATCTGGTGTGCCTGAAGGCTTCGAACGGCGCACTGGTGTGGACCGCGAAGAAGAGTGCCGGTCTGGTCGCCACGGATGGACGGCGGGTCTACCGCGAGATGGGCGAGGGCGTGGAGGCGCTGGACGTCAAGAACGGTAAGCGGCTGTGGGTGACGTATTTCGAGGATGACAGCGGTCAGCCGGTGCGCGCCGGTGGGCTGGTCTACACCAACGCCGGCATTCTGCACGCGGCGACCGGCGCGGTGGCGTCGTTCGGCTGGCCGGTCGGTGGGCTGTATGCCGACCAGCACGTGGTGGTGGCCGGCGGCCGCCTGTACGCGGTGCACGGAGACACCCTCAAGGCGTACGCGCCCTGATCGTGAAGCGGGCCGCCACCGCGCATCGCGTCACAGCAGGTGATGTGACATCGCGGTGGCGACCGCTACTCAGGTGCGAATGCCACAGGGCTTGATTACAGTATTCGGATTCCCAGCCTTGTCGGGATATCGGTTAAGGCGCTTATCGCGCGAACCGCGATCTCCAATCTATCCAAGGCTTGAGTAAAGTCGACTTCTTCGCGAGCTTCAAAGAAGACATGAAGTCCTGACCGTAAATCTCCCATCGACTCCTCCAAGATTCCTTGAGCCTTACCCTCAACGCCACATCGTGCAGCCCCCAGGGAAATTCCTCCGACGAACTGCAGCTCACTCACTTCATCGCTGACTGACGAGCGGGACGGGATCACGAAAGTATGATGCAGGCTAACGCCGATGACTCCCGCGTCTTCTTCGATTCTCGTTTGATGCGTAAGCGTCGTTTCTTCCGGAAAATCGAAGCGCATCAGCAAGTCAACGGTGAACTGCTCCATAATGCGATTACATTTATCTATTCCTTGGAGGAAGGACCTAACGTCAGATGCGGTAGGCACTTCCACCTCCGCCTCCCCCATCGCTTATGACGCTTTCAGCCTCATGAAACAGGACTGCCGTACCGGATTAGTATCCATCCCGACCCACCATTCTCTAGGAACAATTTGGTAGCGCGGAGAAGCTTGCCCTCGGCGGTCAACGCCCGCCAAGTTGGATCCAGCTTGAAAGCAGTAGCTCAACTTCCTCATCTGAGGTTGACCCTCCGCCACCGAATCCATGCCAGTTTCAGCACTACGCAACTTCTCGAGGGGAATCTCGAAGGCGCGGAAGAAGTACATATTGAAATCGAACGGAGAGACCTGCCCACCAAGACGCGACTGCAGCCATTTTATCAATTCAACAAAAGGCGAAGGGCTTCAAGAAGCCCAAGGTCGTCAAGACCGCCACGGTCTACACGGACAAGAACGGCAAGTTCAGCATCAACGTCAAGATGTCGAAGCCCGGCACCGTGCAGATCAAGGCAACGGGCAAGACGTCCAAGAAGACGGCGACCGTCATGGTCTACGTCCTCGACAAGAAGAAGGGCTCCGGCGGCTGGGTCATCAAGCCGGCGTCCGTCACCACCGACCTGACCGGCACGGGCACGACCTCGCTGACGTCGACCTCGTCGACGACCGGCGGGGCCGAGCTGACCGTGGTCGCGCTCAGCGTGGTGGCGCTGGCGGGTGGCGCGGTTGCCACGCGCCGGATGGTTCGGCGCCGCAAGGTCGCCTGAACCACCAGCTAGTAGAAGCCGCCCCATCGCCGTCAGGCGAGGGCGGCTTCTTGCTTGCGGTCTATGATGCTGAACGGTCGCCGACGCCGACGAAACCCCGATCGAAGTCCCGCCCGACTAATCAGGGAGAGCCTCGAAAATTCGGGGCCGAAGACCTGCTACACCAGCGCGAACATTTTCATCAACGTCCGACGCTAGAAGCGTGACAACGTCCTTAATACTGGCCGCCTTTTCAGGCGAAAGGCTTGCGGCGAATAGAGCGCCACTAAGCGCCCCAGCGAGATGATCCGCCTGAGCCGGATCGGCCAAGTTCCACGCACTAAGAAAGACCCGCCACGCGGCCACACCCCCTCGCTCGAGCAAAGACTCGGCGGTATCCGCGGTTACCGCCGAGTCAGCCCTATCCAGTAGTAGCTCGCCAAGCAGGGCATTGGCTTCTGGTTCGCCGACGTAGGCGACTAGTTCCTGGCCGGCGCGGACACGGTCGCTCCACTGACTGGACCGTGCCAGTTGGACCAAGGATCGCTCAATTTCCATCCGAGTTCATCCTTAATTAACCAAAGCGCGAGGCGCTCGCTCCACCAAACGCTAGCAACCACCGAGGCGTGTGGCACCGTCGGGTCCGTAGCCTCGAAAAGCGTCGCCTGTCGGCTTGGGGTATTTTGCACCAGTGTTCGGATTGGTGTTGACGTTGTACGGCTGGTAGTGCGGAGTATCGACACCCTTGTGAGACGCACCAATAAGATCGACCCGATATTTAATGATGCCGTCCGAATCATACACAGCATAGTTAGATACCGCGCCATTTTGGGTCCTGTAAAGAACTCCATTGGCAGGGCCACCAGCGTCCACAGCACCGCCGACAGGAAAGTCACCCCGCGTCCAACGCGTGCCATTAGGAATAACATTGTCGTTGTGCACGAGGACCGAGATGTTGCCGGCGAGCACGTAGTACGTGTGGATGTCAGCGACCGTGAGATTGTGGACTTTGGCGTCTATTATTCGATGGCGGATCGAGGTAATCGCAACAGAGGCGCCGGAGCTCGCTAGAAGTAGCCGACCGGCCTGAAGGTTCGCTGCATCGGTCCACTGTTCCAGATCCAGTACCCAGAACGGGTGATTGTGGGTGGCGGTGATGGTGGCGGTGTCGCTGCCCCTGCTGCCGTCGACGTCGATGGTGATGTCGACGAGCTGCTTCACTCCGGTTCCGGTGATGATATCGGTGACTGGCTTACCTGCCGTGGTGTTGCTCGTGGGGTCGCTGGCGAGGACGGTGTCGCCGATGTGGATGTCTTCGATCGGTTTCGTGCTGCCGTCCGCCAGCAGCACTGGGGTGCCAGGCACGAAGCTGTTTGCCTTGCATGCCTTCTTCTGTTGTTGTTTGGCTTCGCGGACGAGGTCGATGAGACGCTTGCCGCCTGCCCCCCATCCGCCGAAGGGAATCATGGCGGCGAGGCTGGTGGCGGCACCCTTTCCGTCACCGTGGATTGCGGCGACGGCGGCGTCGATGCCGTCGCAAACTTCGCCGATGCCAGACAGGAACCCGCAGACGGTCAGCCAGGTCTGCATCCGGGTGTTGACTTCCCGGTCCTTCTGTTTCTGGTGCTCGTCGATCAGGTCGCATACCTGTTTGGATCCAAACCTGTCCTCGCAGATGCCGGTGCCTTCGTCGAGGTGGCGCATGAAGGGATTGCTCTGCCGACATGGGAACGGCTGGAGGATCGGGTTCGCGTCAGGGTTGCACGGCGGCTTGAACTTTCCCTTTTCGTCGTAGAGGTAGGAGGCGGCGCGTTCTTCGGCCTTCTTCTTCTCAACGGCGGTATCGAAGGCTTCCTGCGCGGCGTCGTCGGCGGCTTTGGCGTCTTTGCCTGCTGCCCGTGCGGCCTCCCGGGCGATGGCGGCGGATCTCTGTGCGCTGAGGGCTTGGTCGGCGGCGCGGAGCGCAGCAAAGGTTGCGTGGTCGGCCGATTGCTGGGCCTGCGCGGCAGCCGCTGTGGCTGCTGCCGCGGCGTCGCGCGCCGCCTTGGCGGATGCGGCGGCCTGATCGGCGGCGCTATTCGCCTGCTGTTGGTAGTTGTTGGCCTGGATCGCGGCGTCGCTGGCTTCCTTGGCAGAAGCTGCGGCTTGTTTCGCGGCGGTGTCGGCTTTGACGGCGTCGCGTTCGGCGTTCGCGGCGAGCTTGGCCGCTTTGGCTGCGTCCTCGCGGGCAAGCGCGGCGGAGCGAGCGGCATCTGCGACGTAGCGTTTCGCGGTCGCGGCGTGCACCGCCGCGGTCTGATCGCGCTGGGCGGCCTTGTACTGGCCGGTCTTCAGGAACGCCTCGCGGTATGACGGCGGCCCGTCCAGGGCGATGTTCGCGGCGGCCTTGACTTCGGGCCCGCCGGTGAGCGCGATCTTGCCGACGGCGATGTTGTTGTCGTGCTCGGCGGCGATGTACTGACCGGTGCGCAGGAATTCGTGCACGTCAGCGGCGGTGCCGTCGAGGGCCTTGTTCCCTGCTTCGAACATCGCTGGACCGCCGGCGCGGATGAGGTCACCGATGGCGATCCGGTCGTAGTGAGCCTTGTCAGGATAATCCTGAGTCTTGAGGAAGCGGACCACGTCGGCGTGCGTGCCAGCGAGCGCCCGCAGGGCGGCGTCACGCTGGGCCTGCTTGGTGCTGCGCTCGGCCAGCAGCGTGACGCGAGCCCGGTCATCCTGTTCTGCGGCGGTCAGCCGTCCGGTGGCGAGCCAGTGACGCAACGCCTGCTCGTCGCCGGCCAATGCCTCCTGAGCGGCGGTGCTGCTCCACGACGCACCGGTGTCCATCATCCGGAGCGCTGCCCGGCGGCCGCGGTCGATGACCACGTCGGCAGGGGCGCCGGCGGCGGTGGACTCGGTGAGCAGGCGCGTGGTTTCCGCATCCACACGCTCAAGTTCGGGGATGTCATCAGGGACGGGTTTCGGTTGCTGCTGCTCGAGGACGGCAGCATCGTGTGCCGTCTGCATTGCCTCTTCGGTGTCTAGGCGAAGCCGCTCGGTGTCGAGGTCACGCGCGGTCTGCTCCACGGCTGCCGCGGTTGCGGCAGCATCAGTGGCGGTCTTCGCCGCGGCGGCCGCCTCGGTGGCGTGGGTCCGGGTCTCCCCCGCCAGGTCTGCAGCCTCCCCCGCCCGGTCGGCGGCAGCCTGGGCTGCGGCGGCCGCCCGGCGGGCGTGCCCGGCGGCGTCGATCGCGGCGGTGTGCGCCTGCCGTGCCGCAGTCGCCGCTTTACCGGCCCACTTCTCGGCTTCGGCCATCGCCCGGCGGGCCTGAGCTGCGTACTTCCGCGCTCGTGCTGCGGCGGCTCGAGCCCGTTGCGCCTGAGCCTGGGCAACATTCGAGTGGCCCCCGGCGGCCTGGGCCGCCCCACCCGCTTCTTCGGCGTTGTCGGCGGCGCTGAGCGCAGCATGAGCGGCCTTGAGCGCTTCGGTGATCGCGTTGGCAGCTTGCCGGGCGGATTCACCGGCGTCTTCAGCGGTTTTCGCAGCTGCATTAGCGTCATCAGCGGCCTTGCGGGCGTCGCCGGCTTGCTTGCGGTCGCCGAGGGCGGCGCTCGCCTTGTCTCGAGCCCGCGCTGCTGCGTTGCCGGCTCGTACTGCCGCGGCGGCAGCGGCGGCCGCGGCGTTGGCTGCGACTCGGGCAGCCCGGTTGGCCGCTCGCGCTGCGGCGATCGCGTCCTGAGCGGCGTCCGCTGCGCGCCCGGCAGCGTCGGCGGCCCGCCCCGCAGCGGCAGCAGCGCGCTGGGTGGATTCTTTGGCCTCTGCGGTCTCACGCGCGGCGACCTGAGCCGCCTTGTTCGCCGCGGCGGCGGCCTTGGTGGCGCGCTGTGACGTGGTCCGGGCAGCGTTGGTGGCCTGTGCGGCCTGTTGCTGCGCGGCCTTGGCCCGCTCCGCCAGCTGCGCCAGCGTGGCGATCTCCTCATCACGCGCCTGAGCCACGTACTGACCGCGGGCTAGAAACTCGCGGACGTCGTCGATGTCGCCATCCAGCGCCGCGTTCGCGGCTGCCTGCACCGCGGGCCCACCCGCGTTCATGATCATTCCGACTTCGATGCGGTCATCGTGCTCACGAGCTACTTTCAGACCGGTGGCCAGGAATTCCGCGACCGCGTCGTCACCGGCGTCCAGCGCCTCGTTGCCGCCGTACACGGTGGCCGGCCCACCGTCGCGGATGGCATCACCCACCCGGATCCGCTCGTCGTGCAGCCACGCCTGGTCGAAACCCTCTGCAAGAAATGCGTGCACATCGTCGGGGGAACCATCCAGCGCCGTATTGGCCGCTTCGGCAACGGCCGGTCCATTCATGGCCATCAACTGGCCGACTCGTATGCGGTCGTCATGAATTTGGGCCGAATCCCAGCCCTCATCCAGAAACTGCCGCACGTCAGCTTCCGTGCCCAGCAACGCAGCACGCGCCTTCTCGGACACCACCGGACCACCCACCCGGGCTAGATAAGCCACATCAGCGCGGGTAAACGCGGCCTCATCAGAGACGGGCTCGGCCGCCATCGCGCCGCTGGGTATGACGCTGACCAACACCGCACATGCGGTTGCCGTAGCGACAAGCAGGCGAGCTGATGTCCTCCAGGCCTTCCGGCCGGCACTACTTCGCACTACGAGTTCCTCACCTTGGGACGGCGTTGACGATCGACGGTGTCGAGGCGAAGAAGGCGGCCGGTTGAATGGCCATCTTCACTCTCCGGCTGAAGAGTTCTGAGTGCAGCCACAGTGGACCGACAACTATCAGCCAACCGTCACCACGCGATCACTGAGGGAGTACACAGGACGGCACCCATGAAGGTAGAGATCATTTACGGGTGCGCGCTACCTGGTCGGTGGTGAGAGCCGCCACAACATCACGGCCGGGCTGGCTCCAGAGCGTGCGCCTGCACCAAGGTGAGCACGCGACAACGCCGGTGGTTGCGTTTGGGCTGATGAGATGCCCTGTCGAACGGCGGTTGGTGTCGGCTCGGCGGGGCTCTTACGGAATGGGGATAGGGACAAGGTGAGGGTGTTACTTCGTGCATTGGCGGTGTCGGCGGCCGGCTTGGCTTCGCTGACCCTGCTAGGTGTTTCGCCGGCTGTGGCGGCTCCCGCTGACGGGTTCGGTGCGGTGGTGGAGACGTTCGGCTATCCGGCCGGTGACGCCACCCCGGGCATCAAGCTCGTGCGCGGCGACGGGCGGATCACGTTGGTCGACTGCGTCGACGGTGGTGCCGGGCTGCTGCGGGTGCGCAGCTTCACGCGGGAGGAGCAGTTCTGCTTCCGCATCGACGGCCCCGGCGCGTTCCTGGCCCTGGAGCTACAGCGCACCTACAACCTGCGCGGCGACGGCGAGCACAACGTCGAAGCCGAAGTGCTGGTCAACGGCATACCCCGCGACGAACCGGTTGAGGTACCGACCAGCACCTGGGTCAGCCTGCCGGTCCCGACCGGCCAGGAAGGCAACACCCTGGTCGAGTTGCGCTCCCTCGACGACATTCCCTCCGGCAACGCCGCCGCTCCAGATCCGCTGGGGTTCGTCACCCGCGTCCACGTCGGCCGCGCCGCCGACAGCGGGACCGCGTGCACGGCCGCACTGGTCAGCCCGCGATGGGTGACCACCGCCAAGTCATGCCTCAGCACCGGCGGCACGCCCGTCACCGCCGGAACCCCGAAGCAACCCGTCAAGGTCTCCATCGGCCGCAACGACATCTCCGGCCCGGGCTCGGGCTTCGTGACATCCGTGACACACGTGATGCCGCATCCGGACCGCGACATCGCCCTTATGCGCCTGGCCGCCACCGTCAACGGCGTCACACCACTGCGGGTGGCGTCGACTGCGCCGGCCGCAGGCGAAGTTCTGCAGGTCGGCGGATACGGCCGCACCGCCGACGAATGGGCGCCGGCCGTGCCGCACGCTGCCGCGTTCGCCGTCGCCGACATGTCCGGCGCCGACCTACACGTGACTGGTCAGACCGACGGGCAGGTCGGCCCCTGCCAGGGCGACGCCGGTGGACCAGGCTGGCGGCAGACCGACACCGGACCGGAAATCGTCGCAGTGATCACCGCCGGAGGACAGGGCGGCTGCACCGGCAGCAACCCCGACGGCCCCCGCGGCGGCACCCTGACCCGCGTCGACGACCTGCGCTCCTGGTTCGACACCACCACCGCCACACCCACGGTCAGCGTGGCGCTGTCCGTCAACAGCGGCCAGTGTCTGGCCATCAGCGGCGGCTCCCTCGAACGCGGCGCCGCCGCCGTGCAGTGGCCCTGCAACGGCAACGTCGAACAGGACTGGCGGCCCGTCGCCCGCACCAACAACCAGTACGAGATCCGCAACGACAAGACCGGCATGTGCCTGGCCGTCAGCGGCGGCAACACCACACCCGGCACAGCCGCGGTCCAGTGGCCGTGCAACCCCGACAACGCCGAACAAGCATGGACCATGGACACCGACGCCAACCGGATCACCCGACTGACCAACGCCCGAAGCGGCCAGTGCCTCGGCATCAGCGGCTCCTCGCAGGAACGCGGCGCCCCCGCCCTGCAATGGACCTGCAACCCCACCAACGACGACCAGATGTGGCAGATCACCCCACGCCCCGTCGGACAACACATCCGCAACGACAACAGCGGACTGTGCCTCACCACCGGCGGCCTACCCGACAACGGCGCCCGCGCAGTCCAGCAGACCTGCGGCACCGCCAACGACGCCGAATGGCACCTCAACGCCACCGGCGGCGGCTACGCCGAACTCCGCAACGACCGCAGCAAAGCCTGCCTCGGAATCAGAAGCGGATCCACCCAACCAGACGCCGACGCCATCCAATGGACCTGCAACTCCACCAACGACGACCAGAAATGGCTCGTCGACCTGAACGCCAACGGCCTCACCCAACTCCGCAACGCCAACAGCGGCCAATGCCTCACCGTCGACAACAACGCCACCACCACCGGCGCGCCACTCACCCAACAACCCTGCAACCACACCAGCAAAGCCCAGCAATGGCGCCTGTAGCCCCGCCGCAGCGTCACAGCAGGTGATGTGACATGGCGGTGGCGACCGCCGCGGTTCGGTCCGTGACGTCGAGTTTGTTGAAGATCCTGAGCAGGTGCGTCTTCACCGTCGCCTCGGAGATGAACAGCGTCCGCCCGATGGCCGAGTTGGTGAGCCCCTTGGCGACCAGGCGCAGCACCTCGACCTCCCGGGGGGACAGCGCGGCCGGCGCCGGTTGGCGTACCTGCCGGGCCAGGGCGGAGGCGAAGGACGGGGCGAGAACGGTTTCGCCGCGGGCGGCGGCGCGCACGGCGTCGGCGAGTTCCCGGGGCGAGGCGTCCTTCAGCAGGTACCCGCAGGCGCCGGCCTCGATGGCGTGCAGGATGTCCCGGTCGGTGTCGTAGGTGGTGAGTACCAGCACGCGGGTGGCGGGCACGGCGGCACGGATCCGGGTGGTGGCGGCGACGCCGTCCAGATCGGGCATGCGGAGGTCCATGAGCACGATGTCGGGGCTCAGGGCGACGGCCAGGTCGATGCCGTCGGTGCCGCCGGACGCCTCGCCCACGACGTGCAGGTCGGGCTCGGCGTCGAGCATGCCGCGGAGCCCGTGCCGGACCACCGGATGGTCGTCGACCAGCAGGATCGTGATCATGTGGGGATGCTCACCTCGATGGTGGTGCCGGTGTCGGGGCTGCTGTGCACGGCGAGCGTCCCGTTGACCTGTTCGGCGCGGGCGCGCATCCCGGCCAGTCCGTATCCGGTTCCGGGCCGGACGGGGTCGAACCCGCGGCCGTCGTCGCGCACCACCAGCCGGACCGCGTCGGTGGTGTAGGCGAGCCGGACGGCCACCTCGGCGGCGGCGGCGTGCCTGCGCACATTGGCGAGGGCCTCCTGCGCGGCTCTGAGCAGGACCACCTGGACGGCGGTCGGCAACGCCCGAACGGTGCCGGTGGTGCCGGTGGTGGCGGCCACCCCGGTCTCCTCGGTCAGGGCGTCGGTCTGCCGGCGCAGGGCGTCGACGAGGTCCGTGTCGTGCAGGGCCGCCGGGGTCAGCTCGGCGATCATGGCGCGGGATTCGGCGAGGTTCTCCCGGGCGGTGCGGATGGCCAGGGCGAGGTGGTCCTGCGCCGCCCCGGCGTCGGTGGCGAGGTCGGCCTTGGCGGCCTGCAGCAGCGTGATGATGCTGGTGAAGCCCTGCGCCAGGGTGTCGTGGATCTCGCCCGCGAGCCGGGCCCGTTCGGCCGTCGTCCCGGCCTCGTGGGACAGGACGGCGATCTCGGCGCGGCTGGCCTCCAACTCCGCGATGAGCCGGGCACGTTCGTGGCTCTGCCGGGTCACCCGGTCGATCCAGTAGCCCAGCCAGAGGGCCGTCGGGATCGCCACGGCGGTCCGCGGGCCGAGCGCGGCGACGACCCGTGCGGTCGGACCGTACTGGAGCACCGCGACGGTGATCGGCAACAGGGTGGCGCCGACCACCATCACGATCGCCGGGCGCAGCGGCTGGATGCGGAACATCAGCGGGCAGAGGGCGAAGAGAAGGTACGCGGTGGACAGCGAGGCAGCGAGCGCCACCGCGAACAGCACCAGCATCGCGACGGCCACCGCGGTGCCGCGTCGCTCACCACGCTCCAGGCGCAGCAGCGGGCGGCCGAACACCACGTACAGGGCCGCGATGGCCAGGAGGGCGGCGACGCCGACGGCCGGAACGGGCCGGGCGGCCAGTTGCCCCCAGACCAGCACCATGCTGATCACCACGAAGCAGAAGGCATCCCACACCAGGGCGGCTCGCCCCTCCGGCTCGGTGCTGCCGATCGGGACAGCCGTCCCGGCCGGTCGCGTCGCTTCCGCAGGACTGCTGGACACGGCAGCCATAGTCACATGTCGCAGCCATGATTCCGGCGGCCGGCCCGACCACGGGACGACTGACTCACCGACATGCCCTGTCCACCGGTCGACCGACACGGTGCGGTACTCCACTGTGCTCTCATCTCGGTACACGCGGGATTCGCCGTCGCTCCGGAGGTCGAACGGGGGCGGGGCAGGGCGGCCCTGGACGTACACGCCACATCGAGGTCAGGAGACGACGTCATGACATGGGCCAAGCGGGCGGCGGGCGTACGAGACCGGGCCTTCGGCCGGGGCCTGGCCGCCGCGGTGGGCGTCGCGGCCGTGCTCGCCACCGGCGCCCTCCCGGCACAGGCCGCGGAGAACCCGTACCAGCGGGGGCCCGACCCCACGCTCGCGGCGCTGGCCGCGTCCGCCGGCCCGTACCCGATCATGGAGACGGTGGTCGGTTCGGCCGAGGTCACGAACTTCGGAGGCGCTTCGATCTACTACCCGGCCGGCACCGCGGACGGGACGTTCGGCGGCGTCGCCGTGACCCCCGGCTTCCTCGGTCCCCGGTCCACCATGGAGTGGGTGGCCAGGCGGGTGGCGTCGCACGGCTTCGTGGTGATCAACATCGACACGCTGGAGCGCAATGACACGCCCCCGCTGCGGGCCCGGCAGATGCTGGCGGCCCTGGACTACCTCACCGGCGCCAGCGCCGTCCGGGATCGGGTCGACCCCACCCGCCTTGCCGTGATGGGTCACTCCATGGGCGGTGGCGGGTCCCTGCAGGCGTCCCGGCAGCGGCCGCAGCTCAAGGCGGCGGTACCGCTGACCCCGTGGTCGAACGACAAGGATTTCTCGGCCGACGTCGTACCCACCCTGATCATCGGCGCGGAACTCGACGACACCGCCCCGGTGGCCGAGCACGCCGAGCCGTTCTTCGAAAGCATCGCCGCCGCGCGGAAGGCATATCTGGAACTCAACGACGCCGAACATCGGGCGCCCATCCGGACGAACGAGACCATCGGCACGTACAGCGTCGCGTGGCTCAAGCGGTTCGTCGACGACGACACCCGCTACGAACAGTTCCTCTGCCCGCCGCCGGCGCCCTCGGCCGCCATCGAGGAGTTCCGCGGCACGTGCCCGTCGTCGTAGCGTTGGCGCCGGTAGCACGGAGCCGGGCGGCGCGCCGAGCAACGCCCCCGGAAGGGCCAGGGTGCTCCAAGATTTGACCGCGCCTCCAAGATCTCTCGCGCGCGCCTCCAGATCTGGCAAGGGCTCGCGTGGTTCGGGTGGCGGGGCGCTCCGCTGGTTTGCGGGTCGATCGTCCGATGAGTGGCCAGGTGCTCGCGGACCGGCGTCCACCAGCGCTGCAATAAGAATGCCTTAAGTGTTGATCCGATCTGGGAGCGCTCCCGTGATCACGTCACAAGCGGATGTGACACCACCGGCGGGAGGCGCAGGTTCTCATGGACAGGCCCAGGTTCGACAGGACTCGCATGCACGGTCGTCGGTGGCGAATCGGTGCGGTCGCCGGGGTTGCGGCGCTCGTCGCCGGCGTCGGGTTGGGTGTCGCCTCCGCCGGTGAAGGCGTACGCCTCGTCAGCTGTCCCCGGGTGGTCGTCGACGTCACCGTGCCGGCCCAGGCGCGGGCCGAGGTGCAGAGCAACCTCGACCTGCTCGACAAGCAGATCGCCGAGGCCAACAACCGGCTCCGCACCTCGGCCGGCGAGGGCGGCCCCGCCTTCGTGCAGAACGCGATTCTCGGACCGCTGGAGGACAAGCGGTTCGCCACCATCAACCGGATGGAGACGGCGATCGGCCGCAACGCCGCCAAGCCCGATCTCAACGCCGAAGAGCTGTCCGCCTGCACGCTGAACGAGGGCGGCGGCGCGGAGGCTCCCTCGGCTTCCGAGTCCACGCCCGCCGCGCCACCGGAAGAAGAGGCCCCGGAAGCGCCGGCCGGCACGCCGGTCGAGGTCAACGGGAAACTCAGCGTCTGCGAGGTGAACCTGTGCAACGCGGACGGCGAGGCGATCCAGTTGCGCGGCATGAGCAGCCACGGCCTGCAGTTCTTCCCGAACTGCGTCAACGCCGACTCGCTCGCGGCGCTGCGCAACGACTGGAACGCCGACTTCGTCCGGCTGTCCATGTACGTGCAGGAGGGCGGGCTGGAAACCGACCCGGAAGGCTTCACCGCCAAGGTGAACGGGCTCGTCGATCAGGCCTCGGCACTCGGACTGTATGTCGTCGTCGACTTCCACATCCTCACGCCGGGTGACCCCAACCTCAACCTGGACCTGGCCAAGACGTTCTTCGCGGACGTCTCCGCCGAGCACGCGGACAAGGACAACGTGATCTACGAGGTCGCGAACGAGCCCAACGGGGTCAGCTGGGACGGCATCAAGACGTACGCCGAGCAGGTCATTCCGGTGATCCGGGAGAACTCGCCGGACAGCGTGGTCCTGGTCGGCACCCGTGGCTTCTCGTCGCTGGGCCTGACCGACAACGCCGACGAGACCGAGATCCTCGAGGACCCGGTCGACGCCGAGAACGTCATGTACACGTTCCACTTCTACGCGGCGTCCCACGGCGACGATCGGCGGGCGGCGGTGGCGCGGGCCGCGCAGAGCCTGCCGCTGTTCGTCAGCGAGTTCGGCACCCAGACCTTCACCGGCGACGGCGACAACGACTTCGACAGCACCACGGAGTGGCTGGATCTGTTGAAGGAGAACAAGATCTCGTACGCGATGTGGAGCTTCTCGGACGGCCGGGAGACCAACTCGGCGTTCGTCCAGGGCACCTGCGCGGGCACCGAGTTCGAAGGCGACGAGGTGCTGACGGAGGCCGGGCGCTACCTCCGCAGCCGGATCCTCACCGGCGTCGGCAACCCGAACGGATAGACCGGCACGTTGGCAGCGGCCCGGCACCGGAAGACGGAGCCGGGCCGCAGTCGTGTCGGCGGCGCTACTTGACCGCAGGCCCCTTCGGCCGGGGCTGATGGTGTGCCCGCACGTACGCCCGCTCGTTCTGCGCGGCGGGCCCGCCGGCCACCGCCGTCGCCTGGGTCGAGGAGCCGGCGTGGGCGCCTGCCGAGTACGGATTGCTCAGCGGAAGTCCACGCCGTTCAGCGACCTCTCGAAAGCTGGTCGAGGGCTCAGGGCCGCCAGTGTGCGCAGCGATTCGCCGGGACCACTCGCGGTGCGCGGTCGAGATCGACTGTGGTGGCAACGCGTCGTTCTTCGAGGCCGACATCCGTGCCAGGATGTCGCTGACGTTGCCCTGATGGATGCCGCCGACGTACAGCTCACCATTCCGGATGATGGCATCCGGAGACTGCCCGCCGGGGCTGCCCGGGGTGTCGTAGGGGTTGCCGCCCGTCCCGGCGGTGGGTGCCATTCTTCCTCCAACGGGGATAGGATTGTTCCCTGAGAACGTGTGGAAGCTGGCGATGGTTCACGGTCGGCCTGGGCGCCGACCCGTCACTGGCGACCGTTCCACACCGATTTGTGACTGGCGGGCGGTAACTACCCTCCCGCGCATGATTATTCGTAGGAAGCCACTGCTAGTGGGAGCTGCGGCGTTTGCCAGTGTTGTGGCGATGTCGGCCGGAACAGTCGCGTTCGCCGGTGTGGAGGAGCGAACCTCGCGGGCCGCCGCCCCGGACGCGGCGTCCACCGCCACGTCCGAGGCGCGCCAGATCATGGCGGCCCAGGCGCCGCTGAGCGACGTCGCCGACCGCATCGAGGACGCCGTGGCACGAGACGGGGAGTCCGGCATCGCCGGCCTGGAGGTGGACGCGGAGGCGTCGACGGTGCGGCTGCGCTGGCGCGGCGAGCTGAGCCCGGCGGTGTCCGAGGTGGTCGCCGACGCGACGGCCGATGGGGTACGGGTGGATGTCCTACCGGGCAGATATCGGCGCAGCGACCTGTGGCGGGAGGCCCTGCGGCTGACCGGCCAGCCGGGCGTCACCTCGGCGCGGCCGATGCTGGACGGTGCCGGTCTCTACGTCAGCAGCACGAAGGGGCAGGTCTCCAGCGACGTACACACCGTCGCCGTGGCGTCGCCCCGGCTGAAGTCCGCCACCCGCCAGGCCGATACCGCACCGTTCCGCGGCGGGGCGCAGATCAGGCGGGGCGACTCCATCTGTACGAGTTCCTTCGGCGTCACGGGCAACGACGGCCGCCGGTACCTGATGACCGCCGAGCACTGCGGCGCGGGTAACTGGACCACCGACGCCGGCGTTCCGATCGGAACCTCCCAGCCGACCGTGTCGGTGCGCAACGACGTCCAGTTGATCGCCGCGAACAGCGGTTCGACGATCTACAACGGAGACGGGGTACGGGGCGGAAATCAGTACACCACCCCGGTGACCGGAGCGGGCCGCAGCCACGGCGGAGAGCGCATGTGCGTGTCCGGCGCGCAGACCGGAACCGTGTGCAACCTCAAGTACATCGGCGGCGGGTCGTACACGATCGACGGCAAGACGCGGGTCCTTCAGGCCGCCGAGCAGCAGGACCGGTGGGGCGCGGTCACCGGCGGCGACAGTGGGGCCCCGGTGTTCACCCTGACCGGCCCGCGCGGGGACACCGCCGAGGCTCGGGGACTCTTCTCGATGATGTTCACCGAGCCGGAGAACATGGGACCGTGCAACGGCCAGCCGTCCGCCGGCATGTGCAGTTCGTTGTTCCTGTACGGCGACATCAACCCGGCGCTGACGGAACTGGGCGTCCGGATGAACGTCGGCTGACCCGACACCAGCCTCGTCGGTGAACGACCGGCCGCGGTGGGGTCACCCCCACCGCGGCCGCGGTGCCCGTTCAGCGTTGTTCAGCGAATTCCAGGACTTGAGGTGACGCCCTTCGATTACTGCAAGCATCGATCCCCTCGCAGTAAGCAAGGGGAGGAACGGAATGCAGCCTTCACGAACTACCCCGGCCCGGGTGCTGGTCGCCGCCGTGGCCGCGGCCGCCGCGGCCACCGCGCTCGTCGCGCCCGCCTCGGCCGCTCCGGACGGCGACCTGGCGCCGTTGCGGCCGGTCGCCGGCAAGACGATCGACGGCAGCTACATCGTGGTCTACCAGAACAAGGTCAGCGGTACCGCCCGCAAGGCGCTGGAGACCCGGCTCGGCGACAGCGGGGTGACGCTCCGCCAGCGCTATACCGGCGGCCTCAACGGTTTCGCGGCCGAGCTGTCCGCGGCCGAGCTGGAACAGACCCGCCGCGACCCGAACGTGGCGTTCGTCGAGCCGGACAGCCTGATGAGTGTGGACACCGGGGCGGCGCCGAGTTGGGGCCTGGACCGGATCAATCAGCGCAACCGGCCGTTGGACGGCCACTACTGGGCCAACGCCAACGGTGAGGGCGTGCACGCGTACGTGGTGGACTCGGGAATCCGGGCCAGCCACTCCGAGTTCGGCGGGCGGGCGACGCTGGACGCGAACGTGGTCGGCGACGGGCGCAGCGACGACTGCCTGGGGCACGGCACCCACGTCGCCGGCACGGTCGGGGGCGCCACCGTCGGGGTCGCTCCCCGGGTGCGCATCCACGCGGTCCGGGTCTTCGGGTACGTGAACAACGCCTGTTCCCGGACCATCGCCACGTCCACCGTCATCGCCGGCGTCAACTGGGTCACCAACAACGCTCAGCGCCCGGCCGTGATGAACCTGAGTCTCGGCGGCGACGCCACGGACGCGATGGACAGGGCGGTGCAGGGCACCCTCAACGCGGGCGTGTCCGTCGCCGTCGCGGCCGGCAACGAGAGCCGCGACGCGTGCTTGAACTCGCCGGCCCGGGTGGCGGGTGTCCTCACGGTCGGCAACACGAGTTCCACCGACGCGCGGTGGAGCACCTCGAACTTCGGGTCGTGCCTCGACCTGTTCGCGCCCGGCACCGACATCGTCTCGGCCGGCGTGGGCAGCGACACCGCGCTGGCCACGGGGACGGGTACGTCGATGGCCTCGCCGCACGTGGCCGGGATGGCCGCGCTCTACCTGCAGCGGCACCGGGCGGCGACGCCGGCCCAGGTCAGTGCGTTCATCGTCAACCGGACCACGCCGAACCTGGTCACCTCCGGCGGGGCGGGCTCGCCGAACCGGCTGCTCTACTCCACCTTCGACAGCAAGGGCGACTTCAACGGTGACGGCGTCTCCGACACCGCGGTGTGGCGCCCGTCGGACGGCACCTGGTACGTCCGCAACATCGCCACCGTGCAGTGGGGCCTGTCCGGGGACAAGCCGGTGCCCGGCGACTACAACGGCGACGGCGTCACCGACTACGCGGTGTGGCGCCCGTCGGACGGCACCTGGTACGTCAACGGCATCGCCACCGTGCAGTGGGGTGTGGCCGGGGACATTCCGGTGGCCGGTGACTACGACCGCAACGGTACGACGGACTACGCGGTGTACCGGCCGTCCGAGGGCAACTGGTACGTGCGCAACATGTGGACCGTGCAGTGGGGGGCGGCCGGGGACATTCCGGTGCCCGGTGACTACAGCGGCGACGGGATGGCCGACGTGGCGGTGTTCCGGCCGTCCGACGGTAACTGGCACGTGCGCGGCCTGTGGAGCGTCCAGTGGGGTACGGCCGGCGACGTGCCGATGGCCGGGGACTACAACGGCGACGGCATGACCGACGTGACGGTGTGGCGCCCGTCCGACGGCACGTGGTACGCCCGGCTCTTCTGGAACATCCAGTGGGGTACGGCGGGTGACACCCCGACGGTGGGCGACGTCAACGGTGACGGCCTGCTGGACATCGCGGTCTGGCGGCCGAGCGACGGCAACTGGCACTGGCGGCTGTTCTCGACGGTGCAGTGGGGTCTCCGCGGGGATGTACCGGTGACCTGATCCGGGGGGGTACAGCGGGCGGTGAGGACGGGACACCTCACCGCCCGCTCTTCGCGTCCCGCAGTTTCCGGTCGAGCGCGTCGGCGTCGGGGTGGCCGAGTTCCCGGAGGCTCTTCCGGGCGGAGGCCCAGGCGGCGACGGCACGGTCCGGTTTCCCGGAGGCGTGGTGGGTGTCGCCGATGCGGGCGAGCGTGGCCGCCTCCTCGTACCGGTCGCCGATCTCGCGGAACAGGTCGAGCGCCTGCTGATAGCACTCCACCGCGCGCCGGTGGTCGCCCAGGTGGTGGGAGGCGTACGCGAGGCTGTCCCAGGTGTGTGCCTGGCCCACCCGGTCGCCGAGTTCGGTGAAGAGCACCAGCGCCCGCTCGCATCGGGCCAGGGCCGTGGCGTGGTCGCCGAGCAGGACGTGGTACCAGCCGACGTCGTTGAGCGCGAAGGCCTGCCCGCGCGGGTGCGCCACGTTCTCGTACCCGATGAGGGCTTGTTCGCCGTGGTGCACCGCCTCCGGGATCTGTCCCTGGCGCCAGTACTGGTTGGCCAGGCTGCGGTGGGTGTGCGCCGCGCCCAGCTGGTCTCCGGACCGGTGGTACTCCGCGAGCGCCCGGTGGTGGTGCTCGTACGCCTCCTCGTGCCGGCCGAGTTGGGTCTCGACCACGGCGAGCATGCGGTGGCTGAGTGCCTCCGCGCCCGGCGCTCCGAGCCGTCCGGCGACGCCGAGCGCGGTACGCCAGGCCTGGGCCAGGTCGTGCCAGTGGCCCCCGAGGTCCAGCGTCCGGTCCACCGCCCAGGTGAGTTGCCAGGCGTGCCGGTCGAAGCCGTCGCCCGCGGCGTCCTGGATCGCGGCCAGCAGCACCCGGCGCTCGTCGGTCAGCCAGGCCGTCGCCTCCTTCGCCTCGTCGAGGTGCTCCGGGCGGGCGCCGGGTGCCGGGTCGGCGAGTGGGACCGGGATCGGGTCGAGGCGTTCGTGGATCAGGCGGGCCGCGGCGTGCGCGGTGTGCACGTAGTGGTCGAGCACCCGGGTGACGGCGGCCCGCCGGACCGCCGGGTCGAGCCGGCCGGCGACGCCGACCGCGTACGCCCGGAGCAGGTCGTGCTGGGCGTACCGGCGGGGTGCGTGCTCGCTGATCAGGTGGGCTTCCACCAGCTCGTCCAAGCCGCGCACCGTCGCGGCCGGTTCCCGGCCGGCGAGGCTGACCGCCGCGGCGGCCGAGATGTCCGGACCGGGGTGCAGACCGAGCATCTGGAACAGCTCGGCGGTGGGCTCGCTGAGCGCGTGGTACGACCAGGAGAACACCGTCGGTACGTCGCTCAGCGCGTCGCCGACGGCCAGGGCGTTCAGGCGTTGCCCCACTTCGGCCAGCTCCCCGGCCAGGTCGGTCAGGGTCAACCGGGAATCGGTGCGGGCCCGGGCGGCCGCGACGGCCAGGGCCAGCGGCAGCCGTGCGCTGTGTTCGATGATGGCGTCCACCGCGCCGGATTCCGCGTCGACCCGCGCCGCGCCCAGCCGCCCGCTGAGCAGTTCCCGGGACTCCTCGTCGGACATCAGGTCGAGGTCGAGCGGGTGCGCGCCGTGGGAGACCACGAGTCCGGGCAGCTGGTGCCGGCTGGTGACGACGACGGCGGCGGACGCGGTGCCCGGCAGCAGCGGCCGTACCTGGGCGGGATCGCGCGCGTTGTCGACCACGACGAGGATGCGGCGGCCGGCCAGTTCGGCCCGGTAGAAGGCGGCGAGTTCGTCCGGGACGACCGGGAACCGGTGCGGCGGCACGTCCAGCGAGCGCAGGCAGGCGCGGATCGCGTCGTCCGGCGGGACCGGCCCGGCGTCGGGATCGAACCCGCGCATGTTGACGAAGAGCTGGCCGTCGGGGAAACGGGACGCGGCCCGGTGCGCCCAGTGCACGACCAGCGTCGTCTTGCCCACGCCGGGCGTGCCGGAGACCACCACGACCGGTCCCGCCCCGGCCCGCTGCACCATCAGCCGGTCCAGCTCGGACAGCTCGTGGACCCGCCCGGTAAATCCGGACAGGACGGCCGGCAGCTGGTTCCGGCCGTACGACACGGCGGCCGGAACCAGCGACGTCTTCGGTCGCCGGCGGCGGCCCTCGGCGACCCGGTCCCGGGCGGTGGCCAGCGCACCGCCCTCCACGGGCGTCGCGCCGAGCAGGGCGACCAGGATGTCGAAGCGGTCGGTGGGCGGGATCGCCGTACCCGTGAGGTAGGCCCCGACGCTGCCGATCGACCAGCCGGTCTTGGCGGCGATCTCCCGGTAGGTCAGCTCGGCGCGCCCGCGGCGCCGCGCCTCGCGGCGCCGGAGCCACCGCAGCGCCCCGGCGAGGCCCTCGGGCGTCTCGATGCCGGTGCCCAGAGTCATGGTCTTCGATCTCTACGTGACATGGTGGTTCGAGATGCTACTGGTAACCAACCGCCACGGCTCCCCTACTCAGGGGTACGGCACGCTATCGCCCTCACCAGCCCTTCAGCGCGCTGATGTACTGGTGCACCGTCGCCGCGTCGGTGGGTATGAGCCGCGGCGTGGTGTCGCCCCGCCCGTACTCGGATTCCCACCGCTTGTTGCTGGGGAGCCATTGCTGCACCTGGTATCCGACGTATCTCTCCTCGTGCACCGCATTCCCGGCCGAGGCATCCCACTCCCGGACCACCCCGAGGGTTTCCTCCGTCGGGTCGTCCGCGTCGACCACGACGGAGTACCGGTAGGAGATGCGGCGTTCCCATCGTTCGCGGATCCGCAGGGCCTGCTTCTCGGTGATCGGCACAGCGCGGAGCGGCACTTCGCCGGTCGCGATCCGATCGAGCAACGTGGTCCGGACCCAGAGCACGTCGTCGCGGGACAGCTCCCTGGTGCCGTCCGCTCCGGCCTCGTCGAAGACCCGGACGACGGTGAGCGGCTCCTTGACGGTGTGCTGGGCGTCCACGATCGCGAGGTAATGGCGTGGGCCGAGGCTCAACATGAGTCACGCGCCCAACGCGAAGACGAATTCCTTCGCTCCGGGCGGGGTGGGAACGGTCGCCCACAAGCCCTTGGAGACGGCGTTCGCCTCTGCCTTCGTGAGGAACGTGCCTTCGCCGGGTAGCCGGCCTATCTCGTAGAACGGGTGCTCCACCTTGTTGATTTTGAAGCTTTCGGGTGTGTGGAACTGCAGTTCGAAAAGATGACCGGTCTCCGGGTCACGCCAGGTCAGGTTGAGACCCTTGTACGGTCCCATCGCTCCCGCCCAACCGTTCCGCGGCGGCGCGGCGAGCTCAAATCCTTGCCTCTTCATCAGGCTCACGGCCTCTTCGACTGCGCTCACATACTGCTCGAAGGGGAAGGTCGCAGTGTAACGAATGTTGTCGCCGACCTTCGCCAGGACACCCTCGGGTGTCCTGTCCCGGTTGCCGTCCAGCGTCGTGGCCAGCTTCCGCTTGAGGGAGTTCTCGCCCTTCAGCCGGAAGCGCCAGCCCTCCAGAGTGGCGCCGCGGAAGGAGCCGATCAGCTCCGTGATTCGCGACGAGATCGACGGCTCGGCCCGCAGTGCCCTGTTGAGCACGTCGTCGGCCACTCGGTTGGCCGTCGCGTCGAGCGTGAGGTCGACGCCCCTCTCGTTGTGCCTCCAGCTGCCGTCGGGTTGGGTGCCGTTGCACGGGATCGGCGCGGCCGCGGCGGCTGCCCGAACCCTGGCTAGCCCGCAGGCGCGCGGGGTGTCCGGCAGGTCGACATCGCGATCGATCCTGAGGACCAGATCCTTGATCCGGGCGACGCCGTTCTCGACGGTGACCACACCGTCCTGGAGGTGGACGACGGCCCCTTCGAGGTCGTCGACCACGCCGTCGATACGCGCCGCCGTCGAGTCGACCTTGTACACGGCGTTGTCGATGAGCGCGACGGCCTCGTCGAACTTCGCGGTGCCGTTCTCGATCCGCAGTCCGACGTTGAGGATCTGGGCGACCCGGCCGGAGGACTCGCCGGGTACGTCGGCGACCCGGACCGCGAAACGCTCGATCCGGCCGATGCCGCCGGACAGCTTGGTGATACCCAGGCGCAACAGGTTGTTGATCCCGGCGGCGGTCTTCGACAGGGCCCCGCCGATCTGCCCGACGCCGGGCATGGCGAACGTGGCGACGTCGAACAGGATCAGTCCCAGCGCCTTGCCCGGGTTCTCCCGCCATTCGGTGATGTGGATCAGCTCGAGCGGGTGCTCCCGGAGCATCTCCGGCATCTTTTCCAGGCCGTCGACGACCTTGCCGCAGTTGTTCTGGAAGTACTCGCCGTGGAAGCCCACGACGACCCAGCTGGTGCAGTCCACGATCGCCTTGAGGCCGAGGACCAGGTTCTTGGCGCCCTGCCAGAGGCCCGCGGCGACCTGGACGAAGAAGTCGATGACCTGGTCGCCGTTGGCCTGGGCCTCGGCGCAGGCGTTGTTGTCCCCGGTGTAGCACTTCCCGAGCAGCGCGAGGTGGCTCTTGGTGGCGTCCAGGGCCGTACGCAGGCTGGGCCGGATCAGTTCCACGAACTTCGCGCACGCCCTGCTGGCCGTCGCGCAACTGGCGAAGGACAACAGGCCTGCTTCGACCTTGTCCTCGAACTCCTGCTGTTCGCGGGCGATCGCCTCCTGCCGGGCCCGCTCGTCGGTCAACCCGGTGAGGGCCTCGGCGAGCTTGGTGGCCTGGGTGTGGATGCCGGCGGTGGCGTTCTTGGCCCATGCGTAGGCGCGGTCGACGCTGGCCGAGGCCCGGCCCGCGGCGGCCGCCGCGTTGGTGGCGTTCTTGGCGGAGTGGTCGGCGATGCTGGCGTCCCGCCAGGCCGCCATCTCCCACTGGGTGGCGTCGGCGGCGGCGTTGCTGGCACCGTCGGCGTCGTCGGTGGCTCTCGCGGCGGCCGCGTACGCCTTGTTCGCGGCGTCGATGGCGGTGTTCGCGGCCTGAATCGCGCCGGCCGCCGCCTCGTACGCCGGCTTGATCGTGCCGACCGCGGCGACGGCCTGCTCGGTGGCGTGGTCCGCGGCCACCTTCGCCTCCGCGGCCCGCCTCGCCGCGGCCGCCGCCGCCTGCTCGCTGACCAGGATGGCCTCGCTGGCGACCGCCATCGCGCTGCGGGCGTCCGCGTTGACGGCGGCGAACCGCGACGCGATGTAGCTGGCGGTGCCGGCCCGGTCGACCGTGAGGTCGGCCAGCGCCGCGGCGCTGCCGGCCGCGTCACCGGCGATGTCGGCCTGGACGACGGCGTGGCCGGCCTCCTGCACGGCGGCGCTGGCCTCGGCCTCGGTCTGCACCGCACCGATCCGGGCGGCCTCCGCGGCGTGGACGGCGTCCACGGCCGCCTGCCCGGCGGTGTCCGACGCACGTCGGGCGGTCAGCGCTTCCTGCTGCGCCGCCTGGGCCGCGCCGCGGGCCTGCTGCGCGGCCACGCTGGCCCGCTGCGCCTCGCCCCGGGCCGCGTCCGCGGCGGCCCGCGCCCGGTTCGCCCAGCCCTGGGCGGCCTGGTACGCCCCACGAGCGCGATCCGCCTGCACCTGCAAGTCCCGGGTCGCCTCGTCCGCGTCCTTCCCCGCGGCGATCGCCTCGTCCCGGGCCCGCTGCAGGGCCTGGGTGATCGCGTTGTATTCGTCCTCGGCCCGGTAGCAGACCGACGTGGCCGCCCGGAACTCCGCGGCGGACCGGTTGGCGCGGTCGATCGCCGCCGATTCCCGCCGGACGGCGTCACTCGCCGCGAGTTGCGCGGCCCCGGCGGCCTGGGCCCGGGCTACCGCGTTGGCGGCTGCCCGTTGGGCGTCGGCGCGCAGCGTCCGGGCGTTGTTCGCGTGCCGGCGCGCGTCGTCCGCGGCAGCCTCGGCGATTCCGCGCTGCTCCGCGGCGCGCCGGGCGGCGTCTTCGGCGATCTTCTGCTGTGCCTTGGCGACCGCGGCGAGGTCCTTGGCCTTCTGCTCCTGGTACCGCGTCTCGGCGAGCCACCGGGCCGCGTTCTCGGCGTGCAGGGTCGCGTTCTGGTCCGCGTCCAGCGCCAGGCTGTCCGCCAGCGTGGCGGTCGCCGCGGCGCCCGCCGTCCCGGCCGCGTGCGCCGCGGCCTGGGCGGACAGGCCCACCGCCATGGTGACCTGCGCCCAGTCCTGGCCGTGGGACTGCCCGGAACTCTCCAGGTCGTCCACGGCCACCTGCACCCGGGCGATGACGGCGTTCATCTGCAACGCGGCCTGGCTGGCCCGGCCGGCCTGGGTGACCGCGACGGACTTGCGCGCCTCCAGCAGGGCGGTGCGCCCGCGCTGCCCGGACGGACGCTGTGCGCGGTCCTGCTCGAAGATCTGATCGGCCTCGTTGGCGGCACCGGCCGCCTGCCGCATGGCGAGCAGCGCCTCCTCGAGGTACCGCACGCCGTCGATGTTGGCCCGGATGATCTCCCTCCGGGCGGTGGCCGCGGTCGCCGCGGCGGACGCGTCGGCGGTCAGCGCGTCCAGGCTCTCGTTCCGCTGTTCGACCGCCCGGCGGACCTTCTCCCGGTTGTCCCAGTCCTTGCGGGCCGCCGCCGGGTAGCCGGCGGTGTAGAAGTCGGCGATCACCACCGGGTCGGCGGACGCGAGCGCCGTGCTGCCCTCGGCGACCACGGTCGGGCCGCCGAGCATGACCATCTGCTCGACCCGCCGGTAGATCCGCTCCTGCTCGGCGGGTGAGTCGTCGACCGGACGGTCCAGCCGCTCGGCGATCTCGTGGCCGTACGCCACGAACTCGGCGATGGCGTAGTCACCGGCCTGCAACGCCCGCTTCGCCGCGGCCCGCACGTTCGTCCCGCCGGCGGTGGACCAGGTCGTGACCTGGGCGCGGTCCCGGCTCTTGCGGGCGGTCGCGGCGGCGCGGGCCCGGGCCCAGCCCGTGCTGACGAAGTCTGCGACGGCCGTCGTGGTACCGGCCGCCAGTGCCGCCGCGGCCGCCTCCCGCACCTCGGGCTCGGCGGCGTAGTCGGCGATGTCGGCGACGCTGTCGCGGTACCACTGCGCCTCGTCGTCGGTCCAGTCGACGGCGCTGGCCGCGACCGCGGACTGCGGTTCCGCCTGCGCCGGAGCGGCCACTCCGGCGAGGGTGACGCTCAGCAGGAGAACGAGCGCGACGCGCAGGAACCGCCCGGGCACGGTCCTCATCGGACAACCGCCTCGGCCCGAGCCTCGTCGGCCAGCTGCGCCCACCGGGCGGCCTGTTCCTGCGCCCAGCGGACCGCGTCCTCCCAGGCACTCGCGTTCGTGCCGGCCCGGGCGAGCACGCCGGCCCAGTCCTGTTCGGTGGTGGCGCCTTGCGCGTGCTCGGCCACGTCGTGCCACCTCGCCGCCTGCGCGGCGGCGCGGTCCCGCTCGGCCGCCCAGTTCTCGCTGGTGCCGCCGGCTGCCGTGGCGACCGCCTGCCACGCCGCGAGCGTCTCGGCGCGCAGCTTCTCCGCCGCCTCGCCGCTGGCCCCCGCCTCGGCCGCCTCGGCCGCCAGCGCCGCCTCCCGCAACCGGGCGAGCGCCGCGGTGCCCCGCAGGTCCAGGTCACTGATGGCGAGCCGGTACGCCTCGTCGTCCAGGCGCGCGCCGGCGGTCCAGTAGTAGTCGAAGAAGTCGGCGATGTCGGCGTCCGTACCCCGAGAAATCGCGGTGGCCGCCGCTGCCCGCACCTGCGGACCGGGATCGGTCTCGGCCAGCGATGCCACGAAGTTCCGGTCCTCCTGCGCCTGGGCGGCGACCTCCCGGTCGTGCTCGTACTGCCCGGAGGCGTCCAGCTCCTGAGCGACGGCCAACCCGGTGTCGATGAAGTCCTGCTTCTCGTCGTGGGTGGCGGCCAGCGCCCGCTCGCAGCCGATGTGGACGGCCGAGTCCACCGGGGAGATCCGCAGCCAGTACCGGATCTCGGCGACGTTGGCGCGCTCAAAGGCGTTGGCCCGGCTGATGGCCGCGGAGAGACCGGTCCGCAGGAACGCCGGTACGGCGTTGTCCGCGGTGCTGTTGAGCGCCACCACCGCCGCGGTCCGGACCTCCCAGCGGCCGTCGGACAGGGCACGCCAGCGGACCCGCTCGCGGTCGGCCTCACTGACCGCAGCGACCGCCGCGAACGGCGCGGTCCCGAGAACCATCACGGTTGCCAGAATTGCCGTTGCCAGCCATCTCCGGCGATTGACCTTTCGCATCCGAATGCCTCCCGGGCCCACGGTCGAATGACGGCCCGGCACCTGCGACGACGGAGTCACAGGGCGATCGGTGCCGATCAGAAATTTGCACAATCGGGGGCGGCGCACAGGTTAGTGCGCGCCGCCCGTCGACGAACTACGGGATCCAGAAGCCCAGGCAGGTACCAGCATCGGTGGGGCCGTCCTTGAAGAAGCGCACGGCGTTCGCCGAACTCCCGGTCGCCGACAGATCTCTGGCCGCATACTTCTTCGAGGACAGCGATTGGAGGACCGAACAGCCCCTTTGTGGCCCGAGCCGGTCTTGCAGGACGAAGTGTTCTGCCTTTTCCGCGTTGGTCTGGTCCGCGACCAGCATGCGGTCGGGATCGGTGGTGGTCGCCTCGCGCACGAAGGCGTTTGTATCGGCGTTCTTCATAGTGATCTTGATGCTGTTGTTACTCACCGCTCCGACCGCACAGACGTCGAACTTGGCCCAGTCCCCGTAGGGCCACGACCTGTCGTCGTCACGGATGAGGCCCCTGGTGGCGTTGTCCCAATCCGTGCGCCAGAGGACTGGCCACTCGTCTCCAGACCCGACGATCGACCGGGCGCATTCCGGTTGATACAGGATTTGAGTTCCGGCGAATTGCGGAGCGCTGGATGGGGGCGTCCAGAGTTTGGCCGGCGCAACCGACCCTTCCGCGACGGGCTCGAAGCGCCACTTCTGGCTCGAGGACGTCGAGTACTCGGCCTGCGTCACGACGGTGCCGTTCGCCGTCTCGGCGACCGGAGTGGCCAGGTAGAGGCCATTGTCGGCGGAACGGAGGTGGGCGACTCCGCCGTCGCGATGCATGACCGCCCACTGCGAATCGCTGTAGCCGCAGTAACTCTGCGCGGCCCCCTCCCGGCCAACAGTCTCCAGCGCGAACGAATTCTCCAGGAGACACCATTGCGTTGCCCGGTTACGCAGCTCGAAACGAGTGCCGGAGACGGATAGGACGTCCCAGATCTGCTCGGGACCGTCCCCGCAGTCGCGCACCTCAACCTTTGCGTAGGGCGCGAGACCGCCCTCGCCGGGTGTATCGAGGGCTCCGGCCGGCCGCAAGCATCGACCAGCCTTGACGTTCTTGATCCGGAAAGAGCCTGTCGGCGGCTTCGACGCGGTCGCCTGATGCGTCGGATCGATCAGGCGCCACTTCTGGGTGGCCAGATGCCCGTTCGGGTCCTGCACGAGGTTCCGGTAACCGGTCTTCGACCCGGCCGCGACGGTCATCACCTTGTTCGTGCTCACGTTGCGGATCTCCACCGTGCCGTTCCCGGCGTCCATCAACTCCCAGACGGTAAGGTCCGTATCGCGCTCTCCGCAGCCTAGGCCGACGATCGGGGCACCGTCCTGCTGCTCCTTCCCGACGGCCGGGTAGAGGCAGTTTTCCAGCAGATTGCCTTGGAGCCGGTATCGTCCGTCGCCATTGGGCAACAGGCTCCAGAGCTGGGTGGCCAGGTTCTGGTTGCAGGGATCCAGCCGTGCGTTCCGTTCGTCGTAATTCTGAATGGCGAACCACCACTGCGGTTCGGCAACGCACGCCTTGTAGCCGACCGCCTGCAGCATCACCGTGCGATGGGCCGCCGGTTTGATGATGTCCGCGGCGCGGGCGGTGTCGTGGCCGCCGAGCAGGAACTGGCTGCGCGCCAGCGCCACCCCTTCCAGTGCCGTCTTGGCCGCCGCCACCACGTTGGGCAGGAACCCGTCCTCCTCGGCCGCGTACATGATGTCGCGCACCCGCACCTCGTTGGCGCGCGCATCGGCCAGATCCCGCTCGTCCAGGTCGACCTTGTTGGCCAGGTGCACACCGGTGTAGATGAATGCCAGCCAGGCGTCCGGGGACGGGTCGGCGTACGCCACCGTCGCAGCAGCCTTGACCCGTGTGCCCGGGCTGTCCGTCGCGAACGTGTAGATCAGCTCGCGGTCATCCAGGTCATCCAGCTCGTACGGCGTCGCCGAGCGGCGCAACGCGGCCGCGACCGCCTTCTGCTTGGCCGAACGCAGAGCAGCGGCACGCTGAGCCGCCACCTCCTCGGCGTTGCCCTCGGCGATCTCGTTCTGCCGATCCGCCTCCGCCTTCGCGAACAGGTCGGTCTTCAGGAACTCCAAACGCTGGTCGTCGGTCGCCTCGGCCCGGGTCAACGGTTCCGCCGCGGCCTTGACCTGCGGCCAGTTCGCCGCCCGGCGCCACAGGTCCAGCAGGAAGTTCTGCAGCGTCTGATCCAGCAACGTGTTGCGCTCAGTGTTGGTGGCCGGCACCCAGTTGATCTCCTGGGCGGCGCGTAGCCGGATCGTGCTCAACTCCGCGAGAAGCGCCTTCCGGGCGACGTCACGGTCGTTCGCCTCGAAGATGCCCACCGTGATGAAGCGGGCCGACGCCGCCTCGGCGTCGGTCGCATCGCTGAACGCCCGCCGCGCCGCCTCCTTCACCTCCGGGTTGTGCCGCTCGGAGGCCTTCTCCCACAGCACGGTGACGAAGTTCCGGTCCGACAGCGTGACTTCCTCGCGCGGCACCCACCCGAGCACCGCCGCGGCCTCGTACTTGTCGTCGATCGAGGTGGGGTCCGACTGCACCGCGGCCGGCGGCCGCACCGCCGCGCTCGCCGGAGCGGCGATGCCCCCAATGGCCACCAGGACGGCGCCGACCGCCGCCACGATGGAACGTGCTGAACCAAGGCGTCTCATCCGGAATCCGTTCTCCTTACTCATGTTTCCCCGCGGACGGCACCAGGACCGTCCGGTGATCGAAGGGAAGGCGACACCGCGGACCTTGATCCGGCTCGATGACGACGTCATTGCGCCACCCGGATCCGCCGCCGTCGAGACCCCCGCGCAGATCGGCTGCGCACCCGCGCAACCGTCGCCGGGGTCGCGCGGGCCGCCCGCGTTGCGCACGTGCGCAAAGGAACGCCGAAAGGGCTAGCGCCGGACGGGCTGGACAAGGTTCACTTCGCGGAGTTGTCACGGGGGAGGCAGCAGACATGGTGGTGCAGCAAACGGCTACCCGGCCGCGATCCGGCCCGGTGGTCGTACCGTCGCTGGGTGGATGGGGGCTGTCGGCGCACGCGGATCTGGCGTACCGCACGCTGGCCCTGCTCGGGCCGAGCACATCCCGGCTTCTGGCCCGGGACCTCGGCGTGGAGGTCGCACCGATCAGCCGGGCGCTGGACGAGTTGGTGGCCGCCGGTGCGGTACGAATCCGCGCCGAGGGACGTGCGCGATACTGGCACGCCGTCGACGCCGACCAGGTGGTGTCGGGGCTGCGGCAACGGCGCGCGCCGCAGGTGTGGAGCGAGCAGCTCCGCCGGCACGTGGCCGCCGTGTCCAGCCTGCACCTGGAACGGATTCCCGCGACCGCCGTGTGCCGGCTGCCGACCCGGGCGGCCGCGCGGGCCCGGATCGCCGAGCTGGTCGCCGCGGAACGCGGCGAACACCTGGCCATCAACACCGAGGACGTGATCAGCGCGGACGCGGCGGCGGCGGCCGCCCCGCTGGACCGGTCCCTGGTGTCGCGGGGCATCCGGGTGCGCCTGCTCGGACTGACGCCCCGCGACGGCAGCCACGGGGAGCGGCTCCCCGCCGGGGGCGAGTACCGGGAAGCCGCGTCGTTGCCGTTGAAACTGATGGTCTTCGACCGGCGCGCGGCCCTGTTCCCGGCTGATCCGGCGAACTTCGAGGCCGGAGCGCTCCTGATCTCCGATCCGGATGCCGTGGCCCACCTGGCCGGACTCTTCTACACGCTCTGGGGTACCGCCTGCGACCCCCACCAGCACGAGGTGCCGACTGTCATGCTCAGCGCCCGGGAACGAGCCATCGTGTCCCTGCTCATCGCCGGTCACAGTGAAGCGGCCGCGGCCACCGAACTCGGACTGAGTCGGCGCACCGTGGTCTACACCCTGCGCGGCTTGATGGACCGCCTCGGCGTCGACAACCGCTTCCAGCTCGCCATGATCCTCGGCGCCGCCCGTGCGGTGCCGCTACCGAATGTCACCCCGTCGACCACCCGGAACACCCAGGAGCCCTGATGAAAAGCCGTCTAGTCACGCTCGTTGCGGCGCTGGCCACCCTGTTCGCCGGGGCCGCACCCGCCACCGCCCGGCAGGCGGACCCGGAGCCCTGGGCCATGGCACCGTGCGCCACCGCCAGCCTGTCCGAGACCGAACTGGACGAAGACGGTGCCTGGTTCGTCGTCTTCGGCGGCGCCACCCAGTGCGCGCCCGTGGTCAGCCAGGGCGGATTCCGCATCGCCTCGTACTCGGCCGACAAGACGACCGGCACCGCCGCGGGATACAACATCCGGCTGTTCCGGTCCGCGGAGCCCGGCGCGACGCGCGGCTTCGGCGCCGCCGTCCTGCCGAGAGCGTCGGTCGGCGAGTACGGCGTCTGTGTACTGACCGGCGACAATGTCCGCACCGTCTGCTCGCTGGTGACCATCACCAAGAACGGCTCCAACTTCCCGACCGTCCGGACGCAAGCGCTCAATCCGGACGCACCGCTGGTGGCCAAGGACGTCGTCGCCGGCGGATACACCGGCAGCGTGTACCCGCCCGTGCGGCCCGGCGGCCCGGTCGGCGTCTGCGCCACCTGCTTCTGACACCCCCCGGCGCTTGCCGGTCACCTCGGCTGCGCCACACCTTCGTTCCCGAGTGCGGGCGCTTGCCCTACCTCCACACGCTGGGGCAGCGTGACGACGCGTGTCGCTTTACGGCACGGAGCGCACCTCACCTCCACACGCCCGGGCACGGGTGACCGACCCGTGTCGCCCTACGGCGCAGAGCGCACCCTGCCTCCACACGGCGGGCGGAGCAGGCCGGTCCGTTGCCGCGGACCGGCCGGCACCCCGTACCTCAATGGGTCCATCGGATGAATCTGTCGAACAGGTCGGAGACCGGGCCGCGAGGGATGTCGTGGATGGCCTCCTCGAGGTTGGTCCACATGTAGATGGCCAGGGACACCCGGTCCATCTCCGACGTCATGCGTTCCCGGACCGGGTGGCACGGCCACGGGCGCCCGCACGACCGGCAGTCCCAGCTGGGGCGCCCGGCCAGGTGGTCGTCCGGTCCGGTGGGTCCCGCCTGCGGCGCGTTCCGCCGGAGTTGCATGTCGCCTCGCTCGCCTCGGTGACGTGACCGGACCTGCACGATCGGTAAGTCCACCGTCGCATGACATCGATGAAACTCGCAAGATGCGAAATTCATGATGCGGAATCGATCTTGCCCGCTCGCGTGCTGTTGTTCACCGCTCGGTGCACGCGGGAGGATGGGCCGTGACCTCCCGGCAGAGTCCCACGATCCGACGGCGCCGACTGGCCCTGACGCTGCGCAGGCTGCGGGATTCCGCGGGCCTGCCGGCCGCCGAGGCGGCCCGGCGGGTGGACCACGACGCCAGCTGGTTGTCCCGGATCGAGAGCGCCGAGGTACGACCACACCCCAACGACGTACGGGCACTCCTGTCCCTCTATGGAGTGACGGGCGACCAGGCGGAGGCGGTCATCGCGGTCGCCCGGCAGGCGAAGCAGCGCGGTTGGTGGCAGCGGTACTCCGATGTGCTCCCCGACTGGTTCACCACCTATGTGGGCATGGAGTCGGAGGCCTCGGCGATCCGGACCTATGAGTGCCAGATGGTGCCGGGTCTGCTGCAGACCGAGGACTACGCGCGGGCGGCGTTCCGGGGCGCGCCGGTGCCGATGCGGGACGACGAGGTGGAGCGTCAGGTCGCGTTGCGGATGGAACGCCAGGCCGTGCTCACCGCGGACGAGCCGCCGCTGCTGCGGGTGGTGGTCGACGAGGGCGCGGCGCGGCGGCTGGTCGGCGGGCCGGGCGTGATGAAGGCTCAGATCGACCGATTAATTGACCAATCACATCGGACCAACATCCAGATCCTGCTGCTGCCGTACGCCGCGGGGGTCGGTTTCGACGGCAGCTTCGTGATTCTCAACTTTCCGCCGCTGCCGGAACCGTATCCGGACGCCGCCGAGGATCAGATGGTGTACGTGGATACGTTGACCGGCGCCCTATATCTGGAGCGTCCGGCAGAGGTATCGGCGTACTCTGCCGCTTACGAGCAACTGCAGGCGCTGTCGTTCGGTCCGCAGGAAACGCGGGACACGCTCAACAGGATCTCGGCCGATCTGGCGACCTAGCGAAAGGGGTGCGGCATGGACCTGTCTCGCGCACAGTGGCGCACGAGCACCCGATCCGGGTCCTCCGGCAACTGCGTCGAAGTGGCGGACAACCTGCTCGACGTGGTTGCCGTCCGGGACTCCAAGGACCCGGAGGGGCAGATCCTGGTCTTCACCACCGCGCAATGGCGGGCCTTCCTCGGCGGTGTCGCGGCCGGCGAGTTCGACCGCTGAACGCGCCGTACCCCGGACCACAGCGCCGGACCGTCATCTACCGGGGCTGGCCGGACGGGCGGGCGCGGCCACCGGCCCCCGACTCGCCGCCACGGCGGGCTGCTGCCGGCCCGCCCACGCGGGGGTCGGGCTGACCGCCGCGTTCGCTGCCTTCGCGACGTTCTGCTGCGATCCGGGGGTCACATAACGGTTCATATCGATCGGCGTCACCTGCGCGGCGATTCCCTTTTCCTGAGGCATCGACGGGTATACGAGCCCCTGCGGAGACAGGTAGCCGACCCGCACCATGCTCATATCCATAGCCGTCGAATCGGCCTGTCTGGTGGGCGAAATGACCCCGCCCGGGGAAACGTAGCCGACATTCAACCGGCCCCGATCGACCGGGGACAACTGTGCACGGTCCGCGGGAGACATACCCGGCAGTTCGCCCCGATCGATTACCTGCCCGGTCGGCGCGACGTAACCTTGGTCGATCCGGTTCATGTCCACTTCTCGCAGATTGTCGCCCTGCCCTCGAGCACGCAGTTCCGCGGCCTGTTCCGGGGTGTAGAGGCGCGCGTTCGAGGACACGAAGCCACTGCTGATCGGGTGGTCGAGCGGTCGCACGCCGCCGCTGTCGGAGGATACTCGGCGGACCTCCGCGCCGCGGTAGATGCTCCCGTCGTCCGAGATGTACTTCTGGTCGCGGTCCAGGCGCACCCGGGTGCGGTCCGCCGCTTCGTCGCCGAAGATCCTCCCGTCCGCAGCGGCGTACCCGACGCTCGTCCGGCTCAGGTCGACCGGCGTCAGACCGCTCCTCGCCAGATCGGCGCCGCGCGTCTCCGCCGCGGTGAACACTCTCCCGTCCGGGGCTGCGAACCCGACGGGCACCCGGTTCAGGTCGATCGGGGTCAGGCCGTTCCTGGCTTCTCGATCGAGACCGCGTAGCGCTTCCGGTCCCAGGATGGAGCCGTCCCGGGAGACGTACTGGAGGTCGATCGCGCTTCGGCGGACCTCCGTCGTGATCTGCTCGTCGTTACGCTGGCCGGTCCACTGCGCCTCGCTGTACACCCTTCCGTTACCGCGGACGTGCACGGTCCCCTCGGCCGTGGACGGGGCCTTTCTGCCGACGTCGATGCCGAGGGCCGGGTCCGCGGTTCCGCCCAGGGTCGGGTGCCCGGTCGAGGCGGGAGCCATGAACGCCGTGCGATCGGCCTGCCCGCGTGCCCTGGCGTACCCGCCCACGGCGGCCCCGGCCACGGGCTCGCGGTCCACCTGGAACGGATTGCGCAGTTCCGGGGACCGGGCAGCCGAGGGAACGGCGGACCGGGCGGCCGAGGGAACGGCGGCACTTCCGGTGGGAAGGCCCGGGTCCGGCGCCGACGGCTGCTCCGGCGCCTCCCGCGTCCGCCGCACGCTGCGCAGAATCCGCTCCCAGAGGGCGCGCAACCAGCCGGGGCGGCGTTCCGTGGTGGGGGAATAGGCCACGATCGCTCTCCTCCGGTCACGTCACTGCGGTTTGCTCCGCATGCCGCAAAGACGTGCCACGGCTCCGCCCGGTTCACGGATCGAGGGCCGGTTTCGGTCAGGTGAGCTGATGACCGGTGGTGCTGTCCACGTGCGCGGGCACCTCACCCTCGTGCCGGTCCCCGGTCGTCGACGTGCCGGTCGGTTCGAACATCAGGATCGCGCCGCCGGTCGACGACGGCTTGTGCTCGGTGCCCTTCGGCACCACGAACACGTCACCGGCGTGCAGCGTGACGGTGCGCTCGGCGCCGTCCGCGTCGCGCAGCGCCACGGAGAACTCGCCGTCCAGGGCGAGGAAGAACTCGTCGGTGTCCTCGTGCACGTGCCAGAGGTGGTCGCCGCGGGTGTGCGCGATCCGTACGTCGTAGTCGTTGACCCGGGTCACGATGCGCGGGCTGTAGACCTCGTCGAAGGAGGCCAGCGCCGCGCTCAGGTTCACAGGTTGATCCATGCGACCCAGACTGCCACGGCGGCGCGTTCAGTCGCCGGTGCAGCAGCGGGCCGTACCGCACGCGGCCGGTTCGGCGGCCTGGACCGGCGGGACGGCCGTCGGTCCGCGCCGGACGAACCCGCCGGCGCCCAGGTAGATCAGTTCGTCCGGGGCGGCGAACGACTCGAGCCGGGCGGCGGGATCGGCCAGCGCCGCGGCGGCCGCGTCGAGGTCGATGCCGATGCGGCGCTTGTGCGGCACCGCGAGGCCGCTGGCGCACTGGTTCATCCAGGTCTCGCCGTCGAGCAGCTCGTACAGCAGCCGGGTGTCGCCGCCGTCCGGGACCAGCCGGCGCAGTCCGTCCGCCACCGTCTCGGCACCCGGCGGGGCGGTGCCGTCGACCGCGGCGATCAGCCGGCCGTACATCTGCTCGGTGGTCCATTCCCGGAGGCGCTGGATCCAGCCGGCGGTGACCGGGTAGAAGGCCACCAGGCTCCGGCCCAGCGCCTTCAGCCGGGCCTGCCGGTCACGGTCCCAGCGCCGCTGCTCGCCGACCGCGAAGACCTCGGCCACGCCGCCGATCCGGCTGCCGGAGACCGGCTGGTCGGTGTGCAGGAGGTCGAACATCGCCACCGACAACGCGCGGACCCGCTCCCGGCCCCCGGACGGATCCGGCACCGCCGCGTCCGCGGCCGTCCCGGCGAGCCAGGACGCGACCGCCGGCCGTTCCCGCGCCGCGCGCAGCCGGTCCAGCGCCCGTCCCGGAAGCCGGGCACCGAACACCTCCAGCGCGATCGCCCGCAGGTTCGGCGCGGTCCCGACGATCTCGTCGATCAGGTCGAGGCAGATCGACACGACCTCCAGATCGCCGTGCTCGTCGTGATACTCGAAACCCTCCCGGACGAGGTCGATGGCACCGCCGGCGAAATGGATCTCGGTGACGTTGTCCCAGGGGATGCGGTGGAAGTCGGCCGACGCCGACGCACCCCGCGCCAGCTGGTAGCTGAGGACGTGGCCGACGTCGACGCACATGCCGCAACCCGTGGCATCGCAGAGCCGGGCGAAGAACTCGAAGGCGTTCATGTCGCCGACGACGTAGGTCATCGGCGGGAACTCGGCGTTGAACGGCACGCCGAGCACGTCCTGCACGAACCGGATGTTCTCGGTCGCCACGGCCAGCGTGTCCCGGGTCAGGGGCAGCGGCATGAAGTGCGGGTAGACGTGCCGCTCGCTCATCAGCCAGACGCCGAGATCCTCGGTCACCCACGGCGCGTCCGCCAGCACCAGCAGCTCGCGCAGCGGACGAAGATCGGCCTCGGCCGGCGCGTCCGCGTACACCGGATTGATGTTGGTGCTGTGCACCAGGATGGGGGCGGACCCGGCCAGTTCGCGGATGCCGCGCCGCTCGAACCCGCCGCCGGTGCCGGACGCCAGCTGTAGCCGGTACGGCACTGACCCACGGTGCCGGACGCTGGGCGCGGTGATCTCGAGGAAGTCCACCGGGTCGGCGAGGTAACCGGGGTGGAAGTCCGAGGGGTTGATGCCGATCCCGACACCGAACCGCCGGACGTCCCGGAAATAGTCCGCTCCGAAGGCCAACGCGCACTCCCGCCGCTCGATCCCGAACGTAGTATGTACCAATGACGTCCTATATGCGCGGTTTTGGCGACGCAGGATGAGCCTCAAGGCGCGGGCGTACCGGCGGTGGTCCCGGCTCTACCGCACCGGCCTGCGAGCCGGTGACATCCTCCAGACCGGACTGTGGCTCGGCCTGCTCGACCGCCACGACCTGCATGCTTTCGACGAGGCCGAGTACGTTCACCGGTCGAACTACCGGACCGACGCGCACAACCTGGGCGGCCTGTTCGACTGGGAACGCCGGGCCGTCGCCGAGTACTTCCCCACCGGCGGCGCGCTGGTCGTGCTCGGCGCCGGTGGCGGACGTGAGGCGCTCGCCCTGGCGCGCCTCGGCTACCGGGCGGTCGGCTACGAGTGCCACCCGGCCCTCGTGCGCTACGGCCGCGACCTGCTCGCCCGGCACGACTGCCCCGGCGCCGAACTGCACCACCTCGGCCGCGACCGGGCCCCCGCGGACGGCGGCCCGTACGCCGGGGCGATCGTCGGCTGGGGCGCGTACATGCTGATCACCGGCCGGGAGCGGCGGGTCTCGATGCTCGGCGGCCTGCGCCGGCGGTTGCTGCCGGGCGCCCCGCTGCTGACGTCGTTCTACACCCGCGCCGACGACGGGCGCCGGGCCGGGCTGGTGGCCGCCGTGGCCCGGCCCGTGCGCCGGCTGCGCCGGGCGCCGGCCGTCGAGGTCGGCGACGATCTGGCGCCCACCTACGTGCACCGGTTCACCGAGGCCGAGGTGGCCGCCGAACTGACCGCGGGCGGGTTCGAGCTGGTCGAGTTCGCGGCCGAACGACCCGGTCCCACCAACCCCGGGTACGCGGTCGCCCGCGCCCGCTAGCGGGGGGACCCGGACGCCCGCATGGCCTCCGGCGGGGTGGCCACCCGGCGCAGGTCACGCACGGCGTACGGGGTCCGCAACGCGAGCGTCACCAGGCGGAGCAGGTAGGCGCCGCACAGCGCCGGAGTGGTCCGCGCGCCGTAGACCTCGGTCATGTAACGCCGCGGTGGCAGCAGCCGGCGGGCGACGTAGCCCAGCAGCGCCGTGCCGCGGTGCAGCCGCAGGGCGGCCAGGCTGCCCGCACCGGGAGCCGCTCCGATCAGCCGCAGCCGGAGTTCCAGCGGCGTCTCGCCCCAGCTCCCGTCCGGCGCTGTGCCGGGCAGCGGGGCGCCGACCAACTGGCAACCGAGCCGGACCGGATGCTCGACGCCGAGTTTCCCGGCCCTGGCGAGTGCCTCGTCCCAGGCCGCCGGGCAGGCCGTGCGCCGCGCCCGGCGCAGGTCCTCCTGGGCCTTCGCGCCGGCCAGTCCGTCCTGGGCGCCCTGCAGCGCGACGACGAGGCACCGGCCGGCCTCGTCGGGCATCCGCACCCGCTGGCCGCCGACGACGGTGTCGACGGCATTCCGCGACAGGACGTCCCACACCGGCGCGTCCGGGTCGGTGACCAGGCCGAGCGTGTGATGCAGGTCGACGGTGTCGGTGCCGCCGTCCCGCCGACGGTAGAGCGTCACCGCGTGCGGGGCGGTCACGCCGGGGTGGCAGTCGGACCACCGGTCGACGAAGCCGCGGTCCTCCAGGACCGCCTGCGCCCGCTCGTGCAGCGCCGCCGGGACGAGCAGATCGGTGTCGCTGTACGGCCGCAGTTCACCGGGCCGGTACAGCCAGCGGGCCGTGGTGGGTCCCTTCAGCAGCAGCTGGGGGATGCCGGCGGCGTCCAGTGCGCGGACGCTCTCGGCGGTCACCTCGTCGATCCGGCGGCTGTCGGCCGCCACCTTCGCGGCGGTCGCCGGTGCACTCACGACCCTGCTCCCGTTCTCGTCAGAGGGCCGGAGCGACGTCGGCCGCGCCGAATCCGCCGGGGATCCCGCCCCCCGTGGCCGCGACGACGAGCTCGCCGTCCGGGCCGGCGCCCCTGGTCAGCGAAGTCAGCGAACCGAGCGGCGCGATCGCCGGGGGCTGGTACGGACGGCGCTGGCGCGGAGCGAACGGTGGCGTCAACATCATGATCGGGGTGCCCTCGGGACCGGACCCTCGGGTCAGGCTGCGCAGCGAGCCGAGCGGGGCGAGCGCCGGAGGCGCGTACACCGGTGTCATGTGTTTCCCCTTAGTCAGGTGAGGCTGGTTTCCACGTATGCTACCGACAAAAAGGACGATATACCCCAATAACCATCAGCTGTGGGAGAGCCATGACCGACATCGCCACCCGTCCCGTCGGCGCCTACGGCTACCGGCTCGACCCGCAGGTGTTCGGGCACCGCTACCTCAACGACGCCGCCGAAAGCTGGCCCGCGCTCGCGGTCAGCGTGGGCACCGTCCGGCCCCGGCAGCCCGGCTGGCAGGAGATCTTCTCCGGCGACGACTGGGTGGTCGACGTCCAGGCGGCCGGCGACGGCGTGACCTGGACCGGCCCCACCGCGTACGCCGACCCGGACGGGATGATCCACCCCCTGCTGGCGCTCGCCGCCTGCGCGGCCACGCTGCGCCGGGGCGGCGACACGCTGCACGCCGGCGCGGTCCTCGCCGACGACGGGGTGGTGGCGGTGCTGGCGCCCAGCGGCGGCGGCAAGACCTCGACGATGGCCTGGCTCGCCCTGCGGGAGGGACTCGGCATCTTCACCGACGACCACCTCAACGTCCGCGACGGCCTGGCCCACGCCGGGCCACGCTGCCTGGACCTGCGCCCGGACGCCGCCGCCCGCCTCGCGCTGACCGACCGCAGCCGCCAGGTCCGCGCGGACGGGCGGTTCCGGTTCACCCTGCCGGCCCCCCGCGTGCTGCAGGCGCCGGTGGTCCGGACCGTGGTGCTGGAGTGGGGCGAGCGCGTGCGGGCGGTCGCCGTCCCGCCGCGGGAGCGGCTCGGGCTGGTCGCCACCCACCGGACCGCGCAGCCGGTGGACGGCAACCTGGCGGTGCCGCTCGCCCTGGCGGCCCTGCCGATGATCCGGCTGGTCCGGCCGAAGACGTTCGACTGCATGCCCGAGGTGGTCCGCCTGCTCCTCGGCGCGACGGATTAGGTGTCGGCGAGCAGGCGGCGCTCGCGCAGAACGGCCAGGAAGTCCGCCACGTCCGCCTCGGCGGTCGCCTCGGCCAGGCCGTACTCCCGGCTCAGCTCCCGGGCCAGCAGCACGTCCGAGGTCCCCTCGGCGAGCAGCCGCCACAGCAGGGCGCCGCTGCCGTTGACCGAGAAGTACTCCCGGCGCACGACGTCGAGCGCCATCACCTCGCCCTCGACCAGATGCCACTGCACGGCGTCGGGCTGCAAAGTCAGCATCGCGCACTCCATCGTCGTCCGGAAAATCCCATAAATACCTTATTGTACGAACGTGCGTACTCCCGCCGGTCCGGTCCGGTCGCTGACCCAGCTGTGCCGCACCGTCCGCGCCGCCGTGGTGCTCCTCCACCGCGCCGACCGGCGGCGCTGCGCGCTGGTCGCCACGCTGCACCTGCTCTCGGCCGGGCTGCTGGTCGCGCAGGTGCTGGCCGGGCGCGCCGCGCTGCACGGGGTGCTCGCCGCCGACCAGGGCGAGTCCGGCGTACGCGACGTCGTCCTCCCGCTCGCCGTCCTGGCCGCCTGCGGTGCCGCGGCCAGCCTGTGCACCCCCCTGCTCGCGCTGCACCACCGGCTCCTCGGCGAGCAGGCCCAGCGCACCGCGTACGACCAGATCCTCGACGTCACCTCCACGGTGGACCTGGAACGCTTCGACGACCCCGCCTTCTTCGACCACCTGCAGCGGGTCCAGACGCACGCCGTGGAGCGGCCCCTGCAGCTCGCCCACAACGTCATGCAGCTCGCCGGCGGAACCGCCGCGATCGCCGGCCTGACGCTGGCCCTGGCCGCCCTGCACCCCCTGCTGGTGCCACTGCTGGCGGTCACCGGCGTACCGCTGCTCCTGGTCTCCCGGCACAGCGGATGGGCCGAGTTCCGGTTCGCGGTCAGCCAGAGCACCACCGCCCGGCTGCGCCTGCACCTGCGTGCCGTACTGCTCGGCCGGGCCGAGGCTCCCGAGGTACGCGCCTTCGCGCTGCAGGCACCGTTCCGGGCCCGCTACGACGAACTCTGCGACCGCTACCTCGGCGACCTGCACGCGCTGGTCCGCCGCCGGCAACGGCAGGCCGCCCTCGCCGGCCTGATCAACGCCGGCGTGGCCACCGCCACCATGCTGGTGCTGCTGCTCGCGCTCGTGCACGACCGGATCGCGCTCGCCGACGCCGGCGCCGCCATGCTCGCCGTGCGCCTGCTCGCCACCCGGATCGACGCGACGTTCGGCGCCCTCACCGCGCTGTTCGAGAACGCGCACTTCCTCACCGACCTGCACCGGTTCAGCGCCCTCGCTCCCGCCGCCGGGCGCCCGCCGCAGGCGGCGGCACCGCCCGGCCGGCTCGCCGTCCTGCAGGCCCACCACCTCGGCTACCGCTACCCGGGCGCGCCCCGCCCCGCCCTCGACGGCGTGCACCTCACGCTGCGCCGCGGCGAGACCATCGGCCTGGTCGGCGAGAACGGCTCCGGGAAATCCACCCTCGCGATGCTCCTCGCCGGCCTGCTCACCCCCGCCGCCGGCACGGTCACCTGGAACGGCACCGACCTCGCCTGCTACGACCCCGAGGCGCTGCGCCGGCGGATCGCCGTGGTGTTCCCGGACGCCGTCCGGTACGCCATGTCCGCGCACGACAACATCGCGCTCGGCCACCACTCCGACCGCGCCGACGTGATTCGCTCTGCCCGGGCGGCCGGCGCCGACACCGTCGTCGGCCGCCTGCCGGACGGCTACGACACGATCCTGAGCAGCGAGTACGCGGGCGGCCGCGACCTGTCCGACGGCCAGTGGCAGCGCATCACGCTGGCCCGCGCGTTCCACCGCGACGCCGAACTGATCATCCTCGACGAGCCCGCCACCGCCCTCGACCCGCGCGCCGAACACGACCTGTTCGCCTCGGTCCGGACGCTGTTCGCCGACCGCACCGTGGTGGTGATCAGCCACCGGCTGGCCAACGTCCGGGCCGCCGACCGGATCATCGTGCTGGCCGGCGGCCGGGTCGCCGAGGAGGGCGACCACGACACGCTGATGGCGGCCGGCGGCCCGTACGCGGCGCTGTTCACCCTGCAGGCGCAGGGCTACGGGGTTGCGGTCTCCGAGCACCCGTAGCGCGTCCGTCCTACCATCCCGGCATGCGCGCTCCCCGGGAACGAACGGTTCGTACACCCGCGATCGTCGGTCTTGGCGGCGTCGCGGTGATCGTGACGGCGATGCTGCTGGTGACCCCGCACGCGAACGCCGAGACCGCCCGTCCTGCCGCGCCGGGCGCGCTGCCCGACCGGCTCACCAAGCAGCCACTCGACTGGCAGACCTGCGGTGACGACCTGCCCGCCGAGCTGCGATGCGCCACCATCGACGCGCCGATCGACTATCGACGGCCGCACGCCGGCACCCTGGAGATCGCCGTCTCCAAGCTGGACACCAGCGTCCCCGGCAAGCGCCGCGGCGTGCTGTTCCTCAACCCCGGCGGCCCCGGCATGACCGGGCTGGACACGCCCTACTGGCGCGGGCAGCGGCTGCCCCAGGCGATCCTCGACCAGTACGACCTGTTCGGCTTCGACCCGCGCGGTATCGGCCGGAGCAGCCCACTGAGCTGCGGGCTCACCGGCGACGAGGCGGTGCAGAGCAGGCCGTACCGGCCGGAGCGGTTCGACCACGACGTGGCGACCGCCCAAGCGGTGGCGGCCAAGTGCGCGGCCACCCCGAACGCGGGCCAGATCTCCACCCGCAACACGGCGCGCGACATGGACCTGATCCGCGCCGTCCTCGGCGAACGGAAGATCTCCTACTTCGGCGTCTCGTACGGCACCTACCTGGGCGCCGCGTACACGCAGCTGTTCCCGGACCGTGCCGACCGCATCGTGCTGGACAGCAACCTCGACCCCGCGCGGGTCTGGCGCGGCGTCTTCGACGCGATGGCCGAGGCCGCCACGGAAGCCTTCACCCGGTTCACCGCGTGGACCGCCGAGCGCGACGCCACCTACCACTACGGCAGCAGCCCTGAGGCGGTCGAGAAGACCTTCCGCGACCTGGCCGATCAGGTCGCCCGACAGCCGATCGTCATCGACGGCCAGGACTATGTCGAACAGCACGCGCGATCCGACATGGCGAACGCGGCGATAACCGGCCCGGAAGCCGGCGTCGCGTACCTCGAAGAGCTGCAACGGGCCTTGCGCGGCGAACCGCACGAACTGGGAATCCCCGGGGACAGCCTCCCGAACGACGCGTTCACCTCGCCGTTCTGGTCCATTCTCTGCAACGACAGCTCGACCTGGCCGCGGGGCAGGCAGGGCGCCCTCGACGACATCAACGCGAGCCTGCGCCGGTATCCGCTCGTCGGCGACTTCCTGACGAACGTCAACGCCTGCGCCTTCTGGTCGCTGCCCCGCGCCGAGCCCGACCTGCGCATCGACAACAGAGTCCCGGCGCTCGTCGTGCAGAGCGAGTGGGACCTGCAGACTCCGGGCGCGATGGGCGAGGGAATGCACCGGGCGCTACGCGGATCCCGCCTGGTCATGGTCGAGCAGGGCCGCGCACACGGCGTCTACGACGACGGCAATCCCTGCGCGGTCGAGGCGGTGGACACCTACCTGGCGACCGGCGTGCTCCCGAAACGGGACCTCACCTGCCAGGCGACCCCCGGCCAACACCGATCGGCGAACGCCGAGCCGAACGCCGCCCGACTGCTGCGCCCGTCCTGGCCTGGCCTGGGACCACGGTGAGCCGCCCCTGCGGGCCGGCCTCGAACGCGAGGCGAGGCTGCTCGAGAGCTAGGGCCGTGCTCCGCTGAGCATTTCCGCAACGCGGTGCGGAACCGCGATACCGAGATCCCGACAGACCTGCCGGGCGGCCTCGGCGTGTGCCCGGCCGGAGCCTGCCGTGCCGAGGTGGCGGTGGGCGACGGCCAGGCCGGCGAGGGCACGGGCCTGTTCGTACCGTTCTCCAGCCAGGGTGGCGGCGCGGAGTGCGTCGTGGTGGTGTTCGGAGGCGCGGGCGTGGTGACCGGCGATACCGGAACTCTCGCCGAGGGCGTTGTGGGCCTCCGCTTCGCCGCAGCGATCGCCGAGGGCCTGGAACTCGATCAAGGCCCGCCGATGGTGCGCGGCCGCGGTGGAGTGGTCGCCCCGGGCGCGGTGGATCACTCCGAGGTTGTTGATGGCGTACGCCTGACCGGACCGGTCGCCCAGCTCGCCGAAGAGCGCGAGCGCGTGCCGCAGGCCGCCGAGCGCTTCGGGGTACCGGCCGAGCCGGCCGTGGACGACCCCGAGAGTCTCCCGGACGGCGGCTTCCGCCGGTACGTCGTCGGCGCACAGCTCCAGCGCGCGGGTCAGGTGTTCGGCCGCCTCGTCGTGCCGGCCCAGCCGTTCGCAGACCACGCCGAGGTTGTTGAGCACCCGGCGCTCACGATGCCGATCGCCGGTGTCGCGGCACAGCGCGAGCGCGTTGCGGAGGTGACGGGTGGCGAGTCGGTAGCGGCCCTGCCGTTCCCGCGCCACACCGAGGTGGTTGAGGGTGCGGGCGGCTCCTGCGTGGTCGCCGGCCGCGCGGTGCAGCCAGAGAGCGGGCAGCAGATGATCGGCGGCCATGCGGTGGCGCCCCTGTCGCACGTGGACGAGGCCGAGTTCGGTGAGGGCCTTTGCTCGCCCGCGGGGGTCGGCCATCGCGTCGGCGCAGCCCAGCGCGAGGCCGTGCAGGGTGAGACCGTCCGGATAATGACCGCCGATCTCCAGGTAGCGGGACAGGACGGCGCTGAGCCGCACGGCGAGATCGGACGAGTGGCGGGTCGCGTGCACGGCCGCCGCGATGAGGCACTCCCGGTGGGTGTCCAGCCAGGTGCGTGCCGCCGCAGGGGTACGGAAGGCCGGATGCGTGCGCGGGACGACCGGCGTACCGGTGCGGGTCTCGCCGGGTAGCCAGCAGCTCATCGCAGCGGCTGCCACCTCCGCATAGTGTTCGTACAGCCGGTGCCACGCCGGCCGGTGGGAGTCCGGATCGGCGGAGAGGCCCGCGGCGTACGAGCGCAACAGGTCATGCATGGTCCAGCGTCCGGCGGACGCAGGCTGGACGAGGTGGGCACGGGCCAGGGTGTCGAGATGGTGCTGCGCCGTCTCGGCCGGCGTGGCGGTCAGCGCGCCGGCATCGTGGACGCCGAAGTGCGGCCCGGGATGTGCGCCGAGCAGGCGGAAGAAGACTGTGGTCGGGCCGGGCATCCCGCGCAGCGACCAGGAGAAGACGGTGGGCACGGCCGCTCGGGGATCTCCACCGACGGTCAGCAGACGCGGCAGATGCCGATGCTCGCGCAGGTCCTCCACCAGCGCGGCCAGCGGGACGGCCGAACGGGTGACGGCCAACTCGGCGCCGACCCGCAGAGCGAGCGGCAGGTCCGCGCACAGCTCCGCGAGCGCCGAGACCGCTTCGGGATCGCTCCGGCCACGCGACCCGATCAGGCGGGCCAGGAGCTGACCCGCCTCCGCGCGGGACAGCCGGTCCAGGACCAGGCGGTGGGCACCGCACAGGGCGACCAGCCCGGCCAAGGTATCGCGGCTGGTCACCAGCGTCGTGCAGGCCGCCGAGCCGGGCAACAGCGGCCGCACCTGCTCCGCATCGGCGGCGTTGTCCAGCACGATGAGCAACCGGCGTTCGCTGACCCGGGTGCGATAGAGCGCCGCCCGCTCGTCGAGCCCGAGCGGGATGTCGGCGCCGGCGACGCCCAGCGCACTCAGCATCGACGCCAGCGCATCGGCGGGAACCATCGGCTGGCCGGGATCGTACCCGCGGAGATTGACGTACAGCTGCCCATCCGGGAACAGGTGGCGGGTGCGGTGCGCCCAGTGCGTGACGAAGGCGGTCTTGCCGACCCCGGCGGTGCCGGACACCGCCGCGATGAGCACCGCCCCGCGCTCTCGGGTGTCTCTGAGCAGCTCGTCCAGGACAGCCTGTTCCTGGTGGCGGCCGACGAAGTCGGTGACGTCGGCCGGTAGCTGCGCGGGAACCTGCCGTGGACGCGGGACCGCGGCCGGCCGGGACGGACCCCGGAGCAGTGCGAGATGCACTTCGCGCAGCGCCGGCGAGGGTTCGGCGCCGAGATCGCCGATCAGACGCTGCCGCATCACTCGGTAGGCATCGAGGGCCTCAGCCCCGCGGCCACAGGCCGCCAAAGCCTGCATGCGAACGGCGGTCAGCGCCTCGTCGTACGGGTGCCGGTCGGCGCAGTCGGCAAGCCTGCGCAGCACCGTCGCGGCGTTGCCGAGGTGCAGTTCGGCGTGCGCCCAGTCCACCACGGCGGCGACGAACTCATCCGTCCACGACTGCCGAACCCGGCCGGCCCATTCCGTGTCCACGCCGGTCAGCGGCTCACCCTGCCAGAGGTCGATGACCTCGTTCAGCAGCGGCGCCCGTCCCGACCCCGCCGTGCGTGCCGCGGCGACCCCGGAACGGAAGCGGTGCACGTCCACCGACGCCGGATCTATGTCGATGACGTACCCCTTGGCGCGGTTCACCAGAGCCGCGCCAAGGCCCGCCTCATCCAGGATCCGGCGCACCCGGGTCACGTGGGCCTGAAGCGATCGACGGGCACCGGCCGGCGGCGCCTGTCCCCACACCCGGTCGATGAGCGCGCCGACCGTGACCACGCGCCCGGCGTCGGCGAGCAGGGCGGCCAGCACGGCGCGCTGGCGAGGTTGGCCGGTGTCCAGCCGGCGTCCGGCGGCGTGCACCTCGACCGGTCCCAGCAGCCGGAACTCCACCGTCATCGCCGCGTCCCCGTTCCTCAGCGGTCGGCGTCGATGGTATGGCCCACAACATAAACACAACGAAACGAAGCACCGTGGCCGGTCATCCTCGTCGGCAACGGCTCAGCCCGCCGTTCCACATGTCGGTTCTCGGAAAGGAAAGCAATCCATGCCACTCAACCGGATGTTCAGCAAGCCCGGCGCCGGAAAGGTGTCCCCGGCCATCGCCGCGGTGTTCGTCGGGATCGTCTCGCTCACGGTGCCGGCGGCACCGGCGCGAGCCGCCGGCACGTCGTCGTTCTGCGCGGCCGGGATCGGATGCGGCAGCGCGAGGGTGTACAGCGTCAACGCGGCGCGGACGACTTTCCGGTACGACCTTTCCATCCGGGACACCGACTGCTCGGCGGCGTCCGGCGGAGCATTCGTCAACCTCCGGGTGTGGTGGACGAGCGGTGTCAGCACGTACAGCGCGAACGCCGTTCGCGACAACAACTGCGCCGACGGCCGGGCGGCCACCCTCACCAACAGCTTCTTCATCAACGAGGGTCACGCCGTCCCCGGCACGCTGGTCTACTTCCGCGTCGTCGTCTACGACGTGGAGCACATCAACGGCGTGCTCGGCCCCCGCGTCAACATCTGAGTTCCGGTGATCGACAAACCAACCACGTGAAGGGGTGTTCCAGTGGAAATCACGTCGGCGCCGCGGTCCCGCCGCGTCCCCGCCACAGTCTTGTCCCTGCTGCTCAGTCTCACCGTCACCGGCACGGCGGTCGCGGTGACCGGATCACCGGCACTGGCCCTGCCGCCGGCCCCGTCCGCGTTCGCCGTGCTCGCCGGCGGACCCAGCATCGCCCTGCTCTGGCGTCCGCAGCCCGCACCCGCCGAACGGCCGGTCCGCTACCAGATAAAGCGCAACAATGTGGAGATTGCCACTGTGACCGATCCGGGCCTGCCGGTGCGGTCGCCGAGCGGGACCGTCGCCGACGTGGTGCGCTACGTCGACCGATTCACCGACATCACTCCGCTCCCGGCGGGCCAAACCTTTACCTATCAGATCGTGCCGCTGAACTCCGCGAACCAGCCGGGAACGGCGACCGCCACGAAGTCAGCCGTCCTGCCGGCCCAGAACTCGAACACCACCACGCCGAAGCCGGTCGTCACGGTGGACACCTCCGGCCTCACCTCGACCCAGGCGGCCACCGTCAACGGGTTCGTCCCGCTGATCGAGGACTGGTATCCCAAGCTGAGCGATGCCCTGAACGCGGCCCCGTTCCCGGCCAGTCCCACCGTGAATCTCGTCGTCGCTCACACCGGCGGCGGGGGCGCCGAAGCCTCCGGAACGACCGTCACCATCGACCCGGACTACCTGGACAACCCTGCGTACCGTCCGGAGTTCAACGGCACAGTCCTGCACGAGGCCACCCACCTCATCCAAGCCGGCTACCAGTGCCCGGAGTGCATGTGGGTCGCCGAAGGAGTGGCCGTGTACGCCACCCACAGCCTCTACCAGGACTTCGATCCGATCGCCCCACAGCGGTGGCACCACTACCTGCACAAGTACTCCGAGGCCGAGCGGCTGCTCCGGTACGTGACCACGACCTACCACAAGCCCGACCTGCTGCGAGACCTCAACCTCGCGGCGCGCACCACCACCAGCATCACGGCGTTCTTCGAGGACCAGACCGGTCTCACCACGAACGCCCTGTGGAACGCCATGCAACTGTCGATCTACCCGGGGTTCCGGGCCACCACGGTTCGGCGCTACCAGCTCGCCGGCGGGTCGGGATGCGTGGAGACGCCGTTCTACGACAACACGGTTCCGCCCCGCGTCAATGCGTGCTGGGTCACCGAGGCCCAGGAGATCATCAGGTGGCCCGCGGCGTCCGGAAGCGGCCTGCTCGAACTCTACGGCAGGTGCCTGGACACCGAGAACGGATCGGTCGCGGCCGGCACCCGGATCGTGCTCGCCGATTGCGCCTATGACGCACCACCGGCGCGTCAACGCTGGGTGCTGCGGGCCAACGGCACGTTGCTCAATGTGGGCGCGAGCCTCTGCGCACGGACGTGGAACGGCACCACCGCAGTCGATCAGGAGCTGAAACTGGCGACCTGCACCGCGGACGCGTCCCGCACGTTCACCCTTGCGGCAGCCACCCAGTGAACCCCGGAACCATGGCCGCGCCGCCCACCGTCGGTCCGCGCCGCTGTTGCAGGTCGCCAGCTGCGGTCAGTCCGTCACGGTGCCCACCACCGTGCCCAGCTCCACCGAATCACGTCCGGCGCCCAGACTGAGCTCGAAGTGCACCTTCTCGTCCGGCTCGGACACGCCGTCGGCGACGGTGGGTACGGTGACGTCCGCCGTCACCGTGCCCGCCGGGAACCACGCCGCCGGCTGGATCGCCGTCTGGTGCAGCGGCCGGGACGGCTCCGGAACCTCCTCGCCGTACGTCATCTCGGTGAACCAGTCCGGGTCGACGTCCGTGCTGGACAGGTGCGGACCGCCCGGACCGCGTACCGCTCTGGCGTTGACCGCGAGCCCCGTGTCGGCCGGTCCGGACAAGGTGAACCGCCAGGTCAGGGTGCCCCCCTCGGCCACCGTGTCGGCCACCGCCGCGACCGTCACGGTGGGCACCGGATCGTCCTCGCGGATGTCCACCAGCCCGACGTGGTCGCCGATCACCAGGCCCCGCTCCGCCCGCGCGAACACGGCCGTCTGCGCCCAGCCGCCGTACCGGGTGTTGCCCGCCACCTCGACCGGCACGTCGATCCGGCGGGTGTCCGGGTTCACCGTCTCCACCCAGGACCGCTCCGTACCGGTCACGCTGTCCTGCACGAAGAGCCGCAGCCGGCCGGAGCCGTTCCCGCGGACCCGCGCCGGAATCTGGTACGTCCGCGTGCCGGAGTCGCCCTCCTGCACCTTCATGCCGCCCACGTCGACGCGCGGCAACGCCACCGGACGCGGCGCCGGCGTACCCGGCTGCCAGCCCCAGGCGTCGATCAGCCAGGCCTCACCCGCCGCACCCCGCGGCACCAGCTCCAGTTCGGCGACCGACTGCGCCCGGTCCAGCGGCACCCGGACCTCCTGCGCCCAGGCCATCTCCGCGCTGTGCGTCGGCGCACCGTCCACCGACACCTCGCCGAGTTCGGTGCGCCGCCCCGCGTCGTCGGTCACGGCCACCCCGAACTCAACCCCACGGGCATTCGCGGGTACGGCGACCCGCATCGTCACCGCGCCGCTGACCTGCACCGGCCGCGCCGGACGCATCGAGACCGCCTGTCCCGGCGCCGTCCACCGCATCGCCACCGCCCGTCGCCCCGGCTCGTTCCGCAGATATTCCAGCGACACGAAGTGCGGCGACGTACCCCACGACTCGGTCACCATGCAGGCCTTCGCCCGGTCCTCGCTGACCTCGTCGCACAACCGCCCGGACCCGCCGACCCGCACGTTCCGGTCCGGCACGACCAGCGGCGTACGGTTACCGCCGACGGCCTGGGTCAGCACCCGCACCGGATCCGCCGACGGTGCCCGCACCCCGCTGCCGTCCAGCAGCGGCCGCACCCGGTCGTCGCCGTCCACGAACACCCGCGCCGCCGCCGCGATGTAGGTGGCACCGGCCTTCTGCTGCTGCGCCGCGGTCACCCGCAACGGCCGGCCCGCCGTACACGGCCCGTCCTCCAGCCACTCGGTGTCGTCGGACGTGCCGGACACCGCCTGTCCCGGCGTCCACTCGGTATTGAAGAAGTTGTGGTTCGCGCCGGCCATGAACACCGCGCTGTGCAGAGCCCGGCCGCGGCTCACGCCCACGGTCTCGTCCAGGTACACCTGGCCCTGCAGGTCCGAGACGTCACCGTCACATCCCGGCAGAATCGTCACCGACGGCACGTCCGGCACCGGGTTCTGCCCGAAGATGGTCGGCCCGATCATCAGCGTGCCGCGGATCGTCCAGTCCACCGCGCCGGCGTAGCCGTCCCGGTCCTTCGGCGGCGGGCTCAGGCTGTCCATCGCCGCCCGGTTCACACCCTCACCGCCGCGCGAGTGCCCGACCAGCAGCACCCGGGACAGGTCCGCCGGCGGCGCCTGCCGGACCACGTCCGGGGCGGTCGCGCGGCCGTCGGCCGCCCACTGCGCCCACCGCGCCAGATGCAGACGTACGAGCGACGACCGGGACTGCGCACCGGCATCCTCGTCGCCGTCCAGCGAGTTGACCCCGTTGGCCGAGATCGACACGGTCACGTACCCCTGGGAGGCGAGCAGTTGCTGCGCCTCGAGGTAACCGCGGTAGCTGGGCACCGACGCGAACCCGGACGGGCACGGCCACTCGCCGGTGACATCCTCCGGCTCCGCCACCCGGTAACAGGTGCCGTGCATGCCGTGCAGGAACAGCGCGAACGGCCGCGGGCCCTCGGCGCCCTGCGGAGCGACCACCACGCCCTGCATCTCCACCGGCCGCTCCAGTCCGGGCAACGGCACACTGTCCAACGTGTACTCACCGCTCACCGTCCGGTACGGGCCCGGCAACCCCGGGTCGACGTCACCCGGCTCGGCCGGCGCGGGCGCCGGTGCGACGGCGGCGATCCGGCCCCGGCGGGACTCCGGCCGGTCCAGGCGCTTACCGCCCGCCCGGACCTGCACCGTGCCGGCCTTGGGCGGGCGGGGCACCGTCAGGCTGAACGTGCGGTGGTCGGTGGTGGTGGCGCGGCCCAGGCTCTGCTTGCCGGCGTAGAACTCGACCGGGGCGTCGCCCATCAGCAGCTCCGGGGCGGTCCAGGTCAACGTGTTGCCGTCGGTCAGCCGGACCGGGGGAACCGGGTCCGGTGGTGCGGCGGTCGCCGGTGCTTCCAGTCCTATGGTGATCGCAGCCGTGAGCGTCACGGCGGCAACGATTTTGCGCATGCGCGTCCCCTTACATCGTTGGGGACCTGTCTATCCGGTTCGTGCAAGTTGTTCGATATTCGTCTAGGCGACTCCGCGGTCCGGCTCCGGAACCGGATCGTCATACACACCCGACGCGCCGCGGAGACGTTCGCCGTCGAGGTACGGCCACGGGTTCGCCCGGCACCCGTGCAGGCCGAGCGTCTGCTGCTGCATCACCGGCGCCGGCCCACCCTTGTCCGGACACTTCTCGTGCCCGTTCCCCAGCCGGTGCCCCACCTCGTGATTCACCAGATACTGCCGATACACCGACAACGGCGCGCCGTACCGCGGCACACCCTTCACCCAGCGCGCCACGTTCAGCACCACCCGGTCCCCGTTGCGGCACGACGTGTACCCGTCCCGACCGCCCTGGCACAGCTCGTCCCGCGTCCCCGGCGTCACCAGGTAGATCGTGAAATCACGCACCTCGTCACGGCCCACCCGGCGAAACGACACATCGCCGCTCGCGGTCCACCCACGCGAATCGGCCAACGTGGCGCGAACGGTGGAGGCGAACGCGGCCGGCTTGATCCCCTTGATGTCCTTCTCGACCAGCACCCGGTAGCGCAGCACCCGGCCCCGGCCCTGCGGCGCCCGCTCGCCCTTCGCGGCGGCGAACGCGCCGCCGCCGTCGGCCGGGTAGGTGACGCGGACCGGTTTCGGCTTCGGTTTCGGCGACGAGCGCGCCGGCGACTTCGACGGCACTACCGGTGCCACGGTGCCGGAGGCGGCCGTGCCGCAACCGGAGAGCGTGATGGCCCCGAGGACGGCACCGGCGATGCAACGACGGACGGACATGGCTCTCCCCTCGCACCTTGGAGTGGTGCTGCATAGGGAGGGACGCGCGCCTGGCCGAGGAAGTTGCCCCAGCTCAGCGCAACCTTTCCGGCCCGTCATCCGTCATGGGCCGCGCCTCCTCGCGTGCGCGTACGTGCACATGGGCTTTGTGAACGGGTACGTGCACATGAAAGGTGGCTGATGAGAATCGCCACCGCTCGGGACCTTGGTCTCGTCATCCGCCAGAGCAGGCGAGACCGCGGTCAAACGCAAGCGCAGCTTGCCGCCAAGGCCGGCGTGGGCCGTCGTCGGCTCTCCGACCTGGAGGCCGGCAAAGCCACCGCAGAAGTGGGGCTCGTGCTGAGGACGCTGCACGCCTTGGGACTCGGGTTCAACGCGCTCACGTACAGTGCGGTCAGAAGGGTGTTGATGTCAGTCTTCACAAACCGATCATCGATGCCCTTCATGCCCAGCGACTCAGGAGAACGTCGGACTTACGCGCGTCTAGAGGACGGTAGATTCGTACTCAGAGCTGGGGACGCTTCACGCGCATGGACTCGGGCTCGATGCGTATAACGTCCAGGACGAGTCTGCCGTTACCGACTTAGCTGCACTCCTTAAGGATGCCGGGAGCGACTATGCCGTGAGGTGAACGGTCAATCCCTGTCATCCTGATGGCAGGCCGGCGTCGTCGTTCAGGGCCACGGCGGACGCGCTTCTCGATAGATCTGAGCTAATTCCCCTACGTCCAACCTTCTTCATTCGAGCCAGTCTCGTAGTCATGCGGTGAATTATGTTGCCACGGCTCGCCGACAGCTCGCTCATACGCCTTTTGCGCAACGTAGAGGAGTCCTTCCGAGCTGGGAACGTGCGAATGCGTGAAGTCTTGAAACGAGCGAACACTGCTCAGAACCTCGTTGTAAGCAACCTCACCGGCAACGACCACCGCACAGCGGTTGTAAAGGAACGAATCGTTGGACTGCGCCCTGCCGGTATCGATGGTTTGCACATCTGCAAAAGATCTGCGATCCAGCACATACAGACATTCCGCCAGCTTATCCTCGAAGGAGAGGATCTCGCCGCGATCTAAGTCCATGAGCGCCGCTTCTAATCCAGCGAAAGACGAAACTTCGTCCGAGGGCGGGTAGCCACCTACCAATCCAACGAGATTCCAGAATGTTTCGGAATCCATGCTTAGGAAACCCTTCTCTTCATGCCTGGCGAGTTTCTCTCATTAGCTAGGTTTTCCTTACCGCCGAGCAGGTCAATGACATCCGCTTCCACAGCTTCGCGTGCAGCCTGATCACCGCAGACATGGATGCAGAGGACGTGGCCATCAGGATCGCGCCTTCCTCGCCGCGCGCGCTTCCCCAGTCGATCATCGAAACCTGCGGCCTGGCCAACGTAAGGCTGACCGGTGACCTTTTCGTTGAAAATGTAGACACCTTGGTCCTTCTCGCAATTGTGCACGAGAACCGGCGTTTCGCCGGCAAGCACACAGTACGTGTGGATGCCGTCCACGGTGAGGTTGTAGGCCGTAGCAACCCGTACCGGGCCGGTCAGGTCGCCGACTTTTGCCCCCGCCACCCGTCGACGTACGCAGCCGATCATCCCGGTCGAGTTCGTCGGTGCGCTCCCAGCGACGGTCCGACTCGTTCCAGAACGGGTGGTCCTCGGTGGTGACGAGCCGGCTGCCGTTGACGTCGAGTTCGTAGAGATCGTCGTCGTGGACCCAGACGTGGGTGACTTTCCGAGGCCCCAGAGCCGTGCCGGTGTAGGTGGCGGCGACATCGACGAATCGGGCCGTGACGGTGTCGCCGTTGATGGTGCGCGACGCGGTCTCCGACGAGCGCCACGGCACGTTGACGGTCTTGCTGACCGGCTTGTCCTCGGTGCCGTTGTAGACGACCTCCTCGCGCACCATGCCCGCGAACTCGTCGTGGTCGTACACGGTTTCCGAACCCACCGACGCGCCGACGGTGACCGTGCGGGTTCCGCCACTCGAGGACGCCCGGTCACCGTGCATGCCCCGCAGGTACGTCGTCCTGGTGAGGGTCTTGCTGGTCTCACCGACCTGCACCGCGACGGTCTTGTAACCACGGAACTGGTTCCACGTCTTGCGTTTCGGCTTGATCAGACCGTCGTCATCGGCGTAGTGCCACGCCGGGTCGCCTTCGTACGTGTAATAGGTGTTGATCGCGGGAGCCTGATGGCCGCCGCTCAGCTGGACATCGTTCTCGGAGACCTTGCGGACGACGTACTTGTGCCACCACTCGGTGATCTCCGGGCCGTCCCGGTCGTACGGATCGGGGGTGATGACCGGATAGCAGAGCTTCGTGTTGTTGTCCGGGTCGGCGGGCTTGGCGCCGGAGCACTCGGGTTCCGAGTACGTCACCTGAATGCGGGCGCCCGTCTCGGTGTAGATGTCCGTGAGCCGGGGCAGGTTGTTGGTGGTGTTGTTCTTGGTGAGCACCCGGTTCGGCTTGGGCTCGCCCTCCAGGGTCACCGGCGGCATGGTCACCGTGCCGCCGACGTGACCGGCATGCACGATCGACTTCAGCCACAGGCCGCCCTTCTGACCGTCGCCAGGTGATGGGAAACCGTGCTCGAAAGTGTACGAGTCGACCGGCTGCCAGGCCGCCGGCGACTTGCTGAGGTCCCAGATCTGCGTGGTGACCTTCTTCAGCCGCTTGGTCGACCAGAACGTCGGCGAGAAGTCCTGGCGTTGTTGCTGTTGTTGTTCGTCGCGTACGCCCAGCGGGCCTTGCCGGTGCTCCAGGCCGGATCGATGAATCGGTAATCCTAGATGTAACGCGCATCCCGACGGCAACCCCGGCCGACAACCACCGACCGAGCGGGGCATCCGTCACTATCCGAAGTCGTCACCCGCCTCCGTCGTAGCCGAGTTGACCACGGATTCATCCCCCGGCCCGGGACGCCATACCCCAATTTGGGCAGCTTCGCGGACTCGAGAGAATGCACCAACCGCTACCGCGTCGGAATCCTCGGCCGAGACCTCCCACTCAGTGCTGTCGAAAGCTTGCACAACGAATACAGCTTCGCCGGAAGCCGCATACGCGACCAGGTGGATATTGATAGTTTGGTCAACTTTTCCGGCTAGTTCTCCCAGGCTAGTCGAGCTTAACTCAATGCCTTCTTCAGCGCCCTCAGCCCTACGCTCAAGATTGATTACATCCAAGCCAGAGTCGGCCAGGGAGGTAGCCTCGAAAGTCAGGAGCCTCCAAATCCAAGACTGGTCGCCCACCTGGTCCAAAACCTGCTTGAGCGTTACCGCTGCCCCGTCCGGCATGAATGCCGGGAATCTGGTTTCCACCATTAGCATGCCCTCATGGGTTGAGCCGGTCCCCGCTGGGGGGTGCCTCCGGTTGAGTTCTCAAGATATGGATGCTCGTGAGGATTGGTGTGATTCGCCGGCCGCCCATGATCAGTAAAATCAATGTCACGTACAGGTCGGCCTTGCGCATCGAATTCGCGTGCTTGTGGATAGGAGCCACGCCGCCCGCTTTTAGTACCTAGTTGTGTGTGTTCGTATCCCGCAGCATCCGGGTCTGGCATTGGATGCCCCCCAGGGGCACGGGGCAGTTCTCTGTCTGGAAACCAGTTGGGGTCATCGTTATGCACAAGCACCGGGGTGTTGCCGGCGAGCACATAGTACGTGTGGATGCCATCGACCGTCAGGTTGTAGGCCGCGGCCACCCGAGGCGGGCCGGTCAGCACGCCGACGATGGCGCCACCACCGGTCGAGGCCCGGAGCCGATCGCCTCGGTCCAACTCGTCCGCGCGTTCCCAGCGCCGGTCGGTCTCGTTCCAGAACGGGTGGTCCTCGGTGGTGACTAGCCGGCTGCCGTTGACGTCGAGTTCATAAAGATCGTCGTCGTGGACCCAGACGTGCAGGATCTTCCGAGGCCCACGTTCGCCGGTTTCCGGGTCCTCCGCCATGACCAGGTCACCGACACGGAGGTCCTTGATGGCCTTCGTGCTGCCGTCGGCCAGAAGGACGTGGGTGTCTTCGCCGAAACTCTTTCGAGCACAGGCCGCAACGAGATCGTTGAGCGGGTTGTCGTGACCTGTACGGACGAGGTCGATGACGTCGTCGCCGAGTTTCAGCGCCTTGAGCTTGCCTGGGCCGACGAACCCGATGGCCGTCCACAGACAGCCACTTACCGAGCCGTCATAACAGTCCTTGGCATCGGCGATGCCGGTTAGCTCCGCAAAGAACGCGACGCCTGCAGCATCTTCCGCTTCCTGGATTCTTTTGCACAGCTCGCGGTCGTTGCCGCAAAGAACGTGCCGCAGCACGGCGACTTGCTGAGTAAGTTGCAGCTGGGCGAACGTCTGATCGCGGTACCACTGCGTAGCGCTTGACGAGCAGTTCGGGTCATTGCGATCACAGGCGTACCTCTTGTCTCGAACCACCTGTTCGATCGTGACGCGGCCACCGCTCTGGCCGCCGCTTCCGCCGTGGTTGACGGTCCCGCCGGGAAGATCGCCCTTGCTGGGCGTGGTGCGTTGCGCTGGCCCGCACTGGCTGCCGTCGTCCATGATGCAGCTGAGCCCGCTGGGGTCGGACTTGGCGATCGGATTGTTGTCAGCGTAGGCGTAGCCGTTCCAGGACTCCGCGTCCTCCAGGTTCATGAGCGGGTCGACAGAAATGAACCGGCCCAGCACGGGATCATATTCGCGCGCACCGATATGGGTCAGCCCCGTCGGATCGAGGTCACCGTTGACGAAGCCCTTCATCGTCGGCCACGCCACCTGGGCACCCCGCGGAACGCCGTACGGGCTCTGCCGGCGGACGGTGACCTTCTGGCTGTACGCGTTGACGCTGACGTGCTGCGTTCCTTGGTGGTCGCCGAACAACCAGCTCAGTGTCTGCGTGCCCGGCATGGTCCGGGTGGCGACCGTACCGCCCGCGAACGAGTAGTAACGGGTGCCCGACATCGTCGCCGTAGTCCCGCCCGTCAGTGTCCGGCGGATCTCCTGGCCCGGCAGGAAGAGTGTGGTTCCCTTGCTGTCCCGACGGAGCAGACGGTTTCCGTCGGCGTCGAACAGGTTCGTGATGGCCTGGCCGCTCTCCTCCACCTTGACTGGGCGGCCCTCGGCGTCCCACGTCAGCGTCTGGCCGGCGGTCGGGCCGGGCCGGGTGGTCATGTTTCCAGTCGCGTCGTAACCGAATGCCGCGGTAGAGCCGAGCGACTGGCCCGGCGCGGTGGTGGTCGTGGTCGTCAAGGCGTGCGGGCGCACGGCCCCGGCGCCCGAGGCCGGGTAGGTGAAGGACCGCGTCGTGTCACCTCCCGAGCCGTGCGAAACCTCCTTGGTACGGTTGCCGACCTTGTCGATCGTCCAGTCCAGCCAGTACGGCGCCGGACCACCCAGATTCGCCGTCGTAGGTGCGGTGCTGCAGGTGATACCGGCCTTGGGCGTCCACGCCGACGTGAGCCGCTGCTGGCTGTCGTAGTCGAAACACTGGGTGTCGGGGTCTCCGACCGCTGGCGCGTCGGCGATCGACAGCAGGTTGCCGTTGTGCTCCCAGTTGTAGGTGCGCTCGGACACCGATCCCGCCGCTGTCTCCGGCACGACCTTCACTTGATGTACCCGACGGGTATCCCGCTCGTAGGAAGTGGCTTCCTGGGTGTAGACGCCGCCGGCGATGCCGAGTTTGGTGACGGTGGGTTCGCCGTAGACGTTGTAGGTCCGGCCCGTCACGTAGGTGCCGATGTTGACCATGTTGGTCTCAAGCTTGGTGGGAAGTCCGGACGCCTCGTCGTAGCGGGTCGTGACGGTCTCGGGGACCAAGCCACCGCCGGTCGGGTACGACATGGTCGTCGGGGCGCCCGTGTAGGGGGAGTAGCCGTAGCTGTAGGAGTGAGCGCCGGCCAGTCCAGTTTCGGCACTCGGGATGATCCAGCGTTCGGCGAGAGTCTGGTACCGGTCGGTGAATGAGATGGCCTGCCATTTGTAGGCATGGCCGCCGTCATAGCGGATCGACTCGGTCCGTTGTCCACGGACCTTGATATTGCCGACGGTAACGTCGTATTTCCACTCCGCTCGTTTGTTGGCGTCGGCGACCGAGTCGTCGTAGACCGCTGTTCTGCGGCCGAGCGAGTCGTACGTGTAGGCCAGCGTCTCCTCACGGGCATCCCGGGTTTGCACCAACTCGTTGGTGTCGTTGTAGACCAGAGTTGTCCTGCCTCTGTCAGGGTCGTGGGTCTCCACCTGTCGGCCTCGAATGTCGTAGGTGTACGTCCATTCGTTCAGGCCCGCGTCGACCACCTTGGTGAGCTGGTCCTTCGCGTTGTAGGTGTATTTGGTGGCGTCGAACGCCCCGCTGGCACCGGCCGCCGTGGTGTACTGCCGTCCCTCCACGGTCCGGCCCTGGGCATCTACCACCGTCGTGGTGGTCGTGCCGCCCTTCGGCGGGATCACGGTGGTCCGGTCACCCTCGTACACCGTGGTGGTCTTCCACTTGTCCACGACGTTCGTGACGCCGTCACCGGAGCGGAAAATGACCTCTGTCGCGCGCCCAGCCCGGTCGTAGATGGTCCGGTCCTGGGTCGGAACCGACCACTCCGGTTCCTGCCACAACGCACCGGATGGCTCTCCCCGCTCCACGTGCGCGCCGAACGTCAACTCCGGACGACCCCACGCGTCGTACAGCGTGTCGGTCACCACCCGCTCTCCACCGACTCCGCTCTTCTGCGCCTGTCGCGCCCGCAGCAGACCGTCGAAGATCTGGTACGAGACGTCCACGCCACCGCCGGAGTTGAGCGCCTCGGTCCTGACGTACGGATAGGCATTCCGGTCCGGCGCGTATACGTAGCTGTAATGCTTCGACGCCCGGCGCTCGGTTCCCTCCGCGGTCTGGCGCGCCCAGCCCACCTCCCACACCTTCTCGGTGCGGCCAAGAGCGTCGTACCCGATCTCGGTGACCCGCTGGTTGGGATCCTCCACCTTGGTCGGGAGGCCCCAGTACGGCGTGATGCCGGTAACCGTGGTCCAGTCGAGCGAGTTCGTCTCGGTGATCTTCGTGACCAGGCCCGCACTGGGAGCGAAGCTGGTGCTGGTGGCATTGCCCTTGTGATCGGTGGCGAGCGTCTGCCTGCCGAAAGCGTCGAACCGCGCGGTGGACGAGGTCAGCCAGGTGGTCCCGCCGGCCGCGGTCCAATCCTTGAGTCCGTCGATTCGGGTGGCCTCACCCCGCACCGGGTCGGTGTCGATGCTCGTTGCGCCGTCGTAGAACGTACGGAGGTCCGAGATCATATGGCCTGCGCTGGTCGCCGGGGTGCCGCACGGCAGCGCTGTGGTCGTCACCCGCTTGGGCCGGGTAACGACATTCCTGTCGGTGTTACGGGCATAGAGGTACGACGTACATTTCTCATCACCGTTTTTCGACGTGTCGCCGCTGTCCTGGACGGAGTCGACGGTGCCGTAAGTGTCGTTGAACGTGGTCTTCTTACCGGTGACCCGCCAGCCCCGGGCGCCGTCGACGCCGAGCGCCGTTCCGGTGTAGGTGGTCGCGGTGTCTACAAACCGGGCGGTCACAGTGTCGCCGTTGATGGTCCGCGACGCGGTTGCGTCCGACCGCCATGGCACGTTCACGGTCTTGCTGACCGGCTTGTCCTCGGTGCCGTTGTAAACCGCTTCTTCGCGCACCATTCCCGCGAACTCGTCGTGGTCGTAGACGGTCTCGGAGCCGACCGAGGCATTCACGGTCACCTCACGGGTGCCGCCGCTCGGCGCCTCGCGGTCACCATGCATGCCGCGCAAGTACGTGGTCTTGGTCAGGGTCTTACTGGTGTCACCGACCTGGACCTTGACGGTTCGGTAGCCGCGGAACTGACTCCACGTCTTGCGCCTGGGTTTGATGAGGCCGTCGTCGTCGGCATAGTGCCAGGCCGGATCGCCCTCGTAGGTGTAGTAGGTGTTGATGGTTGGTCCCTGATGCCCGCCGGTGAGCTGCACATCGGTCTCAGAGATCTTCCGGACTACATACTTGTGCCACCACTCGGTGATGTCCGGACCGTCCAGGTCGTACGGGTCGGGGCCGATCACCGGGTAGCACAGCTTGGTGTTGGTGTGCGGGGCCGACGGCAGGTCTTTCGACGTGCACTCCGGAAGCGAGTACGTGACCTGGATGCGGGCACCGGTCTCGGTGTAGATGTCCGACAGCCGCTGCCAGTTGTTTGTGGTGTTCGTCTTGGTCAGAACCCGGTTGGGCATGGCCACCGGCTCCAATGTCACCGGAGGCATTGTCACCGTGCCGCCCACGTGGCCGGCATGCACGATCGACTTGAGCCACAAGCCGCCCTTCTGACCGTCGCCGGGAGAAGGGAAGCCGTGCTCGAACTTGTAGGAGTCGACGTCCTGCCAATCCGCGGGTGACTTCTTCAGGTCCCAGACCTTCGTGGTGACCTTCGTAAGGCGCTTGGTCGACCAGAACGTCGGTGAGAAGTCCTGGCAGGAGGTGGCGTCGCTTTTGCACTCCTGGTCCCACGGGGTGTCCGGCCAGTGCGAGCCGTCGTGCTCCGAGCAGTCGGACAGGCACCGGTTCGCGCGATCGAAGACGACGCGTGCGAGCGGGGTGACCGATCGGTCATCGGCGCCTCGGTCCCACGTGCCGTAGTCGATCCGGGCCAGGCTGCCGCCCCGCACATACGAGACGTTCTTACTCTCCGACGCCTCGGCCGCGTACTGGTTGGTCTCCTTGTCGTACCAGTACGACATCGTGTTGCCTCGCACATCGATGACGTAGTCGAGGTTCCAACGCCATGCCTGCGTCTCACGGGAGTCGGCGAAGGTGGACGCGTGCCCGGGTTCGCCCGCGTGGTTGCCGTAGACCGGGACGGTCCAGGTCGACGCCGTGTCCGCGGACTGACCCGGGAGGTCGTCACGGCCGAAGAAGTACTGCGTGCCGTCGGTGGTGGTGACCTTCCAGTGTTCGCCGTTGTGGTCGCCGTTGCCGGCGCCGGTCAGCTTCTCGATCGTGGAGCCGCCCTCGGATCGGGCGTGCCAGCCCTTGCCTTCCTGGTAGACCAGTTCCGCGCTCGATCCGCCGAGGGACATGACGGCGTTGTCCGAGCGCCAGCAGAGGTCGCCCGTCCGCTCCGGGTTGTTGTCCGATCCGGCCTTGTCGTCGGAGCACGGCACATACTGGCGTTCGATGAAGCCGGGTGAGTAGTCGAAACCCTCGCCGACCCAGGACGGCTGATTATTTGTCGCAGAGGACCGCCCGTCGACACTGGCCGACGAATACGACAGCGCCACCTCGGGCTGCAACCCGCCGATGGGCGGCGGAGTGCGCATCGGATACGACCAGTTGAAGCCTCCGGTGGAGCCACCCGCCGACCAGGTGGACGAGGGCGACAACGAGGTCGCCGAATAGTCGCCCGAGTCGCCGGCCGGATCCGCCGCCAGTGCGACCAGCGTGCCGGCCGAGGTCCGGGCAAGGCTCTGCGCCGACGCACCGGCAACCGAGACATCGGCGGTGACCGTCTTCGCCGCCACGTCATTGCGTGAACGGAGGGGCGTGGCCGTACAACCGGCCTTGTCCGGCGTGGTCAATGCGCACTCCGGCAACCGCCACAGCCGGAGGCGCGAGGCCCAACTTCCGCCGTACGCGTGCTCGAACCCGCTGTAGTTCATCGCCACCGCCGCCGCGCTCGCCGACGGAGCCGACAACCGGGCCACCACCCCGCCTTGCCATCGGGGCGGAACCGAGGACCGATCAATCACTTCGGTCTCCACCGCGGCAGACGCACTCGCGGCACGTACCTTCGGTGACACCGCGACCGCGGCGGCCTTCCCCGGCTTCGGCCACACCGGGGCGGGCAGCACGGTTTCCGGAATCGGCTTGGGCTGCCACCCGAGGCCTCGGACCTCACCGCCGTCCGAGTCGATTTCCTCCACCTGCGGCACAAGGCCCGGATCGGCCGGATCGGCTTGCGCTGCCGGAGTGACAGCCACGCAGGACGCGGCGAGCGTCGTCACGAGGGCGGTGCTGAGAAGGAGGCGGAAGCACTTCGAGGACGGCTGGTGTGCAGGGGTCATCGGTCGTTCTCTCCGAGTCGGGTGGAGCAGGCAGCCACGGGAAGGGTGAGGAGGGAGACGGGTCAGTCCACTTCGGGCGGCGCCTGCTCGTCGTACAGCATCGAAACGCGCGGGGCCGTCAAGGCGCCCTGATAGACGAGCACCTCGTCGATTCCCCCGAACCAACGGTCGGTCATGTTCCCGGCGTTGTTGTCACCCGAGTACCAGGCACCACCGATGAGGAGGGGACCGCTCGCATTCCACATGCTGACTCCGGTCTTCGGCGGAGCCGCTCGCTTGCCGTTCACGTAGAGGGTGAGCGACTTGGCTTCGGCGTCGTGGACCAGCGTCAGGAGGGACCAGGAACCCTCATCGTCGATGTCGAGCGGAGTGGGCGCGATCAGAGCGCTGTAGGTCTCTCCGAGGTCCTGATCGACGCTAACCGTCATGGCTACGAAGTGGGTACCGGTCGCTCCGTTGACCGTCGTCTGCCGTGTCCCGAGATAGAACGGTGACTGTTTGTTGCCCTTCGGCGCGATCGCGGTCATCGTCCGGCCAATCGAGTCGACGTGCACCCAGGTCGACACAGTGAAGGACCGGTCGGTTCGCAGCACTGGCGCGTCTTGCCATTGGGCCGACTCGGCTGGTGGGGCAGCGTTGTGCTGCGATATCGCGTACTCCCGGGTTGTCGTGCCGTAGAGCGGGTGCCCGGGATCGACGTCGTGCGTATCGTCGAGCCAGGCGCCCAATCCGTGAGTGCTGCTGCCCCCGATGGCGACGCCCGGGCTCAGCTGCAAGCGACGCCCCCACGTGCTGCTGTCCATCGCTTCGCAGGTGAATTCGATCATGGGGTTTTCACATGACACCGCCTGGTTGAAGTTCCAGGAGCCCACCTGGACCGGCTCGAAAGCTCCTGCCAGATCAGCGCCCTCCGAGGTTTCCTCCGACGCGAGTTGACCGGTGAAGTCGTGGCCGACGAGTACCCGGTCGAACACCTGGGCGTCGACGACGTTGCCGTTGAACCAGTTCGCCGGCTGGCCGTTGGCGAGGCCGCGGCCGACGACGAGTGATCCGTTCGCCGCCCAGGGACCCCCGGTACGGGCCGTCTCCGTGACGAGTTTGCCGTTGACGTACAGGTTGAGCCGCTTCGTCGCCTTGTCGTAGACGCCGACCAAATGGGTCCACCGGCCGACATCGGAGGAGGTGAGCGCGGAGGCGGCATATGCAGTGGCAGCGGGGGTCGCAGCCTGGTCGCTGTCCCTCATCGTGAACGCCCACCGCGGTGTCGCCGGCGAGCCCATCAGGCGAGTTCCCAGCACGAAGCCCGACATCTGCGCCCCGTTCTGGCTCATCGCCACCATGTCGACCGCCGTGGGGAGCGTGCCCAGGCGTACCCACGCAGCCACGCTGAACGACTGCATGGTGTCCACAACCGGACCTGTCGTCGTGAGATGCGAGGAGCCGCCGAAGGCGGCGCTCTGTGCGCCCACCATGCGCGCGTTGCCGGCCCAACCCACGTTCGTCGGCGCCAACGGCGAATCGCCGCCGAGCGCGGGTGCGCTGTCGGCCAGCGCGACGTCCTGACTCACCCCGGGGTAAGTCTCCAGCCCCCACTGGGCCACGGCGGGCGTGGGCCGGCCGACGTTCGTCTCCCAGGAGCCGTAGCCCTTGTTCTTCGTGGAGTCGATTGCCTGCGCGTGGAGGACGTTGATGCCGTAGCTCGGTGCCGTCACCGTCACCTTCGCTGCCTTTCCCGCCACGCCCGCCACCGTGCCTGCCGGAACCTGGAACTCCGGCACCTCCTCCCAGCCGTACTGGAAGGTGACGGTATCGGTGGCCCTCGACGCCAGCAGGTATTCGCCGGGCTTACCGGGCCCCGCCGGCTTCGAAAGTTCCGTCACCGTGATGTCCGGAACCGCGGTGTCGACGGTGAAGTAGCACCAGTCGGTGAAGTCCGTCGGAATGTTGTACGGCGCGGGATCCGTGCCCCGCACGCGTACCGCATATCTCTTGCCGTTGGCCGCACCGGACACCCGCGCCGTGGTGGCCCTGCTGTTCGCCGCGGCCGACGTCCGGGGCGGCGCGGTCTTCAGGGCCACGGTGCCCGACGCGGTCACCTCGCCCCATTCCCAGGTGCCGCTGATCGACTGGCTCTTGTCGGCGTCCGGGAAGTTCGCCGAGAAGTACGGGTTGGTCAGGCCGATCCGGATCCCGGCCGTGGTGCAGGCCACCCCGTTGATCTGTACGTAGTTCGGCTTGCCCGGCTTGGCGTCCACGTCGGCGATCAACTTGGCGTTGCCGGGCAGGAACTTCTTCCAGCGCTTCTTCTCGGTCTCGTACTCGCCGTCCTCGTTGCCGGCACTGAAGCCGACCGTCACCGTCGCGTTGCCCTTGCTCGCGGCGTTCGCCAGCATCGACGTGACCCCGCCGCCGGTGAAGTTGACCCACATGTCGTTCTGCGGCGAGTCCGGGCAGCCGCGTCCCTCGTTGGCGTGCGACTCCGCGGCCGACACCCGGGTGAGCAGCTTCGTCGACCACTTGGTGCGCGGCGTGGCGCTCAGCGAACCGGATCGGTACATGTGCGTCCACGACATCTCGCAGGTGTACGAGTGGTCGATCTTCATCTGCACGTACGCGGACTCGATGTGCTTGGCCGCCAGCTTCTTCGTCGCGAACTCGAAGAACGAGCGGTACACCTTGCTGCTGTTCGGGTCCCGCCCGACCCGGGCGACCGAGGTGTCGGTGTTGTTGCTGTTGTTGTTCGTCGCGTACGCCCAGCGGGCCTTGCCGGTGCTCCAGGCCGGATCGATGAACAGCGGGAACGTCGCCTGCCCGGACAGCATCCCGGCGTCCGGCTTGAGCACCAGATCACCGGCGGGCGTCACCTCGGTCTCCACCTCGGCCACCCGGGCGGCGTCGCCCGGCGCCGACGGGCTGGACGGATCGCCGAGCGCACCACGCGGCGCGGCGGCGCGGGCCGCCACCGGCGGAACCTGGGAGTCCCACATCGCCGGAGCGGGTGCGCTGGCCACCAGCACCCCGTCGGCCACCGCGCTGAGCGCGCCGCCGGTCAGCCGCTGCACCCGGGCGTCTCCGCCCAGCTCGAACGTGATCCGGCGCAGCTCCGGGTTTGCCGCCGCGGCCGCCGTCTTCACCTTGAGCACGTGCGAGAAGCCGGTGGGCGTGGCCCGCACGGCCAGGTCCACCCCGGGCAGCACTTCCGGGTACGTCGCGGTGTCCCGGTCCACCGACGGCGGCAGCAACGCCCGCCCCGGCCAGGTCAGCGTCAACGTCTTACCGTGCCGCACCGCGGTGACCAGCGGACCGGATCCGTCCGGCGAGAACCGCACGTCCGACACCGACGCCCGCGGCCGCAGAGCACCGTCGGGACCGGGCGCCAGGTTCAGGTCCACGTCCGCCCACGAGTCCCCGCCCCGCCGGACACGTTGCGGCACCGCGGTCGCCTCGTACGTCAGGCGGCCGGTCGGCTCGGCGAACATCTGGCTGACCTCGGTGCGCTCGTCGAGGACCTCGACCCGCTCGTCGGACGCCTTCGCCAGCGCCAGAGCGGACCGCTCGTCGGGGGCGGTGCGGGCCGCGGGTGGCAGCGCGGCCGGTGCGGCCGGTGCGGCCGCGGCGGGCGGGCCGACGGTCAGCGACGACGCTGTCAACGCCGATACCAGTATTGGTCCAATGAGGACCCGGACAGAGCGCATGCGTGTATCGGCGAACAACGCCATCCCCCGTGTTGCAGCAGATCGATGCGAGGACAGTAGATGTCCGCCGATACTTCTGTAAACCGACGTCACAGCCGGCCACCACGAACGGAATTCCGTGGCACAAATCGGTCGCCCCAACTACGTTTCGCGTTTCATCCCAGGGGTGGTCATGAGGTTCATGGCGCGCGACATGAGCGACGTCCGAATCCGGCCACCGTTGTCCGCAAGGGCGGACGTCCGGCGGGCCCGGTTCGGGCAGCCGGCACGGCTTCGGTCAGCGGGAACGGCTCCGTGCTAGCGGGCTACCCGGCCCGGATGCCGAAGGTCGCGGGTACGACGAGTCGGCGACCCCTACGCTGCCCGAAACGCGGCTTTGTCCCGACTCACGGTCGGGTCCGCCACGCGACTTTGCCCCAATACGCGCCCTTGTCCTGTCGAGATCTTGGAGGCGCTGGCGAACCTTGGAGCCGCAACGCCCCCAGAGGGGCCCGGGCCCTCCAAGATCTGCCCACGCCTCCAAGATCTCCCACCCCGCTCCAAGATCTCCCACCCCGCTCCGAGATTTCCCGCACGCCGCCAAGATCGGATCGGCCCCGCGAGCTGACGGCGCCGCAGACGTGTGGCACCAACGCAGCGCGCCCCGGCCGAAAGCCGGGGCGCGCCGTGCGTTACGCGGTTATCCGAGAACCCGCCGGCGCGGCCGTCCGGCCAGCACCAGCGTCCCACCGCTCACCACCGCACCCACACCGAGCAGCAACAGCGTCGCCACCCCGGGCCCGGTGACCGGCAGGCCGCCGCCCCCGCCGTCCGCCTGGACGGTGATGTCGAGTGCCATCGCCCGCGCGGTGCCGTCCGGCGCCACGCCCTGGGCCACCGCGGTGTGTGCACCCGCGGCCAGGTTCGCCGGCACGGTGACGAGTTTGCGGAAGTCGCCGGCCGCGTCGGTGATCGCCGTACCGAGGAGCACCGGCTCGGAGTAGATGGTGATCAGGACGGTGGAGAACGGCGCGAAGCCGGTACCCACGAACGTGATGTCCTGGCCGGGTTCGGCCCGGGTGATCGGGCCGTCCGTGGTGGTCAGGTCCAGATCGGTTTCCGGCGGCGCCGGCGGGATCACCGGCGCCGTCGCGGTCACGGTGCCGGCGCCGGTGGTCACCAAGGAGGTGCCGTTCGGGCCGCGCGACACGACCGTCAACGTGTACGGGCGGTCGGCCACCGCCCCGACCACACAGCTCAGTGTGGTGGTGGCGCAGGACGTCTCGATGGCGCCCGATCGTGCGGTGGCCACGTAGTCGGTGATTCCGCTCGTCTCCGCCGGCGCCGTCCAGGTCACCAGGATGGAGGATTCGCCGGGCGTGCCGGCGACCGTGGGCGGCGCCGGCGGCCGGGGCAGGATCTCGACCGCCTGCGCCACCGGTTCGGCCGCTTCGTACTGTCCGTTGCCGGCCTGGACGGCGGTGACCTTGCAGGAGCCCTCGGTCAGGACGGTCAGCACGTTGCCGCTGACCGTGCAGACGTTGGCGGGAGCGCCGACGAAGCCCACGGTCAGGCCGGACGACGCCGTGGCGGCCAGCGTGCTGGTGCCGACCTTGCGCGGTGCCGGCTGGGCGAACGTGATGGTCTGGGCCAGCTTGGCGACGTCGAGGCGCGGGTTGCACGACGCCTGCGCGGCGGGTGAGTCGACCGGCACCGACGCGAGGCAGGCACCGAATCCGGCTTCCACGTTGGCGAGCTGGCTCAGTGAGCCGTCCAGGAGGGAGTACTCGCCGCCGGCCGCACCGAGCACGTCCACCCGTACCTCGCAGTGGTGCTCGTTGGCCGGAAGCGTGCCGCCGGTGAGGGTGATGAGCCGGCCGCCCACCGGGGCGGTGACGGTGCCGCCGCACTCGTTCTCGTCGACCGACGCGACCTGCAGGCCCACCGGTAGCGTCAGCCGCCAGGCGACGCCGGTCGTGCCGACGGAGAGGTTGTCGTCCCACCGGTACAGGCTGAGCCTCAGGCTCGACGTCTCGCCGACCTGGATGTCGTCGTCCTTGAACCAGCCGACCAGGTTCGGGTAGCGGGGCAGGACGGTGAGCGTGTCGGTGGTGATGCCTTCCCCGATGTCGCCGTCGCTGTTGGTCACCCAGCTGTTGTCGAGGGTGTACGTGCCGGAGTGGCGCGACGTCACGGCGACGGTGATGGTGCACTGCTGCTGCTGGGAGAACAGCTCGGCGTTGGACACGACGATCTGGCCGCTGCCCTCGTCGGCGCTGACGTCACCGGCGCAGGTCTTGACCGCGCCGTCCGAGGCGATCCACATGTTGTCGGGCAGGTCGACGGTGAAGCCGAGGCCGGGGACGTCGCTGGTGGAGATCAACGGCATGCGCTGGATCGTCAGGACCAGGTTCGTCGTCTCGGGGTTGCGGATCGAGGTCTTCGCGAATTCCGCCCGCAGGTAGGTCGCGAATCCGTTCCGGGCGGACACCACGGGGACCGCGGGCTCGGCGACCGCGGGCTCGGCTTTCGACGTCAGCGCCTTGGCGGGCGCGGGCTTGACAGCGGTCGCTTTGGCAGCCGCCGCCGTCAACCGCTGCGCGGCCTTCTTCTCCGCCTTCGCCGCCTTCGCCGCCGCCTTAGCAGCTTTCCTGGCCGCCTTCTCCGCCGCCTTCTTGGCTGCCTTCTCGGCCTTCTTGGCTGCCTTCTTCGCCGCCTTCTTCTCGGCCTTGGCGGCCTTCTTCTGAGCCTTCTTGGCCGCCTTCTCCGCAGCCTTCCGTTCGGCCTTCCGTTCGGCCTTCTTTTCGGCCTTCTGCTCGGCCTTCACGTGGGCACCGGCCTCAGCCTGCCCGCCCGCCGCAGCCTTCCCCGCCACGGAAACCGTGCCCGCGGCCGCCGCCGGTTGGCCGGCCACCCCGAGGCCCGCCAGCACCGCCAGAACGGTCGCGGCAGCCAGGGCCGCCGACCGTCTGCGCTTGACGTAGTCCATATCGCGCCCTTCCTCGGCTGTCAGTCCACCGCAATATAGGACGAAAGGGTGATATCGGAGAGGGAACGCCGATCTCGAACACCTTCGAAGTAGCCGGCGTCCTCACGTGTTCCTGACAACTCTGTTCGAGAGTGACCGCATGCGGATCAAGATCCTCGGCGCGATGGCCGGCACCGTGCTGTCGCTGGCCCTGCTGGCCGGCTGCTCGGACGAGCCGACCGAGAAGAAGAACACGGACGTCGCCACCCTGCAGACCGCGAGCCCCACGTCGGCCGCGCCCCCGTCGGCCGAGCCGCGGGAGCGCCCGGTGGTCCGCCCGGACGAGGGCAAGGAGGAGTTCGAGCGGTACGTCGAGGTCTGGGCGAAGTGCCTGCGCGACGAGGGTGCCACCAAGGACAGCGGCCTGAAGCCGCGGATCAGGGACGACGCCAAGGGCAAGGCCGCCATGAAGAAGTGCGACCACCTGTACCCGGAGAACTGGATGGAGCGGGAGGCCCGGACCAACCCGGACTACGTGGACCGGCTCCGGGACACCGCCAAGTGCCTGAAGGGCAAGGGCCACAAGGTGACCGTGGGCGGCGACCCGGTGGCGCTGATGTACGGCGACAACACCAGCGCCAACGAAGCCTACGACGACGAGCAGGAATGCCAGCGGGTGGCGTTCAAGGAAAGCGTCGAGAGGTACAACAGCGAGAAGAACTGATCGGACGAACGGGCGAACCTGAACGGGATCGCCCGGACGTCCGGCCGATCTTGATCGAATTCCGTCCGAGCACAGATGGACGCCCGATCGCCGCCCCGCCCACAACCGCGTTTCTTCTGGTGAAGCGCGGTTGTCCTCCACATGACCGCGCCTCGCCCGGACCGGTGCAATCCTGCCGGCCCGGGCCGTGTCGTCCTGGCCCTTACCCGGCGGTCCGCCGGCGGCCGGACGGTGCGGAGAACCGGGGCCCGTGAGGGTCACGGACGGGGGTGACGTCGGCCCGCCAGTCGGCGGAGCCCCCACGTACGAAGGCTTTGACGACGACGCATTTGGTCGGCCCGCAGGAAAGTGGTAGCACCGCGTTTGCGCCGGATGGGGCGGTTCTGTGAAGAAACGATGCTTCACCGGCACATCGATCCCTCGCGCATTCCGGTGCTACGTCTACCCCGCGCGGGTTAGCCCGGACGGACCCAAAGGTCGGATGCATGCGCCCGAAACGGCGCACGGACACCCGATCTCAGGCCCGTTCGAAGTCGGGGAATGTGGTGTCGGCACCGAACCGCCTCCACCGGGACGGTGCCGCGTCTCTTTCCCGCGCCCCGGGCCGTGGTCCCGACGGACCCGGGGCGCACCTAGCCTTCGCAGGAGGAACACGCGCATGCGCCGAGTCACCAGACGGTCCACCGCCATTGTCGCGTCCTCGGCCGTCGCGGTCGGTGCCGCCGGGATCGCCTGGGCGGCGTGGACGCTCACCGGGTCCGGCAACGCCGAGGCCCGCGCGGGTTCGGTGGTGGCGCTCAAGGTGACCAGCGCCGGGCTGCCGCCGGGCGGCCTGACCCCGGGCAACCCGACCGCGGTCAGGTTGACGGTGGAGAACCGGAACCGGTTCCCGGTCCGCATCACCCGGATCGAACTGAGCCGGTTGAGTTCGCCGAAGCCCGGTTGCGTGGCCGGCGACAACGTCGACGTCGTCAACACCGCACCGTTGCCACCGGCGGCGGCCGCGACCGTGCCGGCCGGCAGCGAGGACGCGCCGGCCATCGCGACGATCACCTGGGCCGGTCCCCTGCAGATGAAGGCGGACCCGGCGAACGAGTGCCAGGGTGCCCCGTTCACGTTCGACGTCCGCCTCGACGCCGTCAGCGCGGCCGCCTGATGACGGTGGTGGGGCGAGGCGGGGGCACCGGCGTCGTCCCGCCGCTGCCGGCGCCGGACCACCCGCAACCGAAAGCGAGCAACATGAGGAAGCGGAAGCTGGACCGCCGCAGCAAGGTGGTCCTCAGCCTGGCCGCCGCGGCGGCCGTGCTGGTCAACGCGGGCGCCGCCTACGCGTACTGGAGACTCAACGGCGCCGGCACCGGCGTCGCCGTGGCGGGGACCGCGATCGAACTCAAGCTGCAGGGCCGGTCGGACGACAGTCGGCCGCTCTACCCCGGCGGCACCACGAACCTGACGGTCGAGGTCACCAACCAGAACGACTTCCCCATCAAGATCACGTCGGTGGTGGCCGGCGACGGCGCGGTGTCCGCGGACCCGGACCATCGCGCGGGCGGCTGCCGGACCACCGGCGTGGTGATCGCCGCCGAGGTGCTGCCGGTGGCGTGGGAGGTACCGCGGAACACGATCGGCGTCTTCACCGTGCCGGACGGGCTGAAGATGACCAACAACTCCGACTCGGCGTGCCAGGGCGCCACGTTCACGATTCCGGTGCGGGCGACCGGCGTCAGTGCGGCCACCTGACCGCCGGTGACCGTGCATCGATGGCAGAGGACGGTGGCCGCCGGCGCGATACTGGCCGGCGCGGCCGCCTGGGGCACCGGGCTGCGTCCCGGGGAAACGGCGGAGGACGCGATGACGCTCGTGGCCCGGCAGGGCACCGCCGCGCAGTACACGTTCGCCGTCCGGTCCACGCCGGTGGACGACCTGTATCCGGGTGCCGAACGCCGGCTCGCCCTGACCATGACGAACCCGTACGGATTCGATCTGCTGGTGACCGCGGTCCGCGCCGACCTGGTGAGCACCACCCGGCCGGGCTGCGCGCCGGTGCCGGCCAACCTGGTCGTCCGGGCGTACGCCGGTGACCTGCCGGTCCGGATCGGGGCCGGGGCCGAACGGGAGACCGGAGCGGTCGCCCTGCACATGCCGAACACCGTGGTGGACGACTGCCAGCGGGCCGGTTTCACGTTCGCCGTGCACGCCGACGCCACCCGGGACGCCCGGTGAGGGGCCGGTCCGCCGGGCCGGCGGGGCGGCGCCGGTTCCTGCAGCCGCTCCTGCTCGCGCTGGGTGTCGCGGTGGCGCTGGCGGCCGGCGGCGGCGTCGGCCGGTTGACCGGCTGGGCGACCGGGTCGCCGCCCGAAACCTTCACGGTGTACGCCGGGAAGGTTCCCCGGGTCGCCAAGCCCCGGGTGTACCGCCACACCCAGCCGCGCATCTCCTGGACGTCCGTCGAGATCGCCCCGGACCGGCCGGCCCAGCGGTACCTGGTGACCCGCCATCTCGGATCGGTCGCCCAGCTCGCCTGCAACGTGCCGGCCGCCGCGGGACCGCGGTGCACCGACGTCCACGCGCCGGCCGGGTACCGCGCCACGTACACGGTGGCCGCCACCTACGGTCCGTCCTGGGTGGGGCCGGCCAGCGAACCCAGCCGGATGGTCGAGACGCCCGGCGTACCCGTGCCGATCGCGATCGCCGGGGCGACCATCCTGCCGGGCGCCGCCGGTACCCCGATCGTCGTGCGCACCGCACCACCCGCCGCGCGGACCCGTCCGAGCGCCGCCGTGTCCGGCCCGCCGGCGGCGCCGGGCATCGAGCCGGAGCCCCAACCCTCGGAACCGGCGGCCGGCGCGGTGGTGCCGCCGGTCGTCCGCCCACCGGCACCGCCGGGCCATGGGACACCCGGCGAGCCGGCGAAGGAATCCGGCCGGGACCCCGGTCAGGACCGGCCCGGTCCGATCGAGCTGCCCGCGCCGGTACCCGACCTGGAGCCGGTGGAGAAGGAACTGCCGGCCGTCACAGACGAGTGACGGTACGGCTTTCGGTGTCGTAGCTGCGGGCCGCGACCAGCCATCCGCGCCGGGCCCGCAGTCCCGACAGGAAGTCCGTCACCCGGGCCCGGTCGGCCGGGCGGACCCGCCGGGCCAGGCTCACGTGCGGCACCCACACGTCCGGGGCGTGCAGCGGGTTCGGATCGTCCAGCACCCGCCAGACCGCGGACTGCAGGGCGAGCAGGGCCGCGTCCGGCACCACCCGCCAGACCAGCATGCCCAGCCGGCCGTCGAAGAAGATCAGGCCGTCCAGCGTGACCGGCAGGGGCAGCACGGAGAAATCCAGCTCGGGTACGGCCGCCGCGCCCGCCAGTGTGACGTGCGGACGGTTCGTCGGATGCGGATGGGTGGCCAGGCTCGGCAGGCCCGCCTGAATGAGCCGGCTCCACACCGCGCGCACGGCACCCTCCAGCTCGTCGTCCAACAGCAGCTCGACGGTGCGCATACCGCGAGGCTACGAGGTTTCCCGCGGCGGCGATCGGTGAAGAAAGGGGGCATGACGAGGATCTCGGTGGTCACCGGCGCCAGTGGCGGCATCGGCCGGGCCGTGGCACGCAAGCTGGCCGACCGCGGCGACGCGGTGGCGCTGCTGGCCCGCGGCGAAGAGGGGCTGGACGCGGCGGCCGAGGACGTGCGGCGGCGGGGCGGCACGCCGCTGCCGATCGTGGTGGACGTGGCCGACTATGCCGCGGTGGACGACGCGGCCGCCCGGGTGGAGAAGGAACTCGGCCCGATCGACCTGTGGATCAACAACGCGTTCAGTTCGGTGTTCGCGCCGTTCATCGAGATGACCATGGACGAGTTCAAGCGCACCACCGAGGTCACGTATCTCGGGTTCGTGCACGGCACCCGGGCCGCGCTGGACCGGATGCTGCCGCGTGACCGGGGGACGATCGTGCAGATCGGTTCCGCGCTGGCGTACCGCGGGGTGCCGTTGCAGACCGCGTACTGCGGCGCCAAACACGCGATCCAGGGCTTCCACGAATCGTTGCGCGCCGAGTTGCTGCACGAGCGGAGCAACGTCCGGGTGACCATGGTGCAGATGCCGGCGGTGAACACGCCGCAGTTCTCCTGGGTGCTGTCCCGGCTGCCGCGCAAGGCGCAGCCGGTCGCCCCGATCTACCAGCCCGAGCTGGCCGCGTCCGCGGTGCTGTACGCGGCCGACCATCCGCGCCGGCGGGAGTACTGGGTGGGCGGTTCGACGGCCGGCACGCTGCTCGCCAACGCGGTGGTGCCCGGCCTGCTGGACCGCTACCTGGCCCGGACCGGGTACGACGGTCAGCAGACCGACGAGCCCCGGGAACCGGACCAGCCGGCGAACCTGTGGGAGCCGGCCGACGGCGAGGGCGCGGACCGGGGCGCGCACGGCGACTTCGACGATCAGGCCAAGGCGCGGAGCTGGCAGCTGTGGGCGTCGCAGCACCACGGCGTGCTGGCGGCGGTCGGCGGCGGGCTGGTGGCAGCCGGCGCCGCCTGGCGCTTCGGGCGGCGGGCCTGAGCGGTCAGGCCGCGTGGCGGCTGCGGCCCACCACCGCCTCCGGGGTGGGACGCTGGTTCGCCGCCAGAATGCGGCGTCGGGACACGCCGACCGTACGGGACGCGGAGCCGGTCCCGACCGCGAGCGGCGGGCCGGTCTCCGCCTCGGCCGGGGCCAGGTCGGCCGCCGCCGGGGTGCTCCGGGCCTGCAGGGCCATCGTGAACATCGAGTGCGAGGCGTGGTTGTACCCCTCGCGGTAGGCGTGGTCGCGTTCCAGGCCGTGCCGGTACCACTGGTGGATGCGACCGGAGGCGTAGCCACTGGCGATGACGAAGGCAAGCGCCAAGGCGATCTGGAGCAGGTTGTTACCCGGTGCCGTCATGCTTCTCGTCGTTCCTGACTGTCGTCGTGCGTGGGGAGGCGGATGCGGCGTCAGAGCACGCCGGTGTGGTCCAGGCGGGTGGTTGCCGCGGCGGGCTCCGGCGAGGACGTGCCGGGGAGCGTGCGGATCGCCAGGTGGAACAGGGCGTGGGACGCCTCGTTGTACCCCTCGCGGTAGGCCACCTCGCGCTCGAAGCCGTGCCGGTACCACTGGTGCACGCGGCCCGCGGCGTACGCGGTGAAGATCACGATGGCGACGGCCAGCGCGACCTGGATGGCAGTGGACATGTTCGAAGCTTAAAGGTTGTAATGCGGCAACCATACTGTCTGTATCGGTACGGCTTTGCTGCGTATGTACGCCAACTTTTAAGCTCTTTGTCCGGTACGGGCTGCGTGACAAAGGCCAGGCAGTGTGTCAAAGCGACCGGATCAGCGAGTGCCGGTCGCCCGTGGTTGTACCGCGATCATGCGGGTATGCCCCCCGATACCGTATCGCCGATCAGTCAGGAGCCGGACCCGTGAGCACCCTGCGCGCCGTCGTGTTGTGTTGCACGCTCAAGCCGTCGCCCGCCGAGTCCAGTGCGGAACTGCTCGGCCGTGAGGTCCTCGCCGCGCTGGCCGACCACGACGTCGATGGCGAGGTGATCCGCGTCGTCGACCACGACGTCCGGTTCGGCGTCTCCGTCGACGAGGGCGACGGCGACGCCTGGCCGTCCATCCGGACCAGGCTGATGGCGGCACACCTGCTGGTCATCGCGACGCCCATCTGGATGGGACAGCCGTCGAGCGTGTGCAAGATGGTGCTGGAACGCCTCGACGCGGAGTTGTCCGAGACCGACGACGAAGGCCGGCTGCGGACGTTCGGCAAGGTCGCGGCCGTGGCGGTGGTCGGCAACGAGGACGGCGCCCACCACGTCACCGCGGAGGTCCTGCAGGCGCTCAACGACGTCGGCTTCACGGTCGCCGCCAACGGGTCGACCTACTGGGTCGGCGAGGCGATGGGCAAGGTCGACTACCGCGACGCCGGGCCCAAGCCGGACACCACCGGCAGCGCCACCAGGACCCTCGCCGCCAACGCCGCCCACCTGGCGCACCTGCTGGCGGAACGGCCGTATCCGGCCGGCTGACCCGGCGGGCGCGGCGGCGCCGGGCCGGGACCGCCCGAACGCGGAACGGGCCTCCCCCGAAGGAGAGGCCCGTTCCGCGATCCGGCGCGACCGCATCAACAGAGCGTGGGCACGCGGTGCGCCGCTGTCATGGTAACTCCGAATGTGCAAGTTGCACTATCCGCGGACCGGTTTCACCCTCGGGCTCGTCCTCCGGTTCCCCGATGACCGCGGTGTGCAGGACCACCCGGGCCCGTGCCGCCGCCGCCCGGGCCAGCTGGTCGTCGTGCGTGGCCGCGTCGATGCCGTCCGCGATCACCCGCGCCGTGGCCTCGCCGTACGTGCGCGCGTCCTCCATCCCGCGCTCGTACGCGATCGCCGCGGCATGTTCCCGGCTGCGCGCGATCCGCGCCTCGGTCCGCTCGTAGGCATTGCCGTGCGAGACGAACTTCAGTCCCACCGCGGCGCAGTCCAGCGCCACCAGCAGCAGCGCGATGCCCAGATAGAACAGGCCGATGCCCCAGAAGTCCGAGGCGATCAGGTAGGCCATCGCCTTGGTCCGGGCGCCGAAGCCGGCATCGGCCCGGATCGCCTCGGCGTTCAGCACGCGCTGCTCGGCGATCATGCGGGTCAGGTCGGCTTCCTCCGCGGCCCGCGCGACCCGGCCCGGCCGCTGCGTCTGGAGCAGGTTCCCGGCCTGCGTGTCCAGCGCCGCGGCCTGGTCGTCCAGCGCCCGGGACCGCCGCACCAGCGTGTCGCAGTACCCGCCGTCCGGGCAGCCGGGCCGCCGGGACACCCCGGAGCCGACCGAGTCGGAGATGGCCTGGCGGTACAGCGTGCGGGCGTCCCGGCGCTTGTCCGCGGCCCGCGCGTTGAGCGCCGCCACCGCCCGGTCCTCGTCGGCGGTCGCCTTCTTCAGGTCCGCCAGCCGCGCGTCGTACGCCGCGATCGCCCCGCCCGACGCCATCGTGCCGATCTGCTCGTTGTGCACCTGGTTGAGCCGGGCGTCGATCTCGCCCTGGTAGCGGGCCAGCATCAGCGGCTCGGTGATGATCACCGCGAACAGCAGCGCCAGCCCGATCCGGCCGGCGTACAGCGAGAACGTGGGCCGGCGCAGCAGGTGGTGCGGGTCCGCGGAGTCCAGGCGTTCGTAGCTGATCGACACCCGGCCCACCACCGCCCGGTCGTAGGCCACCACGCCGGTGGCGACCAGCGGACCGACCAGCCACTGGTACCACGGGTGCGTGTAGTTGGCGCTGGCGTCCACGAACGCCGCGCCGCCGACCGTCGCGTACACGAAGTAGAGGAGGATGAACACGCCGATGGCGCTGTACAGCACCCGGTCGGAGTGGGTGGTCACGCTCGCCGGGTTGACGTTTGCTACCCGGAGCAGCAGATCGCGACGCCTCGGCATGCAGCCGAGTCTCTCCCATCCCAGCGGGACATGAAGGTGATTCGCAAGGATTCGGGGGCAGCATCGGTGCACGTCCAGTCTTTGTTCAGAGAATCTCCGGTCCCGCGTCCGTAGGGTCCCGTCACGGTCGGCCGTCACCCAGGGCAACCGACCGCGAAGGAGCGACCATGCCGACGGACACCGTCCGCTATTCCGTACTGGGCCCGATCCGCGCCTGGCGGGCCGGCGCCGAGATCGACCTCGGGTCACCGCAGCAACGCACGCTGCTCGCCGTCCTGCTGCTGCACGAGGGTGCGGTGGTGGAGAGCGGCGCGCTGCTCCGCGCCATCTGGGGCGAGAACCGGCCCTCGACGGCCGCGACCGTGGCCCGCACCTACGTGTCCCGGCTGCGGCAGGTGCTGGCCGAGCCCCGGCTGGTGCCCGGCGCACGGATCCGGTCCGCGGGCGGCGGCTACGCGCTGGCCGTACCGGAGGACGCGCTGGACGTCACGCGCTTCCGGCGGTACGCCGCCCGGGGCGCGGAGGCCTCCGGGCGCGGCGACTTCGCCGGTGCCGCCACCCACCTGTCCGCGGCGCTCGCGCTGCGGCACGGCCCGCCGCTGGCCGGGGCGGCCGGACCGTACGCCGAGGCGCAGCGCAGCCGCCTGCACGAACTGATCCGCACCACCGAGCTGGACCTGCTCACCGCGGAGCTGGCGATGGGCTCGCACCGGGCGATCCTGGCGGACCTGGCGGCCAAGGTCGCCGAACACCCGCTGTGGGAACCGCTGCACGAACTGTTCATGACGGCGCTGTACCGCAGCGGCCGCCAGGCCGACGCGCTCGCCCACTACCAGTGGGCCCGGCGCCGGCTCGTCGACGAGCTGGGCGTCGAGCCCGGCACCCGGCTGCGCGAGCTGCACCGCCGGATCCTCCTCGGGCATCCGGCCGTGGACGCCGTCGCGGCCGACACCAACCGGCACATCAACTCGGACACCGCGTTGCGCACCCGCACCGCCGACCTGTCCTGGAACACCCAGGTGGCGGTCGGGCGCGGGTTCAGTCCGACCGCAGCCTGGTGGGCTCGGTGATCGCCACCCGGACGGTCACCGCGGCGTGCACGGTCTGCCGCTGCGGGTCGATCTCCAGGTGCATCGGCGCGGACGCCGCCTCGGCCGCGCCGAACGAGGCCCGCATCAGCGACTGCCCCGCGCCCTCGTCGACGATCTCGACGAGCCGGTCCACCTCGGCACCGACCGCCTCGGCGTACTCCCGGGCCCGGCGCAGCGCGTCGGTCACCGCCTCCCGGCGCACGTCCGCACCGGCCCGGCTGCCCGGCCGCAGCTGCCACCACGGGCCGGACACCGTGGTCTGGTCCTGATTGCCCAGGCGCAGCAGCAGGTCGCCGAGGACCGCGAAGTCGGTCACGGTCACCAGGGTGGTCACGGTGCCGACGTACCCCGTCACCCGCTCGCCCCGCTTGATCTCCGGATAGATCTGGACCGCGCCGGTCTCCCGGCGTTCCACCGCGTCCGGGTAGTCGTCCAGCGCGGACCGCAGCCCCGCCGCCCGGTCGGTGAGCCGGGTCAGCGTGGCCTGCCGGTCCCTGCCGCCGGCGGACACGGTCACCGAGAACACGGCGAGGTCGGGCGGCAACTCCCGGAGCGCCTCGCCACGGACCACGACCATCGGTTGATCCACCATGCCCCGACGCTACTCCGGGTCAGCGATGGACGAACGCGGATGTCCGCAGCAGCGCCTCGAAGTCGGCCACCGGCACCGGCGGGCTGAAGTAGTAGCCCTGGATCGCCGGGCAGTCCACCGCCCGCAGCGCGTCCCAGTCCTCCGCCTCCTCGACACCCTCGGCCACCACGGTCATCCCCAGCGACCGGGCCAGCCAGAGCACCGCCGAGATGATCGACGCCTTGCGGGCGTCGCGGGCCAGGCCGGCCACGAACGACCGGTCCAGCTTCACCACATCCGCGGGTACGGACTGCAGCCACGTCAGCGAGCTGTACCCGGTGCCGAAGTCGTCCAGCGCCAGGCGTACCCCGAGGGCCTTGATCGCGTCCAGCCGGGCCGGCAGGTCGGCGATCGTGGACAGCAGCGCGGTCTCGGTGATCTCCAGGACCAGCCGGGCCGGGTCGTCCAGGCCGGTCTCCGCCAGCAGCCGGGCCAGCGTCGGCACGAAGTCCGCCTCGGACAGCTGGCGCGGGCTCACGTTGACCGAGACGTAGTCCAGATCCTGCCCCCAGCGCCGCAGCTGGCGCAGCGCCGAGCAGAGCACGTGCTCGCCGAGCGGCACGATCAGGCCGGTCTCCTCGGCCGGGCCGATGAACTCGCCGGGCCCGCGCAGCAGCCCGTCCGCGGCGCGCATCCGGACCAGTGCCTCCGCCCCGACGATGTGTCCGGTGCTGACCGAGACGATCGGCTGGAAGACCACCGGCAGCGTGACGTCGCGGTCCCCGGCCAGGGCCTCCCGCAGCCGGGCCTCGGCCACGATCCGCTGCCGCACGGCGACCCGCATCTGCTCGCTGAAGATCTCCAGCCGGTTGCCGCCGGCCCGCTTCGCCGCGTACATGGCGGTGTCCGCCGCCAGCACCGCCTGTTCCGCCTGGCCCGGGTCCGACACCGTGGCGACGCCGACGCTGGCGGCCAGTTGCAGCCGGCCGCCGGCCACCGGCACCGGCTCGGCGAACGCCGCCACCACGGCCCGGCCGGCCCGTACGGCCACCTCCGTCGGACCGGGCAGCGCGGCCACGAACTCGTCGCCGCCGAACCGCGCGATCAGCGATCCGGCCGGCACACACCGGGTCAGGCGGCCGGCCAGGACCCGCAGCGCCTCGTCGCCGGCACTGTGCCCGGATCCGTCGTTGACCGCCTTGAACCGGTCCACGTCCAGGTAGAGCACGCTGACCGGCTCGCCGCCCGCCGCGGTCCGGGCCAGTTCCTCCTCGAAGCCGGCCCGCGACAGCAGACCGGTCAGCGCGTCCTGCCGTACCTGACGCTGCACCTCGGTGACGTCCAGGCAGTGCACGAAGATCAGTCGCAGCCGGTCCTGCCGGTCTCGCAGGCCGTTGCTGTGCACCTCCACCCAGACCGACGAGCCGTCGGGCCGGTGGTACTCCCGGGTGAACGCGACCGCGCTCCCGGTCCGGGCCTGTTCCTCCAGGAGCGAGAGCGAGTTCGGGTCGGTCGGTACCAGCGGCAGGTCCCGCACGTTGAATCCGTCCGGCAGCGTCTCGGGCAGATCCAACCAGCGACGGTACGCGGGGTTGACCCGCCGGATCGCGCCGTCCGGCGTGAGGATCGCCATCGGCACCGGCGTCTGGTCGAACGCGATGCTCAGGTGGGCTTCGCTCTCGTCCAGATCGGCCTGGGCACGCTGTTCCTCGGACTCGGTGAGCCGCCACGCGACGGTCTGCAGGCCGGCCGCCATCAGTACCGCCACGCCGTGCAGCACCGCCCACATCAGCGGGTTCGTGACCGCGCCGTGGTGGCCGTACGTCTGCTCGCTGGCGACCGCGCCGAACGCGGCGTGGTGCAGCGTAGTGGCGACGAGGAAGGCGCCGAACGGGGCCCAGTCCCGGTACAGGGCCAGCGCGGCGACCGCGATGAAGAAGCTGAAGTGCGCCTCGGTGAGCCCGTCCAGCATGGCGACGAAGCCGCCGCACGCCACGGTGAAGCCGAGCGCCACCAGGATCGAGGCGAGCCGGCGCCCGCGCAGCCGCACCGCGCCCAGCACACACGGCAGGATCAGCAGGACGGTCACCAGCCAGACCAGGTCCAGCCCGCCGAGCGCCGCGCCCAGCCCGGTCAGCCCGACGACCGTCGAGGCCAGCAGCAACGTCAGCAGCCGGTGCCGCCGCGCCCAGTCCTCCGGGCGTACGCCGCCGCCGGTGGGGATCCACCCGCGCAGCCGGCCGCGCAACCGGGATACCTGGCCCATATGGCTCCGATCGGCAACCGGCCCGCCGGCCTAAGAAGTTGCCGGTGACGGCTCTGCGCCGGGCCGGACCCGGAGCAGCGCCCGGCACCACAGCGCGGACATCTTGGCGTAGCCGCCGTCGTCGGGGTGCAGCTTGTCGGCGAGGTCCGCCTCGTCGACCAGGCTGTGGTCGACCAGGTGCACCCGCGGGCCCCGGGCGGCGACGATGCCCGGGACGGCGGCGTTGAAGGCGTTGACGCGCCGCTGCTGCGCGCCGTGGTCCGGGGCGTCCTGCGCACCGACGATCCGGCCGACGAAGACGTGGGCCTCCGGGCGGGCCGCGGTGATCTGGCCGATCAGCGCCGACAGCCGGTCGGCGGCGCCGGCCGCCCGCGCATCGGTGTGCATGTCGTTGGTGCCGATGTGCAGCAGCACCACGTCCGGCCGATAGATGGCCAGCCAGCCGTCGAGCCGCTCGGCGATCTGGCCGATGCGCCACCCCGGGTGGCCCTCGTGGTCCAGGTCCGCACCGGCGCCGGCCGGACCGGACCGGACCGATCCCACGAAGTCCACCGCCATCCCCGCGCGGACCAGCCGGCGGTACAGGTCGACCCGGTACGAGCTTTTCGTCCGCGACCCTGAGCCGAAGGTGATCGAGTCGCCCAGCGGCATGATCCGCAGTGGTGCGCCGGCCTGGGCCGGCCCGTCACCGGACGCGTCCACGGCGGCCGGCGAGACGGTGCAGACGACGCCGGCCAGCACCGCCAGGACCGCCGACATGCCACCGGCGAGGCGGGCCATCCGATTGCGTCGAGACGTCATGCGCAAGGGATCGGAAGCGCCCGGTCCCGGTTGAGCGTGGATCCGGCCCGCAACCGGAATCTGACCGTCCGGCCGGTGCGCTCAGCGCGCCAGCTCCCGCAGATCGACGCCGAGCTTGTCCAGCAGGCGTGCGGCCCGGGTGTTGTCGTGGGCCAGCAGCCGGCTCAGCAACTCGGCGGTGTCCTGGGGCCACTGCTCGTCGCCGCGCCGGAGGATGGCCTTCGGGGACACACCGTCGGTGCCCAGGTCGTAGACGTCGACCGCGGCGGCGAGCCGTTGGTGGTCGAAGCCGGTGGCGGCGAGCAGCCGGCTGCCGTGGTACTTGTCGGCCGCGCCGGCGGACAGGTGCGGGTAGGCGAGGCCGACCTCGTAGGTGGCCAGCATGGCGAGCAGGATGTCGTCGGTACGCGGCCTGCCGCCCCGGCGCTTGGCGATCTCGTCCACCTCCAGCGACACCCACATCACCGGGGTCACCGCATAGTTGATCTGCACTCGGACGGCGAAGGAGAGCAGCCGGTCCCGCAGGCCCCGCCCCCGGTACCGTTGCCGGCCGATCAGCATGTCCCGGGTGACGCGCAGGGCCGGAGCGACCCGCTCCTCGCGGTGCGGTCGTTCCCGGGTGCGGGCGGCCCGTGCCACCTCGTCGACGTCGGCGCCGCAGTCGCGCAGCACCGCCGCGGCCCGGCAATCGTGGTCCTGCAGGAGCGCGGCGAGCAGGTCCTCCGGCCGGCGGGGATTCGCGCCGGGCAGCTCCCGGCAGCGGATCAGCGCCGCCGCCGCTCCGCCGGTGAACGGGGTAGGCCCGGTCAGGCCCGCGACGGTGACGTCGGTGTCCGGATGTGCCGGGCCGTCCGGCACCGCCCAGCGTCCGTGGTGGTGATGGTCCCGGATCACGGCGCGCAGGACCGGTCCGGTGATGTCGAAGGCGTCGAGCAGGCGGGCGACCCGGGGAGCGGCCATGACCAGGCCGGCCAGGAGAAGATCGGTGCCGATCTCCTCCCGGCCCATGCAGCGCGCGTAGTGGACCGCGTTGGCGGTCTCGGTGTCTCCGGCGAATTCAACAGGCATGCGAGTCAAGGTAGGTGCCGGCGCCCGGCCGGCGCTTCGGTCCGCCGAGGGATCGTCGTCTCCAACCTCGGGCATAGAAGGGCTAGCAATCCGTTGAAGGCTCAACAATACTGTCCGGATAGGACGGAGGGTCCACTTTCGTCCAATGACCAGTTTTGGAGGCCAGTGTGAGATCGACCCCCCGAGCCGTCACCTGGAGTCTCAGCATCCTGTCCGGCGTCCTGACGCTGTCCCTGCTCGGCAGCCCGCCCGCCGCGGCCGCCACCAGCACGCCCCCGGCCCCGACCACCTGGAAGCTTGCGGAATTCCACACCCGCATCTGCGTCGACGCGGAGGTCGGCCGCGGGGGCTACTTCATTGTGTGGATCGACGGGACCTGGCACACGACCCTGGAGGTCGGGGTCGAGGACCTCCCGCCCGGTTCGACGAGCACGGTCACCCCGGTGGCACCCCAACCAAGCGAAGGCAGCCGCGCCACCGGCATGCTGTGGGACATCCCGCCGAGCCCGCCGGGGACGTACCAGGGGGCGATCTACGCCGCGGATGGTTCGGTGCGGCAGACCATACCCCTCACGGTCGACGTGCGGACCCGCTGCTGACGGTCCGGACCGTGGGCCGCGTCGACACCCCGGTCGACGCGGCCCGGCCGCCGTTCACGCCACGCCGGCCGGCACCAGCGCCCGGTAGACGACCGCGTCCGGCCCCACCTCGCAGCCCGTCAGATGCCCGCCGGCGCGGCCCAGGTCGAGCAGGAAGGCCCGCTCCGCCTCGTCATCCGCCGCGAAGCGCCGCTCGGCCGGCTCCAACCGGCGGTGCAGCAGCTCGGCGCGGAGCTGCCGGCCGATCTCGAACTCCTGCCGCAGCGCCGGGTCGTCCGCGCGTTCCAGCCGGTCGACGATGCCGTCCAGGCTGTCCCGCAGCAGCCGGACCTGGCGCAGGACCGCGGCGCGGTTCTCGGTGACCATGTCGGCGGTCCGCCGGCTCGGCGCGCCGGCCACCCGGGTGCCGTCCCGGAAGCTGCCGGCCGCCAGCGCGAGGACCCCGTCGCGCACGGACGAACGCGCCACCGCACCGGCGAGAGCGCCGGCCACCACGTGCGGCAGGTGCGAGGAGAGCGCCACCACGTCGTCGTGCCACACCGCCGGCATCGGCACCACCCGCGCCTCGAACACCGTGCTCACCGTGGCCACCAGTGCCCGGAAGTGCGGCAACGCCACCGGCTGATCCGGGCACAGCACCCACGGCGCCCCCTGGAACAGCGTGGCGCTGGCCGCGGTCAGGCCGGCGTGCTCCGTTCCGGCCATCGGGTGGCCCGGCACGAACCGCCGCAGCCGGTCGTGCTCCGCGACCGCCGCGACCGCCGCCTTGGTGCTGCCGACGTCGGTGACGACGCACTCGTCGGAGGTGTGCTTGACCACCTCGCTCAGCGCGTCCGGCAGGGACACCAGCGGACCGCAGAGGAAGACCAGATCCCGGCCGGCCACCGCGTCGGACAGCCGCTCGGCGAACGACAGTCCGGCGGACCGGCCGAACTCCCGGGTCGCCGGGTCCGGGTCCCAGCCCACCACGTCGGCGCCGGACTCGTGCAGCCGCATCAGGACCGAACCGCCGATCAGGCCGGTGCCGACCACACCGACCGCCCGACCGATCGCCCGGTTCGTCATCGGCAGGCTCAGCTCGTCAGCCGATCGGCCGCCGCGTCGATCCGCTCATCGGTCGCGGTCAGCGCCAGGCGCACGTGCCGGCCGCCGGCCGGACCGTAGAACGCTCCGGCCGACCCGAGCATCCCGCGGGCGGCCAGCCAGTTCATGGTGTCCCAGCAGTCCTCGTCGCGGGTGGCCCAGAGGTAGATCCCGGCCTCCGAGTGGTCGACCGTGAACTCCGCCTTCTCCAGCGCGGCACGCAGGGTGGCGCGGCGCCTGCGGTATCGCGCCCGCTGCTCTTCGACGTGCTCCTCGTCGGTCAGCGCGGCGACCATCGCGGCCTGCACCGGGGCCGGCACGATCATGCCGGCGTGCTTGCGTACCGCGAGCAGCTCGGCCACCAGGGCGGGGTCGCCGCTGACCAGGCCGGCCCGGTAGCCGGCCAGATTGGAGCGCTTGGACAACGAGTGCAGCGCCAGGATTCCGGTGTAGTCGCCGCCGCAGACCGCGTCGGAGAGCACTGAGACCGGGTTCTCCGCCCAGCCGAACGACAGGTAGCACTCGTCGCTGACCACCAGGACGCCGCGTTCCCGCGCCCAGGTCACCACCTTGCGGAGATGGTCGACCGGCAGCACCCGGCCGGTCGGGTTCGACGGCGAGTTGACCCAGATCATCCGGACCCGCCGGTCCGGGCCCAGCGCGGTCAGCGAGTCGGCGCGCACCGCGGTCGCGCCGGCCAGCCGCACGCCCACCTCGTAGGTCGGGTAGCAGACCGCGGGGATCGCCACCACGTCGCCGGGGCCGATGCCGAGCAGCGTGGGCAGCCACGCCACCAGTTCCTTGGAACCGATGGTGGGGAGCACGCCGACCGGCCCGCCGGCGCCGCACGCGGCGGCCACCCAGGCGGACATGGCCGCGCGCAGCGCGGCCGAGCCGGCGGTCAGCGGATAGCCCGGCTGGTCCGCCGCCGAGTCCAGCGCGGCGCGCACCGCGGACGGGACCGGGTCCACCGGCGACCCGATGGAGAGATCCACCAGCCCGTCAGGATGCGTCGCCGCGGTGGCCTTGATCGGTGCGATCACGTCCCACGCGAAGTCCGGCAGACCCGATGAGAGCGGTGCGCGCACCGGTCAGTGCTCGTTCAGACCGGGCGGCTGGGCGGCCACGAACGTCGCGTCCTTCTCGATCTTGCCGACCTTGGAGGCGCCGCCCGGTGAGCCCAGATCCTCGAAGAACTCGTAGTTCGCGTTCGTGTAGTCCTTCCACTGCTCCGGGACGTCGTCCTCGTAGAAGATCGCCTCGACCGGGCAGACCGGTTCACAGGCCCCGCAGTCGACACACTCATCGGGGTGGATGTAGAGCATCCGGTTGCCCTCATAGATGCAGTCGACCGGGCATTCCTCGATGCATGCCTTGTCAAGCACATCGACGCAGGGCTCAGCGATGATGTAAGTCACGGGTCTTTCCCTTCCGGCAAGCCACGCCGCGGCAACCGCGACGGCACGGGCAGAGCCTAGTATCCCAGCCGGAGGGAGGTCACACGTGCTCCGACGGCAGGATGTGGGACACCGGGTGGTGGTACGCCGAATTGTAGGCGTTTCCGCCGATCGCCCGCTCTTCTCGGACGCGCTGGGTGAGCTGGTCGACCTCACCGAGACGGACCTCACTATCGCGACCGCGAACGGCACGCTGCGCGTACCCCTGCGGGAGGTGCACCGGGCCAAACGGGTGCCGCCTGCGCGCCGCCCGCGCGCCGCCGACGTGATCGCGCTGGAACTCGCCGCGAACGACGGCTGGCCGGCGCCGGTCCAGGCCCGGCTGGGCCACTGGATCCTGCGGGCCGCGCAGAACTGGACCGGCCGGGCCAACTCGGCCCTGGCGGCGGGCGACCCGGACCGTCCGCTCGAGGCCGCCATCGACGCGGTGACCAGGTGGTATGCCGACCACGGCCAGACCGCGCTGATCAATGCGCCGATGCCGTTGGCCGCACCGGTGAACTCCGCCCTCGACGAGCGCGGCTGGACCGCCCGGCCGCTGACCCTGATGCAGACCGCGCCGCTGGCCACCCTGCTGGCCGCCGTCCCGGCCCGGGCCGACCTGCCGCCGGTCGAGTTGGCCGACTCCCCCGCCGACGACTGGTACGCCATGGTCGCCGAGCACAAGGGCACCCTGCCGGACGCCGCGGTGCGGGTGCTGACCGGCGTACCCACCGCGGTGTTCGCCCACGTCCGCGACGCCGACGGCGGCCTGCTCGCGGTCGCCCGGGGCGCGGTGACCGGGCCCGACCGCTGGCTCGGCGTGGCACTGCTGCAGACCACCCCGGCCGCGCGCCGGCAAGGGCTGGGCGCACACGTCACCCGGGCGCTGGCCCACTGGGCGCGGCAGCACGGCGCGGGCCGGGCCTATCTGCAGGTCGAGGAGCGGAACACGGCGGCGGTCACGCTGTACGGGCGGCTCGGCTTCACCACCCACCACACCTATCTGACCCGCGAGCAGCCGCAGCCCGCGACGTGAGCCGGCATCCGCCGATCACCCGCCGGCCGACCTGCCCGGCGACTTGGCCCTCGGGGTCGACGGCCGCTGCGGGTATGGCGTGTACTGACTCTGTGGCGGAACGTACTGGCCCGGTGATGACGTGTCGTGGCCCTGTGACGCCGAGAAACTGAACGGGTTCGAGTCGTATCCGGGCGCCTGGGTCAGCGGCACGCCGGCGCCGACGTCCTTCCGGGTGGTGTCCGGGAAGTAGTGCCGATGAGCCGCTTCGACCCGCCCGGTCGGGCTCTCGCTGCCTCGCAGATAGGAACGATGGACGTCGTTCTGGCTGAGTTCGCCGTTCTTCATCGCCAGCTCCAGGGCGGACGTCTCCCTCGAGTACAGCGTGGACGGCTTGTGCTCGGAGTCCAGGGCACGTCGGAAATCCAGGCCGGTCGTCTGCTGAGTGAGGTACTCCGTCATTCCCTCGATGGCGTCCTTGCTCAGCGGCGACCGCAGCGCACCTTGGAAGACGTTGCTCTCCAGGGTGTGCCAGGATTCGTGGACGTAAGCGGGTGCGGGCTGGTCGAATCCGTTCATCAGCACCTGCCGCGCACCTCGGTCCCCCGGAGTGGTGATGCCCTCCGTGGCGGCCATCTGCCCCATGTTGCCCGGCCTCTGGCCCTGCGTGTACTGCGCCGCGAACTGCATCGGATCACCGCTGATCGACGCGGAGGACAAGGTCGACTGAAGCTCGGGCGTGTTGACGTGGTGCGTGTCCAGATATGACTGGACCGCCTGTTTCGCATACCCCACCTTGTCCTGGTGGTCGGGCGTCCAACTGGTGCCGTCGGTGAAGTTCAACGTGTTGGAGATCTCGTTGGTGTAGACGACGTTCGGTCCGCTGACGGTGGGCTCCGCCTCCTGGAGCCGGTTGGGAATCCACATCCTGCTTGCCTCAGGGAGACTCGCCGGGATGAAGACCTTCAGATTGTGCTGGATCACCTGATACCTGATCTGGACGTCCCGCGTGTCGTCGTACGGCACGGAGAAGTGCCTGTCCTCGGCCATGTCCACCCCTTCCTGGTGCCCACCACAACGAACACCGACCGCGGGCGGTTCACGGTCCCGGGCCGCATCGACGACGTGGCAAAGCGCTGCCCGGCGATCGGATCGCCGGGCAGCGCCGTGGTCGTACGAAGGGTCTTTCAGGACGCGGAGCCGGCCCGCCGGCGGCGGGTGAACCACAGCGCCCCCGAGCCGAGCAGCACGGCGCCGACACCGCCGTAGAGCATCCCGGCCATGTCACCGATCGACGGGCCGGTGGTCGGCAGGGCCTCCCCGCCGTCGCCGTCGCCGCCGCCGTCGCCGTCGGCCGTCACCCGGACGTTCTGGACGACGACCACGCCGGACTCCTGACCGGTCGCGGTGAGCACCGCGGAGCCGACGATGGACAGCGCCACGACGGTCCGGAAACTGCCGTCGGCCGACGCCCGGACGGTCTTGAGCACGTAGACCTTGCCGCCGTAGACCGCGGTGATCTGGACGAGTTCGCCCGCGCCGAAGCCGCTGCCGGAGAAGGTGAGGGTGCCGCCGTCGGGGACGACACCGTCGGAGACGGACGAGGCCGGCTCACCGATCGGGTACGGCGCGGCGTGGGCCGCGGCCGGACCGACGAAGATTGCTGCCAGAGTCGCAAGGATCAAAACGAGATTACGAGATACGCGCACAACCGCCCCTTCGGAGAGGGATCAACGGGAAGGTCTAATAGGTTCTGATGTGAAGCTATCGTCCTGATTTGCATCCGTCCGGCGTTTCGACCGATTGCTCCCAGGGAGCGACCGCCGGTGTGGTCCACAGGCGCGGCACCAGCGCGCTCTGCCGCCCGGCCGGGTAGACGCCGGTCACCAGCGTGACGTCGAGCGTGCGGTGGCCGCCGGGCGGCACGTCCACCACCACCTGGCCCACCGCGCGCCCCCGGTCCAGCCCGGATCCGAACGGGTGCTGCTCGCCGTCCAGGTGCATCCGCTCCAGCGAGCCACCGGCCGGGCTGTACACCGCCACCACCGTCCGCACCGTGTACGGGTCGCCCGCCAGCCCGAGCCCGGTCACCGCCCGGGACAGCCCCGAGCGGGGCGCCGTCGACCGCAGCTCGACGCGGACGGTCAGCTCGCGACGCCCGTCCCCGCGGCACCGGCCGGCCGTCACCCGCGCCGCCTGCCGCAGGTAGTAGCCGAGCTTCGCGCCGCTGCCGTCGTTCAGGAACACCCCCACGGTCGGGCGCTCGCCGTCGTCGGCCGGCAGCACCCCGGACAGCACCGTGCCGGCCACCCAGCGGTTCTCCGCCGGCCGGGCACTCCACACCAGCAGCCGGCGCTCCCCGGCCGCCCGGGCCAGCGCCGCCAGCAGCTGTGCGGCGTCCCACCGGCGGCTCGTCACCGCCTCGAACGCGGCCCGCGCCGCCCGGGCGAAGAACGCGTCCTGCTGCTCGAGCGTGACGTCGCGGCGGTACATCCGGGACAGCAGGATCGGCACGGCGGCCTCGGCGGTCAGCGCCGGCCCGCCCGGCACCGGCACCGTGCCGACCGCGCCCAGCAGGTAGGACAGGGCGACCGGATCGGTGGTGAGCACACCGTCGACCGCCCGCCCCGAGCGCCGCCGGTACATCTCCCGGGCCAGCGCGGCCGCCGTCGGGAAGTGCGGGGTGAGGTTCACGTTGCCGAAGAACGTGCCGAGCCGGTCGGTCCACAGGGTCCGGTCGGACGCGGTCAGCGGCAGCACCGGCCGTTTCCAGCTCACCCATTCCGACGGCGCGCCCTGGTCCACGATCGCCACCGCGCCGCGGTCCGCGCGGACCACGACGTACGCGCCGGACAGCCCGCCGGTGGCGCGGATCTCGGCCGGATTCTGGAACAGCACCAGATAGGTCCGGGCACCGTACGCACCGAGCATGGTGGGCAGCGCCGCGGCGCTGCGGTTCGCGGTCGTGGTCACCGCCGCCGCCTCGCCGAGTTTGGCGGTCAGTTCGGCCACCGCCGACCGGACCGGCTCGCTCAACCCGCCGGCCGGGATCGCGGTGACCCGGTCCAGGGCCGCCCGCACCGCCGTGTCGGCCGCGCGCAGCCGGGGCGCCGCCGCCTGCAACGGCGCCAGATCGATCCGGCCGTTCCGCGGGGTGAGCGCGGCCGGGTTCGTCGTCGCGGCCGTCGCCACCAGCGGCGGAAGCCCGTCCCGGGCGAGATCGTCGAGAGCGGCCGCGACGGTCCGCACGGCCGTGAACTCGTCGCCCACCACCGGCAGCCGGCCGCCGATCGACCAGCCGGGGTCCGCGGTCTCGGCGCGGGCCGCCGCGGTGGACCGCTGCAGCGCGGCCAGGGTGCCGGTCGCCGCCGGATCACCGGTCACCAGCTGACCCCGCAACTGCTGCACCAGCGCGGCCGCCCGCACCAGGTGGTCCCGGGCGTTGCGGGCGCGCACGCCGACCCACAGCGTGCCCGCGGCGAACAGCACCAGCACCAGACCGGCGGCGAGCACGACGAACCAGCGGCGGCGGCGCCGCACCGGCCGGGCCGGCGTCTGGACAGCTTCGGTCTCCGGCACGTCGGCCCCGCCCCTCGTGACGATGAACAATCGCGGTTCCCGGGAAGCCGGGCACCCCGGTCCTTAATGTCCATGATTGTGAGAGTCGTCGTCGCCACTGAATCCCGGTTCACCCGAACGCCGGACGGTGCGGTGTGGACCCGGGAAGGGCCGGCCGCATCGTTCTTCGCCCGCTACCTCGCCGCGTTCGACGAGGTGCGGGTCGTGGCCCGGGTCGCCGACACCGCCATCCCGGACCCCGGCGCCCGGCGGGTGGACGGCCCCGCCGTCGCGGTCTGGCCGGTGCCCCACTACCTGGGACCCCGGCAGTACCTGCGGCGGCGTCCGGCCGTGGTCCGGGCGGCCCGGGCCGCGGCCGCCCCCGGCGACGCCGTGGTGGTACGCGCCCCGTCCCCGCTCGGCGCCCTGCTCGCCGGTGCCCGGCACGCCACCGGCCGGCCGTACGCGGTCGAGGTCACCGGCGACCCGTACGACGTGTTCGCGCCCGGCGTCGTCCGGCACCCGCTGCGCCCGGTGCTGCGGCGGCACCTCACCGCGGCGCTGCGGCGGCAGTGCCGCGACGCCGCCGCCGTCGCCTACGTCACCGAGGGGTACCTGCAGCGCCGCTACCCGGCCGCGCCGGGCGCCCGCACCGCCGTGTACTCCAGCGTCGACCTCGCCCCGGACGCCTACGTCCGCCGGCCGCGCGGCGCCCGCACCGTGCCCGGCCCGCCGACGCTGGTCTCGGTCGGCAGCCTGGAGCAGCCGTACAAGGGCGTCGACACGCTGCTGCGCGCACTGGCCCGGCTGCACGCCACCGGGACGCCCGCGCGGCTGGTGCACGTCGGCGACGGACGCTGCCGTCCCGGGCTGGAGCGGCTCGCCGCCGACCTCGGCCTCGGCGGTCAGGTGCACTTCGCCGGGATGCTTCCGGCGGGCGAGCCGGTCCGCCGTCACCTGGACGCGGCCGACCTGTTCGTCATGCCGTCCCGCACCGAGGGCCTGCCGCGGGCGCTGATCGAGGCGATGGCCCGCGGCCTGCCCGCCGTCGGCACCACCGCCGGCGGCATCCCGGAACTCCTGCCGCCCGGCGACCTGGTGCCGCCCGGCGACGACGCCGCCCTCGCCTGGGTGGTCGCCGGCCACCTGACCAGTCCCCGGCGGGCCGCCGCCGCGTCGGCCCGCAACCTGGCCCGGGCCCGGGACTTCGCGGACCACGTGCTGACCGCCCGCCGGGACGCGTTCTACCGGGCGTTGCGCCGGGCGACCGGGGACGCCGCCGCCCGCGGCCGGACCACGGTGGCCGCCGGGGGCTGACGCACCACGGCGCAGGCCAGCAACGCCGCCAGGCCGACCGGCAGGAACCGGGTCACCAGCATCACCACCACGTTGTCCAGGTCGCTGGTCAGCGTCAGCACCGACGCCAGGCACAGCGCGGGCGCGAGGATCTTCGGGCCCAGCTCGTCGCCGTACCGGGCCCGGCGGTAGAGCCTCTGCGCGCCGCGGATCACCAGGCCCAGCACGCCGAACGACAGCACCGCACCGAGCGGCCCGAAGTTCAGCATGGCCTCGCCGGCGATGCCGTAGATGCGGCTCGCCCCGACGCTGGCCTGGTGGTCGTACGCGCCCACGCCCATCAGGACCTCGGTGCCGTACACCGCCTTGCTCGGCGGGCGCTCCGGCAGGAGCCGGTTCGGCACCAGCACCAGCACGTCGCCCACGTACGAGCGGCCGTACCCGAGATCGCCCTGCCCCTGCCGCTTGCGATCCAGGACGATCGCCTGGATGTCCGACCGGCCCAGGTCGCCGAGCAGCATCGTGGGCACGTCCCGGCCGGTCTCCGCGGAGACCTCGGCCACCGTGCGGGTGCCCCGGGCGATGTCCAGCACGTCCGTGCCGGCGCTCTTGTACAGGCCGTAGATGTACATGAACGACCCGAACACCAGCGCGAAGATCACCAGCGCCTTGCGGGACACCCGGGCCACCAGCAGGTGGACCAGCATCAGCCCGAGCAGCACCGGCCAGACCGTGTTGCTGCGGCTGCCGCGCAGGCCACCCACCAGGAACTGCACCAGCGCGAAGCCGGCCAGCAGCAGGAGCACCAGTTCCGGGCGGCCGGCCAGCGCCCGCCGCCGGTGCACCACGATCAGCACGAAGATCAGCATCGGGAACATCTCGGCGGTCATCAGCAGCCAGCCCAGCCCGGTCAGCGCCTCCCGGTCGCTGGTCACCGTGGCCAGGAACCCGAGCACGCCGCCGAACCGGAGCACCACGACGACGAAGGCCAGCATCCCGATCGCCACGCCGGCGCCGACGATCCGGACGAACCGGCGCTCGTCCAGCCGGACCCGGAAACGCGCCCGCGGCGGCGCGGAACGTCCGGGCAGCGCGACCACCCAGCGGTAGAGGATCAGGCCGGCGACGTTCAGCACGGCCATCGTGCCCAGCGCGTCCGGCCAGCTCACCGACGGGACGATCCGCGTGGGCCAGTAGTCGAGCAGGACGTGCAGCAGGGGGGCCAGGTAGAAGAAGTGGAAGCCCAGCACCGCCAGCACGCCACGCGGGTCGAAGGTGTCCAGCCGGCCGCGCAGCCACGCCACCACGTCCGCGCCGATCAGCACGCCGCACGCCGCCACCGGGACCACGAACCAGTGCCACAGCCGGGCGTCCAGCGTCACCGCCGCGAGCGTGCCCGCCCCCACCAGGCAGGCGGACACCAGCATGTCGCCGGAACCGTCGCGGGTGGCCGGCCCGGCCACGGTGCTCACGCGGTTCCGCCGCGCGCCGCCGCGTACACGTAGTACGGGATCCACGGCCGCGCGTCGTCCGGCCGGGTGCGTACCGCGAACCCGGCGCCGCGCAGCAGCTCGGCGACCGCGTCGAAGGTGCGCTGCCCGGGGCGGCCGGACGGGCCGGCGAGGAAGTCGTGACACGACACGGTCAGGTGGCGCACCCGGGCCAGCGTCTCCGGCGCGGCCGACAGCACGGCCCGCTCGGCGCCCTCGATGTTCATCTTCAACAGGTCGATGCGCTCCAGCCGGAACTCCGCCACCAGGTCGTCCAGCGTCCGGCCGGGCACCGCGACGCCGGTGGCCGACACCCCGTTGCGGATGTGGTCGGCACCGTCCTCCAGGTGCACCGGGCCGGATCGCTCCACCACGGCGCAGGCGACCACCGCCACGTTGCGCAGGCCGTTCTCCGCGACGGTCCGGGCCAGGGCGCGGGCCGTACGCGGGTGCGCCTCGACGCTGATCACCCGTCCGAGCGGGCCGACCAGCCGGGAGAACAGGCGCACCTCGCCGCCCACCCCGGCGCCCACGTCGACCACCGTGTCGCCCACCCGGGGCACGTAGTCCCACAGGAAGACGTCCCGGGCATAGCGGTCCTGCCGGGCCGGCGTGGGCCCGCCCAGCCGGGTGTCGACCAGCACGCCGTCGCGGTACCGGTGGATCCAGAGGCCGTCGTCGTGCCGCACCGCGCACCACGCGCCGCCCCGCACGGACAGCACCAGCGACCCCAGTCCGGCGACCACCCGCGGCCCGGCCCGGCGCTGCAGCGCCCGCGCCGCCCGCTGCCGCGTGCTCATCGGTCGCGGTACCAGGCGAACGTGCGGGCCAGGCCGTCCTCCAGCGGTACCGCCGGCTCGAAGCCGGTCAGCTCGCGCAGCCGGGTCAGGTCCGGGCAGCGGCGCGTCACCGAACCGGCCGGCGCCGGGCGGGTGACCAGGTCCGCGTGCGCACCGGCCACCCGCAGCACCAGCTTGGCCAGGTCACCGATGTTGGTCTCCGCGGTGTCGTCGCCGATGTTCACCACGCCCTGAGCGGCCGGGTTCGCCATCAGCCGCAGCATCGCCTCCACCGCGTCGTCGACGTAGCAGAACGCGCGGGACTGGTCGGCGCCCCACACTCGGAACGGATCCTCCCCGGCCAGCGCGCGCAGCGACATCTCCGGGATCACGTGGTCCGCGCCCATCCGCGGGCCGTACACGTTGTGGAACCGGCCGACGACCGCGGTGCCGCCGGCCGCCGCCACCCCGTGCAGCAGGGCGGCCTCGCCGAGCAGCTTGCTGATCCCGTACGCGAACCGCGGCTCGGCCACGTCGCGCACCAGCATCGGCACCCGCTCGTCGGTCGGCACCGGTACCACCCCGGCGGAGACGCCGCCGGCGTACACCTCACTGGTCGAACTGAAGAACACCCGCCGGCCCGGCGGGAGCCAGTCGAGCAGGTGCAGCGCGGTGAGCGTGTTGACCCGGATCACCCGGGCCGGGTCGGCCTCGACGTTGCGCACCCCGACCACCGCGGCGAGCAGGTACACCTGGTCGTGGCCGGGCGACAGGGCGGACCAGGCGGCCGGATCGGTCAGGTCGGCGGACACGATCCGCACGCCCGGCGCCGCCCGCAACGCGGCCACGTCCCGGTCGTCGGCGCCCCGGGAGAAGTCGTCCACCACGGTCACCGCGTGCCCGTCGGCGACCAGCCGCCGGCACAGGTGCAGGCCGATGAACCCGGCGCCGCCGAGCACGAGCACCCGCATCACGCCACCACCCGCGCGGCGGTCCGCGGGGCGGCGTACCCCAGACCCGCGTAGCGGATGCCGGCCGCGGTGACGGCCGCCTCGTCGAGGACGCGCCACGAGTCGAAGACCACCGCGGGCCGGTCCCCGCCGACCCAGGACTCCACCCGCAGGGCCCGGTAGTCGGGGTGGTCGTTGACGATCAGCACCGCGTCCGCGTCGCGGAACGCCCGGTCCAGGCCGACCGGCTGGACGCCCTGGGCGAGCAGCACCTCGTCCGGCACCATCGGGTCGTGGCCCAGCACGGTCATCCCGGCGTGCCGGAAGACCGGCAGCATCGCCGGTGCCGGGGCGCCGCGGGTGTCGTCGGTGGGCGGCCAGCCCTTGTAGGCCCAGCCGAGGACGGCGAGCCGGGCGCCGGCCGCGTCCCCGCGCTCCTGCCGGACCAGGTCCACCACCCGGTCGGCGACGTGCCCGGGCAGGTACTCGTTGAGCCGGCGGGCCGCGCCCACCAGGAACGGCGCCCGCTCGCCCGCGCTCTCGATCATCAGGTACGGGTCCTTGGACAGGCAGCCGCCGCCGACGTACCCGGGCCGGGCCAGGTCCGGCCGCGGATAGTCCAGGTTGGCGCCGCGGATGACCTCCAGCGGATCCAGCCCGTGCCGCTCCGCGATCAGCGCGACCTCGTTGCCGAACGAGTAGATCAGGTCGGTGTGGCAGTTGTTCGACAGCTTGATCAGCTCGGCGGTCTCCAGGCTGGACACCGGCACGACCGAGCGGGCCACGCCGCCGAACAGCTCCAGCCCGGCGGCCCGGCTCTCCTCGTCCAGCCCGCCGACGACCTGCGGCAGCTCGACCAGCTCGCGCAGCGCCTGCCCCTGGATGGTGCGCTCGGGCGCCATCACCAGGCGCACCGTCCCCCAGGCCGCGGCCAGCGGCGGCAGCACCACGGCGCGGCTGGTGCCCACCGGGACCGTGCTGCGCACCACCACCAGGGTGCCGGGCACGCAGGACCGCGCCACCTCAGCGGCGGCCGCGGCCAGATTGCCCAGATCGGCGGTACGGGTGACCGGGTCCACCGGCGTGGAGACGCAGAGCACCACCGCGTCCAGGTCCGCGGAGAGGCTGCTGCCCAGCGTGAAGTTCCGGCCCAGGCTCGCCGCCAGGACCTGTTCGACGCCCGGTTCGAACTTGTGGGCGCGGCCGCGCCGGAGCGCGTCCAGCACGGCCGGGTCGGCGTCCACGCCGTGCACCCGGTACCCCCGGTCGGCCAGGACCGCGGCCAGGGTCAGGCCGACGTAGCCGAGCCCCACGACGCCGATTCTCGAATGCACGCCGGCTCCTTCTCTTCGAATCCTGCAGCGGCGGGCCGTGGCACGGCCTGCTCGGGTCCGGGGTCGGCGGCCGCCCACAGCGCCGCCAGGGTGTCGGCCAGCACGTGCCGGGGCCGCCAGCCGAGGTCGCGCGCCGCCGCGGACACGTCGGCCCGGATCCACGGCACGCCCGCGGACCGCGCGGCCGCCGCCACCGGCGCCGCCTCGCGGACCGCGCCCGGGAAACCGGCGATCACGGACAGCTGCCGTACCGCGTCGCGGGTGCACACCGCCGACCCACTGCCGACGTTGTAGACCGCCCGGGGCACGGCCGGGACGAGCACCGCGGCCGCGACCGCGGCGGCCACGTCGCGCACGTCCACGAAGTCGCGGTACGCGTCCAGCGGGCCGAGTGCGATGTGGTCGTCGCCGGCCGCCAGCGCCCGGCGCAGCAGCTGCGCCGCGCGGCCCAGCACGTTCTCCGCGGACAGGCCCGGCCCGATCGGGTTGAACACGCGCAGCGCCACACCGTCCACCTGACCGGCCGCGGCGGCCAGGGCGACCAGCCGGGTCGCGGCCAGGTGGCTGACGCCGTACGGGCCGACCGGCCGGGTGTCGTCGTCCTCGGACACCGCCGCGCCGCGCGGGACCGGGCCGTACTCGCCGGCCGATCCGATGCGCACGAACCGGGCGCCCGGCGCGGCCTGGCCGATCGCCTCCAGCAGGGTCGCGGTGGCCAGCGTGTTCGCCCGCACCAGATGGGTGGGGGTGCCGCCGAGCGCCCCGGCACAGCTGACCACCGCGTCGGGGGCGGCGGCCCGGATCAGTCCGGCCACCTCGTCCGGCCCGGCGGTGAGCAGGTCGCACGCGGCCCGGCCGGGACAGGTCAGTTCGGCGTGCGGGGCGAGCGCGGCCCGGACCCGGGCACCGAGGAAGCCGGACGCGCCGAACAGCAGGACCCGCCTCACACCGGCTCCGGCACCGACGGCTGCGCGCCGGCCGGGCGCGGGCGCGGCGCGGTGGGCAGCAGCAACGGCTCCAGCCGGTGGAACGAGCGGTTCGCCTCGTCGTAGTCCTCGGGCCGGCCGATGTCGAGCCAGTAGCCGTCGTACGGGTAGTCGGCGGGCATCCGGCCGCGGGCGATGAGGTCCAGCACGAGTTCGTCGAAGCCGTACCGCCGTCCCGCCGGGTAGCCCGCGATGGTGCTCCGGGAGATGCCGTAGACGCCCATGTTGACCCGGTAGTCGAGGGTCGGCTTCTCGTGGAACTCGACGACCCGGCCGCCCTCGATCTCCAGCACCCCGAAGTCGATCTGCACGCTGCGCCGGAACGTGGCGACCGTGAGCGGGGCGGTACCCGCCTGGTGGGTCCGCAGCACGTCGCCGTAGTCCAGATCGGTGAGGATGTCGCCGTGCATCACCAGGAAGTGCTCCGGCAGGTGGTCCCGGGCGTAGAAGAGCGGTCCGGCGGTGGACAGGTCGGCCTGCTCCTCCAGGTACGCCACCCGCAGCCCGAACCGGGAACCGTCGCCGACGAAGGCCCGGATCAGCGAGCCCATGTGGTTGATCGCCAGGGTCACGTGGGTGAAGCCGCGGGACGCCAGCTGGTGCAGGACGATCTCCAGGATCGCGTGGTTGTCGCCGATCGGAACCAGCGGCTTGGGTAGCGTGGTGGTGTACGGCCGCAGCCGCACTCCCTTGCCGCCGGCCATGATGACCACGTGCATCGGGCCTCCCGTTGTCGTGTGTGGAACGCGGTCTAGCCGGCGAGAGCGCCCACCGCGACGTTGGCCTCGAACCAGGCGACGGTGGCGCGCAGGCCGGCGTCCAGCGGATGCGGGGCGGCCGCCGGGAACAGCCCGCGCAGGGCCGCGTTGTCGGCCTGCGAGTGCCGCACGTCGCCGGGGCGCACCGGCGCGGACTCGCGGGCGATCGGCCGGCCGAGGATGGTCTCCAGCTCGGCCAGCACGGTGATCAGGTCGGTCCGGACGCCGAACGCCAGGTTCACCGGGTGCGGTGCGCTGACCCGGCGGCGGACCGCGTCGCAGAGCACGGCGCAGACCGTGTCGATGTAGGTGAAGTCGCGGGACTGGAGTCCGTCGCCCTGCACGGTCGCCGGGGCGCCGGTGAGTGCCGCGTGGACGAACCGCGGGATGACGGCGGCGTACGGGTGGTCGTGCCGTTGGCCCGGGCCGTACACGTTGAAGAACCGGAACGCGAGCGTGGCCAGACCGTATGTGCTCTGGTACGCCAGCGCGTACGCCTCGGTGGCCTGCTTGCTCACCGAGTACGGGCTGAGCGGCCGGGTCCAGGCCAGTTCCGGCTTGGGCAGCACCGGGTTGGCGCCGTACACCGAGGACGAGGAGGCGACCACGACGTGGCCGGCGTCGTGCCGGCGGGCGGCCTCCAGCACCCGCAGCGTGCCGGTGGCGTTCGCGGCGTGCGAGGCGAGCGGATCGCGCACCGACCGGGGCACGCTCGGCAGGGCGGCGAGGTGGACGACGGCGTCGCATCCGGCCATCGCGCGGTCCAGTGCGGCATCGTCCAGAATGGACCCGGTGACCAGTTCGGCGTCGAGGCCGGTCAGGTTGGCCGCGAGCCCGGTGGAGAAGTCGTCGATGATCCGGACGTCGCTGATCGCCGCGTCGGCGGTTGCGGCGCGAACCAGGTTGGATCCGATGAAACCGGCACCACCGGTGACCAGCAGTCGCATGTTCCGGACGCTACACGCTTTGCACCTTGGCGTCCTTTTTATGGTTTTTATTAGCTGGATCGGCTGTTCCGGCCGGGACCGCCACGTGCCGGCACGCGAGCCGCCACGCCGCGCCCGACAACCCGGCCGCCACCACCAACCCGGCCAGCACCGCGCCCGGCACCCCGCACAGCGCGACCAGCAACGGGTACAGCACCAGGGCGGCCACGCACCCGGCCAGTCCCAGCGCACCGGCCGTGCCCAGCCGGCCCCGGCCCAGCAGCGCCCGGCTGGCCACCTCGAACGGCGCGAACGCCACCCCGGCCAGCAGCAACGCCAGCAGCAACGGCCGGGCGCCGGCGAAGGCGGGGCCGAACACCGGCACCACGAGCAGCCAGCCCGCCGCCGCGACCGGCAGGGCCGACGCGGCCGACCAGAGCACCGCCCGGCGCACGGCCCGGCGCAGGTACCCGACGCCGGCGCCCGCGGCGATCTCCCGCAACGCGACCTGCCCGACCGCGATCGGCACCAGTCCCGGCAGGCCGGCCACCGTGACCGCCAGCGCGTACACCGCCACCGTGGCCGGATCGGTGAGCGCGCCGACGGCGTACCGGTCCACCCGCAACGCCAGCACCAGACCGAGCGTGAGACCCAGCGCCCGGGCACCCGCCCGGGGCAGCGCGAGGACCCGCCGCCCGGGGAGGCGGCGCAGCGCACCGAGGCCGGACGCGCGCAGCCGGGCCGACTGCGCCACGCCGGCCACCGCCATCGCCGCACCCTGGGCCAGCAGCGCCGCCCAGGCCGTGCCGCCGAGCAGGACGCCGGCCAGCACGCCCGCGGTACCGGCCGCGGCCACCACGACGGCCCAGCCACCGCCGGCGGCGAACCGGCCGCCCGCGTACCAGACGTCGGGCAGCTGGGTGAGGGCCACCGCCCCGGCGGCGTTGACGAACGCGGCCAGCAGGAAGGCGGGCGCCGCCAGGGCCGGGTCGATCAGCACCGCGGTGAGCACCGAGACCAGCATCGACAGGAGTCCCGCGGCCCCGGCCGCGACCACGGTCCACCAGGAGAAGGCGGCGATCAGGTCGCGCCGGGCCGCGCCCTGCGCCCCGGGCAGCCGGGCCCGCAGCGCCGAGCCGGTGCCGAGGCCCGCCAGCAGCGCGGCCACTCCGGCGGTCACCGAGCCGATCACCATGAGACCCCGCTCGTGCGGTCCCAGCAGGCGGGTGGCCAGCACCGCACCGGTGGCGATCAGTACGGCGCGGAGCCCGCCCGTGCCGGCCAGGCCGACCAGCGCCGACCGGCTTCCGGCGATCAGCGCGCCCACAGCGCCGTCCACTGTGCCGCCGCCCGGTCCAGCCGGAACGGCGAGTCCCGCAGGGCCGCCGCGATGTCCGCCCGGCGCGCCGCCGGGACCGCCGCGGCCTCCGCCACCGCGTCGGCCCACCGCTCCGGCCCGGCCGCCAGCGGCAGCAGCCGCAGTCCGTCCACCAGCGCGGCCACCTCGACCAGGCAGGGCAGGTCGGTCGCCACCACCGGTACGCCCGCGGCGAGCGCCTCCAGCACCACCCCCGGCAGCCCTTCCCGCCGCGACGGCAGGACCAGCACGTCCGCGGCGGCCAGCACCGGGGCGATCGCCGGGACCTCGCCGGCCAGCAGCACCGACGGATCGGCGGCCAGGTGCGGATCGGCGGCGGTCAGGTCGGCCGTCCCGCCCGGCCCGGCGAACAGCAGCACCGCGTCCGGCCGGCCGCGGCGCAGCGCCCGGTGCACGTCGAGCAGGTACGGACGGTTCTTCACCGGATGCGCCCGCCCGAGGTGCACCAGCACCGGCCCGGTCCCGGCGATCCCCAGGTGCCGGCGGGCGGCGTGCCGGTCGCCGCCGGTGGCTCGGTCGACGTCCACGGCGTTGTACAGCGGACGGTACCGGCCGTCACCCGGGCGCGGGCCGGCGAAGGCGAGCGCCGCCGCGGTCACGCCCACCACGTCGGTGGCGGCCCAGCGCAACACCCGGCGCAGCACCGCGCGGCGGGCCCGCAGCGGCCACCGGTCGGACCGCTCGTCGGCCTCGCTCCACATCCGGGCCACCCGGATCGGCACGCCCGCGGACCGGGCCACCGCCAGCACCCCCGCGCTGCTCAGGCTCACGTGCGAGACCACCACGCGGGGCCGCGCCGAGCGCAGGGCACGCCAGAGCCGCCAGGGGAACGACGGCAGCGGCCGCAACGGGCAGCCGCGTACCTCGGCGCCGGTCGCCCGGAACTCCTCGGCGAGCACGCCCTCCCGCCCGGCCAGGGTCAGGAAGGTCTGCGCGGCCTGCCGCGGCGGAATCGCCCGGCAGAGATCCAGCGTGGCGGTCTCGGCGCCGCCGCGGTCGAGGGAACCGATCACATGAACGACCCCGACCGCTCGTGAATTGTTCCCCATCAGCCCACCGTAGCGGTATCAGCCGTTTCAGGAACTTTGATCCGTTTTCCGGCCTACCGTGCTGGAGTGCGAGTTGCCGTGGTGCTCAAGACCAATGTCGGCGGCATGTGGGTCGTCCCGCAGGTCGAATCGCTGCGCGCCCGCGGGCACGACGTCACCGTCGTGCTGCCGCCCGGACCCGGCCGGCTCACCCGGGCGCTGCGCGAACGTGACGTGGCAATCGCCGAGTCGCCGTTCGGCTTCTCCTTCCGGCCCGCCCCGTCCACCGTCACCGGCCTGTGGCGGCTGCGCCGGCTGCTCCGCGAGCTGCGCCCGGACGCCGTGCTCTACCACCTGTACGCCTCCGCGCTGGCCACCCGGATCACCACGCTCGGCCTGCCCGCCGCCCGGGTCCACATGATCGCCGGCCCGCTCTTCCTGGAGTCCCCGCTGATCCGGTCCGTCGAGCGCCACCTCTGGCGGCTCGACGACCTGACCGTCTGCGGCACCGCGGCCACCTCCCGGCTGTACCAGGAGATCGGCTGCCCGCCCGCCCAGCGGACGGTCATCACCTACGGCGTGGACACCGACCACTTCGACCCGGCCGGACCGCCCACCACCCGCCGGGCCGCCCGCGCCGAACTGGGCCTGCGCGCCGACGCGTTCGTCGCCATCCTGGTCGCGTTCGTCTATCCGCCCCGGGGACTGGTGCACCGGGGCCGGGGCATCAAGGGTCACGACGTGCTGCTGACCGCGTGGGACACGTTCGCCGCCCGGCATCCGGAGGCGCAGCTGCTGCTCGTCGGCGGCGGATGGGGACCGGCCGGCCAGGCACACCGGGCCGAGCTGATCGCGCGGTTCGGCATCGACCACCGGACCGACGTGGTCTGGCTCGACTCCACCACCGACGTCCGGTTGCCGTACACGGCCGCCGACGTCAGCGTGAGCCCGTCGCTGTCGGAGGGGCACGGCGCCGCCGTCGAGGCCGGTTCGATGGGCCTGCCGAGCATCGTCAGCGACGCCGGCGGCCTGCCCGAGACCGTGGACTCCGACACCGGCTGGGTGGTGCCGCGGGGCGACCCCGGCCCGTTGGTGGACGCGCTGGAGGCGGCCCACGCCGAGTTCACGGCGGGCACCCTGGCCGCCCGGGGACACCGCGTCCGGCGGCGCACGGTCGAGCTGTTCGACAGCCGCCGGGCGGCGGACCGGCTGGCCGCGAACATCGAGCGGACCGCCGCTCAGCGCGCCGGCACGCCCTTCACCACGACCCCGGGCGGTACGTCCCGGGTGACGCAGGCGCCCGCGCCCACCGTGGCGTCCGCGCCGACGGTCAGCCCCTGCAACACCGCCGCCGTGGTGCCGATCAGCACTCCGTCGCCGATCCGGCAGGTGCCGGACACGGCCGCCAGCGGGCCGACGGTCACGTAGGCGCCGAGCACGCTGTCGTGCCCCACGGTGGCGTTCTGGTTGAGGTGGGTGTGCCGGCCGAGCGTCACGTTCGTGGTCACCCGCGCACCGGCGAACAGCACCACACCCTCGGCCAGGTCCACCTCCGCGCCGACGGTGGCGGCCGGATGCACGACCGTGGCCGGGCGCAGGCCGTGGGCGTCCACCCGGGCGGCCACCGCGCGCCGCACCCGCGGGTCCCCGATGCCGAGCACGTACCGGGTGTCCGGACCGGTCCGGGCCAGACGGTCCAGTCCGCCCAGGAAGGGGATGCCGAGCCGGGCGAGACGGGCCAGGTTGTCCGGGGCCGGGCCGTCGTCGACGAACCCGGCGGGCTCCCACCGGCCCTCGGCGCGGACCAGACCGGCGATCTCCCGGCCGTGCCCACCACAGCCGACCACCACCAGGGCGCCGTCCACGTCAGCGGTCGCCGGTGAACTCGGGCGCGGTGGCGGCCCCGGCGGCGGAGATGCCCTCGCGGCGCAGCACCACGCCGACCGTGCGCAGCAGGATCCACAGGTCCAGGGCCGGGGTGCGGTGGTCGACGTACCAGACGTCGAGCATGAAGCGTTCCGGCCAGGACAGCTCGTTGCGGCCGCGGACCTGGGCCAGGCCGGTCACGCCGGGACGAACCTCGTGCCGCCGGGCCTGCTCGGGCGAGTACCGATCGAGGTAGTCGACGAACAGCGGCCGGGGACCGACCAGGCTCATCTCGCCGCGGAGCACGTTCCACAGCGTCGGCAGCTCGTCCAGGCTGGTGGACCGCAGGAACCGCCCGACCGCGGTCAGCCGGTCCGCGTCGGCCGCCACGCCCTCGCCCGCGGCGGCGAGCCGCATGGTGCGGAACTTCATCAACCGGAACGTACGCCCGCCCAGTCCGGCCCGCGGCTGCCGGAACAGCACCGGGCGGCCCATGGTGACGGCGACGGTCAGCGCCACGGCGGCCAGCAGCGGCGCGCCGAGCAGCAGCCCGGCGGTCGCCCCGGCGACGTCGACGACCCGCTTGGCCCGGTCGTGACGGCGGCCGCTCACCGGAGTCCGGCGATCTCGTCCAGCACCCGGCTCACCTGAGCCTCGGTCAGCGCGGAACCGCTGGGCAGCACCAGGCCGGTGGCGAACAACCGCTCGGCCACCCCGGTCACCACCCCGGCGCTGCCGGCGAAGACCGGCTGCAGATGCATGGGTTTCCACATCGGACGGCTCTCCACCCGCCGGGCCGCCAGGTGCGCGCCCAGATCGGCGGCCGACCAGCCGGTCTCGCCCGGGTCGACCAGGACGGCGGTGAGCCAGCAGTTGTCCTCCGTCGAGTCCTCGCTCAGCAGGCGCACCCCGGGAATCCCGGCGAACAGCTTCGCGTACCGGTCGCGCAGCGACCGGCGGCGGGCGATCATCTCGTCCAGGCGGCGGAGCTGGGCCCGCCCGAGCGCGGCGAGCAGGTTGCTGAGCCGGTAGTTGTAGCCGATCTCGGTGTGCTCGTAGTGCGCCACCGGCTGCCGGGCCTGGGTGGCGAGGTAGCGCACCCGGGCGGCGAGCGTGGCGTCGCCGGTCAGCAGCATCCCGCCGCCGGACGTGGTCATCACCTTGTTGCCGTTGAACGACAGCACGGCCGCGCGGCCGAAGGAGCCCGCCGCGCGGCCGTCCCGGACCGACCCGAACGACTCGGCCGCGTCCTCGACCACGGCCACCCCGTGCCGGGCCGCCGCGGCCTCGATCCGGGCGTGGTCGGCACACCGCCCGAACAGGTCCACGGTGAGCACGGCGGCGACCCGGCGGCCGGCCCGGCGCAACCTGCGCAGTGCCACGTCGACCAGGTCCGGGTCGACGTTGCCGGTCTCCGGCTCGCTGTCCACGAAGTACGGCTCCGCGCCGGTGTACACCACCGCGTTGGCGGTGGCGGCGAACGTCAGCGTGGGCACCAGCACGACGTCGCCCGGCCCGACGCCGAGGCCGAGCAGCGCGAGGTGCAGGGCCGCCGTGCCGGAGCCCAGCGCCACCGCGTACGGCACGTCCACCCGCGCGGCGACCTCGGCCTCGAACGCGTCGACGGCCGGGCCCAGCGGCGCGACCCAACCGGAGCGCAGCGCCTCGAGGACGTACTCCTCCTCCAGCGCGCCCACGTCCGGAGCGGAGAGATACACCAGGTCGGTCATCGCGGTACGACCCGTCGCAACCCGGACAAAACGCTATGGTCGGCCCATAGCCCCGCGGCAAGAGGAGAGCCACCCGTGACTGCCAGCCTCACCGTCCTGTTCGTCTGCCACGCCAACCTGTGCCGGTCACCCATGGCGGAACACCTGTTCCGGCGCGCCGTCGATGCCCGGCTGGACGACGGCGCCGGAGCCGTCGAGGTGCAGAGCGCCGGCACCGATGCGTGGGCGGACCAGCCGATGCACCCGTTCGCGATCGGCATCCTCCGGGAGCGCGGCGCCGACGTCAGCGACTTCCGGACCCGGCGGCTGAACCCCGCGGCGGTCACCCGCGCCGACGTGGTGCTCACCGCGGCCCGCGAGCAGCGCGCGGCAGCCGTGCTGATGCAGCCGGCCGCGGTGAAGCGGACGTTCACGCTGCCCCAGTTCGCCCGGCTCGCCGGGCAGGTGGTGGCGGTCGGCCCGCTGGCCGCCACCGACCCGGCCGGGCGGCTGCGCGAGCTGGTCGAGCGGATCCCGATGATGCGCGGCCAGCTGCCGGCGCCGCCGGCCGGACAGGACGAGATCGCGGACCCGGTACGCCAGCCGATCGAGGGCTTCCGGCGCTGCGGCACGGAGATCGACCGGCTGGTCACCGACCTCGCGGCGATCATCGTCCCGCGCCGATGACGGTGTCCGCCGGCTGGGCCGGGGGCCGGCCGGCGACCGCCATCAGGTCACGCAGCGCGGTGTCGTCGGTGGTCCGGCTGTGCGCGCCGCGGCGGGCCGCCGGGGTCTTCACCGAGTACTGCTCGTAGTAGTAGCCCTCGGGGCCCTTGGTGGAGACCATGTTGAAGACGCAGCCCAGCAGCCGGGCGTCGACGGACTGCAGGGCCCGCACCGCGGTCTGCACCTGCGAACTGGTCGTCTTGTGCGACCGGGCGAGCAGCAACGCACCGTCCGCGCGGGCCGCGACGACCGCGCCGTCGGTCACCGGCAGCAGCGGCGGGCAGTCCACGATCACCATGTCGAACTGCTCGCGGAAGGCGTCCAGCAGCTCGCCCATGTGCCTCGAGCCGAGCAGCTCGCTCGGGTTCGGCGGCAGCGAGCCGCTGGGCAGCACCCACAGGCCGTCGCCCCAGCGCTGCAGCACGTCCTCGGCGGAGGCCCGGCCGGCGAGCACGGTGGTCAGCCCGACCGCGCCCTCCAGGTCGAGGTACTCGGCGATCCGCGGGCGGCGCAGGTCGGCGTCGATGATCAGGACCCGCTGTCCGGCCTCGGCGAACAGGATGGCCAGGCCGCAGGCCGTCGAGGACTTGCCCTCGCCCGGGACGGCGCTGGTCACCACCAGCGTCTTCACCGGCCGGTCCACGTCCACGAACTGGAGATTGGTGCGCAGCTGACGCAGCGCCTCGGCGCGGGCGGAGTGCCCACCGGTGCCGAACGTCAGCGACCGCGACCGGGCGTCCGCGTCGAACGGCACCCGGGCCAGCACCGGCGCGGTGGCCAGGTCGTGCAGCGCCTCGGGCGACTTCACCGTGGTGTCGAGCACCTCGCGCAGCGTCGCGGCGGCCGCCCCGGCCAGCAGGCCGAACAGCGCGGCCAGCACCAGGTTGCGGACCGGCTGCGGCGAGACCGGCCCGCCGCTGCTCTGCGGCCCGGCTACCACCTCCACCTTGACCGGCGAGTCGGCCTTGCCGCGCGGGGTCTCCAGCGACTCCACCATGGTGGTGAACTGGCGGGCGAGCACCGCGGCGACGAGGTCCGCCCGGGCGGCCGAACCGTCGGTTACGGTGGCCTCCAGCAGCACGGTCTCGGGCAGCGCCCGGGCCGAGACCCGGTCCCGGACCTCCGCCGCGGTGAGCCCGACCGCCGGTTCGGCGGCGACCGCGATGGCCAGCCGGTCGCCGGTGAGCAGCGTGGCGTACGACTTCACCCGCTGCTGCGAGAACAGCCCGCCCTGGTACGCATCGGTCACGCCGGAATTGGGGGTGGTGATGAAGAACGTCACGGACGTCGCGTACTGCGGGGACATCTGCGCGGTGACGACGCCGACCAGGGAGCAGCTCGCCACCACCCCGAGCAGCAGCATCCACCATCGCTTCCGCGCCACACGTAGGTAGTTCTTGAGTTCCATGTGACCTCCGCGGATGGGGCGAATCTTCGCACCGAACATATAAGCGGACGAACAGTCCTCGGGATACTTTCTCCATTTCATAACCAATAAATCGGTAGTTCTATAACGTCGCACCTGAAAGGGGCTGCCGCGACCGTTCGACCGCAGAGGAGTACATGTGCCGGCCAACGACACGACGTCCACACCGGCCCGGGTGCCTCGGTGGCGACGCCTCGTACCCCTGGTGACCGACGCGGCCGCCTGGACGGCCGGAATCCTGCTCGCCGTGCTCACCCGCTACGAGCTGACCCTCACCGGCGACCAGCTGGCCGCCGCCGCCGTGGCCGCCGGCCTCGTGGTCGGACTGCACGGCGTCCTCGGCCACCTCGAATACCTCTACCGCGGCCGGTACCGGTACGGCAGCTTCGACGAGGTCCGCGCGGTCACCGGCACCGTGCTGCTGGCCGCCGCCGCGCTGCTCGCCGTCGACCTCGTGGCGCCGGAACGGCTGGTGCCCGCCAGCACCCCCGTCCTCGGCGGCGTCATCGCGCTCGTCCTCATGCTCAGCGCGCGCTACCTGCGCCGGGCCTACCGGGAGCGGACCCGCCGCCCCGACCCGAGCACCGCCACGCCCGTCCTGCTGTACGGGGCCGGAGCGGCCGGCGTCAGCGTGCTCCGCTCGATGCTGACCCACCCGCAGAGCGCCTACCTGCCGGTCGGGCTCATCGACGACGACCCGGACAAGCGACACCTGCGGGCCTACGGCGTACCCGTGCTGGGCGGCCGGCACGACCTGCCCGCCGGCCTCCAGTCGACCGGGGCCACCACGGTGGTCTTCTGCGTCGCCAACGCGGAAGCGGCACTGATCCGCGACATCCGCGACCGCACCCTGCGGGCCGGCGCCGAGTTCAAGATGGTGCCGTCGGTCAGCGAGCTGATCAGCCGCCCGGCCGACGTCGCCGACGTACGCGACGTCCAGATCAGCGACCTGCTCGGACGCCACGAGATCGACACCGACATGGACGCCATCGCCGGCTACCTCACCGGCAAGCGGGTGCTCGTCCTCGGCGCCGGCGGCTCGATCGGTTCCGAGCTGTGCCGGCAGATCCACCGGCTGCGGCCGGCCGAGCTGCTGATGCTCGACCGGGACGAGTCCGCCCTGCACGCCGTCCAGCTCTCCCTGCACGGGCGCGCCCTGCTCGACGACGCCTCGATCATCCTGGCCGACCTGCGCGACGCCGAGACCATTCACCAGATCTTCGAGACCCGGCGGCCGCAGGTCGTCTTCCACGCCGCCGCGCTGAAACACCTGCCGCTGCTGGAGCGCTACCCGTCCGAGGCGCTGCGCACCAACGTGTGGGGCACGCTCGACGTGCTGGAGGCGGCCCGCGCCGTGGAGAAGTTCGTCAACATCTCCACCGACAAGGCCGCCGACCCGATCAGCGTGCTCGGCTACTCCAAGCGGATCACCGAGCGGCTCACCGCGCACACCGCCCGGGTCAGCCCCGGCACGTTCCTCAGTGTCCGGTTCGGCAACGTACTGGGCAGCCGGGGCTCGGTCCTGACCGCGTTCAGCGCCCAGATCAGCGCGGGCGGGCCGATCACCGTCACCCACCCCGACGTCACCCGGTACCTGATGACCGTCCAGGAGGCCGTGCAGCTGGTGATCCAGGCCGCCGCCATCGGACGCGACGGCGAGGCGCTGGTCCTGGAGATGGGCAAGCCGGTCCGGATCGCCGAACTGGCCCGGCAGATGGCCGACCTCGCCCCCGAACCGGTGGCCATCGAGTACAGCCGGCTCCGGCCCGGCGAGAAGCTGCACGAGGACCTGTTCGGCGCCGGGGAACGGGACGTCCGGCCGCTGCACCCCGCGATCTCGCACGTGCCGGTGCCGCCGCTCGACCCGGACCGAGTCCGGCTGCTCAACCCGTACGCGGATCCCGGCGCGCTGACCGCCGAGCTGGCCCGGCTGTGCGACGTCGCCCTGATCCCGGCCCAGTCCCCCGACGACACCGTGCCGCTGCAGCTTCAGATCCAGCCGTAACCCCGGGCGATGCGTACCGCGTCGTGCCGGTTGGCCGCACCCAGCTTGCCCACCGCCGACGACAGGTAGTTGCGCACCGTGCCCGGCGACAGCGCCGCCAGCCGCGCGATGTCCTCCACCGGCGCGCCGCCCGCCGCCAGGTCGAGCACCTCCGCCTCGCGGACGGTCAGCGGGCTGTCCCCGGCGCTGATCGCCTCCGCGGCGAGCTGCGGATCGACGTACCGGCCCCCGCCGTGCACGATCCGGACGACCGTGGCCAGCACCTCCGCGGACACGGTCTTGGGCAGGAACCCGCGCACCCCGGCGGCCAGGGCCCGCTTGAGATGACCGGGCAGGCCGTGGCTGGTCACCACCATCGTCCGGCAGTCCGGCAGGTCGGTTCGCAGGGCCGCGGCGACCGCCACCCCGTCGATGTCCGGCAGCTGCAGGTCGACGATCGCCACCTCGGGACGCAGCGCCCGGGCCATCGCCAGCGCCTGCCCGCCGGTGGCCGCCTGCGCCACCACCACCAGGTCGTCCTCCAGCCCCAGCAGGGCCGCCAGCGCACCGCGGACCAGATGTTCGTCGTCCGCCAGCAGAATCCGTACCGGCTCCGCGGTCACCCGGTCACCGTCCCCGACGGCACCGGCAGCGACGCCACCAGCCGGAACCGGTCCGGCGCCGGCCGGTCCGCGGCGACCGTCCCGCCCAGACCGGCGATCCGCTCGGCCAGCCCGACCAGGCCACCGCCGAACCGCACCCGCCCCTCGTCCGGCGGCACCCCGTCGTTGTCCATGGTCAGGGCGACCATCCCGGCCGACGGTGAGGCCAGCGTGATCGTGCACCCACGGGCGTTGCTGTGCCGCAGCACGTTCGTGGTGCCCTCCCGGACCACCCAGCCGAGCGTGCCCTGCACCGGCTCGGGCAACGTGGCCCCGTCGCCCACCACGGCGCACGCGACGCCCGCCGAGGCGAGCAGCGACCGGGCGCCGGCCAGCTCCACGTCCAGATCGGCCGACCGGTACCCGCCGACCACGGTGCGCAGCTCGGCCACCGACTCCTGGGCGATCCGGCGTACCTCCAGCATCTCGTCCACCGCCTGGTCCCGCCCCCGCCGGGCGAGCTGCGCCGCCAGTTCCGCCTTCAGGCCGACCACCGACAGGGTACGGCCCAGCACGTCGTGCAGGTCCCGGGCGAACCGCAGCCGCTCCTCGGCGACGGCCAGCCCGGCCTGCACCCGGCGGGACCGGTCCAGCTCCCACACCATGGCCAGCACCCACACCGAGACGCCGTACGTGCCGCCGAGGAACACCAGCATCACCGCGCCCAGCCCGGTCATGCCGGCCGCGCCCGGCACGCCGGCCCGGCTGGTCAGGCCGAACACCAGGGCCAGACAGGCGAGCCCGGCCAGCCCGGTCACCGCCGGGCGCACCGCGGTGGCCAGCGCCGCACCGTACGACAGCACCAGGATCACCAGCGCGATCCCGCCCGCCGCGTCGGTACCGAGCACCGCCACCATCACGGCGCCGACCGCGGCGGTCAGCCCGCCGCCGGCCACCGCCCATCCCACCGGCCGGGCGCGACGGCCCAGGTGGTGGGCGATGCCGGAATGCAGCAGCAGCAGGCACACCACGGCGTGCGCGGCGACCAGGGCGATCAGCAGCCCGACCCGGGGACCGTCGACCACGGTGGGCAGCGTGACCACGATGAGCGCCGGCGCGGCCACCAGGTTGAAGTACAGCGAGATCCGCACGTACAGGTCGATCCGGGCCGCCCGGCCACGCGATCGCCACCACCGGACCGGGTTCATCCCTGCCACCCCCCGATCATCGTACGAACACGACTTCCCGGAACCGCGGCGACGGCCCCCGCAGAAGCCCGCCGGCGCGATGGCGCAGATGCCGGTCGAAGAACGCACCGACGTACGCCCGCTGCACCGCGATCGACCGCTCCCCGTCGATCGGCCCGAACAGCTCCGCAACCTGCGCCGGCGGCAACCCGCCCTGCTGCACCAGCGTGTGCAGATCGGTGAAGCTCAGATGCGCCGCCCCGGTCAGCGCCAACTCCCGGCGCGGCCCGCGCAGCCGCTCCCAGAACGCCTCCCACGTCTCGTCCGGCCCGTCGTCGGTGGGCTCCGACCCGAACTGCAGGAACGGCCGGTCCAGCCCGGCGTCGAGGACCCGCCCGGCGATCGAACCGTCGAGGTTCACGCCCGCACGCACCCGGCGATCCTCGGCCATCACCTCCGCCGCCGTCGCACCGCCCAACGACGCGCCGAACATCCCGACCCGGCCCAGATCGAGCGACCCGGCCAGCCCTCGCGGCAACGACGGACGGCCCCGGGCCATCGCCCGCAGCCGATCGAGCGTGAACCGGGTGTCCGCCACCCGCACCGCGAGCGCCCGCGCCACCACCTTCTCGAACTCGGCCGGGTCCGGCGGCTGCGGAATCGCCAGCTCGGCGACCCGGCCGTCGGGAAACTCGACCAGCCCGGCGTCGTGCGTGTGGTCGATCGTCACCACCACGTACCCGTGGCTGGCCAGGTCCTCCACCAGCGCGGTGCCGCTGGTGCGCTCGAGTCCCAGCCCGGGCGAGTACACCACGACCGGATGCCGTCCCGGCCGCGCCGGCGCCCCGACATGCCCGTGCGTGACCGGCAGAACCAGGCCCGAACCCGGCGGGTTGAGGCGGGCCGCGACGGCCGGCGACACCCACGGCGCCCGAGGGTACGCACGCACGTCCCGCGCCGGATACCAGAACTGCACCATGAGCTCGCGGGCCGGCTCGGACGGCACCCACGGATCGGCCCGCGACCGGTCGACCAGGTGCACCGACACGGTGCCGATCCGGTACGGGCCGGTCGGCTCGGGCAGCACCAGGCGGACGTCCGTCGCGGGGACCGGTGGGGTCGCGTGGACCGGGGCGGGTGCGGCGGCGAGTACCGCGAGGAGCGCCGTGACCAGGAACCTTCTCATGCACCGAAGTCTGCGGACCGGGAACGCCCCGGCGTAGTGCCGTTCCGCACCGGTTCTCGTGCACGGTTCCCGGACCGGCGATGACAGATGTCATGGAGCAACGCCCAGAATAGTATCGCTCTCGATACCATCGCTGAAGTTACTCTTCCCGGAGGCTTCCTCACCGCCGCCGGCGGCATCTCGCACAGCACGCCGACCCGGGCCCTCTGCGGAACTCCTCGACCCCTGGCGCCGCGGAACGCACCGCCCGACGCGGGCCGACGGTCACGCCGTCAGCGGCGGACGGGGCGGCGCGGCTTGGTCGCCCGGTTCTGGGCGAACGCGCTCAGCGACCGTGACCGGTAGTCCCGCCCCAGCGCCGTAGCCACCCAGTACCCGAGCAGAGTGCCCACGATCGCGAAGCCGCCGTACAGCCAGATCTGTGCGAAGAAGCTGCCCGCACCGGCGGCGAACGGGCTGTCGCCGCTGATGAACGGTCCCACCAGGACGGTCAGCAGCAGGCCGGCCAGCGCCGCGGCGGTGAGGTCCGGCAGCCACGACATCGGTGGCACCCGTTGGGCCCGGACGAACGCCACGCCGGCCAGGGTCAGGCCGATGACCGCGAACATGACGATGGACGCACGGTTCTCCGCGGTCTCGTCGCCGTCGAAGCCCAGCCGGATGACCAGCCGCGCCACCACATTGATCCCGAACAGTGCGAGCGCCAGCGCCGCGATCGGGAACCACCGCTGATGCCTCACTCGTCCTCCCTGATTGTTCGCCTACGACGGTTTCTTACCGCAGATGAACCGCGGTTCGGGATCGTAGCGCCAGGTGAACTTCTCGCGCTTGACCACTTTTCCGTCCTTGCGGATGATGCGCCACGCATCCTGGGTGAATCCTGGGAGCCCGCCCGTGGCGATGCACTTGGGGCCGGGCTCGCGGTGCACGGTCGGCGGCGAGGTGATGTTGCGGCGGGGGCTGCGTTCGGTCTTGACGCTGTCGTACACCTTGGTGCTCCACAGTGCCACGGTCACCGAGCGGCCGGTGGTGGACGTGTCGACGAGGATCCCGTACGGCGTGGTGTTCTTGAATTTCAGATCCAGCGTCGGATAGAAGATGGTGGCCTCGATGACCGCCGGATAGCGGGAGAAGTAGAACGAGTGCGGCTTGTGCTCGACGTCCTGCAGCCCGGCGTAGTAGGCCGCGTTGAACAGCGTGGTGGTGAACTGGGACGCGCCGCCGCCCACGCCGGGTTCGAGCTTGCCGTTCAGGATCACCGGTGCGTCCCGGTAGCCCTTCGCGTAGGTCCGTTCGCCGGTGTGGCCGTTCAGCGAGAACGTCTCGCCGGGCCGGACCACCGCGCCGTCCACCGCCTTGGCGATGGTGATGATGTTCTGGCTGCGCGGCGACCGGCGGCCACCGGTGAAGTACGTGGTGAACGTCGACACCTTCTGCTTGATGCCGAGTTTCGCCATGTCCGCCGCGGTGGTGTCGGCCTCGGCCCGCACCAGTTCCGCGGTGACCCGCCGGGGTCCCGGTTCGGGCAGCACGGCGAGCAGCGCGGGGCCGAGCTTGTCCAGGTCGACGAGGCGGCCCGCGGTGCTCGCCACGATCTTCGGCCGGCCGCCGTTCAGGGTGATCGACGCCGCTTCCGGCTCGGTCTCCACCGCGGCGAAACCGGACCGGGCGGCGGCGCGCAGCTTCCGGCCGTCGACCGCGGGGGTCAGCTTGCCGGTGTCGTCGGCCCGGAACACCAGCGCCTTGGCGATCGCCCGCGGGGTCAGGGTGAACGTGCGGTCGGCCACCGCGACGGTGACCGGCGCGGCCACGGCCGGTCCGGCCAGCGTACGGATGAGGTCGTCGACGTCGGCCCGGCTGGTGGCCGGCGGCTGTTCGGTGAGCGGGACCCGGGCGGCGGCGCCGGTCAGCCAGCTGGTGCGGACGGCCTCGGCGGCCTGGGCCGGGTCGATGGTGCGGCCGGGGGCCGGGTACTTCGGCTTCGGGGTGAGCCCGGCGTAGCTGATCCCCGGCTTCTTCAGGGTGATCTTCTTCGGGTCGAGTTCGGCGCGCAGCGCCTTCTCCAGCCGGGCCTGGTCGAGGCGGACGACCGGGTCGACGGTCCGGGAGCCGCGCAGGGTGACGCCGCCGCGCATGGCCTTCGTGACGGTGGCCTCGACGTCCAGGACCAGGCCGATGGCGGCCGGGGTGAGCCGCACCGGCGTGCCGTCCAGGTCGACCGCGACCGGCTCGGCGGCGCGCGGGCCGAACTCGTCGGCGAGCAGCCGTTCGGCCTCGGAGCGGGACTTGTTGCCGACGTCCAGGCCGAGCACCCGGGTGCCACGCGGGACGTCGCCGGTCAGCACGTACGCGCCGAGACCGGCGGCGCCGAGGAGCAGGGCGGCCACCGAGCCGACGACGATCGCCCGCTTCAGGTGCGGGCCGGCCGGCGGCTCCGGCTCGGCACCGGCCGGCGGGACGGGGATCACGACCGTGGCGTCGTCGGCGGGCCGGGGGGATGTGAACGTCACATGGTCACCAATCGGTGGCGCTGGGGGTGCGCGCAATTCTGCAGTCCCAGATCACCGGGTGACAACCGGCACGCGGAAGATCACGATTGCGTACGGTGCAGAATCAACCGATACGCGTAGATGGCGAACGCCAGGCTGCCGACCAGGATCATCACCAGCGCGATCCAGTCGTTGCCGCTGACCAGATAGTCGCCTTCCCGGGTACGGACACCGGACGCGAAGATCATCATGACGGTCCAGAGCGCCCAGGGCGGACCCACCGCCCACCGGCGCCGCGTGGTGTGCACCGCGAACCAGGCGATCGCCGCGTTCGCCGCCCCGGCCAGCAGCACGGTGGCCCCGACCGGGACGCCACCGATCCGCAGCGGGGTGAGGAACAGCTCGAGTACGCCGGTGACCACGGTGGCGACCAGCGAGATCACCAGGCCGAGCACCCGGAACAGCAGGTCGACGACCGGCCGGGGCCGCTCGGCCGGCGCCTCTCCGATGGTTTCCGGCTCGACGGACACGGTCACGGCGTCACGGCGTCCGCCGCCGCGCCCTGCTCCAGGCCGAGCCCGCTGAACAGGTCGTTCTCCCACTGGTGCGGGCCACTGACCGTGCCGCGCTCGCCCTTGGCCAGCGTGAAGTACTCGATGCCCATGAACTCGCCGCCGAAGTCGCCGGCGATGCCGTACAGCCAGGAGTTGTCCGGGATCTGGGTGGCGTGCGCCCGCATCGCGGCGACCTTGCGTTCGTAGTGGTCGGTGCCGTCGATCTTGGCGGCGATCTCGCCGTCGGGGTGGCCGAACGGCAGGTCCTCGACGCGCTCGACGTCGGCGAACGGGTTGTCGTCCAGCTCGCGGAAGGCCTCCATGCCACCCTCCAGGACGCTGCGCGGCATCGCGGTGAAATAGATCTTGCGGGGAGCGTCCGGGCCGGCCAGCTCCGCCGCCCGCATCGCGACCCGGTGCGCCTGGATGTGATCGGGGTGGCCGTAGAAGCCGTTCGCGTCGTAGGTGACCATGACCTGCGGGCGTACCTCCCGCATGATCTCCACCAGGTGGGCCGCGGCCTGGTCCAGGTCCGCCTGCCAGAAGCACCGCGGATGGTCGTTGGTCGGCAGACCCATCATGCCGGAGTCGCGGTAGCGACCGGCACCGCCCAGGAACCGGTGGTCGGTGACGCCCAGTGCCGCGCAGGCGCGCTCCAGCTCGACGACGCGGTACCCGCCGAGCTGGTCCGCCTGGGCCGCCTCCAGCTGCGCGAGGGCGGGCACGTGGATCTCGCCCTCCTCGCCCAGCGTGCAGGTCACCAGCGTGACGTGGGCACCGTCGGCCGCGTAGTGGGCCATGGTGGCGCCGGTGCCGGTGACCTCGTCGTCGGGGTGGGCGTGCACGAGCAGCAGGCGGCGTGCGGGCAGGACGTTCGTCACGCGCGCCACTCTACGTCTTCGCCGCCGGGCCGCCGTGCCCGCGCTCCGCGTGCACCCGGAGCCGCCCGTACCGGCTTTGTCGGGCCGTTGACAGGCGCAGACGCCACTTGATCAGCGATGCTGTTCGACGTGGACTTCCCGGAACTGGTGACGCGCACCGGCAGCTTCCGCCACGGCGCCCCGCACGCCGTCACGGTGGGCGCGGACGGCGCCCGGGTGGCGTTCCTCCGCTCGTCCGGCGGGCACGATCCGGCGGCCCGGCTGTGGGTGCTGACCGTGGCGACGGGTCAGGAGCGGCCGGTGTCGCCGCCCGGCGTCGCGGCCTACGGCACCGACCGGCTCGCCGAGGTGGCGGCGTTCGTCCTGGACGGCCGGCTGCACCGGGTGGACCTGCGCTCCGCGGAGGTCCGCGAGCTGGACTCCGCCGAGCCCGCGATCGGCCCGCACCCGGACCCGACCGGACACCACATCGGGTACGTGACACCGACCGACTGCCTGCGCGTGATCGGCCCGGACGGGACCGACGAGCTGCTCGCCGGCGAACCGGGCGGCGGATGGCGCGACCCGGGCGGCGTGCGCTGGGGGGTGCCGGACCCGGCCGCCGCCGAGTTCGGCCGGACCCGCGGCTGGTGGTGGTCGCCGGACGGCCGGCAGATCCTCGCCGAGCGTGCCGCCGGATCGATCAGCCTGCACCTGCTCGACCTGGACGGCGGCTGGGTCGACGTGCACTGGGACCGGGAGACCTATCCGTACGTGGTGGACGTGCACTGGGGCGACGTGGGCGGACCGCTGATCACGGTGCTGCGCCGGCTGCAGCAGCACGGGCTGGTGCTGTCGGTCGACCCACGGACCGGCGAGACGCAGGTGCACGCGGAACTGGCCGACGCCCGCTGGGTGGAGCCGGTGTCCGGGACGCCCCGGCACCTCCCGGACGGCCGGGTGCTGGTCGGCGGCGAGCTGGCCCACGACGGCTTCGACGCCCGGTGCCTGTTCGCCGACGGGAGCCTGCTGACCCCGCCCGGGCTGTACGTCCGCCGGGTGGTCGGGGTGCTGCCGCGGACCAGCGCGCCGGCCGCCGGACCGGACCTGATCGTCGAGGGCACCGACGGCGACCCGGCCGTGCAGGACGTGTTCCGGGTACGCACCTCGCTGGGCGGGGGCGGCGCCGAGGCCCGCCCGGTGACCACCGCGCCGGGCTGGTACACCGCCGAGGTCGGCGGCGACGTGCTGGTGATCGGCGACGGCCGGGAGTGGACGGTGTGGCGCGGCACCGGCCGGGTGGCCACCCTGCGGTCGCATGCGGAGCCGCTGCCGTACGCCCCGAAGCCCAGCCTGGAGCGGGTCACCGACCGCCGCCTGCCGACCTCCGTGCTCTATCCGCAGCGTCACCTGATCGGGCGCGAGCTGCCGGTGCTGCTCACGCTCGGCGACGGCCCCGGCCACCAGCAGGTGGTCCTGGACCGGGCCGGGTGGCAGGACCGGCAGTGGTGGGCCGATGCCGGCTTCGCGGTGGTCGGCGTGGACGGCCGGGGTACGCCCGGAGTGGCGCCCAGTTTCGAGAAGGTGGTGCACCGGCGGCTGGCCGACATCGCGCTGGCCGACCTGATCGACGCCCTGGTGGCGCTGGTCGGCAAGCACCCCGATCTGGATCTGCGCCGGATCGCGGTCCGCGGCAGCGGACTGGGCGGCTGGCTGGCGGCGCTGACCGTGCTGCGCCGGGCGGAGTTCTTCCGCTGCGCGGTGGCGCGTGATCCGATCGTCGACTGGGGCCGGTTGCCGGCCCCGTTCGCGGAGCGTTACCTGGGCCGGGCGGCGGACAGCGCGGAGGTCTACGCACACCACAGCCTGCTGGACCAGCCGGGCGACGCCAACCTGATGGTGGTCGGCCCGCAGGACGTGCCCGGGGCGGTGCGGGTCGAGGCCGCGACGTGGCTCGAGGAGCGCGACTTCCTGCACGCGCACCTTGCCTGAGGATTGTCGGTTCGACCCGCGTCGCCGTCAACAACTTCCGGATTCCTTCCGGAAGACCCGATCGGCGCTCAATCCCTCGCTCAGCTGGACCTTTACCGAGTAAGTCGGGCCGTTGGCGAAGATCCCGTTTGCCGATCTCCGAGAAAACATATCGATGAACGCTTGTGTCCGGGCGAAAGTTACGGCAATACTCCGGAATGTTTCGGCCGTGTTGCCAGCACGGTCGGCCGGTCCCCCGCCGTCCCTGCTCCCCCTCCCGCTCCCCGCCCGCCAAGGAGAGTTCCGATGCGCCTCAGAAGCATCGTGGCCGCCGTCGCCACCGCGGCCGCCGCGACCCTGACCGTCGCCGTAGCCGTGACACCGTCCGCCAGCGCCGCCGCATGCAACGGCTACGTGGCCCTCACCTACGACGACGGCCCCAAGGCGGGCACCGTCGACCAGCTGCTCAACGCGCTACGGTCGGCCGGAGCCCGGGCAACCTTCTTCAACCAGGGCAACCAGGTCCAGCAGAATCCGAACGGGGTACGGGCCCAGCAGAACGCCGGCATGTGGATCGGCAACCACAGCTGGAGCCACCCGCACATGACCAACCTCAGCCAGCAGCAGATGGCCTCCGAGATCAGCCAGACCCAGAACGCCATCCAGCAGATCACCGGCACCGCGCCCCGGCTGTTCCGGCCCCCGTACGGCGAGTCCAACGCCACGCTGCGTTCGGTCCAGTCGCAGTACGGCCTCACCGAGGTCATGTGGAGCGTGGACTCCCGGGACTGGAACGGCGCCTCCACCGCGCAGATCGTCCAGGCCGCGAGCCAGGCACAGGACGGCGGCGTCATCCTGATGCACGACGGCTACCAGAGCACCATCCAGGCCGTACCGCAGATCGTCAGCAACCTGGCCAACCGCAACCTCTGCCCCGGCATGATCTCGCCCAGCACCGGCCGCGCCGTGGCACCCGACGGCGGCAACCCGGGTGGCCCGACCACCCCGCCGCCCGGCGGCCCGACCACCCCGCCGCCCGGTAACCCGGGAGGCTCCTGCACCGCGACGCTGTCCGCCGGCCAGAGCTGGAACGACCGGTTCAACCTCAACGTCGCCGTCAGCGGCGCCAGCAACTGGGTGGTCAGCCTCGCGCTGAACGGCAGCCAGAGCGTCCAGAACAGCTGGAACGCCTCGGTCACCGGCACCAGCGGCACCGTCACCGTCCGGCCGAACGGCAACGGCAACAACTTCGGCATCACCATCATGTCGAACGGCAACACCACCTGGCCCGCGGTCAGCTGCCGAGCGGGCTGAGCACCACCCCACCGACCATCCCTCCACCAGGCCGGCCGCCCGGGTTCCCACGTCCGGGCGGCCGGCCGCCCGCCGTCCCCGCGCCGCCCCCCCCCCCCGGCCCGCCCCCCCCCCCCCCCCCGCCCCGGGGGGCCCCGCCCCGCGCCCACCGGCTCGGTGGCGGCGTGCCCGCAGTGCGGGCACGCGGCCGCACCGGGCGCTGGGGCGAGCACCAGCGGCACCGGCCCGGGGGCCCGGCGCGGCGCCGGGCCGGGCGGCGAGATCCCGGCGGCGGCCAGCTTGCGGCGCCCGGCCTCGGTGATCCAGTCGGTGGTCCAGGCCGGGGTCAGCACGGTACGCACCTCCACCCGCGGATATCCGGCGCGGCGCAGCGCGGCGACCAGGTCGGCGCGGATCGCGTCCATCGCCGGGCAACCCGAGTAGGTGGGCGTGATCGAGACGACCACCCGGCCGGCGTCCTCCTCGACGTCGCGCAGGATGCCGAGGTCGGCCAGCGTCAGCATGGGCAGCTCCGGGTCGGTCACCGTGGCGGCGACCGTGGCGGCGGCGCGGCTCACCAGGTGCTCCCCGGCAGGGACCGGGCCACCGCCTGCAGCTCGCCGAGCACGGCGGCCAGCCCGTCGCCGTGCACGCCGTGGCGGCCCGCCGGGCCGGCCGGGTCCGCCGGGTCGGCCGCCGGCACGGTCAGCGTGCCGGCCGCGCAGACCTGGGCGAGGACCGCGTCGAACTCGGGACGGAGCGCACCGGGGTCGACCGCGATCCCCGCCCCGGCCAGGCGCGCCTCCACCGGATGCGCCCGGAACAGTTCGCCGGTCAGCGGCGCCACCGCGGCCATCGCGTCGCTCATCCGCCGGTGCGACAGCTCGGTGCCGTCGCCGAGCCGGACCACCCACCCGGCGGCGTACTCGCGGTGGTAGGTCACCTCCTTGACGCCCTTCGCGGCGACCGCGGCCAGCACCGGATCACCCGACGCGGACAGCCGGTCCAGCAGCGCCAGCCGCCACGTCGCGAACACCAGCAGCCGCGCCACCAGGTGCGCGAAGTCGGCGTCGGCGCGTTCGGCCAGCAGCACGTTGCGGAAGTCGCCCGCGTCCCGGTGGTAGGCGAGCGCGTCCTCGTCGCGGCCCGCGCCCTCCACCGCGCCGGCCCGGGACAGCAGCAGCCGGGCCTGGCCCAGCAGGTCGAGCGCGATGTTCGCGACGGCCAGCTCGTCCTCCAGCTCGGGCGCGCGGGTCACCCACTGCTGCAGCCGGTGCGACAGCACCAGCGCGTCGTCGCCGAGCATCAGGCAGTACGCGGTCAGGTCGCCGGGGTCGGCGCCGTCCGGTACGTCGGTGGGCACGCCGGCGAGCGGGTCGGTGAAGCCGGTCCCGTACGCCCACCGCGCATCGTCGTCGTGGTCGGTGAGCGCCTGGTAGGCGTCGTCGAAGGACATCGCGGCCTCAGATGTGCGGTACGGAGTCGGGGATGGCGTAGTACGTCGGATGCCGGTACGCCTTGTCCGCGCTCGGCTCGAAGAATGCCTCCTTGTCGCCGGGACCGGAGGACGCCACGTCGTCGGAGCGCACCACCCAGATGCTGACCCCCTCGTTGCGCCGGGTGTACAGGTCCCGGGCGTGGTGCAGCGCCATCCGGTGGTCGGCGGCCCGCAGCGAACCCACGTGCACGTGGTTGAGGCCGCGCTTGGCCCGCACGAACACCTCGAACAGCGGCCACTCGTGCCGGATCTGTTCGGTCACGTCGCCGCCCTCCCGGTCGCCCGCTTCGCCGCGTGCGCCGCGGCCGCCTCGCGTACCCATGCGCCCTCCTCGTCGGCCCGCCGCCGGTGCGCGATCCGCTGCGCGTTGAGCGGGCCGTCCCCGGAGATCACCCGCTTGAGCTCGGCCCAGTCCGGGGTGCCGAAGTCGTAGTGGCCGCGCTCGGCGTTCCAGGCCAGCTCCGGATCGGGCAGCGTCACGCCCAGCGCCTCGGCCTGCGGCACCGTCATGTCCACGAACCGCTGCCGCAGTTCGTCGTTGGTGTGCCGCTTGACCTTCCAGGCCATCGACTGCGCGGTGTTCGGCGAGTCGGCGTCCGGCGGCCCGAACATCATCAGCGACGGCCACCACCAGCGGTCGGTGGCGTCCTGCACCATCGCGCGCTGCTCCGGCGTGCCCCGCATCATGGTCATCAGCAGCTCGTAGCCCTGCCGCTGGTGGAACGACTCCTCCTTGCAGATCCGGATCATCGCCCGTGCGTACGGCCCGTAGGAACTACGGCACAACGGCACCTGGTTGCAGATCGCCGCGCCGTCGACCAGCCAGCCGATCACGCCCACGTCGGCGAACGTCCGGGTCGGATAGTTGAAGATGGACGAGTACTTCTGCCGTCCCTCGATCAGCCGCCGGGTCAGGTCGCCGCGGTCCGCGCCCAGCGTCTCCGCGGCGGAGTACAGGTAGAGCCCGTGGCCGGCCTCGTCCTGCACCTTGGCGAGCAGGATCGCCTTGCGGCGCAGCGACGGCGCCCGGGTGATCCACTCCCCCTCCGGCTGCATGCCGATGATCTCCGAGTGGGCGTGCTGGGCGATCTGCCGGATCATCGTCCGGCGGTAGCCGTCGGGCATCCAGTCGCGCGGCTCGACCCGCTGGTCCCTCTCGATGGTCGAAGCGAAGACCTGTTCGGTGGTCATGACGTCCTCCCCGGTGTGGCGACCCGCTCCCCGGCCAGGAACGCGTCCATCCGGGCGTCCTTGTCGCCGGACTCGAACAGCACCGCCTGCGCCAGGTCGTCGACCACCGGGTGGCCGCCGGGCGCGTCCGCGACCAGCTTGGTGAGCCGCAGCGCCAGCGCGCCGGAACGGGACATCCGGTCGAGCAGCGCGTGCGCGCGGGTGAGCAGGCCGGCGGACGGCACCACCTCGGCCACCAGGCCCAGCCGGTGCGCCTCCTCGGCGTCCAGCCGCCGCCCGGCCAGCAGCACCTGCTTGGCCACCGACGCGCCGACCAGGTCCCGCAGCCGCCAGCAGGCGCCCGCGGCGGCCAGGATGCCCAGCCCCGGTTCCGGATTGCCGAACCGGGCGGACGGCGAGGCCAGCCGGACGTCGCAGGCGTACGCGAGTTCCGCGCCGCCGCCCAGGGCGTATCCGTCCACCGCCGCCACGGTGGGCAGCGGCAGCCGGGCGATCCGGTCGAACAGCCGGCTGTTGATGCCCTGCAACGCCTGGTCCCGCCCGCGCTCGCGCAGCTCGCCGATGTCCGCTCCGGCCGCGAACGTGCCACCGGCGCCGGTGAGCAGCAGCAGCCTGGGCCGGTCCTCCAGCCGGGCGCAGACGTCGTGCAGCTCCCGGACCATGGCCTCGTTGATCGCGTTGCGGACGTCGGGCCGGTGCAGTGTCACCACCGTCCGGTCGGCCGCCTCCTCGACCAGGACCACCGGTCCCCCGGCGCCGGACTCAGGCATGGTGCCGGGACTGCAGGAGGAAGAACCGGCCGGTGACGAAGTGGTCGTCGGTCAGCGAGGCGGTGGCGGCCGGGTTCGCCGCGGTGCCGTGCAGGTCGCTGAACGCCGCGGTCTGGTTGACGAACACGCCGCCGGTGAGGTTCTCGGAGAGGTGCACGCCGGCGTCCAGCGCCGCTTCCCGGGCGGCCGCGAGCACCTCCGGCGAGGTGGAGTGGACCGCGGCGGTGAGCGCGCCGTGGTGCCGGACCGTCTCGGTGAACAGCCGCAGGCTGTGCCCGGTGGACTCGGTGGCGATCACGAACGAGACCGGGCCGAACCACTCCCGGGTGTAGAACTTCTCGTCGGCGGCGTCCAGCCGGACCACCACGGGGGTACGGACGGTGGCGTCCGGCCACTGCGGGTCGGTGACCGCGGCGGACGGGTGCACCACGTGCGGCGCGGTCCCGGCCTCGGCGATCCGGGCCAGCACCCCGTCGTTGACGATGGCGCCGAGCGTGCCGGCCGCGCGCTTCGGGTCGCCGAGCAGCTTGTCCAGCGCCTCGGACAGGTCGGCGGCGAACTCGTCCGGGCTGCGCCGCCCGGCGCCGGTGTCGATGCCGTCCGCCGGGACCAGCAGGTTCTGCGGGGTGGTGCACATCTGGCCGCTGTACAGCGAGAGCGAGAACGCCAGGTTGCGCAGCAGGCCGCGGTAGTCGTCGGTGGAGTCCAGCACGACCGTGTTGAGCCCGGCCTTCTCGGTGTAGACCACGGCCTGGCGGGCGTTGGCCTCGAGCCAGTTGCCGAACTCGCTGGAGCCGGTGAAGTCGACGATGCGCACGTCGGGGTGGGTGGCGAGAGTGGCGGCCACGCCGTCGCCCGGCTCCTCGGCCGCGAGCGTCACCAGCTCGGGGTCCTGGCCCGCCTCGGCGAGCACCTCGCGGGCGATCCGCACGGTCAGGGCCAGGGGCAGCACGGCGCGCGGGTGCGGTTTGACGATCACCGCGTTGCCGGTGACCAGGCTGGCGAACAGGCCGGGATAGCTGTTCCAGGTGGGGAACGTGTTGCAGCCGATCACCAGCGCCACACCCCGGCCCACCACGGTGGTGCTGGTGGCCATCCGCAGCGGGTCGCCGCCGCGCTGCGGTTTGGTCCAGGTCGCGGCGGCCGGCAGCCGGGTGGACGCGGCCAGCGCACCGGCCACCGCCTCGAGGCCGCGGTCCTGCGCGTGCGGGCCGCCGGCCTGGAACGCCATCACGAACGCCTGCCCGGTGGTGTGCTGCACCGCGTGCGCCATCTCGAAGGACCGGGCGTTGATCCGCCGCAGGATCTCGGCGGCGACGCCGGCCCGCCCGTGCGGACCCACCGCGCGCCAGGCCGGGACGGCGGCGCGGGCGGCGGCGATCAGCGCGGACGGGTCCGCCCGCGGATACCGCACGTGCAGCTCGAGACCGTACGGCGAGTGCTCGGTGGCCACCGTGCCGGTGGTGCCCGGCAGGGTCAGCGGGAAGTCGGTGTCCAGCAGCGCCCGGAACGCCCGCTCGCCCGCCGCGGCGGCGTCCTCGCCGTAGACCGAGCGGCTGGGCGACTCCGGGTAGGCGGACCAGTAGTCCCGCGCGGCGGCTGCCTGGACGGCCCGGTCGAGCAGGTCGCGATGAGTTTCGTACCACTGCGTCGGGGTTGTCATTCGCGCTCCTGTGCGGTTGGCTGTACCTCAATATCTACCGTCCGTTCGTTCGGTAAATCAAGGGTCACGTGGGATATGGCACGACAGGAGAGCGGGGGTCCGGCGGCGCGGCGCCGGGGCCGCCCGGGTCACAACCAGGATGCGGTGCTGACCGCCGCGGTACGGCTGTTCAACGAGCGCGGTTACGAGGCCACCAGCATGGGTGACCTGGCCGAACGCCTGGGGATCACCAAGTCCAGCATCTACCACCACGTGACCGGCAAGCAGGAACTGCTGCGGATGGCGACCGACCACGCGCTGGACGGGCTGTTCGAGGCCGCCGACGAGGTGGACGCGCTGGACGCCCCGGCCGTGCACCGCCTGGAGGTGCTGCTGCGCCGCAGCGTGCTGGTGCTGGCCGAGCGGCTGGAGTTCGTCACGCTGCTGCTGCGGGTGCGCGGCAACACCGAGGTCGAGCAGCGGGCCCTGCTGCGGCGCCGGGAGTTCGACGCCCGGGTCACCGAGGTGGTGAAGCAGGCGCAGACCGAGGGCGATCTGCGGCCGGACATCGATCCCTCGACCACCGCCCGGCTGCTGTTCGGCATGGTCAACTCGCTCGCCGAGTGGTACCAGCCGCACCGGGGCAACGGCGCGGCGATGGCCGACGCGGTCACCGCGATCGCGTTCCACGGGCTGCGCGCACCCGGCCGCTGACCCGCCGCACCGGACGGCTCAGGCGGGCCCGGTGCTGCCGCGGACCACGAGCCGGGGGCGCAGGACCACCTCGACCCGTTCGGTACGCCCCTCGTCGAGCCGGGACACCGCGGCGGCCACGGCCCGCCGCGCCTGCGCGGGCGCGTCCTGGTTGACCGTGGTCAGGTCGACGTGGACGAGGCGGGCGAGCGTGCTGTCGTCGTACCCGACGACGGAGACCTGCGCCGGCACGCCGATGCCGGCCCGGCCGAACACGTCCAGCAGGCCCACCGCGCAGCGGTCGTTGGAGGCGACCACGGCGGTCGGCCGGTCCGGTGCCGCGGCCAGCAGCCGGCCGGCCAGGATGCCGCCCTCCTCGGTGTGGTCGCCGGGCACGACCAGCGGGTCGAGCGAGGCCCGCCGCATCGCGGTGCGGTAGCCGCGCCGGCGGACGGCGGCGATCGCGCCGCGACCGCCGTCCACGAACGCGATGCGCCGGTGTCCGAGACCGATCAGGTGCTCGAGCGCCGCGGCGACGCCCGCGTCGTCGGCGGTGCGCACCACGTCGACGCCGGGGTCCCGGGCCCGCCGGCCGATCGACACCACCGGCACCTGGGCGGCCAGCTTGCCCAGCGCCACGTCCGGTGACTCCGGGCCGAGCAGCAGCAACGCCTCGCACCGGAAGTCCAGCAGGGTGGACAGCGCGCGCTGCTCGTCGTGGCTGCGGGTCAGCGTGGACAGCACCACCTCGTACCCGATCCGGTCCGCCTCGACCTGGATCTCCTCGGCCAGCTCGGCGTGGAACGGGCTGCGCACGTCGAGCATCACGCCGAGCAGGTGCCGGCGCCGCCGGGCGAGCATGCTGGCCGAGCGGTCGGCCCGGTAGCCGAGGGCGGCGGCCGCCTCCAGCACCCGCCGCCGGGTGGCCTCGCTGGGGCCGGGCGCGCCGCGCAGCACCAGCGACACCGACGCGGTGGAGACGCCCACGCGCGCCGCGACGTCCTCCAGCCGTGGACGTTGATCCACCGATCGACCCCCCGCGAAACCTTGACATCCATCGAAGTCACCTCGGATAGTACTCGCTATTAAAGCGCTTTAAACGCGCGTTCGCAGCAGCCCGGAGGACCCCCATGGCATCTGCACCCGTCGGCGTGGCCGTGATCGGCGCGGGCATGGTCGGCCGCGCCCACGCCGCCGCCTACCGCAACGCCGCCACCGTCTACGACCTCGACGCGCCGGCGGCCCGCCTGGTCGCCGTCGCGGACGTGCACGCGCCGTTCGCCACCGACGCCGCCCGGCGGTACGGCTTCGCCCGCGCCGAGACGGACTGGCGGGCGGTGATCGATGCGCCGGACGTGGACGCGGTCAGCGTGGCCGTCGCCAACGGCCTGCACCGGGAGATCACCGAGGCCGCGCTCGCCGCCGGCAAGCACGTGCTCTGCGAGAAGCCGCTCGCGCCCAGCGTGGCGGACGCCCAGGCCATGGTGGACGCCGCCGAGTCCGCCCCGGGCGTGGTGAACGCGGTCGGCTTCACGTTCCGCCGCTCCCCCGCGATCAGCGCGATCCGGCAGCAGGTCACCGAGGGCGGGCTGGGGCCGGTCCGGCACCTGGTCGGCAACTACTGGTGCGACTACGGCGTCGACCCGGACCGCCCGATGAGCTGGCGCTACCGGGGCGGCCCGGGCTCCGGCGTGCTCGCCGACATCGGCAGCCACCTGACCGACCTGGCCGAGTTCTTCTGCGGCGCGACCGCCGGGGTGCAGGGCACCACGATGGCGACGCTGGTCACCGACCGGCCCCGGCCGCTCGGCGTCGCGGTCGGCCACGCCGGCGGGGTCCGGGTCAGCGCCGACCGGGTGCCGGTGGAGAACGAGGACATCTGCACCTTCACCGCGAGCTACCCGGGCGGCGCGGTGGGCACGTTCGCCCTGTCCCGGGTGGCGTACGGGCACGCCAACACGCTGAAGCTGGACCTGTTCTGCGAGAACGGCACCGCCTCGTTCGACCTCACCCGGCCGGCCGAGTTCAGCATCGTCGACGGCGGCCCGGCCCAGCCGGTCAACGGCGTCCGCACGGTGCCGCTCGGGCCGTGGCACCCGTACCTCGGCGGTGGCCTGCCGATGGACTTCCCCACCGTGGGCCACGGGCAGAACGACCTCTTCGTCTTCCAGGCCCGCGCGTTCCTGGACCAGATCGCCGGCCTGGACCGGCTGCCGCCGTGCCCGGACATGGCGCACGGCCTGCACAACCTCAAGGTCCTCGAAGCGGTCGTGGCCGCCACCGACAAGCCTGAGCCCACCCGCGGCGGAAAACCCATGCAAATTTCTGACTCCGTCTAGAAAGGCCCCCCGATGAAACTCGGCGCGTACACCGCCTGCCTGCACGACCGTTCCCTGGACGAGACCCTCAAGATCCTCGGCGAGCTGGGCCTGACCGGCGCCGAGATCAACGCCGGCGGGTTCGTCCCGGCCCCGCACCTGCCGGTCGGCGACCTGCTGGCCAGCGCCGGCGCCCGGGAGGACTACCTGGGCCGGTTCGCGCAGGCCGGGATCACGCTGACCGGCCTGAACGTCAACGGCAACCCGCTCAACCCGGATCCCGAGGTGGGCCCCCGGCACGCCGCCGACCTGCGGCGGGCGATCGAGGTCGCCGCACTGCTCGGGGTACGGCGGGTGGTCACCATGTCCGGCCTGCCCGCCGCCCAGCCGGGCGGCACCGTGGCGAACTGGGTGGTGAACCCGTGGGACAGCCAGTACCTGGACATCCTGGACCACCAGTGGCACGACATCGCGGTCCCGTTCTGGCGGGACATCGCCGCCCGCGCGGCCGACGCCGACGTCAAGGTGTGCATCGAGATGCACCCGCAGAACCTGGTGTTCAACCCGCCCACGCTGCAGCGCCTGGTGGAGCAGACGAACGCCACCCACGTCGGCGCCGAACTGGACCCCAGCCACCTGTTCTGGCAGGGCATGGACCCGGTGGCCTGCGTCGAGCACCTGGGCGACCTGGTGTTCCACGCCGCCGCCAAGGACACCCGGATCAACCCGGACAACGTCCGGCTGGTCGGCGTGCTGGACGACCGGTTCACCCGCACGCCGGCCGACCGGAACCCGGTCGGGCTGGGCGGCCGGAACACGCTGAACCAGTGGCCGGACCGGCCGGCCTGGGAGTTCGTGGCGGTCGGCCGCGGGCACGGCGTCGCGGACTTCTGGGTGCCGTTCCTGCGCGCGCTGCACGCCGTCGACCCGGAGATGGCGGTCAACATCGAGCACGAGGACCAGGAGTTCGGGCAGGTGGAGGGGCTGCGGATGGCGGCGGAGAACCTGCTCGCCGCGGCCCGGCGGGCCGGCGTCTGACCCTCGGCGCCGCCCTGGTGGCGGATGTCGGACATTGTGATCTCGCGGCCGGGGCGGAAACCATGACGGCATGCGGAGGTTCGTATCGCGCGCCGGCCGCTGCCTCGCCGGCCTCGTCCTGCTGATCGCCGCGCCGGCCGTTCCGGCCGTCGCGGCCACCGCCGGCCACCGGCTGAGCCTGACCCTGATCGACCGCACCGGCCGGCCGCCGGCCGACGCCGACACCTGGGTCGACCTGTACGACCTGGCCACCGGCGAGCAGATGCCGTTCGGCGTCCGGGACGGCGCCGGCACGGTCCACCTGCCGGCCGGCGCCTACCAGGCGTACGGGTTCGTGCAGACCCGCGACCCGGACTCGGTCAGCACCGTCGTGCTGCCCCGGATCCGGCTCGACCGGGACACCGCGCTGGTGCTGGACGCCCGCACCGCCGAGCGGGTGGACGTCCGGGTCGACCGGCCCGGCGCCCGCCGGCACGGCGGCGCGATCGAGTTCCTCCAGCCCACCCCCGGGCACACCATCCGGTACGCCGCCAGCCTGCCCGCGGACATCGACGCCTACCTCACGCCGACCGCGGCCGCACCCGGCCTCCGGGCCCGGATCTACGCCACGCTCACCGGCGGCGGCGCGACGACCGCACGGCAGGCGTACGTCGTCGTGCGCGACCTGCGCGACGGCGTGCCACCCCGGTTGCGGTTCACCGCGCGGGTGCGCGAGCTGGCCGTCCGCACGGTCACCGTGGCCGGGCAGGGCCGGCCGGCGTGCGCGACTCTGGAGCTGAGCGCGACCCGGTCCGGATCACCGTGGCAGTACACCGAACGGATCCCGCTGGGCCCGCCGGACCGGCCGCCGTTCACCGTCGCGTTCTCCCCCGGCGCCGATCCCCTCTGGGCGCTGACCACCGAGTTCATGGGCGGCGACTGCGACCCGGCGGCCGGCGTCGACCGGTACTCGGTCAATGCGGTGTTCCGCACCGCCGGCACCGGCACCCTGGCGTTCGGCCGGGCCCCGCTCGGCCCGGCCGTGGCGCACCGGCAACCGGGCACCGCCGGGTACGTCTTCTGGGCGGACGACACGCTGCTGGTCCGCATCCCGCTGTTCGCGGACGCCGGCCCGGGGCACTACAGCACGCCGCTGGACAGCAGCTACCCGGCGTACCCGTACGTCACCGGCGAGACCCGGCTGACCGGCGCCGACGGCCGGCTGCTCTACACCGAGCCCCGGCCCGGCCACTGCGCCTGCCACCTGCCCGCCGGCACGGTCCCGGACGGGCCGCTGCGGCTGGCCGTCGACGCCTACCGGGCCGCGCCCTGGTCCGACCTGGCGGTGCGGCAGCACATCGAGTGGACGTTCCCGGCGGACCGGGAGCGCCCCGCCGTGCCGCTGCTCGCGGTGCGGTACCGGGCCGCCCTCGACGCCGACGGCCGGGCGCCCGGCGGGGCCGCGTTCCCGCTGGCGCTGTGGGTCGAGCGGCACGACCCGGCCAGCCCGGCCGTCGCCACGGTTCGCCTGGAGGCGTCCTTCGACGACGGCGCGACCTGGTCGGCGGTGCCGCTCACCGGCACCGGCGACGCACGCAGCGGGCTGGTCACCCACCCGGCGAGCGGCTACGTCTCGCTCCGGGCGACGGCGGCCGACACCGCCGGCAACCGGGTCGACCAGACCGTGATCCGGGCCTACGGCCTCACCCCGCCGTCAGCCTGACCCGGCGGCCGCCTTCTCCCGGTACTGGTTGATCAGCGCCAGGTTGTGCCGGGCGCTCTGTTCGGCTCGCTCCTCCCAGGCGAACACGCAGACCGTGGCGATGCCGTCGAACCCGACCTCGGCGAGCGTGCCGAAGAACAGGTCCCAGTCCACCTCGCCCTGGCCGATGTCCAGGTGCTGGTGCACGCGCACGGTGGAGCCGGGCGGGTTGACGATGTAGCGGAGCCCGGACGAACCGCGGTGGTCGAACGAGTCGGCGAGGTGCACCTGGGTCAGCAGCGGTCCGGCGTGCCGGATCACCGCGGCCAGGTCGCCGCCCTGGTGGAACGTGTGCGGTGCGCAGTACAGGAAGCTGACCAGGTCGGAGTCGATGCCCTTGACCAGGTTCACGCCGGCCACCCCGTCCTCCACGAAGTCGTCCGGGTGCGGCTCCAGGACCAGGCGTACCCCCTCGCGCTCGAAGACCGGCAGCAGTTCCTCCAGCGAGCGCCAGAACTGCGCCTCGCTGGCCGCGGCCCGCTCCGGCCGGCCGTTGAACTCGGAGTTCATCACCGTGACGCCGAGATCCACGGTGATCTGGATGGCCCGCTTCCAGTACCGGACCGCGGCCTGCCGTTCGTCCTCGTCGGGTCCGGACCACTTGTACAGCGGCAGCACGCTGGCGACCTGCACCTCGGCCGCGGCCAGCTCCCGGCGGAACGCGGCGACCGTCGCCCGGTCGGCCCGCGGGTGCAGGAAGAACGGCAGGAAGTCGTCGCGCGGGGACAGCTCGAGGTGGTGGTACCCCAGGCCGGCCACCACCCGGGGCAGCTCCAGCAACGGCACCGAGCGCAACATGTACGGATCCAGCGCGATCCTCACGCCGCCACCTCCGCGGTGTAGAGCTTCGGCCGGTCGGCGAGCGTCACGCCGACCCGTTCGCCGGAACGCAGCGCGGCCACCCCGGCGTCGGAGACCACCGCGGCCGCGTACCCGTCCCACGCGCTGGGCCCGAGCGGCACCCCGGCGCCGGTGATCGCGTCGACCCACTCCTGCAGCTCCACGTCGTACGCGCGGAGGAACCGCTCCCGCCAGTCGGCCGGCACCGGGGTCACCACCTGCTGGTTGCGCCGCACCGTGACCGGGCTCAGCTCGCCCAGCGCGGCGGTGCCGTTCTCGCCGACCACCTCACCGCGAATGTCGTAGCCGTACCGGATGTTCACCGAGATCTCCACGTCGACCAGGGCACCGCCGGCCATCTCCAGGATCAGCAGCAGCGGGTCCTGCAGGTCGCCGCCGTTGCGGCTGCGCCGCGGCACCAGCACCCGGGCGGCGGCGACCTCCTCGCCGAACATCCAGCGCACCATGTCGATCTCGTGCACCGCGGTGTCGGTGATCGCCGACTCCTTCTCGTAGAAGCCGGGCACGGCGGCGTTGCGGTGCGCGCAGTGCATGAGCAGCGGGGCGCCGAGCTCGCCGGTGTCCACCACCGCCTTGAGGGCCCGGTACGCCTCGTCGTACCGGCGCATGTAGCCGACCTGGACCAGCCGGCCGCCGTACCCGACCTCCGCCTCGACGATCCGCAGGCAGGCCTGCTGCGTGGTGGCCAGCGGCTTCTCGCAGAACACCGGTTTGCCGGCCGCGATCGACCCGAGCACGTACTGCTCGTGGGTGGGTCCCCAGGAGCAGACCACCACCGCGTCGACGGCCGGGTCGGCGATCAGGTCCGTGCCGCTGGCGTGCACGGTGGCGCCGGACAGGCCCGCGGCGACCTGCCGGGCGGTCGCGGTGTCCACGTCGGTCACCGCGGTCACCTCGACGCCGGCCAGGACCCGGGTCATCCGCCGGATGTGGTCCCGGCCGATCATCCCGGTGCCGATCACTCCGACTCTCAGCATGCGCACACCCTTCTCAGCGGCCGAGTTCGTGGGACAGTTCGGTGAGTTCGTCGCCGCCGGCCATCTGGGTGGTCAGTTCGTCGAGGGTGACGTCGGCGCGGTTGCGGTCCAGGGCCGTGGTGCCCAGCTTCAGGATCACGAAGTGGTCGCCGACCAGGTACGCGTGGTGCGGGTTGTGGGTGATGAACACGACGCCGAGGCCGGCGTCGCGGGCCGCCGCGACGTACTTGAGCACCACGCCGGACTGCTTGACGCCGAGCGCGGCGGTCGGCTCGTCCAGGATCAGCACCCGGGCACCGAAGTAGACCGCGCGGGCGATCGCCACGCACTGCCGCTGGCCGCCGGAGAGGGTGCCGATGGGCTGGTCGATGTTCTTGACCACGATGCCCATCTTGCGCAGTTCCTCGTCGGCGATCCGCTTCATCTGCCGGGTCTTCAGCGGGGCCAGCGGGAAGCGCCCGCCGGTCAGCTCGGAGCCGAGGAAGAAGTTCCGCCAGACCTCCATCAGCGGCACCACGGCGAGGTCCTGGTACACGGTCGCGATGCCGTGGTCCAGGGCCTCCCGCGGGGACGAGAGGGTGATCTCGCGGCCGTCCACCTTGAGCGTGCCCTCGCTGTGCCGGTGCAACCCGGACATGATCTTGATGAGCGTCGACTTGCCTGCGCCGTTGTCGCCGAGCACGCAGGTCACCTCGCCGGCGTTGACCCGCAGGTCGATGCCGCGCAGTGCCCGGATCGCGCCGTAACTCTTGCCGATGCCGATGGTCTCGATCAGCGGCTCGCCCTTGGTGAGGTTGGCGTCGGCGTGCTGGGCCAGGGTGTCGGTCACGGTCATCCCACCTTCCGCGCCGTGGAGAGGCGTTTGACGTACAGGTTGACCAGGACGGCGAGCAGCAGCATCACGCCGAGGAAGGCCCGGAACCAGTTCGGGTCCCAGCCGGCGTACACGATGCCCAGGCTGGTCATGCCGAAGATGAAGGCGCCGATCGCGACGCCGACCGCGTTGCCGAAGCCGCCGGTGAGCAGCGTGCCGCCGACCACCGCGGCGATGATGTAGAGGAACTCGTTGCCGACGCCGTTGCCGGCCTGCAGCGTGTTGAACCGGTACAGCGTGTGCATCCCGACGAACCAGCCGAGGAACGACACGGTCATGAACAGGCCGATCTTGGTCTTGATCACCGGTACGCCGACCGCGCGGGCGCTGTCCGGGGCACCGCCGACCGCGTAGATCCAGTTACCGGTCCGGGTCCGGGTCAGCACCCAGGCCGCCAGGGCGACGAACAGCAGCCACCAGAGCACCGTGATCCACACGGTCACCGGGCCGATCTTGAAGCTGGACGAGAAGATCGCGCCGAGCGAGTCGTACCCGTCGATCCGGCTGATGTCCGGGCTGGACACCGAACCGGTGACCAGCTTGGTGACGCCGAGGTTGGCGCCCTGCAGCACGAAGAACGTACCCAGGGTGATCAGGAAGCTGGGGATGCCGGTGCGCATCACCAGATAGCCGTTGAGGAAACCGATGGCCAAACAGAACGCCAGCGAGACCAGCGCGCCGACCCAGAGGTTCATGCCGAAGTACCAGCACAGCATGGAGTTCACCAGGCCGCCGGTGTAGACGATGACGCCGGCCGACAGGTCGAACTCGCCGCCGATCATCAGCAGGCCGACGGCGACCGCCACGATGCCGATGGTGGACGACTGGTAGAGCACGGTGAAGAACGACTCGGCCGAGCGGAACGACGGCGCGGCCGACAGGAAGAAGACGAAGATGATGACGGCCGCGACGAGCGCGCCCACCTCGGGCCGGGCGAGGACCCGGTTGGTCCACCCGAGGGTGACCCGGTTGGTGGGCTCCGACGGCGTCGGCGCCGGAGCCGTCTGGACGGTGTGGCTCATGGCTGTACTCCGATCCCGGAGAAGGTCAGCGGGTGTTGTTCTTGGTGAACGGCAGGATGGTGGCGATGTTCGTTCCATCCACGAAGGACGGTCCGGTGAGCACGGCCTTGCCGCCACCGATGTCGTTGCCGTTCTTCAGGTTCAGGTAGAGCGACGTGACCGCCAGGTAGCCCTGGACGTACGGCTGCTGGTCGATGGAGAACTCGATCCTGCCGTCCTGGATGTCCTGAGCCACCTGGGCGTTGAGGTCGAAGGTGACGATCTTGGCGGAGCTGCCCGCCTGCTCGATCGCCTTGATCGCGTCCACCGCCTGCGGCGCGCCCAGCGTGACGATGTAGTCGATGGACTTGTCCTGCGACAGCTTCGCCTGCAGCGTGGACGTGACCGCCGCGTCGTCGGCGCCGTTGACCTGGATGTTCTCCGAGCCCGGCACGGCACTCTTGACGCCCGCGCACCGGGCCTCCAGGGCCACCGACCCGGCCTGCTGGATGACGCACAGCGGGTGCTTGCCGCCGTCCTGGGCGATCCGCTGCCCGGCGGACTGACCGGCCAGCGTCTCGTCCGACCCGAAGTACATCAGCGCGCCGAGCTGCCGGTACTGGTCCAGGCCGGAGTTGAAGCCGACCACCGGGATCTTCGCGTCGGTCGCCGCCTTGACGGAACCGGCCAGCGCGTTCGGGGTGACCAGCGTGGTGGCGATGCCACTGACCTTGGAGTCCACCGCGTTCTGGATCAGCACCGCCTGCTTGGCGGCGTCCGGGTCGTTGGAGTACTTGAGCGTGACCCCGGTGTCCTTGGCGGCCTGCTGCGCGCCGTTCTTCACCTTGTCCCAGAACGTGTCGCCGGGCGTCTCGTGGGTGATGAACGCGATGGTGAAGCCGGAGCTGCCGGGGGCGTTGCCGCCGCCGGAGTCGCTGTCGTCGGTCCGCTCCCGTCCGCCGCCGCTGCAGGCGGTGGCCCCGAGCGTCACCACCGCCGCGACCGCGAGAAGCCGTACCCCGAAGCGCCTGGTCGTCATGGTGCTCCTTCCCTTACCGGTGAGAACGGTGCCCGCCGCCCGAGTGCAGGCCGACGGAGTTGAGGTACTGCCGGGTGCGCGTGGCGATCGGCAGCGGCACGTCGAAGTCGACCGGGTACATGTCCTGCTCGACGACGACGAACAGTTCGGCGTCCAGCTCGCGCAGCGCCTCCAGCACGGCGGGGACGTCCGGTGCCCCGGCCGGCGGCTCCACGCTCGCGCCCTGCGCGACGGCCTGCCCGAACGGCAGGTCCTGCGCGCGGGCCCGCTCGGCGACCGCCGGGTCCATCTGCTTGATGTGCACGTAGCCGATCCGGTCCGGATACTTGCGGATGACGGCTGGGACGTCCGCGTTGCGGTACGCGAGGTGGCCGGTGTCCAGGCACAGCGAGACGTACGCGGGATCGGTGTCGGCCAGGAACCGTTCGGTCTGTGCCTGCGTCTCGACGTGGTAGTCGGCATGCGGGTGGAAGCGCATCTTCAGGCCGTACTCCTCGGCCAGCATCCGGCCGAGCGTGTTGCTGTTGTCCACCAGGGCCCGCCAGCGTTCCGGGCTGAGTTCCGCCGGTTCGTGGTAGGCCCCGGTGACGTCGTCCCGGTACCCCGGCACCGGCACGAAGATCAGATTCTCGGCGCCGAGCGCCCGGGTCAGCTCGGCCACCTTGCGGGTCTCCGCGACCACCGCCGCGAAGTCCTTGTGCGGTCCACCGGCGCCGGCCACGGTGCCGCCGGCGCAGGACAGCCCGCGCCCGGCCAGCTCGTCGGCCAGCTGCGCCGGGTCGGTGGGCAGGTAGCCGTACGGACCCAGCTCGAGCCAGCGGTACCCGGCGCCGGCCAGCTCGTCGAGGAAGCGCTGCCACGGCGTCTGCCGGGGGTCGTCGGCGAACCACACGCCCCACGAGTCGGGGCAGCTGCCCAGCTGCAGGTGCCGGATCGGTGCCACGTCGGTCATGAGAGCTCCTCAGGTCGCGGTCGGGAAGTGCAGGCTGGCGCCGTGCGCGTGCTCGACGTGCGGCCAGCGGGAGGTGACGACCTTGCCGCGGGTGTAGAACGACACCCCCTCGGGGCCGTGGACGTGCTTGTCGCCGAAGAGCGAGTCCTTCCAGCCGCCGAAGGAGTAGTACGCCATCGGCACCGGGATCGGCACGTTGACACCGATCATCCCGACCCGCACCCCGCGCTGGAACCGGCGGGCCGCCTCGCCGCTGCCGGTGAAGATCGCCGTGCCGTTGCCGTACGGGTTCGCGTTGATCAGGTCGATCGCCGCGTCCACGCTGTCGCTGCGCACCACGGACAGCACCGGGCCGAAGATCTCCTCGGTGTAGACGTCCATCCCGGTGCCGACGCCGTCGAGCACGGTCGGGCCGACGAAGAAGCCGTCCTCGTGTCCGGGCACGGTGTAGCCGCGGCCGTCCACCGTGACCTTCGCGCCCTGCTGCTCGCCGGCGGTGATCAGCGACTCGATCCGGGTCTTGGCGGCGGCCGTGACGACCGGGCCCATCTCGCTCTTCGGGTCCCGTCCGGGGCCGACCACGATCTCGGCGGCGCGGCGGTTCAGCAGGTCCAGCAGCGGATCGCCGGCACCGCCCACGGCGACCGCCGCGGAGATCGCCATGCACCGCTCCCCGGCCGAGCCGAACGCGGCCGCGGTCAGGTGCCGGGCGGCGAACTCCAGGTCCGCGTCCGGCAGCACGATCGCGTGGTTCTTGGCGCCGCCGAGCGCCTGCACCCGCTTGCCGGTCGCGGTGGCCCGGCCGTGCAGGTACCTCGCGATCGGGGTGGAGCCGACGAACGACACCGCGGCCACGTCCGGGTGGTCCAGGATCGCGTCCACCGCCACCTTGTCGCCGTGCACCACGTTGAAGACGCCGTCCGGCAGGCCGGCCCGCCGCCACAGCTCGGCGACGTAGTTGGACGCCGACGGGTCGCGTTCGCTGGGCTTGAGCACGAACGTGTTGCCGCAGGCGATGGCGACCGGGTGCATCCACATCGGCACCATCACCGGGAAGTTGAACGGGGTGATCCCGGCGACCACGCCGAGCGGCTCGCGGAAGCTGAACACGTCCACGCCGGTCGACGCCTGGTCCGAGTACTCGCCCTTGAGCAGGTGCGGGATGCCGCACGCGAACTCCACCACCTCCAGGCCGCGCTGCACCTCGCCGGCGGCGTCGGAGAGCACCTTGCCGTGCTCGTCGGAGACGATCTCGGCGAGCCGGTCGACGTTCGCGTTGACCAGCTCGCGGAACGCGAACAGGACCTTGGCCCGCTTGCTCAGCGAGGCCTGGCTCCAGGACGCGAACGCGGTCCGCGCGGCGGTCACCGCGGCGTCCACGTCGGCGGCCTCGGCCAGCACCACCTCGTGCTGCTGCGCGCCGGTCGCGGGGTGGTAGACGGCGGACCGGCGGGTGCCGGTGCCGGGCGTGGTGCCGCCGCCGATCCAGTGCTGGATGGTCGTCACGAGTGGGGCCTTCCTACAGGTAGGGGCGTTGGAGTCGCTTGGCGGACCGGTACCCGGCGTAGGCGTCGCGGGTGCTGTCCAGTTCGGACACCTCGGACACCGGCACGTCCCACCAGCTGTCCGAGCCGGGGACGGTGGAGTGCGGGTCGGTCTCGATGTGCACCACGGTGAGCCGGTCGGACTCGCGGGCCCGCTTCAGGCCCTCGACGAGGTCGGCGACGGTGCGGCAGCGGATCACCGCGGCGCCCAGGCTCTCCGCGTTGGCGGCCAGGTCGACCGGCAGCCGGTCGCCGCCGTAGTCGCCGCCGGTGCGGTAGCGGTAGCTGGTGCCGAAGCGCTGCGAGCCGAGCGACTCGGACAGCGCGCCGATCGAGGCGAAGCCGTGGTTCTGCACGAGCACCACGACCAGCTTGATGCCCTCGGCGACCGCGGTGACGATCTCCTGCGCCATCATCAGGTACGAGCCGTCGCCGACCAGCGCGTACACCTCGCGCCCGGGGTCGGCCAGCTTGATCCCGAGCGCGCCGGCGATCTCGAAGCCCATGCAGGAGTAGCCGTACTCGACGTGGTACTGCTTCGGGTCCCGGGCCCGCCAGAGCAGCTGCAGGTCGCCGGGCATGCTGCCGGCCGCCTGCACCACCACGTCCCGCTCGCCGCAGGCGTCGTTCACCGCGCCGATCACCTCGGCCTGCGACGGCAACGGCCCGTGCCCGGCGTGGTACGCCGCGTCCACCGTGCGCTGCCACGCCGCCACCTCGTCCGCCCAGGTACGGTCCCAGGTCCGGCCGATCGACGTGGCCAGCGCGGCCGCCGCGGCGCGGGCGTCCGCCACCACACCGGTGGCGGCGAGCTTGGCCGCGTCGAACGCCGCCACGTTGACGTTCACGAACCGCACGTCCGGGTGCTGGAACGCGGTGTGCGACGCGGTGGTGAAGTCGCTGTACCGGGTGCCGATGCCGATCACCACGTCCGCCTCGCGGGCCAGCCGGTTGGCCACCGGGGTGCCGGTCGAGCCGAGGCCGCCGACCGCGTTCGGGTGGTCCCAGCGCACCGCGCCCTTGCCGGCCTGGGTGTCGGCCACCGGGATCCCGGTGGCCCGGGCCAGCGCGTCCAGCTCGGCGGTGGCCTCCGCGTAGATCACGCCGCCGCCCGCGACGATCAGCGGGCGTTCGGCGGACCGGATCACCTCGACCGCCCGGGCCAGAGCGGCGGGCTCCGGCACCGGGCGGGCGACGTGCCACACCCGCCTCGCGAACAGCGAGTCGGGGTAGTCGTACGCCTCGGCCTGCACGTCCTGCGGCAGGCAGAGGGTGACCGCGCCGGTCTCGGCCGGGTCGGTCAGCACCCGCATGGCGGCGAGCAGCGCGGACGGCAGCTGCTCCGGGCGCCAGATCCGGTCGAAGAACCGCGACAGCGGCCGGAACGCGTCGTTGACCGACACGTCGTAGCCGCGCGGGTCCTCCAGTTCCTGCAGTACCGGCGCGGCCACCCGGGTGGCGAAGACGTCGCTGGGCAGCAGCAGCACGGGCAGCCGGTTGACCGTGGCCAGCGCGGCGCCGGTGAGCATGTTCGTCGAGCCGGGCCCGATCGACGCGGTGCAGGCCAGGGTGGACAGCCGGTTGGTCATCCGGGCGTACCCGGCCGCGGTGTGCACCATGGCCTGCTCGTTACGGGCCAGGCGGTACGGAAGGTCGTCGGCGCCGGTGCGCTGCGCCTGCAGCAGCGCCTGGCCGAGACCGGCCACGTTGCCGTGGCCGAAGATGCCGAGGCAGCCGGCGACGGTACGGTGCTCGGCGCCGTCGCGCTCGGTCCACTGGTTCGCCAGGAACCGCACCACGGCCTGAGCGACGGTAAGCCTCACGATCGCGTCCTCTCCGAACAGCTCGTCAGCGGCAGCCGCGGGTCCACGGACTGGCCGGTCCAGGTGCCGCGGACCCAGCCGTGCGCCGGGTCGTCGCGGACCAGCCACTCCCGTGCGCCCGGCCCGGCCATGACGTTGAGGTAGTAGAGGTGGTAGCCGGGCGCGGCCATCGACGGGCCGTGCCAGCCGTACGGGATCAGCACCACGTCGCCGCTGCGCACCTCGGCGCACACGTCGATCGGGCGGTCCGGGTGGCCGTACACCCGCTGGTAGGCGCTGCCCGGCGTGCCGGACGGCGACGGCGCCACCTCGAAGTAGTAGATCTCCTCCAGCGACGACTCGCCGTCGCCGGCCTCGTCGTGCTTGTGCGGCGGGTACGACGACCAGTTGCCGCCCGGGGTGAGCACCTCGCAGGCGATCAGCCGGTCCGCCTCGAACGCCCCCGGGGTGCAGAAGTTGTTGACCTGCCGGCTCGCCTGCCCGGCACCGCGCAACTCCACCGGCACGTCCTCGGCGGCGCCGTACCGGAACGGCAGCCTGCGGTCCGCCCGCGCGGACGGCAGCGCGAACCGCCCGCCGACCGGCGCCCGCACCGTGACCGCGGCGTCCCGGGGCAGGTACGCGAAGTCGGTGACCCGGGAGAACACCGACCGGCGCCCGGTCAGGGTGAGCCGCTCGTCGTCGCAGGTCACCTCGCAGCCGCCGGACAGCGGCAGCACCAGCATCTCGTCGCCGCCGGTGTGCAGCCGGGCCCGTCCACCGGCCGGCAGGTCCACCACCCGCAGTCCGCTGTACCCCCAGCCGGCCCGTTCCGGCGTGACCACCACGTCGAACGGCTGCTCCGCGCTGCTGCCCCGCGGCACCAGCGGATTCACCCGCGCCGGCACGGTCACAGCAAACTCACCGCCCGGTCCACCGCGGCCGCCACGTCGCCGGACGGCGGGTACAGCAGGCTGCGCCCGATCACCAGGCCCTGCACCGTGGGCAGCGCCAGCGCCTTGCTCCACCGGGTGTAGAGAGCGTCCGGGTCCGCGGACACCTCGCCGCCGAGGATCAGTGCGGGCAACGTGGTGGCGGCCATGACCCGGTCCATCTCGTCCACCACCGGGACCTTGAGCCAGGTGTACGCGGACGACGTGCCCAGCCCGGCCGCCACGGTCGTGGCCCGGATCATCGCCTCGGCGGTGAGTTCGTTGCGCACCCGGCCGTCGACCCGGCGCGCGATGAACGGCTCCACCATGGCCATCAGCCGGTGGCCGGCGAGGTCCCGCACGGCCTGCCCGCAGGACTCCAGGGTGGACACCGTGCCGGCGTCGTCCGGGTCGATCCGCAGCAGCATCTTGCCGCCGGTGAACCCGGCCGCGGCGAGGCTGTCCGCGTCGTACGCGGTGAACCGGTCGTCGATCTCGAACGCGGTGCCGGCCAGCCCGCCCCGGTTCATCGACCCGACCACCACCTTGTCCTCGAGCGCGCCGAGCAGCAGCAGGTCCTCGAGGATGTCCGGGGTGCCGAGCACGCCGTTGACGCCGGGCCGGGCCAGCGCGGTGCAGACCCGGTCCAGCAGGTCGACCCGGTTCGCCATGGCCAGCGGGTCGGCGCCGGCGCTCAGCGCGCCCCGGGCCGGGTGGTCGGCCGCGATGATCATCATCCGGCCGTGCCCGCCGAACAGCGAGGCCGGCCGGCGCCGGGCCGCGGCGGCCGCCGCGATGGCGTCCGGCCGGTGCACCCGGGTGGCGACGAGCTGCTCCAGGTCAGGCATGGCCGGCCACCTGCATCAGGTCGCGGACCTCGTCCTCGGTGGGCATCGCGTCGGCGCAGGACAGCCGGGACGCGACGATGGCACCGGCCGCATTGGCGAACCGGACGGTGGTCGCCAGGTCCCATCCGGACAGCAGCCCGTGGCAGAGCGCACCGCCGAACGCGTCCCCGGCGCCGAGCCCGTTGACCACGGCCACCTCGACCGGCGGTACCTCGAGCAGTTCGCCGGTCGAGCGCCGGGAGGCGAGCACGCCGCGCGGGCCCTGCTTCACCACGGCCAGGTCGACGCCCGCGTCGTGCAGCGCGGCGGCGGCCCGGTGCGGGTCCCGTTCCCCCACGGCCGTCTCGCACTCGTCGCGGTTGCCCACCGCCACGGTCGCGTACGGCAGTGCCTGCCGGACCCAGTGCCGCGCCTCGTCCCGCGACGACCAGAACATCGGCCGGTAGTCCAGGTCGAACACGGTGATGCCGGCCCGGTCCCGGGTCCGCAGGGCGGCCAGCGTGGCGGTCCGGCTCGGCTCGGCGCACAGCCCGGTGCCGGTGACCCAGAAGACGTCGGCGGCGGCGATCGCGGCCGGATCCAGGTCGTCGGCCCGGATCTCCAGGTCCGGCGCCTTGGGGTAGCGGTAGAAGTAGAGCGGAAAGTCGTCCGGCGGGAAGATCTCGCAGAACGTCACCGGGGTGGGCAGGGCCGGCACCGGGGTGACGTACCGGTCGTCGACGCCGAAGCCGCGCAGCGCGTCGTGCACGAACGCGCCGAACGGGTCGTCGCCGGTGCGGGTGATGACGGCGCTGCGGCGGCCGTACCGGGCCGCGGCCACCGCCACGTTGGTCGGGCTGCCGCCGAGGAACTTCGCGAAGGTACGCACCGCGCGCAGCGACACGCCGATCTGCTGTGGGTACAGGTCTACGCCGATACGTCCCATGGTCAGTACCTCGTCTGCGGGCATGCGCATCCCCTCGGGCGTACGTCTCGGGAAGAGCGGGGCGGCCGGAGCGGAGGCCGGTGTGCCGTGCGGGTTACGGCGCGGTGAAAACAGAGGGCGAATCGGGGTTCGCTGATGTCGATGTAATAACGTGAGGGCTTCCGCGTCAATACTTTGTCATGACAAACTGACGAACCATGGGGGTGCCATGACGCCAGAACTGTCCCCGCCGCGCAGCCCGGTCCGCCCCGGCGAGCTGGACCGGACCAGCCCGGTCCCGCTGTACTTCCAGGTGGCCACCCGCCTGCAGGAGCTGATCGAGAACGGGGAGATCGGGGTCGGCGCGCGGATCGAGAACGAGGTCGACCTCGCCGAGCGGCTCGGGGTGTCCCGGCCCACCACCCGGCGCGCGATCCAGTACCTGGTGGAGCGCGGCATGCTGGTCCGCAAACGCGGCGTCGGCACCCAGGTGGTGCACCCCAAGGTCCGCCGGCCGGTGGAACTCACCAGCCTGTACGACGACCTGGTCGCGGCGGACCGCAAACCGCGGACCGAGGTGCTGGCGCTGCGCGTCGTCCCGGCCCCGGACACGGTCGCGGACGCGCTGGAACTCCCCCGCGGCACCGAGGTGACCTGGATCGAGCGGCTGCGCTACGCCGGCGGTGAGCCGCTCGCGCTGATGCACAACGCGATCCCGGTCGACCTGATCCGGCTCGCCGTCCACGACCTGGCCGACCACGGCCTGTACGAGCTGCTGCGCCGGGCCGGCCACGTGCCGCGCAACGCGACGCAGGTGATCGGCGCGCGCCCGGCGAACGCCGGCGAGGCCCGGGTGCTGCAGGAGAAGCGGGGCTCGTCGCTGCTCACCATGACCCGCACCGCCTGGGACGCGGGCGGGCGGCCGCTGGAGTACGGCAGCCACGTGTACCGCGCCAGCCGCTACTCGTTCGAGATCAGCGTCTCCGCGGGCTGACCCGGAGACACGGCGGGGTACGGCCCGAACCGGGCCGTACCCCGCCGCGGGCTCATTCAAGGAACTTGCATGGGTTTTCCGCCGCGGGTGAGCTCAGGCCGCCGGCCGCCACATCCGGTAGAACGGCGTGCCGTCGGGCAGGGAGATGTCGAACGGGTCCATGTCGGCGTACCCGTGCCGCCGGTACAGGCGGACGTTGTCGGCGTTGGTGGCCTCCAGGTAGGCCGGCGTGCCGGCCGCGTCCAGTTCCTCGTGCGTCCGGCTCATCAGCGCGCTGCCCAGGCCGGCACCCTGGTGGTCCGGGTGCACCGCGAGGAACGCCAGGTGCCAGTGCGGGTCGTGCGGGTGGTGCTTGCCGAACAGGTCGTCGAGCGCGTCGAAGTGCCCGCGGTAGACCCCGGACAGCGCGGTCATCCGCCGGTCGTAGTCGGGCGGGTCCGGCACGTCGCGGGTGAGGTCGAACCAGACCGCGGTGGCCACCGGTCCCCGCGGACCGTCCAGCACGTCCACCCGGCCGTACCCGGCGGCGTGGCCGGTGAGCAGCGCGAAGAAGTCCGCCATCACCGGAATCCGGTCGGCCGGCGCGGGCACCAGGTAGGCGTTCGCGTCGAGATGGTCGAAGGAGACCGCGATGAGCCGGCCCAGGTCGTCGATCTCGTCCGGCCGGGCCGGGCGGATGGCGGTCGTCACGGCTGCGCCCCTTCCTTCATGGCGGCCGTGAAGCCGCCGGTGGAGGCGCTGCGCGCGCCCAGTCCGATCCCCGCGTACACCTGCGGGCGGCCGGCCCGCAGCACCAGCGCCCAGACCACCCCGGCCAGGGCGACCACGCCGTACGCCAGTGGCACCACCCAGGTCGGCGCGGAGCCGGGCTCGACGCCGAACAGCGTGGCGATGTTGGTCAGCGCCAGGTACGTCATGCCGAGCAGCAGGACCGTGCCGAGCACCGGCGCGCCGATCCGGTGCCAGAAGCTCTCCGCGTGACGGTGCCGGGCGAAGTACCCGAGCACCGCGAACGAGGTCACCGTGATCAGCAGCAGCACCCCGATGCCGCCGCCGGTGCCGCCCCAGAAGAACAGCTGGACCAGCGGGTCCCAGCCCTGCACCGCGTACAGCACGATCACGGTCAGGCCCAGCACGGACTGGGCCAGCGAGCCGTTCTTCGGCGCACCGGTGCCGGGCACGGTGCGCCCGAACGCCCGGGGCAGCACGCCCTCGCGGCCCAGCGAGAACGCGTACCGGGCGATGATGTTGTGGAACGAGATCATCGCGGCGATCAGCGAGGTCAGGAACAGCGCGTGGCCCAGGTGCAGGGCGGTGCCGCCGAGCCGGTCGGACGCCAGGTTGAAGAACAGCTCGGGCCCTTCGGCGACGGCCCGGTCCACCACCGTGGGGCCGGCCGCGGAGATCATCGCCCACGCCGCGAACGCGTACAGCCCGGCGATCAGCGCGATGGCGATGTACGTGGCCCGGGGCACGGTGCGGCGCGGGTCGCGGGACTCCTCGCTGAACACCACCGACTGCTCGAACCCGACGAAACCGGTGACCGCCATGACCAGCAGCGCGCCGGCGCCGGCCCCGGTGAGGCTGGTCGGGTCCAGCGGCGCCGCGGAGGCCTCGAAGCCGGACACGAACAGGTCCGCCACGCTGAACGCCGCGACCAGCGCGATCTCGGTGAGCAGCAGGGTGGCCAGCACCTTGCCGTTGACCGCGACGTCGCGCACGCCGAGCACCGCGACCAGCGCCCAGGCGGCCAGCGCCAGCACCCACCACTGGATCTCGACGCCGAACCACTCCTGGAACAGCGGCGCGGCGATCGCACCGAAGCCGCCGTACGAGGCGACCTGGAACATGTTGTAGGCCAGCAGCGCCACCCAGGACGCACCGACGCCCAGCGGGCGCCCCAGCCCCTGCGCCACGTAGGCGTAGAACGCGCCGGCGTTGGCGATGTGCCGGGCCATGGCCACGTAGCCGACCGAGAAGACGGCCAGCACGACGGCCACCGCGAGGAACGCGACCGAGATGCCGGTGAGCCCGGTGACCGCGAGTCCGGTGGGGACGACGCCGGCCACCACGGTGAGCGGCGCGGCGGCGGACATCACGAAGAACACCACGGCGGCGACGCCCAGGCGGTCCCGGGCCAGCGCGGTCGACAGTTGACTGGCACGCACGGGTTTGGTGGTGGTGGTGGACACGGGCTCTCCAGGAGGGGTGAGAGGGGGAAGGGTGGTTCAGGCGCGCCGGGCCATCACCGCGTCGCCCACCGCGGCCTCCGCGTGGCCGACGAGTTCCTGCAGCATCGCGGGCAGGCGGCGACGGATCTGGTCGAACAGCAGCCCGCGCTCGCGGGTGTCGAGCGTGACCAGCACGTGCTGGTCCAGGCCGGTGGCCAGGACCAGTCCGGCGAACACCAGATCGGGTACGTCGAGCAGCTCACCGCGCGCCACCGCGGTGCGGATCCGGGACGCCGGCCAGCCCGCGGTCATCGAGTCGGCCGGCACGAACGTCACCTTGGTGCCACCGAGCAGGCTGCGTCGTTCCTGCCGGTGCACCAGGCCGGTACGGGCCAGGCGGCGTTCGACGAGATCGGTGGCCACGCCGGTGCCGAGGAAGGCGATCCAGTCGCGGATCTGGCGGTGGTGCTCCTCGCGCAGCATCTGGCCGAGCACCGCGGTGGTGGCCGCCTCGGCCGTCGGGCGGTCGTCCAGCACGGTGAGCCGGCCGTCGCGCAGGTCCAGGCGGCGCCAGAGGATGAGTTCACCCAGCAGCGCCACCGCGAGGCCGAGGCCGAGCGTCGCCGGGGACAGCAACGACCGGCCCTTGACGGTGTCGTGCGCGGTGAGGAAGAGGTCGTCGGCGAGCGGTAGCTGCGGCGGTGACGCCACTGCCGTCTCCTCTCGCCGTTGGTCTCCGCCGTGATGTGCCCGCTGTCGTAACGGACCGTGACCCTCACCGTGAGTGACTAAAGCGGTGTCTCCGCTGCCCGTTACGGTGAGCGGTCCCCTGCGCGACAACGCGTAGTGTGCCAGCGCCATTGACGGTGCGCAATGTCCTCTGCGGAGGCTTCGCCGGTCCATCCTGGATGCATTCTCGACACTCCCCGTGACCTGCGCTTTCCGGAGAGCGACCGGACCCGCGACCAGAAAAGTTAACGCTCGCGCAACGGCGGGGAACGACCCGGCGGGCCGGGCGTTGCCCCGGCAGCGTCCCGGGAGCGGTTCACCCGGCGCATACGGGGGCCCGCCGCCGGGCGGACCCGCCCGGCGGCGGTCGCGGCCCCGGCGTCACGAAGAGCTACGTGAACACCGACACCCCGGGATTTAGTTGACGAAGCAAATACTTCGGCGTACGGTCGATCGTGTTAGTTGAAGCGTCAACGGAGGCCACGTCATGAGCACGATGCCCGCCCTCTTCCTCAGCCACGGCGCGCCGCCCCTCGTCGACGACGCCCGCTGGGTGGCCCAGCTGCGGGACCTCACCGCCGGCCTCCCCCGGCCCCGGGCCATCCTGGTCGCCTCCGCGCACTGGGAGTCGGCCCCGCTGATGCTCGGCGCCACCGAGACCGTGCCGCTGGTCTACGACTTCGGCGGATTCGCCCCGCGCTACTACCAGGTGCAGTACCGCGCACCCGGCGCGCCGGCGCTCGCCGACCGGGTCGCCAAGCTGATGCCCGACCACGAGCAGGTCGCCCGCACCGACCGCGGCCTCGACCACGGCGCCTACGTCCCGCTGACCGTGATGTACCCGGACGCCGACATCCCGGTGCTGCAGATGTCGCTGCCCACCCTCGAACCGGACCGGCTGCTCGAGCTCGGGCGCCGGCTGCGGCCGCTGCGCGACGAGGGCGTCCTCATCATCGGCTCCGGATTCACCACCCACGGCCTGCCGTTCCTGCGCGACTGGCGCACCGACGCCACCCCGCCCGGCTGGTCCCGCGAGTTCGACGCGTGGACCGCCGAGGCGCTCGCCCGCGGCGCCGTCGACGAACTCGCCGACTTCCGCAACCGCGCGCCCGGCATGCCGTACGCCCACCCGACCATCGAGCACTTCGCACCGATGTTCCTCACGCTCGGCGCCTCCGGCGACCCGGAGCAGGCCCCCGGCCAGCCCATCGACGGATTCTGGATGGGGCTCGCCAAGCGCTCGTTCCACGTCAACTGAGCCCACCCGCGGCGGAAAACCCGGGCACATTCCATTCATGACCGACCAGGGAGATCTCATGAGCATCGTCGTCACCGGCGCCACCGGCCACCTCGGCCGCCACGTCGTCGAAGCGCTGCTGGGACGCGGCGTACCGGCCGCCGGCATCGTCGCGACCGGGCGCAACCTCGACGCGATCGCCGACCTCGCCGCCCGCGGCGTCACCGTGCGGCGCGCCGACTTCGACGACCCCGCCTCGCTCAAGGACGCGTTCGCCGGCGCCGACAAGGTGCTGCTGGTCTCGGCCAGCGAGGTCGGCAAGCGCGTCCCGCAGCACCGCAACGCGATCGACGCCGCGAAGGAGGCGGGCGTGTCCCTGCTGGCGTACACCAGCGCCCCCAAGGCGGATGACACGCCGCTGCTGCTGGCCGCCGAGCACCGCGCCACCGAGGAGCACCTGCGCGCCTCCGGCGTGCCGGCCGTGATCCTGCGCAACTCGTGGTACTTCGAGGTCTACACGGCGCAGATCGCCACCCAGCTCGAACACGGCGCGGTCACCGGCGCCGCCGGCAGCGGCCGGTTCACCCCGGCGGCGCGCCGGGACTACGCCGAGGCCGCCGCCGCGGTGCTGGTCGCACCGGACCAGGCCGGCCGGGTGTACGAGCTGGGCGGGGACACCGCGATCACGCTCGCCGACTACGCCGCCGAGGTGGCCCGGCAGAGCGGCCGGCCGGTCACGTACCAGAACCTGCCCGTCGAGGCGTACACCCGGATGTTGGAGGGTTTCGGCCTGCCCACCCCGGTCGCCGAGGTCATCGCGGACGCGGACGCCGGCATCGAACGCGGCGACCTGATCTCCGACGACGGCAGCCTGAGCCGGCTCATCGGCCGCCCGACCACCACCCTGGCCGAGGCGGTCGGCGCCGCACTTTCCTGATCGTTTTCAGCATTCTCCCAGCCAGGACGGGGAACCTCTGAGGCGTCGCGCCCGACCAGACGCCCCGGAGGTTCCCCGCTCATGCTGGAGGTCACCGCGCTCGGCTGGACGCTGACCATCGCGGTCATCGTCGCCCTGCTCGCCCTCGATCTGTTCCTCGGCGTGGTCCGGCCACACGCCGTCGGCTTCCGGGAAGCGGCCGCCTGGTCGACCTTCTACATCGCGGTCGCCATCGTCTTCGGCGTCGTCTTCGCCGGCATCGCCGGCTGGGACTACGGCACCGAGTACTTCGCCGGCTACATCGTCGAGAAGAGCCTCTCGGTCGACAACCTGTTCGTCTTCGTGATCATCATGAGTACGTTCGCGGTGCCCGAGAAGCACCAGCAGGCGGTGCTGACCTTCGGCATCATCATCGCGCTGGTGCTGCGGGTCATCTTCATCGCGCTCGGCGCCACGCTGCTCAGCCTGTTCTCCTTCATGTTCCTGATCTTCGGGTTGCTGCTGGTCGGCACCGCGGTCCAGCTGTTCCGGCACCGCGACGAGGATCCGAGCATGGACGACAACGCGCTGGTCAAGGCGAGCCGCCGGTTCCTGCCGGTGACCGACGACTACGTGGGCGGACGACTCGTCACCCGGGTCGACGGCCGCCGGATGGTCACCCCGATGTTCATCGTGCTGATCGCGATCGGCAGCTCCGACCTGCTGTTCGCGCTCGACTCGATCCCCGCGGTCTTCGGCGTGACCGAGCAGGCGTACATCGTCTTCGTCGCCAACGCGTTCGCGCTACTCGGTCTGCGCGCGCTGTTCTTCCTGGTGAAGGGCCTGCTGGACCGCCTGGTCTACCTGTCCACCGGGCTGTCGATCATCCTGGCCTTCATCGGGGTGAAGCTGGTGCTGCACTGGCTGCACGTGGACATCGACACCGCGGTACCGGAGATCAGCACACCGGTCTCGCTCGGCGTCATCGTCGGCGTCCTGATCGTCACCACGGTGGCCAGCCTCCTCAAGGTCCGCAAGGACCCGACCGCGGTGGCACACGCCGGCAGCGTGCGCGGCCATCCCCGCCCGGACCACGCCGACCGCTGACCCCGGCATCCCGGCCCCGAGCTCATTCCGCGGCGGCGAGCGCCACGCCGCAGGGCGTGGCGCCGAGGTACACCGTGCCGCGGCCGCCCGCGTTCAGGACCACGGTCCCGGCGCCGGGCCGCGCGGTCGCGATGTCGAGGGCGGTGCCGTCCGCCGGGTCGTGGAGGGTGAGCCGGCACTCCGGGTTGCCGTTGAAGTCCAGGACCCGGACCGAGACACGGGCGGGGGCCGGGAAGGCGTCGCTGTCCCCCGTTCCCTCGACCGCGAACGGCAGCGTCGCCCGGCCGGACCCCGGCAGCGGCGTGATCCGGCAGCCCGGATCGTTCGCCTGCCACCGGAAGGAGCCGGTGTGGTGGATCTGGAAGGTACGGGTGCCGTAGACGTCGTCGGGCACCGAGATCCCGGTACCGGAGCGGACCTCGGTGAGCGTCACCGTGCAACCCGTGTCGGTACCGACCCGCCGGTCCTCGACCCGCAGGCGCCACGGCGCGGCGGACACGTGGTCCACCTCCCCCGGCGACGGCTCGTCACCGTCCCACGGCCGGAGGAGCGCGAGGACGGCGCCGGCGGCCATCAGGACAGCGACCGCACCGGCGAGGGCGAGGAGCACCGGCCGCCCGCCCACGGCCGCACCGCGGGGAGTCGCCCCGGCCGGTTCCTCGCCGGGGCCGGGGGCGGGGGTGGAACTGGGCGTGGCCGGCACCGGACGGCGCGCCAGGCGTACGTCGCCGTCCCCGTCGACCCGCCGCTGCGGTATCTGCTTGCCGCTCTCCCGCATCCGCCGGTCCACATAGGTGTAAAGATCGGAGAAGCCGACGTATCCGTCGCCGTCGTGGTCGGGTGCGGCGGTCAGCAGGCCGTCGACGAGATGCTGGGTGAAGACGCTGGTGCCGTTGTCCACGGTGGCGTCGTTGGCCAGCTGGCTGCCGCGACAGCTGGTCAGCACGTACCGCCCGGGGCCGGCGACGGTGTCCGGCACGTCGCCGCCGCGGAACGCACCGGCGTGGCAGCAGTCCAGCACGATCACGACGTTGCGGGCGCGCGAGGCGTCGGCGAACTCGTTGATCCGGGCGCTGCTGACCGCGGTGGCGAGCAGGTCGGCCGAGTCGGTGTCCTGCATGCACAGGTGCAGCCGGCCGTGCTGGTCCAGCCGGCCGTGCCCGCTGAAGAAGAACAGCAGGACCTGGTCGCGTTCCGCGGTGCCGAAGAACCGGCCCAGCGCGCGGATCGCCCGGCCGGACGTGGCCTCCGGCACCAGCGTCACGTCGATGTCGGCGAACAGCCCGGTGTCCCGGTCGACCAGGGCGCGGTGGAGTGCCGCGATGTCCTTGACCGGCCCGCGCAGGGGCTGGAGGTTGTGCTCGTCCGCCGGGTAGGTCGAGTTGCCGATCAGGAGGGCTCGGTAGCGTCCGGCCATTCCGGACCTCCCAGCCGCCGGGAGACCGCCCGGGACAGCTCCCGCACCGTCTCGGCGTCCACTCCCGCACCGACCAGCGTCACGTACCGCTCGACGCCGTCCTCGTCCCAGCGGAGGTCGATGCGCCGTCCGCGGTCGCGGCCCAGCCAGGCGCGCAGGCACTCCACCGCGGCGGTGAACACTCCGGCGCTGCCCAGCGCGACGACGACCTGCTCGACCGAGCCCCGGGTGCCGGGCACCGCACGGGTCCGCCGCTCCACGTCGGCGACCGCGTCCAGTTCGGTGTAGAGCGCGGTGGCCTGGAGCCGCCACCGGTCGTCGCCGGGGTCGTAACCGTGGTGGTGCGGCTCCACCGTGAGCCGGACAACGCCGGGCGAGGACATCGACGGGCACCTCTCCCTAGGGGGGTACGCCGATCCTACGCCGACAACGAGCCGCCCCGGGCGCTGCCGCCGAGGCCGGCCATGGCGCGCTGCCGCTCGTGGTCCTGGCGGTTCAGGATCTCGCGGATCTGCCGGGTGTCCTCGCTGCTGTGCCGGCTGAGCATGATGTCGAGTTCGGCGCGCTCGGCCGGTGTCTGGAACGCGGCGAGTTCCGCGCTCAGCCGCCGGTACGCGAGGCGCTCGGTGCGGCGGTGCTGGAGCGCGGTGCGTACCGCGCGGATACGGGTCTTCAGTGGCATGACGTTCCCCAATGTCGCTTACGCTGAGTGTTCGCGGAAGCGTCGTTGCTTTCCGTCTCCCACGATCCGCGCGGGGCACCTCATCGCCAAATCGACCAGGTGAAACTCCTTGCCAAACAGTGATCCGGCACACCGGAATGCTGTAGCGCAGGTCACTCTGCGTCGACGGTCCGCTGGTCAAGGGCGGTTGGTGAACTGCGACACGTGGCGGCCGCCTGCAGCCCGGCCCAGCGCTCGGCGAGCTGGCGGCGGCGGCAGGCCACCAGGTGACCGGCGAGGATGGCGGGCTGCCCGCCGCGCACGCACACGTCCGCGCCGGCGGTCAGCACCCCGGCGACCGCGTCCGCCGGGGCGTCACCGGCCACCAGCGCCGCGATCCGGGTACGGCCGGACAGCGCGGCACGGGCCACCGCGACGTCGCCCTCGGTGGCGTCGGTGAGCAGCACGATGTCGCCGGCGTGGATGTCGTCGAGACCGGCCGCGGCGCGCATCCGCCAGCCGGCCGGCAGGTGCGCCGGCAGGGCGGCGGTCCAGCCCGGGTGGCCGAGGACCGCCACGGTCGGTGCGGCGACGCGGTTGATCGGCAGGCCGGGCCCGGGCGCCCCGGCGTACCGGTCGGCGGTGCGGGCCTGGTTCACGTGCACAAGCATCTCGGTATCCCCCTCGGCTCCGGCGTCGTGCGGCTTCCACCATTCGCCGCCCGCCTGTACGGGGCATGAACGACAGCTGTGGATTCGTTGTCAAGATCACGCAGAGCGGCCGGACCAGGGGGATCAGGCGGACGCCCGCCGTACGACGTGCACCAGGTCGGCCACCGAGGCGGCCGGCTCCGGGCGGCCGTTGATCGCCGCCACCACCGTGTCGGCGAGGTGCGCCGCGACCGCGGTCTGGTCGGTGGTCACCGTGGTCAGGGCCGGTTCGGCGAGGCGGGCCGCGGGGATGTCGTCCACGCCGACCACCGCGAGGCCGTCGGGGGCGCGCAGACCGCGGCGGCGCAGGCCGGCGAGCACGGCCAGGGCCACCTCGTCGTTGTACGCGCACACGCCGGTCACCCCCGCGTCGCGCCAGCGCCGGACCGCCGTGGCGGCGGCCTCCGGATCGAGCGGGACGGTCTGCACCAGGGGGGCGTCGAGACCGTGCGCGGTGCAGCCGGCCCGGACGCCGTCCAGCCGGGGCTCGGCGAAGATGCGCACCCGGTCGTCGTCGGGGTACGCGTACCCCAGCCGGGTGTGCCCCTGCCCGGCCAGGTGCCCGGCCTGCAGCCGCCCGACCAGGTGTTGCGGCACCTCCAGCTCGCGCCGCCGCTGGCGGCTGCGGCCCAGCAGCGCGACCACCAGCGCCACCCCGGCGGCCCGCATGGCGTCGATCTCGTCGTCGGAGAACTCGGCGAAGGCGAGCACGGCGGCGGGCGTGATGGCCTTCCAGATCTCCGAGATCGGCCGGTCCTCGCGGCTGCCGGGATGCGCCACGAAGGTCAGGCCCTGCCGGGCGAGCGCGCTGGACAGGTTGCCCAGCAGCGCGCCGACCTCGTTGCCGATCGGCCAGTCCGGCAGCAGGCAGAGCACCAGCTGGGAGCGGCCGGTACGGAGGGTACGGGCGGCGGCGGACGGCGCGTACCCGAGCCGGGCGGCGGCGTCCAGCACCCGGCCGCGGGTGCCGGCGCTGATGGTCTGGTGCGGGGTCTCGTTGAGCACATAGCTGACCGTCGCGCGGGAGACCCCGGCCATCCGTGCCACGTCGGCGCTGGTCACCCGGCGGACGGTGCGGTCAGCCATGACGCGAGACCCTTTCCGGCGGGTGCTTGCCCCGAACGCCCGCCCGTGTTTACGTTACTGACGTCGGCAACTTACACGTGTAACTCGCGATCTAGCCAGAGGGTCCCCATGACGACAGCGCCCCCGACCGACCACGCCAGCCTGATCCGCGCACTCGACCTGCCCGCCAAGGTGGCGCTGCTGACCGGCGCCACCTCGTTCACGCTGGCCCCGGAGGACCGGATCGGGCTGCGCGAACTGCGGCTCTCGGACGGCCCGACCGGCGTCCGCGGCCTGAAGTTCCACGGCGGCCGGGTGGTCGCGCTGTTCCCCAACGCCACCCTGCTGGCGTCGACCTGGAGCGAGGACAGCGCGTACGAGGTGGGCCGGTTGCTCGCCGAGGAGGCCATGGCGCAGGAGATCCACGTGGTGCTGGGGCCGACCATCAACCTGCACCGCACCCCGCTGGGCGGCCGGCTGTTCGAGGCGTACTCGGAGGACCCGCTGCTCACCGGCCGGATCGCCGCCGCGTACGTGCGCGGCATGCAGGACAACGGCGTGGCCGCCTGCCTCAAGCACCTGGTGGCGAACGAGTCGGAGACCGACCGCAACACGGTGGACAGCGTGGTGGACGAGACCACGCTGCGCGAGGTGTACCTGCTGCCGTTCGAGATCGCCGTCCAGGACGCCGAGGCGTGGTCGATCATGGCGGCGTACAACAACGTGAACGGCGTCGCGGCGACCGAGCAGGACTACGTGAACAACGGCATCGTCAAGGGCGAGTGGGGCTACCGCGGCCTGATCATGTCCGACTGGTTCGCCACCAAGACCGTGGCACCGGCCGCCAACGGCGGCCTCGACCTGGTCATGCCCGGTCCCGGCGGGCCGTGGGGCGAGGCGCTGGTCGCCGCGGTCCGGGCCGGCGAGGTGGACGAGAAGGTGGTCGACGACCACCTGGCCCGCCTGCTGCTGCTCGCCGAGCGCACCGGTGCGCTGGGCGCACCACGGTCGTACGGGACCTACCCGGCGCCGGACAGCCCCGAGCGCAGGGAGCAGCTGACCCGGCTGGCCGCACAGGGCATCACGGTCCTCAAGAACGACGACGACGCGCTGCCGCTGACCTCCGCGCAGACCGTCGCGCTGATCGGCCGGCACGCCGTGCAGACCATCGACATGGGCGGCGGCTCGGCGCAGGTCAACCCGCCGTACCAGGTGAGCGTCGCGGAGGGCCTGACCGCCCGGCTGGGCGACCGGGTCACCGTGGTCGACGGCGTGGACGTGCGGATCCGGCCGGTGCCGGCCCGCGGCGGCTTCCTGGTCGACCCGGAGACCGGCGAGGCCGGCATCCGCACCATCCTGTACGACGCCGACGGGACCGTGCTGGAATCACGCCACTGCGCCAACAGCGCCACCATGGTCGGGATGGACGACGACTTCACCGGCACCGTCGCCCGGGCGGTGCTGCGCGGCCGGATCACCGGCTCCGGCACCGTCGAACTGGGCGCCATGGGCGTCGGCGACTGGCGGGTCGCGGTGGGCGCGCAGTCGGTCGAATTCGGCCTGGCGGTGACCGGCAACGGCTTCGGCGAGGAGGTGCTCACCCCGCCGCTGCGCACCGACGTCTACCAGGTGCGCGAGGGCGACGAGCTGGAGGCGACGGTCCGGCTCGGCGGGGCCGCCGAGGTGTTCGCCGGGGTCGGCCTGTTCGGCCTGATCGGCCACCCGGCGTCCCGCGAGACGGTGGACGTGATCGACGAGGCGGTCCGCGCGGCCGCCGCCGCGGACGTGGCCGTGGTGGTCGTCGGTCTCACCGAGGAGCAGGAGACCGAGGCCGTGGACAAGTCCACGCTGCACCTGCCCGGCGCCCAGGACGCCCTGGTGGAGGCGGTGGCCGGCGCGGCCCGGCGTACCGTCGTGGTGGTGAACGCGGCCACCCCCGTGGTGATGCCGTGGCTGCCGCGGGTCGACGCGGTCCTCTGGGCCGGGCTGCCCGGTCAGGAGGGCGGCCACGCGGTCGCGGCCACGCTGCTCGGCGACATCGAACCCGCGGGACGCCTGGTCACCACGTTCCCGGCCGAGGACGAGAAGTCGCCGGCCTGGTCGGTCAAGCCGGTGGACGGCAAGCTGGTGTACGCCGAGGGCCCGTACCTGGGCTACCGCGGGCACTACGCCGACCGCGCCCCGGAACCGGCGTTCTGGCTGGGACACGGCCTGGGCTACGGCCGCTGGGAGTACGCCGGCACCCGCCTCACCGCGGACGCGCCCGCCACGGTGACCACCACCGTCACGAACGTGGGGACCCGCACCAGCCGCGAGGTGGTGCAGGTGTACTTCGCCCCGGCCGAGAGCGACCAGCCGGTGCGCCTGGCCGGCTGGGCCGCGGTGACCGTGGCGCCCGGCGAGTCGGCCCAGGTGACCGTGCCGGCCGACGAGCGCATGTGGCGGCGCTGGGACGCGCGGTCCGGGTCGTGGGCCCGCCTCTCCCCCGGCGGCGAACTCCTCGTCGCCCGGGGACTCGGCGACATCCGCGCCCGGCTGCCGCTCGGCTGACCGCGGTCGTCAGGCCGTGCAGGGCGCGTTCCAGGTCCCGATGACCGGGTCCACGCCGTGCTCGAAGGCCAGCGTGGAGACGGTGCCGGTGTCCAGGCGGAGACCGGCACCGTGGCGCGGCGCCAGGCCGATCCAGCGGGCGCCGGTCACCCGCAGGCAGTGGCCGTGCCCGACCAGCGCCACGTCACCCTGTTCGAGCAGCGACCGGGCCTTCGCCAGCACCCCGTCCAGCCGGGCACCGACCTGCTCCGGCGACTCACCGCCGGGGCAGCCGTGGGTCCACAGCCACCAGTCCGGGCGGGTCCGGCGGATGTCGGAGGTGGTGACGCCCTCGTACTCGCCGTAGTTCCACTCGGCCAGGTCCTCGGTGGTCTCGGTGACCCGCAGGCCGGCCAGTTCCGCGGTGCGCTGCGCCCGCAGGCGCGGGCTGGCCAGCACCGCGGCGAAGACCCGGCCGCCGAGCCGGGCGCCGACCTGGCGGGCCTGTTCCACGCCGGCCGGGGTCAGATCGATGTCGGTGTACGACGTGTGCCGGCCGTTCGCACTCCACTCGGTCTGCCCGTGCCGGACCAGCACGATCTCCGCCATCACATGTCCCTTCGTCCCACTACCCCGGCTAGCAGCGTTGGTGTTCCCTTGGTGGTGATGAATAGTCTTCTGGCCGGCGCACGTCTCAAGCGGGGACGATCATCACGCCCGAGCCGGCCAGCCGCTGGACCGCCTCGTCCCCGGCCGGCGCGTCGGTCACCACGCCCGCCACCGCGTCCAGCGGGAGCACCGCGAACCGCGACGCCGCGCCGATCTTCTCCGCACTGGCCAGCACGTACGTGTCCGCGGCCCGGCGCGCCAGGGCCCGTTTCATCGCGGCCTCGTCGGCGTCGCCGGTGGTGAGGCCGGCGTCCGGATGCACCCCGGTGACGCCGAGCAGGAACAGGTCGGCGTGCACCGCCTGCGCGGCCTCCACCGCGGCGGCACCGCAGGTCACCATCGAGTGCCGGAACAGCCGGCCGCCGAGCAGGTAGATCTCCACGCCCTCGTGGTCGGCGAGCGCGGCCGCCACGGTGGGGCTGTGCGTCACGACCGTGGCCCGCAGGTCGGGCGACAGCGCCTCGGTGACGGCCAGCGCGGTGGTGCCGCCGTCCAGGATCGCGGTGTCGCCGGGCTTGATCAGGGCGGCGGCGGCCGCGGCGACCCGGCGCTTGCTGTCCACCTCGACGCGACGCCGCGTCGGGTAGTCGGCGACCGCGGGCGAGGCGGGCAGCGCGCCGCCGTACACCCGTTGGCACAGGCCGGCCGCGGCCATCTCCCGCAGGTCGCGCCGGACGCTGTCCTCGGAGACGCCGAGTTCGGCGGCGACGTCCTTGGCGACCAGCCGCCGGTCGCGGTGCAGACGGGTCAGCAGAAACTCACGGCGCTGCGCAGCCAGCATGCACGTTCCTCCACGTTTCTCTTTGTTATTGCCGACTATAACGCTAACCTGGCGTCATGAGCGCACAGAAACCCTTGTTGATCCTCATTGCCGGCCCCTACCGGTCCGGCACCGGCGGCGACCCGGAGCTGATCGCGGCGAATCTGGCGCGGCTGGAGGAGGCCGCGTGGCCGATCTTCGCGGCCGGGCACGTGCCGATGATCGGCGAGTGGGTGGCACTGCCGGTGCTGCGCGCCGCCGGTGCCCGCGACCTGGACGACCCGCTGGCCGAGCACGTGCTGTATCCGACCGCGCAGCGCCTGCTGCAGCACTGCGACGCGGTCCTGCGCCTGCCGGGCGAGTCCACCGGCGCGGACCAGGACGTCGCGATCGCGCGGGACCGCGGGCTCCCGGTCTACCACCGGGTCGAGGACATCCCGGGATACCGGGCGGTCACCGTCCCGACGGCCTGAACCGTGGTGCCGGCCGGAACCGGCACCACGGCAACCGGCGGTGTGGTCAGCGACCGGCCAGCAGGTCCTCGAACGACGTGGTGAGCGCGAACGGATCGGCCACCGCGGCCGGTTCGCGCCGCTCCGCCTCGCGGGCCAGTTCGGTCGCGGCCCGGACGACGCGGGCGCGCAGCTGGCCCTCGGCCTCGTCGCCGCCCCAGTCCTCGGCGGCGGCGAAGACCGACGTCGGCACGGAGACCGCCCCCAGGTACGCGAACATCGGCCGCATCGCGTGCTCGAGCGTCAGCGAGTGCCGGGCGGTGCCGCCGGTCGCGGCCAGAAGGACCGGCTTGCCGGCGAGCGCGTCCTTCTCCACCACGTCGAAGAACGACTTGAACAGCCCGCTGTACGAGGCGTTGAACACCGGCGTCACGGCGATCAGCGCGTCCGCGCCCGCCACCGCGTCCAGCGCCGCCTTGAGCGGGGCCGGCGGGAAGCCGGTGAGCAGGTGGTTCATCAGGTCGTGTGCGAGGTCGCGCACCTCCACGACCCGCACGTCGAGCCGCACGCCGAGGCCGGCCGCGGCGTCCACCGCCGCCGCGGACAGCTGGTCCGCGAGCAGGCGGGTGGACGACGGCTGGCTCAGGCCGGCGCTGACCACGACCAGGTCGCGCTGCTTCATGCCTGCACCTTCTCCCGTTCGGCGGCGTCCCGGGCGGCGACCAGCGAGGCGTGCGTGGGCGCGTCCGGCACGTGGGCCGGCTTGAGCGCCGCGAACTCCTTGCGCAGCACCGGCACCACCTCCTCGCCGAGCAGGTCGAGCTGCTCCAGCACGGTCTTCAGCGGCAGGCCCGCGTGGTCCAGCAGGAACAGCTGCCGCTGGTAGTCGCCCACGTAGTCGCGGAACCCCAGCGTACGGTCGATGACCTGCTGCGGGCTGCCGACGGTGAGCGGGGTCTCGGCGCTGAACTCCTCCAGCGACGGGCCGTGGCCGTACACCGGGGCGTTGTCGAAGTACGGGCGGAACTCGCGCACCGCGTCCTGCGAGTTCCGCCGCATGAACACCTGGCCGCCGAGGCCGACGATGGCCTGGTCCTCGCCGCCGTGCCCGTAGTGGGCGTACCGCTGCCGGTAAAGCGCGACCATACGCTGGGTGTGCGAGGCCGGCCAGAAGATGTGGTTCGCGAAGAAGCCGTCGCCGTAGTAGGCGGCCTGCTCGGCGATCTCCGGGCTGCGGATCGAGCCGTGCCAGACGAACGGCGGCACACCGTCCAGCGGGCGCGGCGTCGAGGTGAACGACTGCAGCGGGGTGCGGTACTTGCCCTTCCAGTCGACCACGTGCTCGCGCCACAACCGGTGCAGCAGCGCGTAGTTCTCGATGGCGAGCGGGATGCCGGCCCGGATGTCCTTGCCGAACCACGGGTAGACCGGCCCGGTGTTGCCGCGTCCCATCATCAGGTCGACCCGGCCGTCCGCCAGGTGCTGCAGCATGGCGTAGTCCTCGGCGATCTTCACCGGGTCGTTGGTGGTGATCAGCGTGGTGGACGTGGACAACAGCAACCGGTCGGTCCGCGCGGCGATGTGGCCGAGCATGGTGGTGGGTGAGGACGGCACGAACGGCTCGTTGTGGTGCTCGCCCATCGCGAACACGTCGAGGCCGACCTCCTCGGCGTGCCGGGCCATCGTCACCATCGCCTTGATCCGCTCGTGCTCGGTCGGCGCCCGGCCGTTCGTGGGGTCGGGGGTGACGTCGCCGACGGTGAAGATCCCGAACTGCATGACCGCTCCTGAGCCTCTGGTCGGGACCGATCGCCCCGGACTATCCCGCACAACATCTTTGACACGGCAACTATTTCAGATTTGCATAACCGAGTCGAGCGAACACGTCCGGAGTCACACCGCGCTCAGCCGTCGGCCAGGAACTCCCGGACCACCGCGGCGGTCGCCTCGACCGGGATGTCGTGGTCCGCGCCGGCCGGGACCTCCCGATGGCGGGCCTGCGGCAGGAGCGTGGCGAGGGTACGCGCGGCCGACGCCAGCCCCGGCCAGGTCCCGGCACCGTTCACCACCAGCGTCGGCGTGGCCGCCGCCGCCATGTCCGGGGTGGGCACCGCCAGCTCGGTGGTGAGCGTGGCGTCGTACACCGTGCTCTGCGCCATCGCCTCCAGCGCCGGCCAGATCGGCGACCGCCGGATCTGTGCGGCGAACTCGGCCGGCAGCCCGATCCCCTCGGTCTGGAACAACGTCACCGCGTCGCCCGGGCGGCCCGCGTCGATCAGCGCCTGCAGCCGGTCCGGCAGATCCGCGGCGCGGGCCGGCCCGTCGAACGCGAACGGCGCCTCGAACAGCACCAGGCGGGTGATCGGCAGCCCGGCCGCCGCGGCGCGCAGCGCCAGCACCGCGCCCGAGGAGTAGCCGAACACCGCGGCCGGCCCGCCGGCCCGGTCGATCACCGCGGCCAGGTCGGCCACCTCGAGGTCGATCCGGTACGGGCGGGTGTCGCCGCTGCCGCCCCGGGCGCGCCGGTCGTACGTGACCACCGTGGCCGTGCCGGCCAGCGCGGCGGCCAGCGGTGCGCACCGGGTGTGGTCGTTGAACGCCCCGGTCACGAACACCAGCGGCCGGCCGCTCCCGGCGAGCTGGTACGCGATCGGCGTGCCGTCCTGCGAGGTCACCGTCTCCATGCTGATCTCCGTTCGTCTGCGCCCCGTGGCCCGGTCCGGTGAGCCCGGTCCCGCCATGGGGACGAACGGGCGGACGGCCGGAGGACACCGCGGTGTCCCCATCCTGCCGGGCCGTTCGTCCTAGAGTCGTCGAATGCTCGCCGAGGAGGAACCGTGCGATACCTGTTGCTGATCAGCGCCGACGAGGTCACCGCCCAGGAGCGGAAGGTGGCGGGGGCGTACGACCGGTTCACCGAGTGGATGGCCGACCTGGAGCGCCGTGGGGTGCTGGAGCTGCACGCCGGGCTGCACCCGAGCCCGACCGCGACCACGGTCCGGGTCCGCGACGAGGAGGTGCTGCTCACCGACGGGCCCTTCGTGGAGGGCCGGGAGCAGGTCGGCGAATTCGCCCTGATCAACTGCCGCGACCTGGACGAGGCGATCGAGATCGCCGCCGGCCATCCGGCCACGGCGATCGGACAGGTGGAGATCCGGCCGGTGCGCGACGCATGACCGGCGGCGACCCCGTCGCGGCGGTGCTCGACGCGGTGTTCCGGGCCGAGTGGGGGCGGGTGGTGGCCGCGGTGATCGGCGCGGTCGGCGACTGGGACCTGGCCGAGGACGCCGCGCAGGAGGCGTTCGCGGCCGCGTTGCCGGCGTGGCGGCGCGACGGCGTACCGGACATCCCCCGGGCCTGGCTGATCACCACGGCCCGCAACCGTGCCGTGGACCGGGTACGCCGCGCCCGGGTCGGGGCGGTCAAGCTGCGCGGCCTGGCCGGCGAGGCCGTGACGGACCTGGACGTCGACCTGGACTCGCTGGACAGCGGCCTCACCGACGAGCGCCTGCGGCTGCTCTACACCTGCTGCCACCCGGCGCTGTCGGTGGAGTCCCGGGTGACGCTGGCGCTGCGCACGCTGTGCGGCCTGAGCACCGCGGAGATCGCCCGCACGTTCCTGGTGCCCGAGGCCACGATGGCGAAGCGGCTGGTCCGGACGCGGCGGAAGATCGCACTGGCCGGCATCCCGTACCGGGTGCCGCCCGCCCACCTGCTGCCGGAACGCACCACGGCGGTCCTGCACGTGATCTATCTGATGTTCCACGAGGGGTACGCCGCCACGGCCGGCCCCGACCTGATCCGCGGCGACCTGTGCGACCGGGCGGTGGACCTGGCCCGCCTGGTCGCCGAGCTGATGTCGGACCACCCGGAGGCCGCCGGCCTGCACGCGCTGCTGCTCCTGCTGGACGCCCGCCGCGCCGCCCGGGTGGACCCCGGTGGCGTGCCGGTGCCGCTGGAGGACCAGGACCGCGACCGCTGGGACGCCGCCCGGATCGGCGCCGGGCTGGCCACCGTCCGGCACGCCCTGCGGCGCGAGCAGATCGGCCCGTACCAGCTCCAGGCCCTGATCGCGGCCTGCCACGCCACCGCGCCCACCGCGGCGGACACCGACTGGGCCCGGATCGCCCGGCTGTACGACCGGCTCCTGGTCCTGGTGCCGTCCTCGACGGTGCGGCTGAACCGGGCCGTCGCGATCGCCATGCGGGACGGCCCGCAGGCCGGCCTGGATCTGCTCGCGGCGGCCGGTGACCACCCGCTGCGGCCGGCGGTGCACGCCGATCTGCTGCGCCGTGCCGGCCGGGCCGGCGAGGCCGCGACGCACTACCGCGTCGCGGTCGGCGCCGCCCGCAACGACGCCGAACGCGCCTTCCTGACCCGCCGGCTCGACGAGTGCGCCGAGGCGGACGGCGCACCGGCGGGCCCGGTCCCGCCGGCGGCCGGTCCGGACGGGCTGGGTGGGCTGGGCGGGCTGGGTGGGCTGGGCGGGTAGTGGGTGCTCTGGTTCGGCACCAGCGAGGTCACGTGGTCCCGGACGGGGCCGCCCGGCCGCGGCACGGTCCCGCCGCGCCCGGGCGGTGCGGTCAGTGGATGACGACCGGCGTGGCGACCTTCTCGTCGTCGTTCAGGTGCGACACCTCACGCCGGCGCGGCAGCAGGAAGGCCGGGATGAACGTGGCGAGCACCAGGGCGAACCCGACCCAGAACGTCGTGCCGAACGCGTCGGCCACGAACTCCAGGCCGCGCTCCAGCACCGACGGTTCGACCGGGAACTGGGCGGCCAGCGCCGGGTTCTGCTCGACCGCGATGGCGAGACCGGCCTCGGTGATCGGCTCGCCGGTCTGCGGGTCGGTCACCCCCGGGATGGCCGGGGAGTCGTTCAGCTCGTTGGTGAGGATCACCGACATGATCGCCGAGCCGACCGAGCCGGCGATCTGCTGGACGATGTTCAGCAGCGTGGAGCCGCGGGCCACCTCGTGGTTGGTGAGCGTCCGCAGTGCCGACGTCATCACCGGCATCATCGTGCCGCCCATGCCGAGGCCCATCACGAACAGCGCACCGCACAGCAGCCAGTACGACGTGTCCGTGCCGACCTGGGTGAACGCGAAGAAGCCGGCCGCGATCAGCACGAGCGCGAACGGCACCGTGCGGCCCACCGGGATCTTGTCGGCGAGCATCCCGGCGATCGGCATGGTGACCATCGCGCCGATGCCCTGCGGGGCCATCAGCAGGCCGGCGTCGAGCGTCGTCTCGCCGCGCACCTGCAGGAAGTAGCTCGGGAACAACAGGCCGGCACCCATGAAGGCGATCATGAACACGGCCAGGGTCAGCGCCGCCACCGACAGGTTGCGGTCGCGCAGCAGCCGCAGGTCGAGCAGCGGATGCCGGGGCTTGAACGAGTAGAACACGAAGCCGATCACCAGCGCGCCGCCGACCAGCATCGGCAGCCACACCTTGCGGTCGGCGAACGTGCCGGTCTCGGGCAGCGACGACACGCCGTACAGGAAGAGCGCCAGGCCGGGCGAGAGCATCAGCATGCCGACGAAGTCGAACGACTCGGACGGTTCCGGGCTGTCCTTCGGCAGCGCCACCGCCGCGTAGATCAGCGCGACCAGGCCGATCGGCAGGTTGATCAGGAAGATCCAGTGCCAGCTGGCGATGTCGATCATCCAGCCGCCCAGGATCGGCCCGCCGATCGGCCCGAGCAGCATCGGCACGCCCAGCACGGCCATCAGCCGGCCGATCCGCTGCGGCCCGGCCGCCCGGGTCATGATCGTCATGCCGAGCGGCATCAGCATGCCGCCGCCCAGTCCCTGCAGCACCCGGTACGCGATGAGCTGCCCGATCGAGTCGGCGGTGGCGCACAGGCCGGAGCCGAACGTGAACAGCACCAGCGCGGTCATGTAGAGGCGTTTCGTGCCGAAGCGGTCCGCGGCCCAGCCGGTGAGCGGAATCACCGTGGCGAGGGCCAGCGTGTAGCCCGTCATGGTCCAGGCGACCCGGGCGTAGGTCGCGTCGAACTCGGTCTGGAACGTGGGCAGCGCCACGCTGACCACGGTCACGTCGAGAATCGACATGATCGCGCCGAGGACCACCACCCCGGCGATCTTCAGTACGGCGGCGTCGAGCTTGTCGGGCGCTGCCACGGACGGACTACTCACAGCGTTCTCCTGGTCGGTACGCGGTCACGGACGCTGGCGGCCGCGAAGGACGGCGTCACGCACGATGATCTCGCGGCCGTGACGGTGGTGATCGTCGGGGGTGACGAGGGTGATCGTCGGAGATGACGGCGGTGCCCGTCGGGGTGACGGCTGATCTTCGGGGATGGCTCCCGGCGTGCGCGCACGGCCCGGGCTTCCCTGGACCGGGGATTGCCGGGAGCGGGGATTGCCGGGAGCGGGGATTGCCGGGAGCAGGGATTCCGGCGCGGAAGGCGGCGAGGCCCGGGCTGCCCGGGACCGGGGACTGCCGGGACCGGCGATTCCGGCGATTCCGGCGCGGAAGGCGGCGAGGCCCGGGCGGGGTCGCGGCCGCCGGGGGCCGGTGGGAGACGCCGGCGGCCCGGACGCCGGCGGTGCGGCATGCTCAACGGTGCCACAGCAGCGGTCACCCCCCATGCCCGCACGACAGTACGGACAATGTACGACATGCCAGTCCGCCGGGGCGGCCGGTCCGGCCAGGAACGGACGGCACCCGGCGGGCGGCGGCCACAGGAGGTGACATGGTGCACGGCGACCCGACCGGAGCGGGCACCGACGGGCTCTGCGAACTCGCGGACGGCCGCCGCCTGCAGTACTGGGCCGGCGGGGCCGCCGACGGACCGGCCGTCATGTTCCTGCCCGGTTGTCCCGACAGCCGGCTGATCGCCCGCAGCGGCGACCGCGCGGCGCGGGCGGCCGGAGTGCGGCTGATCGCCGTCAACCGGCCCGGATACGGCCTCTCCGACCCATACCGCCCCACCGACCCGGGCCCGGGGCCGGGCCATCTCCCGGCCACCGCCGACGCACGCCCGACGGAGGATCTCCCGGCCACCGCCGACCCGGGCGCAGCGGGGCATCTCCCGGTCGCCGACGATGTGGCCGCGCTGGCCGACCGGCTGGGGATCGGCCGGTTCGCGGTGCTCGGCATGTCCGTCGGCGGGTCGTACGCCCTGGCGTGCGCGGTCCGCCATCCGGACCGGGTCACCACGGCCGGGCTGGTCGCCGCGCCGGCGAACGTGCCGGAGCTGGACCCTCCGGTGCACCGCGACGGCGTCGACGCCGAGCAGCGCGCCTTCGTCGCCCGGCTCGCGGACCTGTCCCCCGCGGACGCCGTCGCGCTGATGCGGCCGGAGTTCGAGCGGTACGTGGCCGGGCTGCGCGCGGACGACCGTGACGACGACGCGCTGGCCGCCCGCTGGACGGACGGGGCCCACCCCGCGGACGCCGCGGTGCTCGCCGCGCTGCCGGCCGCCGACCTGGCCGCGGCGGCGCGGGAGGCGGTCGCCCGGACCGACGGATATCTGCGGGACGCCACCGTGACGTTCCGCCGGTGGGCGTTCGCCCCCGAGCGGGTGCGCTGCCCGGTGTGGCTCTGGTACGGCGCGCGGGATCCGCAGGCGTCGCCCCGCAACGGTGCCTGGCTGGCCGGGCGCATCGCGGGCGCCACGCTGGTGGTGCGCCCGGACACCGCGCACCTGAGCACGCTGCTCGGCCACTGGCCGGAGGTCCTGGCGACACTCACGGCCAGGTGACCCGCAGCGGCTGCCCGAGAAACGTCGCGTACGGCTGGAGGGCCGCCTCGGTGTGCCGGCGGTCCGCGGCACCGAACGTGACCAAGGGCTGGACCGCGACCGTGACGGCCGTGCGGGTGAGCGAGCGCTTCCAGGTGGCCACCACGCGGCCGGCCCGGACCACGGTGGCCTGGAAGATGCCGTTGTTGCCGGGGATGATCGCCTGTTTGTGGGCGTCGTCGACCATCAGCGACCGGTCCTTGTAGCCCAGCAGGTATTCGTCGAAGCCGGGCAACGCCAGCCAGTCGTCGGTCTCCGGCAGGTCCGCGTCGAGCAGCGCGGGATCCACCAGCATGCCGCCGGCCTCGGTCAGCGCGTCGCCCGCGACGGCGACGCCGGTGCGGCAGTCGGCGACGGTCAGGCCGGTCCAGCGAGCCAGGTCGGGCACCGTGGCGGGCCCGTGCGACCGGAAGAACCGGAGCGCGATGAGGCCGAGCGCCTCCTCGCGGCCGGGGCTGTGCGGTGCCGGGGCCCACTCGTCGAGACGCACGAACGTCTGCTCCTTGCCGACGTGCGGGGCGATCGCCGTGACGCCCTTCTGGCTCGCGTACCACAACAGGTGGTAGCCCTGCTGCGGACCGAGCGTGATGCCGCCGTCGGTGAGCGCGCGCAGGCACTCGGCGCGGGTCAGCCGGCCGCCGCCGGCCAGGGCGGCGGCGAGGATCTCGACGCCGCGCTCGGCGGTCGCCTCGTCCAGTCCGATCGAGGCGCGCCGGGCCGCCGCGCCGGCCAGCGCGCGAACGCCCATCAGGTCGAGCATCCAGCGGGCGTCGGCGCTCGGGACCAGATGCACCGTGCCGCGCATCGGCCAGGTGCGGAGCGCCTCGCGGCGTTCCAGCGCGGCGGTGACGTCGGCCTGGGTGCGGCCGGGCAGCCGCGCGCCGAGCGACCACAGCACGCTCGCCATGTCCTGCGCCTGCATCGCGCCGAACCACTCCGCCACGCCGGCCACCGTGTCCGGTGCGGCGGACGGGTGCGGGCGCAGCAGGAGGCTGGTCAGGCGGGCGGGCAGGGCCGGCAGGGCGCGGGAGGCGGTCACGCCGAAGACCCTAGAGCCGGGGTACGACACAACCCCGACACGGCACGCCGCCGGGCCTCACGCCACCGCGTCAGGTCCGGGCGTCAGGTCCGGGCGTCAGGTCCGGGCGTCAGGTCCGGGCGTCAGGTCGCGGTGGGCGGGCGACGGCGGGCGGCCACCCGCAGCAGCGCGCCGAGCGCGATCAGCAGGGCGCCGAGTGCCGCCGCCGTCCCGGCCGGGGCGCCGGTGATCGGCAGGCTGGCCCCGCCGCCGCCGGTGCCGTTGCTGGCGGTCGGGCTGGGGCTGGGACTGGCCGAGCCGCTCGCGGGCGGGACGGAGGTGGCGGTCGCCGGGCTGGTGACGGCGGCGGCGCGGGCCCGGCCGTCCACTCCGGACGTGACCGGCGGCGCGACGACCCGGTACTGCCGGGTGCCCGGGGACGGCACGCTCAGGCGGTAGGTGCCGTCGTTCCCGCTCCGGGCGGTGGCGACCACCTGCCAGGCGGCGGCCGAACCGGTGCGGGACTGCAGCTGGAGTTGCCGGTTCTTCTCCGGTGCCTCCACCGGCCAGCAGGCGGCCATGTCGCAGGCCCGCTTCGTCTCCTCGACGGTCCCGGTGACCGTCAGCGTGGCGCCGCGGCTGACCCGGGCGGGCACCTTCGCGGCCAGCCGGGTGCCGAACACCTCGCTGACCGTGAACGTGCTGCCCCACTCGTTCAGGGTCTTCAGCCCGGCCAGGTACGGCGGCCGGTGCTCGGCGGGCACCACGAACGACGGGCCGGTGATCGGGCCGGACAGTTCGTCGTGGTCGTAGGCGTACTGGTTCGACACGATCGGGACCGCCCGCTGCGGGTTCTCGACCGGCAGGTCCAGCGGGTCGCCGGGAGTGGTGTCGGCGGCCGGCGGCCGCGGGGTCCAGCGCAGCTCCACGGTGCCGTCGGCGCGCGGGTTCACCGCGTCCAGCTGGACGGCGGGCAGCCGGTCGGTGTCGAAGACCGGGGACAGGGCGGGCTCGCCGACCGGCTTGCCGGCGGCGTCCAGGACGTGCACCGCCATCCGGTGCTGCCCGGTGTCGCCGAACAGCACCGGGTCCTCGGTGCTGCGGTTCGGCTGGTCCGCCTCGACCGTGGCGCCGGTCGAGAACGGCGCGCCGTCGGCGTGCACGATGTCCACCCGGTTGCGCAGGGTGCCGGTCTCCTGCCAGGTCACCAGCACCTGACGGTGACCCTCGACCGTGGTCCAGGCGAGCGTCACGCCGGTGACCGGGCTGACCGCCGGGGCGTCACTCTCCGCGGGCGCGCCGGGCTGGCCCGGCGCGTCGGGCTGGCCGGGCGCGGCCACGGGCAGGGTTCCGAGAAGGGCTACGGCGGCGAGTCGGACCAGCATGACTGACGACCGTAACGTATCCACCCCGGACCGCGCGGCCCCGGTGTCCACGATCGACAGTGAACACCGGAACCGACAAATCAGCGACCGCGCTGGGCGCGGTACCGGGCGATCAGGGTGTCGGTGGACGAGTCGGCGTCCGCGTCCGGCGCGGACGACGCGGTCAGCTTCGGCGCGAGCTGGTTCGCCATCACCTTGCCGAGTTCCACACCCCACTGGTCGAACGAGTTGACCTCCCAGATCGTGCCCTGGGTGAACGTGATGTGCTCGTACAGCGCGATGAGCTGCCCGAGCGTGGCCGGGGTGAGCTTGCGCGCCAGGATGGTGGTGGTGGGGTGGTTGCCGTGCATGACCTTGTGCGGGACCAGCCCGGCCGGCACCCCCTCCGCGGTGACCTGCTCGGCGGTGCGCCCGAACGCGAGCGCGCCGGTCTGCGCGAAGAAGTTCGACATGAACAGGTCGTGCATGCCGCCGACGTCGTGGTTCGGCTCGCTGAACCCGATGAAGTCCGCCGGGATCAGCTTCGTGCCCTGGTGGATGAGCTGGTAGAAGGCGTGCTGGCCGTTGGTGCCGGGCTCGCCCCAGAACACCTCGCCGGTCTGGTACTCCACCGGCGTACCGTCCAGCCGGGTCGACTTGCCGTTGCTCTCCATGGTGAGCTGCTGCAGGTAGGCGGCGAACCGGTGCAGGTACTGCGCGTACGGCAGGACGGCGTGCGACTGCGCACCGAGGAACGTGTCGTACCAGACGTTGAGCAGGCCGAGCAGCGCCGGCACGTTGCGCTCGATCGGCGCGGTCCGGAAGTGTTCGTCCACCGTGTGGTAACCGGCCAGCATCTCGGCGAACCGCTCCTTGCCGATCGCCACCATCACCGACAGGCCGACCGCGGACGGCAACGAGTACCGCCCGCCGACCCAGTCCCAGAAGCCGAACATGTTGTCGGTGTCGATCCCGAAGTCGCCGACCTTCTGCGCGTTCGTGCTGACCGCGACGAAATGCCGGGCCACCGCCGCGGCGTCGCCATCCAGGCCGGCCAGCAGCCAGTTGCGCGCCTCGGTGGCGTTGGTCAGCGTCTCCTGGGTGGTGAACGTCTTGGACACCACGACGAACAGGGTGGTGGCCGGGTCCAGATCGTGGGTCTTGGCGTACAGGTCGGTGGGGTCGATGTTGGAGACGAACCGGCACTCGATCTGCGGGTCGGCGTACGCCTTGAGGGCCTCGTACGCCATCACCGGCCCGAGGTCGGAACCGCCGATGCCGATGTTGACCACGGTCCGGATCCGCTGGCCGGTGTGGCCGGTCCACTCCCCGGACCGGACCCGGTCGCTGAACGCGCCCATCCGGTCCAGCACGGCGTGCACGTCCGCCACCACGTCCTGGCCGTCCACCACCAGGGTGGCGGTGCGCGGCAGCCGCAGCGCGGTGTGCAGCACCGCCCGGTCCTCGGTGGCGTTGATGTGCCGCCCCTCGAACATCGCGGTCACCCGGTCCCGCAGCCCGGCCTTCTGGGCCAGGGCGAACAGCGCGGCCAGCACCTCCTCGGTGACCAGGTTCTTGCTGTAGTCCACGTACAGGTCCGCCACCTCGGCGGTGAGCCGTTCCCCCCGCCTCGGGTCGCTGTCGAACAGGTCACGCAGGTGGACACCGGAGAACTTCTCGGCGTGCCCCTGGACCGCCTGCCACTCGGCGCTGTCGGAAACGTGCTCGCTCATCTACCTGACTCCTGACTGAACCGGACTCTCGACCTCATCGTGGCACGGATCCCCGGCGGGTGCCGCGCATCCCACCCGGTGGTGTCCGGACTCGTCCGCCGCTATCCGGCGGCCGCCATGGCGGTCACGGTGTCCGCCATGTTGCGGCAGATCGCCGCCAGCCGTTCGTGGAACGCCCGGGAACCGGTGTCGGCCGCGCTTCTGGTGCCGCTGGCCCCCGGTCCGTGGGTGAACGAGTGCCGGACGACCGTGCTGCCCGCGGTGGGGCCGGCCCGCAACTCGTAGTGCCAGGTCGAGCCGACCAGGCCGGCGTCGTCGAGCACCGTCCAGGCGAAGGTCGCCGGCGGTTCCGCCGCGACGACCACGCAGGTCACGGTGGTCTCCAGCCCGTTCGGGAAGCGATTGCGGCCGGTGAAGCGGGCGCCGACGGCGATGTCGGGGTCCGGTTCCCACCAGTGCGCGCCGGTGGCCTCCGGGCTCCACTCGCCGATCCGGGTCACCGCGCTGATCCGGTCCCACATCCGCCGCGGCGGGAGCGGGACGGTCAGGGTGACCGCCACCTGCGTGTTCGTGACTGTGTCCATCAACTGCTCCTCGTCTGGTCCGTCAGCACGATGACGAACGGCGGGAGCCGGATCGGACCGGTCCGGGAAGGACGCTCGACGGCGGCCGGGGCGCGCCCGGTCACAGGGCGGCGAGCGCCCACCCCAGACAGGCCAGGGACAGTACGCCGGTCAGCGTGCGTACCGCGTTCCACCGGGTCCACCGGGTCTCGAACATCGCCCGCGCCGGGCCGGGTTCGCGCGCCGCGTCCATCCGGTTGTTGAGCGGGATGTTGACCGCACGGGTGATGCCGACCGTGGCGGCGTAGCCGGCCAGGGCGAGCGCCGCGGGGAGCAGCACCGCACCGCGTCCGTCGAGGGCGGCCAGCACGGTGGCGGCCAGGTCGAGCACCAGCGCCCCGACGAAGCAGAGCAGGAACCGGGGGTTGAGGATCGCCACGTTGACCCGCTGGGTGAACTCGACGAACAGCGTGTCCCCGGCGGTGCGCAGGGCCGGCAGGACGGCGACCGCCCAGGCCCAGAGCAGCCCGACCGCGAGTCCGGTGGTGACGACGGCGGCCACCAGCAGGGCGGCGAGAAGCGCGGTCATGGCTGGCAGCCTAACGACGGCACGAGCCGCCCGGCAGGCCCGCCGGGCGGCTCGTGAGTCAGGTCCGGGAACTCAGCCGAGCTTCACGTTGAAGATCGGGTCGGCGGCGAGCTTCTGGAACGCGGTGAGGCTGGACTTCGAGCTGTTGACGCTGATGTCGCGGTCGCCCTCGTCGTCGTGCGGGGTGTCGAAGTGCACGATCGCCTTGATCCCGGGGCGCTTGGCGAGTTCCGGGCGGACGCTGCCGTAGCCCGGCGACTTGTCGGTGACCTTGCCGATGCGGTGGTACACGCCCCACTCGGCGATCATCAGCGGCTTGTCCGCGTGCTTGGTGGTGGCCCACTCGTAGAAGCCCGGCCCGGTCTTGCCCTTGCGGTCCAGCAGGTCGGCGAACATGCCGTAGTGGTAGTAGCCCTGCTCGGCGCTGACGTAGGAGTCCAGGCCGATCCAGTCGACCACGTCGTCGCCCGGGTAGATGTCGGCCCACCAGGACTGCGACATCCACTTCTCGTTGCCCATGTAGGCCATCACGTTGATCGCGTTGGTGACGCCCTTGGCGCGCAGGCGCTCGATGGTGTGCCGGTACATCGCCGCGAAGTCCTTGGCCTCCCAGCCGGAGCCGGCCTTGGCGATCACGTCGTTCTCCGGCTCGTGGTTCAGCGCCAGGAAGAACTTCTCCGGGTACGTGGCCTTGATCCGGTCGGCGAACGCGTCGATGCGCTTGTCCTGCTCACCCTTGGCGACCTTGGCCCAGGTCGAACCGTAGGCGACCTTCCAGTTCAGCATCAGCACGCGGGGCCGGGCCGGGTCCCGGGTCATCGCGATCTCGGCCTTGGTGGGGAACACCTCGTCGCCCTTGTGGTACTGGTGGAAGATCGTGGCGGTCCGCCCGGTCAGGTTCTCCCAGTCCTTCAGCGCCTGGTCCCGGGGTGCGCTGGTGAAGCCGCCGGCGGCGCCGCCCCAGAGCACGCCGCAGGACGGCACGAGCAGAGCGTCGGTCACGCACTCGGCGGTGGGAGCGGGCGTGGTCGGGGCCGGGGTGGTGGGGGCGGGCGTGGTCGGGGCCGGAGTCGTCGGGGGCGGGGTGGTCGGGGCCGGGGTGGTCGGGGCCGGGGTGGTCGGGGCCGGAGTCGTGGGAGCCGGGGTGGTCGGTGTCGGCTTGGTCGGGGCCGGCGTCGTGGGGACGGGCTTGGTGGGCGCCGGCGTCGTGGGGACGGGCTTGGTCGGGACCGGCTTGGTGGGGGCCGGCGTCGCGGCCTTCGTCGTGACGGTCAGCTCGGGGCGGCCGGAGGCGTTCTCCGCCGCGCGGAACCGGGTGGTCGCGCCGGCCGACGAGCGCACCGCGAACGCGTACGTGCCCGGGCCGGTGACCGCCGCGGACAGATCGAAGACCAGCTCGGTGTCGCTGTCCTTCGCCGTCACCGCGGCCACCGGACGGCCCAGCGCCGGCGCGTTCGCCGAGGTCAGCTTCTTCTCGGTCCACGCGGTGTCCGGCACGCGGTTGACCGTGACCTTGCCGAGCGGGGAGCCGATCGTGACCAGCTTCAGCCGGGCGCCGGTGACCGTGGTGCCGGCCGGCACCACGAACTTCAGGAACGAGGTCTTCACGTCGTTGCCGAGCCGGCCGACCACCAGCTTGTCCTCGGCGCCGAAACCGGCGTCGCGGCGGACACTCGAGGTGTAGGCGTCGTCGCTGGCGTGCACCTTCAGGTCGGGACCCGCGGCGGCGCCGGCCGACGCGGGGGCCGCCAGCACGGCACCGGTGCCGCCGAGCACGGCGGCCAGGACGGAAGCGGACTTACGCAGGTTGGACCGCACGATTTTGCACTCCCCCGAGTTGTCCAGCCGCGTGTTCGGCCGGGCATGCAGAGAAGATTGCGGGCCGGGAGGTGCACGCTTCGTGCCCGTCCAGGTGCCAGGTGGTTGCGGTGGACGTACTGTGTGATCTTGGGTTTGGCCGGGCGGAAGGGGCGCGTGGTGACGCTGGTCGACGAGGTCCTGCGGGCGATGCCGGTGATCGACGGGCACAACGACCTGCCCATGCAGTTGCGGGCGAAGGCCGGCTACCGGGTGGACGGGCTGGACGCGGCGCGGCCGGAGTTCCAGACCGACCTGCCGCGGTTGCGGTCCGGCGGGGTGGGCGCGCAGTTCTGGTCGGTGTACGTGCCGTCCGACCTGCCCGAGCCCGAGGCCGTGGTGGCCACCCTGGAACAGGTGGACGCGGTGCACCGGATGGTCGCCGCGTACCCGGCGGACCTGGCCCTGGCCTGCACCGCGGACGACGTGGAACGCGCCATCTCGGCCGGCCGGATCGCGTCGCTGATCGGCATCGAGGGCGGGCACAGCCTGGCCACCTCGCTGGGCGTGCTGCGCGCGTTCGCCCGGCTCGGCGTCCGGTACGTGACGCTGACCCACAACAACAACACGTCCTGGGCCGACAGCGCGGTGGAGGAACCCGCGGTCGACGGCCTGAACGACACCGGCCGGGCGATCGTCGCCGAGATGCAGCGCATCGGCGTCCTGGTCGACCTCTCCCACGTGGCGCCGGTGACCATGCACGCCGCGCTGGACGTCGCCACCGCCCCGGTGATCTTCAGCCACTCGTCGGCGCGGGCGCTGACCGACCATCCCCGCAACGTCCCGGACGACGTGCTGCGCCGGCTGCCCGGCAACGGCGGCGTGGTGCAGCTGACATTCGTGCCGTACTTCGTCTCGTCCGACCTGGTCGCCTGGGACCGGGCCGCGACGGCCGAGCGGGAGCGCCTGGGCCTGCCGCCCGCGCCGGCCGGCTGGCCGCCCGCGCCGGTGCCCGGACGCGTCGCCGAACCGGTGGCCTGGCCCACCGCGGAGACCAGCCCGGAGTACGACGCCTGGCTGGCCGCGCACCCGCGCCCGTCGGCCACCGTGGCGCAGGTCGCCGACCACGTCGAACACGTGCGCGCGGTGGCCGGCGTGGACCACATCGGCCTGGGCGGCGACTACGACGGCACGGACCTGCTGCCGGTCGGGCTGGAGGACGTGACCGGCTACCCGCGCGTCCTCGCCGAACTGGCCGACCGCGGCTGGCCGGCGGCCGACCTGGAGAAGCTCACCGGGCGCAACATGCTGCGGGTGCTGCGCGAGTCCGAGCGGCTCGCGCCGGAACCGCTCTGGCCGCGCTGACGTTCACCCGGGCGACACCTGGTGGTCGGCTGCCGGCCGGTTCGGACGCCTAGAGTTCGCCGCCGTGCACCACGCCAACCACTACTACGGCCACTCGCACGTGCTGGCCCGCTACTGCGGCCTGGACGATCGCGACCCGCCCCGGATCCACGGTTACCTGCAGCACGGCTGGAACGTCGGCGACGGCATGGCCGCCGACCACCCGGTGGTGCCGGGTACCCCGCTGTTCCTCTGGTCCGAGCGGACCCGCCGCCGGGCCTGGTCGCGCGGGCGGCGGGAGACGTACGTGGTGGGCTCGCCGTGGGCGTACCTGCTGGCCATGGAACCCGCGGCGGATCCGGCGCGGACCGGGACCATCTGGTACCCGTTCCACGGCTGGGAGGGCCAGCACGTGCAGGGTGACCACGACCGGCTGATCGCCGAGATCCGCGACACCGAGCCGGGCCCGGTCACGGTGTGCCTGTACTGGCAGGAGTTCCGGTCCGCGCCGGTACGCCGGCGGTACGAGCGGGCCGGCTTCCGGGTGATCTGCCACGGCTACCGCGGCGGCCGGTGGCAGGACCTCGACCCGCTGTTCCTGCACCGCCAGCTGGCCGAGCTGCGCGGACACGCCCGGGTCGCGTCCAACCGGCTGTGCAGCGCGGTGTTCTACGGCGTGCTGGCCGGCTGCGCCCCGGCCGTGTACGGCGATCCGATGCACCTGGAGCGCGAGGACCCGGCCGTGGCCGCCCGCATCCGCCGGCACTGGGCCGCCCTGCACGGCCCGGACCCGGATCCGGGTCCGGCCGCCGCGCTCGCGACCGCCGAACTGGGCGCGGACCGGCTGCTGCCGCCGGCCGAGCTGCGCCGGGTGTTCGGCTGGCCGGACGCGTTCCAGCCGCCGTACGCCGACGACGACGCGCTGCTGGCGGCGGCCCGGTGAGGATCATCGGCGGCGAGATGGAGACGTGGTCGGACCTGGCCGGCCGGCCGGGCCCGGTACGCGCGACGGTGCCGCCCGAGGTCCTGGCGGCCGTGGGCGGGCGGACCCTGATCGCCGGGCCGCACCACCCGGACCTGATCGACACGGTGCCCGCCGACGACCTCACCGTCCTGGTCCGCGGCCTGCCCGACGCCGAGGCGCTGACCCGCCGCTACGCCGGCCGGCCCGGGGTCACGGTGCTGTGCGGCAGCCCGGAGAAACTGGCCGGCGAGCCGCCGTTCGACACCGTGCTGGCCCTCGACGGGCTGGACCGGCTGCCCAGCGTGGAGGGCGCGGACCTGTCCTGGTCGGACACGCTCGAGGTGCTGCGGTCGGTACGCCGGCCGGGCGCGCTGTTCGTCCTCGGCATGGCGAATCCGATGGGACTGGACCGGCTGGTGGCGCTGCCCGCGGACCCGGGGGACGCGGCGTGGGTCCGGGGTGGCGACGAGTCCCGGCCGCGGGACCTGGGCGCGCTGCGGGAGCGGCTCGGTGACGTGGTGGCGGCGTACGCGGCGTACCCGTCGGCGTCGGCTCCCGCCGTGCTGCTGCCCGAGGCGGCGCTGACCGACCCGGACCGGCGGGGCACGGTGGAGGCCGCGCTGTCCCGGGCCTGCGCCGCCGCCGAACCGGTGCTGCGGGACCCGGCCGCGCTGGCGGTGGACGCGGTCCGGCACCACCTCGCGATGGCGCTGGCCCCGGGCTGGCTGCTGGTCGCCGGCCCGCCGGTGACGCCGCGGGTGCCCGACGGCCCGCCCGGCCGCACGCTGGCCGACCATCTCGGCGCGGCGTGCGCGCGGCACGACATGCCGGAGGTCCGCGACCGGCTCCGGGCGTGGCGGGCGGCGGCGCCCGGCGTACCGGCCGGGCAGGTCGTGGTGGGCCCGGACGGGCGCCTCACGCCGCTGGTGCCGGCGGCCGATCCGGTGGACGCGCTGCGCGATCTGGCCGCGACGCTGACCCGGGCCGGTCACCTGGCGTCCTGGCCGGCGCCCCGCGACGAGGCCGGCCTGGCCGGGTTGCTGGCCGCGATGGCCGGCGAGGACGTGCCGGTGGACCCGGATCCGCGGCCGCGGGTACCGGTCCTGGCCGACGTGGTCGCCGAGCGGGACCGGCTGGCCCGGCAGCTGTCCGAGGCGCTCGCCCGGCACACCTGGTACGAACAGGCGCTCACCGAGCGGGAGGATCTGCTCAAGCGGAACCGGCGGCTGGTCCGGATGCTGAGCGGGACGCCGACGGCCCGGGCGGCGGCGACGTTCGTGGAGACCGCGAGGCTGGCCCGCCGGGCGCTGCGGCGGGGCCGGTAGCCAGCGCGTCGTACAGGTCCTCCAGGGCGGCGGTCTGCCGGACCAGGTCGAAGTTCGTCTCCACGTGCGCGCGGGCCTGCCGGCCGAGCGCCGACCGCAACTCGTCGTCGGCGAGCAGCCGGGCGATGTTCGCGGCCAGCGCGACCCGGTCACCCTCCGCGCCGAGCAGGCCGGTGACGCCGTCGACGACCGCCTCCGGGATGCCGCTGTGCCGGGTGGCCACCGCCGGTACGCCGAGCGCGGCCGCCTCCAGGATCGTGGTGGGCAGCCCTTCGGCGTCGCCGTCGGCCGCGGTCTTCGACGGCGCGGCCAGGATCCGGGCGGCGGCGACGTGCCGGGCCACCGCGGCGGGGTCGAGCTGCCCGGCGAACGTGGCGTCCACGCCGAGCTCCCGGGCGCGGTCGCGGACCCGGTCCAGCAGCGGGCCCGAGCCGATGAACAGCGCGCGGGCCGGGCCCAGCGCCTCCACCAGGTCGTCGACGCCCTTCTTGGCCACGAACCGGCCGACGAACACCACGTCCCACTGCTTCGGCACGTCCGGCACGGCGGCCGGCAGCGGCACGCCGGTGTGGTGCACGCGCACCTTCGCGGGGTCGGCGCCCCACGCGACCGCCCGGTCCCGGATCGCCCCGGACACGGCCAGGATCACCGTGGCCCGGCGGAACACCGCGCGCAGATTGCGCCGGTAGCGCAGCCCGCGCAGGCCGGGGGCGGCGGGCTGCCGGCTCACGTCGTGGCCGTGCACGGTGACCACCAGGGGTACGCCGGACGCCGCCCGGCTGACCAGCCACCCGTCGCCGCCGAAGTGGGCGTGCACCAGCGCCGGCCGCTGTGCCCGCAACGCCCGCCGGAGCCGGGGTGACCAGCCGGTGAGCCGCAGCGTCCAGAACGAGCCGGGGAACACCACGACGTCGGTCTCCTCGGCCAGCGCGGACGCCACCTTGGCGGCACCCAGGTACACCGGCCGCCAGCGGGTCAGGTGGGCGCCGTGCTGCCGGACGAAGGTCTCCGAGCCGGACAGCAGCGCACTGCGCCAGACGACGACGGTCCTATCCGCGGACACGGCCCAGGACCAGGTCACGCACCCGCTGCCGGACGACCGGCGGCAGGGCCCAGATCTGCAGGTACGTCAGGTAGTCCAGGGCACCCGGGCGGCCGTGCCCGCGGGCCTCGCGCCACAGGTCCCGGAACACCGCCGGACGTCGGGTCGGCGCGGCCATCGAGGCGAGCACGCTCATGGTGAACGCCGCGTAGGCCCGCGGCGTGAACAGCTCCCGGCTGCCGCGCAGCCAGTCCAGCTGCGACTCCCACGGCGTCTCCAGCGAGATCCGCTCCCGGTCCTCGTCCTGGTGCCACACCACCAGCGGCTGTTCCGCGTAGACCAGCCCGGCCTCCTCCTGGCGCAGCGCCCGCAGCGTCCAGTCCAGCTCCTGCTGGCGGCGCAGCCCCACGGTGAACGGCACCCGGCGGGCCAGCACGGCCGGCGCCATGATGGTGGAGGTCTGGATGAAACCGTCGCCGTAGAACAGTCCCCGCCGGACGGTCAGGTACTCGCTCAGCGGCTCACCCGGCAAGGGCAGCCGGCGGGGCATCACCGAGTCGGCGCGCGGGGTGCGGTTGATCAGGCGGGTCGCCACCACCGGCAGTGCCACGTCCGCGGCCGCCGCCAGGTCGAGCTGCACCCGGAGCTTCTCGGGCAGCCACTCGTCGTCGTCGTCGAGGAACGCCACCCAGGGCGCGCGCGCCTCGCGGACGCCGACGTTGCGGGCGTTCGGCGCGCCGCCCTTCTCCGGCCGGCCGATCAGCCGCAGCCGGGGATCGGCGATGCTCTTCACCGCCGCGTGCGTCTCCTCGTCGGGTCCGTCCACCACGACCACGACCTCGATGTTCTCGACGGTCTGGGCGAGCGCGCCGCGCGCCGCGCGGGTCACCAGGTCGGGCCGGAAACGGGTCGGGATGACCACGGTCACCTCGGGAGGGGCAGCCATGGACGCAGACCGTAGGGAGCGCGGGCGGCCGGCGGGTTACCGGAAGGCGTCCGGCAGGCGAGGGGCAGGCGTCAGACGAGTCCGGCGTCGTGCACCAGCAGCGCCACCTGCACCCGGTTGTTGAGTTCCAGCTTGGTCAGCATCCGGGACACGTGCGCCTTCACGGTCGCCACGCTCATGAACAGCTCCGCGGAGATCTCCGCGTTCGAGCTGCCCCGGCCGAGTGCCAGCGCCACGTCGCGTTCCCGCTCGCTGAGCCGGTCCAGCGCGGCCCGGGCCCGGGCCCGGCCGCGTCCCGGGCCGGCGTCGTCGCCGGCCGGGCCGGCCACGTGCGCGATCAGCCGGCGGGTCACCGTGGGCGACAGCGTCGCCTCCCCGTTCGCGACCCGGCGGACCGCGCGCTGGATGTCCACCGGCGGGGTGTCCTTGAGCAGGAAGCCGCTGGCGCCCGCCCGCAACGCCCGCAGCACGAACTCGTCCGCGTCGAACGTGGTCAGCACGATCACCTCGGGCGGGTCGGGGCGCTGCCGTAGCGACTCTGTGGCGGCCAGGCCGTCGATCCGGGGCATCCGGATGTCCATCAGCACCACGTCGGGCCGGTGCGCGGCCACCGCGGCCGGTACGTCGGCGCCGTCCGCGGCCTCGCCCACCACCTCGACGTCGTCCGCGGCGGCGAGGATCATGGTGAGCCCGGCGCGCACCAGCGCGTCGTCGTCGACGATCAGCACCCGCACCCGGCCGGCCGTCACGCCGTCCCGCCCGCGGGCCAGGGCAGCCAGGCGGACAGCGAGAACTCGGCGTCGGTGCGCCAGTGGGTCAGCCGGCCGCCGGCCAGGGTGGCGCGTTCGGCGAGACCGACCAGCCCGGTGCCGGCACCGGGCAGCGCCACCCCGGCCGCGCCCGGGATCGGCCACGGGTTGCGGATCTCGATGGTCAGCCCGGAGCCGGGTGCGCCGCCGACCGCGACGTTCACCACGGCGCCCGGCGCGTGCTTGCGGGCGTTGGTCAGCCCTTCCTGGACGATCCGGTACGCGGTCCGCCCGGTCAGCTCAGGCACGTCGGACGACTCCAGCCCGAGGTCGAGCCGCACCCGGACCCCGGCGGCCCGGGACTCGTCGGCCAGCGCGGACAGCTCGGCGATGGTCGGCTGCGGGCGTTCCGGCGCGGTCGCCGGATCCGACTCGCCCTCCCGCAGGACGCCGATCACCTCGCGCAGATCCTGCAGGGCCTGGTGGGCGCTGGCCCGGATCACCGCGGCGGCACCGGCCACCTCGGCGGGCGCCGCGTCCGGGCGCACCTCGAGCGCGCCCGCGTGCAGGCTGAGCAGGGAGATCCGGTGGGCCAGCACGTCGTGCATCTCCCGGGCGATCCGGGTCCGCTCCAGCACCCGGGCCTGCGCCACGCGGAGCTGCTGCTCGCTCTCGGCCCGGTCGGCCCGGTCGCGCAACGAGACCACCAGCTGGCGCCGGGAGCGGACCACCATCCCCCACAGCACGATGATCGCGATGATCACCACGCTCCAGATGAGCCCCTCCCAGTAGCCGGTGTTGTGCTCCGGCCGGACTCCGACGAACACGGCGTTGGTCGCGATCGTGACGGCGGTGATCGCCGCGGTGACCGCGAACCGCCGGTGCACCGCGACGGTGAACAGCAGGACCAGGCCGGAGATGGCGCCGGACACGGTGAACAGGCCGAGCGGCTGCGCGCCCAGCGCCAGCCACACCGGCCACCGGCGCCGCCACCAGAGCGCGGCGGCGAGGAGCGTCCCGGCCACGAAGTCGAGCCAGACCAGCCAGTGCGGGGTGCCCTGCCACTGCGGCACGATCGTGGGGTGCGGCTGCAGCAGGTCGATGGTGGCGAGCACGGTGAAGCCGTAGCCGAGCACGAAACAGATCGTGTCGACCACCCAGTCCCGGGTGGACCGGCGCACCGGCCGCTCCTCGTCGGGGTCCGCGACGAGGGCCGCCGGCAGCAGCCAGCGGTACTCCGTCGTCAGCGTGCCCACACCGGCCATGCTACGAGCGCGGGGAACGGCGCGGATACCGACCAAAGTCGTAACCGCCGCTAGCCGAAGGTTCGCGGGTTACGACCGGCGGCCGACGCGGGTGGCCGGGCGGCTGCCGCAGGCTGAGGCACATGATCACGGTCGAACATCTGAGCAAGAGGTACGGCGACCATCCGGCCGTCGACGACGTGTCGTTCACCTGCACGCCCGGCACGGTGACCGGCTTCCTCGGGCCCAACGGCGCCGGCAAGTCCACCACCATGCGGATGATCTGCGGGTTGACGCCGCCCTCCGCGGGCACCGCCACCGTCGACGGGGTGCCCTATCGGCGGCTCGGCAACCCGGGCCGCCGGGTCGGCGTGCTGCTGGACGCGTCCGCCCAGCACTCCGGGCGGACCGGCCGCGAGGTGCTGCACCTCGCGGCGCGCACCATGGGCGTGGACCGCAGCCGCGTCGAGGAGGGCCTGGAACGGGTCGGCCTCAACCAGACGGCGGCGAAGCGGCGGGTCGGGGCGTACTCGCTCGGCATGCGGCAGCGGCTCGGGCTGGCCCACGCGATGCTCGGCGACCCGGGCATCCTGATCCTCGACGAACCGGCGAACGGCCTGGACCCGGAGGGCATCTTCTGGATGCGCGGGCTGCTGCGTGACTTCGCCGACCGTGGCGGCACCGTGCTGCTCTCCTCGCACCTGCTGCGCGAGGTGGAGGCGGTCGCGGACCGGCTGGTGATGATCGGCGGCGGCAGGATCGTGGCCGAGGGTGACAAGGCGGAGCTGCTGGCCGCGTCCGGCATGGTGGTCCGGGCGGAGGACCCGGACGCCCTCGACGCCGCGCTCCAGCGGGTCGGCCTGACCGGCACCCGCCGGGCGGACGGGGGCGTCGTCGTGCAGGCCGACGCCGCCGCCATCGGCAAGGCCGCCGCGGCCGACCAGGTGGTCCTGCTGGAACTGCGCCCGGCCGACTCCGGCGGCCTGGAGCAGATGTTCCTGGAACTGACCGCCGGCGACAACGTGAAGGAGGCCGTCCGATGACCGCCGTCGACACCGCGCGACAGCCCGCCGGCCCGCAGCACGCGACCGCCCGGGCACCGCAGCGGTCCGCCGTGCCGCTGCACCGCCTGATCGTGGTGGAGCTGCGCAAGCTCGCCGACACCCGCGCCGGGCTGTGGCTGCTGATCGTCATCGCGCTGGCCGCGGCGGCCACCGTGGTGATCCTGCTGTTCGCGGCGGACGCGGAGCAGCAGACGTTCGTCGAATTCTTCACGTTCGCCCAGTTGCCGTCCGCCGTCCTGCTCCCGGTCCTGGGCATCCTCTCGGTGACCAGCGAATGGTCCCAGCGCACCGCGCTGACCACGTTCACGCTGGTGCCGGAGCGCGGCCGGGTGCTCACCGCCAAGCTGATCGCGGCGGTGCTGATCGCGGTCCTGGCGCTGGGGGCCAACGGCCTGTTCGCGGTGGTGGGCAACGCGATCGCGAGTGCCACCGGCGGCGACGGTTCGTGGACGCTGGGCGGCGACATGCTGGTGCAGGCGCTGGTGCTGCAGGTGGTGCTGGTCCTGATGGGGTACGGGTTCGGTGCGCTGCTGCTCAACTCGCCCGTGGCCATCGTGCTGTACTTCGCTCTGCCGACGGTGTGGTCGATCCTGGCCGGACTGGTCAAGACGCTGCGCACCGCGGCCGGCTGGCTGGACATCAACCAGACCACGACGCCGCTGTCCGAACCCGCGATGACCGGGGACGAATGGACGCGGCTCGGCGTCTCGGTCCTCGTCTGGGTGGTGGTGCCGCTGGTCGTGGGCTGGTTCCGGGTGTTGCGCCGAGAGGTGGCCTGACCGTCGTCCCCGCCGTCCCGGGGCAGGCGCCGAGCAGTCCGCCCGGCGCCCGGCCCCCGGTACGGCGGGGATCGTCCGTCCCCGCCGTCGCCGCGTTCAGCCGGCCGGCAGGACCCCGTAGATGGTGGCGGCGGAGCCGGAACCGGCCCGGTTGATGGTGCCGCCGCAGAGCACGTGTGCGCCGGTGGCGGGCAGCGCGGCGAGGTTGGCGAGCACCTCCAGGCTGATCCGGTGCCGGCGGTAGACGAGCCGCGAGACCGCGTACGACCGGTCGCGGCCGGGGTCCGGGCCGAACGTGTCGGTGCCGGTCCCGCCGGTGTACCCGATCCGGCCGGTGTCGACCAGCCAGCGCGCCGTCTCCAGCGCGAAGCCGGGCTGGTGCGGGACGCCGCCGGCGTCCAGGTTGGCGAACGCGGGGGTGCCCCAGCGGGCGTCCCATCCGGTCCAGATGATCACCATGGACTCCGCCGGGATCCGGCCGTGCCGCCGTTCCCACGCGGTCAGGTCGGCGACCGTGACCGCGTAGTCCGCGTCGGCCGCGCACTGCGCCCGGACGTCGATCTTCACGGCCGGCCGGAACAGGTCGTTGACGTCGAGGTCGTCGGCGAGCGGCTCGCCCGGGTTGAAGTGCCCCGGCGCTCCCCAGTGGGTGCCGGTGTGCTCCCCCTGGCGGACGTACCTCAGGTGGTATCCGTGCTCCTCGACGGTGGCCACGGTCTCCAGCTCGAACGGCGGGTCCCCCGGATAGAGCGTGGTCGTGGCCGGGTCGTTGACGTGCGACAGGTTGATCAGCGTGAGCCCGTCCATCCGCACCATCATGGCACCCCGCCGGGCGGCCTTCCTTGACACTGTCACCGTAACAGTGTCAGTATCGCGGCATGTGGACGCTGGATGAGCTGGTGGACCGGGTCGGCCGCGCGCTGGCCGCGGAGTATCCCGGCGCACCCAACGGCCGGGTCCGCGACCTGCCCGACCGGCGCGCGATCCGGTGGTACACCACCACCGGCCTGGTGGACCGGCCGCTCGGCATGCGCGGCCGGTCCGCGCTGTACGGGCCGCGGCACCTGCTGCAACTGGTCGCTCTGAAACGGCGGCAGGCGGCCGGGCGCACGCTTGCCGAGATCCAGGCCGAACTGGCCGGCGCGAGCGACGCGGCGCTGATCGAGGTCGCCCGGGTGCCCGGCGACCTGCTGGCGGCCGGTGGCCCGGAGCCGGAGACCGCGGCGGCCCGGACCCGCTTCTGGACCGCCTCCGCCCCGGCCGCCGCGGCTCCGGCCGCAGCCCAGGCAGACGCCACCCCGGCCCCCACCGCCACCACCCCGGCCGCCGCCGCTGCTCCCGCCGCTGCCGCTCCGGCCGCCGCCGGGTCGCCGGGCGGTGGCGGGTCCGATGCGGGCCGGGCCGGGCCGCCGGCCGGGCCGCTCGGTGGCGTCGCCCTCGGGGGCGGGGCGATCCTGGTGTTCCCCGGGGTGCCCACCGCCGCCGACCGGGCCGCCCTCGCCGAAGCCGCCCGCCCCCTGATCGCCCTGCTCGCCGACCGTGGACTGCTGAACCCCGATGATGGGAGCCCGTCATGACCCTCTCCGTTACCCCCATGGGCCCGGGAGAGCTCGGCCGCATCCGGATCCTGCCGGACGGCGGCTTCGGCGCCCTGCACACCGACCGGGGCAACCTGCCGCTCGACCGGCTCGACGTGCGGGCGCACATCACCGGCCTGGTGGCGCGCACCGTGGTGACCGCCGAGTTCGTCAACGTGCACGACACCGCGCTGGAGGCCACGTACATCTTCCCGCTGCCGGACCGGGCCGCGGTGGTCGGCATGACGATGACCGCGGACGGCCGCACGGTCTCCGCCGACCTGCGGGAGCGCGGGGCGGCGCGGGAGACGTACGACCGGGCGATCGAGGCCGGGCAGCGCGCGTCCATCGCGGAGGAGGAACGCCCGGACGTCTTCACCATCCGGGTCGGCAACCTCGTCGCCGGCGAGCGGGTGGCCGTGGAGCTGCGCCTGGTGGGCCCGCTGCCCTACGAGGACGACGCCGCCACGTACCGGTTCCCGCTGGTGGTCGCGCCGCGCTACGTACCCGGCACCCCGCTGCCCGGGCCGGCGGTGGGCGAGGGGCGCGCCCCCGACACCGACCTGACGCCGGACGCCTCGCGGATCACTCCCCCGGTGCTGCTGCCCGGCTTCCCGAACCCGCTGCGGCTCTCCGTCGAGGTCGACGTCGACCCGGCCGGGCTGACGCTCGACGGCGTACGGTCCAGCCTGCACACGGTGACCACCGAGGGCGGCCACCTGGCGATCGCCCCGGGCGAGAAGGCGGACCGGGACTTCATTCTGCGGCTGGCGTACGCGGCGGCCTCCGAGACGGCGATCGCGGTGCCGGACCCGGACGCCCCGGAGACCGGGACGTACCAGCTGACGGTCGTGCCGCCGGCCGGCGCCGCGGCGGCCCGGCCGAAGGACGTGGTGCTGCTGCTGGACCGCTCCGGCAGCATGGGCGGCTGGAAGATGGTCGCGGCCCGGCGCGCCGCCGCCCGCATCGTCGACACGCTCACCGCGGCCGACCGGTTCGCCGTGCGGACCTTCGACCACCAGGTCGAGCGGCCCGACGACCTGGATGGCGGGCTGGTCGAGGCGAGCGACCGGAACCGTTTCCGGGCCGTCGAGCACCTGTCCCGGGCCACCGCGCGGGGCGGCACCGACCTGCTCGCACCGCTGCACGACGGGCTGACGCTGCTCGCCGACTCCACCCGCGACCGGGTGCTGGTGCTGGTCACCGACGGACAGGTGGGCAACGAGGACCACATCCTGCGGGACGTCACGCCGCTGGCCGGCACCACCCGGGTGCACACCATCGGCATCGACCGCGCGGTCAACGCCGGGTTCCTGGCCCGGCTGGCCGCGCTCGGCGCCGGCCGCACCGAGCTGGTGGAGAGCGAGGACCGGCTGGACGAGGCGATGGAGCGGATCCACCGGCGGATCGGCGCGCCGGTGGTCACCGACCTGACGGTCAGCGCCGACGGGTTCACGCCGGCCGACGACGAGCGCAGCCCGGCCCGGCTGCCGGGGCTCTACCCCGGCGTGCCGCTGGTGGTGTCCGGCCGCTACACCGGCGCCCCGGCCGGCACCCTCACGGTGACCGGGCGGACCCGCGACGACCAGCCGTTCCGCACCACGGTGGCGGTGCGGCAACGGGCCGAGCCGGCGGTCACGGCACAGTGGGCACGGGCCCGGCTGCGCGATCTGGAGGACCGGTACGCGGCCGGTGACACCGGCCTGGAGAAGACCATCGTGGACACGTCGCTGCGGTTCGGGGTGCTGTGCCGGTTCACCGCCTACGTGGCGGTGGACACCCGGGTGGTCCACGAGGGCGGCACGCCCCGGCGGGTCACCCAGCCGGTCGAGTTGCCGTCCGGATGGCAGCCGCCGGCCGACGCCGCGCCCGCGTTCCGGCTCGCCGCGTCGGCGGCGCCGATGCCCCCGCCGGCCGCTGCGGCACCGGCCGGGATGCCGCCGACCCGGCCTTCGTTCGCGCCGGTCCGGGCACAGGCCGGGTCCGGGGTGGGTGCGGCGAAGACGTTCGCCGCGGTGCCCTCGTCGGCGTCGCTGATGCGCGGCGGCGGCGGTGGCGGGACGGCCGGTGCGGCACCGTCGCCGGCGGACGTGCGTGCGCTCGCCGGAGTGGAGGCGCGGCGGCTGGCCGAGGCCGAGGACCGTCCGGCGTACGAACGGCGCGACCTGCTCGACGACCTGCTGGCCCGCCTCGCCGTGCTGGTGGGCGGCCTGGCCGACGCGGCATACGAACCGCTGCGGGCGCTGGTGGCGTACCTCGGCGGCGACGACGACCTGGCGGCCCGGTGGAGCCGGGCCCGCGAGGTGCTCACCGCGTTCGCCGACGGCACCGGTCCGGCGACCGGTGACCGCCGGGCGTTCTGGAAGCGCTGACCGACCCGGCCCGCCGCGCGGTGCGGCGGGCCGGGTGTCATCGGGCGACCGTGGTCAGAGCGTGACCAGCGGGTTGATCGTGCCGCAGGCGGCCGGCGCGGTCGCCTCCATCGGCAGGGACGGGTCCAGGTCGCTCTTCAGCGACCCGTCGTAGGCACCGCTGCGGTTGCTGTCCACACCGTGCACCACCAGCACCGCGTTGCGCTTACGGATCTTGGACGCCACCTCCGCGCTCACGGTGAGCTGCCGCTCGTAGACGACCGCGCCCTTGGGGGCGGTCGGGAACCGGTCGATCGCCAGCGCGCTCTTCGGGCTGGTGTCGCCGGAGGTGGTCAGCGACGTGACCACGCCGCCGTAGAACGGATGCCCCTCGGTCACGCTCACCACGCCGTCCCGGTTGCTGTCGGCGCGCCCGGTCGGGCACTTGCCCTTCGCCCCGGCGTGGAAGTGCATCGCGTGCGGGGCGCGGCGCAACAGGCCGGTGACCACCAGCCGGACGTCGACCTTGGTGCCCCGCACCTGCACCGTCGCGATGCCGTGGGCGCGGGACTTGTTCAGGCTGCCGAGCTGCGCGAACGCGATGGTGGTGCGATTGTCGACGGCCACCTGGACGCCGGTCGTGCCGTGCCCGCCGTGCCCGCCGTGGTCGTCGTGTGCCTGCGCCGGTGCGGCGAGGCCGGCGGTGAGCGCCGCCACGCCGAAGACCGTCGCGCCGATCCTGCTCCGTACGTTCATGTCGAACCCCCGAATGCTGGGCTTCCGCGGAAGCCACTAAAAGGACAATTCAGTAGAGATTCGGGGGACGACGATCGGCGGATGGGTCAGATTCGCGGCTTTTTTCCGCTCGGGTGACGCTCCCCGGTCAGCCGGACCCGCCGCAACAGCTGGGCGTTGAGCGCTACCACGATGGTCGAGGCCGACATGAGGACCGCACCCACCGCCGGGCTCAGCGACACCCCGGCCCCGGCCAGCACGCCCGCCGCCAGCGGAATGGTCACCACGTTGTAGCCGGCCGCCCAGGCCAGGTTCTGCACCATCTTGCGGTACGTGGCCCGGGACAGCCGGATCACCGCCGGCACCCCGCGCGGGTCGGACGACGCGAGCACCACGCCCGCCGACTCGATCGCCACGTCGGTGCCGGCGCCGATGGCCAGGCCGACGTCCGCGCGGGCCAGGGCCGGCGCGTCGTTCACCCCGTCGCCGACCATCGCCACGGTCAGCCCGCGGGCCTGCAGGCCGGCCACCGCCCGGTCCTTGTCGGCCGGCAGCACCTCGGCGAACACCTCGTCCAGACCCAGATCGGCGGCGACCGCCTCGGCGACCGGGCGGGCATCGCCGGTGATCAGGACCAGGGTGCCCACCCCCTGCCGGCGCAGCTCGTCGACCGCCGCCCGCGCCTCCGGCCGGATCTCGTCCTCCAGACCGAACGCGCCGAGCACCGCGGGCGCCCCCGGGCCGGAGACCCGCACCAGGTGCAGGACCGCGGCGCCGCGCCGGGACCAGTCCACCGCCGGGCCGGCCAGGGCGTCCGGCACGACGGCGCCGAGCTCCCGCAGCAGCGCCGGGCCGCCCACCGCGTACCCGGTGCCGTCGACCGTGGCGCGCACCCCGCGCCCGGTCAGCGACCGGAAGCCGGTGGCCGTGGCGCGCAGCCCCCGCCGGTGGGCGAGGCCGGCGAGCGCCCGGGCCAGCGGATGCTCGCTGTCCGCCTCGACCGCCCCGGCCAGCCGCAGCACCTCGTCCTCGGTGGCGCCACCGGCCGCCGCCACGGCGGTGACGGTGTGCCGGCCCCGGGTGAGCGTGCCGGTCTTGTCGAACAGCACGGCGTCGACGGTGCGCATCCGTTCCAGCGCGAGCCGGTCCTTGACCAGGATGCCGGCCCGGGCCGACACCGCGGTGGACAGCGCGATCACCAGCGGAATGGCCAGGCCGAGCGCGTGCGGGCAGGCGATGACCAGAACCGTGACGGTACGGACGACGGCCTGCTCCGGTTCGCCGAGTGCCGTCCAGGCCGCGACGGTGACCACGGCGGCCGCCACCGCGACGTAGAACAGCCAGGCGGCGAAGCGGTCCGCGAGCGCCTGGGCCCGCCCGCCGGACGCCTGCGCCTGAGCGACCAGCCGGCCGATCCCGGCCAGTGCGGTGTCCGCACCGATCGCGTCGACCCGCACCCGGACCGCCGAGTCGGTGGCCACGGTGCCGGCCACGACCCGGTCCCCCACCCCGCGCGGCACCGGCCGGGACTCGCCGGTGATCATCGACTCGTCGAGTTCCGCGGCGCCGTCCACGATCCGCCCGTCGGCCGGCACCCGGGAGCCGGACCGCACCAGCACGGTGTCGCCGACGGCCAGCGCACCCACCGGCACCCGCTCCAGCACCCCGCCGCCGCTGTCGCCGGCACCGTCGCCGACCAGCCGCTCGGCGTCGTCCGGCAGCAGCGCGGCCAGCGCGGTCAGCGCGCCCTGGGCCTGGCCGATCGCCTTCATCTCCTGCCAGTGGCCGAGCAGCATGATGGTGACCAGGGCCGACAGTTCCCACCAGAAGTCCAGGTCGAACAGGCCCAGGCTGGTGGCGAGCGAGGCGGCGTACGCGACCGTGACGGCCATCGAGATCAGCAGCATCATGCCCGGCGCGCGGTCGCGGATCTCCCGGACCGCTCCGGCGAGGAAGGGCCGGCCACCGTGGACGAAGACCACGGTGCCGAGCACCGGCCCGACCCAGTCGGCGCCCGGGACGTCGAGGGTGTAGCCGAACCAGTCCATCACCATGTGGCTGGTCAGCACGATCGGCACGGTGAGCGCCAGGCTCAGCCAGAACTTCCGCCGGAACACCTCCGGATCGTGCCCGGCGTGCTGGTCGTGACCGGCCCGCCCGTCGTGTTCTCCGTGGTGCGTCGGGCCCGCGTGGCTGTCGTCGCCGTGTCGCATCCTCGCCACCTCCGCCCGGAAACTTATACCCCCCGGGGGTACATGGCAAGCGTCCCTGCTCGCGCCGGCCCGTCGTTGATGACAGGGTGAAGCGGTACCACCCACGTCAGTCGGAGGCACACATGAGCGGCGAGACGGCGGCCCACGCGGCGCCGAAGCAGGCACTGATGCAGGCGGCCGACGCGGCCCGGCACGCCCCGTCGATCCACAACACCCAGCCGTGGCGCTGGGTGGTGCGGGCCGACACGCTCGAACTGCACGCCGCCACCCGACGGCAGCTGCGCACCGGCGACCCGGAGGGCCGGATGATGCTGCTGAGCTGCGGCACCGCGCTGCACCACGCCCGGGTGGCGCTGGCCGCCGACGGCTGGACCCACCGGGTGGACCGGCCGGCCGGCGAGCCGCTCGCGGTGATCCGGGCCGAGGCACACGGCGCGACCGACCTGGCCGCCGTGCGGCTGGTCCAGATGATGCGGGTACGCCGGACCGACCGCCGCACCGTCACCGAGGAACCGCTCACCGACGACGCCGTGCAGCCGCTGATCGCCGCGGCCGGCACCGCCGGCATCCGCACCCACGTGCTGAACTCCGACCAGGTGATCGAGCTGGCGGTGCTGGTAGAACAGGCGCAGAAGGCCCAGGCCGGCGACGACGACCTGCGGTCCGAGACCGCGGACTGGGTCGGCGGCGACCGGCCCGCGGGCACCGGCATCCCGGGCAGCGCGATTCCGGCCGAACCGCCGCAGACCACGGTCGCCGAGCGGGAGTTCCCCGCCCCGGGCACGCTCCGGGCGGGCGCCGGGCACGACACCGCGGCGACGTACGCGGTGCTGTACGGCGCCGGCGACGAACCGGGCGACTGGCTGCGGGCCGGCGAGGCACTCAGCGCGCTGTGGCTGACCGCCGCCGGGAACACGGTCACGGTGCTGCCGATCAGCAGCCCGGTGGAGGTCCCGTTCACCCGCCAGGCGCTCCGCCACATGCTCGGCGACCTCGGCTTCCCGTACCTGGTGGTGCGCCTCGGCCACGGCGACCCGGAGCACGCCGGCCCGGCGCCGACGCCCCGGCTGGACGCCGGGCAGGTGGTCGAGGTTGAGGACTGACGGTCCCGGCGCCCGGGGGCCGAAGGTCCCGTCAGGACCGGTACGCCGGCACTGATCACCGGGAGGCGCGGCGGATGAAATAGAGGTGCCACGACGACACGAGAGGACGTGGACACCATGACCGCCACCCAGTTCCCCACCTCCGACAGCCACATCACCACCGAGCGCGACGGCAGCATGGTGACCATCGGCGCGGCCGGAGCGACCGTCACCGAGACCACCCGGAGCAAGGCCACCCGCTATACCCTCGCGGCGCTGCGCCTCTCGCTCGGCTGGGTGTTCCTCTGGGCCTTCATCGACAAGCTGTTCGGGCTCGGCTTCGCCACCCCGGAGAAGAACGCCTGGATCAACGGCGGCAGCCCCACCAAGGGCTTCCTCGGCAACGCCGTCGCCGGACCCTTCGCCGACTTCTACCGCAGCTTCGCCGGCGCCACCTGGGCCGACTGGCTGTTCATGACCGGCCTCGCCGCGATCGGCACCGCCCTGATCCTCGGCATCGGCGTGCGCGTCGCCGCGGTCGCCGGATCGGTCCTGCTGGTCGCCATGTGGACCGCGGTGCTGCCGCCCGAGAACAACCCGTTCATGGACGACCACCTCATCTACGCCGGTGTCCTGATCGTCCTCGCCCTCACCACCGCCGGCAACACCCTCGGCCTGGGCCGGTTCTGGGCCCGGCTCCCCCTGGTGCAGCGACTGCCCTGGCTCCAGTGACCGGGTCGCGCCGACCGGGCGGCACCCATCGGGTGCCGCCCACCGGCATGCCGGCGCCGGGTCAGGGGTCGACGCCGTGCCGGTGCGGGGCGGAGCCGGGAGGCTGCTCCGGAACGCCGAGCAGTGGCTTGATCGGCACGACGGGCCGCTCCACCGGCTCCGCCACGGTCACCTCGACCCGCTCGTCGTAGAGCAGGACGGTCAGCCGCCCGCCCGGGTCGCCGTGCAGCGTGATCCGGGCGGTGCGGTGGTCGGCGTCGACGATCAGCCGCAGACCGTGGTGCCGCAGCCGGAACCGCAACCGGTCGATGCCCTCCGGCAGCCGCGGCGCCAGGGCCAGCACGTCGGCGCGTTCACGCAGGCCGCCGAAGCCCTCGACGAGGGTGGACCAGGCCCCGGCCAGCGACGCCATGTGCAGCCCGTCGCGGGTGTTGGCGTGCAGGTCGCGCAGGTCGACCAGGGCGGCCTCCCAGGCGTAGTCGTGGGCCAGCTCGAGGTGGCCGACCTGGGCACACATGACCGACTGGGTGCACGCCGACAGCGACGAGTCACGCACCGTGATGCGTTCGTAGTAGTCGACGTTGCGGGCGGTCTGCTCGGCGGTGAACGGTTCCGGGCACCAGTGCATGGCCAGCGCCAGGTCGGCCTGCTTGACCACCTGCCGGCGGTAGAGCTGGAAGTACGGCGCGTGCAGCATCAGCGGCCGCTGGTCGCGGGTGGCCTCGAAGTCCCAGGCGGCGTACCGGGTGAAGCCCTCCGACTGGGCGTGCACACCGAGGCGCTCGTCGTACGGCACGTGCACCGCGTCCGCGGCGGCCAGCCAGGCGCGGATCTCGTCCGGCCGGACCCCGAGGCGTTCCGCGGCGCCGGGCTGGCGGTCGCAGGCGCCGGCGGCGGCCCGCAGATTCCCGGCGGCCATCAGGTTGGTGAAGACGTTGTCGTCGGCGACCGCGCTGTACTCGTCGGGCCCGGTCACGCCGTCGACGTGCCAGACGCCCGCGGCGTCGTGGTGCCCGTACGACGTCCACAGCCGGGCCGTCTCCACCAGGATCTCCAGGCCGCAGTCGCGTTCCACCGAGAGGTCGCCGGTGACCTGCCGGTAGCGTTCCACCGCGCGGGCGATCACCGCGTTCAGGTGCAGCGCCGCGGTGCCGGCCGGCCAGTAGGCGGAGCACTCCTCGCCGTGGATGGTCCGCCACGGGAACGCGGCGCCGGACAGGCCGAGCGTACGGGCCCGCTGCCGGGCCAGGTCCAGGATCGACCGGCGCCAGCGCAGGGCGTCCGCGGCGGCGCCGGGCAGGACGTACGTGAGCAGCGGCAGCACGAAACCCTCGGTGTCCCAGAACGCGTGCCCGTCGTACCCCGGTCCGGTCAGGCCCTTGGCCGGGATGGCCCGCCGTTCCGCGCGGGCGCCCGCCTGCAGCACGTGGAACAGGCCGAACCGGACCGCCTGCTGCAGCACCGCGTCGCCGTCGATCTCCACGTCCGCGGCGTCCCAGAAGTCGTCGAGGTAGGCCCGCTGCTCGCGGCACAGGCCGTCCCAGCCGGCGTACCGGGCGCCGGTGAGCGCCGCCGCGGCCTGGTCCCGGACCGCCTGCGGGGAGCGGCTGGACGTCCAGCTGTAGCCGAGGAACTTGACCAGGCGCAGCCGTTCGCCGGGGCGCAGCACGGTCACCACGGTGGTCCGGGCCCAGTCCGGGCGCACGTCGGTCTCCTCGTCGAAGTCGGCCGGCGCCTCGACCACGTGGTCCATCCCGGCGGCCATCAGCAGCCCGCTGGACCGGGTCCGGTGCAGCAGCACCGCGCCGTGCTGTTCCTGGTCCTGCTCCACCGCCTGCAACGGCCGGTCCAGCGCGGCGGCGACCCGGGGGTCGGCCGACGTCCCGGGCTGCGCCTCGTTCGCCACCAGCGCGGACTGCACGGTGATCCGTACCTCGTGGTCGACCGCCTCGACCTCGTACGCCACCGCGGCGACCGACCGCTGGGTGAAGGAGACCAGCCGGGTGCTGCGGATCCGCACCCGGCGGCCGGCCGGCGAGACCCAGTCGACGCTGCGCCGGAGTACGCCGGCGCGCAGGTCCAGAACCCGCTCGTGGGCCAGCAGCCGCCCGTGCGTGACGTGGAACTGCTCGTCGTCGACGACCAGCCGGATCAGCTTGCCGTTGGTGACGTTGACCACGGTCTGTCCCTGCTCGGGATAGCCGTACCCGCCCTCCGGATAGGGCAGCGGGCGTTCCTCGTAGAACGAGTTCAGGTAGGTGCCCGGGATGACGTGCGGCTCGCCCTCGTCGAGGTTGCCGCGCACCCCGACGTGGCCGTTGGCGAGCGCGAACACCGACTCGGTCTGGGCCAGCAGGTCGACGTCGAACGACGCCTCGCGCACCTGCCAGGGCTCCACCGGGAACACGGCCTTGCCGATCATGAGCGGTCTCCCCCCACCGGACCCGGGCGGCCCGGCCTCCATCCTTGCCGACGACGCCGGATCGCACAGCGCGTGCGCCGCGTCCGGCCGGGCTCGATGACGCTGATCCCATGGGCGATCTGGCGACGGTCCTGCGGGAGAGCTGGGGGCTGGTGGACGACCGCCGGGACCGGGTGGCCGAGCGGTTCTACGCCCGGCTGTTCCTCGACGATCCGCAGCTGCGGGACCTGTTCCCGGTACACATGGACGTCCAGCGGGAACGGCTGGTGGGCGCGATCGTGGCCGCGGTGCGGACGTTCGGCGACCGGGAGCGGGTGGACGCGTACCTGCGGGCGCTGGGCCGGGACCACCGCAAGTACCACGTCCGGCCGGAGCACTTCGGCCGGGTGAAGACGGCCCTGCTGGAGGCGATCCGGCACCACGCCGGCGAGGACTGGACCGGGGTGCACGAACAGGCCTGGAACGACGTGTACGACTTCATCGCGGACCGGATGACGGCGGGCGCGGCGGACGACACGGACCCGCCGTACTGGCACGCCGAGGTGCTGAGTCACGAGCGGCGCGGCCCGGACGTCGCGGTGTTCACCTGCCGCCCGTTGCAGCCGTTGCGGTTCCGGGCCGGGCAGTACCTGAGCGTCGAGTGCGGGTACCGGCCGCGGCTGTGGCGCACGTACTCGGTGGCGAACGCGCCCCGGCCGGCGGGCACGCTGGACTTCCACGTCCGGGACACCGGCGGCTGGGTGTCCAGTGCGCTGGTCCGGCTCCTGCGGCCGGGCGACATGCTGCGGCTGGCCGCGCCGATGGGGTCGATGACGCTGGACCCGCACTCGCGCCGGGACGTCGTGTTCGTCACCGGCGGCACCGGACTCGCCCCGGTGAAGGCGATGCTGGACGAGCTGACCCGGTACAACCGGACCCGGTGGGTGCACCTGTTCCGGGGCGAGCGCCGCGGCGACGGCTTCTACGACCGGGCGCACCTGGACGGGATCGCCGCGCGGTACCCGTACCTCTCGATCGTCCGCGCGGCCAGCGACGACCCGGACTTCCCCGGGGAGCACGGCCCGATCAGCGAGGTGGTCGGCCGGCACGGCCCATGGCGCGACCACGACTTCTACGTGGCCGGGCCGGCGCCGATGGTGCAGGCCACGCTGCACCGGCTGGCCGAGATGGGGGTGCCCGCGACCCGGGTGCGGTACGACGCGTTCACCGGCGCGGAGTGAGTCCCGGTCAGCGGCGGCGGACCGAGGACTTCACCCGGTACATCGCGGCGTCCGCCTCGCGCAGCAGGTGGTCGGGGTCGGAGGCGCCGGCGGACGACGACGCGATGCCGATGCTCACCCCCACCTCGACCTCGCGGCCGTCGATCAGGAACGGCTCGACCAGAGCGGCCTGGATGGTCTTGCAGACCCGCAGCGGCCCCTCCGGCACCTTGACGCCGTCGAGCAGCACCACGAATTCGTCGCCGCCGAGCCGGGCCACCGTGTCCGACTCGCGCAGCAGCCCGGTCAAGCGGCCGGCCACCTCCACCAGCAACTGGTCGCCCGCGGCGTGGCCGAGGGAGTCGTTGACCGCCTTGAACCCGTCGAGGTCGAGCAGCAGCACGGCGAACCGGTGATCGGGCTGCCGCGCGGCGCGCAGGCCGGCCTGCCGCAGCCGGTCGGCCAGCAGGACCCGGTTCGGGAGGCCGGTGAGGTGGTCGTGCAGGGCGGCGTTGCGCAGCCCCTCCTCCTTCTCCCGCAGGGCCTGCACCATGGCGTCGTGGTCCAGCGCGGCGGCCAGCAGGGCACCGGAGTGGTTCATCATCTCGCGGCCCGGTGGCGTACTCGCCTGGATCCGGCCGACCGCGGCCAGCACGCCCCAGTCCCGGGCCGCGCTCTTCACCGGCACCACGAACACGATGTCGCCGGCCGAGCCGTCGGCCAGTTCGGACAGACCGGGCGGCGGGAACTCGCTGACCGGCACGGACATTCCGATGGCCTCCGGCGGTTCGCCACCGGTGCGGAACTCGCCCACGATGTCCAGCACCGGGTCCGGGTCGGCGGGGTCGGCGTCCGGCGGCCACAGCCCCAGGCAGCCGCCCACCGCCGGAGTGCTGCCCAGCCAGGCCAGCGCCCGGGGCTCCCGCTCGTGCGATCCGAGCAGCTCGATGCTCAGCTCGTACTGGATGTTCAGCGTCGTCTGCAGGTACTGCACGTCGGAGAAGAGGGCGCGGGTCTGCGCCTCGGACACCGGCAGAGCCCCGCCCGGGCAGCCGCACGAGTCGCGCTGCATGAAGAGGGCCGGCACGTGCTGGGTCCGCTGCGCCATGCCCGGATCCTCGGCCAGCGCGCGGACCAGCGCGTGGGCGGCCGCGCCGACCTGGTCCAGCGGCTGGCGGACGGTGGACAGGCTGGGGTGGTGGTACATCCCGTCGGCGATGTCGTCGAAGCCGACCACGGCGAGTTCCCGGGGCAGCTCGAAGCCGGCCGCGCCGAGCCGCCGGATCAGGCCGATGGCGTTGCGGTCCGTGCCGAGTACCACCGCCGTGGCCGGCATGCCGGCCCGGATCAGGGCGTCGGCGACCACCTCGCCGCCGCTCTCGTGGTTGTCCGCCAGGTCGAAGAGCAGGTCGGGCCGGGGCGTGATGCCGTGCGCGAACAGGCCCTCCCGATAGCCCTCGTGCCGCTCCCGCAGATCGAAGTGGGTGAGGTTGCCGCCGAACGCGATCTGCCGGTGGCCGTGCGCGACCAGGTGCGCCACCGCCTCGCGGACCCCGGCCCGGTTGTCCACCAGCACCGACGAGCAGTCCCCGCCGACCACCTCGTGCCCGACCAGCACCACCGGCTTGCCGGCCCGGCGCGCCGCGCGGGCGTAGTCGCCGTGCACGGCGCCGGGCAGCAGGATCAGTCCGGCCACCCGGGACCACGACACCGGCCGGCGGAAGTCGGGCAGACCGCTGATGTCCGCGCTGTACGAACCCGGGTCGAGCGTCTGCAACGCCATGACGGCGTCACCTCGCACCGTCGCGGCGGCGTTGACCCCGGCGACGATGGCGCCGTAGTAGTCACCGCCGACGAACGGCGAGAGGATCGCAAACGTACGATCCGTCATACGCGCGTCACTCCCTGCGCCCCCGTTTCACCGGCGGTCGTACCGGTTCACCCCGAGCATAGGCAATTCGGTGCCCGGTTCCCCGCGGTCTGCGGATATCCGGCCTGATCGAGAGGATTTTCCGGCGTTGCCCGCTGCTCACATGGTAGTCGTCCGGGCCGGCGCGTTCCGGCCGGCGAGGTGATCGGCGATCCGGCGCAGTGCGGTGACGGTCTCGGTGTCGCGTGCCTCGTCGTCCTGGGTGGGCCAGGCACTGCACTTGACGATCACCACGTCGGCGGCCGGATCGACAAACAGGTACTGCCCGTGCACCCCGACCCCGGTGAAGGCACCGTCGCCCAGCGTCCACCACTGGTTCGCGTACCCGTAGTGCGGGTATCCGCTCGGCCCGAGCGCACCGACCCGCAGCTGCGGCAGGTCGCTGCCGCGGCTGCGCCGGACCCAGTCGCGCGGTACCACCTGGCGGTCCGCGACCACCCCGTCCCGGGCCATCAGCAGGCCGAGCCGGGCCAGGTCCCGGGCGGTCGCGTTGAACGAACCGGCGCCCAGCGCGGTGCGCGGCCGGGCCCGGGTCAGCCAGTAGTACGCGTCGTGGTCCGCGCCGATCCGGCTCCACAGGCGCTCGGCGGCGTACCGGGCCAGGGTCTTACCGGTCGCCGCCTCGATCACCCAGCCGAGGATCTGGGCGTCGAAGGTGGAGTAGTTGAAGCGTTCCCCGGCCGGCGCGGTGCGCGGCGCGGCGCGGACCACGGCGGCGACGTCCCCGCCGCCCAGGACGGCCCGCTCGAACCGCTTGATGCCGCTGTCCGGTGTGTCCCACACCTCGAGGTCGCCCACGCCGCTGGTCATGTCGAGCAGTTCGGCGAGCGTGGTGTCGTGGTACGCGGTGCCCCGGAAGTCCGGCCGGTAGTCGGTCACCCGGTCCCCGACGTCGCCGATCGCGCCCTCGGCCAGGGCGATGCCGAACAGCATCGAGGTCACCGACTTGGAGACCGAGAACAACTGCATCCGGGACCGCGGCCCGGCGCAGGCGCCCGGGTACGACTCGTGCACCACCGCCCCGCGGTGCAGCACCACGAACGCGGTGGTGAAGGTGCGCCGGTGCAGGTCGGCCACGGTGTACTCGCGGCCGTCCACCCGGTACGTCAGGTCCAGCGCCCGCGGGTCGGCCGGCAACGGCCGGTACCCGCCGCCCCGGGCCACCCGCTCGGCCGGCATCAGCCAGTTCATGTGCGTGAACGTCCACTCGTTGAACGGCCGCCGCATGATCAGGTCACCCTGCCGCTCCCACCAGGACGGCGGCTTGGCGGTGCCGGTCGTGCGCTGCTCCAGCATGCTCGTCATGTCGGTCCCCACTGTCGTCGGCGCTGCCGCTGTTTACGCGGTGCTTTCGAGAGTTCACAGCGGGTCAGCGGTTTCGGTTCACCGCGACCGTGCCACCGGGTCGGCTTGTGGCCGGGGACCGCGCCGACGGAGGCTGTCCGGATGGAACCGACATCGCAGCCGGACACCGGCCCGCACCGGGCCGCGCCACCGCCCGCCGCACCGATCCGGATCGGCCTGGCACTGGGCGGCGGCGCCGTCCGGGGCGCCGCGCACATCGGCGTGCTGGACGTCTTCCACCGGGCCGGCATCGTGCCCGCGGTGGTCACCGGCTCCAGCGCCGGGGCCCTGGTCGGCGCGCTCTACGCGGCCGGGATGAGTACCACCGACATCACCGCGCTGGCGGCGTCGCTGCACTGGAAGAAGCTGGTCCGCCCGGCGATGAGCCGGCGCGCGCTGTTCGACACCGCCCGGCTGGCCCGGTTCCTGGACGACGCGCTGGACGCCCGGAGGTTCGACGCGCTGAACCTGGCGTTCGCCGCGATCGCCTGCGACCTGACCACCGGGCGCCGGGTCGTGCTCCGGGACGGGCCGGTGTCCACCGCCGTGCTGGCCAGCTCCGCGATCCCGGGAGTGTTCCCGCCGGTCGACCGGGACGGGATGGTGCTGGTGGACGGCGGCCTGGCGGACATGGTGCCGGCCGGGCTGGCGCGCGAACTGGGCGCCGACATCGTGGTGGCGGTGGACGTTTCCGGCCCGCTGCCGCGGCGGCGTCCCCGGACCCTGCTGCAGATCCTGGTGGCCACCGGCACGTTGCAGCCCGGCGGCATCGACCGGCTGGAACGCGACGCGGACCTGGTGCTGTCGCCCGAGGTGGACGCGTACGCGTTCTGGGAGCTGTCCCGGATCGCCGAGTTCATCCAGGCCGGCCGGGAGGCCGCGGAACGGGCCCTGCCGCTGGTGCGGGCCCTGGTCACCGTGGCGGAGGCCCGGCGGGAGTTCCAGCTCACCGCCGGGCCGGCCGCGATCGGCCCGGTCCGCTGACCGGTCCTCAGACCAGCAGCGCGGGGTCGGTCAGGGCGGTACCGGTGGCCGCGTCGTTGGTGGCGCCCACACCGAGCACCACCTGGTCCATCAGGTTGCCGTCGGCGTCGTCGGTGTAGCCGACCGCGATCTCGCCCCACGGCGACACCGCGACCACCAGCTCGTCCTGGCGGCCGGCGGCGTTGCGGGCGGTCAGCTGCGCGGGCAGCCGCCCGGTGCCACTGCCGTCCGGGTTCAGGCCGCGGACCCACCCGTCCGCCCCGGCGACGGTCCAGCCGACCACCGCCTCGCCCTGGTCGTCCAGGCCGGCCGACGGCTGCCGCGCCCCGGCGCCGGTGGAGACCGGCACCTCGGCGTGCCGGGCCGTACCGGCGGCGGTGAACGACCGGGCCCACACCCCGGCGCCGCCGGGGTGGCCGGACTCCCAGGCCAGCACGGCGTCCCCGGCGACGTTGACCGCGACGGCCGGGCGTCCCTGCGTACCGCCGGCGATGGCGTTGCCGGTCCGGCGGCTCAGCGTCACCGCGCCGTTCGCGCGGGCCAGCCGGGTGAGGCCGATGTCGTCGGAACCGTCGCCGCCGGCGTCCTCCTCCCAGACCACGGTGGCGTCACCGGCGGCCGAGACACCGACGTCGGGACGCTGATGCGCGCCGGTCGTCTGGCTCGCCGTCACCTCGTACACCTTGCGGGTGGCACCGGTCCACCCGGCGGCCCTGACCCGCAGCGCGGTGCCCTGGACGTCTTCCCAGACCACCGTGAAGGCGACCGCGGCGGCGTCGCCCGGGGTGCCGTCGGGGTCGACCGCGACCCGGGGCCGGATCTGGTTGCCCGCGCTGTCCGCGTTCGCCCGCCCGGAGGCGAGCACGGCGCCGGTCGGCGACACCACCCGGTACGGCACGTTGAAGACGCCGTTGCCGTCCGGGTCGTCGGCCCACACCACCACCGCGTTGCCCCGGTCGTCCAGTCCGACGTCCGGGGTGACGTGCCGCCACTTCGCGCCGCCGGTGCCGCCCGCGGACAGCTTCCGCTCGTGCACCGGCGCGCCGTTGCGGAACAGCCGCAGATAGATCTCCGAATGGGTGTCGTCGCCCGGTGCGGTGCCGTCCCGGTCGTCCTGCCACACCACGGCGACGTGCCCGGTGCGGTTGGCGGCGACGGCGGGACCGTCCTGGTCGCCGGTGGCGACGCTGTTCGCGGTGACCCAGGTGACCGGGGTCGCGGCCAGGGCGACCGCGGTGATCATCGACGTTCCGGCTGACATGGTCGCTCCTAGCTGGTCTGGACGCCGGGGCGGCCGTCGAGGATGACGAACGACGCGGCCGTGGAGACCGCCGCGCCGTGCTCCCGGACGTACGGCACGACCCGGAAGTCGGCGCGTACCTGGGTCCGGCTGAACGTGGTGAGCGTGTAACCGCGCCGCTCCGAGTAGAACCGCGAGTGCGGGTTGGTGGCCCGGTTCGGGACCGTGGTGGTCGCCGACCCGTCGCCGCCGGAGGCGATCGAGGTGCAGACCAGTTCGGTGCCGACGGTGGCGGAGTTCGGGTTGGCGTAGTCGGCCTTGAGATCGTTCGCCCAGCCCTGGTGCACGTCACCGGTCAGCACCAGCGGATTGCGCACCCCGCGGTCGCGCCACCCCTGCTGGATCCGGGACCGGGCCGCGCGGTAGCCGTCCCAGGCGTCCATGTTGGCCGCCCCGGCGCTGTTCAGCTGGCGGGCGAAGAACACCTGCTGGCCCAGCACGTCCCAGGTGGCGGCGCGCTGCGCCAGCCCGTCCAGCAGCCACGCCTCCTGCGCCGCGCCGGTCAGGGTGCGGTTGGCGGCGTCCGCGGCGGCACAGACCTGCCAGCCGTCGCCGCAGGCCTGGTCGTCGCGGAACTGCCGGGTGTCGAGCATGTGGAACGTGGCGAGCTGTCCCCAGCGGACCCGCCGGTACAGGCCGAGACGGCCGCCGGACGGTGCGGCGGCCGGGCGCAGCGGCATGTGCTCGTAGTAGGCGCGGTAGGCGGCGGTGCGGCGGGCGGTCCACTGGGCGGCGGTCAGCGACGGGCTGTTGCCGGACCGCAGCGTGCCGGCGTAGTTGTTCTCCACCTCGTGGTCGTCCGGCACCACCAGCCAGGGCGCCACCGCGTGCGCCGCCTGCAGGTCCGGATCCGCCTTGTACTGCGCGTGCCGGCGCCGGTAGTCGGCCAGCGAGACGGTCTCGCCGCCGGCGTGCTCGCGGACCGACCCGGCGGTGGCCGCGTCCTCGTAGAGGTAGTCGCCGAGGTGCAGGACCAGATCCGGGCGGTCCTCGGCCATCCGCCGGTACGCGGTGAAGTAGCCGGACTCGTAGTGTGCGCAGGAGGCGAACGCCATCCGCAGGTCCCGGCCGGCGGCGCCGGAGACCGGGGCGGTACGGGTCCGGCCCACCGCGGACAGGTGCCCCTGCGCCCGGAAACGGTAGTAGTACTCGGCGTCCGGGTTCAGCCCGCCGGCCACCACGTGCACCGTGTGGGCGTCGGCGTACCGGGCGGTCGCGGTGCCGGAAGCGACCAGCGTGCCGAACCGGTCCGACGTGGACACCTGCCAATCCACGGCGACGTCGGCGTTCGGCATGCCGCCCAGACCGTCGGCGTTGAGCGGGAAGGGCGCCAGCCGGGTCCACAGCACCACACTGTCGGCGGCCGGTTCGCCCGAGGCGACACCGAGTTTGAACGGATAGGGCGCCGCGGCCGCGGCGCGGGTCGACGGGAGGACCACGGCTCCGGCGGTGACCATCCCGCCGAGTACGAACGTGCGTCGATTGAGCCTCGTCATGGTGGCTCAGCCTGGGCGGCGCGTGTGAATGGCGGACCGGGCGTTTCCGGCGCCGCGGTGACCGGCGACTCAACACATCGACTCCGGTCGCTTAACCTCGCGCCGATGGAATCGGAACGCCGGATGACCGGGACCGGGACGGGCGTCGGCGGTCCCGGCACCACCTGCGACGCGAGGCGGACCGGCCCGGGAGGTTAACGGCGGGCCGCGCCGGGGCACGCCGCCGCCGGGGTCAGGCGACCAGCGCCGGGCGGCGCAGCAGCCGGCGTACCGGCGGGAGCCAGCGGACCAGTGCCGCGGTCTCCCGGTTCGAGCCGTACGCCAGCAGGGTCAGGAAGACGCCGTAGACGGGCAGGTGACCGAGCAGCTCCGTGCCGCCGAACAGCAGCAGCGTGGCGTTGAACGGGATGCCCGCCACGAGCACCGCGACCTGGGGCAGCGCACCGGAGATGACCAGCAGGCCGAAGAGCAGCTCGGTGGCGCCGGCGACCGCGACGAAGTGGTCGGCCGGCAGGTCGATGCCGACCAGGGCGAACACGTCGAGCTGCGGGAACAGCCGGACCGTCTCGCGGGCCAGCGCCGGGTTGGCCAGCTTCTCCGCGAACGCCAGGGTGATCAGCGCGCCGCCGGCGCCGAGCCGCAGCGCGAGCAGCGCCCGCCGCAGCACCGCGGGGTCCGGCTCGACCCGCCCGAACGGGGCGTCCGACGGCGGTACGAAGGCCAGGAAGACCGCCACGCCCAGCAGGTCCATCGCGGACAGCAGGCCGACCGGGCCGGTGACCAGCAACGCCAGCGGACCGGCCAGGGCCAGCGCGACGGCCGCCGGGCGCAGCCGGACGCCGGTGATGAACCAGACGCCCAGGGCGCCTTCGAGCAGCAGCACGGCGCCGCCGCCGGCCAGGTGCTCGACGTCGAGGTCGTGGGTGAGGAAGTGCCCGGAGACGGCCGCGGCCAGCAACGACACGCCGAGGTGGAGGGCGAGCAGGCGGGGTACGTACGGCACCAGGCGGCCGGCGAAGCTCAGGGCGGGCAGTTCCGGGGTGGGCAGCAGCCGCACCGCGACGTACCGCCAGACCACCGCCGCCACCACCACGGCGAGCACCAGCGCCAGGGTGACCGGCCGGGCCAGGAACGTCCAGTCGGCGGCGTAGCCGGCCGGGTCCGGCACGAACCACTTCTCGTGGGCCAAGGCCGGGGTCGCGGTTGCCAGCAGCGCCACCGCCGCCGCACCGAGCACCGCCGCGCCGCGCATCATCCTGGTACGCATGGTTCACCTTCTCCGTCGTCGTGTCCGTGTCCTTCATACGGACCGATCGGGCGGGGAAGAAGGCTTGTCGTGATCTTCAGGACCTTGGTCCCGGGTGATCAGGACCTGTGCGGATCAGTCGGCGGGTTCGGTGGCACCGGCCTTCGGCTCGTCGGTCTGCTCGGGGCCCGGGCGCACGTCCTCGCCGGCCGGGAGCTCGGGCGACTCGGCCTCGTCCGGTTCCGGGGTCTCGGCGGTGGGTTGATCGGTCATGGCTGTCCGGTTACCCGCGCGGCCGGCGTCCACACGTGCGCCGGCGCGTACCTCGTGGTGGTGGGCCGTGAGCGCGTCCGTCATGCCCTGCAGGAAGCGGTGCACGGTGTCGAGTTCGGCGTCGGTGAACCGGTCCATCACGGCGTCGCCGCGTGCGCCCAGCGGGCCGAAGAACTCGTGCGCGAGCGCCCGGCCGGGTTCGCCGTACCGCAGGTGCACGACGCGCCGGTCGGCGCTCTCCCGGGTGCGGCGCAGGTGCCCGGAACGTTCCAGGCGGTCGACGGCGGCCGTGGTGGCGCCGGAGGACAGGCCGATGGCGGCGCCGAGCCGTCCGGGCGTGAGCGGGTCGCCGCGGCCCTCGGCGTGCAGTACCGCGATGAGCGCCTGCAGGTCGGTGGGGTGCAGGCCGTGCCGCTGGGCGAACGCGTGCCCCACCTGCTGGGCCTCCACGCTGTAGGTCCGCAGCAGGTCGACGAGCCGCCTGCGGATCCGCTGCCGTTCCGAGTCCTGCGCCGGATACACCGCCACCGTCACCGTCACCTCCGCGGCCAGTGTTGCAGATTCGCGCTGTACCGTGGAGACTCTCGATGGTCGAGATATATCGCCGTGGAGGTTTCTTGTGGTGACCGGCCGGATCGGTGCCTGGGTGGTTCTGATCGTCGCTCTGCTCGTCGGCGGCGGGATCATCGCGACCGCGGGCGACGTCCGCACCTCGAACCAGGCCACCGCCACGCTGCCCGCCGACGCCGGGTCGGCCCGGGCCGCCGACCTGCAGCGTGGGCTGCCGTCCGCGCAGACCAGCACGGCCCTGGTGGTCTACGCCCGGGACGGGCAGGCGCTGACCGGCGCGGACGTCGCGGCCGTCGAGGCGGACCGGGCCGCGTTCCGCTCCCCCGCCCCGGTGATCTTCTCGGACCAGCGGCAGGCCGCCCTGGTCACCGTGCCGCTACCCGCGGACGCCCCCGCCGAGCAGCGCATCGAGGCGGTACGGCAACTGCGCGAAACCGCCCGCGCCGGCCTGCCCGCCGGGCTGAGTGCGCAGGTCACCGGCGGTGCCGGGTTCGCCGCCGACATCGCGGACAGCTTCACCGGCGCGAACACCAACCTGCTCCTGGTCACCGTCGTGGTGGTCACGGTGCTGCTGCTGATCACGTACCGCAGTCCCATCCTCTGGCTGGTGCCGCTCGCCGTGGTCGGCATCGCCGACCGCATCGCCAGCAGCCTGGTCGCGCTGCTGTCCCGGCACACCGGCCTGGTGATCGGCGACTCCACCGTCGGCATCGTCACGGTGCTGGTGTTCGGCGCGGGCACCAACTACGCCCTGCTGCTCATCTCCCGGTACCGGGAGGAACTGCGCCGCCACCCCGACCGCCGGGAGGCGATGCGCCGGGCGTTGCGCGGAGCCGGTCCGGCCGTCGCGGCCAGTGCGGCCACGGTCGTGCTCAGCCTGCTCACGCTGATGCTGGCCACGCTCGGCGACACCGTGGCGCTGGGCGTCACCGCGGCGCTCGGCATCGGCGTGGCCGCCCTGTTCGCGCTCCTGGTGCTGCCGGCCGCGCTGGTGGTCTGCGGCCGCGGCCTGTTCTGGCCGTTCGTCCCGCGCGCCGGGACGGACACCGAAGCGGCCGAGACCGGGATCTGGGCGCGCGTCGGCCGCGGCGTGGCCCGCCGGCCCGGGCTGGTCACCGTGCTGTCGGTGCTGGTGCTGGCGGTGCTGGCCACCGGGGGCCTGGGCACCCGGCTGGGGCTGTCGCAGACCGAACAGTTCCGGGTCCAGGCGGAATCGGTCGACGGCCTGACCACGCTGAGCCGGTACTTCCCGGCCGGTGCCGCCGAACCCGCGGTGGTGCTCAGCACGCCCGCCCGGGCCGACCAGGTGCTCGCCGCCACCGCCGCCACGCCTGGCGTCGCGCAGGCCCGGATCGCGGAACGCACCGCCACCGTCGTCCGGATCGACGCCACGCTGACCGCGGCGCCGGCCACCGCGGAGAGCTACCGGACCATCCGTACGCTGCGTGCCAATGTCTACGGCCAGCAGGCGCTGGTCGGCGGCAGCGTCGCCACCGAGCTGGACATCCGGGACGCGTCCCGCCGCGACCTGCGGGTGGTGGTGCCGGTGATCCTGCTGGTGGTGCTGCTCGTGCTCGGCGTCCTGCTACGCGCGGTCACCGCGGCCGTGCTGCTGATCACCACCGTGATCGCCAGTTTCGCCGCCGCCCTGGGCGCCGGCGCGTGGCTGTTCCGCACCGTGCTGGACTATCCGGCGCTGGACAACCAGGTGCCGCTGTACGCGTTCCTGTTCCTGGTCGCGCTCGGCGTGGACTACAACATCTTCCTGGTCACCCGCGCCCGCGAGGAGGCCGGCACCCGGGGCACCCGGGAGGGCATGGTCCGGGCGCTGGCCGCCACCGGCGCCGTGATCACCAGCGCCGGCGTGCTGCTGGCCGCGGTGTTCGCGGTGCTCGGCGTGCTGCCGATCATCACGCTCACCCAGATCGGGGTGATCGTGGGGCTCGGCGTGCTGCTGGACACGTTGCTGGTGCGCACCGTCCTGGTGCCCGCGCTGGCCACGCTGCTCGGCGACCGGTTCTGGTGGCCGTCCCGGCCGGCCGGCACGGCGGGCCGGGACGTCAGGCCGGGCGTAGCAGCGCGACCAGAAACTCCGACGAGTCGGTGAACGGTCGCAGGTCCCAGGTGGACAGGAGCAGGTCCGGTGCCAGCCCGGCGGTCTCCGCGTCGGCCCGGAAGTCGCCGAACGGGTAGCCCCGGCCGGCGCCGAACCCGATCGCGGCCCGGCCGCCGTCGCCCAGGTGGGCGCGCATCCGGCCGAGGATGGTCACCCGGCTGTCCGGCGCCGCGAAGGCCATCACGTTGCCGGCGCACACCACCGCGTCGAAGTCCTTCTCCGGCAGATCGAGATCGGACAGGTCACCGACCAGCCAGCGACAGCCCGGATGGTCCTCCCGGGCGGCCTCGACCAGCCGCGGGTCCAGATCCACGCCGGTGACGTCGTGACCCATTCCGGCCAGCGCCCCGCCCACCCGGCCGGTGCCGCACCCCGCGTCCAGGATCCGGGCGCCGCGCGGCACCATCGCGTCGACCAGCCGGGCCTCCCCCGCGAGATCGGCGCCGTCCCGGGCCATCCGGCGGAACCGGTCGACGTACCACTGGGAATGGCCCGGTTTCTCGGCCAGCAGACGGAGCCACCCATTCTCGTCGGTCACCTACTCATCCTCGCGCACCGCGACCTCGGCGGGTCACGACGGGGCGGATCTACGGGTAGGTTGGGCAGCCGATCGACGACGGTGACGGGCGGCGGGCGAGATGGCAGACGACGGTGGGCAGCTCCGGGGCCCCGGCTCCGGCGACGCCGACCCGCTGCTGGTCCGGCCGTTCCTGGACCCGGACCGCGGCACCCCGGGCGTCACCGCGGCGCCCACCTGGCCCGCCCCCGCGGACACCCCGGACCCGGCACCGGACACGACCTCCGTTCCGGTGACGCCCGCCACACCCGTCGCCCGGCACCGGGCCGGACGTACCCGCCGCACCCTGATCCTGGCGGGCGTCGCCGCGGCCGCGATGATCGCCCTGGGCGCCGCCGGCCTGTCCGCGGTGCTGCCCGACCGCGACCGCGCGGTGCCCATCCCCACCGGCGCCCTCCCGCCGCTGCCCACCCCGGCCCCGCCGCCGGCCACCACCGACGGCACCGCGCCGGACGGCGACCCGACCGGCCCGCGCACCACCGCCACCTCGGCCACCACGACCCGGCCGACGACCACCGCGGAGACCAGCGGCCCCGCCACCGCGCCGAGGGCGTCCCGGTCGCCGGTAGACGCCGGCACCGGGCCCACCCGGGTGTCGTCCGCGCCGACCGTGGAGTTCGCCGCGCCGCCGGCCGGCGACCAGGCCGGCCGGATCGCCACCGCCGGCGGCCGGCTCTGCCTGGACCTGGCCGGCGGCGTCGCGTCCGACGGCGCCCGTGTGCAGGTGTACGAGTGCAACCGCTCGGTGGCGCAGGTCTGGACGTTCACCCCGGACGGCGCGCTGCAGGTGCTCGGCAGGTGCGCCAACGTGGGCGGGGACGACGGGGTGCACATCGTCAAGTGCGACGGCCGGACCACCGCGCGGTGGCGGGCCAGGGCGGACGGGACGCTGGTCAACGCGGCGGCCGGCCGGTGCCTGACCGATCCGTCCGGAGGCGTCCGCTCCGGGGTGGCGGTCCGGGTCGCGGCGTGCGGCGGTGGCGGGAACCAGCGGTGGTCGCTGCCGTGACGCGGCGCGGCCGGCCAGGTCCGCGGTGCAGGCCCAGCCGGTCCGGCCAGCCGCTTCGGTGACCCCGGAGGGCCGACCGGAAAGCGCACCCGGATCCCCTTCCGGGTGGATGTCGCCCAGGCGGGACGTTCGGCCCTGGCGGGAGGACCGACCGGCGGGCGAACGTGGACCGGGTATCGACGCGGCCGCCCGGCGTACGGAGCCGGACTCCCGGAAGGAGCCGCCATGCCGTCCGACGCACCGGTCCCGGGCCGGTATCCGGCCCGGCTGCTGCACGCCGCCGCCGTGTTCGCCGGCGCGGCACCGTCGATCCACAACAGCCAGCCGTGGGAGTGGCAGGTCGCCGGGCCGGTACTCGATCTGATGCTGGCGCGGGAGCGGGTCCGCGACCGGGCCGATCCGCTCGCCGGTCTCGCGGTGCTGAGCTGCGGGACGGCCCTGCACCATGCGGTCGCGCGGCTGGCCGCGGACGGCTGGCGCGCGACCGTGCGGCGGCTGCCCGACTACCGCCGGCCGGACCACCTGGCCCGGCTCGAACTGGCCCGGCGGATTCCGGCCGATCCGGCCACCGCGCGCAGGGTCGCGGCCGCCGCGCGCCGCCGCACCGACCGGCGCCCGATGCCGCGGACGCCGCTGGACGTGCACCGGCTCCGGCCGATCGTGCTGGCCGCCCGCCGGCACGGCGCCGAGCTGCGCCCGCTGCGGCCGGAACAGAACTGCGCGCTGGCCGCCGCGTTCGACGACGCCGCCCGGGCCCAGGGCACCGCCGAGGACCGCGGCCGGTGGGCCGGCGGCATCCCCGCAGGCGCCCAACCGGACGCCGCCCCACCCCTGGGCGAGGCCGGCCCACCACCGGGCGAGGCCGGCCCACCACCGGGCGAGGCCGGCCCACCACCGGGAGGGACCGGCAATGCCGTTTTCGCCGTGCTGTACGGGACCGGGAACGACCGCGCGGACTGGCTACGGGCCGGCGAGGCGCTCTCCGCGGCCTGGCTCACCGCCACCGCGCTCGACGTCGCCGTGCTCCCGCTGAGCGCGGTGATCGAGGTGGTCACGGCGCGCGAGGCGGTACGACGGTTGCTGGGCCGGCCGGGCCGCCCGTACCTGGTGCTGCGGTTCGCCGCGGCCGACCCGGGTGCCGTGCCGCAGCCTCCCACGCCGCGATTGCCGGCGGACGCCACCGTGCGTTCCGTCGGCCCGCGCCGCACCGGACCCTGACGGCCGGATGCACGTAGGGACACGAGGACGGTGGACTTTCGGGCAATTACGGCCTCCTACCCGCCGCTCGGCCAAACCCGCAGCACGAATCGGGTCAAGCAGACATCGACATACTTGACGTGGTGATAGAAGCCGCCGACGGTAGAGCGCTTCCCTGTGACCTGCGAGGCATGTCTCCGGGGTGCCGAGGGGATCACCGGGAAGCGCTCTACCGTGAACGGTGTGACGGTGACGGCACATCGCTTCTCGTCCGCGGACGCACCGGGCACCATGGTCACTCCATCAGGCGACGGTACGGAGGCGCGACGGGATGTTCAGTGAGCTGCTGCGGTCGCACCGGCGCCGGAGCGGGCTCACCCAGGAGGAACTGGCACACCGGTCGGCGGTCAGCGTGCGCAACATCCGCGACCTGGAGACCGGCCGCATCCAGCGGCCCCGGCCCGCGACCGTACGCCGGCTCGCCGACGCGCTCGGGCTGGACGGCCCGGACCGCGCCCGGTTCGTCGACGGCTCCGGCCCGGCCACGCCGGTGGCACCGCTCGCCGCCCGGCCCCGGCCCGCGCAACTGCCCGCGGACACCACCGTCTTCGTCGGGCGCGACACCGAACTCGGCCGGCTCGGCGCGGGCGGCCCGGCCGCGTCCGGCGCCGCCACCGTGTGGACCGTGACCGGCCCGCCCGGCGTCGGGAAGACCTGCCTGGCGGTGCACTGGGCGCACCGCTCCGCCGCCCGGTTCCCGGACGGCCAGCTCTACCTCAACATGCGGGGGTACGGGCCGGACGCGCCGGTGGCACCGCAGGAGGCGGTGCGCGGATTCCTCGACGCGCTGGGCCTGCCGCCGGACGCCGTACCCGGCGACTCGGACGCCCAGTTCAGCCTCTACCGCAGCGTCCTGGCCGGCAAACGGGTGCTGGTCCTGCTGGACAACGTGCGCGACGCCGCCCAGGTACGCCCGCTGCTGCCCGCCGCGTCCGGCTGCGTGGTCCTGGTGACCAGCCGCAACCCCCTGCGCGGGCTGGTGGTCACGGACGGCGCCCACCCGGTGGACCTGGACCTGTTCACCCCGGAGGAGGCCACCCAGCTGCTCAGCCTGCGGGTCGGCGCGGCCCGGCTGGCCGGCCACCCGGCCGCGGTCCGGGCGATCGTGGACAAGTGCCAGCGGCTGCCGCTCGCGCTGGCCGTGGTGGCCGGGCGCCTGGTCTGCGAACCACGGCTGGCCGTGCCGAGTGTGGCCGGTGAACTGGCCGCCACCCCGATGGCCGCGTTCGCCAGCGACGACGAGCACACCGACCTGCGCAGCGTGTTCTCCTGGTCGTACCGGATCCTGTCGTCCGCCGCCGCCCGGCTGTTCCGGCTGCTCGGCCTGCACGCCGGCCCGGACGTCACGGCCGAGGCCGCGGCCGCGCTGTTCGGCGTGCCGGTCGACGACCTGCTGGCCGAGCTGACCCGGACCCAGTTGCTGGCGGAACGGTCCACCGGCCGGTACGCCATGCACGACCTGCTGCGCGCGTACGCGGCCGACCTGGTCGCCCGCACCGATCCGCCGGAGGAGCGGCGCGCCGCCCGGCAGCGCCTGCTCGACCTGCACCTGAACCAGGCGGCGACCGCGGCGTACGTGCTCGAACCGCGCCGGGAACCGCTCGACGGCAAGCCACCGGACGTGCCGGACGGCCTCGACGAGGCGGCCGCCATCGCCTGGTTCGACGCCGAACGCACCACCCTGCTGGCGCTGATCCGGATGGCCGCCGCCGAGGGGTTCGAAGACCGGGCGTGGCGGCTGGCCTGGTCGATGACCACCCCGCTGCAGCGCCGCGGACACTGGTTCGATCTGCACGGGGCGCACCAGACCGCCCTGACGGCGGCGACCCGGTCCGGCGACGTGGCCGGGCAGATGCATGCCCACCGCGGACTGGCCCGGGCGTTCTTCCGGTTGCGGCGCATCGACGAGGGCCGCGCGCATGTGCGGATCGCACTCGAGCAGGCGGTCGCGCTCGGCGACGTGGTCGGCCGGGCGCGGGCCCACCTCGGTCTGGGGTACGCGGCGCAGCAGCAGGGGCGGCAGGACGAGGCGATCGCCGAACTGCGACGGGCCGTCGACCTGTTCGAGGAGGCGGACCAGCTGGACGGCGCGGCCGAGTCGCTGAACAGCATCGCCTGGTGCCACACGCTGACCGGCGACACCGGCGCCGCCCGCGACCAGGCGACCCGGGCGATCGAGCTGTTCCGCCGGGTCGGCAGCCGGCACGGCGAGGCCACCGCGCTGGACACGCTGGGCCGGGCGTACGGCGGGATGGGCGACCACCGCCGCGCGCTGGAGTGCCACCTCCAGGCCCGCGAGGTGTTCCGGGTGCTGGGCGACCGGTACTCGGAGGCCGAGACGCTGCGGCACCTGGCCGAGATGCACGACGCCGCGGGCGACCCCGGCGCCGCGGCCGACGCGCGCACCCAGGCGGACCTGGTGCTGGCGCCGACCGATCAGCCGAACCTCGGCGGCCACCTGGTGTCTCGGCAGCCGCGGCGGGACTGAGCCGCGGCGGGCGGTCCCCGCCAGGACCGCCGCGCCATGCCGCGCCTGCCGGTCGGCTAGCCCCCGCTTCCGACCGCCCCCGATGCAGGCCACACCAGAGTGGCGTGCCGGCGACCGGCGAAACAGGCTGACGACCGGCGATTCACCGGCGATTTCCGCGGGACCGCACCGCCGGCGGACTCAGCCCGGCGGGGTGTCGACGAACGTTCCCGGGCACCGGCCGGCCGCCGTGCTCAGCGCCGCCTCGACGAACGCCGGCGCGGCCGGCTGGTCGGCGTGTCCGACGCCGGGGATCACCAGGTGACAGGCGCCGCCGTCGAGGCGCACGTTGCGGGCGTTCTCCTGGGCGCTGCGGAACGTGGCGTAGGCGACGTCGCCGGGCGTGTCGTCGCCCTCGTTCAGGTCGCGCAGGAAGTCGCTGCCCGGGCACATCTGACCGCCCTCGGCCGGGCCGAGCAGGCACGCCGGCAGGTAGCCGTACTGGGCGGTGCCCATCGAGACGTACGTCCGCACCGTCGGAGTCCCGCCGAGCCGCTTGAGATAGTAGCGGGCGGACAGCCCGCCCATGCTGTGCGCGACGAGGTGCACCCGCGGTTGCCCGGTGGCCGCGGTCACCTCGGCCACCAGGCCGGCGATCGCCTGGGCGTTCGCCACGTTCTCCTCCCCCGGCAGGTCGATCGGGTACGCCGGGTGCCCGGCCGCGGCGAACGCGTCCCGCAGGGCCAGCATGGCCGACGGCGACCCGGCCCAGCCGTGGACCAGAATCACCGGTTCCCCGGCGGCGCGGACCGTCGCGGATGCCGGTGCCGGCACCGCCCCGGACAGGGCGACGGCGAGCAGGGCGGCGCAGATTCTCATCGGGACATCCTCGGTTAGTGGGGTGGCGGGGCCGCCGGGGGCGCGGGCCACCGCCCGCGCCCCCGGTCGGCACCCGGTTACGCCTTGACGCAGGAGAACAGCCGCTTCGGCCCGGTCTGCGGGAACCAGACGTCGGCCTCGCAGTGGAACAGCCAGCCCGTGCCCTGTTCGTGGAGCTGCACGTAGTTCAGGTACCAGGCATCGCGCTCCTCGTTGCTCTTGGTGACGTACACCTGGCTGATCGTGCCGGCGTTCGGGGAGGTGAACGGGCCGTAGGTGTAGACCTCCCCGCGGCGGAAGTCCCGCTCGATCCGCTTGTCCACCGAACCCGTGGTGCCGACGAAGGTCACCCGGACCGCGTCGTCGGTGTCGGCGTTGTCAAGGTCGCCGGTGGCGAACGTGATGCGGTAGGTGCCGATGCCGTCGGCCGCCGCGGACGGCCCGGCCACGGCAGCCGCCGGCCCGGCGCCCGCGAGCATCATCCCGGCCGTCATCGCGAGGCCGGTCAGTACGGTACGGATCCTCATCCGAAGTCCCCCTTCGAGTGCACTGTGTACGGTGACAGCGAAAAGCATGCGAGGGCGCGCGCAAGCCGCGCTGAAACGCCGCTGAAACCGCCGATCCGAAGGGTTCCGCATGCAGGTCCGGCTGCTCGGCACGGTCGACGTGCTGGTCGGCGGCGAACACCGGCCGGTGCCCGGCCTCCGGCGCAAGGCGATCCTGTCCGTCCTGGCCCTCAACGCCGGGCGTACGGTCAGTGCCGAGCGCCTGATCGACCTTGTCTGGGGCGACCGCGCGGACCGGACCGGCCGCAACACCGTGCAGAGCCACGTGTCGTACCTGCGGCAGCGGCTCGGCGCCCGGTCCGCCATCGTGGCCCGGCCGCCCGGCTACCTGCTGGACGTGCCGGGCGACGCCACCGACGCGGCCGCGGCGGAACGGCTCATCCGCAGCGGCCTGCACACCGCGGATCCGGCACGGCAGGCCGGTGCGCTGCGCGCCGCCCTGGACCTGTGGCGCGGCCAGGCCCTGCAGGACGTCCGGGACGTACCGTGGCTGGCCGACCAGGCCCGCCGACTGTCCACGCTGGAGCTGGAGGCCCGGCGGGCGCTGGCCGACGCCCGCCTCCGGCTCGGCGAGCACACCCAGCTGCTGCCCGAGCTGCGCCTGCTGGCCGAGCAGCATCCCTTCGACGAACAGGTGCAGGCGCAACTGGTGCTGGCGCTGTACCGCACCGGCCGCCAGTCCGACGCCCTGGCGATCCTGCGCGGCGTGCGGCAGCGCCTCGCCGCCGACCTGGGCATCGACCCCGGACCGGCGGTGCAGGACCTCGAGGCGGCGGTCCTGCGCCAGGACCCGTCACTCGCCGCTCCCGGCGGACCGGTGGTGCTCCGGGCGGCGGAGGGTGCCGGGTCACCCGCCGCGGATCCGTTCGTCGGCCGGGCCGCCGAGCTGACCGCCCTGCTCGACCGGCTGGAACCCGGCGGCGGGCGGTCCCCGACGGTGGTGGCGGTCGGCGGCGATCCGGGCATCGGCAAGACGCGGTTGCTGAGCGAGTTCGCCGCCGCGGCCGAGCGGCGCGGCCGGACGGTCCTGCGCGGGCGGGCCACCGAGTTCGAACAGCAGGTTCCGTTCGCCGTCGTGGTCGACGCACTGGCGGACCACGTCGCCGGGCTCGATCCGGACCTGCTCGGCGACCTGGGCCCGGAGGATCTCGGGCTGCTCGCCGAGATCCTGCCCGTACCGGGGCCCGGCCCCACCGCGGCGTCCCGGCGGTCCCTCGCCGCCGAACGCTTCCGCCTGCACCGGGCCGTCCGCGCGCTGCTCGGCACGCTCACCCGCCGGTCCGGCCTGGTGCTGATCCTGGAGGACCTGCACTGGGCGGACCACGGCTCCGCCGAGCTGCTCGGCCACCTGCTGCGGCATCCCGTGCCGGGCGCCCTGCTGCTCGCCGCGTCCTACCGGCCCCGGCAACTGCCCGGCCTGCTGCGGCAGCACCTCGGGCGGGCGGTCCAGGACGGCACCGCGGAGACCGTCACGCTCGGGCCGCTGCCGCCCGACGAGGCGGCCAGGCTGCTCCCCGCCGGCTACGACGCCGACCGCCGCCGGCAGCTCTACGCGGCCAGCGGCGGGAATCCGCTCTACCTGCAGGCCCTGGTCCGTACCGGTGGAACCGGCGGCGGCGACCATGGCGGCCCGGGCGGGACGGCCGGGGACGCCGTGCCGGGCGCCGTCCGCGACGCGCTGGCCGCCGAGGTGGAGGCGCTGGGTGCGAACGACCTCCTGGTCGCCCGGGCCGCCGCGGTGTCCGCCGGTCTGGTCGAGCCCGGGCTGGTCGCCGAGACCGCCGGCCTGCCCGCCGACGAGGTGTCCCGGGCGCTCGACACGCTGGTCGCCCGGGACCTGCTCCGGCCGGTGCCGCGCGCCCACCTGTTCCAGTTCCGCCACCCGCTGGTCCGCCGGGTCACGTACGACACGGCCGGTTCCGGATGGCGGGCCGCCGCCCACGCGCGCACCGCCGCCGCCCTGGCGCGGCGCGGCGCGGCGGCCACCGAGCAGGCGCCGCACGTGGAGAGGTCGGCGCAACGCGGCGACCACGCGGCCGTCGCCCTGCTGAGCGCGGCCGCGTCGGACACGCTGCACAGCAACCCGGCGGTCGCCGCACACTGGCTCGGCGCCGCGCTGCGGCTGGTCCCGCACGATGCCGCCCCGGCCGCCCGGCTCGACCTGCTGCGGCTGCGGGCGCAGGCGCTGGCGCTCAGCGGCCAGCTCGCGGAGAGCCGTACCGCCCTGCACGAACTGCTGCACCTGCTGCCGGCCGACGTCACCCCGGTCCGCGCCGACCTGGTGAGCGCGTGCGCGGGCGTCGAACGCATGCTCGGCCGGCACCGGGAGGCGGATGCCATGCTCCGCGCCGAGCTGGCCCGGCCGGCCGATCCGCACGGCCGGGCGGCCGCCACGCTGACCGTGGCCATGGCGTCGAAACACCTGCAACCGGCGCGGCCGGGCGACCCCGACTGGCCCCGGGAGGCCCTGGCCGCCGCGCGCCGGGCCGGCACCCGCGGCATGGTCGCGGACGCGCTCGTGCAGTGCGTCCTCACCGACCAGATCACCGGCGGCTGGGGACCGGGCACGGCACGGCTGGCCGCCGAGGCCGCGGCGATCGTGGACGCGATGCCGGACGGCGAGCTGCACGAGCGGCTGCACACCGCCGTCTGGCTGGCCACCGCGGAGAGCGCCTACGAGCGGCTACCCGACGCCACCCGGCATCTGACGCGGGCCCACCAGCTGGCCCGCGACACCGGACAGATGTACGTCGTGCACGGCATCCACCTGCTCTTCGCCGGCCTGCACCAGATGTACGGCGACCTGGCGCAGTCGGCCCGCAGCCTGGACGACGCCCGCGACGCCATCGGCCTGGCCGGCACCCTGCCGTTCCTGGTGCTGGTGCTGTCCCGGCAGAGCACCTGCGCCGGACTCCGCGGCGACCTGGACCTGGCCCGGCGACTGGCCCGGGAGGCCGTCACGCTCTCCCCCGGCGGCCGCGACTACCTCACCGGCGCCGCGGTCGAGGCGCTGGCCTTCGTGCACCTGCACACCGGCGACCCGGCCGCCTGCGCCGACCTGCTGCGCGATCCCGGCACGTTCATCGCCGGCCCGCACAACCGCAGCACCCGGTACGAGATGCTCGCGCTCGCCGCGGCCGAGCTGGGCGCCGTGGCGGACGCGTCCGCCTGGGCCGACCGGGCCGAGGCCGAGGTCGCCGGCTGGCCGACGCCCCGGCGGGCCGCGCTCGCCGCGCTGGCCCGGTCCCACGCGCTGCGCCCGGTGGACGCCGCCGCGGCCGCGGACCGGTCGGCCGTCGCGGCGGCCGGATTCGCGGCGGCCGGCGACCTCCTCCTGGCGGCCCGGGCGCACCTGCACACCTCGACCGCGCTCGCCGCCCGCGACCCGCGGGCCGCGGCGGAGGAACGGGCCTGCGCCGGGCAGCTGTTCCGGCGGTGCGGCGCGGAGCTGTTCCTGGACCGGGTGCGGGACGGGCGCTGACCGCCGGTCAGTGCGGGTGGTCGCCGAGCAGGCGGGTGGCCAGCACCGCCGCCTGGGTACGCCGCTCCAGGCCGAGCTTCGCCAGCAGGCTGGACACGTAGTTCTTCACCGTCTTCTCGGCCAGGAACATCCGGCCGGCGATCTCCCGGTTGGTCAGCCCCTCCGCCACGTACTCGAGGATCCGCCGCTCCTGGTCGGTCAGCGAGGCCAGTTCACGCGGCTGCTCCACGCCGTTGCGGATGCGCTCCAGCACCCGCTGGGTGACCGCCGGGTCGAGCAGCGACTGACCGGCCGCCACCCGGCGAACCGCGTCCACCAGGTCGGTGCCGCGGATCTGCTTCAGCACGTACCCGGACGCGCCGGCCATGATCGCGGCGAACAGCGCCTCGTCGTCCTCGTACGAGGTGAGGATCAGGCCCTTGATCGTGGAGTCCACGGCGCGCACGTCCCGGCACACGTCGATGCCGTTGCCGTCGGGCAGCCGCGCGTCCAGCACCGCGACGTCGGGCCGCAGCGCGGGGATCCGCCGGGCCGCCTCCTGCGCCGAGCCGGACTCGCCGACCACCTCGATGTCGCCGGCCGCGTGCAGCAGGTCGGCCAGGCCACGGCGGACGACCTCGTGGTCGTCGAGCAGAAAGACTCGGATCATTCCTCCTTCCTACCGTGCCGGGTGCCGGACACCAAGGGACGAAGGTCCCGTGGCGTGCCGGTAAACCCTTGCCGTTGACTTGACGGGTGCCTGAGGTTGCGTTGAGGTTGCCGGCCGAACATTTGGGGCATGACCATCGCACACGTGATCGCCGTGCCCCCGACCGTCACTCCGGGCCCCGCCACGGCGGGTTCGCATCGGTGGGATCCCTCCGTCGTCGAGTTCACCGTCGTCGTGCCGTTCCACAACCCGGGGCACCGCCTCCGGGACGCCGTGGAGCGGATCACCGAGACCCTCTTCGCCCAGAACATCTCCTTCGAGGTGATCGCCGTCTCCGGTGGGTCGACCGACGGCTCCCAGGCGACCCTCGCCGACCTCTACTGCACCTCCGTCGTCATCGACCCCGACATCCGCGACCGGGGCGCCGCCCTGCAGCGCGGCTTCGCCGCCGCCCGCGGCGAATGGATCGGCTTCGTCGACGTCGACGCCGACACCGAGATCGACCCGTACGAGGTGGCCGAATGCCTGCACCGCGCCCGCGAGCGCGGCGTGGTGGTCGTCTGAGTCAACGCGCGGCAGCGCACCGTCCGATCCGCCGACCCCGGCACGGGATTCCCGTGCCGGGGTCAGATCGTGTCCGGGGACGGCCGCCGCCGGACTTGCCGAGATATTGACGCCGATCTGAGTCGACCTTGAGGGTCGGGGCCGAACTGAGCGGTATGACTCTCACGGTGTCCCGTCCCGCGATCCACAACCTGCGGGAGGTCCTTCGCTCGCAGGCGATCCAGCCGACGTTCCAGCCGGTGGTGCAGCTCGAGGACGGTTCCGTGAAGGCGTACGAGGCGCTGGCCCGCTTCCACGCCGCCCATTTCTCCAGTCCCGCGGACGCGTTCGCGGCGGCCACCGAGGCCGGCGTGGGAGTCGAACTGGAACTGCTCGCCATCGAGCGGGCGCTGGCGTACCTGGACGACCTGCCGCCGGGGATCCTGCTCACCACCAACCTGTCCGTGGAGGCGCTGCTCACCCGGCAGGTCTGTGAGACCCTGCTGGCGCACGCGTCCCGGGGCATCGCGGTGGAACTGACCGAGCACACCCAGGTGCTGGACTACCCGGCCCTGGTCGAGGTCACCGAGGAGCTGCGCGCCGCGGGCATCCTCATCGCGGTCGACGACGCCGGGGCCGGCTTCGCCAGCCTGAGCCACATCCTGCAGCTGCGCCCGGACATCATCAAGCTCGACATCACGCTCACCCGCGGCGTCGACACCGACCCGGTCCGGATGGCCCTGGCCCGGTCCCTGGTCGGCTTCGCCGAGGACATCGGCGCGCTGCTGATCGCCGAGGGCATCGAGACGGTCGCCGAGCACGAGAAGCTGCGCAGCCTCGGCGTCCGGCTCGGGCAGGGCTACTTCATGGCGCGCCCGGGCCCGCTGCCGATCCTCCCGCCGGCGGTTCTCTGACCTTCGGTACGGACCGAAACCTTCGATCCTCCCCGCCGCGACCGATAGGTCCGGTGCCAGCCCGTCGCGGAAGCGGCGTGCCGAGCTGCCGTTCGAGGGGGAAACCGGGAGGTGCCGTGTCCAGACCGCGTGCGCTCGTCGTCGAGGACTCACCCGAGTTCATGCTGCTCTGCCGGCATCTGCTCGAGAAGGAGGGCTTCGACGTCGTCGTGGCCACCGACGGCCGGGGTGCGGTGCAGCAGGCTCAGCAGGAGCGGCCGGAGCTCGCCATCCTGGACCTGGGCCTGCCGGACGTGGACGGCATCGAGGTGTGCCGGCAGATCCGCCAGTTCACCGACGCGTACATCGTGATGGTCACCGGCCGCACCGACGAGCTCGACAAGATCGTCGGCCTGTCCGTCGGCGCCGACGACTACGTCACCAAGCCGTTCTCCCCCCGCGAACTGGCCGCCCGCATCCAGGCGATGCGCCGGCGCCCCCGGACACCGGCCACCGCGGCGGGCACGCCCCCACGCGAGTTCGGCCCGCTGCGCATCGACCCGGACGTCCGCGAGGTGACCCTCGACGGCGAGGTGCTGGAACTCACCAAGATCGAGTTCGGCATCCTGGACCTGCTGTCGTCCGCGCCGCGCCGCACGTTCACCCGAGGGCAGCTGCTCGAGGACGTGTGGGGCGACAACTGGTACGGCGACGACCACATCATCGACGTGCACGTCGGCAACCTGCGCAAGAAGCTCGGCGAGTCGGCGTCCGCGCCGCGCCACATCCGGACGTTGCGCGGGGTCGGGTACCGCTTCGAGCCCTGAGCGGCCGGCGCCGCCGGCCTCGTACCGGAGGCGACGGGTTGAGGGCGTGTGGTGTACAGGTGCGCAACAGGCCGCAACTCCACACGCCACGCTCGGGGCGACGGGGTGTGTCGAGCTCCGGCGCGCAACGCACCGCCCCTCCACACGCCACGCTCGAAGCAACGCAGCGTGTCGAGCTCCGGCGCGCAACGCACCGCCCCTCCACATGGGTCGCGCCTCCGGCGCCGGTGTCGGGCCACAGATCGTCGGTTCAGCCCCGGTGCCGGGCCGGGTGGCGGTACCGGCGCAGCAGCATCTCGACGCCCGGGGTACGGCGGCGGAACCAGAGGACCGCGCCGCCCACCACCGCCAGGCTGCCCGCCCACGGCACCACGTCGGCCGGCCCGGCACCCGCGGCCGGGGGCGGTACCGCGCCGACCAGGGTGCGCCGGTCACCGGCCGGGGTCTCGCCGACCGCCAGCACGCTGGTGCCCGCGGACAGCCGTCCGGCCGCGGCCTCGAGCACCGGCAGTTCCGACGCCCGTGCGGTGATTCCCGCGGCCTTTACCACCAGGATGCGCAGCGCGCCGGAGGGATCCGCCTTCACGGCCTGTTCGCCGGCCGCGCCGACGCGCAGTTTCACCGCGGAGCCGCCACGGAAGCCGACCGCGTACACGGCCAGGCCCTCGCCGGCGGCGCCGGATGCCGGCTGCCACCGTACGGTCAGGGAATCGGCGTCGCCGCCGTAGCCCGGTCCATCCGCACGTGCGGGCGCGGGCGCGAACAACGCACCGAACGCCACTGTCGCCAGGAGCACCGAGCCCGGCCGGCCGGGACGAGGAACGATCACGAAACTGATGGTGGCACGCCCAAGTTGCAGTCCGGGTGCCGGCGGAACCGGCCGGCAACCTTGCCGCGGCGTTGACGATGCCCTGAGCTTGCGTTGAGGTGACCCGCCGAACAACACGGCATGACCGCCACGCTGCTCTCCCGCCCCGCCTCGACCGTCCCGGCCGAGACCGTTGTGGACCGCCCGGCCCGGGTGCACGTCGCTTCCCGGCTCTGGTCGCCGGCGAACGTCGCCATCGAGCTGACCGTCGTGGTGCCGTTCTACAACCCGGGCCCGGCGCTGCGCCGCACGGTGGAGCGCCTCGTCGCCTGCCTGCGCGCCGAGCGGATCCGGTTCGAGGTCATCGCGGTCTCGGACGGCTCGACCGACGGCTCGGAGCAGAGCCTGGCCGACATCCCCGAGGCGCGGGTCGTGGTCAGCCCGGAGAACCAGGGCAAGGGCGCGGCGCTGCACCTGGGCTTCGCCGCCGCGCTGGGCTCCTGGGTCGGCTTCGTCGACGCGGACGGGGACATCGACCCGCAGCACCTGGTCGACTACCTGCGCATCGCCCGGGACGGTGGGCACGCCGGCGTCTACGCCGACAAGCGTCACGCCGCCTCCACCAGCGGCTCGTCGCGGTTCCGCAAGCTGGTGTCGGTGTTCTACTCGACGCTGGTGACGGTGCTGTTCCTGCTCGGTGTGCGGGACACCCAGACCGGCTGCAAGGTGCTGCGCCGCGACGTGCTGGCCGACCTGCTGCCGCGGATGTGCGAGACCCGCTTCGCCTTCGACCTGGAGCTGTTCGTGGCCGCCAAGGCCGCCGGCATCGAGGACTTCGTCGGGGCGCCGGTGCGGCTGGAGGAGCGGGTCGCCGGTTCCACGGTCACCGGCCGGAGCATCCTGCGGACCATCCGCGACACGTTCGTCATCTTCGGCCGCCTGCACCTGAGCGGTCAGTACGAGCCGCCGGCGCCGGCCGACCAGGCGCTGCTCCGCGCGACCGGCAGCGCGCAGTGGCTCGAGCGGCTCGCCCAGGCGGCCTGAGCCCCACCGGGCCGGTCCGGCGGAGGTCCGTTCACTCCTTCGAGCCGGGGTACGTGAACCAGTACGGCAGGTCCCGGCGGTGCTCGTTCAGGCCCGCCACCACCAGCAGCGCCAACGACAGCAGCGACGCCGCCAGGCCCAGCCGCAGCCACCGCCACGGCGTGTAGCGCAGCGTGATCGGCTCGATGCCCACGCGCACCGCCACCGTCCCGGCCGCGGTACGCCGGGTGAGCAGATCCTCGGCGGCCCAGCCGGGCGACCACTCCTCCGGGATCACCACCCACCCGGGCGTCCCCGGGTCCACCCGCCAACTGGTCGAACTCAGCCGCCGGATGCCGCCGTACGCCTTCGACGGCAGCGGCCGCTGGGCCGGGCCGCCCGGGAGCACCGCCTCGGTGCCGAGCCCGCCGCGGGCCGCCCGGGCCATCACCGACGTACCGTCGCCGGCCCGGGCACCCAGTACCCGGCCGGTGCCGTTGGCCTCGACCCGGTAGAGGTCCAGCTGCGGCGTGCGCAGGACCCGGCGGAGATCGGTCTGCCTGGCCAGCCAGGCGTACTCCTCGGTCTCCCGTTCCCGGGCCAGGGCCACGTACCGGACACCGAGCGGGGCCACCAGCCGGCCGAACCGGCCGGTGCCGCCGGCCGCCAGGACCCGGTGCAGGTACGCCATCCGCAACGACGACGAGTTGGTCTGCACCGGTCCCAGTTCCACCGCGTCGCTGCTGATCACCGGGCGGCGGAAGAACGCGCCGGCCGGGGTCGCCACGGTGCGCGCCCGGGTGAACGAGAACGGCTGGTACAGGTGCCACGGCAGGAACAGCACCGACTCGGTGCCGTTGCCCATCAGGCGATCGGCGTCGTACCAGGCCTTCGGGTAGTGACTCACCCGGACCGTGCCGCCGAGGCCCCAGATCAGCGACGGGGCCACCGCCGCGTGCATGCCGCCCACCGCCAGCAACGTCGCGACGGCGACGATCCGGCTGACCGGCGGCCGGGCCGCCCGGCAGGCCGCGGCCGCCGCCTCCACCGTCGCGCCGATGCCGATCGCGTAGCCGATCATCGCGAGCGCGACCCACTTCTGTTGTTCCCGCATCGCGGTGAAGAGCGGCACCACGTCGAACGCGGCCCGGTAGACCGGCTCGAGCGGCCCGTGGATTCCGGCGCCGAGCAGCAGACCGGCCGCGGTGAGCGCGGCCAGCGGCCTGCCGACGACCGGGTCGCGGCGGCACAGCCGGGCCAGCCCGTAGACCGCGGCGAGCAGCATCACCGCGGCCGGGGCCAGGCCCAGCACCACCTGCGGGCTGCTGTCCGCGCCGCCGCGCCAGAAGCCGCGCAGCGTGGTCAGCGTGACGAGCATGCCGCCGGGGCCGGCGTGCGGGGCGTACACCTCGAGGTCGTCCGTGCCGACCCGCACGGTGAGGATGGCGCTCGCGGTGACCGCGATCGCGTAGGCGTAGATGCAGCCCGCCGAGACGACCGTGGCCGCGGTACGGACCAGGTGGCGCCGCCGCGGCCGGGGCAGCAGGGCCACGGCGAGCAGCGCGGCGCCGCCCAGCCAGGCGGCGTGCGGGCCGACCGACATGGCGAGCGCGTACCAGCCGGCCGGCCGGGCCGCGAACCAGCGTGCCCGCCGCCGCGCCCGGACCGCGGAGCCGGTCATCACGCAGAGCAGCGCCACGGACAGCAGGAACGGCACGTGCCCGGCCTGGATGCGTTCGATGACGAAGGGGTTGACGCAGACGAAGAGCGCCGCCGGGTGCCGCCGCCACCGGCCCCCGGCGGCCAGTGCGGACACGCCCGCGGCGGCCACCGGGAAGTAGCAGAGGACCATCAGCCAGCCGGTGGCGCCGGGACCGACGACGTTGCGCAGGGCGTGGGTGGCCAGGCGGTACGGCAGGGCGTCCAGCGCGGCCGGGTCGAGCCCGTAGAGGCCCGGGGTGAGCGCGTGGTTCGGCCCGGCCACCCAGTCGAGCAGCAGCAGGTATCCCGGCTGGGTCCACGGCGCGACGACCGCGATCCCGGCGACGAGGCCGAGCAGCGCGGACTCCACGGTCAGCCGGGCCGGGCGCAGGCCCCAGCCGGGCTCCTGCCACAACGGGCGCCGTGCCGGCCCGGGCGGTGCCGCGACGGCTGTCACCGTCGGCGGCGCCGCGGGCCGTGCGCTGCCTGCAGCACCGCGGCGACGAGGTCGGCGAGCGGGTCGGGCCGGGCGCCGGAGGTGTCCACCACGAGTTCGGCGAGGCGGGCCGGCCGCTCGGCGAGCAGCCGCCGGAACGTCTCCTGCTGCCGGGCCTGCTCGGCCGGGGTGCGCTCGGGCTTGCGCCGGTGGATGACGTCGGCCGGTGCGTCCGGCAGGACCAGCAGATCGGGGGCGGGCACGAGGCGTTCCGCGACCCGGGCGGCGCGCGAGCCGGGCCACGGCGACTCGCGCAGGTCGTAGACCCAGCGGTCGGCGATGACCACCCGGCGCCGGGCCACAGCGGGGGCGACCGTGCGCAGGTAGCGCCACAGGTACTCGGCGGCGTAGACCCACGCCGCGGCGCGGCGCAACAAGGGCCGGTCGGCGGGCCTGGCCGGGGCGTCCGCCGTCCAGGCCTCCCCCGTCCAGGCCTCCGGCGTCCGAGCCTCCGCCGTCCGAGCCTCCGCCGTCCGAGCCTCCGCCGTCCGAGCCTCCGCCGTCCGAGCCTCCGCCGTCCGGGCGTCCGGCGTCCGGGCAGCGGGCGGCCGGGCGGCGGGCGCCTCCGCGGGGGCCTCGGCAGACGGGTCGGGAGGTGAGGGCTGGGCCGGGCCTGAGGGCTCGGCCGAGCCGGGAGGCTGGCCGGGAGCGGGGCCGGGAGCGAGGCCGGGAGCGGGGCCGGGAGCGGTGGAGCCGGCCCCGAGCAGCCGGCGGGCGGCCGCCACGCCCGGCAGGTTCCCCCGGGCCATGCCGAAGTAGGTGGGGCTGGTCGGCAGCCCGAGGCGGTGCAACCGGCGGTGCAGCCCGTCGGCGACGGTGGACTTGCCGGAGCCGTCCGTGCCGACCAGCGCCACCACCACGCCGCGCATCCGCAGGCCCAGCGGCCCGGCCGCGGACCCGGCCGGCAACACGGTACGCCGCTGCGCCCAGGTCGCCGCGACCACGCCCGGGGCCAGGCTGCGTACCGCGAGGCGCAGCCGGGCCCGGCGGGGCAACCCGGCGGCGGGCGGTGCGCCGGCGGCGACCGCGATGAGGTCCCCGGCGACGCCGGCGCCCAGTTCCGCGGCCAGCCGGCGGGCCAGGGTCTGCCGGTCGCCGGGTGCGGCCTGGGTCCAGGCGGCGCGCGCCTCGGCCAGCCGGCCCGGGCCCGGCAGCCGGCCCCGCAGGACCGGGCGGACCAGCAGGTCGGCCACCGCGGCGGCGCCGGTGAGGCGGTGGGTGGCGGGGTCCGCCCGGATCTCCGTGGCCGGCACCAGCAGCACCGGGCCGACCCGCAGGTCGCGGTAGGTCAGGTCGACGACGGCGGCCCCGGTGGTGGTCTCCACGGCGAGGCTGACGTGGCACAGCCGCCGCGGGTCGTGGGCCTCGGCGACGCGGGCGCACGCGAACTCCCGGGCCAGCGCGGCCACCGGTTCGTCGGGCGACGGGGCGGCGTACCAGATGTCGAGGTCCTGCGGGCCGGAGTCGGCGGCCCAGCGCTCGGGGGCGCCGGCCGGGCCCTGCCAGGCCCAGGGCGCGCCGCCGGCGTCCAGCGCGGCGGCGACGGCGGCCGGCAGGACGCTCCGGGCAGGCACGCCCGCACCCACCGCGGTCGGGCCGTGCGGTGGGCCGGTCTCTGCACCGGTTCGCCGATAATCGGTCATTTCCCCACGATTATGGCCCCGGAGGTCGTCCGTGGGTGGCGTATCGCCATCCCGGGGTGGGTGTGACGCAAAGCTTTCCGCGGAACCGGGCAGTTCTCCGGGCGGACGGTCGATCAATCCGGTGTGACACATCTGCCTGCCCGGATCGCCCGGTTCCTGACCCGCGGCGTGGGCCTGATCGCCGTGGCCGTCGCCGCGCAGAGCGCCGGTAACCTGATCTTCCACGCGGTGGTCGGCCGGCTGCTCGAACCCGGCTCGTACGGTGCGCTGGGCGCCGTGCTGGCCGCCATGGTCATGCTCGGCGTCCCGCTGGGCGCCCTGCAGACCGCGGCGTCCGCGCTCGCCGCCGAGCACGGCCTGTCCGGCGACACCGCCCGCCGGGCGCTGCGGCCGGTGGCGCTCTGGTCGCTGGCGCCGGCCGCCGTGGTGCTGCTCGCCGCGCCGCTGCTGCGCGACTACTTCCACCTGGGATCGCTGCTCGACGCGGCCCAGCTGGCCCCGTACCTGGTGCTGGCCGCGGTGCTGGCCACCGCGCGGGGCCTGCTGCTGGGCGACCACCAGGGCCGCACGGTGGCCGTCACCTACCTGGTCGCCACCGCGGTACGGCTGGTCGCGGGCGTGGTGCTGGTGGTGCCGTTCGGGGTCAGCGGTGCGCTGCTGGCGACGGTGCTGGCCGAGGTGGCCGCGCTGCTGGTGGCGGCGGTTCCGCTGCGCCGCCCGGCGGCCGGTGCCGAGCCGGGCACCGGGCTGCGGCTGGGCTCGGTGGCGCACGCCGGGTTCGCGGTGACCGGGCTGTTCCTGTTCTCCACGGTCGACCTGCTGCTGGCCCGGCATCACCTGCCGGAGCACGGATCCGGCTCGTACGTGGCCGCCGCCACCATCGCGAAGACCGTGCTGGCCCTGCCGGCCGCGCTGATGTCGGTGGTGTTCCCCCGGCTGCTGCTGGCGTGGGCCCGTCCGGGGCGGGGGCGGGCGCTGGCCGTGGGCGGGGCGATGGTGAGCGGCCCGGCGATGCTGGGCGCCGCGGCGATCGTCGCGGTGCCCGCGCTGGTGCTGCACCTGCTCTACGGCGACGGGTACGCCGACGCGACCGGCCTGGTCCGCGCGCTGGCCGGCGTGGCGGCGCTGACCTCGCTGGTCACCGTCCTGACGTACGCCGGGCTGGCCCGCCGGTCCCGCACCATCGTCATCCCCTGGGCCGGTGCCGCAGTGGAGGTGGCGCTGATCGAGGTCTGGCACGGCTCGGCGACGCAGATCGCCGTGTGCTCGGCCGCGGCCCTGGTACCCACGCTGCTGCTGCTGGCCGTGCTCGAGGGCCGGGCCTGGCGCCGCCCGCGTCCGGCGACTACTCAAGTCGATGCCTCCGCTACCGATCCTGCCGGTACCGCCGCTCCGGCGGGCCGATCCGCGGAGGTCGTACGTGCGCATCCTGGTGCTGAACTGGCGTGACCTGGCCCACCCGGCGTCCGGCGGTGCGGAGGTCTACACCGAGCAGGTGCTGCGCCGCTGGGCCGCGGACGGCCACGCGGTGACGTTGTTCGCCGCCGCGGTCGCCGGCCGGCCCGGCACCGAGGTGGTGGACGGCTACCGGGTGATCCGGGCCGGCAACCGCTTCACCGTCTACCGCGAGGCGCGGCGGTGGTGGCAGCGGCACGGACGCGGCCGGTACGACGTGGTGATCGACGAGACCAACACGGTGCCGTTCCTGGCGCACGAATGGGTCGACGACGGCACCCCCACGATCGCGCTGGTGCATCAGACGTGCGAGGAGATCTGGCACATCAACGCCCCGCCGCTGCTCGCCCACCTGGGCCGGCACCGGCTCGAACCGGGCTGGTTGCGGCGGCTGGCCGGGGCACCGATCCTGGCGGTGTCGGACTCCACCCGGGACGCGCTGGCCCGGTTCGGCGCCCGCGACGTCACGGTGGTCCCGGAGGGCTACGAGCCGCCGGACCCGCTCCCCCGGCCCGGCCGGGAGACCGTGCCGACCGCGGTGTTCTGCGGCCGGATGGTCAGCTACAAGCGGCCCTGGGACGTCATCCGGGCGGTGCAGCTGAGCCGGCGCGCGGTCCCCGACCTGCGACTCTGGATGATCGGCGGCGGCCCGCTGCTGGACCGGCTGCGCCGGCAGGCACCGGCCGGTGTCGAATTCCTGGGCCGGGTCTCCGAGGAGGCCAAGCACCTGCGGATGGCGCGGGCCCACGTGCACCTGGCCACCAGTGTGCGCGAGGGCTGGGGCCTGGTGGTCACGGAGGCCGCGGCGCTGGGCACGCCGACCATCGCGTACGACGTGCCCGGCCTGCGCGACTCGACCCGGGCGGCGGGCGGGGACGTGGTGCCGCCGCGGCCGGAGGCGCTCGCCCACCGGCTGGTCGAGCGGCTGCCGGAGCTGACCGCGGCCGAGCCCGCACCGCTGCCGTACGGCGGCGCCCACTCCTGGGACCACGTCGCCGCCACGGTGCTCGACGCGGTGTGCGCCCACGCCCGGGTACCCGGGCGTACTATGCAATATCGGTCCTGAACCGGGTGAACAGCCTCTTACTATGAGGAAATGACGACCCACCCCGTGGTGTCGGTGATCGTTCCGGCCTACGACAGCGCACCGCTGCTGCGGGACTTCCTGGGCGCCTGCCGGGCCTCGGAGTACCGGGACTTCGAAGTGATCATCAACGACGACCTGCGCTCCACGGACGGCACCCGGGCGCTGATCGAGGAGTTCCGGGGCGGCGGCCTGGACGTCACGTACCTCCAGGAGAACCGCTCGATGGCCCAGGGCCGCAAGCGCGGCGCGGCCGAGGCGCGCGGATCGATCCTGCTGCACCTCGACTCGGACATGACGGTCACCCCCGGCCTGATCGGCGAGTGCGCCGACCTGCTCGCCGGCGAGTACGACGCCCTGGTCATCCCGGAGGAGGCGTTCGGCACCACGTTCTGGGCCCGGTGCAAGTGGCTGGAGAAGAAGATCTACGACGGGGTGGAGCAGATCGAGTCGCTGCGCTGCGTGCGGCGCGACATCTACGACAAGCTCGGCGGCCACGACGAGCGGATGGTCTTCTCCGAGGACAAGGACTTCGACCTGCGGGTACGCCGGGCCGGCTACCTCGTCGGCCGCACCCGCAACTTCCTGTACCACAACGAGGGCGACCTGCGGCTGCGCAAGACCATGCGCAAGAAGCTGGGGTACTCCGGCACCGCCGACCTGTTCGCCGGCGAGCACCCCGAGGCGTTCCGGTGGCAGACCAACATCTTCCACCGCTTCGGCCTCTACCTGCGCAACTACCGGTACGCGTTCTCGCACCCGCTGCTCTACGGCGGGCTCTGGGTGATGAAGGTCGGCGAGTTCGGCTTCGGCGCGGCCGGCCAGGTGCGGCACCGGCTGGCGGACCGCAACGCCCGCGGGGGTACGGCATGAGCCGGGTCGCGCACGTGATCGCCGAGTTCTCCGCGAAGGAGGCGATGGGCCGCACGGTCACCGAGCTGACCCACCGGGTCCGCGGCGAGCACCACCTGATCACCACGCACGCGCTCGACGGCCAGGACGCGTTCGCCGGCGTGCACGAGATCGGCGGCCGGCTGGAGACGTTCCCGCTGGGCCGCTCCGAGGCGCTGCGGGACGCGCTCGACAAGGTCCGGCCGGACCTGGTGCACCTGCACGCCGGCGCGCTCGGCCCGTTCCTGGCGCTGCTGCCCGCGTTGCGCCCGTACCGCAAGCTGCTCACCGCGTACGCGTGGCCGACGCTGCCCGGCCCGGCCGCGTGGCGCCGGGCCAGCGTGACGGAGATGCGCACCTCCAACGTGCTGCGGGCCCGGGTGGTGGTGACCACGGTGCTGCCGGTGCCGCTGGCCGCCGCCGCGCTGCGCCGGGCCGGGGTGGGCACCGTCCTCACCCCCGATCCCCGGGTCGCCGACCGGCTCGGCGGCCGCCGCGGCCTGAACGTGGTCCGGTTCAGCTCCGGGGCGCCGGTCGACCCGCGCCGGGCGCGCTTCGACACCGAGCGGCCCACCATCGTCTTCGCCGGCCGGTCCGAGACGGTCCGCGGCCTGGACACGCTGCTGGCCGCGTTCCCGAGGGTGCGGGCCGCGGTGCCCGGCGCGCGGCTGCGGCTGCTGCTGATCCCGCGGCCGGAACTGCCCCGGATCCTGGCCCGGGCCGGCACCGCCGGCGAGGCCGTCGACGTGGTCACCGAGCCGGTGCCGGACCTGCTGGCCGAGCTGGCCGCGGCGCAGGTGGGCACCTGGCCGTTCAAGTTCGACTACACCACCTCGCCGCCGGCGATGGCGCTGGTCGAGGCGATGGCGGTGGGCCTGCCGGTGGTCGGCACGGACGTGGCCTGCGTGCGGGCCGTCCTCGACCACGGCCGCAACGGCCTGTCGGTGCCCCCGGCCGACGCCCCGGCCCTGGCCGGTGCGCTGATCACCCTGCTGCGCGACGAGCCGACCTGGCAGCGGTTCGCGACCGCGGGGCTGGAGTCGGCGACGCAGCGGATGGGCTGGGAGCGGGTCGCCGAGACCACCGCCGAGGCGTACGCGACCGTGCTCCGCTCCTGAGCGCCCGGCCCGGTCAGCCGCGGTAGGCGCGGAACAACAGGGTGGTCGCCCCGAGCACGATCCCGGCATGGGCCGTCCAGAACGCGACGTCGCCGTACCAGTGCCGCAGCGGGCCGCCGGTCACCGTGCCGGAATGCACCAGGGTGCCGGCGATCATGGCGACGACCAGCAGGAGTACCGCCGTCACGAGGTGCGGGCGGTGCCACGATCCGTTCTCGTTCGTCATGCCCACCAGCATCGGCGTGCCGGGCGGGGTCGCACATCTGGCGCGCAGCGGAGCCCGGCCTATGCCTCAGGGCAGGGGTACGACGTAGGAGTCGACGCGGGCGATCAGCCCGTCGCGGAAGGTGAACAGGTCGGCGAACGCGAAGCGGAACGGCCCGTGCTCGACGCTGACGCCGCGGCCCTCGCCGGTGGTGGTGACGACCGGGCCGTCCTCGTGGACCCGCTGGACGTCCAGCGCGGGGCTGCCGGTGAACGCCGGGCTCTCGATCTCGCCGTCGAACTCCGCCTTGCCGCGGGTGGTCCGGTGCCCGTGGATCACCCATTCGACGTCGTCGGCGAGGGTGGCGAGAATGCGCGGGTGGTCGCTGGTCCGGAAACCGGCGAAGTACTCGGCGACCAGGTCGCGCTGGGTTGCCTGGGGCATGGCGTACTCCGTCCTAGGAGGTTCGGTGCAGGTGGGCGGCGAGCGCGTCGAGAATCGCGTCCAGGCCGCCCGCCGCCCGGGCGCTGCGGAGTTCCGGCGGCAGCCGGAACTGACGGATGGTGAGCCAGGTGCCGTCGCCGTCGGCGCGGAGCGCGACGGTGGTGCGGATGCCGGTGAGCGGCTCGTCGAACACCAGCTCGTGCGGGGCGGCGACGCGCACGTACACGAACCGGAGCCGGCGGGTTGCGCCGTCCGGCGCACGGGTGTCGAGCCCGAACTCGCCGCCGGGCCGCAGGTCGACGGCGACGGAACCGGGCGGGACGGTGGCGTGCGAGCCGCCCCAGAACGCCGCGATGCCGGCCGGCGAGGTGAACGCGGCCCACACCCGCTCGGGTCCGGCCGGCAGCCGGCGCTCGGCGGTCAGGACGTCGCCGTCCAGCCGTGCGCTCACCGGGCCGCCCCCTCGCCGGTCAGGTGCTGTTCGAGGGCGTCGAGCCGGTCGTTCCAGGCGTGGCGCTGATCGTCGATCCAGGCGCCGAGCGACGCCAGCCGGTCGACCCGCAGCCGGCACGGGCGCCGGGTGCCGTCGCGCCGCTGCTCGACCAGGCCGCACCGGCGCAGGACGCCGACGTGGTGCGAGATGGCCTGCGGGGTCAGGTCGAACGGCTCGGCGAGCTGGCCCACGGTGGCGTCGCCGTGCGCGAGCCGGGCCACCAGGGCGCGCCGCACGGGGTCGCCGAGGGCCGCGAACGCGGTGTCGAGGTCCGGTCCGGAGACCGTCGGGGCGGACATGATCCCACCCTAACGCAAACATCCGTTTGCACAAGCGGACGTTTGCAGAGTGTCAGTCGCACGACCCGCCGCCGGTGTCGGTGATCGCCCGCTCCGCGCCCAGCGGCCGGAACCACCACCGCCACTCCTCCTCGGCCAGTTCGAGTTCCAGCACGCCGTGGTGGTCGTAGTCGGCGAACTCGCTGGCCGGCGCCTTGGCCCGGGCCACCGGGTTGCCGCGTTCGTCGCGGGCGTCGTCGGCGGGCGCGGGCCGGTAGTGCACCTGCCCGCCGGTGCCGACCACGAACTGGGTCACCCCGCGCCCGTCCTTGCGGCCCTCCGGGTTCAGCGGCCCGAACCTCTCGTAGTGCGCCTCGTGCCCGGACAGCAGCAGTTCGACGCCGTGCTCGTACAGGGTGCGGAAGAGCGCGGCGGTGCGCCCGTCCGGACCGGCGATGCCGGTCGACCAGCGCGGGTGGTGCCAGGCGGCGATCACGCACCGGCGGTCGGTGGACTTGAGGTCCGCGGCCAGCCAGGTCTGCTGCGGCGAGCCGGCGCCGCAGCCACCGGCCACCGCGGAGCAGTTGGAGTTGAGCACCACGAGGTGCCAGCGGCCGAGGTCCTGCGACCAGTAGCCCTTCCCGTCCCTGATCCGGTCGCCGAAGTAGGTGCGGAACGAGTTCGCGTCCGTCACCTTGTACTCCTGGTTGCCGAACACCGGCACGGTGCGCTCCCGCAGCCGCCCGTACGCCGGGTTGTACACGGTGCGGTACGCCTCGGTGGTGGGCAGTTCGTACTGGTAGTCGCCGAGGCCGAGGAACACGTTCGGGTCGGCCGCCACCGCCAGGTCGGACACCTCCCGGTGCCGGCAGCGGTCGTCCCGCCCGGCGCCGTCCGGTACCGCGTCCGGGTCGTCCGGGTCGCAGGCCATGTCGCCCACCGCCACCACCCGCACCGAGTCGGGTGCGACCACGCACCGGGCGAGCAGCGCCAGCGCCAGCAACGTCAGCACCAGCAGGGCCGCACCGAGAACACGCCGCCGGCGCGGCTCCGGCATCACCTTCATGACCGCCGCCGCCACGGGCGCCGGTGCCGCACCGCCCAGTTCTCCGGGCGGCCCGCGGGCAGCCGGGTCAGGTACATCAGGACCAGTGCCGCGACCGTGCCGACCGGGAGCAGGTAGAGCGCGTACCGGGCGATGCGCGCCGGGGTGTAGCGCACCTCGAACTCGCCGGGCCCCGGCACGATCCAGCCGCTCATCCAGCCCTGCAGGGTGACCTTGTGCGCGCCCTCCACCCCGGTCAGCTCCCAGCCGGGCGCGGCGCTCTCGGCCAGCCCGATCGCGGTCCGGCCGCCGGTGGTCACCGTGCCACCGAACTGGGTCGGGTTGCGTTTCGCCCAGTCCACCGCCGACGCGGCCACCGGCTCCTGCTGGCGGACCAGCACGACCGACGACGGTGACGCGACCGGGCGCAGCCGCACCCCGCGGTACTCCACCTGGGACTGCTGCTGCCCCTTCTGGTCGCGCAGGCCGTACAGGTAGAGCCGGGTCTCCACGGAGGTCGGGTCCGGCGCGAACAGCGTCTGGTACGGGGTCCAGCCACTCCACACCGCCACGCTGGGCATGGTCCGGCACAGGTCCGGGCCGCGCAGGTACAGGCAGAACTTCGGGTTCCGCAGCGCGACGCTGCGGGCCTCCATGGAGTACTCGTACAGCGAGGACGCGCCCATGTCGTGGGCGACCGAGCCGATGCAGGCCAGGTGCCGCACCGCCTTGAGGGTGTACGTGGTCTCCCCGTCCACGCCGATCTGCGACTCGGCGGCCAGCCCGGCCTCCTCCGGCGTCTCGTCGTCGTAGCGGAAGCAGTCCTCCAGCGGTTCGAACGGCGCCAGCACCGACCCGGACAGCCCGCCCGTGACGCCGAGCCGGTGCTTGCCCGCGCTCAGGTCCACGGTGACCTCGGGCACCGCCGGCGGCCACACGGTGCGCGTGTCGACCGGCTCCAGCGCGTCGATGCGCAGGGCGCGGTACTCGGTGACGGTCTTCGGCCGGAGCCGCTCGCCGACGTCGGCGTGCAGGATGACCTGCAGCTCGTCGGCGATGCCGTCCATCGTGACCACCTGCTCGTACGCGGTCCACGCCGAGTCGAGCGCCGGGCGGGAGGACAGCTCGCAGCCGGACGATCCGGCCTGCCACAGGCAGATCTGCGGGCGGGCGCCGGTGATGTGCCGGTACTCCAGGCGTACCCGGTAGATCGATCCGGGTTTCGCGTTGCGCACCGTCACCTTGGTGCAGGCGGCGTGGTCCGCCGCGCTGAGCCGGACGGTACGGCCCTGCGGGGTGTCCCTGATCGTCTGGGTCAGGCCGAGTTCGCTCCACGGGCGGGGCTCGTAGTTGTTGCAGTCGAACACCGGGGCGTAGTCCGTGACGTCGGCCGGCTGCGTCGCCCGGCCGAGCAGCGTCAGGTCGGCGGCGGCGCCGATCGGCACGGTCGCCGGGGTGCCGGGCCGGTCCAGCGAGACCGTCCGGTTGCCGGTGCGCAGCGCGACGATCTCCCGCCCGGCCGGCAGCGGCACGACCAGGTCGGGGCGCCGGGACACCGGCCTGCCGTCCACCGTGATCGCGGTCTGGTCGCGCAGCACCAGGCGGCGGTTCGCCGGGTCCAGGCGCGGGGTCAGCACCGCGGCCGCGCGGGCGCGCTGGGCGAGCGTGTACCGGCCGGCGGCCATGTCCACCGTGGCGGCCGGCGTGCCGGTGTCCACGGCCGGCACCGGCCAGTGCACGACGTCCCGGGTGGCCACCGGGCTGGTGTCCAGCTGGGGGCTGGTGGCCGTGGACGGCGCCAGCGGGCGGGCCGCGATCGCGGTACGGGTGTCGACGGTCCCGATCACGGCGGCCCCGGCGTCCGCCCGGGCCGGCGCGTCCAGCACCCGGTCGTAGGTGCGCACGGTCGGGCTGTAGCCGTCGTTGAACGACCACATCTGCAGCATCCCGTCGGCGTCCAGCCGGCCGCCCGGCACCTTCGCCATGGCCGCGGCCAGGATCCGGTCGTCCGCGAAGTACCGGTTGGGCAGGCCGCGGACCAGGTCGTGCCGGACGATCACCCGGCTCACCCCGATCGCGTCGAGCAGCTTCGGCACCGGAGCCAGGTCGCCGGCCAGCAGGAGCGCCTCGACCGCCCGCACGTCGGCGGCGAAGCCGGGCACGTCGCCGAAGTAGCCGTCCGGCTTCGGCTGCACCACCGGGTGCCGGATGAGCAGGTTGGCGATGCTGTCCACGCCGAAGAAGCCCCACGTGGTGGGCATCTGGTAGTAGTCGTCGAGCGGCAGCACGAGCACCTTGCCGGACCGCGGATCGGCGTCGATCCGGGTGGCCAGGTCCCACCAGTCCGGCGGCACCCGGACGTGGGTGGACGGCTGCGTGGGCCGTTCGTCCGGCATCACGCCGCCGGTGTAGAGCGGATACGGGTACGCCAGCACGAGCAGCACCGGCATCACCGAACCGGCGTACGCCAGCCGCTTCGGCCACCCCGGTATCCGCAGGCGGGGGGCCCGCCGCAGCCGCTGCAGCACGCCCTCGACGCCGACCGCGAGCATCACCGCGAAGAACGAGATGAGCAGCTGCCCGAGCTTGCTCATCGGCTCCCGGAACAGCCAGAAGCCGGGCGCGTGCAGGTAGAGGAACAGGTTGATCTGGTTCAGCGGCGGGCGCAGGCCCTTCGCCAGGAACACGAACACCAGAATCAGCGCGATCAGGCCGAACGCGAGCCGGCGCAGCCGGCGCGGCGCGAGCACCGGGGCCAGGAACACCAGCGCCGGAAGCAGGTACCGGATCCAGATCCACCACGGCCGGTCCAGGTCGGCGGCGAACGGCAGGTACTGCGGGCGGAACCAGGCCCAGTTCGCGACCATCGTCAGGATGTTGTGCGGCAGGTTGTTGACCTGCGACCAGGACCAGTTGGACGGGTCGGTGAACGTGGCGTTCGCGGTGGCCCCGCCGCCGCCGACGAAGCTCTGCGCGAGCGGCACCAGCCACCAGGCGTTCAGCACGATCGCCCACGGTGCGGCCAGCACGAACCACTTCAGCAGGCGCACCGCCTCCTGCCGCCCGAGGACCAGCGCGGCCAGCAACGGGGTGCCGCCCACCGCCCAGGCGTAGGCGACCACCAGCATCGGCGGGTTGAAGGCGAGGAACGACGTCGGCATGAGCGCGAAGCCGGCGATCGGCACCGGCACCCGCCGGCCCTGCGCCACCCGGATCGCGATGCCGGTGATCAGCGCGACCGAGCCCACCGAGATGATGTTCAGCGGGTTCGGCAGCCGGGTCAGGAAGAAGCCGTTGAGCATGCCGAACGCGCCCGCCACGACGATCGCGAGCTCGCTGCGGACGAACGCCCCGGCCAGGTACGCGATCCCGAACCCGACCAGTCCGTAGATGCAGATGTAGAACAGCCACTGCGCGGAGTACTCGGTGAGGCCGACCGCGCGGCAGCACCAGATCAGGATGAACTCGAACCCCCGCGCCACCGTGTACCCGGCCGAACCGGCCCCGGTGGTCTGGTGGTTCCAGGCCCAGAGCGCCTCGGGGGCCCAGCCGCGCCGGATGAACGCGCCCATGTCCCCGCCGGCGATGAAGGTGCCCGTGCGGAACCAGCGGCTGACGATGAGGACGTCGAGCACCAGCACGATGAAGTACGGCCGCGCGGCGAGCAGGGCGGCACGGTCGACCAAGCGCCGCACGTCTCGTCCCCCTCCCGATCAGCCTCTCCAGGTTGATCGGCCGGGACGCCGCGGTACTGAGTCGGCGCGGGACCGGAACGGCCGGCCGGGCCGCTCCGGCCGCTACCGCGTCAGGGCGCCGTGCCGGTGGCCAGCCAGCCCGGCTGGGCGTCGCCCTGCCGATAGGCCGCCACCCGGTAGGTGACGCCCGGCGCGGCCACCGGGTCGGTCCACTGCTCGGTGGCGCCGCCGGCCACCAGGCCGAGCCGGTCGACCAGGTGCACCTCACCGGCCACGGCGTTGTCCACCAGGACGAACACCTTGGCGTACGCGGCGTTCGCCGGCGCGACACTGGTGTGGGCGCTGGTGATCCAGGTGCCGGGCTGGTCCACCGTGCTGTAGTTGAACGAGGCCAGCCGGCTGATCCGGACCTGGTTGGCGTCGTAGTACTCGATCCCGGCCCGCGACCGCCGACCGGGGCCGGTCAGCGCCCGGTAGGACGAGACGGTGGTGTAGGTCTGCCCGGCGGTGACCGGCACCGGGCGACCGGCGGCGTTCACCGATCCGGCGGCCGACGCGGTCAGCGCGAGCGAGCCGGCACCGAGAGCCCCGGTTCCGCGGTAGTGGGCCACCGTGGTGTTCCCGACCGGTGTCCAGCCGGCGGCGTCGGTCTCCACGCCGGCGTCCGCGTCGGTGATCAGGTTGCCGGGGACCGCGGCGCTGCCGAGCGGCAGGTCGGCGACCGCGACGTTGTCCCGGTAGACCCGGTAGCCGGCGACCGGGGCGCCGGCTACCGGGTACGACTCGGCCCAGGTCACCGTCGTACCGGCGACGGTCAGGCCGGCCGGTGCCGTCGCCGCCGCGGCGGCCAGCCGGACCGGCACGCCGATCAGGCCGTCCACCACGTTGGTCTCCCCGGCCGGCCCGGTCAGCACCGTGTTCCGCACCGTGCTGACCGCGTTGCGGGCGCCGAGGTGCACGCCGAACCAGGTGGTGGGGTGCGCCTGGTCGTCCCGGATGTGGTTGCCGTAGATCCGGTCGCCGTTGCCGATCGACACACCGACGCCGCTGGTCTCGAAGGTGCCGCCGCCGGTCGACATCTCGGTGTCGCCGCCGGAACCGGCGTTGAGCACCGTGTTGCCGGCGATCGTGTCGGCCGCGTTCTTGACCCGGTCCATCATGCCGGCCACCACCACGCCGGTTCCGCGGGGCCGCTCGATGGTGTTGTCCCGGACCACGTTGCCGCCGCCCGGGCGGACCACGTGGTCACCGGGGTCGCTGCTGGAGGTCTGCCAGGTGCCCAGCGTGCCGTACGTGCCGTCGGCGTCGGCGTAGTCGTCGTAGGTGACCGACACGCCGGCGCCGAACGAGTCGATCAGCCGGTTGTTGCGCACCGTCGAGTCGCGGGGATTCGTGACGTCCTTGTTCGGGCCGGTGTGGCTGTACTTGCTGTTCGACTGCAGCACGATGTGCGCGCCGTACATCAGGTTGTCCGCGACGTCGGCCTGCTGCACGCCTTCCAGGAAGAGGTTCCCGTACTCCTGGATGTCGCGGCTCCGGGCGATCGCCGGGTCGGTGTACACCGTGTTCGCCCGGATGGTGGTGCGGACGGCGTTGCTGAAGTCGAGGCTGTTTCCGCGGATGGTGCGGTCGAACTGGTTGTACTCGACCACCGCGCCGTCGTGCCGGCCACCGCCGCCGATGTTGTCCTCGTCGCCCGACTCCGCCCCGCCCCAGTTGTCGAAGCGGTTGTCGACCAGGCGCACGTCCTTGGCGCCGTTCACCCACAGCTTGAAGTACTCCAGGTTGGTGAAGCGCACCTGGCGGACGGTCCACCGGTCGCCGACGCTGACACCGCCGCCGACGTTGGTGGTCGCGTTCGTCCCGACCCGGAAGTCGCAGATCTCGCCGGGCCGGGCCGGCGCATCGGCCGGCACCGGCGCTCCGGCGCCCTCGCGGCAGTTGCCGTTCACGGTCAGATCCGCGACCAGGTTGGTGCTGCCCGGCGACGGGGCCGCCACGGCGGTGTTCTCCTCCCAGCGCAGGAGGAAGCCGTAGCTGAAGGACGCCCACTTCGAGGTGAGCATGGACAGCGTGGTGGCGGTGATGCCGCTGCCGCGCAGGTTCACGTTCGGCGGCAGGCGCAGGCTGGCGCCCAGCCGGTACTCGCCGGGCGCGAGCAGCACCGTGGCCGGGCTGGCCGGGGTCAGCACGGTGCCGTCCGGGTGCACGACCGCGGGCACCGCGGTCGCCGCCGCGGCGGCGACGGCCGCCTTCAGCGCCGGGTGGTTGTCCCCGGGGACCGGCGCCGGCGCCACCGCGCACAGCGGATCGGCGGCGCAGCCGGCCGGGGTCAGCGGAGCGGGGCTCACCGTCGAGGCCAGGGTGTAGCCGCCCTCGGCCGGGCCGCTGTCCGCGCCGGCCCCGGTCCCGCCCAGGAACGACAGGCCGGCCAGCGGTAGGAGCACGACGGCGAGCGCCCGGCCCACGCGGCCGCCGCGGCGGACGGCGGGAGGGGCGGGAGTGGGCTGGGTCATGCGTCGTCTCCAGGGTCGGCCGGCATCACCGGAACCGTCGGCGGCCCGCCTCAGGTGCGGTTCAACGCAGGCTCTGCTCGACCTCAAGGGTGCCCGGCTCATGGGTGCCCCGCTCATGGGTGCCCCGCTCATGGGTGTCCGGCCCAAAGGTGTCCGGCCCAAAGGTGTCCGGCTCGGCGGCCGGCGGCCGGCGCAGTGCCAGCAGCCCGAGCGGGAGGGCCAGGCTGCTCAGCGCGAGGCCGATGAGCACGGCGTGGTAGACGAGGTCGATGTGCCCCAGCGCGTGCGCGGGACCGCAGGCCGCGAAGATCACGGCGGCGACCACCAGCGGACGCCGCCACAGCCGCTCGGCGAGGGCGGGCAGGTCGCGCGGGCGACGGTGCCGGGCCGGGGGCCGCGGGCCGTGCGGCGTGAACGGGAGGTCCGGCGCGGGTACGTCCGGTAGTACCCGGACACCGGCCGCGGCCGGGGCCTCCCTGACGTCGAGCGACATCGCCCGCCCCTTCCGACTCCGCGCACGTGGGCCTCTCCGGGCCCTCCGACGCCCTTCCCATCGGCCGCCGTACCGGTCGCCTGAGCGCTCCGGCGCCCTGGCTCAAGGTTGTCTCAAGGCGGTGGCTCAAGGTTGCCTCAGGCGCGAGGCAAGAGTGTCTCGCGCCTGTTGGCGACGCGGTCGGCATGCCGCAGGCTCAAGACATGCGAAACCTGATCCGGTCCACCCGCAGCGTCCTGGCCGCCGTCCTGACGATCCTGGGCTTCTGCGCCGCGCTGCTGTCCGCCGCGCCGGCGCCGGCCACCGCGGCCACCAGCCTGGACCGGCTCGTGCTCACCTGGGTCGACGGCGGCGAGCAGCTGCAGGTCGAGGGTTTCGCCTACCGGCCGAGGAGCGTGGTGGACGTCCGGCTCGGCAGCCAGCCGCTGGAGCAGGCCCGCGCCGACGCCAACGGAAAGGTCAGCCTCACCGTCCCGGACGACCTCGTCGCCACCGGGCAGTCCGGGGCCAGCATCATCGTCTCCGGCCGTTCCGCCTCCGGGGCGGCGCGGGTGCTGATCTCGGCGGTGCCGCCGCGCGCCGCGGTCCGCGGTCCGGTGGACGTGCTGCCCTGGTCGATCGCCGGGCTGGCCGCGCTGGCCGTGGCGGCCGGCGCGGTGCACCGCCGGCGGTCGCCCCGCACGCCGGCCCCCGCCGCGATGGTCCCGGCCGGCTACCTGTGCCGGCACGCCGCCTGAGGTCGCCGGTCGCGGCACGGAAACCCACCTGCTCCCGAACGCTCCCCGCGTTGCCACCACGGGGCCCGAGCCTGATGGAACGGACCTGCCCCGGGTCCATCCCCCCGAAAGGGTCAGCGCATGGGATATGCGGCACGCACTCTGGTCGAGGCGATTGCCGGTCCGGCCGCGATCGTGAATCCGGACGGCCAGGTTCTGGTCGCCAACGAGCGATGGGCCCGGCCGGACGGCGACACCGGCACCTACCCACCGGAGGGTGCCGGCCTCGCCGACGCGCCCGGTGGCTGCCCGGCACACGCCGGACTGTTGTCCGCCGTGCGGCGGATGACGCCGGCGGCCGGCCCGGCGGTCCTGCCGTGCCGGTGTGACGCGGCCGCCTCGGCGACGGTACGGATCAGCCACCTGGAGAGCGACTGCGGCGCACACCGGCGGCTGGTCTCGGTGGAGCACCGCGCCACCGCGGCCGGTGCGGCCGGTGGGCCGGACCAGGCGGAGCAGGCCAAGTCGCAGTTCCTGGCGCTGCTCGGCCACGAGATCCGGACCCCGGTCACCACCGTGGTCGCGACCGTGGACCTGCTGCGCGCCCAGCCGCTGCCGCAGCCGGTCCGGGAGGTCGTGGACAGCGTGCACCGCGGCGTGCACGGGCTCAAGGCGCTCATCGACGACCTGCTCGACCTGGCCCGGCTGGAGACCGGCACGCTGGAGATCCAGCAGGTGCCGGTGTCGTTGCGGCCGGTCCTGGAGGGCGTGCTGGAACCACTGCAGCAGCACTCCCGCCGCAAGGGCATCCTGCTGCTGGCCGCACCGGCGCCGGACCTGCCGCCGGTCGTGCTCGGCGACCCGGACCGGCTCCGCCAGGTGCTGTCCGGCCTGGTCGGCAACGCGGTCAAGTTCACCGAGCGCGGCGAGGTGGTGGTCACCGCCGAACGCGACGGCGACGACGGGTACGTGATCACCGTGTCCGACACCGGGCCGGGCATCTCCGACGCCGACCGGGAGCGGATCTTCACGCCGTTCGTGCAGGCCGACTCCTCGGCGGCCCGCCGGCACGAGGGCGCCGGACTCGGCCTGGCCCTGGTCGCCCGCCTCGTCGACCGGATGGACGGCACCATCGACCTGCGCACGGCGCCGGGCGAAGGATCGCAGTTCCGGATCCGGTTGCCGCTGCACCACGCCCCGGACCAGCCGGTCCGGTCGGACCCGCCGCCGCTGACCCGCCGCCGGGTGGCCGTGGTGGCGCCGTCGCCCCGCTCCACGCTGGCGCTGTCCTGGCTGCTGACCAGTTCCGGCGCCACCCCGGTGCCGGCCGACCTGGACAAGGTGCTGCGGCACCTGCCCGACGTGGACACCGTGCTCTGGTGCGACGACGCGCACGACCCGGAGGCGGTACGCCGCGCGGACTCGGTGATCGAGGTGCTCGGTCCGCAGGGCCGGGCCCTGATGATCAGCACGACCGACCCGCGTACCGGCATCGTCCGCCGGCCCGGTGTCCTGACCGCCCCGCTGGTGCTGAGCCGGCTGGTGTCGGCGCTCAACCTGGAGCGCACCGGCGTCCGCGGCGCTCCGGTCACGGTGCCGCCGTTCGGCAGCGGACGGGTGCTGCTGGCCGAGGACAACGACGTCAACCGGACCGTGTTCCAACGGATGATCAAGCTGCTGGGCGTGGAGTGCGACGGGGTGGCCGACGGTGCCGCCGCGGTCGACGCGGTGCTCGGCGACGGCCGGTACGACGTCGTCCTGATGGACGTGCAGATGCCCGGCACCGACGGCCTGGAGGCCACCCGCCGGATCCGCGCGGCCGGCAACACCACCCCGATCCTCGCGCTGACCGCGACCGCGCTGCAGGGCGACCGGGAACGGTGCTTCGCGTCCGGCATGGACGGCCACCTGAACAAGCCGATCACCCTGCCGGAACTGCGCGAGGCGCTGGTGCCGTACCTGGCCGAGCCGGAACCGGAGGAACCGGAGGAGCCGCCGGCCGAGGCACTGGACCTGAGCCGGCTGCTCGACCTCGAGGAGCAGTTGGACGACCGGGCGCTGGTCGTCACGACCGTGCACACGTTCCTGGACCAGCTGGACGGCCGGCGCGCCGCGCTGACCACCGCGCTGCGGGCCCAGGACCGGGACACGCTGCGCGCCACCGCGCACACGCTCAAGTCGTCCAGTGCGCTGCTCGGTGCCGATCCGCTGGCCGAGGCGTGCGCGCTGGTCGAGAAGGCGGCGCACGCGGAGACCGCGGAGCCGGAACTGACCGCACTGGTCGGCCAGGTGGAACGGGCGATGGCCGGTGCGGTACGGGTGCTGGCGGGCTACCTCGCCCAGAACGGAGGGAGCGACGATGCCGGACAACGCTGACCTGGCGGGCGCCGACGCCGCCCGACTGCGCGCCGAACTCGAACTGGCCCGCCGCCGCAACGCCGAGCTGGAACGTACCGTCGGGGACCTGAACCGGTCGGTGCTGGAGCTGGAGGCGTTCTCCCGGGAGATCAGCCACGACCTCAAGGGGCCGCTGGCCGGCATCTGCGGGTACGCCCAGCTGCTCACCCATCTGGACCTCGGCGCGTACCGCCCGGCCGAGTTCGACGAGTTCGTCGAGGAGATCAACCGTGGCACCGACCGGATGCGGCGGCTGATCGACGACGTGCTGACGTACTCCACCGCACGGGGTGCGCCGCTGGAACCGGCCACGGTCGACCTGACCGCGCTGGTGCACACGGTGATCGCCGACCGGGTCCGGGAGATGTCCGCCCCGGGCGTCGGCGCGCACCCGGCCACGCACATCACCTGGGACCAGATGCCCGCGGTCCGCGGCGACCTCGGGATGCTGCGGCGGGTGCTGGACAACCTGCTGGGCAACGCCCTCAAGTACGTACGGCCCGGCCAGGCGGCACGGGTGCACCTGTCCGCGCGGGCCGACAAGCCCGGCCTGGTCCGGGTCGAGGTGACCGACGACGGCGTCGGCATCCCCGACGGCCAGCACGAGCTGATCTTCACCGAGCTGCACCGGGCGCACGCCGACGCGTACCCCGGCACCGGTCTCGGCCTGTCCATCTGCCGGCGGATCGTGCACCGGCTGGGCGGGACGATCGGCGCCGACCCGGAGTTCCGCGACGGCGCCCGGATCTGGTTCACCGTGCCGGCCGCAGACGCCGGGACCGAGCGGGCGACCGCGGACGCGGGTGCCGGGTCGATGGCGGCCTGACCGGACGCGTCCGCGGCTTGCCCGGACGCAGAAACCAGCTTGAGACCAGCTTGAGGTTGGCCGCCGATGAGAACGGTGGACCACCCCGAACGAGATGAGGCCAGATGAACGCGAGGCGACTGCTCACCGCGGTGAGTGCCGGGCTGGTGGGCGCGACGGCGATCGTCGTGGGCATCCCGTCCGTCGCAACCGCGGCACCCGCAGCACCCAAGAACCTGTCGGTGGCGCGAACCGCCGCCGACGAGCACAAGATCCAGATGTCCTGGAAGCCGGGCGGGGTGGCGGACCACTACGTGGTCGACATCATCGCCGGTGACGTGCAGACCGTCGTCGACGTGCCGGCGACCACCACCTCGTACCAGATCGACGCGCCCGAGGCGTGCACGTCCTACAAGATCCGGGTCGGCGCGTCCGACGCGGACGGTTCGACGGCCTACACCGGGACGTGGTCGTTGAAGTCGCTCACCCCCGGCATGGTGATGGGCCTGGCCCCCACCCGCGAGGAGGAGGGCACGGTCGCCGTGGCGACCTGGCGCGCTCCGGCGTGGCTGGGTTACACGCCGGTGACGGGATACCGCACCGTGTTCACCCGGCTCTCCGACGGCGTCGTGCTGTCCGACAAGGTCAGCATGGACACGTCGTTCCGGTACGAGGGCATCGACCCGGCCCGGGCCTACACGCTCCAGGTCTTCACGGTGAACGAGTACGGCTCGTGCGCCCCGGCGAAGTCGCTGCTGGACCGGTTCCGGCCGGCCGAACCCACCAACCTGGTGGTGCAGCGCCGGGCGGACGCACCGGGCACCGTGGAGGCGGTCTGGGTGGCGCCGAAGTCCGGCCCGGCCCCGAGCTACTACCTGGTCAGCTACGGACAGTCGAAGATCACGAAGTCGGTGCAGGTGGCCGTGCCCCTCACCTCGCACACCCTGGCCCTGGACACCGCCACCAGCTGGATCGTGGAGGTCAAGGCGTACAACCTGAACGGCGGCAGCAGCGCCGTCGCCGGCTCGGTACCGGTCTGGGGATCGGCCCTGGTGGAACCGGCCGCCACGGTCACCCCGCCGGTGGCGCCGCCGGCCACCCCGGAACCGAGCCCGAGCACCGAGGCGCCGGCCGCGACCCCGTCGGCCAGCTCGTCGACGGCCCCGTCCAGCGACACCGGCACGGACACCACCACCACGACCACCACGGTGGCGACCGGCCCCGACCGGACCCCGCCGACGATCGCCGCGACGCTGTCGCACAAGGCCACAAACGCCTGGTTCCGCACCCCGCCGACCATCCACTTCACCTGCGCCGACAACAGCGGCACGGTGGCCACCTGCCCGGCCGACATCCGGGTCACCACCGACGGTGCGGCCCAGCGGTTCTCCGCCACCGCGGTCGACCCGGCGGGCAACACCGTGACCACCACGCTGACGCTCAACGTCGACCAGACCGCGCCGACGATCACCGCCTCGGTGATCGGCGCGAAGAACGCCGACGGCTGGTACAGCAAGGCGCCGGTCATCCGGTACACCTGCTCGGACGCGGTCTCCACCATCTCCACCTGCCCGGCCGACACCCCGGTCAACGTCCAGGGCCTGCACCAGACGATCACCGGGACCGCGCTGGACAAGGCCGGCAACACGGCCACCGCCCCGGTCGTGCTGAACCTCGACCTGGTCGCCCCGGTCATCACCGCCACCGTGGTCGGTGACGCGAACGCCGACGGCTGGTACACCACCCCGCCGACGGTCCGCTTCACCTGCACCGACACCGGCTCGGGGATCGCCTCGTGCCCGGCGGACCGGACCGTGGACACCGACGGCACCGACCGCGAGGTCACCGGCACCGCGGTCGACGCGGCCGGAAACACCTCCTCCACCACGGTGGTGCTGGACATCGACCGGACCGCCCCGGCGATCACCGCCGAGGTGCTCGGCGACCTCTCCGCGGACGGCTGGTACCGCACCACCCCGACCGTCCACTTCACCTGCACCGACGCCGAGTCCGGCTCCGGCATCGCCGCCTGCCCGGCCGACGTGCCGGTGTACGGCGACGGCTCCGGACAGCAGGTCGTGGGCACCGCGAAGGACCGGGCCGGCAACACCGCGACCGCCGCGGTGACCGTGAACGTGGACCGGTTCGCGCCGGAACTCACCGCCACGATCGACGGCACGGCCACCGCCGACGGCTGGTACCGCACCGCGCCGGTGGTGCGGTTCGTCTGCCGCGACGAGGACTCCGGTGTGGCCGTCTGCCCGGAGGACACTCCGGTCACCACGGACGGCGCCGGCCAGGAGATCACCGGCACCATGGTCGACAAGGCCGGCAACACCACCACCGCCACCGTCACGGTGAGCGTGGACCGGAGCGCCCCGGCCATCACCGCCACGGTGATCGGTGACGCCAGTGCCGGCGGCTGGTACCGCACCCCGCCCACCGTCCGGTTCACCTGCACCGACACCGGCTCCGGCATCGCCGAGTGCCCGGCCGACGGGGTGGCCACCGAGGAGCGGGTCACCGGAATCGCGTACGACAAGGCCGGCAACAGCGCCAGCACCTCCGTGACGATCGGCGTCGACCGGATCGCCCCGACGGTGACCGTGGCCGGTGTCGCGAACGGCGGCACCTACGGTGCCGAGGCCGAACCGGTGGTCGCCTGCCGTACCGTCGACCGGGAGTCCGGGGTGGCCACCGAGGCGGTCGTCGCGCACACCGTCAAGAGCGGCAAGCACACCGTGCTCTGCTCGGGTGCGGTGGACCGGGCCGGCAACGCCGCGGCCCCGGTCAAGGTGACCTACACGGTCGAGCCGACCGTGGCCTGGCTCATCGCCCTCACCCACAAGTACGCCGACGGGCCCACCCCCCAGCCGTTCAAGGACCTGGACGTGGCGCTGAACAAGGGTCAGTTCGGGCACTACATCGTCAAGATCGCTCTGCACAGCCTCAACCGCAAGTCGGGGCTGACCACGGCGGAGACGACCGAACTGGTGTACTGGGCGCTCGTGCTGCAGATGCGCGACTGATCGAGGACGGCATCACCCGGTGCGGCCGGGGCTCCGCGGAGCCCCGGCCGCACCCGTGTCCGGGGTCCGGCCCGATAGCCTGCAGGCATGGCCGAACCGACTGGCAGCACGCGACCGCAGACCCCCGATCTCGGGTTGGGCCCGCTGTCCCGGGTGCGCCTCGACGAGCTGCTGCAGGAGATGCTCGACCGGGTCGGCGAGGTGGTGACCAGCCGGGAGCGGCTGCGCGCGCTGCTCGACGCGGTCGTCGGGATCGGCTCGGACCTCGATCTGCGCAGCACGCTGCAGCGCATCGTGGAGTCCGCGTGCGCCCTGGTCGGGGCCCGCTACGGCGCGCTCGGCGTGATCGGGTCGGACCGCCTGCTGTCCGACTTCATCACGCACGGCATCGACCCGGAGACGCACGCCGCCATCGGCGACCTGCCGCACGGCCGGGGCGTGCTCGGGCTGCTGATCACCGACCCGCACCCGGTCCGGATGCCGGACATCACGAAACACCCACGGTCGTACGGTTTTCCGCCCAACCACCCGCCGATGCACAGCTTCCTCGGGGTGCCGGTGCGCACCCGGGACCAGATCTTCGGCAACCTCTACCTGGCCGAGAAGCAGGGCGCCGCCGAGTTCAGCGACGACGACGAGGAGATCGTGATCGCGCTGGCCGCGGCGGCCGGCGTGGCCATCGACAACGCCCGGCTGTTCGCCATCGCCCGGCGCCGGGAACGCTGGCTGGCCGCGGCCGCCGAGATCACCTCGGTGCTGCTCGGAACGGTACGCCGCACCGAGGCGCTGGAACTGATCGCCCGGCGGGCCCGTGAGGTGGCCGACGCCGACCTGGTGCTGGTGCTGCTGCACGACGCCGAGAACGCCCGGTACACGATCGAGGTCGCCGAGGGTGCCGACCCGCGCTGCGCCGACCTGGCGGGCCGCACCGTGCCGACCGAGAACGAGTGGGTGGACCGGTTCGGCGACGAGAAGTACCAGATCATCGACGACCTGCGCACCGCCGCGGAGTGGCCCGGCCCGGTGCCGGACGGTCCGGCGCTGGCCGCGCCGCTGGCCGGCTCGGACACCCTGCACGGCGTGCTCATCGTCGGCCACGCCGCGGACCGGGCCGAGCGGATGGACGACGACGCCGCGCTGCTGTCCAGCTTCGCCGGGCAGGCCGCGCTGGCCCTGGAGCGGGCCCGGGCGCAGGAGGAACGCGAGCTGCTGGTGGTCCTGGAGGACCGCGAACGGATCGCCCGGGACCTGCACGACGTGGTCATCCAGCGGCTGTTCGCCACCGGCATGCAGCTGCAGGGGATGGCGCTGCACACGCTGCGGCCGGAAGCGGCCCAGCGGATCAACAACGCGGTCGACGACCTGGACGCCACCATCCGCGACATCCGCCGCTCGATCTTCGAGCTGCGCGCCCCGGTCGGCACCACGCTGCGCACCGAGCTGCGGGACGCGGTCGACGCCGCCGCGGACGCGCTCGGGTTCCGGCCCGTGCTGGACGTCTCCGGCCCGGTGGACAGCGCCGTCCCGGACGACATCGTGCCGGAGATCCTGGCGGTGCTGCGGGAGGCGCTGTCGAACGTGGCCCGGCACGCCGCGGCCACCACGGTGCGGGTGTCGGTCCGGGCCGCCGACGGCGCGGTCACGCTGGCGGTCGAGGACGACGGGATCGGCACCGACCTCGACCGGGCCCGGGGCGGCCTGGTCAACATGGGCGAGCGCGCCCACGACCTGGGCGGCACGTTCGAGGTGGGCCCGGGCAGCGCCGGCGGCACGCTGGTGCAGTGGCGGGTGCCGACCGCCGGTTGACCGGCCGACACGGGTCTTTCGGCCCTGAACGGCGAGGGCGGGCGACCGGCACCGTGAGAGGGAGACCCGAACCGGAGGTTCCCGCCATGACCGCCTCGCCCGACCGCCCGGCCCGCTCCGAGGTCCGCGCCGTGCTCGACGCCGCCGCCCGTGCCTCGCTGCACGCCCCGTCGGTCTTCAACACCCAGCCGTGGCGCTGGCGGCTCGCCGCCGACCGCCTGGAGCTGTACGCCGAGACGTCGCGCCAGCTGGACACGGTCGATCCGGACGGCCGGCTGATGCTGCTGAGCTGCGGGGCCGCGCTGCACCACGCGCGGACCGTGATCGCGTCGATCGGCTGGACCGCCGTGGTGGAACGTCTCCCCGAGGACGCCCGGCCGGACCTGCTGGCCCGGATCCGGCTGGGCACCGCCGTGCCGGCGAATCCGGAGGCGCGGCGGATGGCCGCCGCGATCCACCGCCGCCGCACCGACCGGCGGGCCTTCGGCGAGCGGCCGGTGCCCGCCGACGTGCTGACCCGGCTGCGGCGCTTCGTCGAGCACGAGGGCGCGTACCTGCACGTGGTGCGGCGCGACCAGATGCCGATGCTGGCCATCTCGACGGCCCGGGCGGCGGACGCCGAGCTGGACGATCCGGCGTACCGGGCCGAACTGCACCAGTGGACCAACCGGCCGGCGTTCCACGGTGACGGCGTACCGCCGGCGACCGCGGTGAAGCCGGCGCCGCGGCGGGTCCCGGTGCGCGACTACACCCCGGACGGCAGCGCCGGGCTGGTCGCGGGCGACGGCCACGACCAGGGCGCGGCGTACGTGGTGCTGTTCGGCACCACCACCGAACGGGCCGATCTGCTGCGGGGTGGCGAGGCGCTGTCCGCGCTGCTGCTGCTGGCCACCGCGGACGGGCTGGCGACCGCGCCGCTGTCCGACACCATCGAGGTGGACTGGCCCCGGCACCTGCTGCGCGGCCTGCTGTCCGACGTCGGCGAACCCTATCTGGTGGTCCGGCTCGGGTACGCCGAGGACGGCGCCCCGCTGCCCGCCGCGCCCCGCCGCGCCGCCGAGGACGTCATCACCGTCGAAGGAGACCTCCGGTGAACCGCTACGACGACACCGACCTGCGGCTGGCGGCCGAGGCGGCGATCCGGGCACCGTCGCTGCACAACAGTCAGCCGTGGCGGTTCCGGCTGCGCGACGGCGGCATCGAGGTGCTGGCCGACCCGCTGCGCCGGCTGCAGGTCGCGGACAGCGGCGGGTGGGCGGTGCGCATCGCCTGCGGTGCGGCCACCTACAACGCCCGGCTCGCGCTGGCGTCCACCGGCCGGCCCGCCGAGGTGGTGCTGCGGCCGGACCACGCCGACCCGCAGGTGGCCGCCCGGCTGACCCCGGGACCGCCGCGCCCGCCCACGTACCCGGAACGGGACCTGTACGCGGCGGTGCCCCGCCGGTACAGCAACCGGCTGCCGTTCTGGCCGGACCCGGTGCCCTCGGAGGTGCGCGTGCGACTGCTGGAGGCGGCGCGGGCCGAGGGTTGCTGGCTGAACCTGCTGGTCGGGATGACCGCGCTGACCGGCTTCGCGGAGATCGCCCGCAGCGCCGACCGGGTGCTGCGCCGCGACTACGGCTACCAGGCGGAGATGAGTGCCTGGCTGCACGCCGACGTGGCGCCGGACGGCGTACCGGTGACGGCCGGCGCCCCGGCTCCGGAGCCGCAGGATCTGCTGCCGCAGCGCTCGTTCTCCGACCGGCGGCGCGCACCGGGGCGGGACTACGAGCCGGAGCCGCTGGTGGCGGTGCTCGGCTCGGCCGGCGACCGGCCGGCCGACCAGATCGCGGCGGGTCAGGCGCTGCAGCGGGTGCTGCTGACCGTGACGGACGCCGGGCTGGCCAGTTCGATGATCTCCCAGCCGATCGAGGTGCCGGCCGCCCGCGACCAGCTGAGCCGTGCGCTGGGCCGGTTCGGCGTGCCGCAGATGGCGATTCGGATCGGGTACGGCCAGCCGGGCACGCCGACCCACCGCCGCACGGTGGCCGACGTGCTGGCGAGCTGACCGGCCCGCCGGTCCGGGCGGCCCCGGTCGCGGGTCAGGCCGCGTCCGGTTCGAGCCGGGCCCGCAGCTGGTGCCGGGCCTCGTGGATGCGCGACTTCACGGTGCCCTCCGGGACCTGTTGCAGCCCGGCGATCTCCCGGTAGCTCAGGCCGAAGGCGTCGCGCAACGCCACCGCCTCGGCGAACTCCGGTTTCAGGCCGGCCAGCGCGTCGAGCAGGTCGAGCCGGGTGCTCGCGATCAGGCTGGTCCGGCGGGCGTCCGCCACCTCGGGCACGGCGTCGAGGCGGTCGGCGGCGCGGCGGCATCCGGCGGTGTGCGCGGACCGGGCGCGGTTGGTGGCGATCCGGTACAGCCAGGTACGGAACGCGGACCGGCCCTGGAACGCGGGGATGCCCCGGGCCACCGCCAGCAGCGTGTCCTGGCAGGCCTCCTCGGCGTCCTCGCGGTTGCGCAGCAGGCGCGAGCACATCCGGAGCACCTCCGGGCGCACGGTCGCCAGGAGCACGTTCAGGGCGGCGAGGTCGCCGTGGGAAGCGGTACGGGCCAGGGTGTCGAGATCGGGATTCTGCATACCGGATGCCGTCCTCTCCCGCTCAGTATGAGTTCGAGCGGCGGGAAAGCGACCGGCTTGACCAGTGCTAATTCCCGACAGTTACCGGGCCGCAGCTCCGAGTGACGGCAACCCGACCGGGACCGTGGTACGCGGGACGGGCACCGGCCGCCGGCCGGACCGGGCGCCGAGGACGGCGAGCAGCGTCGGCAGCGTGACGGCGGCGGCCTTGGCGTATCCGTCGGCCGACGGGTGGAACCGGTCGGCGCCGAACATCCGGTCCGGGTCCGCCTCGAACGCGGGATTGAGCAGCTCCGCCAGCGACACCGTGACCCCGCCGGCCCGGCGGACCTCGACCGTCTGCGCGGCGGCCAGCCGCCGGCTGAGGAACCGGGCCAGCCAGCGCAACGGCGCCCGGAACGGCGGCAGCACGCCCAGGTCCGGGCAGGTGCCCACGACCACCTCGCAACCGGCCGCGCGCAGCCGGCGGACGCCGTCGCCGAGCTGGCGCACCAGCGCACCCTGGGCGGACAGCTGGGTGACGTCGTTGCCGCCGATGTAGACGACCGCCACGTCCGGCCGGAGCCGGACCGCCCGGTCCACCTGGTGACACAGGTCCGGCGTCTCGGCGCCGAGCACGGCCAGCGTGTAAGCCGACACCCGGCACCGCATCCGGCGGGACACCCCGGCGGCCAGCAGCGCGGCCGGGCACTCCCGGGACCGGCTCGCCCCGTAGCCGGCCGCGAACGAGTCGCCGAGCACCACCATGGTGAGGGCCCGCTGGGCGGACCGCGGACCGTACGTCACGTCGCCGCGCGGGGGCGGCTCCTCGGGCACCCGGATCCGGCGCGGCGTGACCACGATCTGCACCGCGAGCACCACCCCGGTCAGCACCGCCACGGCGGCCGCCGCGCCCGCGACTCCCCCGATCACCGCACCCGCCCCCATGGAAATGATCTTTCTTCGGGCGCGGCGGTGCGGGCAAGGCGTGAAAGGGCGTCGCCGCGTGCGCCTTCGGGTAACCGCGGGCCGGGCGCGATTCGCGCTTGCCGGGAACGGCCGGTGCGGCCAGGCTGTCGGCGTGCAGCAACATCCGGTGGACGACGCCCGGGCGCTGATCGCGCAACGCTTCCCGGAGGCGGTGTGGGCGGTGGTCACCGGCAGCGTGCTGACCGACCGGCGTACCCCCGGCTCCGACCTGGACATCGTGGTGCAGTTGCCGGACGGCGACCCGGCCGCCCCGCACCGCGCCTCCCTGCACTTCCGCGGGTGGCCGGTGGAACTGTTCGTGCACGACCGCGACACCCTCGCCCACTATCTGGCCCGGGAGTTGCCGGGCCGCCGCCCGACGCTGCACCGGATGGTCGCCACCGGCGTCCCGGTGGCCGGCGACCCCGGCGAGATCACGGCGCGGTGCGCGGCGGTGCTGGCCGCCGGCCCCGGCCCGCTGCCGGACGCGGCGACCCGCGCGGAGCGGTACGCCCTGACCGACACGCTCGACGACCTGGTGCACGCCACCGACCCCGGTGAGCGCACCGCGATCGCCGGCGCCGCCTGGGTCACCGCCGGCGAGGCGGCGCTGCGGCTCGGCGGGCACTGGGTGGGCCGCTCCAAGTGGCTGCTGCGCGAACTCCATGACCTGGACCCCGCCCTGGCCGCGGAGTGGCTGGCCGCCGCCGGGGACCCGGACCGGATCGCCGCGCTCCTGCGCCGCCTGCTGGACCAGGCCGGCGGTGCGCTGTTCGCCGGGTACCGCGTTCCCGGCGAACGCCCCGCCGACGCCGCGGTGCGGGTGACCGCCGTGCGCGACGGCGACCGCCTGGGCTGGCTGGCCTCCGCCGGTGACGGTCGGCCGCTCGGCTCCGCGTTCCTGCGCCCGCCCGGTGAGCCCGGCGGCACCGGCGGGCTGGAGCTGGCCGTGCACCCGGCCGAACGGCGCCGCGGCATCGGCACCCGGCTGCTGGACGCGGTGGACACGGCGGCCCGCGAACGGCGGATGCGTGCCGTGGTGACCGACGCGGTGGACCTCGGCACGCCCGGCGACGCGTTCCTGGCCGCCCGCGGGCTGCGGCGGGTGCTCACGCTCACCTACGTGCGGCTGCCGCTGCGCGGCCTGGACACCGGCGCGCTGTCCGCGGTCGCCGACGCGCCGCACCCCGGCTACCGGTTGACCAGCTGGACCGGCACCGTGCCCGGCGACCTGGCCGCGACGTTCGCCGCGTCCCGCCGGGCGATGGACGACATGCCGATGGACGACGCCGAGCCGGACCGGCGACCGTGGGACACCGACCGGGTCCGGGCGGTCGCCGCGGCCGTGGCCGCGCGGGGTGACGTGCTGCTGACCGTGGCGGCGCTCACCGAGCCGGGCGGCGTGGTCGCCGGCTTCACCGAACTCGTGGTGCCCGGCGCCGGCACCGGCGACGGCCTGCATTACGGCACCGGGGTGCTGCCGGAACATCGCGGGCAGGGCCTGGCCCGCTGGATGAAGGCCGCGTCGATCCGGCTCGCCCGGGCGCGCTTCCCGGACCTGTCCGGGCTGGTCGCGGACACCGCGGACAGCAACGCCGCGATGCGCCGGATCAACCGGGCCCTCGGGTACGCGCCGACCCACCGGTCCGTGCTGTACCAGCTGGATCTGCCCTGATCGACGGCGCGTGACCGGCAGGATGGTGCCATGCGCCGGTTCGTACCCGTGATCCACCTGGTGCCCGCCGCCGCCGTGCTGAGCTTCGCCGTGCTGGCCGGCGGCGCGCCCGACCCGCGGTGCACCCCGGCGACGCCGTGCCCGCCCGGTCCCGCGGACTGGCTGCTGCTCGGCACGCTGCTCGCGCCGGCGCTGATGGTGTACGCGCACCGGCCCGCGGCGGCCTGGGCGGCGACCGGCGGCGCTGCGGTCTGGCTGTTGCCGACCACGTTCTTCCACACCACGCTGGGCTGGCGACTGGTGGTGCCGTGGGCGTACGCCGCCCTGGTGACGGCGGTGGCCCGGCGCGCCGGCCCCCGGCCCCGCACCGGCGCACCGTGCCGGATGCCGCCCCGCCCGCGGTCGCTGCCCGCGGTCGCCACCCCGTCCCTGCTGTCCGGGACCGCCCTGCTGCTGGCCGCGGTCTCGGCCGGACTGGCGGTGCCGTGGCGCACCGACCGCACCGCGCCGTGGCTCACCGTTGTGGTGGCCGCCGCCGGGCTGGGCGCGGCGCTGCTGGCCCGCGGCGCGCACCGCCGGCGCGGGCTGCGGGCCCTGTTCACCGGCCCCCAGCCGGTGCGCGACGTCCGGGTCGTCGACCAGCTCGGCTACCTGCACGTGCTGGTGCCGTCCCCGGACGGCCGCACCGCGGTCGAGTTCGGCGTCGACACCGCGGACGGGTACTCGTCCCGGGCCGACGAGGACGACGAACCGGAGACGCTGCCCGCGGTCCTCTACGGGGAACCGCGCACCGGCGGCTGGTGCGCGGTCGAGGTGGCCGGGCGCCTGCACGTCCCGGTGGAGCCGGTCGGCGCGACCGTGCGGGTGCCCTACGACCCGGACCACGGCCTGCCCCGCGAGGTGTCCGACGACGAGGACCAGCTGGTCGACCCGGACGCGCTGACCGACGCCGACCGCGCCGCGCCGCCGGCCCAGGAACGCGAGCACCGGGTCGCGCCCGGCCGGGCCTGGTGCTCCACCGTCGGGATCGGGCTGGGTGCCGCGCTGGCCGCCGCGGAGATGCTGCACCGCGGCGGCGTGACCGGCTGGGCCGCGGCGGCCACGGTCGCGGTGGTGGCGGCCGCCGGCCACGAGTTCGGCTGGCGGACGCAGCTCCGCCCCCGGCTGCGCTGGCACACCGGCGGGGTGGCGGCGGTCGGGTTCCGGGACCGGATCCGCGAACCCTGGACCGTGGACAGCGCCGCCGTCCACGACGACGCGGGCACCGTCATCCTCACCGCCGGGGACTCGGTCCTGACCGTACCGGCGCCCCGCCCCTGGCCGTCCTGGTCGGACCAGCGCGACGCCGACCAGCTGGTGGCGGCGTTACGCCTGGCCCGTACGCGGGCGTTCGCCGGCGGCGAGCTGCCACCCCCGCCGGCGATCGACCCGCGGCGCCGGCCGCTGCTGCTGTACGCCGCCTGGGCCGGCACGGTGGCGGCGGCCCTCGCGCTGTTCGGCCGCTGATCCGGCGGCCGGAAATGACCCAGGCGGTAACAGAGCACGCGTAACGTCGGGACGTGGACCTGAATACCGTTGTCGAGGTGGTCAGTCCGGCCCGCCCCGGCCAGTGGCGCCCCGGGGACGCCTGGCTGGGCGGCGGCACCGCCCTCTTCGCCGAACCGCAGCCGCACGTCACCCGGCTGCTGGACCTGGCCGCCGCGGGCTGGCCGGCGCTCACCGTGCGGGAGGACGGGCTGGAGATCGCCGCCACCTGCACCGTCGCCGAGCTGTACCAGTTCGCCGGCGCGCCGCGGTTCGAGGCGTTCCACGGGATCGCCCGCGGCTGCTGCTCGGCGTTCCTGGCCTCGTTCAAGATCTGGAACGTGGCCACGGTGGGCGGCAACCTGTGCGCGGCGCTGCCGGCCGGGCCGATGATCGCGCTGACCGCGGCGCTGGACGGCACCTGCCTGCTGCTCGGGCCGGACGGTGCGCGGCGGACCGTCGCGGTGGCGGACTTCGTGACCGGGGCGGGCACCACGGTCCGGTCCGACGGCGAGCTGCTGCGGTCGGTGCATCTGCCGGCCGCGGCGCTGACCGGCCGGTCCACGTACCGGCAGGGGTCGTTGCACGCGCACGGCCGCTCGGCCGCGCTGGTGATCGGCCGGCGCGACCCCGGCGGCGGTCTGGTCCTGACCGTGACCGGGGCGACGCTCCGGCCGCACCGGCTGGTCTTCCCGGTGCTGCCGGACGCCGAGACGGTGCAGGTGGCGCTGGCCGAGCGGATCCCGGACCAGGGGTACGTCGACGACGTGCACGGCCTGCCCGCGTGGCGGCGGCACCTGACCCGGCGCTTCGCCGAGGAGATCCGCGCGGAGCTGGCCGGATGAGCGCCGACGCGGGCGTCACGGTCAACGGCGAGATGCGGCCGGAGCCGCCGCGGGCCGGCCAGTGCCTGCGCACCTACCTGCGCGAGACCGGCTGCTTCGGGGTGAAGAAGGGGTGCGACACCGGCGACTGCGGCGCGTGCACCGTGCACGTGGACGGTCAGCCCGTGCACTCCTGTGTGTACCCGGCGTTCCGGGCCCGGGGCCGCCACGTGACCACTGTGGAGGGACTGGCACCGCCCGGCGCGCTGCATCCGGTGCAGCAGCGGTTCCTGGACGCGCAGGGCTTCCAGTGCGGCTTCTGCACGGCCGGGATGATCATGACGGCGGCGGCGTTCGACGAGCGTCAGCTCGGCGATCTCCCCCGGGCCCTTAAGGGGAATCTGTGCCGCTGCACCGGGTACCGGGCGATCGCGGACGCGCTGGCCGGTCGCCACGCCGTGGACCAGCCGGCGCCGGGGACGTCGATCGGGACGAGCCCGGGTGCGCCCGCCGGCCCGCAGGTGGTGACCGGCGCGGCGCGGTACACGTTCGACCTGGACGTGCCGGGGCTGCTGCATCTGAAAGTGCTGCGCTCGCCGCACGCGCACGCCCGGATCGTCGCGGTCGACGCGTCCGAGGCGCTCGCGGTGCCGGGCGTCCGCGCGGTGCTGACCCATGCCGACGCCCCGGCGAAGCTGTTCTCCACGGCCCGGCACGAGCATCCCGACGAGGATCCGGCGGACACCCGGGTGCTCGACGACGTGGTGCGTCACGTCGGGCAGCGGGTCGCCGCGGTGGTGGCGGACAGCGAGGGCGCGGCCGAGGAGGGGTGCCGGCGGCTGCGGGTGACGTACCAGGTGCGGCCCGCGGTGCTGAACCCGGAGGCGGCGCTGGCACCGGACGCGCCGCTGGTGCACGGCGACAAGGACGGCTTCTCGAACGCGGCCGGCGAACTGCACGACGAGCTGGGCGACGTGGCGGCCGGGCTGGCCGGCGCCGACGTGGTGTACGAGGCCACCTTCCGCACGCCGCGGGCCCAGCACGCCAGCCTGGAGACGCACGGCGCGGTGGCCTGGCTGGACGACGACGGCCGGCTGGTGGTGCGCTCCAGCACGCAGACGCCGTTCCTCACCCGGCGGGCGCTCGCCGACCTGTTCGACCTGGACGCCGACCGGGTGCGGGTGCTCACCGGCCGGGTCGGCGGCGGGTTCGGCGGCAAGCAGGAGATGCTGGTCGAGGACCTGGTGGCGCTCGCCGTGCTGCGGACCGGGCGCCCGGTGAAGTGGGAGTACACCCGCGCCGAGCAGTTCACCTCGGCCACCTGCCGGCATCCGTTCACGGTGACCATGACGGCCGGGGCGCGGCGGGACGGCACGCTCACCGCGATGCGGCTGCGGGTGGTGAGCGACACCGGTGCGTACGGCAACCACGGGCCGGCCGTGATGTACCACTCCTGCCACGAGTCCCTCGCCGTGTACCGGTGCGCCAACAAGCGGGTGGACGCGTACGCGGTCTACACGCACACGGTGCCGTCCGGGGCGTTCCGCGGCTACGGCCTCGGCCAGGTGTCGTTCGCGGTCGAGTCCGTCCTCGACGAACTGGCCCGGCGGCTCGGCCTCGACCCGGTCGCGATGCGCGAACGCAACGTGGTCCGGCCCGGCGACCCGCTGACCGCGCCCGGCACGCACGCCGACGACCTCACCATCGCCAGTTACGGCCTGGACCAGTGCCTGGACGTGATGCGGGCGGCCGCCGCCGAACCGGCCGGGACGGCACCGCCCGGCTGGCTCACCGGTCAGGGCATGGCGATCGCGATGATCGCCGCGGGCCCGCCCGGCGGTCACCACGCCGACGCGGCGGTGACGCTGCTCCCCGACGGGCGGTACGAGGTGGCGGTGGGCTCCGCGGAGTTCGGCAACGGCAGCACCACGGTGCACGCGCAGATCGCCGCGGACGCGCTGGGCACCACCTGTGACCGGATCACCGTGCGGCAGTCCGACACCGACCTGGTCGGACACGACACCGGCGCGTTCGCGTCCACCGGCGTGGTCGTCGCCGGCCGGGCGGTGCTGCACGCGGCCCGGGCCCTGCGGTCGGAGATCCTGGCCCGGGCCGGCGGACCCGCCGCGGTACTCGGCCCCGAGCACGTGGAGTGCGGGGGCGTCCGGGTGTGCCTCACCGACCTGGCCGCCCGGTCCCCGGCCCCGGTCCGCGGCGAGGGACACTGGTCCGGCAGCCCGCGCTCGGTGGCGTTCAACGCGCAGTTCTTCCGGGTGGCGGTGGACCCGGACACCGGCGCGATCCGGATCCTGCGCAGCGTGCACAGCGCGGACGCGGGCACCGTGCTGCACCCCGCGCAGTGCCGCGGCCAGATCGAGGGCGGCGTGGCCCAGGCGCTGGGCGCCACGCTGGCCGAACACGTCGACGTGGACGCGTCCGGCGCGGTGACCACGACCGGGTTCCGGCAGTACCACCTGCCGACGTTCGCCGACGTGCCGGACACCGAGGTGCACTTCGCGGACACCGACGACGCGATCGGGCCGCTGGGCGCCAAGTCGATGAGCGAGAGCCCGTTCAACCCGGTCGCGCCCGCCATGGCGAACGCGCTGCGGGACGCGACCGGGGTACGGCTGACCGAGCTGCCGTTCACCGCGGACCGGGTGTGGTCGTCGTTGCGGCGCGAGGACCCGCGGCCCTGACTCAGCCCACCGGCGCCGGCACGGTCGACGGCTCCGAGATCGGCGGGCTGGCCGCGATCGCGTCCCGCAGCGTGGCGTACCGCGCCCCGCCCACCGGCCCGCCGGTCACCGCGCGGACCGCGAACCCGACCATCCGCTCCCGCATGTACGCCACGTTCGCCGGCCCGTGCTCGTTCTCCGAATGGGGTCCCCGGACCAGGGCCAGCTCCGCCCGGCCGCCGGCCCGCTGGTAGGCGCTGAACGACGCCAGCGGTCCCTGGTACTCGTCCCAGACGCCGCGGCCGATGAACGTGGCCGGCCAGTCGGCGATGCCGGCCAGCGGTTCCGAGGTGGGCAGGTAGACGAGGTGGTTCACCTCGGCGTGCGCCGCCACGTAGACCAGGTTGCCGGGGTCCTCGAAGGGCAGGCCCCAGAGCGTGGAGAGCATCATCGCGCCGCGGATGTTGCGGTGGCCCCAGGGCGCGTGGCAGGGGCGGCCGGGAGTGTCCACGGCGCACCAGCGGTGCAGGTTCGCGTCCATCGCCCACTGGGTGGCGTACGCGCCCTGGCTCGCACCGCCGAGCAGGATCGGCATGGTCCGGGCCAGGTCACCGTCGCCGAGGAGCTGGCGCACCGCGTCCCGGCCGGTCCGGGTGGTGCCGTCCGGGCCGAGCGCCCGCACGCCGTCGCCGTCGGCCAGCGCGTCCACCATCCGCAGCATGTCCAGGCCCTGCTGCAGCGTGTTGTCGGCGCTCAGCCCGCCGGAGACGCCGTGCCCGCGCTTGTCGACGGTGAGCACGTCGAACCCGGCGCGGTGCAGGCCGAGCAGGTACTCACGCCACTGCCGGGCGCCCCACTTCTCGGTACCCCGGGACGGGTACGGCACACCCACGAAGGTGCCGTCGTCGTCGCGGGTGTACAGCGGGTCCGCCGGGTCCTGCACGGCGGTGGTCTCGATGGTGCGCCCGCCCAGCAGGACGGCGAGCGCGCGGGCCGGGCGGCCGGCCCGGTCGCGGACCCCGTCGCCGCGCAGGTACCAGCCGCGCAACCGGACCGGCGTGTCGGTGCCGCGGTTGTGCACCTCGTACGGTTCGGCCGGGACGGTGAACTCGACCGTGTGCGCCCGCCGTTCCGCGGCGGCGATGCCCTCCCGGTACGGCGCGCGGCCGAAGTAGGCCGGCCGGCGGATACCGGTCAGGTCGAGCCGGGCGGCGAACGGGTCCACCGCGCCGGTGGGGTCGACCGTGCCGGTGTTGCGGAACTGACCGGGCTGATAGCCGGCCACCTCGGACAGTGGACCGCACGGCGGCGCGGCGCGGCACTCGTCCAGGGCGCGCTGTGCCGCGGCGAACGAGAACTCCCGCACCCGGTAGTCGCCCCGGTAGCCGTCGGGCGCGGGTTCGATCCAGGTGAACGGGACGCAGACCCGGCCGAGCCGGGCGTCCGGCACGGCGTACCCGGTCTCCGGCGCGTTGCGGGAGTAGCCGATCCGCGCGGTGCAGTCGGCCGGTGGCGCGGCGGCGCGCTCCTCCGCGGGTGTGCCGTGCGGCGGGGCCGCGTGGGCCGGCCCGGACAGGGTGAGGCCGAGCAGGACGGCGGCGGCGACCGCGATCGGGGCGCGCGGCATCGACAAGGGAACCTCCGGTGATCGGTGCGGGATGGTCAGGCGGCCGCGGCCATGGCGGCCACGAACTGCTCCGGGGTGATCTCGAGCTGGATGAGTTCGCGCGTCCGCTCCAGCAGGACCGCGGCGACCGGGTACGACAACGCCTGGTCCCAGGCCAGCGTGAAGGCCGGCGCGGCGGTGGCGAGCCGGTGGGTGAACCGGGCGAACGTGGCGTGCGGTTGCCCGGCCAGCCGGGATTCGAGGTCGCGGACCGCCGGGACCTCACCGGCCGCGAGCAGGCCGTCGATGAACTGGTCGGAGGTCAGGGTGTCGACCACGAAGTCCACCGCGTCGTCGCGGTGCGGGCTGTCCGCGTCGACGGAGAAGTAGTTGGCCGGCACACCCACCACGTCGGCCGGGTTCCCGGCGCCGCCGGCCACCGCCGGGAACGGCACGTAGCCGAGGTCGATGGTGGCGAAGGCGGGATCGTCGGCGAGTTGGATGCCGTACTCCCAGCTGCCCATCAGCTGCATGGCGGCCCGCCCGTCGTGCAGCATCCGGGAGGTGCTGCCGGAGTCGTACTCGAGGGCGTTCGCGTCCGGGCCGAAGGCACCCCGCCGGACCAGCTGCTGGGTCAGCCCGGCCGCCTCGCGTACCGCGGGATGCTGCCAGGCGCCGGGACGGCCGGCCCGGATGTCGGCGAAGACGCCGGGTCCGCCGAGGCGGTCGGTGAGGTACATCAGGTACATCAGCGCGGGCCACCGGGCGCCGCCGGCCAGCGCGATCGGCGTGACGTCGCGGGCCTTGAAGGCGTCCACCGCGGTGAGCAGTTCGGCGAACGTCCGGGGCGGGTTCAGGCCGGCGTCGGCGAACAGTCCCTTGTGGTAGAAGAGCATGATCGGCTGGACGCCGGTCATCGGCAGGCCGTACAGCCGTCCGCCGACCTTCGCCCCGTCCAGCACGTCGGGCAGGAAGAGGTCGGACCGGCCGGCCGCCGCGCCGGTCAGGTCGGCGACCCGCCCGCCGTCCACCGCCCTGGCGAACTCGGTGCCGCCCCAGTTCTCGAACACGTCCGGGGCCGGGTCGGGCAGCGCCGGCCCGGACATCACCATCTGGTACGCGTCACTGCCGAACGTGGACAGTTCCACCTGGGTGTCGGACCCGTTGTTGAACCGGTCGATGCACTTGATCAGGCCGCCGTTGTGCCGGGCGGTGCTCAGCGCCCACACCCGGAGGATCTCGTCGCCGGCGCTCTGCTGCGCCGGCGGGTCCGGCCGGGGCGCGAGGTACGGGCCGGCCGCGGTGAGCGCGGTGGCGACCGCGACCACGACGAGCGTGGCGGCGGTGGCCAGCCGGGTGCGGCGCCGCCGCCGGATGAGCCGCTGCCGGGCCGCACCGACCGCGTCCGCGGGTGCCTCGGGCAGCGCGTGCCCGGCCTGCGCCAGGGTGACGGCGAGCCGCCGGGCGATGATGTCGTCGTCGGTCATAGCGCCAGCCTCACGAGCCAGCCGGGATCGGATTCGGAGTCCGCGAGCGCGGTCAGCGACTCCCGGAGAGCGCGCAGCGCACGGGTGTACCGGCTGGACACCGTGCCGCGTGGTTCGCCGGACATGGCGGCGATCTCGTCGAACGTGTACCGGTACAGCACGTGCAGCACCACCACGGTCCGTTCCGGCTTGCGCAGCGCGTGCAGCGCCTCCCACAGCACCGGGTCGGTGACCCGGCCGCGGGCCGGGTCGTCGCCGTTGCGGTCGGCCACGTCGGACGGGATCTCCCGCCGCCAGCGCCGCCACCGGCTCACGTTGCGGGTGACGATGACCCGCCGGGCGTACGCCTCCGGGTCGACCTGCACCGCCTCCCAGCGGCGCCAGACCTCGACCACGGCGACCTGGGCCAGGTCGTCGGCCTCGGCCGCGCTGCCGCAGATGAGGTACGCGAACCGGCGCAGCGAGTCCAACCGGGTGCGCGCGAACTCGTCGGCACCGTCCGCCTCGGCCCTCATCACCCCACCCCCCTCGGCAGGCAGACGCCGGACGCCATCGATTCTGCTGCATGTCCTACTGTCGCCTACCCGACAGTCCACCGCTGCAGCGAAACGGCGCGGTCCCGCGTCTACCCGTTGACGCGCCGGTCGGGTGCGGTGCGGGGAGAACGGGGGCGCCATCCGGCCGGTGCAATGCCCCCGTTAGCCTCGGCGAGGTGCCGACGGAGCCCCGTACCCCCGCCCTGGACCGACGGCTGACCACGACGGACGCCGTGGTCGTCGGCCTCAGCGCGATGATCGGCGCCGGCGTCTTCGCGGCGTTCGCGCCGGCCGCCGCCGCGGCCGCGGGCTGGCTGCCGGTCGCGTTGGCGCTGGCCGGCATGGTGGCCTATTGCAACGCGGTCTCCTCGGCCCGGCTGGCCGCCCGCTATCCGGCCTCCGGCGGCACCTACGTGTACGGCCGGCGGCGCCTCGGCGACCTGTGGGGCTTCCTGGCCGGCTGGGGTTTCGTGGTCGGCAAGACCGCCTCCTGCGCCGCCATGGCGCTGACGTTCGGGGCGTACCTGGCGCCCGGGTACGAGCGGGCGGTCGCGGTCGCCGCCGTGGCGGTGCTGACCGGGCTGAACCTGGCCGGGGTGCAGCGGTCCGCCGTGGTGGCCCGGTACCTGGTCGGCTTCGTGCTGCTGGTCCTGCTCGCGGTGGTGGTGACCGGCGTCCGCGGCGGCGCCGGCCTGCCCGGTCTGGGCACCGGCGGCCCGGTCTCGGTGTGGGACGTCCTGCAGGGCGCCGGCCTGCTGTTCTTCGCGTTCGCCGGGTACGCGCGCATCGCCACGCTCGGCGAGGAGGTCCGCGACCCGGCCCGCACCATCCCGCGGGCCGTGCCGATCGCGCTCGGCATCACCCTGCTGCTGTACGCCGCGGTCGCGTTCGCGCTGCTGGCGGTGCTCGGCCCGGACCGGCTGGCGGAGGCGACCGCACCGCTGGCCGAGGCGGTCACCGCGGCGGGCGCCGGATGGCTGGCGCCGGTGGTGCGCGCCGGTGCCGCGGTGGCGGCGCTCGGCTCGCTGCTCGCGCTGATCCTGGGCGTGTCGCGCACGGTGTTCGCGATGGCCCGCGACCGGCATCTGCCCGGGGCGCTGGACGCGGTCGGCGCCCGGCGGGTGCCGCACCGGGCCGAGGCCGCGGTGGGTGTGGCGGTGGCGGCCCTGGTGCTGGTCGCCGACCTGCGCGGGGCGATCGGTTTCTCGTCGTTCGGCGTCCTGGTGTATTACGCGATCGCCAACGCGTCGGCGTGCACGCTGCGCCGCGACGAGGGCGCGCCGTGGCGGCCGGTGCCGGTCGCCGGGCTGGCCGGGTGCCTGCTGCTGGCCGCGACGCTGCCGCTGGAGTCGGTGCTGGCCGGGCTGGCGGTGTTCGCCGCCGGGTTCGGGGTGTGGCTGGTCCGGCACCGGCGCGCGGTGCCCCCGGAGCCGGCCTGACCGGCGCGCCGCGGCCCCGCCCGGGGCATCATGGTGGGATGGGTGCACACGCGCCGGACGGCGCCGGCCGGGACATCGTCGGGTCGCGGCGGCCGGTCCGCGCCGCCGAACTGCGGTTGGCCGGCCGGCCGTTGCCGACGGTCGGCCGGGCCCGGATCTACACCTGTGGGATCACCCCGTACGACGTGACCCACCTGGGGCACGCCGCCACGTTCGTCTGGGCCGACACGCTCGCCGCGGTGCTGCGGGCCGCCGGGGTGGACGTGGTGGGCTGCCGCAACGTGACCGACATCGACGACGTGCTGACCGCGGCGGCCGGTGCCCGTGGGCGGGAGCTGGGCGCGTTCGCGCTGTACCAGGAGTACCTGTTCGACAAGGATATGACCGCGCTGCAGGTGTCCCGGCCGGCGCATGAGCCGCGGGCCCGGCACCACGTGACCGGGGTGCAGCAGCTGGCCGCGGCGTTGCTGGCGGCGGACCGCGGGTACCTGCGTGACGGCCACGTCTACTTCCGCGGTGCCGGGGTGCCGGCCGCCGCCGGGCTGACCGCGGACGAGGCGCTCGCCCGGGCCACCGAGTACGGCGACGACCCGGGCGACCCGCGGCGCGAGGATCCGTTCGACGTGCCGGTGTGGCGGCCGTCCACCGGCGACGAGCCGGCCTGGCCGAGTCCGTGGGGGCCGGGCCGCCCCGGCTGGCACGCCGAGTGCGCCGCGATGGCACTGGCCGTGCTCGGTCCCGCGGTCGACGTCCTGGCCGGCGGTGCGGACCTGCGCTTTCCGCATCACGCCTACCAGGTGGCGATGGTGCAGGCGGTGACGTCGGTGTCCCCGTTCGCCCGCGCCACGCTGCACGTCGGCACGGTCCGGCGGGACGGCGCGAAGATGGCGAAGAGCACCGGGAACCTGACGCTGGTGGCCGACCTGCTGCGCGACCACTCCCCCGCCGCGGTGCGCCTGCTGCTGCTGGACCGGCCCTGGGCCGACGACTGGGACTACCAGCCGGCCGCGCTGGACGCGGCCGCCGGCCGGCTGGCCCGGCTCTACGGCGCTGCCGGGCGCCCGGGCGGTGGCGGCACCGGCCCGGAGGCGGTGCTGGCGGCGCTGCTGGCCGACCTGGACGTGCCGCGGGCGGTCGAGGTGGCAATGGAGCAGGGCGGCGACGCGGCGCGGCTGCTGCTGCGCCTGCTGGCCCTCACCTGACGGATCACCCGGCCGGCGGTCCGGGCGGTCCCAGGTGGGTGCGTTCCCCGTCGTGGTCCAGGATGCACAGCACCTCCGCCGGCCCGTCGTGCGCGCCGAACGCGTGCGGCACCATCGTCGAGAACTCCGCCGCCTCGCCGGTCTGCACCAGGATGGTCCGCTCGCCGAGCCGCAGCACGATCGCGCCGGACAGCACGGTGAACCAGTCCCGGCCCGGGTGCACCCGCAGGTCGGCGGGGACCGGCCGGGTGATCCGCATCTTGGCGACGGTCACGCCGCTCGGGGAGTGCTCGCGGGACAGCAGCCACGTGGTGGTGCCGCGGGCCTCGTCGCGGTGCGGCCGGATCACCACGTCGTCGTCGCCGCCGGACTCGACCAGCTGATCCAGCGTGGTGCCCAGCGCCCGGGCGATCGGGGTCAACTGGTCCAGCGCGATCCGCCGGTGCCCGGTCTCGATCCGGCTCAGCGTGGAGGGGCTGAGGTAGCTGCGCGCCGCCAGGTCGTCCAGCGACCAGCCGCGGGCCACCCGCAGTCCCCGGATGCGCTGCCGGACGAGCGCCTCCACTTCACCGTCTTGCTTCATACGCAAGATGCTATGCCTTAGACGCAAGACACGGGTACGGTCGGGCCATGTCGCATTCTCACCTCGCCGAAATGCTCGACCTCGACGCCGAGGTCCTCCAGGAATACCACCGTGACGTGCTCTCCTGGGTCGGCTCGCTGACCCCGGCCCGGCCGCGCATCGTCGACCTGGGCGCGGGCACCGGGACCGGCACCCTGGCACTGATCCGGCAGCTGCCGGACGCCGAGGTGGTGGCCGTGGACGTGTCCGAGCAGATGCTGGAGCACCTTCGGCACCGGGCCGGCGACGCCGGCGTCGCCGACCGGATCCGGACCGTCCAGGCCGACCTGGACCAGCCCTGGCCCGACCTCGGCCCGGCGGACCTGATCTGGGCGTCCGCGTCGCTGCACCACATGGTCGACCCCGGCGACGCGCTCGCACAGGCCCGCGCCACGCTCCGCCCCGGCGGGCTGGTCGTGGTCACCGAGCTGGACTCGTTCCCCCGGTTCCTGCCCGACCCGGCCGGCGCCGCCCTGGAGGAACGCTGCCACGCCGTCATGGCCGAGCTGCGCGCCGAGGCCGGGCTGCACATGCACGAGGACTGGAGCGCCCGCCTGACCGCGGCCGGCCTCACCGTCGAGGCGGAACAGCGCTTCGACATCGCCCTGCAACCGCCGCTGCCGCCCGCCGCCGGCCGCTACGCGCACGTCACCCTGCACCGGATGCGGGAACGCCTGGACGACCGGCTCGGCGCCGGCGATCTCGCCGCCCTCGACGCCGTGACGGCCGGCATCGCCGACCGCGACGATCTCACCGTCCGGGCCACCCGCACGGTGTGGCTGGCCCGCCGGCCGGGCTGACCGGGCGTCCGGGAAGGCGTTGCGGTGTTTTTTGGGAGAAGGGCTCAGGTAAGGCCACCGGTGCACCGGCCGATAGGTCAGGGGCCACCACCGGTTAAGGAGCCTTCATGCTGCGACGTGTCGTTGCCGTGCTGTCCGCCGCGGCCGCCGTCCTCACGGTCGCGGCCGCCCCGGCCGCGGCGGCGACCGCCTGCCGTCCCGGCGCCGGCAGCCCGGCCTGCCTGGTCTGGACCGGCAAGGTCTCGTGGGTCCCGGACGGCGACACCCCGCTGATCGACGTGTACGGCGACGGCACCAGCACCCCGAAGTCGATCCGGCTGATCGGCGTCCAGGCCATGGAACAGACCGTGTACCACCCGACGCCGTCGAAGCGGCGCGGCGAGTGTCACGCGCTCGCCGCGACCGCCCGGGTGGAGCAGCTCGTCAAGGCCGGCGGCGGGGTGGTGCGGATGACCGCGCAGCACGCCTCCAGCACCAGCCGGGGCCGGCCGCTCCGGTCCGTCGCCGTGAAGATCAACGGCGTGTGGCGGGACATCGGCCTGGACCTGATCCGCAACGGGTACGCGCTGTGGCTGCCGGTACCGGCGGAGTGGGCGTGGAACCCGGCGTACCGGCTCGCCGCCCAGCAGGCCGCCCGCGAGGGCCGGCGCCTGTACGACACGGACGCCTGCGGCTCGGGGCCGTACCAGTCGGTGCGACTCGGCATGCAGGTCAACTACGACCCGCCCGGCGACGAGCACCAGAACGTGAACGGCGAGTGGATGCGGGTGTCCAACCCGGCCGCGGCACCGGTCGCGATCGGCGGCTGGTGGGTCCGCGACTCCGGGCTGCGCCGGTACACGTTCCCGGCCGGCACCGTCGTCCCGGCGCGCGGCTCGGTGTACGTCCACGTGGGCAAGGGCACCGCCACCGCCACCCACAAGTACTGGGGCAGCTCGGTGCCGCTGTTCGCCAACCCGACGTTCGACACCCGGGCGATCGGCGACGGCGGCTTCCTCTTCGACCCCCGCGGCGACCTGCGCGCCTGGATGCACTACCCGTGCGTGGTGGGCTGCTGATCCGCCACCGCACCCGGCGGAGGGGCGCGGCCGGATCGGCGCCTCGGGGCGTTCACCCCGCCCCGGGCCGGGAACCGTCCGGGTCCGGGCGGCGTTGCCCGGTCCGCGGACGTGGTCGCGTCCGGGCAGCCGTCGCGATGAACGCGGCGACCGTCTCGGGGTCGTCCGCCATGGGCGTGTGACCCCAGCCCGGCACGGTGGTCAGGACCGCACCGGCCGGCAGCTGGTCGCGCCGGCGCGCCTGGCGTTCGAGCAGCAGGCGGTCGCGGGAGCCGAAGGCCACCGTCACCGGCACCCGCACCGGGCGCACGGCCCGATAGCCTCGCCGCACGGTGGCCCGGTAGGTCGCCTCGAAGCCCGGCCCGGCCGCCATGGCCCGGATGGCGGTGCGGGCGTGGGCGGGGTCGATCCGGGCCGGCTGCCCGTGGGTCTGGCCGAGAACGGCGATGCGGGCGAGGCGGTAGCGCATGAGTCGGCACAGCGCTCCGGTGGCGTGCCGGGCCATCCACCTCGTCACCCGGAGGCTGACCCGAACGTACCGGGGGGTGCGACGTCCCCACAGGCCGGCGGGTGACAGCAGGGTGAGCGAGGCGAGCGGGTGGATGGCGGCGAGTTCGAGAGCGACCCATCCGCCGAGGGAGTTGCCGGCGACGTGCGGCGCGGTCAGTCCCAGCTCGTCCAGCAGGCGGGCGACGCCGCCGGCGATCTCGGCCGGCGCCGGCTCGACCTGGGCGGGCAGCGGTGGCGATTCGCCGAAGCCCGGCAGGTCCACCGCGATGACGTCGTACCGTTGCGCCAGCGCGGGGACGACCGGATCCCAGGCCTGGCGGGCCGATCCGATACCGTGCAACAACACCAACGGTTCACCGGTCCCCCGGCGGGTGTAGGCGAGGCTCGACATGGCGTACTCCCGTCTCAGTGGCTTGGGACGACGCGGCGCAGCTTGTCCGGGTTGACGACGAAGTCGATCTGGGTGATGAGTCCACCGGCAACGGCGAGGCCCATCACGCCCACGATCGCGCCGTCCCGTTCGAAGACGATCCCGGTCCAGCCGTTGACCGGGCACAGGCGGGCCGTGCCGTCGTGCCGGGCCGCCAGGGTGAGCAGCAGCCGCGCGACCCGGCTCGATCCGGCGACCGGGCGCCGGGCGACCCCGGGGACCCGGCCGCCACCGTCGGAGCGCAGAACCACCCGGGGGTCGAGCGCGCGCACCAGCTCGTCCACCCTGCCGTCCATGCTGGCGGCGAGGAACGCCTGGACGGCGTCCGCATGCTGCCGGCGGTCGGGGGTGAAGCGCGGTGCGCGCTCGCGGACATGGGCCCGCGCACGGGCGACGAGCTGCCGGCAGGCCGCCTCGGCGCGGCCCACGATCGCCGCGACCTCGCCGTAGGACAGGTCCAGGACCTCACGCAGCACGAACGCGGTCCGTTCGGCGGGGCTGAGCGACTCCAGCAGCACGAGCATGGCCATGCTCACCGACTCGTCCAGGGTCACCCGGTCCTCCGGCCCCAGCGCGGCGGCGGCCGGCTGCCCGGCGCCGACGAGGGGTTCGGGCAGCCAGGGACCGATGTAGCTCTCGCGCCGCGCCCGGGCCGAGCCCAGCTCGTCGAGGCACACCCGGGCGATCACGGTGGTGAGCCATCCCCGCGCGTCGCGCAGGTCATCGAGATCGGTCCGCGCGAACCGGAGGTACGTCTCCTGCACCGCGTCCTCCGCGTCGGCGAGCGTGCCGAGCATCCGGTAGGCGACACCGGTGAGGTGCGCTCGGTGCCGCTCGAACTCGGCGGCGGTGATCGCGTCGTCCACTGTGGGTTCTCCCGTGTCCGGTGGGCCGGCCGTCTCAGAGTGGGACGACGCGACGCTCCGGGTTGTGACATGCCCACCCGCGGCGACGGTCCTCGGGACGAGCCCGGTGCGCCGCGCGGAACCCCTCGATCCGCGCGGCGGCGTACCGTGCCTCTCATGGTCCTGCTCGCCGCCGCCCGGCCGGCGACCCGCTCCGGTGACCTGGTGGCCGATCTCGTCGCCGACATCGTGGCGGCGACCCGGCGGAGCACCGCCGTCTACAGCCGCAGCCGGTTCCGTGCACCGTGGGGCGTCTCCGTGCCGAGGGCACACCTGGCCAGCTTCCACGTGGTCACCGCGGGCACGTGCTGGTTGGTCCCGGAGGGCGACGACCCGATCCACCTCACCCGGGGCGACGTCGTGCTGGTGCCCTCGGGCCTCGCCCACGTTCTGGTCGACTCCCCGGGATCACCGGTGCGGCCGTTCTCCGATCTGGTCGGCGGACCGCTCGGGGACGTGCCGCCGACCGAGGTGGTCATCGACGGCCCCGGCCCGGTCACCGGGTTGCTGTGCGGCGGCTACCCGCTCGATGCGGGCTCCCGCCACCCGCTCACCGCGCTCCTGCCGCCCGTGGTGCACGTCAGCGCGGCGGGTGCAGGCCACACCGGCCTCGGCGCCGCGGTCGATCTGCTGTCCCGCGAGGTCGACCGGGCCGGTCCCGGTGCCACCGCGGTCGTCTCGCCCCTCGTGGAACTGCTCTTCGTCTACGTCCTGCGTGCCTGGCTCGCCGAGCGGAGCAGCTCGGCCGGCGGCTGGGTGCGGGCGCTGCACGACCCGGTCGTCGGGGGCGCGCTGGCGCTGATCCACGGCGAGCCGGGACGCCCGTGGAGCGTGCCGGCGCTGGCCCGCGCCGTCGGCGTCTCCCGGGCCACGTTCAGCCGTCGCTTCACGATGTTGACCGGCCAGGCGCCCATGGCCTACGTCACCGCGTGGCGCATGACGGTCGCGGCACGGCTGCTGCGCCAGGAGCGCACCCCGTTGCGGGAGATCGCCCGCCGGGTCGGCTACGACTCCGAGTTCGCGTTCGCGCGCGCGTTCAAGCGCACCGTCGGCCACGCGCCGGGACGCTACCGGGCCGCCGTCGGCGACCCGCCCTAGGATCTCGGTCGCCGGTCGCGCCGGGAGGCGAGTGAGCCGATCGGATATCCGGCGGCGGCGAACTGTCATGGCTCACGCCGCCGGGCCGTTCCTATGGTCGAGGTGTCCACAGGCCGACCAGCGGAGGCTCAGGTGACCGACTCCATCCTCGTGACCGGCGCCACCGGCAAGACCGGGCGCCGCCTCCTTCCCCGGCTCGTCCGGCGCGGCGCCGCGGTGCGGGCCGCGACCCGCGTGCCGGGCCCCACCTACCCCGGCGTCGAACCGGTCCGCTTCGACTGGGCGGACCCGGCCACGTACCAGGCCGCCCGCAAGGGGATGACCGCGATCTACCTCGTCTACGGTGACCCCGGCGTGTCCGGTGATCCCGCGGCACAGGTGAGCGCGCTGCTCGACGGCGCGGCCGACGACGGCGTCCGCCGGGTCGTGTTGCTGTCGGCGCTGGGCATGGACCAGGCACCGCCGGACAACCCGCTGCGCCGCGTCGAACTCGCGGTCGAGTCGGCCGGGATTCCGAGCACCATGGTGCGGCCCGGCGCGTTCATGCAGAACTTCTCGGAACGGCATCGGTTCCGGCTGGCGGCGGGCATCCGCGAGCACGACCGGATCGCCATGCCGGCCGGCGACGGCGTCGTCTCCTGGGTGTCCGCCGAGGACATCGCGGCGGTCGCGGCCGCCGCGCTCACCGAGGACGGCCACGAGGGCCGGGGTTACGCCGTGGTCGGCCCCGAGGCGCTCACCATGGCGGAGATCGTTCCGCTCATCTCCGCGGCCGCCGGCCGACCGATCACCCATGTCGAGTCCGGGCCCGCCGACGTCCGCGCGGTTCTCCTCGACAGCGGCATGCCGCCGGAGTTCGCCGGCCCGGTCAGCGAGACGTACGTGGACGCCCTCACCAGCGGCGCGTTCGGAATCCTCAACGACGACGTGGCCACCGTGACCGGCCGCGCCCCGGTCACGTTCGCCGAGTTCGCGGCCGATGCGGCGTGGGCGTGGCAGCGGTGAACACCCCGGCGGACGCACCGGTGCTCATCCCGCCGGACCCCGGCCCGGTGCGCCGGCCCGGGATCCCGTCCGCGGACCCTCCGCCTCGTCCATGTACAGGGACACCATGTCGGCCCAGCTCAGGGTTTCCGCTGCTGGGTCGGCGGGGTTCGGGCGCGGATACGCACTGCTGTTCTGCAACGGTTGTCGACGCCTACGCCGACATGCCGTGCGGATTGGGATCCTGGGGCCGCGATGCCCGCCCTCCGTCCGAGGACGTGGAAGCGGGGCACTTGCCGTTGTCCGGCCTGCCGTTCCACCACGGTGCGTAGCAGCGGCTGCCGAATGCCCAGTCGTCCTGCATTCTGTTGACCTCAGGCGGGAATTGAGCGGTCATGGATCCTCCTCCGGTTCCGTGGCTGACCGTGCCTACCCTGCTCGCGGGCCTTGCATCGGACCTGGCAAGCGGCCAGCACGGCAGCACCGGGAGGACCACGGTCACCGCGACGCGGTCATGACGTCCGCGCGGCCGAGCCGGCTCATGGTGGGCGGCCGGGAAGGCCGGCAGCCGCGCAACGACCGGCCCCGGCGTTGCCGGTGCCGGACGGTGGCATGCTGGACCACGTGTCCCAGCCCCGGAGTGCCTACGGTCTCGCGCTACTGCTCGCCGCGGCCGGGGGTGCGCACTTCGCGGCGCCGCGGGTCTACGACACGATCATCCCGCGTGCGTTGCCCGGTAGGCCCCGGATGTGGACGTACCTGAGCGGTGCCACCGAACTCGCGGTGGCCGCGGCCGTCGCGCATCCGAAGGCGCGTCGCGCGGGCGCGCTCGCCGCCGCCGGCCTGTTCGCCGCCGTCTTCCCGGCGAACGTGAAGATGGCCCGGGACTCGCGCCACCGGCCGCCGGCGTACCGGACCGCGGCCTACGCCCGGCTCCCGCTGCAGGCCCCGCTGATCTGGTGGGCGCTGCGCGTCGCCGGCCGGGCCGGCGTACCGGCCGGGTCCCGCACGAGCTGGCCGGCCCGGTCCCGTACGAGCTAGCCGGGCGCGGCGGCTGATCAGCCGGCGTCCGGACCGGACGTTCGGTCCGCCGGGCCGACCCAGCGGCGGACGGGCGGCTTCGGCGCGGCCGGTGCGGTGCGGTGTCGAGCAGACCTGTCGCGAACGGGAAGAACCGCAGCTCGTACCGGCGGCCGTCGTGCTGCTCGGTGGCGGCGCGGTCGTCCAGGGTCTCGAGCAGCCGCCGGCGCTGCCGGTCGGGCAGGCCCAGGAGGTAGGCCGCGGCACTCTCCTGGAGGTGCCCGACCGCCCCGTCGTCGACCTCCTCGTCCGAGCAGGTGTCCAGCCACCACATGAGGTCCACGAGACGGCCGGCGACGGACCTCAGCGACGCCCCGCAGGCGCCGAGCCGGAAGGACGCCACGGCGCTCCGGTCGACCTGGTCCTCCGGGTAGTCGTCCAGCCAGGTGAGGAGGTCCGCCACGTGACGGTTCAGCAGGCGGGCGAGGGTGGCGTCGTCATCGGCGGTCACGGATGGACGATCAGCGATGTCGGTTGTTGCTACGGTGCTGCCTATGGCGAGGCAACGGCGGCGGGGCAGGGCTGCGGCAGAGCGGATGCCGGCCGGGGAACGTCAGCAGGTGGAACGCGACACCCAGCTGTCGATCTACCGGCTGCAGACCGAGGCGTACCGCAATCTGCGGCACAGCGTCGCGGCCGCGGTCGTCATCTTCGGCCTGTTCGTCGGCTCGGACGCCCTGCTCGGCGACGCCGAGGGCGCGCGCCTCTGGCCGTGCCTGATCCTGCTGCTGTCGGCCGTCCTGGGTGCCGGCTATTTCGGCACCACGGGCGCTCGCCCGCGGCTGGGGCTGCAGCTGCTGGCGGCCGCGGTGCTCGCCACGGTCATCGGCGTCGTCGCGCTGATCGTAGTCCGCTAGGGGCGGCTGATGACCCTCACGGTGGAACCGGCCGCCCTGCACGGGTATGCGCGGCAACTCGTCCGGGCGACCGGCGACGTGGCCGCCGTCAAGCGCTACGTCGACGGCCACGCCAGGCAGGTGACCGGCGGTGAGCTGATCCAGATCGCGTCGGCCGGCCACCACCAGGCCCTCGCCGCCATCGCCGCCGCTCTGGGGCGGGTGGACACGATCCTCCGCGCATCGGCACCCGAGGTCGCCGCCGCCGGCTACTACCTGGCGACCGACCGCCAGGCCGCGGCGACCGTCGACCGCTCCCTGCCGCCCGCGCCGGGGCAGTGCCCGACGCCGCTGGAGTACGAGTTCACCTCGATCGTCTGCAAGCCGGTCCCCTTCTCCGACGTACGGGAGGTGACCGACCGGCTGACCGCGCCGCCGGAACCGGAGAACCCGTCCAACGCGCTCGGGTTCATGGACTACCTCAGCCCCACCTCGTGGGCCATGAAGGGCTTCGACATCGTCCTCGGCTTCGACCCGATCGGCTGGGTCCAGGAACGCTTCGCCGGCGACTGGGCGGCCGTAGCCACCATGTCCCCCGTCCTGACCGGCACCGGCGCCGCCCTGCACGACCTGGCCCTCAACGTGCAGTCCGGCGCCACGACCCCCGTCGTGGCGCGGCAACGCCGGTGACGCCGCCTACGACTACTTCACCGACCTCGCCGCCGGTCTCGGCGCGATGCAGGACCCGTTGCGGCAGATGGCCGAGGAATATCATGCGATGGCCGACGCGGTCTGGTCGGCCGGCGAAGCCATCGGCGGGCTCCTCAAAGGCATGACCGATGCGGCGATCATCGCGGGGATCGCCGCCGCCGGCGGAACCGCCACCTCCTGGACCGGCGTCGGAGCGGTCGCCGGCTACGGTGTCGCGGCCATCGAGGTCGCCACCATCCTGCGGATGTGGGGCCAGACCACCGAGCTCTATCAGTTCGCCAGCGCCGCCGTCCTCGCGTTCCGCTCGAAGATCGGCTCAGCGCTCGGCGACCTCGACACGATCACACTGCCGGCCCCGCCCGGCGGCGCCGGATACCAGCACCCCCTCGCCTCGGTAGCCGCGCCGTGAACCCCGACCTCCTCGACCTGGCCGGCGGTGACACCTACCGGGCCCGCGCCGTCCACCGCCTGCTCACCGCGCTCGCCTGCGGACCCGACCCGGTCCTGCGCGAGATGGCCGCCGGCGTCCTCCGGGGCGATCTCAGCGTTCGCGACGCCGCCGCCGGCCAGGTCTACGGCGACGCCCTCGCCGACCGCTTCGACACGTTCTGGCGGCACCACCAGAACCTCACCGCCGACGAGCACCGAGCGCTGCTCGCCGAGGGGCACCGGTTCATCGAGCAAGCCGAGGGGCACCGGTTCATCGAGCAGCCGGAGACCGCGCCGCCCGGCGCATCGACGGACTGACCGGCCACGCGGGAGGCCGCCAGGTCGATCGTGGGTCCGCCGCGCGACTCCGGCCTGCGACGGGCGCGGTCAGCGCCCCGGCAGCCGTCCCGGCGGGCGGTCAGCGCCCCGGCAGCCGTCCCGGCAGGCGGTCAGCGCCCCGGCAGCCGTCCCGGCAGGCGGGCAGCGCCCCGGCAGCCGTCCCGGCAGGCGGGCAGCGTCGCGCTACCGCCGATCCGCCGCGGCAACCGGCGCCACCGCGCGCGCGGCGGACATGGCCTGCGGCACGGTGTCGAAGGTCGGGAACGCCCCGTCCAGGCGCATGGTGTGCAGAACCGTCTGAACGAACCGTGACGGCGCCGCCAGCAGCAGGTCGCCGCCGCGCCGGCGCGCCGCCTGGCGGGCCCGCACCACGGTGCCCAGCCCGACCGAGTCGATCGTCGCGGCGCCGGTCAGGTCCATGATGATCCGGGGATGCTCCGCCAGCGCGGTCTCCAGCGCCGTCCGCAGCTCGGCGACCACCTCGGTGTCGACGTCGCCGGCGACGCGCACCAGGGACACCGACGACAGGGAATGCCGGGAGACCCGGCCGGTCGGCGGGGCGTCCCCGGTGACCCGCTCCGCGGACCGGCGGGCGACCGGGATCCGGGACGAACAACCCGAGCACCGGTGCGGGCCCCGGGCGAACGCCGATCCGGTCCAGCCGACCTCCGCCACGGCGACGTAGACCACGTCCGCGTCCGCGTCGTGCAGGCCACACCCGTTCGCCACGGCGAGGTCGCCGCATCCGTCGCAGATCAGTTGGACACCGGTACCCACCGCAACCGCAACGGCTGTCATGTCTCGTCCTCACCGTGGTCGTCGGAGCCTCTGGTCCTGGCACGTCCGGGCGGTGCCGCACCCGGCAGGACCGGCCGGCTCAGCAGCACCCGAGAAACACCATGGTGGACGGAGATGGCGGCCACCGGGCGGGCATGTGACGTTTGCGTGACAACCGCCGCCGGGCGCGCGGGGTGCCCGTTGCGGGCATCGCGTTTGAAGCGGCGGATGCCGCGGTAGTCCCCGCCAGGACAGCGCCGTGCATCCAGCCGCCGGGAGCCGCCATGACCCTTGACGCCACCACGGACTCCCCGAAGACGTTCTTCGGTCAGCCCCGGCCACTGGCGAACCTCTTCGGAGTGGAGCTGTGGGAACGGTTCTCGTTCTACGGCATGCAGGGCATCCTGCTGATCTACCTGTACTACCCGGCCGCCGACGGCGGCCTCGGGATGCCGGAGGGCACCGCGACCAGCATCGTCGGCGCGTACGGCGGCGCCGTGTACCTGTCGACCATCCTCGGCGCCTGGGTGGCCGACCGGCTGCTCGGCTCGGAACGGGTGCTGTTCCTCAGCGCGGTGCTGGTCATGTCCGGGCACGTCGCGTTGGCCGTGCTGCCCGGCCTGACCGGCGTGACGGCCGGACTGATCCTGATCGCGGTCGGCAGCGGCGGCGTCAAGGCGAACGCCACCTCGCTGGTCGGCACCCTCTACACCGAACACGACGAGCGCCGCGACGCCGGATTCTCCCTGTTCTACCTCGGCATCAACATCGGCGCCCTGGCCGGTCCGCTGCTCACCGGGCTGCTGCAGAAGAACGCCGGTTTCCACTACGGCTTCGGCCTCGCGGCGGCGGGCATGGCCGTCGGCCTGACCCAGTACGCCCTCGGGCGTCGCCGCCTTCCGGAGTCGGCGCGCGAGGTCCCCCATCCGTTGCCGGCGCGACGCCGGACCGCCGTCGCGGCCGGGTCCGCCGCGGCGGTGGCGGCGATCGTGCTCCTGGCGTTGACCGGCGCGCTGCCGGCCGACCGGCTGGCCACGATCGTGGTCGTGCTCAGCGCGGCCGCCGCGGTCAGCTACTTCGTGGTGATCCTCGCCAGCCGGCAGATCACCACGGTGGAACGACGACGGGTGCTGGCCTTCATCCCGATGTTCCTGGCCAGTGCCGCCTTCTGGTCGTTGTACCAGCAGCAGTTCACGGTAGTGACCATCTACTCCGACCAACGGCTCGACCGCACCGTCCTCGGCTGGGAGATGCCGGTGTCCTGGGTGCAGTCCATCAACCCGGTATTCATCATCCTGCTGTCCGGCGTCTTCGCCGCACTCTGGACCCGGCTCGGCAGCCGGCAGCCGTCCACCCCGGTCAAGTTCGCCGCCGGCACGGCCATCATGGGCGTCGCGTTCCTGCTGTTCCTGCCGCTCGCCGGTGGCGGCCCGAACACGGCGCCGCTGACCGCGCTGATCGGCATCCTGCTGGTCTTCACGATCGCCGAACTGCTGTTGTCCCCCGTCGGCCTGTCGCTGTCCACCAAGCTCGCTCCCCGCGCCTTCCACACCCAGATGGTGGCCCTGTTCTTCCTATCCGTGGCCCTCGGCACCGCGCTGTCCGGCACCCTGGCCCGGTTCTACAGCGCCGAACGCGAGGCCATCTACTTCGGGGTGCTCGGCGCCGTGGCGATCGTGCTCGGCGTGCTGCTCGCGCTCGCCCGGCGGCCGATCACCCGCCTGATGAGCGGCGTCCGGTGAACACCCGCATCACGCCCGGCCGGCCGCCGCGGTCTCCTAACGTTGTTAAGATGGCGGCGCCGTGACGGCGCCGCCGACGGCCCGTGCCCGGGGACACGCTGGGAAGCGAGGTGACAACGATGCCGACCAGCGGCAGGCGGGCCCGCGAACGCGCGAGCACCCGCGAACGGATCATCGAGGCCGCGTTGCACATCCTCGAGAACGAGGGCACCACGGCGCTGACGATCCGGCGCATCGCGACCGACGTCGAATACTCCGCACCCGTCGTCTATCAGCACTTCGCCAACAAGGACGCGCTCGTGCTGGAGCTGGTCGGTCACGGCCACCGCCTGATGACGGCCGAGCTTCAGCAGGCCGCCACGGAGCCCGCCATCGACCGGCGCCTGATGCTGCTCGCGTCCGAGTACGTCCGGTTCGCCGGCGACCACCCGCACCTGTACCAGATCATGAACGGCGACGCCGTCGACGCGGACGAGCGCCAGCGCGCGGCAGCACCCACCATCGACGTCCTGAAGGACCTTCTCACCGCGTGGTCGGACGCCCACGACGTGGTCCTGACTGACTTCGACGAAGCCTGCGAGATCATCTGGGGCACGCTGTACGGCATCGCGTCGCTCGGCCATCTCGGCACCGTCGGCAACGACCGCGCCCGGCGGCTCGCCCAGCAGGCCCTGCAGACGCTGCTCCGCGGCTGGCGGACCGCCGCCCGACCGGAACGTGCGTAAGCGCGAGCCCGGCTTCCGCCAGCTCGCCCGACAAGCACGGCGGTGCGCCGTCGTCGTCCGCACCGGACAGGCCCGGAGGGTCAGCGCGGCGTCGGCCTCCGCGCTGCCTCGTCAGGCCGCGCGGACCGGATCGAGGCGGACCCCAGGCACGCCGGGCCCGCCCCGAGATGCGGGCGGGCTTCAGTTACCGGTCGGGGTCCAGTCCGCGGGCAGGCCGGAGTCGCTCAGGATCTCGCCCCGGTTGTAGTAGTCGTCGCTCGACCGGATCAGGTTGCCGCGCAGCCGCAGCACGGTGACGACCGGGACCGCGAAAGGGCGAGGCGCACCGGTGATGTGGCCGGTGAACACCCCCTCGACCACGACCCCGTCGCTCCCGCGGAACCCCCTCCGCACCTCGAATCCGAGGTCCCCGACGAGCTGATGGGATCCGGTCTCCCACTCCACGACCCCGGCACGGCCACGGAACACCAGGTTGAGCGCCCGGTCGGTGTAGACCGCGTCCTTGGTGTACAGGCGGGCGAGGTCACGGGTGTCCGTGGTCATCCACGCGGCGGCCCAGCGCCGCCCGATCGCCGGCACCGGATCCTTCTTCTCGTGCCTCTGTGCATCCACGAGCTGCTGCGGCCCGGCCTGCGCGGCCCGCTCCCCCGGCGGTACCGCGGAGGAGGCGGCGGGTCCGACCACGACGGCGCCGGCGATCAGAGCCGCTGCGGCAACAAGGCCGGGAACGAAGGTACGGGTACGCATGTAAGTCTCCCTGCCCTGGGCCGGCGCGGCGCTGGTCACGCCGCACCGATCTAACGTCGTTAGGTTTTCTAACGTCGTTAGGTTAAGCCCAGCCGGACCGCGTCGTCAAGGTGGCCTGGTCAACCCGCGATCCGTCTCCGCCGGTCGCGGCGCGCTGCCGACGCGACGGACACCGAACCACCCCGTCACCTCCGCACCTTCGCCTACGCCGGGACCCCCGCCCGGCCCGTGGCGCCTGCCCCGCAGGCCGACGCTCGGCCGAGATGGCCGAAGGGGCGCTCTACGCATCGCGGCGCCGCGGCGAGGTGCAGCGGACGACCCGGCCGGCGATCCAGGACATCCGCCGGCGGTGGATAAGGTCGTGCCGGACGAGAGGAGGGATCACCGATGATTCCCACATTCGAGATTCTTCCCGGGCTGGGCGTGCCCGAAGCTCGGTTCGGGGAGCAACGGGCCGATCACCGGGCTCGTCTCGGCGAGCGCCACTCCTCCGAACACGGACCCGGCTCGGGACCCGTTGACGGGTACTCGGACGGCACGCTCATGCTGTCCTACGACGAGCAGGACCGACTGGCGTCGATCGAGATCGCCGGGGGCAACGCGCTGGTCGACGGCGTCCAGGTGGTGGATCGGCCGTTGTCCGAGGTGCTGGCCGACCTGCGGCAGGCCGGGATCTCGCCCGAGTTCGTCCCGGATCAGTTCTTCCGCCTGCCCGGCTTGAACGTCTACCTGAGCACACCGGCGCCGGACGATCCCGAGACTCCCATCGAGAGCGTGGCGGTCCTTCCCGCCGGATGGACCGAACCGGCCGACCCGGCGGGTGCGGAGTAACGACACGACCGGCTTGGCTAACCGCTCTATGGCCGGCACACCACCCTGTCGGGACAACCAGGGCGGTAACCGGCAAAAATGGCGAGTCTTCCGTGTCGTACCTGCGCCGTACGCTGACCGCTGATGGCTACACGAGGTGTTGAGGGTGCTTACCAGGGAGCGCTTCGGGCGTTCCAGAATCCGATGCTCGCCTTGCTGCATCAGACGCACGCGCCGTTCGTGGTGACGGCGTTGGCGATGGTCTTCACCGCGGAGCGCCCGACGGTCGCGGTGGCGGACGCGCATGCCGAGATCAACGACGCTCTTGTTCAGTTGCGGGCCGCCGGCTACGGCGACGAGGACAGCCAGCCGTTGCCCGCCGGCAACGCGCGAGATCTCTGCCGGCAGTGGGTTCAGGCCGGGTGGTTGGTGCGGCAGGTGTCCGAGGATGATGTCGAGGTGTACCGGCTGTCGGCGTACGGGGTCGGTGCGCTCGAGGTGGCGGGACGGGTCGGCGGAGCCCGTACGCGGGTGTCGGAGTCGCGGGTCAGGACGTTGCTCGAGGCCATCGAGCGCCTTGCGCAGGACGCTGATCCCGACCTGATGTCGCGGATGGTGCGCCTGCATGAGGACATCCAGCAGCGGCAGAAGGAGCTGACCCGGCTCGAACAGGGCGGCGCGGTCGAGACTGTCGACGATGACCAGCTCCTGGAAGCGGCCGAGAACGTGTTGCACCTGACTCGGGAGCTACCCGCGGATTTCGCCCGCGTGGCGGAGTCGATCAAAGCCATTCAGCGCGACGTCGTCGCGGAACTGCGGCACGACGTGCGGCCCACCGGTGAGGTGTTGCGTGAATGCCTCGCGCGCGGCCAGCAGATCCTGGATGCGACACCGGAAGGCCGCGCGTTCGCGGGGGCGCTGCGGCTGATCGGCGACCCGGCGCAGATCGACGACCTGTGGGGCCGGCTGCGTACCGTGTTGCGACACCGGTTCACCGAGCTGCTGCCGCCACAGCAGCGGCGGGAGCTCGCCGAGATATCGCGGCGGATCGAGCAGGGAGTCAAGGAGGTGTTGGCCGCCCAGCGGCAGGCGTCACACGTCATCACCTCCCAGGTTCGCAACCACGACCCGATGCGGGACCGTCAGGTCGACGAATTGCTCAGGGACGTGATGTCCGGCCTGCACAGATGGGTGCCAGGCTCTCGCCGCGGTGAGATCGTCGAGCCGCTGCGGCGTCTGCCGGTTGCCGACGTCGGGCATCTGCGCCAGCGGATGAGTGACTTGCGGCCACCGGAGCCTCCCCCGCCGTTGCGGGACTGGGATGAGACCGAGGACATGCCGGCCGCGGACACGCGGGCATGGGGCGGCCCTCACTATGCCGAGTTGCGCACGCATCTGGAAGCGTTCGCGGACAGCGACGCGGCAGTGGATGTCGTGGCTGCGTTCCGCGCGGCCCCCGTGGACATCCAGCGGCCGGTCGATCTCCTGGGCCTGCTGGAGATCGCCGACGGCGCCGGGATGACCGAGACGGCCGAGGTGGCGGTGGTCGACACGGTCCGCCCCGACCAGACGCGGCGGCGGTTCGCTCTGGGCAGCGTGGTGGCGGTGAATCCGGCAGGTGCAGACGGGAGTGGTGGCGATGACTGAGCCGGACGGCGCCGGGGACGGCTGGCAGGCAGGCGTGTCGGCCGGGTTCATCGACCCGGTTCCGATGGAGGAGGACCCGGCCGAGCTGTTCCCCGGCGACGCGGGCACGCTGGACGCGGACGTACGTCGCGTGCTCGTGCAGTTGTTGCGGCGCAGGTTCCTGCTTGCCGAGAAGAACCCGGCGCAGTGGCGCACCCTGCTGGAGAACCAGCAGATCATCGAATCGCGCATGCACGACATGTTCGTCCGCCTCATGGTCGACCACGACCGCGGCATCGCGTACAAGCAGCAGGTGCGGTCTGTGGAGCTGGACGTGCCGATCCTGCTCAAGGACGACTCCTACAGCCGGGCCGAAACACTGGTCCTGGTGCACCTGCGCACCGTGTTCCAGCGGGAGCGCGGCACGGGTGAGACGTCCGCACGGGTGGACATCGAGGAGTTGGAGCAGACCGTGCTGACGTACTTCGAACCGCGCGACGGCAATCTGGCCCGGCGCCAGCAGGAGGTGCGCAACGCGGTGCAGCGGCTGGTCACCGAAGGTTTGCTCGCGGAGGAGTCGACGGGCCGGTATCGAATCACTCCGATGGTGGAGGTCGTGCTGAGCACGGAGAAGCTCGCCGAGCTGAAGCAATGGCTGCGCGAGCAGAACGAGGCCGCGGCATGAGCATGATCGACACACTGTTCGGGCTGGTTCCGGCGGCGTCGCGCGGGCAGCAGTGGGTGGCCCGCGACCTGCAGCTGGTCAACTGGGGCGGCTACGACGGGTACCACCACCTGCGGCTCGCGCCCGGCGCGACTTTGCTGAGCGGCGGATCCGGGTCGGGTAAGTCGACGTTGATGGACTCGTACATCGCGTTGCTCATGCCGCACACCACCCCGTTCAACGGCGCGTCCAACGGCGGCGTGGTCGGCCGGCCCCGAGGCAAGGACCAGCGCAACATCCTCTCCTACGCGCGCGGCAAGCTCGACGAGTCCCGCACCGACGGCGAGACGAGAATGCGGGCCCTACGTGGTGACGGCCGCGACACCTGGACCGCCGTCGCGATGACCTGGCTGGACCACACCGGCGCCCAGTTCACCGCCCTGCGCGCCTGGTACGTTCCGTCGTCGGCTCGCGGCCTGGACGACGTCGTGCCGGTCCGCGCCACGTGTGACCACGCCTACGATCTGCGAGGGCTGGAAGGGCCAGCAGCCAAGAAGTTCACCCGCGCCGACGTCGCGGCAACCGGCTTGACCTGGTGCGACACCGACCGCGACTTCACCGCGCGCCTGCACACCACGCTCGGCATCGGCGCGGCGGGCGACGGGCACAAGGCGGTCGCGTTGCTGGGACGCATCCAGGCCGGCCAGCAGATCACCACGGTCGACGCCCTGTACAAGACGATGGTCCTGGAAGAGCCGTCCACACTGGCGACGGCGGACGCGGTGGTGCAGCAGTTCGACGAGTTGTCCGGCACCCGGGTCCGGATGATCACCGCCCGCCAGCAGGTGAAGGCGTTGAGCCCGATCCGCGAGCACCGACGCGTCATCGACGAAGCGGTGGACCGGCTACGGTCGATCGACGAGATCGGATCCTTCACCGATGCGGCGTCGCCTGCCGCGCTGTGGCGTCATCAGCGCCGGCTCGACCTGTTGCGCGTGGCCGAGAAGGACCTGGAGCAGCAGCACCGCCGGGCCCAGCAGGAGCTGGTGGAGATCGAGGCGCTGGTTCGCGGGGCGGAGGCGCAGCGTGACGGCACAGCCGACATCATTCGTGCGTCCGGTGGTGACCGCATGGACACCGCCCAGCGGGAGATCCGGATCGTGGCGCAGCGCCTGGGCGAGGTCGAACGCGCACGGCAGCGACTGGACCGGGCGCTGGCCACGATCGGCGCCTCGGTCTCGACCGGCGAGGATTTCGCTGCCCTGGTGGAGGCGGCGCGTCGCACGCTGGCCGATGTCGACGCTCGGAGAACCGCGCAGACCGCGTACGCCGAGGCGGTAGCGGAGAAGAGGGATGCCGGACGAGAGCTGGACCGGTTGCGCGCCGAGCGCGACGCAGTCAAGGCCCGCCGGGGCAACATCCCGACCGAGCTGCACGCGACCCGCGCCGCGCTGGCCGAGGCCGCCGGACTCACTCCCGACGACCTGCCGTTCGTCGGCGAGCTGATCGAGGTACGCACGGAGTTCGAGCCCTGGCGAGAGGCATTCAACCTGGCGCTCGGCGGATTCGCCACCCGGATGCTGATCGACATCGGCAGATTGAACTCGTTCCGCGAGGCGATCGACCGGGTGCCGACCGCCAGGCGGATCCACTTTGAAGGCGTGCGCACCGGGTTGCGCGACGAGGTTGGACTGGACGGCAAGACGCTCCCCGGCAGGCTCGACTACCGTCCGTCGCCGTTCACCGCATGGCTCAAGAGCGAACTCGACCGCCGGTTCGCGTACGTCTGCGTCGACACGCCCCGGCTGCTGCCGCAATATCTCAAGGCCCTCACGATCACCGGCCAGACCTCGGAAGGAGCCCGCGGTGCGCACGGCGGCCACGGCCGGGCCAACGTGCTCGGCTTCACCAACGCCAGGACCCTCGCCGACCTCGACAACCAGATCGACCTCACCCGCAAGCGCCTCGACAACGCGGTGGCGAACGTGTCGAGGCAGGAGCACAACCTCGACGCGACGGAAGCCAGACGCGCGGCCTACCAGACCCTGACCGAGCTCTCATGGGATCAGGTGGATGCCGACGCGGTCCACGCGGACAGGGACCGCTGGAACCGCATCCTCGACGAGATCCGCGCCGGCAATCCGGAGATCGACAAAATGCAGCGCCGCCTGGACGACCTCAAACAGCAGGTCCGCGATCTGACCGAGCGTGTCGGCCGGCAGAAAGACATCGTGGACGCCGCCGGAAACGCATGGGCGTCGACCGTCGACGAGGTGGATCGCGCCCAAACGGCGCTCGACACGGCCACCGAGTCGGGAGTCGGCCTCGGCGAGGAAACCCGGGACTATCTGGAGACGCTCTTCGACAGCGACCCGGCCAGCACCAACCCGATGGACGTGCTCGCGCAGTTCGACGCCGGAGTCAAACGCGCCGTCGACCGGCTCCACAACGACCGGCTATCCGCGACGGAGTCGATCGGCCGCACGAGAAAAGCGCTGCACGATGCGTTCTCCATGTTCCTCGAGCGCTGGCCGAACCCCAACCTCGGCACCGACCCGGACGCCTCCTACCGCGACTTCGACCGCCTACTCACCGACCTGGAAACCAACGGCCTGCACGAGCTGGAGACCGAGTGGCGGGACAGTCTGCTCAATCTTTCCGGCAACGACCTGACCGGCCTGGACAGCGAACTCGCCGCCGCCGTCCGGGACATCCGCGACCGGATCGACCCGGTCAACCGCATCCTCGCCGACCTACCGTTCGCCGACGACAACCACCGGCTGCGCATCGACCCACAAGAGAGCCACTCCACGGCGCGTGCCCGGTTCCGCAAGGAGCTGCGCGACGTACGCGCTCTTGTCGATCAAGCTGCGACAGAAGACGACCGGGAACGCGCTCACGACCGGATGGCCAAGGTGATCGACCGCATCCGCCGCACCGCGCCGGATTTCGCCGACCTCGTCGACGTGCGCAACCACGTCCGGATCAGCGCCGAGAAGATCGACCTCGACGGCAGGCACGTCGCCATCTACGACCACATCGGCGAGAAGTCCGGTGGCGAGTCGCAAGAACTCGTCGCGTTCATCGTCGGCGCCGCACTGCGGTACCAACTGGGCGACGCAGGCGCCGCCCGCCCCGTTACGCCCCGGTCTTCCTCGACGAGGCGCTGATCAAAGCGGACGCGCACTTCACCGGCCGCGCCATCGGCGCGTGGCGCGGACTGGGCTTCCAACTCGTCATCGGCGCCCCGAACGACAAGCACAGCGCGATCGAACCACACGTGGACGCGGAGTACGTGATCCTCAAGAACGCCCACGGCCGCTCCAGGGCGAAGCCCCTGGTCGGGGTTCCGGACGCATGAGCCAACTCGTCACCCCTCAAGACGCCGTCTCGGCCGTCCGCCGTAAAATCGGCAAGAAGTGGGCAGAGGCGGTGTGCACGGAGATCGATACCGGCGCTCGCACCGTGTTCTCCGTCCATCTCCGCCCGGGCGTCAAGGCCGGTACGGCCGTCGAACGGGCGGGGTACACCAACTGGCACGAGTGGCACATGCAGTGGCGCGACTTCTGCGACCGGCTCCCCGCCGGCATAGAAGTCGTACGCACCAGGGTGACCATCCGCGGTGTGGCCGGCGAATACCCGGCCACACTCCATGCAGACCTGGACGGAGCCGCCACGCTCCTCGCCGAATCGCACACAAATGCTGAACCATCGGCCGTGGACATCGGCCGGGCCCGTGCGGTGGCATCGGCTCTGCGGTCCGCCGGCGCCACTCTCACCCCGGCCACACTGAGGGCCGTCTACGGCCTTGCAGCGAACGACGTGGACGTGCTGATCAACGCAGTGACCTGGCTGCGCCAGCACTCCGACGCCGGCACTTGGACGCTGCGGCAACTTCCCGTGCCCGGAATGCACACCAAATGGCTCGATACGCACGGCACGCTGCTACGCGACGTCACCGGACGCGATGTCCGCGACGAAGTCCGGCCCCGGCTGACCGTCGTCCATCTGACGTACGCCGACCCAAGCCACGCCGCGTCGGGCCGGCGTAGGCACGACGCGTGGACCACCGGGGACGTGCACGACATCGCGTACCAGCCGCGCGTCGTCCTCGTCGTGGAAAACCGCGACTCCCGCCTCTGGTTCCCGCCAATCCGCGACACGATCGTCGTCGAGGGAGGCGGCAAGGCCGCAGCCGCCCTACTCGCCAACGTGCCCTGGATCCGCTCCGCAGATCACGTCGCCTACTGGGGCGACATCGACGCAGACGGGTACGCGATCCTTGACCATTTCCGCGCCACGCTCGCCGTGCCCGCGCCGGATGGTGCACCGGCCAGACACGTCACCTCCATCCTCATGGATGCCGCCGACCTGTACCAGTACTCCCTGCACGGCGTCAACCACGACAAAGCGGGCCGGCCGATCAAACCGTCGCCGACGCTACTGCCGCACCTGACGGAAGCCGAAACCATCGCGTACAACACCATCGCCACCGCGGGCCCTACCCCGTTCCGCCGCATCGAACAGGAAGCCATCCCTCCCAGCCACGCCGCAGCTCGACTGCAACGGATCATCGACGATCGGCATTGATTGAGCCACCTCCAATCTGACAGTGCAGGTCAGCCGGCCGCTGGTGGGCGATGTGGCGGATCACGCCGGCCAGCGCAGCTCCGGCGCGGGGACAACCGCGACGCCGGTCCGGACCAGGTCGTAGTGGCGTCCGGCCGGGTCATCGTGTCGCCGGCGAGCCGATCGGCGAACTGCTGCCCCGGACACCGCCGAAGCCGCTGGTAGCGGACGGCGTGGACCGCCATATGGGTGCTTTGATGCCGGTGCACCGGTGCCAGTAGCGCCTAGGTCGACAGTTGACGGGTCTACCTTCCGGAATCCAGCAGGTTCGGCGGACGGCCGGCGTCGGTTTCGTTCCCCTTTGTCAGCAGCCCGATGACGGCGGGCGCTCAACCTGCTCAGCTCGCGGTCAGCAAAGACTTCGGCGCCTCGGCGGGCTGTTCGAGCAGTCGGGCCACCATTGCGGCGCGGGTGGTCACCTCCAGCTTGGCGAAGACCCGCCGCAGATGAGCCGAAACGGTCCACGCGCTGATGTCGAGCACCCGGGCGATCTCCTTGTTGGTGTAACCGAGCGCCACCATCCGGGCGATCTCGGCCTCCCGCGGGCTCAGGTTGGTGCCCGTCTCGGTGGCCGCGGCGACGCACCAGACGACGCAGCGGGTTTCGCCGACCGTGACGTCGACCAGCACCTCGGAGGGGTCCGCCAAGGTCGGTCGGCTGGTCCGGGCCAGGTCGATCAGCAAGCGTGCCGCGGCGGCGACGGGGTCGGCCGGACCAGTTTCGGATTCTCCTGACGTGGTCACCATCCACCCCCGGATCGTCGTCCGGTCGGGCCGGACGGACTGCTCGGTGTGCGGCCATGCTATCGATGCGCTGAGTGACCGTGCAGTCGCATATCCGCGTGATGGCCGATCGGCCGAGTACGAAACGTGCGACTGTCGGTGGCCCGGCCGGTCCGCATAGAACCGGGAGAGTCGGAACGCCATAGGGAGGCACCCCATGCGGACCCGGGACAGCGAGCTCGAGTACGAGCTCGAACAGGAGCTCGAGGGTGAAGAGGAACTCGAGTATGAGCTCGAGGGCGAAGAGGAGCTCGAGGGCGAGGAGGAGTTGGAGGGCGAGGCGCTCTTCGGCACCATCGCCCGCGGCATCGGCGGCCTGCTCGGCGGCGGCGCTGGCGAGTTTGAGGAAGAGTTCGAGGGCGAGTTCGAGGAGGAGTTCGAAGGCGAATTCGAAGGCGAGGCTGAGTTCGAGGGCGAGTGGGAGCTCGAGGGCGAGGAGGAGGGCGAGGAGTTCTTCCGGCGCATCGGCAGCTTCCTGCGCCGGGCCGCACCGGTGTTGCGCCGCGTCGCCCGGGTCGCCGCCCCGATCATCGGCACCGCCGTGGCCGGGCCGGCCGGCGGCATGATCGCCCGAGGCCTCACCCAGAACCTGGAGTTCGAGGGCGAGGAGGAGTTCGAGCTCGAGGGTGAGTCGGAGGCTCGTCCCCGCGCCGCCGCCGAGATGCTGGCCGCGGCCGCCTCGCAGAGCGCCCGCGAAGCCGAGGCGGAGGCGTTCATCGGTGCTGCCACCGTGCAGACGCTCACTGCCCGCGAACGGCGCGCACTACTCAACCTGCTGCCGCACCTCGTGCACGGCACTGCCGTGCTCACCCGCATCCTGCGCCGGCGCCGGATCACCCGGCCCGCCGTCCGCGCGGTGCCCACGATCGTGCAACGGGCCGCGACCACGCTGGCGCGCCGGGCGCAGGCCGGTCGGCCGGTCACCCCACAGATCGCCGGACAGGTCCTGGCGCGGCAGACCCAGCAGGTGCTGAGCAGACCACAGACGGTGAGCCGCGCGCTCGAGCGCAACCTCCGTGCCACCCGTACGGTGGCCCGCCCGGCCCGCCGCAGCGCCGGGCCCGGATACGCCCCCGCCGTCCGCCGCCCGGTGCCACGTACCCGGAGCGTGGTCGTGGCTCGTACGCCCGCCGGCCGCCTGGTTCCGGCGCGCGTCGTACCGGTCCGCCGGCCCGCCGCCCCGCGCTCACCGATGCCGGCCGGCGTTCGCCGGACGCAGCGCTGATCCGGCACCGGCCATGTCGTCCACCACGGCCGCCGTGCGGCCGCCCGCCGGCTCGCGGACGCGGGGCTCGCGAACGCCGCCCCGCGAACTGCTGACCTGGGTGCGGGTGCAGGGCGACAACACCGAACGGCACCTGGCGGCGCTCCGGCCCTTCACCCGCGCCGAGTTCGGCGCCGGGCCGGAGGCGCCGACCGAGGGGCACGTGCAGGCCGCCAACGAACTGATCGACCTGCTGCGCGGCAACCTGCAGACACACGCCCGCCGGTTGCACACGGCAGTCACCGCGGCCACCAACGTGCCGGTCGCGGTACGGCTACGGGAAGTGGTCGGGCACAAGCAGAACGCGCACACCGCAGCCACCCGGGCCGAACAGATCTGGGACTTCTATTTCGAGCTGTTCGGCATGCGGCAGTCCCGGTTCGGGCCGTGGCTGCTGGGATGCGACCGGATCGCCTTGGACTGCTACCAGTACGCCTATCTGGGCCTGGGCAGGGCGCGGTCGATCCCGGCGCCGCCGGCGTTCTCCTACATGCGTACGGGGTTCTCGCCGGCCACGTTCCGCCGGGGCATTCCGTTGCGGCGGCTCGGGCGGCAGCTCAACCCGTTCCCGCTCATTCAGTTGCCGTACCACCGGCTGGTGAACCCATGGACGCTCGGCGCGATCCTGCACGAGGTCTCGCACAACCTGCAGAACGATCTGGGGCTGGCTCGTGCCGTCCCGCTGGCCATCGCCGACCGGCTGACCGGCGCCGGCCTGCGGCCCGAGGTGGTCGCGGTGTGGTTGCGCTGGCACCGGGAGACGTTCGCCGACCTGGCCGGGCTACTGCTGGGCGGGCCGGCGGTGGCAGCGTCCCTGATGGACGTCATCGGACGCGGCCATCGGGCGGTCAGCGACTTCTCGCCACGCAGTCCGCACCCGACGCCGTATCTGCGCGTGTTTCTCAGCGTCGAGCTGCTGCGGCGGCTCGGGCTGACCGCGGACGCGGCGCTGACCCGGCAGATCTGGACGCGGCTGTATCCGCGGCCGGTGCCCGGCGCCATCCCGGCGGCGGTGCTGTCCAGCTTCGCCGAAGCGCATCGGCTGGTGGTGGACGCGATCTGTTTCACACCGTACGCGCCGCTCGGGAACCGCACGCTGGCCCGGACCCTTCGCTTCGAGGCGAAGGAGCAGCAGATGATCGAGGAGGCGGCGCGCCGCCTAGCGGCCGGAAACGACCCGGGTGTCGTGCCGGAGCGCTTCCTCATCGGCGCCGCCCGTTTCGCGCTGGACCGGCGGCTCGCGGCGCCCGAGCTGATCACCACGAACTTCTACCGCGAGCTGGCCCGGAGGTGAGCGCGATGCTCGACGCCCTGCTCGTTGACGTGGACCGGCATCTGCGCCGGGCCGAGGAGAGCCTGCACGCGGTGCAGCTGTGCGTGGTCCAGGACCGGCCGGACGAGCAGCACCACGACCACAAGCTGGTGCAGGACCTGGACGACCGGCTGAGTGCGACGCTCGGCGATCTGCACGGGGCACGGTCCGCGGCGCAGACCGCGGCTCAGGCCGTACGCCGGGGCGACCCGGCCGCCACGTGCCGGGCCATGGAACGGTCCAGTCGCTGCCTGCTGGCGACCGGCCGGCGCCTGCGCGACCACCCGGCGGCCGGGGTGCTGCGACGGCAGGCACGGGCCTGGGGACCGCGCTGGTCGGCGTGGGCCGAGGTGGTGGCGGCCGGCCTGGCCGACGCCCGCGAGGCCGTCGACCGGGCCGAGAACACGTCCGTGACCGCCTGGGCGGCCGTGGCCGACCGGATGACTGTCAGAAAGGGATAACGCGATGAGACTGTTCATCCACTATCGCCGCCCCAAGGACGACTTCGACGCCTGGAGTCTGGTGGTCGAGGACCCGTCCGACGCGACCATCACGGACCGACCGTCCGATCCGTTCGGCCGGGTGTGGGAGGTGGACCTCTCGTCACCCTCGATGAAGTTCTACTTCACCCACAGCCTCGTCTCGGTCAGGAGCGCCAAGCCGGCGCATCGGGATCCGGTGAAGACATTCGTCGAAGCCACGCTCACGGGCGGCGACGAGCTCCATCTGTTCTACGTGTCCGGGGACATCGACGAGAGCGGGGCGCCCCGGCTCCTCCCCGAATGGGGAACCGGCACGGTGGATCCCGATGGCGTGGCCGATGCCATCACCGACGGGTTCAGCAGGCTTGACACGAATCTGTCCAGGCTGGAGAGCCGGATCTACGGCGTGGCCGACACGATCAACGATGGCTTCAGGGCGCTTTACGGACAGCTGGGCGGGCTGAGCGGACCGCTCGGCGGGTTCACCACCCGGGTCACCGACGCGCTGGACTCGATAGCGCCTCGCCCGACCGCACCGGACACGACCGGCGACGCGGCGGCCGCGACCTTGGCCGGGACGGTCGAGGCGGCGCTGAGTAAGGCGGTCACCGATCTCAACCCCAAGGTCGCCGACCTCGTGAAGATCCTCCAGGGCAAGACGATTCCGGTCGGGGTGACCAACGTTGCCGCGCTGGTCGAAGAGCTGAGGCTCGCCGCCGGTCGCTATCAGGGCTACGCCCGGGACCCGGGGACGCGCAATCTCTCGGACCTCCGGACCGAAGTCGATCTCGAGGTCAAGCGGCTGGTGACGCGGATCGAGGAGGTTCAGGACAGCCTAGCCGCGGTCAAGGAAGCCGCCACCGTGCGCGCAGAGCTCAACAACGCCAAGGGAAGCGTGTCCGCCCTGTAGACCCGAAGGGCTGAGAGGTATCGAATCATGATCTATGAAACTGTCGCAGCGGACATGCGCGCCCTCGCCCACGAGTTCACCGAGCTGAGTGGTGAGTTCGCCCCGATCGCGGCCGAGTTGGTCAACGCCGGCCAGGCCGTCCCGGCGGCCGCCGTCAACGACCTGGGCATCCGGGCGGGCAGCCTGGCCCTCCGGCTCACCCAGAGATCGGCGCAGGTCGCCGCACAGCCGACCATGGCCGCGGCGGTGCAGTTCGGTGAGGCGGAGTTCCGCAACTGCCTCGCCCAGGTGACGGCCTACAATCAAGAGTTCGATCAGGCGCTCCGCAACTCGCCGCCCGGCAACGCGACCTGGCGGCGGGCCAGGGTGCTGCTCGCGCAGATCCACACCCAGGCGGAGCAGGCGCTGGAGGACATCCAGGAAACCGGGACGGTCCTCTCCGGGCCCGCCGCCAACCTGGGCCGGCTCCGCGGGACGATCGACGACCTCGCGTCGTACCCGATTCTGACCTCGGGCGAGGGCAGCGGGCCGGGCCTGGGCACACCGTCCCGCGTGGCCGACGGCCTACAGGCCCGGGTCGACAACGCCATTCAGGCGACGATCGGGCGGCTGCCGCGCTACACCGACCACACGGCCTTCCTTTCCGCACTGACCTCGTCCTTCGAGGTGTCCGAGGTGCAGGGGCACACCGTGGCGACCTGGCGGCCACGCGCCTACCTGGGGCCGTCCGAGCTGGGTGGCGGGGTCACGGGCGCGCAGGCCAGCCTGTATGCCCGCGCCCAGGACGCCCTCGACCGGGCGCTTCCGCTGCTCAAGGCGTTCCGCCCGCTGCGGCCGGACGCCGACATGGAGGAGATGGAGTCGGCCCGCAGCATCATCCAGGCGCAGTTCACCGCGGTGGTCACCGAGCTGGGCATCGAGGGCGGCCCCCGTCCGGCCCGGGTCGACCAACTCTTCGCCACGCTACTCGACGACCCGGTCACCGGCATCGGCGATGAACAGGTGGTCGGCGGCATGGTCGGCTACCTGGCCCGGTCGTTCGGCTTCGAGGCCGGTCAGATCAACACCGTCTCCGAGGAGCAGGCCTACTCCGACTTCCTGCTTCTGCGGGACTACCTCACGACGACGAGGGCCGGCTGGGACGCCTTCCGCCGGGAGTTCCTCGGCCGCGACCTGGGCACCCGTCTGGTGTTGTTGTCCAACGCCCTGCAGGTCGTCGCCGAGTCGGTGGACGAGGTCGAGGCAGCGCTGGACTCGGTCTTCGTCGGCGCCGGGGAACGCAGCGTAGCCCAGTTCAGCACCGGTCCCAGCGAGCAGATGCTGGTTTCCGAGCTGCTCAGCTGGGTCCGGTCGTTCGCCACCCAGGAGACCCGCGAGCTGGTGCAGTCCGGCGGCCGCCGGGCCATGGGAATCGTCACCACGACCGCCGGGCAGTTGCAGGAACTGGTCACCAGCCTGATCACGGCGGCCGGCTCGGATGCGGGGCTGCCGCGGGGGATGCGGCATCCGCGGGTGCGGCACCCGCTCGAGGAACTGCGTACCTACCTGGGCCGGGTGACTCAACTCGCCCGCGACGTCGAGCAGGCCCGGACCAGCTGAGCCCGGGGAGGAGGAGCTGATGACAACCGAGAAGGAGTACCAGGGGCTCTACGACCGGGTGGCCGGGCTGCGGGAGGAGCTGGTCAAACGGCTGAGCGGGGACCTGATCAACAACCCGGCGCTGGGCGACGCCCTGGTCAAGCAGGTCGACGATCTGCTGTCCAGTGTGGAGTCGGCCGGAACGCAAGCGCCGGCACCGCCGGACCGAGGGCTGGCGCAGCTGGTCGGCATCGGACCGGAGGCGGCCCGGGAGCTGGGTCAGGCGCGGATCCCGTACGGGGTCACGCCGTACGACGAGACGGTCACCTCGGAGCGGCTCGTTGCCGTGGGCGATCTGTACTACATTTACCAGCACGAACGCCTCGGCGTGTTCCGGGTCGTCCGCAAGCTGCAGGAGCTGTTCCGGGCCGGGACCGTGCGGCTGTCCGGCGGCACCGGCGCGTACGGCCTCTACCAGTTCGACCGCCGCGACGTGCTCCGCTACACCCACCACGACCGCCTTGCCGCGTACGGCCGGGTCCTGGGCTACGGCTCGACCCCGGCGCCGCGCGGCGGGCGGCGCAACGCCGAGTTCCACCGGCAGTTCACCCAGTTCGTCAACCAGGTGACGCTGTTCCACCGGGACAAGCGGATCTCCGAGGTGTTGCGGGAGCGGTCGTACGACCCGAGCTTCGGCAGCATCGCCGTGGTCCGGCGGGCCGGGCTGGACCTGCGGAACAACCTGAAGTTCGCCAGCTTCGGCCACCTGAACGTTCTCCGGGTCGAGGTCATGCAGGTGCTCGACGAGGCGTTCCGGATCCTCGAATCCGACGACGTCAAGCGGTTGTTCGGCGCCGACACATCATGGGACGTCTTGGAGGAGGTCCTGCTGCGCTACTTCCGACAGCGGCTCGTCACCTCGCCCCGGCAACGGATGGCGGTGTCCGGTCGTGAGGTGCTGCGCTGGCTCGCGCAACCGCACATCCTGCAGACCTCGCGGGCGCCGTTCGAGGCCCTGCTGCTGCAGATCGCCGAGTACGCCGAGGAGTGGCTCACCAGTGCCGAGGCTCTGGGGTCGGCCCAGCGCCGGCCGGGCGCCCGCGTGCTGCCGTTCGAGGGCCGTGCGCCGCTGGCAGTAGTCCCGTCATGACCATCGACACCCTGAGCCGGGTGGAACTGAGCGCCGAGACGATTCTGATCCGGCTCGGCTGGCGCATCCGCGGCGCCGCCGAGCTGGCCCGGGCGATCACCGCGTTCCAGTGCGGGTGGAACCTGGGTGCGCGGCTGACCGTGAACTCCGTGGCCGATCCGGCCACCCGCCGGGCGCTGCTGCTCTCCGAGCGGGCCCGGGCGAACGGTCGGCCGACCGCGTCGGCGCACTTCTCGTTCGCCGAGTTCGCCTGCAAGTGCCGGGGTCGCTACCCGGAATGCCGCCGGATCTGGGTGCGCCGGGAGCTGCTGGAGTCGCTGGAGGTGCTGCGGGCGCGGGCGTACCCGTCCGGCCTGACCATCGTTTCCGGCTGCCGCTGTGCGGCGTGGAACCGGGATCGTGGCGGTGTGGAAAGCTCGCAGCATCTCTTCGGCGCCGCGGCTGACGTGCCCAAGGTGGTGGACTGGCGAACGCTCACGCGGTGGCGGCTCTTCGCCGGCATCGGTTGGTCGAGATCGACCGGTCTGGCGCGGCACGTCGACCGGCGGGACGTCTCCGGCCACAACCCGCGTGGCCGGACATTGGAACGGCCGGCACGCTGGATCTACGCCTCGTGATCGAGATGCCGACCCCGGTCCGGATGGAACAACTCGTAGCCCGGGCACGAGACCGGGCCCGGCAGGACAGGGCGGCCCAGCTTCGCCTGCTCGCCCGTTTCGTCATGTTCAGAACCATCCGGGGCGACCCTGCCGAGCTGGGTCGATGCGCGAACTGGCTGAGCAGGCAACTCCGCGACATCGGGCTGACGACGCTGAACGTACCGGGGCCTGGCCCGCCGCCGGTGGTAGCCCGCTCGCCGTGGCGACACGGCCGTCCCCACGTGCTCCTCTACGGCCACTACGACGTCCAGCCAGCGCCACCAGCGGGCTGGCACACTCCGCCGTTCCGAGCGGTCCGCCGCGGTGGCGAGCTCCGCGGCCGCGGCGTTTCCGACAACAAGGGCCCCATCGTCGCCCACCTGGCTGCGATCGCCGCGCTGCGCGAGGCCGAGGGCCGCCTGCCGGTCAACCTGACCGTGCTGCTCGACGGCGAGGAGGAGGTGGGCAGCCCGCACCTGCCGGCCACCCTGGCCCGGCACGCGAGGCTGCTGGCCGGCCGCGGCATCGACGTGGTCGTCGTCTCGGACACCCGGATGCTCGGCCCGCACCGGCCGGCCCTGGTCTACGCGCTTCGCGGCTCGGTCACGGCCGAGGTGTGCGTCGCCGGTGCGGGGCGGCCGCTGCACGTCGGCGCGTACGCCGGTCTCGCCCCGAATCCGGCCCGCGAGCTGGCCGTCCTGCTGGCCGGGCTCCCCCCGCCCGGCCCGGACGTGGCCCGCCCCGCGATCTCGGTGATCCGGATGGCCGCGGGCGACCTGGCCATGGCGATCCCGGCCCGCGCCACCGCGGTGGTGAACGTCCGGACGGTGCCGGGGCAGAACGCGGCCGGCGTGGTGGCGGCCCTGCGCCGGCACGCCGGGGGCCGGGCCCGGGTACGGCTGCTCTCCGCGGCTGACCCGGTGCGGCTGCCCCGGCGTAACCCCGCGATGGCCGCCGCGGCGTACGCCTGCGAGCGCGGTTTCGGCCGCGCCCCGGAACTGGTCCGCTCAGGCGGCACCATCCCGGCTGTCGCCCACCTGCGCCGGGCCTTCGGAACGCCGGTCGTGCTGCTCGGCTTCGGCCTTCCCGACGACCACGCGCACGGCCCGGACGAGCGGCTCGACCTGGACGTCTTCGACCGTGCGGTGGAGACCTGCCTCTGGTTGCTGCCCTCCCTGGGTCATGCGCTTCAGCCGTCACGCAGCTCCGACGAGGATCCCTGGCCCGGACCCGGCCGACCGGCCTAACTGGTGCGTCAGCGTTTGCACCGGTTCAACGTCGACGGCGGGCCAGGGTTGGGTGACCGGGAAGGCCGTGACCGGCCGCGCCGGACCAGCGAACACGAGCGCTCGGGGATCGTTGCTCTGGTCAAGACGACGCCAGAACCAGCCAGAAGACCTGGCGCTGTTTCGTTGGTCGGATACGGCACGTGGGCCGCCAATGCCAACGGTACGGCGCCCGCCGGTAGGCGACAGTTCGACATCGATCTCTCCATGGGGACCGGCCGACCATCTCGTACGGCGGACATCACACGCGCCGCCGGCGCGCTGTGGTTGGCACGTCCGGGCACTCACGACGCCGCTGATCCGACCTACGCTTTCCATAGCCGTAAGTAGAGATGAATGTCATGGATGATCCAGATCGTGATTCTGCTGCGGCCGCGTTGCGGGACGTGGCACAGCAGCGAGGTGCCGTCGCCGGCAGGTGGGGTGCGCCATGGCGCCGCTTGGTGCTGGTTGCGGTGGCAATGGGTGCAGCTGTCGCGTCGCTGACGATCGACACCGTAGCGGTCGTGGGGGTTGCCGCTCTGGTATTCCTGGTGGGGTTGGTGTTGCTCTTCGGCGTTCCCGCCAACAGCGGCGTGGTGCCCCGGGGCGGCGTCGGGGCATTCGGTCAGGTGTTCGCCGGCGGCAGTGTGTTGCTGGCTGTCTTCACCGGGGCGCTGGTCGGGCAGCAACAGGGCGTGGACTGGGTTACGGGTGTAGCCGGGGTGGTCGCTGCGGTCGCCGCGGTGGTGGTGGGATGGTGGCACTTCGTGCAGGTGCGCCGGACTGCTCGCGGGCGGCCGGAGCTGTGAGCGAGGCGCGGTGCGACGAACTGATCCACGCGCCCAACGGTCGCGGATCTACGCCCTGCTGGCATCGGTAGACCCGCCGAGCAGGGCGGTGAGTTCCGCCTCGCCGACTCCGGCACGTGGCCGGACCCCCACATCGCCACCCCTTCCGACACCGGCTGCTACGGCACGGCGTCGGCGGCGGCCTGGGGCCGTTGCTCGTAGCGGTCGGCACCGGAACCTCCTTTTGCTGTGGTCAGGACACTGGACCGGCACTGCCGGCGCCGCCCGCCGCTGCCTGCGCGGCCTGCTCGACCGTCGCCCGGTAGGCCGCACGGGCCGCAGTGTCGATCTCCTCCGCGTACTCCGGCATCATCCCGGTCTGGCCGTCGAGCTGCTCACGCAGGATGTCGGCGTGGCCGGCATGCCGGGTGGTCTCCTGAAGGACGTGGACCATGATGGTGAACAGCTTCACGTCGGGACGCGGCCACCACGGCACGTGGCCGGGCTCGTCGATCGGAAGGGCTTCGATCGTCGCGTCCGCATGCTGTCCGGCGCGCCGGTAGAAGTCGACGATCTGCTCCCGGGTCTGGTCCGGCGCGACCCACAGGTCGCTGCCGTCCGAGTCCTGCCATCGCCCCAGCGGCTCCGGGGACGGGCGGCCGAAGACCTCGCCGAAATACCAGGCCTCCAACGTCGCCATGTGCTTCACCAGGCCGAGCAGATTGGTGCCGGTCGCCGTCAGGGGACGCCGGATGTCGTACTCGGACAGGCCGTCGAGCTTCCAGACCAGCGCCTCCCGGGCCTTCGCGAGCCGGCCGTGCAGGTGGTCCTTCGCGAAATCATCGATCACGGCATGCCAGCTTGCCACACGGCAGCCGCGAATCCGTCTCCCGGAGCTAACGAAACGTGTCGGGTCCGGCGGTGGTGTGGGATTGCGGCGGCGATGACGACGTTCCGTGCCGTAGTGCGGACGTCGCGAAGAAGGTGGCGAACCGGAGAACCGCCCGCAGGCGGCGGGCCCGGGTGAATCCGACCCCGGCGAGCGAGGATCCCAGCCGGAGCAGGTCGCGGAAACCGATGGCGAGGACGCAGCTCTCGCCGTCGCCGGATGCCGCATCGCCGGGGCGGATCTCGACGTGGAGGTGGGTCAGTCCGGTCAGCAGCGCCATCGGTGTGCGGGAACGGACGGTCTTCGTGCCGCGCAGGTGCCAGGGTCGTCCGTCGGGGTCGTCGAAGCGCAGGGCGTACGACATCGCCGCCTGGTCGCCGTCGGGAAACAGCGACAGGGTTCCGCCCACCTCCGTGTGCGAGGTGACGCCCTCGACCTCGATGACGCCTCGCATGGGGATCGGGTGCGCCGGGTCGGTGAGGAACCGGTCCAGGCCGGGTATCTCCGCCGTCAATGTCATCGCCACCCGCGGGCGCCGGTGCTCGGTGCTCAGGTGTTCGGTGAAGACGATGCCGTCGCCCTTGGTCAGGGCATGACGCTGGGACATGAACGCGAACGCCGCGTCCTCGGGCACCTCGGTGGGTGACACCGCATGCCACTCGGGAGCACGCCATCCGGGTCGCCCGGAGCGGCGGATCATCGTTTCGATCGAGCGTTCCGCTGCCGCCAGGATCGTGGCGGAGGGGTTTACACCGGTCGCCGCCGGGAGCACCGAACCGTCCATCACGAAGAGCCCGGGATAGCCGTGCACCTCGCCGGCCTCGTCGACCACACCCGTGGTGGCGTCGCGGCCGGAACGCACGCCGCCGAGGGCGTGCACGGTGATGGTGCGCCGCAGCAGGGACCAGGTGACCGGGTGGTAGAGGCGTGCGTCGAGGAGCCGGGCGAGCAGCGGACCGACGCGCAGCTGGGACCGGTAGAGGTGGCCCTGCCAGCGGTTGCGCCACGACAGTGTGGCCTTCCCGGAGCGGTCCAGGCGCAGGGTCCCGTTGGCCGAGTCGCGGCCCATGGCGAGGACGGTGAAGAGGTGCCGCGGCGTCGTGTGCCGGACCTTCCGGCGCCACCACGCGCGCGCCGCCCGGGCCGGCAGGACGGTGTCGAACAGAGCGTGCAGCGGCGGCGGGAAGGTGCCGTCCTGCACCTGGAACCAGACCGGCCGTCGCCCTTCCGGCACGTCCAGCACGGTGTTGGTGGTGATGGTGGGTCCGGTGGTCATGTCCTGCTGACTGTCCCGGAGTTCGGCCAGGGTGAGGAAGTCGCCGTTGCCGGAGAACCCTTCCCCGAGGTGCCGGGAGAGGCTCGGCAGCGTGCCGTGCACGTCGCGGGACCGGAGAAGGAGTTCGGTGGTCGCGACCGACCCGGCGGCCAGGACGACACGCGGGGCGGACCACACCCGCTCGGCAGCGCGGGGATCTGACGGCGTGGCGGCGATCACCGCGTATCCGCCGCGGCGCGGCTCGATCCGCCGTACCTCCGCGTCGGTCACCGCGCGTGCTCCGCAGCGCTCCGCCACGGCGAGGTACGTGGTGTCCAATGTGTTCTTCGCGCCATGGTTGCAACCGATGACACACTCCCCGACAAAGGCACAGCCACGCCGCGGCACCTCATGGGCGTTCGGCCGCCACGTGTCCGGGTCGCCGAAGGTGACCGCGAGGTTCGGGCGCACCGTGGCCTCGGACATGGCCATGTCGTGGATGAGCCGTTCGACCAGCGCCGTGCGGGCCGGGGGCCGGCCGGTGCGCGGATCGTCACCGACCGGTGCGACACCCATCATGTGGGCCGCCAGGTCGTAGTACGGGTCGAGTTCCGCGCGTCGCAGATGGGCCGGCCAGCGCTCGTCCAGGGCCTCCTCGGACGGCCGGGCGAACACGTTGGCGTACACCAGCGAACCGCCTCCCCACCCGGCCCCGTGGACGCTGCCCATGCGGCCGAGCCAGCGGATGTCGTACAGCCCCCGGCCGACGTCCCACAACCAGCCGTCCTCCAGGCGGGGCCGGCGGGGGAACTCACCGGGCGCCCACCGCCGGCCCCGTTCGACGACGATGACGGAGAACCCGGCCTGCGCGAGCCGGGCCGCGGCGACCGCACCGCCGAACCCGCTGCCGACGACGATGGCATCGGCATCAAACGCGTCGGTCACGAACGGTCCCCTTCGTCGAGATCGCCGGTCGAAGCTCCGGGCGCCTGACGATCAAGTCTGGCGACAAGACGGCGCGACGTCGTCGGCCCCGGGTGCGGAAACCACCTCCTCCCCCGGCCGGAACGCGCCGTTGCACCCCCTACCGGAGGACGAGAGGACGGTGACCTGCGGATTCGGCGCCGCTGCGGCGCTCGGCCGCGGTCCGCGCGGCGCTAACGTGGTGGCGTGTTCGCGGACATCGGAAACTTCCAGGAAGTGCTTGCGGCCACCGGGCTGCCGCCGGTGCGCAGCGGGCGGCACGACGAGAGCGAGTTCCGGGCCGGCGTCGTGTCCCGCGACCTCGGGCCGCTCACCTTGGTCGAGCTGGTCACGCCGGAAGGCGAGTGCTTCCGGGACGCGCGGTCCACTCGCGCGGTGGACGAGCGGATGTGGCAGATCGACTTGATGGTGCGCGGACGGGCACGCGTCGAGCAGGGCAGCGGCACGGCCGAACTCGGACCGGCCGACCTGGTTCTGGTCGACCCCGCGCGGCCGGTGCGATTCGCCAGTACCGCCTCGACGCACGTGAGCATCCTGGTGCCCCGGCGGGATCTACGGCTCCGCCCCGGCGATGCCGCCCGCCTGGCCGGCGTACGCATCAGGGGCGACCGTGGGCCCGGCGCCCTGGTGTCCTCGCTGGCACGGGACATGACCCGGTCGTTGAGCGGATTCCGGGCCGGCGATGCGGAACGGTCCGCGGCCGCGGTGGTCGAGCTGATCGCGGTGACGTTGGAGGCCGAGCTGGGCGACCTGCGGCCCCGGCCCGACGAGGCGTTGCGGAACCGCATCATCGGGTACCTCGAGGCGCGACTGTCCGACCGGAACCTGGCCCCGGCCGCGATCGCCGCGGCGCACCACATCTCCGTGCGCCGCCTGCACCGGCTGTTCGAGGGCCAGCCGGAGACGGTGGCGGCGCTGATCCGCCGGCGCCGCCTGGAGCGGTGCCGCGCCGACCTGATGCGCAGCGACCGTACGGTCGCGGCCGTCGCGGCGCACTGGGGATTCGCCGATCCGGCGTCGTTCAGCCGGCTCTTCAAGGCGACGTACGGCGACAACCCGACGTCGCTGATGTCCAGCAACCGTGCACGGAATGTCAAGGCGCCCGGCACCGGGCGCGGTGAGGATGGAAGCCGCCGAAACCCAGAAAGGTGATCATGGAACAGTCGATCGAGTCGATGAGCGCCATCCCGACCCGGATGTACGAGGCATGGAATCGGGGGGACGTCGCCGGATTCTTCGCCGACTTCGCCGAGGACGTGCTGTTCGCAGAGCTCGAGGGAACCATCTACCGCAGTCGCACGGAGGCGATAGCGGCGCACGAGGCTCTGCTCGACACCGTGCTGAAGGGCTCCCGGCTGGTACGCAGCGAGGTGATGTTCGCGCGGATCGTCAGTCCGGGCGTCGGCGTGGTGCACAGCCGCGTCGGCATCCTCATGCCGGGTGAGGCGGAACCACCGTCGACGCGGTACTCCATGCAGCTTTTCGTCGTGGTCTGGCGGGACGACCGGTGGGTGGTCGCGGCGCTGGAGAACGCGCGCCTGCTGTCCCTGAGGACCATGGCGGCTCTGGAGGCCGTGTCCGACGACTAGTGCGTTGGCCGCGAACGTTCACCGGGTCTGACCCGTCAGGCTGCCTTGGTCCGGGGTCGCCCCCAGCGTTGCTGGCGTTCGCTGCGGACTCGGGCTCGTTCGCGGCGTTGCGCGGCCAGCACG
>NZ_JAIWNC010000100.1 GCF_020216025.1 Jidongwangia harbinensis | reverse complement strand
CACGCTGGTGGGGGGCGGTGGGCCTCTGGTTCGACCGGTCTGAGCGGCGCATTAACGGTGGTCTCAGATTCGCTCGGTACGAAGTCGGCATCAGATGAGCGAGTGACCGGTATGCAGGAGGCTTGTGATGGCAGTCAACGTAGCGCGGCCCGGGGAAGCACGGCGCGGGGATGCGCCGCCGGGGGAAGCGAGGCCGGGTCGGTGGGCTGGTCGGTGGGTGCCGTGGTTGGTGATCGGGTTGTGGTTGGTGTTGGCGGCGGTGATGGTGCCGTTGAGTGGGAAGTTGAGTTCGGTGACCACCGACAAGGCGGTGGACATGTTGCCGGCCAGTGCCGAGTCGACCAGGGTGGCGGCGTTGGAGGACAGTCTTCCTGGTGGGGAGGACAACACGTTCGTCTTCGTGTATCGCCGGGCCGGTGGGGTGAGCGACGCTGACCGTGCCACGGTGCAGCGGCATTACGACGCGTTGGTCAAGCGGTACCCGCCGAAGACGGCAGTGTCCGCCGGTGATGAGGACGATGATGATGGTGGTCCCGCGACGAGGGTGTCCACCGACGGCAAGGCGGTGATGTTCACCCTGGACGTGAGCACGGCCTACGGCGCGGCGGAGACCCTGGTCGGGCCGGTGCGGGACGCCGCGAAGGACCGTCCGGCCGGTCTGGAGCTGAAGGTGACCGGCCCGGCCGCGATCGACGGTGACATGGACGCGGTGTTCGACGGCATCGATCTGCAGGTGTTTCTGACCACCGTGATCGTGGTGACGGTCCTGCTCATCCTGACCTACCGCAGCCCGGTGTTGTGGTTCGTGCCGCTGGTGGTCGTGGGGGTGGCCGCGCTGACCTCGATGGCGACGGTCTACCTGCTGGTCAAGGGCTTCGGGATCGTGGTCAACGATCAGAACTCGGCGTTGCTGACGATCCTGGTGTTCGGCGTCGGCACGGACTACGCGCTGCTGCTCATCGCCCGATATCGAGAAACGCTGCATCACCACGACAACGTGCGGGTCGCGATGATCGCTGCGCTGCGCGGTGCGGCACCGGCCATCATCGCGTCCGCGGCCACCGTGATCGCCGGCCTGCTCTGCCTGCTCGCCGCGGACCTCAACGACATCAGCGGGCTGGGCCCGATCGGCGCGGCCGGTATCCTGTGCGCGCTGCTCGCCATGCTGACACTGTTCCCGGCGGTCCTGGTGGTCCTCGGCCGGCGGATCTTCTGGCCGGCCATTCCCCGGTTCAACACCGCCCCGCAGGACAAGCCGGGACTGTGGGCACGCCTCGGCACCGCCATCAACCGCCGCCGGTGGATCGCCACCCTCAGCTCCCTGGGCGTCCTAGGTGTGCTCTGCCTCGGGCTGACCGGCAACACCGGCCCCCTGCGCGAGCAGGACCAGTTCCTGTCCCCACCGGAATCGATCACCGGCTTCACCGTCCTGCGCCAGCACTTCCCGGAACTCGGCGGCCAGCCGATGACCATCTACACCCGCCCGACGCACCAGCAACAGGTCATCGACGTCGCCAAGCGCACTCCCGGCGTGGCCCAGGTCGTCGCGGGCGAAACCGTCGCAGGCTGGGCCGACATCTCGGTGTTCCCGACCGACGCGCCGGACACCCCCGCCGAGTACGACACCATCAAACGGATCCGCACCGCCGTGCACGCGGTCAACGGCGCGCAGGCCATCGTCGGCGGACCCAGCGCGGAACACCTCGACACCGAGATCACCACCAGCCGCGACGAGAAAGTCGTCATCCCGCTGGTCCTCGCCGTCGTCCTGATCGTCCTCGGGCTCCTGCTCCGAGCGATCGTGGCCCCCCTGATCCTGATGGCCACCGTCGTCGTCTCATTCGCCGCGGCCTTCGGCGGCAGCGTGTTCGTCTTCGACACCATCCTCGGCTTCCAAGGCATCGACTACTCCGCACCACTGCTGGCATTCCTGTTCCTGGTCGCCCTCGGCGTCGACTACAACATCTTCCTGACCAGCCGCGCCCGGGAAGAAACCGTGGGTCTCGGCACCACCGCCGGCATGCTCAAAGCCCTCAACGCCACCGGCGGCGTCATCACCTCCGCCGGCCTGGTCCTGGCCGCCACCTTCGCCGTCCTCGTCTCCCTCCCCCTGGTCATGCTGGTCGAAGTCGGATTCCTGGTCGCCTTCGGCGTCCTCCTCGACGCCCTACTCGTGCGATCAGTACTCGTACCCGCCCTCACCCTGCTCATCGGCCGACGCATCTGGTGGCCCAGCCACCTGTCCCGCCCCACCACCCAACCACCCAAACACCAACACACCGCCGACGAGGAACTCGCCCTACAACACTGACCACCCAACGACACGAACAACATCCGGGACGGGCCCCACGCCCGTCCCGGACCTCTTCATACCCCCCACC
>NZ_JAIWNC010000099.1 GCF_020216025.1 Jidongwangia harbinensis | reverse complement strand
CCGGGACGCGGATGTACCGCACCGGTGACGTGGTCCGGTGGAGCCCGGCCGGGGTGCTGGAGTACGTGGGCCGGGCCGATGACCAGGTGAAGATCCGCGGGTTCCGGATCGAACTCGGCGAGATCGAGTCCGCTCTGGACGCCCTCGACGGGGTGGACCGGGCGCTGGTGGTGGCGACCCCGGACACCGGCTCCGGTCGCCGGCTGATCGGCTATGTCCGGTCCGCCGCCGGGCTCGACCCGGCCGCGCTGCGGGCCGCGCTCGCGCAGAGCCTGCCCGACTACATGGTGCCGGCCGCGATCGTGGTGGTCGACGAGTTCCCGCTGACCGTCAACGGCAAGGTGGACCGGGCCAAGCTGCCCGCCCCGGAGGTGACGGCGGCGGTCAGCGGGCGGGGTCCGCGCGACGCCCGCGAGGAGATCCTCTGCGGTCTGTTCGCCGAGGTGCTCGGGGTGGCCGAGGTCGGCATCGACGACTCGTTCTTCGACCTGGGCGGGCATTCGCTGCTGGCCACCCGGCTGGTCAGCCGGATCCGGTCGGCGCTGGACGTGGAACTGCCGGTGCGGGACCTGTTCGACACGGCCACCGTGGCCGGCCTGGCCCGCCGGCTGGACACGGCCCGCGCCGGCCGGCCCGGCATCGAGGCGGTCGTACCGCGGCCCGAGCGGGTGCCGCTCTCCTTCGCCCAGCAACGCCTGTGGTTCCTGGACCGGATCGAGGGTCCGTCCGCGACCTACAACGTGCCGGTCGCGATGCGCCTGCACGGCCCGGTCGAGGTACCGGCCCTGACCGCCGCCCTGACCGACGTCGTCACCCGGCACGAGAGCCTGCGCACCGTGTTCGGCGAGGACCCGGACGGCCCGGTCCAGGTGGTACTGCCGGCCGCGGAGATCACCCCCGCGCTCACCGTGACCGACTGCGGCACCGAGGAACTGGCGCAGCGGCTGCGGGAGGCGGCCGGGTACCGGTTCGACCTGGCCGGCGAGCTGCCGGTCCGGGTGTGGCTGTTCCGCCTCGCCGCGGACGAGCACGTGCTGCTGATCGTGGTGCACCACGTCGCCGCGGACGCCTGGTCGATGCGGCCGCTGGCCCGCGACCTGACCGTGGCGTACCAGGCCCGCAACGCCGGCCTGGCGCCCGGCTGGACCCCGCTGCCGGTGCAGTACGCCGACTACACCCTGTGGCAGCGCCGGGTGCTGGGCGACGAACACGACCCGGACAGCGTCATCCACGCCCAGCTCGACTACTGGGCGCGAAACCTCGGCGCGCTGCCGGAACAGCTGAACCTGCCGTACGACCGGCCGCGGCCGGCCGTGGCGTCGTACCGCGGCGACTCGGTCGCGTTCACCGTGGACGCCGGCCTGCACGCCGGGCTCACCGCACTGGCCCGGCAGACCGGCACCACGCTGTTCATGGTGGTGCAGGCGGCGCTCGCCGCGCTGTTCACCCGGCTGGGCGCCGGTACGGACATCCCGATCGGCACGCCGATCGCCGGTCGCACCGACGACGCGGTGGACGACCTGGTCGGGTTCTTCGTCAACACGCTGGTGCTGCGTACCGACACGACGGGCAACCCGAGCTTCACGGAGCTGCTGGCCCGGGTACGGGAGACCGACCTGGCCGCGTACGCCCACCAGGATCTGCCGTTCGAACGCCTCGTCGACGTGCTGAACCCGGCCCGGTCGCTGTCCCGGCACCCGCTGTTCCAGGTCATGCTGGCCGTGCAGAACACCGACCACACGCCGCACGGCCAACCGTCCGACATCACCATCACGCCCGAACACGTCACCACCGACACCGCGAAGTTCGACCTGCTGTTCATCCTGTCGGAGACCTCGGCGGACGCCGGGCTGTCCGGTGAGGTGGAGTTCAGCGTCGACCTGTTCGACCGGCAGACCGTGGAGCGGCTGACGGTGTGGCTGCTGCGGATGCTGTCGGCGGTGGTGGCGTCGCCGGAGCGGCCGGTGAGCCGGCTGGATCTGGTCGATCCCGCTGAGCGGGATCTGTTGCTGGACGCGTGGAACGGTGAGCCGGTCGGTGAGGCGTCGGTGGATGGTCCGTCGTTGGTGGAGCTGTTCCAGCGGCAGGTTGCCGCGGATCCGGTGGCGCCGGCGGTGACGTTCGGCGGCGAGTCGTTGACCTATGGCGAGTTGTCGGCGCGGGTCGACGGTCTGGCCCGGTGGCTTGTCGGGCGGGGGGTGGGTGCCGAGTCGCGGGTGGCGGTGCTGGTGCCGCGGTCGGTGGAGCTGGTGGTGGCGTTGCTGGCGGTGGTGCGGGCCGGTGGTGCGTACGTGCCGGTGGATGTGGATTATCCGGCGGACCGGGTGCGGTTCATGGTGGAGGACGCGGCGCCGGTGCTGGTGCTCTCGACGGCCGAGCTGGCCGACCGGGTGCCGGACACGGGCGTGCCGGTCGTGCTGCTCGACGAGCCGCGTACGGGCACACCGGCGCACGGCGAACTGCCGCTGCCGCGGGCCGGGCAGGCCGCGTACGTGATCTACACGTCGGGGTCGACCGGCCGGCCCAAGGGCGTGGTGGTGTCGCACGCGAACGTGGTCCGGTTGTTCGCGTCGACCCGTCAGTGGTTCGGGTTCGGCCCGGGTGACGTGTGGACGATGTTCCACTCCGCGGCGTTCGACTTCTCGGTGTGGGAGTTGTGGGGGCCGCTGCTGGCCGGTGGCCGCCTGGTGGTGGTGCCGTTCGCGGTCAGCCGCTCCCCGCAGGACTTCCTGCGGTTGCTGGCCGACGAGCGGGTGACGGTGCTGAACCAGACCCCGTCGGCGTTCTACCAGCTGATCGACGCCGGCACGTCCCGGCTGGACCACCTGCGCTACGTCGTCTTCGGTGGGGAGGCGCTGGATCTGCGCCGGCTGGAGCCGTGGCTGGAGCGGCACGGTGAGCGGCCGGCGCTGGTGAACATGTACGGGATCACCGAGACCACCGTGCACGTGAGTT
>NZ_JAIWNC010000098.1 GCF_020216025.1 Jidongwangia harbinensis | reverse complement strand
CCGGCGACGGATGATCAAACACCAACGTCGCCGGCAACCGCAGACCCGTCGCCGCCTGAAGCCGCCCCCGCAACTCCACCGCCGTCAACGAATCAAAACCGGCCTCGCGGAACGCCCGGTCGGCCGGGATCTCCGCCGCGTCCGCATGGCCGAGCACCGCCGCGGCCTCACGCCGCACCAGACCCGTCAGACCTGCCTGTGACACATCATCGAGCCGGGTGGCCGGGACCGTCGCGGGCTCGCCAGCAGCCGGGGTGAGGTCGCTCAGCAGGGGCGATCGGCGGGAGAACGTGTACGACGGCAGGAACCGCTGCCAGTCCATGTCCGCGATGACCTGCACCGGGTCTCCGCCCGGAGCGGTCCCGAGGGTGGCAACCGCCAGCTGGGGGATCATCGGGCGCAGACCACGGCGTTCGAGGGCGGCGAGGTCACCCGTGGCGGCCATGCCGAACTCCGCCCACGGACCCCACGCGATCGCCGTACCCGTCAGGCCCCGGCCCCGTCGGTCGGTGGCGAGGGCGTCCAGCGCGGCGTTGGCGGCGGCATAGGCGCCGCTCCCGCCGCTGCCCCAGATCCCGGCGATGGACGAGAAGACCACAAAGGCATCGAGGGTACGGTCGCCGAGCAGCTCGTCCAGGTGGCGTGCGCCGTGCACCTTGGCCGATTCGGCCGCCTCGATCGCGGCGGCGTCGAGTTCGGTCACCGCACCCTGCACGTCGATGCCGGCGGTATGCACGACCGCCGTCAGGCTGGGACCGGCAACCTCGATCAGCCGGGCCACGTCGTCGCGGGCCGAGAGGTCAGCGGTGAGCACCTCGACCTCGACGCCGAACGCGGTCAGGTCGGCCACCAGCTCGGGTGCCCCCGGCGCGGTGTGACCCCGGCGGCTGGCCAGAACCAGCCGCTCGGCGCCGGCGCCGGCCAGCCAGCGGGCCACCACCGTGCCCAGGCCGCCGGTACCCCCGGTGACCAGGACCGTGCCGCGCGGCTGCCACGCCGGGCCGTCCGGCCGTGGCGCGGTGGCCAGCCGCCGGGCGAAGACGCCGGACGACCGGATGGCCACCTGGTCCTCGGTGCCGTCGGCGAGCACCGCGGCCAGCCGGGAGACCACCCGCTGGTCGAGGACGGGCGGCAGATCGATCAGGCCGCCCCAGAGCTGCGGCATCTCCAGCGCCGCCACCCGGCCCAGGCCCCACAGACTCGCCTGCGCGGCATCCACCAGGGTGTCGGATCGGCCGGTGCTGACCGCGCCGCGGGTCACGCACCACACCGGTGCGGGCGCGTCGCGCATCAGCTCGGCCAGGCCGGCCGGGTCCAGGCCGACGGCGAGCACGCCGCGGACCGGGCCGTCGCCGGCGGGCAGCAGCGCCGCCAGTTCCTCCCCACCGGGGCCGGTGACCAGCCAGCGGTCCTGGGTGGCCGCCACCGGCGTCGCGATCGGCTTCCAGAGCACCCGGTAGCGCCACGAGTCCAGCAGGTCCCGTTCGGCCTGCGAACGCCGCCACGAGGAGAGCGCCGGGAGTGCCGCCTGAAGTGCATCGCGCTGCCCGTTGGCCAGACCCAGCGTGTCGGCGAGGGCGGCCAGGTCACCACGCTCGACCGCGTCCCAGAATGCGGCGTCGTGGGCGGACTCGACGTGTCCGACGGTGGCGTCCGGGGTCACGGTCGGCCAGAAACGTTGCCGTTGGAACCGGTAGGTGGGTGCTTCGACCAGTGTGGCGCCGGTGCCGGCGAAGAACGCGGTCCAGTCGACGGTGCCGCCGGCCGCCCAGTAGCGGGCCAGTGCCGTGACCACGTCGGTGTTGTCCTTGCGCGACACCGGAATCAGCACCGCGTCGTCGCGGAGCTGCGCGACCGCCGGAATCAGCGCGGCGTCCGGGCCGATCTCGAGGAACGCCGTCGCATCCGCCGCCGCGACGTCGTCGGCGAACCGGACCGTGTCGCGGACGTGCCGCACCCAGTACTCCGGGTCCGTCACATCCTTCACCAGCGGGATCGACGGCTGGTGGAACGTCAACGTCGCGACCACCGCGCGGAACTCGTCGAGCATCGGATCCATCAGCGACGAGTGGAACGCGTGCGAGACATCCAGACGGCGGGACTTGGCAAACTTCGCCGCCACCGCCTCCACCTTCTCCACCGGCCCGGCGATCACCACCGACCGCGGACCGTTCACCGCCGCGATGTCCACGTCCTCGCCGGTAAGTTCGGCCTCGGTGGCCTGGATGGCGATCATCGCGCCGCCGGCCGGCAGGGCCTGCATGAGGCTGCCCCGCGCGGCGACCAAGCGGCAGGCGTCCTCGAGACTCCAGACTCCGGCGCAGTAGGCTGCCGCGACCTCACCGATCGAGTGACCGATCAGCACGTCCGGGTGGACGCCCCACGATTCGAGGAGGCGGAACATGGCCACCTCGAACGCGAACAACGCCGCCTGCGTGAACCGGGTCTGATCCAGCTGCTCGTCGACGTCCAGCAACGGCAACTCGAACTGCGCGCAGATCTCATTGAACGTGTCCGCAAACACCGGATAGCTGTCGTAAAGGTCGCGGCCCATGCCCGGCCACTGCGCCCCCTGACCGGTGAACAACAACGCCGTGCGCTGCGCCACGGCGCGGACCGGCGCGGCGAAACCGCCGTCATCGATCGCGTACGTGCGTACCGGCAGCGCGCTGCGACCGGTAGCGAGCGTGTAAGCCACGTCCAGATCGACCTGCGACGGCAACGCCAGCGCCACCTCCTCACGCGCCGACACCAGCACCGGCAGAGCCGGCAACGTCCGGACCGGCTCGGTGACCGGCTCCCGCGCGGGCGGTTCCTCGATGATGATGTGTGCGTTGGTGCCGCTCATGCCGAAGCTGGAGATGCCGGCGCGGCGCGGCTTCTCCCCCGCTTCCCAGGCGACGCTCTCGGTGAGCAGGTTGACCGCACCGGCCGACCAGTCCACCTTCGTCGACGGCTCGCCGACGTGCAGGGTCTTGGGCAGCAGGCCGTGGCGCATCGCCATGACCATCTTGATGATGCCGCCGACACCGGACGCGGCCTGCGCGTGGCCGATGTTCGACTTCAACGACCCCAGCCACAGCGGGGTGTCGCGGTCCTGGCCGTAGGTAGCGAGGACCGCCTGCGCCTCAATCGGGTCGCCCAGGGTGGTGCCGGTGCCGTGCGCCTCGACGGCGTCGACGTCGGCGGGGGTGAGGCGAGCGTTGGCGAGGGCTTGGCGGATGACGCGTTGTTGGGCGGGGCCGTTGGGGGCGGTCAGGCCGTTGGACGCGCCGTCCTGGTTGACCGCGGTGCCGGCGACGACGGCGAGGATCTGGTGGCCGTTGCGGCGGGCGTCGGACAGCCGCTCCACCACGAGCATGCCCGCGCCCTCGGCCCAGCCGGTGCCATCCGCGTCGTCGGAGAACGCCTTACACCGGCCATCCGCCGCCAGACCACGCTGCCGGGAGAACTCCACGAACGTCCCCGGCGTGGCCATCAC
>NZ_JAIWNC010000097.1 GCF_020216025.1 Jidongwangia harbinensis | reverse complement strand
GTGCGGGTGAGTCGTTGCGGGATGTGGTGGCCCGGGTGCGTGCCGAGCAGGTGGGTCTGCTGGAGCATCACTATCTGGGTCTGGCGGAGATCCAGCAGCAGGCCGGCGTCGGCAACCTCTTCGACACCAAGATGGCGTTCGAGAACTACCCGATCGACGACGCCGCCCGCGACGCCTCGGCCGGCGGCGGCGGGGTCAACGTCACCGGCGCGACCGCCCACAGTGCCTCCCACTACGCACTGGACCTGGTCGTCCTGCCGCGCGACGGGCTCAACTTCCGCCTCAAGTTCGACCCGAACGCGTTCGACCTCCAGGCCACCGAGACCGTCGCCCGGCAGCTGGAACACCTCCTGGAAACGCTGGTCGCGGACCCGGACCTGCCGCTGGCACGGGTCGACGTCCTGGGCCCGGACGACCGGGCGCGGATCCTCGACGCGGGAACCGGCCCGGTGGCGCAGCCCGGCGCGCTGGCCCCGGAGCTGTTCCGCGAGCAGGTCGCGCGCACCCCGGAGGCTCCGGCCGTGGCCGCCGCGGACGGCGTGCTGTCGTACCAGGAGCTGGCCTCCCGGGTCGACGGCCTGGCCCGGTCGCTGGTCGAGCGGGGCGTCGGCCCGGAGTCGCTGGTCGCGGTGCTGCTGCCCCGGTCGGTGGACCTGGTGGTGGCGTTGCTGGCGGTGTGGCGGGCCGGCGGCGCCTACGTGCCGGTGGACGGGGACTATCCGGCGGACCGGATCCGGTTCGTCCTGCGGGACGCGGCGCCGGTGCTGGTGCTGTCGTCCGGCGACCTCGCGGACCGCGTCCCGGACGTCGGTGTGCCGGTGGTGCGGCCGGACGCGGTCGGCGCGCCCGGGACACCGCTGCCGGACCTCCACCCGGCGCAGACCGCGTACGTGATCTACACCTCCGGCTCGACCGGCACCCCCAAGGCGGTCGTCGTGCCGCACGGCGCCCTCGCCGACCACCTCCGGTGGGCCCGGCAGGCCTACCCGGCGGCCGCCGGCCCGGCCCTGGTGCACTCGTCGGTGGCGTTCGACCTGACCGTGACGGCACTGCACACCCCGCTGGTGACCGGTGGCTGCGCGTGGCTGGCGGATCTCAGCGGCGACCTGTCGGACGTCGCGCAGCCGTCCTTCCTGAAGGCCACCCCGAGCCACCTGACGCTGTTGGAGTCACTGCCGGAGCGGGTGTCACCGACCGGAACGCTGATGCTCGGCGGTGAGCAGCTGCTCGGCGAGGCGGTACGGCGGTGGCGCGACCGCCACCCGGCCGTCACCGTCTCCAACTCGTACGGGCCCACCGAGTTCACCGTCAACGCCGCCGAGTACTCGGTCCGCCCCGGTGACGACTGCCCGCCCGGCCCGGTCCCGATCGGCCGGCCGGTCGCCAACACCCGCCTGTACGTGCTGGACGCCGGCCTGCTGCCGGTGCCGGCGGGGGTGCCGGGTGAGTTGTATGTGGCCGGTGCGGGTCTGGCCCGGGGTTATCTGGGTCGGCCGGATCTGACCGGTGAGCGGTTCGTGGCGGATCCGTTCGGTCCGGTGGGGTCGCGGATGTATCGCACGGGTGACGTGGTGCGCTGGGCGGCCGGCGGGGTGTTGGAGTTCGTGGGCCGCGCCGATGACCAGGTGAAGGTGCGGGGTTTCCGGATCGAGCCGGGTGAGGTGGAGGCGGCGCTGGCCGGTGTGGCCGGGGTGGGTCGTGCGGTGGTGGTGGTCCGTGAGGATCAGCCGGGTGATGTGCGGCTGGTCGGGTATGTGCAGCCGGCCGGTGGGGCGGATCTGGAGCCGGGGGTGTTGCGGGACGCGGTGGCGGCCACGTTGCCGGAGTACATGGTTCCGGCCGCGGTCGTGGTGCTGGACGAGATCCCGCTCACCGTCAACGGCAAGGTGGACCGGGCCGCGCTGCCCGCGCCGGACCTGGCCACCGGGGCCGGGCGCGGGCCGCAGGACGCCCGCGAGGAGATTCTCTGCGGCCTGTTCGCCGACGTGCTGGGCCTGGCCGAGGTCGGCGTCGACGACTCCTTCCTGGACCTGGGCGGGCACTCGCTGCTGGCCATCAAGCTCGTCGGCCGCATCCGTTCCGTGCTGGCCGTGAACCTGTCCGTGAACGACCTGTTCGCCGCGCCGACGGTGGCGGGGCTCGCCGCCCGGATCGCGACCGCCGGTGCGAACGACCGTCCCGCGGTGCGCCCGGTGACGCCGCGCCCGGAGCGGATCCCGCTCTCCTACGAGCAGCAGCGCCTGTGGTTCCTGCACCGCCTGGAGGGCCCGTCGGCGACGTACAACATGCCGGTGGGTCTGCGCCTGCGGGGTGCGGTGGACGTGGCAGCGATGCGGGCCGCCCTGCACGACGTGGTGGCCCGGCACGAGAGCCTGCGCACCCGGTTCGTCGAGGACGAGTCGGGTCCGATGCAGGTGGTGCTGCCGGTCGCGGCCGTCACCCCGGCCCTCACCGTGGTGGACTGCCCCGCCGGCGAGCTGCCGCAGCGGCTCGGCGAGGCGGCCGGCCACCGGTTCGACCTGGGCGGCGAACTGCCGGTCCGGGTGTCACTGTTCCGCCTCGCCCCGGACGAGTTCGTCATGCTGCTGCTGGTGCATCACATCGCGTGCGACGGCTGGTCGATGGGCCGGCTGGCGCGCGACCTGACGGTGGCGTACCGGTCCCGCTGTTCCGGCGTGGTACCGGCCTGGACCCCGCTGCCGGTGCAGTACGCCGACTACACGCTGTGGCAGCGCGAGGTCCTCGGCGACGAGCACGACGCGGACAGCGTCATCCAGGCCCAGCTGGCCTACTGGACGCAGGCGCTGGCCGGGCTGCCGGAGCAGCTCAGCCTGCCGTTCGACCGGCCCCGGCCCGCCGGGGTGGCGTCCTACCGGGGCGACGCGGTCGAGTTCGCCGTGGACGCCGGCCTGCACGCCGGCCTGGTCACGCTGGCCCGCCGGACCGGCACCACGCTGTTCATGGTGGTGCAGTCCGCGCTGGCCGCGGTGCTGACCCGGCTGGGCGCGGGCACGGACATCCCGATCGGTACGCCGATCGCGGGCCGCACCGACGACGCCGTCGACGACCTGGTCGGCCTGTTCGTCAACACGCTGGTGCTGCGCACCGACACCTCCGGCAACCCGACGTTCACCCAGCTGCTGGGCCGGGTGCGGACCACCGACCTGGCCGCGTACGCCCATCAGGATCTGCCGTTCGAACGCCTCGTCGAGGCCGTGAACCCGGCCCGCGAGCTGGGTCGCAATCCGCTGTTCCAGGTGCGGCTGGTGTTCCAGAACACCGACCAGCGGATGGCGCTGGACGCGGTCGGTCAGCTGCCCGGCCTGAGCCTGTCCGGTGAACCGGTGGGCACCGAGGCGGCCAAGTTCGACCTGCTGTTCCGGTTCGCCGAGCACCCGGCGGACGGCGGCGCCGCGCACGGCGCGCTGGGCGGCGTGCTCGAGTTCAGCACCGAGCTGTTCGACCGCGGCACCGTCGAAGGCATCACCCACCGCCTGCTCCGCCTGCTGGCCGCCGTGGTCGCCGATCCGGACGCCCCGCTGGCCCGGGTCGATCTGCTCGGCGACACCGAGCGGTCGCGGA
>NZ_JAIWNC010000096.1 GCF_020216025.1 Jidongwangia harbinensis | reverse complement strand
GCAACGGCTGCGTGTCGGTGGCGAAGAACCACTGGGGCTTCTTCTGTGACTACTTCTACCGCTGGTGGCTGAGCCAGCCGGCGTTCGGCGTCACCACCTACGACCGGGAGCGGCAGCTCAAGAGCGGCGGCTACCGGATCGTCACCTCGCTGGACGTCAAGGCGCAGGCCGCGGCCCGGAAGAACATCTCCGACCGGCTCAAGGACAGCAACGAGGACGCGCTGCTGGCCGCCGGCGTCGAGCCGGCCACCGGCCGGGTCCGCACCCTCGCCACGAACCGTAAGTTCAAGCTCGACGACCCGGCGGATCCGCAGAACAAGCCGTCCTCGGACCCGAAGAAGCGCAGCAAGGGCATTCGCGGCACCTACCCGAACACCACCAACCCGCTGCTCAGCGGCGGCGGCGACATCACCGGGTACCAGGCCGGCTCGGTGTTCAAGATGTTCACCATCGTGGCGGCCCTGGAGAAGGGCTACCCGCTGAGCCACACCATCAAGACCGAGAAGCGGGCGAAGACGAAATTCCGCACCGAGTACGGCAGCCGCTCGGCCTGCCAGGGCACGAACTTCTGGTGCCCGGGCAACTCCGACGGCGGCGGGGCCGGCGTCTTCAACATGTACACCGGGTTCGGAAAGTCGATCAACACGTTCTTCGTCCCGTTGATGGAGCTGGTCGGCGCGGAGACCGTGATCGACGTGGCCAAGCGGATGGGCATCCAGTTCCGCGCCCCCAACGAGGCCGAGATCGCCAACGACGAGGACAAGGCCTCGGGCTGGGGCTCGTTCACGCTCGGTGTCTCCGCGACCACCCCGCTCGACCTGGCGAGCGCGTATGCCACGCTGGCCGGTGACGGCATGTACTGCACGCCGACGCCGGTGCAGGAGATCAAGACGCAGGACGGCAAGAAGTTGGACGTGGGCAAGCCGCACTGTGTCCGGGCCATCTCCAAGGACGTCGCCCGCGCCGCGATCGACGCGGCACGGTGCCCGGTCGGCGACTCGCCGCAGATGGGCAGCTGCAACGGCGCCGCCACGGCGCCCGCCGCCGGCAACTACAACAGTCACCCGATCTTCGGCAAGACCGGTACCACCGACAACGAGAAGACCGCGTCGCTGGTGGTCGGCACCACCAAGATCGTGGTGGCCGCGCTGCTGGTCAACCCGGACTACGCCAACCATCCCGGCACGATGAGCCACGACATCGTCAACCCGGTGGCGTACGAGACGGTGGGCGACTACATGAAGGGCAAGCCGAAGGAGAACTTCAAACGACCCGGCAGCAAGAAGCTGACGGTCGGCGACCAGCGCTCGATCCCGAGCGTGAACTGCAAGGCGATACCCGCCGCCACGAGTCAGCTGGAGGGCGCCGGCTTCGACGTCTCGGTCCAGCCCGGCCAGGTCGACTCGACCTGCCCGGCCGGCACGGCGGCCGGAACCAACCCCAGCGGCCGCACCATCAAGGGCGGCGTGGTGATGATCGAGGTCAGCAACGGCAAGGGCGCCGCGCGGACGAATGACTGAGGTCGTTGATTTGCCGGGCTGTGCGAGCGGATTGCCGCCGCACCCGCCCGCCTGTTGGGGCCGCCTGGCTGCCACGCAGGACCCGAGCTCGTCGACACTGGGCGGGCACTTGCCGCCCCCGACGGTCGACGGCGAGCCGGTGTGCATAAGCCAGCTGCGCACGGCGGGTGCGCTGCCGGTGGAACGTTTGCTCGGCGCGCTGCGCGATGAGGCGCTGCAAGGCAACGACCATATCCCCTGGCTCACTGCGCTCCACCTCGACGACAGGGTGCTCCTGGACGAAGCTTGAGCCGTGGTTCGTCCGCGAGAACAAGAGGCGGGCGGCTCGCTACGGCATGGACGCGCGAGCTACCGCGATAGTGGTACGCCCGCCGGGCCATGCTGGCCATGTCCGCGATTCGGCGCGGCCGAGCAGCTTCGCATGGACCCGGCGGGAACTTCTTGTGCACTGTCAGGATTTGGATGGGTGAGGTCAGCGCGCGGTGAGGGTGGCGGAGATGCTCGAGTAGTAGAGCTGTGTCAGGCCCTCGTACCCGGAGTCGGTGCCCGTGTTGAGCCAAAGGTAGCCATTGGCGTCGGCCTGCACCGTCAGGGTCGTGGAGCTGGAGCGGGTGACCTTGACCCAGTTGCCGCTGTCACACGGCAGGCCGTTGTCGATGTTGCCGAGGACGGTGGCCTCGGTGCCGCCCCCCGACTGGTTGCCCTTGTCCAAGGTGACTCGGAAGTGATTGTCGGCGGTGTCGAGGTAGACACGCGGCTCGACCGTGGAAGCGCCCGCCTTGAGGTAGACGGAACCGCCTGGGGAGCCGCCGACACCGAAGCACTCGGCGGAGCTGTTGGTCCAGAAGGTCACCGAGGTCTGCACCGAGTACCGCTGGCCGGCGGTGATGCCGTCGGCGGGCCCGAGGCGGCGCTTGAGGAACATGTACAGGTCGTCGCTGCGGTTCATGCCTTGCATGAAGTATGCGTTGCCGTTGGCAGTTCCCGGGGGCAGCGGAGCGATGCGAGCTTGGAGCTGCATGTCGTTCGACCCCGGTGAATAGTCGGCGAAGTCGGCGCTCCAGCCTTCTGCGGTGCTGGTGAAGTCGTACAAGTAGGTTCTGGGCGCGGCCATGTTGACTGCCGGGGTTCCGGAGGGAGCCGGCGAGGCCCCGGCCGCGGTAGGCGCCAGGAATGTTGTCAGGCCGACGGCCGTGAGGACGGACAGGGCGATTCGAGTTGCGCGCAAGGTTCTCTCCGAGCGTTGACGGATGTGCCGGACTTGTGGCCCAGCGGGAAATCCTAGCCATCACCGTGCCATATGGACGTGGGCATCCAGCTTGCCTGTTTCTCGAGGTCGATGCCGTCTCTTCACGGCATCATCTACATCGAAACAGCGGTGATCAGCGGCGCAGAGGTTGCCGGTGATCTTGTCGGAGAAACGTGAGTCAAGGATCAGATCGTCGTCGGCGTTAGGTAAACGAAGCGGCGGCAGAGCAGTGGTTCTCGGGGATGGAGCGCGGGCCGTGAGGTGGTGAGTGAGCCAGCCAACGCTCTCCCTCACCGGCCGGTGACACCGCACTGCTGCAGGTCGTACCGGTCAGCGGCCCCAACGACCCGGCCACCACCGACCTGGTCGCCGCGATCCGCGACCAACAACCGGCGATCCGGCATGCCACCGGCGCCACGCTGGCGATCACCGGCTGACCGCCCTCACCATCGACATGTCAGCCAAACTCAGTGACGCCCTGCTGCCCTACCTGCTGCTCATCGTCAGCCTGGCGATCGTGCTGCTCATGCTGGTCTTCCGGTGGTGCTGGTACCGGTCTAGGCTGTGTGTCATAAGTGGTTCAGAGCCACTCGCTGATGATGGTGATGGTCAGAACGGCCTGGTAGCGCACGGCTAACTTGTCGTAGCGAGTAGCCACACCCCGGTATCGCTTGAGGCGGTTGATGCCGCACTCGACGGCGTGACGCAGCCGGTAAAGCTCGGGGTCGAAGGCGGGGGACGCCCGCCTCTGGATCCTTTGGCCTTGCGGTGCGCGTCCTGGTCCTTCTTACTCGGGATACACGCTTTGATCCCTCGTTGACGCAGGTAACGGCGGTTACCTCGGCTGGTGTAGGCCTTGTCCGCCAGCACCACCTCCGGGCGGGTCCTGGCCCGGCCCACGCCGAGACGACCGACCCGGATCCTGCGCAAGACAGGGATGAACTGCGGGCTGTCACCGCGATGCCCGGCGGTCACGTGAGCTTCCCCCCGGGATGTGGACACCGGGTTATGCCGCGCTCTGCTGCAGCGTAACGGTTTCCAGGGTTCGTTCGTAGTCGGCGGGGCTGCGGTAGCCCAGTGCTGAGTGGCGTCGGCGGTGGTTG
>NZ_JAIWNC010000095.1 GCF_020216025.1 Jidongwangia harbinensis | reverse complement strand
GCGGCGGCCGTCGCCGGTGCGGACGCCACGCAGGTGATCGTCGACGTCGACTGGGCCCGGTTCGCCCCCGCGTTCTCCTTCGGCCGCCGCTGGGCGCTGCTCGGTGACCTGCCGGAAGCCGTCGCGGCGATGGATGAAGTCGTGGTGGCCAATGGTGCGGAGAGTCCGCTTACCGCGGAGTTGGCTGGTCTGCCGCCGGCTGAGCGGTTGGCGCGGTTGACGGTGTTGGTGCGCGCCGAGGCCGCTGCGGTGCTGGGTCACCGTGACAGCGACGGCGTGCCCGCAGATCGGGCGTTCCGCGAAATCGGCTTCGACTCGCTGACCGCGGTCGAGTTGCGTAACCGTCTCCAGGAGGCGACCGGCCTGCGGTTGCCGGCCACCATCGTGTTCGACTACCCGTCGCCGCTGGTCCTCGCGGAGTTCCTGCGCGACCAGCTGGCCGGTGTCACGACCGATGTGACGGTGCCGGTGGCGGTGATCGATGACGAGCCGATCGTCATTGTGGGTATGTCCTGTCGTTATCCCGGTGGCGTGACGGGTCCGCAGAGCCTGTGGGATCTGGTCGCGGCCGGCGGTGACGCGATGGGTCCGTTCCCGGAGGACCGGGGTTGGGACCTCAGCACCCTGTTCGACCCGGACCCGGACCACCCGGGCACGTCGACCACGAGCACCGGTGGGTTCCTGAACGGTGCCGGTGACTTCGACGCCGGGTTCTTCGGGATCAGCCCGCGTGAAGCGGTCTCGATGGATCCGCAGCAGCGCCTGCTGCTGGAGGCGTCCTGGGAGGCGTTCGAGGACGCCGGTATCGACACCGCGACGCTGCGTGGCTCGCGGACCGGGGTGTTCGTCGGCTCCAACGGCCAGGACTACAGCACCCTGCTCATGATGGCCGCGGCGTCGGGTGAGGACGGTGCCGAGGGTCACGGCGCCACCGGAGGCGCGGCGAGTGTCGCCTCCGGTCGCCTCTCGTACACGTTCGGGTTGGAAGGCCCGGCGGTTACCGTGGACACCGCGTGTTCGTCGTCGCTGGTGGCGTTGCATCTGGCGGCGCAGTCGGTGCGGCAGGGTGAGTGCGACTTGGCCCTGGCCGGTGGTGTGGTGGTGATGGCCACGCCGGGGACGTTCATCGAGTTCTCCCGGCAGCGGGGGCTGGCCGCGGACGGCCGGTGCAAGGCGTTCTCCGACGACGCCGACGGCACCGGCTGGGCCGAAGGCGTCGGCATGCTGCTGGTGGAGCGGCTCTCCGACGCGCAGCGCCATGGTCACCAGATCCTCGCGGTGTTGCGGGGAACGGCGGTGAACCAGGACGGTGCCTCGAACGGCCTGACCGCGCCGAACGGTCCCGCGCAGCAGCGTGTCATCCGCCAAGCTCTCGCGAACGCTCGACTGACCCCGGCGGACGTGGACGTGGTGGAGGCGCACGGTACGGGCACGACGTTGGGTGACCCGATCGAGGCGCAGGCGCTGCTGGCGACCTATGGCCAGGGCCGGTCGACGCCGTTGTGGCTGGGTTCGTTGAAGTCGAACATCGGCCACGCGCAGGCCGCGTCCGGTGTCGGTGGTGTGATCAAAATGGTCATGGCGCTGCGCCACGGCCTGCTCCCCAAGACGCTGCACGTGGGTGAGCCGTCGTCGAAGGTGGACTGGACATCCGGTGCGGTGAGCCTGTTGACCGAGGCGGTGGCGTGGGAGGCCGGGGACAGGCCGCGTCGGGCGGGTATTTCGAGCTTCGGGATGAGTGGCACGAACGCGCACATCATCATCGAGGAGCCGCCCGCAGCCGAGAGCGCCGAGCCGGTGCGGTCGTTGCCGGTGCAGCCGATCCTGTTGTCCGCGCGTGGTGAGGGCGCTCTGCTGGAGCTGGCGGGGGTGTTGCCGGAGGCGGAGCTTGGTGATCTGGCGTACTCGCTGGCGACCCGGCGCACGGCGTTGCCGGTGCGGGCGGTGGTGGTGGCTGGTGATCGTGATGAGTTGCGGCGTGCGCTGGGTGTGGTGCAGCCGGTTTCGGTGGTGGATGGTAAGACGGCGTTCCTGTTTACGGGTTCGGGGGCGCAGTGGGCGGGGATGGGCCGGGAGTTGTATGACACGTTCCCGGTGTTCGCGGATGCGTTTGATGAGGTGTGTGCGCATCTGGATAGGCATTTGCCGCGTCCGGTGCACGAGGTCGTTTTCGCTGCTGCGGGTTCGGCGGAGGCGGAGTTGTTGCATGGGTTGCGGTTCACGCAGCCGGTGTTGTTCGCGTTGCAGGTGGCGTTGTTCCGGCTGGTGCAGTCGTGGGGTGTGTCGGCGGAGGTGTTCGCCGGGCACTCGACCGGTGAGGTGACGGCGGCGTATCTGGCCGGGGTGTGGGATCTGCCGGATGCGTGTGCGTTGATCACGGCGCGGGGTGCGTTGATGCATCTGTTGCCGGACTCGGGTGCGATGGTGGCGATCCAGGCTACGGAGGCCGAGGTGGCGCCGTGGTTGTCGGATGTGGTGGGGGTGGCGGCGGTGAATGGGCCGGCGTCGGTGGTGATCTCGGGTGATGCGCAGGCGTGTGCGCCGGTGGGGGAGTATTTCCGGGGGTTGGGTCGGAAGGTGCGGCGGTTGCGGATCAGTCATGCCGCGCATTCACCGTTCATCGCCGCGATGCTGCCGTCGTTCGCTGAAGTGTTGGAACGGTTGACGTTCCGGGAGCCGACGGTGGCGTTGATCTCGGATGTCACGGGTGCGGTGCTGGACCCGGCGGAGGCGGCGACGGCGGAGTATTGGTTGCGGCATCTGCGCGAGCCGGTCCGGTTCGCCGACTCCGTGCAGACGTTGTATGCGCGGGGTGTGCGGACGTTTGTGGAGTTCGGTCCGGACGGGGTGTTGTCGGCGGCGGGCCCGGAGTCGGTGCCGGCAGACAGTGATGTGGTGTTCGCGTCGTTGCTGCGCAGGGACAAGCCGCAGGTGGCGGCGGTGTTGTCGGCGGTGGGTCAGGCGTGGGCGCACGGCACGGGTGTGGATTGGTCGCGGGTGGTGTCGGGTCGTCGGGTGCAGTTGCCGACGTATCGGTTCCAGCGGCGGCGGTACTGGCCGGAGTTCTCCACCTCGCCGGTGGCGGTGTCGCCGGTGGACACGGTGGATGCCGGGTTCTGGCAGGCGGTGGAGGACGCCGATCTGACTCGTCTGAGTGACACGTTGGCCCTGGACGGGGACAGTCGTGAGTCGTTGGGCCGGGTGTTGCCGGTGCTGGCGTCGTGGCGGCAGTCGCAGCGGCGTAAGCAGACCACCGACGCCTGGCGGTACCGGGCGGTGTTCACCCCGGTCACCCCGCCCGCTGCGACGTTGAGTGGCCGGTGGCTGCTGATCGACGGCCCTGACCAGACAACCGCGGAGGTGCGTGCGGTCCTTGAGGCCCGCGGCGCTGAGGTCGTCACCGACCCCGATGCCGGTGACCTCGTGGGTGTGGTGAACCTTGCCGGCCTGTTCCCCGGTTCGGTTCCGGCGGCTCCCACGGTCCCGGCTGGTCTGGCCGCGGCCCTCGAAACGACCCAGCGGGTGCACGCCGCGCAGATCGACGCGCCGATGTGGTGGGTGACCCGGGGTGCGGTGAGCACCGGTCGATCCGATGTGGTGACCGAGCCGGTGCAGGCGCACTTGTGGGGTATGGGCCGGGTGGTGGGTTTGGAGAACCCGCACCGCTGGGGTGGGGTGATCGACCTGCCCGAGGTGCTGGACGGCCGGGCTGCTGACCGGCTGGTGGCGGTACTGGCGGACGGGTCGGAGGATCAGGTCGCGGTCCGCGCGTCGGGGGTGTTCGCCCGCCGCCTGCAACGGGTGACACCCGACAGCGCCGCGCCGGTGTGGACGCCGCGGGGCACGGTGTTGATCACCGGTGGTACCGGTGGTCTCGGCGTCGCGGTGGCCCGGTGGGCGGCCGGGCAGGGTGCGGAGCATCTGGTCCTGACCAGCCGCCGCGGCCTGGACGC
>NZ_JAIWNC010000094.1 GCF_020216025.1 Jidongwangia harbinensis | reverse complement strand
AGGCCTGCACCACCTCCAACGCCGCGAACACATCACCCGGACGAACCACCTCCCACCCCTGCTCCACACCCACACCCGGACGCCCCACCGACACCCACTGCACACCAAACAACGAATCCACAGACCGAGCAGCCTGCCGCAACACCTCCGGCGCGAAAACACGCAACCGCAAACCCTCAGCCGTCAAGACGGGTTGACCGGCCGGGTCGAAAGCCTCGATCGCGACCGTGTCGTCGCCGGTCGGGCTCAGCCGCACACGCAGTGTCTGCGCACCGGTGGCATACAGGCGGACACCCTCCCAGGCGAACGGCAACCGCTGCCCGTCAGGACCATCACCGAAGAACAACGCGTGCAACGCCGCGTCCAGCAACGCCGGATGCAGACCGAAACGCCCCGCCTCATCCGCGACAGGCAACGACACCTCAGCGAAAATGTCCCCGCCGCTACCACGCCACACCCGGCGCAAACCCTGGAACTGCGGACCATAACGGAACCCCGACCCGGCCAGCCCCGCATACAAACCATCGACAGACGCCTCGACACCCTCGGGCGGCCACGACCCCGTCATCTGCCGGCCAGCACCATCACCGGCCGCTCCCAGAACACCCGTCGCGTGCACCGTCCACGCCGCGTCACCGTCATCAGGACGCGAATGCACCGTCACACCACGACGACCATCACCATCCACACCACCCACCGTCACCTGCACCACCACCGCGGCATCCCCGTCAAACACGACCGGAGCCCGCATCGTCAACTCTTCAACCACCCCACAACCAGCCTCATAACCCGCCAACATCGCAAGCTCCAACAAGGCCGTACCAGGCAACAACACCGCCCCAGCAACCTCATGATCAACCAACCACGGATGCGTAACACTCGACAACCGCCCCGTAAACACAAACCCACCATCACCAGCCAACCCCACACCCGCACCAATCAACGGATGCACAGTCCCCAACAACCCCATCGCAAGGGTGTTCCGCGGACTGCCGGCCGGACGCGGCCAGTACCGCTGCCGCTGGAACCGGTACGTCGGCGCCTCCACCAACGTGGCGCCGGTCCCGGCGAAGAACGCCGTCCAGTCCACGCCACCACCGGCGGCCCAGTACCGGCTTACGGCGGAAACCACATCGGTGTTGCCGCGGCGCGAGACGGGGATCACCAGAGCCTCGTCGCGGATCTGCGCGACGGCCGGGATCAGGGCGGCGTCCGGGCCGATCTCGAGGAACGCGGTCGCGTCAGCAGCGGCCACGTCGTCGGCGAACCGGACCGTGTCCCGGACGTGCCGCACCCAGTACTCGGGGTCCGTCACGTCCTTGACCAGCGGGATCGACGGCTCGTGGAACGTCAGCGTGGTGACCACCGCGCGGAACTCGTCGAGCATCGGGTCCATCAGCGAGGAGTGGAACGCGTGCGAGACGTCCAGGCGGCGGGTCTTGGCGAACTTCGCCGCCACCGCCTCGACCTTGTCGACCGGCCCGGCGATCACCACCGACCGCGGCCCGTTCACCGCGGCGATGTCCACGTCCTCGCCGGCGAGTTCGGCCTCGGTGGCCTGGATCGCGATCATCGCGCCGCCGGCCGGCAGGGCCTGCATCAGACTGCCCCGCGCCGCGACGAGACGGCAGGCGTCCTCCAGACTCCACACCCCGGCGCAGTAGGCCGCCGCGACCTCACCGATCGAGTGACCGATTAGCACGTCCGGGTGGACGCCCCACGATTCGAGGAGGCGGAACATGGCCACCTCGAACGCGAACAACGCGGCCTGGGTGAACCGGGTCTGGTCCAGCTGCTCGTCGACGTCCAGCAGCGGCAGCTCGAACTGCGCGCAGATCTCGTTGAACGTGTCCGCAAACACGGGGTAGGTGTCGTAGAGGTCGCGGCCCATGCCCGGCCACTGCGCACCCTGACCGGTGAACAAGAAGGCGGTCCGCTGCTCGGAAGCGACCATCGGTGGGGCAAGCTCTCTTACGCCCACCGCATAGCTTCGAACCGGCAGCGCGGTCCGGCCGGTGGCCAGGGTGAATGCCACGTTCAGGTCGACGTGATCCGGCATCGCCAGGGCGGCTTCATCCCGCGCCGAGAGCAGTACCGGTGGTGCGGGCAGCTCGCGCGTCGGCGCTGCGGCAGCGGCCGGGGCCGGCGGTTCTTCAATCAGTACGTGAGCGTTGGTGCCGCTGATTCCGAAGCTGGAGACACCCGCCCGGCGCGGCCGATCTGCCCGGTCCCACGGCTCGGCGTCCCGGACCAGCCGGACCGCACCGGACTCCCAATCCACGTGCGACGACGGCGCATCCACATGCAGCGTGGCGGGCACCGTGTCGTGACGCAACGCCATCACCATCTTGATGATGCCGGCGACGCCGGCTGCGGCCTGGGTGTGGCCGATGTTCGACTTCACCGACCCCAACCGCAGCGGCGTCTCCCGCTCCTGACCGTAAGTGGCCAACAGGGCCTGCGCCTCGATCGGATCACCCAACGACGTGCCGGTGCCGTGACCCTCCACCACATCCACATCGGCGGGGTTCAGACCGGCGTTGGCCAGCGCCTGGCGGATCACCCGCTGCTGCGACGGACCATTCGGCGCGGTCAGGCCGTTCGACGCGCCGTCCTGGTTGACGGCGCTGCCCCGCACCACGGCGAGGATCGGGTGCCCGTGACGCCGGGCGTCGGAGAGCCGCTCGACCAGGAGCAGACCCGCGCCTTCACCCCAGCCGACACCGTCGGCGCTGTCGGAGAACGCCTTGCACCGGCCGTCGACCGACAGGCCACGCTGGCGGGAGAACCCGACGAACGTCGCCGGGGTCGCCATGACGGTGACTCCACCGGCCAACGCCAGGTCACACTCACCCGAGCGCAGGGCCTGCACCGCCAGGTGCAACGCCACCAGCGACGACGAACACGCGGTGTCGACCGTGACCGCGGGGCCCTCGAGTCCGAACGTGTACGACAGTCGGCCGGACGCGACACTGCCCGTGGCACCGGAGCCGACCGTGCCCTCGGCTTCGGCGGTGTCGACCAGCAGGTCGGCGTAGTCGTGATACATCACGCCGGTGAACACCCCGGTCGCCGACCCCTTCAACGAGCCGGCGTCGATCCCGGCCCGTTCGAACGTCTCCCACGCCGTCTCCAGCAACAACCGCTGCTGCGGATCCGTGCCCAGCGCCTCGCGCGGAGACATCCCGAACAACGACGGATCGAAGTTGCCTGCGTCGTAGAGGAAGCCACCATGGCGGGTGTAACTGGTGCCTGGATGCTCCGGGTCGGGGTCGTAGACGTCGGCCCAGCCCCGGTCAGGCGGGAACTCGCCGACCGCGTCCACGCCATCACGCACCAGATCCCACAGCTGTTCCGGCGAGGACACCCCGCCGGGGAACCGGCAGGCCATCGATACGATCACCACGGGTTCGTCGTCGGTGCGCACCGCACGGGTGGTGATCTGCTTGCCGGGGCCGCCGCTGACCTTGTCGAGGAGGAACTCGGCGAGGGTCTGCGCCGTCGGGTAGTCGAACACCAACGTCGCCGGCAGACGCACGCCGACCGCGTTCTGCAGCCGGTTACGCAGGTCGATCGCGGTCAGCGAGTCCACACCCAGCTCGGTGAAGGTCTGCTGCGCGCCGACACCACGGCTGTCGGGATAGCCCAGCACCGCCGCGGCCTGTTGCCGGACCAACTGCACCAACGCCGCCTGACGTTCGGTGTCGTCCAGGCCGGTGAAACGTCCCGCGTCACCGCCACCAGCCAGGGTGGGACGGGCCCGGACCAAAGAACGCAGCAGCGGTGGTACCGCGTCACGCGGCACCGCCTTCAGATCCAGGCGCGTCGGGACCAGCAACGCCCGGTCGTGCCGAAGAGCCGCGTCGAACAACTCCAGACCCTGCTCGGCACTCAGACCGGTCCCCCGGCCGGTGCCCATCCCCAACTCGTCCCACATACCCCAGGCCAGCGACACCCCCGGCCGGCCCGCGGCCCGACGCCTGGCCAC
>NZ_JAIWNC010000093.1 GCF_020216025.1 Jidongwangia harbinensis | reverse complement strand
CCGGCGACGGATGATCAAACACCAACGTCGCCGGCAACCGCAGACCCGTCGCCGCCTGAAGCCGCCCCCGCAACTCCACCGCCGTCAACGAATCAAAACCGGCCTCGCGGAACGCCCGGTCGGCCGGAATCTCCGCCGCATCCGCATGGCCGAGCACCGCCGCGGCCTCACGCCGCACCAGGTCGGTCAACGCCGGCACGGTCATCTCGGCCGACGCCAGCGGTGTGGCCCGGACCGTCTCGTCCGCGACCGGCTCGAGCAGTCCCGCCAGCAACGGCGCGGGCCGCCCGGCCGTGAACACCGGCCCGAACCGGGCCCAGTCCACGTCCGCGATCACCACGGCAGGCTCGCCACCGACCGCGGCGGCGATCGCCGACACCGCCGACTCCGGCGGCAGCAGCCGCAGACCACGCCGAGTCAACCCGTCAGTGGTCTGACCCCGAGAGGCCATCCCGATCCCGGCCCACGGTCCCCAGGCGATCGCGGTCGCGGCCAGGCCGCGGGCCCGTCGCTCGACGGCGAGTGCGTCCAGTGCGGCGTTGGCTGCCGCGTACGCGCCGCCTCCACCGCTGCCCCAGATCCCGGCGATCGACGAGAACAGCACGAACGCATCCAGAACGCGATCACCGAGCAGCTCGTCGAGGAACCGTGCACCGTCCGCCTTGCCTGCCGCGGCGGTCGCCACGTCGGCGGCGGTCATCGTCGCCACGGTGCCCGCCAGCTCAACACCGGCAGCGTGAACGACCGCGGTCAGGTCGGCGCCGCACCGGCCCAGAACGGCGGCGACGTCGTCCCGGACACCCATGTCCGCGTTGATCACCTCGACCGGCACACCCAGGTCTGGGGCGGCACCGCCGCGGCGGCTGGTGAGCACCAGACGCTCGGCGCCGTTGTCCGCAAGCCATCGGGCAACCGCGAGACCGAGACCGCCGGTACCACCGGTGATGAGCACGGTTCCCCGCGGCCGCCACGCCGCGCCGGCAGCGCGCGGCGCGCGGGTCAGCCGACGCGCGAACACACCCGACGGTCGGATCGACACCTGATCCTCGGAACCGTCGGCCAGAACCGCGACCAGCTTCGCCGCCGCACGCTCGTCCAACGTCTCCGGGACCTCGACCAGCCCGCCCCACAGGTGCGGCGTCTCCAACGCCGCGACCCGGCCCAGTCCCCACACCTCGGGCTGACCGCCTCGGGTCACGCACCACACCGGCGCGGTCGCCACACGCAGCAGCTCGACCAGAGCCATCACATCGAGGTCCACCGCGACGATGCCCTCGACCGGGGCGTCACCTTCGGTCGGCAACACCGCCGCGATGTCCCCGGCATCCTCGCCGACGACGAGCCAGCGGCCGGGCAGGGTCGCGGGTCGCACCGTGACCGGCTTCCACGTGACGTGATAGCGCCACGAATCGAGCAGATCCCGTTCGGCCTGGGAACGCCGCCAGGAGGACAGCACCGGCAGGGCCGCCTGTAGCGTTTCGCGCTGCTCGGTGACCAGGCCCAGCACGTCAGCCAGACCGTTCAGATCGCCGGATTCGACCGCCTGCCAGAACTCGGCGTCGTCCGTACCCGCTCCCGGCATGGCACCGGCCGTGATGGCCGGCCAGTAGCGCTGCCACTGGAACCGGTATGTGGGGGCCTCGGCCAGCTTCGCGCCGGTCCCGGCGAAGAAGGCGGCCCAATCGACCCGACCGCCAGCAGCCCAGTACCGGCCCAGCGCGGTGACCGCATCGGTCTTCTCCCGCCGTGACACCGCAACCAGCAGAGCGTCGTCGCGAATCTGCGCGACGGCCGGGATCAGGGCGGCGTCCGGGCCGATCTCGAGGAACGCGGTCGCGTCAGCAGCGGCCACGTCGTCGGCGAACCGGACCGTGTCCCGGACGTGCCGCACCCAGTACTCCGGGTCCGTCACATCCTTGACCAGCGGGATCGACGGCTCATGGAACGTCAGCGTGGCGACCACCGACCGGAACTCGTCGAGCATCGGGTCCATCAGCGAGGAATGGAACGCGTGCGAGACGTCCAGGCGACGGGCCTTGGCGAACGTCGCCGCCACCGCCTCCACCTTGTCGACCGGACCGGAGATCACTACCGACCGGGGTCCGTTCACCGCCGCGATGTCCACGTCCACGCCGGCCAGCTCGGCCTCGGACGCCTGGATCGCGACCATCGCCCCACCGGCCGGCAGGGCCTGCATCAGACTGCCCCGCGCGGCCACCAGACGGCACGCGTCCTCCAGGCTCCAGACGCCGGCGCAGTACGCCGCCGCGACCTCACCGATCGAGTGACCGACCAGCACGTCCGCCCGTACACCCCAGGATTCGAGGAGGCGGAACATCGCGACCTCGTAGGCGAACAACGCTGCCTGGGTGAACGCCGTCTGGCCGAGCCGCTCGTCGGCGCCGAACACCACGTCGTGCAGCGGCAGATCGAGATGCGCGGCGATCTCGTCGAACGCGTCCGCGAACACCGGGAAGGTGTCGTAGAGGTCGCGGCCCATGCCGGACCACTGCGCGCCCTGACCGGTGAACAACAACGCTGTCCGCTGATCGGCGGCGACCGTCGGTTCGGCGAACCCGCCGTCATCGATCGCGAAGGTACGCACCGGCAGCGCGGTCCGGCCGACGGCCAGCGTGTACGCCACGTCCAGGTCGACCCGCGACGGCAGCGCCAGCGCCGCCTCCGCACGCGCCGACACCAACACCGGTAGAGCCGGCAACGTCTGGGCCGGCTCGGCGGTCTCCGCTGCGGGCGGCTCCTCGATGATCACGTGCGCGTTGGTGCCGCTCATGCCGAACGACGACACGCCCGCGCGGCGCGGCTTCTCCCCCGCCTCCCAGGCGACGCTCTCGGTGAGCAGACTGACCGACCCCGCGGACCAGTCCACCTTGCTCGACGGCTCGCCGACATGCAGTGTCTTGGGCAACACGCCGTGGCGCATGGCCAGGACCATCTTGATCACGCCGCCCACGCCCGAGGCGGCCTGCGTGTGACCGATGTTTGACTTCAGCGACCCCAGCCACAACGGGGTCTCCCGCTCCTGGCCGTAGGTGGCCAGAACCGCCTGGGCCTCGATCGGGTCACCCAGCGTGGTGCCGGTGCCGTGTGCCTCCACCACATCGACGTCGGCCGGGGTCAGGCGAGCGTTGGCGAGGGCCTGGCGGATGACGCGCTGCTGGGCGGGGCCGTTCGGCGCGGTCAGGCCGTTCGACGCGCCGTCCTGGTTGACGGCGCTACCGCGCACGACGGCGAGGATCTGGTGGCCGTTGCGCCGCGCGTCGGACAGCCGCTCCACCAGGAGCATGCCGACGCCTTCGGCCCAGCCGGTGCCGTCGGCGTCGTCGGAGAACGCCTTGCACCGGCCGTCGGCGGCCAGACCACGCTGGCGGGAGAACTCGATGAACGTGCCCGGGGTGGCCATCACCACCACGCCACCGGCCAGCGCGAGGTCACACTCGCCCTGCCGCACCGACTGCGCCGCGAGGTGCAGGGCGACCAGCGAGGAGGAACACGCCGTGTCCACGGTCACGGCCGGACCCTCGAGACCGAACGTGTACGACAGCCGGCCGGACGCGACACTCGCCGCGCCGCCGGTCGCCGCGTGGCCTTCGGCGCCCGCCTCGCCACCGGTGAACGCAGCCATCATGAGCAGGGTGCTGTAGTCCTGGCCGTTGGACCCGATGAACACCCCGGTACGCGAACCCCGCAGGCCGGCGGTGTCGATACCGGCGTGCTCGAAAGTCTCCCAGGACGCCTCCAGCAGCAGGCGCTGCTGCGGATCCATCGAGACCGCTTCACGCGGGCTGATCCCGAAGAACCCGGCGTCGAAGTCACCGGCACCGTTCAGGAACCCACCGGTGCTCGTGGTCGACGTGCCCGGGTGGTCCGGGTCCGGGTCGAACAGGGTGCTGAGGTCCCAACCCCGGTCCTCCGGGAACGGACCCATCGCGTCACCGCCGGCCGCGACCAGATCCCACAGGCTCTGCGGACCCGTCACGCCACCGGGATAACGACAGGACATACCCACGATCACGATCGGCTCGTCATCGACCACCGTGGCCGCCACGGGCGTGTCCACCCCGGCCGTGACACCGGCGAGCTGGTCGCGCAGGAACTCGGCCAACGCCAGCGGCGACGGCTGATCGAACACCAACGTCGCCGGCAGCCGCAGACCAGTCACCTCCTGCAGGCGGTTACGCAACTCGACCGCGGTCAGCGAGTCGAAACCTGCCTCGCGGAATGCCCGGCCAGCGGGCACGCCGTCGCTGTCACGGTGACCGAGCACCGCGGCCGCCTCGGCGCGAACGAGCCGGGTCAGCCGGGCCACGCGCTCGGCCGGCGGAAGGCCGGCGAGTTCCGTGGTGAGCGGGCTGTCGCCGCCGCTGGCGACGACGACCTCATCCAGGACCGCGACGGCTTCCGGCAGGTCACCGAGCAGCGCCCAGCGGCGGCCGAAGGAGAACGCGGGGGCGAACCGGGCCCAGTCGACGTCGACGATCACCTGCGTGGCGTCCGCACCGGCGACGGCCGCCGC
>NZ_JAIWNC010000092.1 GCF_020216025.1 Jidongwangia harbinensis | reverse complement strand
CACCGACCGGTACCGGTTCGTGATCACCAACCACCACATCATCCTGGACGGCTGGTCCATGCCGGTCGTGCTGGACGACCTGTTCTCGCTCTACATCGGCGTGGCCGGGGCGCCCTCCCCGCCGTACCGCGACTATCTGACCTGGCTGACGAACCGCAACCAGCAGGTCGCCGAGGCGGAGTGGCAGTCCGCGCTGTCCGGCCTCGAAGCGCCCACCCTGGTCGGCCCGGCCGGCGGCACCGACGGCACCGCCGACCCCGAGCGCATCCACGTGTACCTCCCCGAGGAGGTCACCGACCGGCTCACCCGGCAGGCCCGGGACCTCGGCGTCACCCCGAACATCGTGGTCCAGGCGGCCTGGGCGCTGACCCTCGCCCGGATCACCGGCCGCCAGGACGTCGTCTTCGGGATCACGGTGTCCGGTCGCCCGCCCGAACTGGCCGGGGTGGAGCGGATGGTCGGGCTGTTCATCAACACGGTGCCGCTGCGCGTGTCGCTGCGCCCGGCCGAGCCGGTCGGCGCCCTGCTCGCCCGGATCCAGCGCGAACAGCTGCACACGCTGGACCACCAGTATCTGTCGCTGGGCCGGATCAGCTCGCTGACCGGCATGGGGGACCTCTTCGACACGTCGATGGTCTTCGAGAACTACCCGCTGGACCACGCGCGTTTCGACGCCGTCGCCGAGGCGGCCGGACTCCGCGGCATCTCCGTGGACTACCACGACGCCTCGCACTATCCGCTCGGCCTCGTCGTCACCCCCGGCGCCCGCCTGCACCTGCGGCTCGACTACCGCCCGGACGCGGTCAGCCCGGACCGTGCCGCCGAGGTCGTGGACATCCTGCGGCGCGTCCTCGACACGATCCTCGACCGGCCCGGCGTCGCGTCCGGCCGGATCGACGCGCTCGACCCGGCCACGTACCGCCACCTCACCGTGGACGTCAACGACACCGCCCGGGAGGTCCCGGCGGAGCCGCTGCCGCGCCTGTTCGAGAGCCAGGTGGCCCGGGACGGTGCGGCGACCGCACTCGTCTTCGAGGACACCACGCTCACGTACGCCGAACTGAACGCCCGCGCCAACCGCCTGGCCCGCTACCTGGTGGGCCGCGGCGCCGGCCCGGAGGGCAGCGTGGCGGTGGCGCTGCCCCGGTCGCCGCAGCTCGCCATCGCGGTCCTCGCGGTGCTCAAGACCGGTGCCGCGTACCTGCCGGTCGACCTGAAGACGCCGGCCGAGCGGATCCGCTTCATGCTCGACGACGCCGCCCCCGGCCTGGTGCTCACCACGGTGGAGAAGGCCGGCCGGATCCCGCCCGGCGGGCCGGCGCCGGTGCTCCTCGACGCTCCCGACATCGCGTCCGCCGTCGAGGCGTGCGCGGACACCGACCTCGGCGACGCGGAGCTGGCCGCGCCGCTGCGGCCGGAGCAGCTCGCGTACGTCATCTACACCTCCGGCTCGACCGGCACCCCGAAGGGCGTGGCGGTCACCCACGTCGGGGTACCGAGCCTGGTCGAGGGACAGCGCGAGACGTTCGCCATCACGCCGGCCGCCCGGGTCCTGCAGTTCGCCTCCGCCGGCTTCGACGCGATGGTCTCCGAGCTGATGGTGACGTGGCTGTCCGGTGCCGCCGTGGTGATGGCGGTCGACGACCGGCTGATGCCGGGACAGCCGCTGGCCACGCTGATCGAGGCGCGCCGGGTCACCCACGTGACGCTGCCGCCCAGCGCCCTGGCCGCGATGCCGCCCGGGTCCGTACCCCCGCGCGTCACCGTGATCGTCGCGGGCGAGGCCAGCAGCGCGGACATCGTGCGCCGCTGGGCCCGCGGCCGCCGGATGATCAACGCGTACGGCCCGACCGAGACGACCGTGTGCGCCACCATGAGTTCCCGGCTCCGCGCCGACTCCGAAGGCGCACCGCCGATCGGGACGCCGATCGTGAACAGCTCCGCCTACGTGCTGGACGCCGGTCTGCAGCCGGTGCCGGTGGGCGTGGCCGGCGAGTTCTATGTAGCCGGCGCCGGCCTGGCCCGCGGCTACCTCGGCCGGCCCGGCCTGACCGGGGAACGCTTCGTGGCCGACCCGTTCGGCCCGCCCGGCACCCGGATGTACCGCACCGGTGACGTGGTCCGGTGGACCGAGACCGGGGCGCTGGAGTTCGTGGGCCGCGCCGACGATCAGGTGAAGGTGCGCGGCTTCCGGATCGAACTGGGCGAGGTCGAGTCGGCGCTGGCCGCCCGGCCCGGGGTGGGCCGGGCGGTGGTGGTGGTCCGCGAGGACCAGCCGGGCGACGCGCGCCTGGTGGGGTACGTGCAGCCGGCCACCGGCGCCACCCTGGACGCCGCGGCGATCCGGGCCTCGGTGGCCGACGTGCTGCCCGAGTACATGGTGCCGGCGGCGGTCGTGACGGTGGACGAGTTCCCGCTCAACGTCAACGGCAAGGTGGACCGGGCGAAGCTGCCCGCACCGGAGGCCACGGTGACGGTCGGCGGGCGGGGCCCCCGGAACGCCCGGGAGGAGATCCTGTGCGGTCTGTTCGCCGAGGTGCTCGGGGTGGCCGAGGTGGGCATCGACGACTCGTTCTTCGACCTGGGCGGGCATTCGCTGCTGGCCACCCGCCTGGTCAGCCGGATCCGGTCGGTGCTCGACGTCGAGCTGCCGGTGCGGGAGCTGTTCGAGGCGGCGACCGTGGCGCGGCTGGCCAGCCGGCTGGACACCGCACGGACCGGCCGGGGCGGGCTGAAGCCGGTCGTGCCGCGGCCCGAGCGGGTGCCGCTGTCCTTCGCCCAGCAACGCCTGTGGTTCCTGAACCGCCTGGAAGGCCCGTCCGCGACGTACAACGTGCCGGTGGCCATGCGCCTGCGCGGACAGCTCGACGTGGCGGCACTGGAGCTGGCGCTGGGCGACGTGATCGTCCGCCACGAGAGCCTGCACACGGTGTTCGCCGAGGACCCGTCGGGACCGGTCCAGGTGGTGCTGCCGGTCACCGCGATCACCTCCGTCTTCACCGTTGCCGACTGCACGGCCGCGGAACTGCCACAGCGGTTGCGCGACGCCGCCGCCCACGAGTTCGACCTCGCCGGTGAACTGCCGGTGCGGATGTGGCTGTTCCGCCTGGCCGCCGACGAGTTCGTGCTGCTGCTGGTCGCCCACCACGTCGCCGCGGACGCCTGGTCGATGCGGCCGCTGGCCCGGGACCTCACCGTGGCCTACCGGGCCCGATGCGCGGGCACGGTCCCGGCGTACCCGCCGTTGCCGGTGCAGTACGCGGACTACACGCTGTGGCAGCGCCAGGTGCTGGGCGACGAGCAGGACCCGGACAGCGTGATCCAGGCCCAGCTGACGTACTGGACCCGGACCCTGGCCGACCTGCCCGAGCAGCTGAACCTGCCGCTCGACCGGCCCCGGCCCGCGGTCGCCTCGCACCGCGGCGACTCGGTCGCGTTCACCGTCGGCGCGGACCTGCACGCCGGTCTGGTCGGGCTGGCCCGGCAGACCGGCACCACGCTGTTCATGGTGGTGCAGGCGGCGCTGGCGGCGCTGCTGACCCGGCTGGGCGCCGGTACGGACATCCCGATCGGTACCCCGATCGCGGGCCGCACGGATGACGCGGTGGACGATCTCGTCGGGTTCTTCGTCAACACGCTGGTGCTGCGCACCGACACGTCCGCGAACCCGACGTTCAAGGAGCTGCTGGCCCGGGTGCGGGAGACCGATCTGGCCGCGTACGCGCACCAGGATCTGCCGTTCGAACGGCTCGTCGAGGTGCTGAACCCGGCCCGGTCGCTGTCCCGGCACCCGCTGTTCCAGGTCATGCTGGCGTTGCAGAACACCGACCACAACACCGCCATCGACGTCCTGAACGAGCTGCCGGGCCTCGAGGCGTCCCTGCAGACCCGGGAGACCGACTCGGCCCGGTTCGATCTGTCCTTCTCGTTCGCGCCGCACACCGACGGGCACAGCGCGTCGGCCGGGCTGTCCGGCGTGGTGGAGTTCAGCGTCGACCTGTTCGACCGGGAGACGGTGGAGCGGCTGACGGTGTGGCTGCTGCGGATGCTGTCGGCGGTGGTGGTGTCGCCGGAGCGGCCGGTGAGCCGGCTGGATCTGGTCGATCCCGCTGAGCGGGATCTGTTGCTGGACGCGTGGAACGGTGAGCCGGTCGGTGAGGCGCCGGTGGATGGTCCGTCGTTGGTGGAGCTGTTCCAGCGGCAGGTTGCCGCGGATCCGGTGGCGCCGGCGGTGACGTTCGGCGGCGAGTCGTTGACCTATGGCGAGTTGTCGGCGCGGGTCGACGGCCTGGCCCGGTGGCTGAGGTCGCGGGGGGTGGGTGCCGAGTCGCGGGTGGCGGTGCTGGTGCCGCGGTCGGTGGAGCTGGTGGTGGCGTTGCTGGCGGTGGTGCGGGCCGGTGGTGCGTACGTGCCGGTGGATGTGGATTATCCGGCGGACCGGGTGCGGTTCATGGTGGAGGACGCGGCGCCGGTGCTGGTGCTCTCGACGGCCGAGTTGGCCGATCGGGTGCCGGACGCCGGTGTGCCGGTCGTGCTGCTCGACGACCTCGCGGTGGGGGCGCCGGCGGACGTCGAGTTGCCGCTGCCGCGGGCCGGGCAGGCCGCGTACGTCATTTACACGTCGGGGTCGACCGGCCGGCCGAAGGGTGTGGTCGTCTCGCACGCGAACGTGGTGCGGTTGTTCTCCTCGACCGGGCAGTGGTTCGGGTTCGGCGCCGACGACGTGTGGACGATGTTCCATTCGGCGGCGTTCGACTTCTCGGTGTGGGAGTTGTGGGGGCCATTGCTGGCCGGTGGCCGCCTGGTGGTGGTGCCGTTCGCGGTGAGCCGCTCCCCGCAGGAGTTCCTGCGGCTGCTGGTCGAACAGCGGGTGACGGTGCTGAACCAGACCCCGTCGGCGTTCTACCAACTCCTCGCCGCGGACGCGGACGAGCCGCACTGGGGCGACCGCCTGCACCTCCGCTACGTCGTCTTCGGTGGGGAGGCGCTGGATCTGCGCCGGCTGGAGCCGTGGCTGGAGCGGCACGGTGAGCGGCCGGCGCTGGTGAACATGTACGGGATCACCGAGACCACCGTGCACGTGAGTT
>NZ_JAIWNC010000091.1 GCF_020216025.1 Jidongwangia harbinensis | reverse complement strand
CCCCACCTTCCCAGCTCCTCCCGCCCCACCTTCCTGGCTCCTGTCCCGCCTTCCGCGCCGCCGCCCCCCTTTCCGCGCCGCCGCCCCCCTTTCCGCGCCGCCGCCCCCCTTTCCGCGCCGAGGGGCGATTCCGCCCCGTCCGTGGCAGGGGCCCGCCCACTCCCGGCTACGGCGTGTGGCGAGATGGCACGCACCGCACCGAAACCCCCCACGCCTCGCCGCCCGGACACAAGCGTGCAGAGATGCGGCGAGCTCCGCTCCCGAACACCACACACGCCCGCCACCCGATCGCAGCGCGCAGAGATGCGGCGAGCTCCGCTGCCGAACACCACACACGCCCGCCACCCGATCGCAGCGCGCAGAGATGCGGCGCGCTCCACACCCGAACACCACACGCCCGGCCACCTCGGAGGCGCTCCCATCCAGAAAACCCGACATACCGGATGGCCAAGCTCCCACCGGCACTGCCACCCCCACCGTCCCCGCCCGGTCCCGTCCGAGCGGTCCCCCCGGCGACGCCGCTTCCCTTGGGGACAGTTCATCTAGGGTCGGGTCATGAGCCATTTCGACGAGGCGGGCACCGCGGTCCAGGCGGCCCTGGACGCCGGCGCCCGCTATGCCGACGCCCGCGTCATGCTGCGCCGTACCGAGGCGATGACCGCACGCGACGGCGACGTCGAGGACGTCAGCTCCGACGAGAGCGCCGGTCTGGGCGTACGCGCCCTGGTCGGATCCAGCTGGGGCTTCTACGCCGTGCCCCACCTGTCCGACGACGCCGCCCGCGCGGCCGGGCGGCGCGCCGCGCAGATCGCCGCGGCCAGCGCGCTGGTGCCCGGGCCCGCGATCGACCTGGTGCCGGCCAAGGCCGGCACGGCGAGCTGGGCCAATCCGTGCGAGATCGACCCGCTGACCGTGCCCCTGTCCACCAAGGGTGACCTGCTGGTCGCGGCCACCGCGGCGGCCCGTGACGCGGGTGCCGACCTGGCCGAGGGCATCTACCAGGTGTGGGACACCCGCAAGTGGTTCGTGTCCAGCGAGGGACACCGCATCGACCAGCACCTGCGGGAGTGCGGGGCGGGCATCACCGCCAGTGCGTACGGCGACGGCGAGATCCAGCGCCGCTCCTGGCCGTCGCACCGCGGGCAGTACGGCACCCGCGGCTGGGAACTCGTCGACGAGCTGGACCTGGTGGCCCACGCGCCGCGGATGGCCGGCGAGGCGCGCGCCCTGCTCACCGCGCCGCTGTGTCCGTCCGGCGAGACCACCCTGGTGCTCGGCGGCGAACAGCTGGCGCTGCAGATCCACGAGTCGGTGGGGCACGCCATCGAGCTGGACCGCATTCTCGGCTGGGAGGCCGCGTTCGCCGGCACGTCCTGGTTGGACCTCGCCCGGCTCGGCACACTGCGCTACGGCTCCGAGCTGATGAACATCACCATCGACCCGACCATCCCCGGCGCGCTGGGCAGCTTCGGCTACGACGACGAGGGCACCCCGGCCGTCAAGCGCGACGCGGTCCGGAACGGCCGCTGGGTCGGCGTACTGGCCGGGCGTGACTCGGCCGCGGTCGCCGGGCTGGACTATGCGGGCAGCGTGCGTGCCGACGGCTGGTCCCGGCTGCCGATGGTGCGGATGACCAACGTCGGGCTGGAGCCCGGCCCGCACTCGTTCGAGGAGATCATCGCGGCCACCGACGACGGCGTCTTCATGGACATCAACCGCTCCTGGTCGATCGACGACAAGCGGCTGAACTTCCAGTTCGGTTGCGAGATCGGCTACGAGATCAAGAACGGCCGGCTGGGACGGATGCTGCGCAACCCGACGTACACCGGGATCGGCCCGAAGTTCTGGCAGTCGATGGACATGCTCTCCGCCGAGACGGTCTCCTGGGGTACGCCCAACTGCGGCAAGGGCCAGCCCGGTCAGATCGGGCACACCGGCCATCCGGCGGCACCGGCCCGGTTCACCGACGTCCGGGTGGGAGTGCGGGCATGACGAACGAAGGTCGCGCCGCCGGTGCCGGTCCGCGGGGCGGGGGCCGGCGATGACGGAACTGGCCCTCGCCGGCCGGGTGGTCGAGCTGGTCCGCGAGTGGGCCGGGCCGCACGCCGAGGCCGAGGTGGGGGTGCACCACTCGGCGCTGGCACTGACCCGGTTCGCCAACTCGGCCATCCACCAGAACGTGGACAGCACCGTCACCACCGTGAGTCTGCGGCTGCACCTGGACGGGCGCACCGCCGGCGGTTCGACCACCGTGGTGGACGCGGACGGCCTGCGGTCGCTGGTGGACCGCACCGTCGCCGCCGCCCGGCTCAGCCCGCCGGACACCGGCTGGGCCGGGCTGCTGGCGCCCACCCCGCTGAGCCACCCGGACACCGGCTTCGACGAGGCCACCGCCCAGGCCACCCCGGAGGACCGGGCGCTGCGGGTCCGCGAATTCGTACGCGCCGCCGACGGCCTGGAGACCGCCGGCTTCTGCCGTACCCACCGCGCGTCCGCCGCCTTCGCCAACAGCGCCGGTCAGGCCGTGGCGGGCCGCGCGGTGGAGGCGGCCATGGACGGCATCGCCCGGGCGGACGGCGCGGACGGCGTGGCCCGGCTGGCCGCGAGCCGGCTGGCCGACCTGGACGGCGCCGCGCTGGGCCGGCGCGCGGCCGGGAAGGCGCTCGCCGGGCGGCACCCGGTCGAGCTTCCCCCCGGCCAGTACGAGGTGGTCCTCGAACCCACCGCCGTCGCCGACCTGCTCGCCAATCTGGCCAGTTTCGCCTTCAACGGCCGGGACTCCGCCCAGGGCCGGTCCTTCGTGGAGCTGGGCGCCGCCCAGTTCGACCCGGCCGTCACCATCGTCGACGACCCGGTCGGCACGTTCCCGGGCGCCGCGGCCACCCTGCCGTTCGACGACGAGGGCACTCCACGGGCCCCGTTGACGCTGGTCCGGGACGGGGTCAGCACCGCGGTGACGCACGACCGCACCTCCGCCGCCGCGGCGGGCGCGACCTCCACCGGGCACGCGTCGCCGTCGTCCCGCTCCACCGGCCCGACGGCGACCCATCTCCGGCTGCTGCCCGGCCCGGCTCCGACCGGCCCGGCCGGCGCACCGGACGGCCCGGCCGTTCCGTCGGCCCGGCCGCTGGTTGCCGCCATGGCGCGCGGCCTGCTGGTCACCGACCTGTGGTACACCCGGGTGCTGGACCAGAAGAGCCTCGCCATCACCGGCCTCACCCGCAACGGCGTCTGGCTGGTCGAGGACGGCGAGGTGGTCGCGGCGGTGAGCAACATGCGGTTCACCCAGTCGTACCGGCAGGCCCTGGCGGCCGGGACGGTCCGCGGCATCGGCGCCGAGGCGGTGCCGTTGCCGGACCGCTGGGCCGGCCACCAGTACGCGGCACCCGCCCTGCACCTGGCGGGCTGGAACCTGACCGGCAACGCCAGCGGCTGATCCGGTGCGCCGACCGCCCGGGCAGCGCGGACCCGCCGCCCGGGCAGTCCCGGCGCCGGCGCGCTGGTGTCCCACCGCACCGACAGTAGGTTCGCCGTCATGAGCGCTTCCCGACCGCCCACACTCTCCGGACCGGCGGTCCGGACGATGGCCGATCTTCCCGGGCCGACGCCCCGCCCGGTCCTGGGCAACCTGCGGGACGTGGTCCGCGACGGCGTCCCCAACCGGGTGCTGGAGCGCTGGGCCGACACGCACGGCCTGACGTACCGGATCCGCCTGGTCCGGCGCCACATCCTGGTCACCGCAGACCCCGCGGTCATCGACCTGACGTTGCGCCGCCGGCCGGACGACTTCCGGCGCAGCGCGGTGATGTCGAACGTCATCGAGGAGATCGCCCCGCAGGGCGTGTTCACCGCCGAGGGCGACCGCTGGCGCCGGCTCCGCAAGGTGGCCACGCAGAGCCTCAACGTCGCGTACCTCCGGCAGTACTTCACCACGATCACCCGGGTCACCGACCGGCTGCTGGGGGTCTGGGAGGCCGCCGCCGACTCCGGTGCACGGGTCGACGTGCTGGACCAGATGATGCGGTACACGTTGGACGTCACGGCCGGGCTCGCCATGGGCCACGACCTGAACGCCCTGCAGAGCACCGGCGAGGGACTGCACAGCCGGGTGCCGCGGCTGTTCCCCGAGTTCGCCCGGCGGATCTACGCGCCGGTCCCCTACTGGCGGTACGTGAAGCTGCCGCGGGACCGGCGGCTGGACGCCACGGTGCGGGAGATCGAGGCGGTGGTGCGGGACCGGTTCGCCGCCGCCCGGGACCGCATGGCGACCGGTGCGTCGCCGGCCAACTTCCTCGAGGCCCTGGTCAAGCCGATCGCGGACGAGCCGGCGGTGACCGACGAGGAGGTGTTCGGCAACGTGCTGACCATGCTGCTCGCCGGCGAGGACACCACGTCGTCGGCCGCGGCCTGGAGTCTGCACTTCCTGGCCCAGCACCCGGAGATCCACCGGCGGGTCCGCGCGGAGGCCGACGAGGTCCTGGGCGACCGGCGGCTGCCCGCCGACCCCGCCACGGTGGGCCGGCTCCGGTACGCCGAGGCGGTGGTCCACGAGGCGCTGCGCCTGCAACCGGTCACCCCGCAGCTGGTCATGCAGCCGACCCGGGACCTCACCGTCGACACCCGCGACGGCCCGCTGTTCGTGCCGAAGGACACGCTGATGTACGTGCTGCTGTCCTACGGCGCCCGCCGCGACTCGGACCGTTTCCCCGACCCGGACACGTTCCGTCCGGAGCGGTGGCTGGACGGCGGGCTGCCGGCCGAGTCGCTGCCGTTCGCCCCGTTCGGCAACGGTCCCCGGTTCTGCCCGGGCCGCAATCTGGCACTGGTCGAGACCACCGTCGTCGCCTCGGTACTGAGCCGCGCGTTCGACTTCGAGCCGGACCGCACCGCAGGTCCGGTGGGCGAACGGATGACCTTCACGTCCTTCCCGACCAACCTCGGCCTACGGGTGCACCGACGCACCGATTGAGTCGGACCCGCCACCCGGCCTTGTCGCCATCGGGCTTCACCGATATCGTGCTGTCCGTCGACCCTCGCTCACCGAGGGCAACACCATGGACTCACGGGGGAGATCCAATGAAGGTTATCGGTGCGCTCTGCGGAGCTGCTCTACTCGCGACCGTCGGCGGCCTGGCGCTGACCGCCGGCAGCGGCGCCGCCGCGGAGGACGGACCCTCCTCGATCGTCGAGGACTTCACCCATC
>NZ_JAIWNC010000008.1 GCF_020216025.1 Jidongwangia harbinensis | reverse complement strand
CCCGGCCACCGCAACCACCGGCCAGCCAACCGCCACGACGTCCATATCGTCACCAGCGCAAACGCCAACCCGAAAAACAAGAAAACACATAACCCCAGACCACGCCGCACAGGTTAAAACTCAAGCTAAGGCCTGTTTCGGAACCCGGCCAGGGCTACGGCGTGGCCCAGGCGCCGACTGACGGCGTCCGCAGAACGGCCACATACAACCCCGGTATGAGGCCGCCCTGCGGCCGACGCCAGCCGACCCCTGGACCTCGCCTCGCACTTGGCCGGGTTCCGAAACAGGCCTTAGCCCGATGAGTCGCGGGCTCGCCGAGCCCGCGACCCTCCGGTTGACCGAAATGCGGCCTTGTTCCGGCTCCCGGTCGGGCCGGCCACGCTGATTTGCCCGTTACACCACCTTGGTTCGACGAGATCTTGGAGGCCAGCACAAATCTTGGCGCCGAACCGCCCCCAGGAGGGCCGGGGCACTCCAAGATCTGCCCGGGGCTCCAAGATCTGCAGCCGGTCGGCGACGTCTGCCCGAAATGCCAGGAGTCTTCTGCCCCCACAAGCGCGCCACGTGCACCCACGGCTATCGACCGGTCGCGATGCCCATCCTCGGCCACCGACCGATGAAGGGTGTCCGTCCGAATTAGAACGCGCCCGTCGACAGCGCCGCCAGAGCTGTGTGCACCATGACCCGCACGCCGTACCCGATGCAGCGCTCGTCCACGTCGAAGTTGCCCTGGTGCAGGTCGTGCCGGATCTCGCTGCCGGGCGTGCCGGTGCCGAGCCGGAACATCGCCCCGGGCACCTGCTCGAGGTAGAACGAGAAGTCCTCGCCGCCCATGCTGATCTCGGCCTCGACCACCCGGTCCGCTCCGAGTGCCGCACCCGCCGCGCCCGCGACCACGGCGGACGCCATCCGGTCGTTGATCACCGGCGGGACGCCGCGGGTGTAGCGCACGTCCACCTCGGCGCCGGTGGCGGCCACCACGTCGCGGATCAGCTTGCCGATCAGCTCGGGCGCTTCGCGCCAGGCGTCCCGGTTGAGAATCCGCACGGTGCCGCGCACGTAGCCCTCGCCGGGGATGGCGTTGAAGGCCTCGCCGGCGTGCACCGCGCCCCAGACCATGGAGACGCCGGCGCGCGGGTCGACCCGGCGGTCCAGCAGGGCCGGCACGTCGATGATGACCCGGCCCAGGGCGTGCACCAGGTCGGCGGTGAGGTGCGGCCGGGCGGTGTGGCCGCCGGGGCCGGTGAGCGTGACCTCGACCGTGTCGGCGGCGGCGGTGAACGCGCCGGAGCGCACGCCGACCAGGCCGGCCGGCAGTTGCGGGTAGCAGTGCAGCGCGTAGATCGCGACGACGTCCTTGAGGGCGCCGGACTCGATCACCTCGGGGGCGCCGGACGGCACGCACTCCTCGGCCGGCTGGAAGATCAGCCGGACCCGGCCGGGCAGTTCGCCCTGCTGGTCGAGCTGCGCCAGGGCCTGGCCGAGGCCGATCAGGACGGTGGTGTGCACGTCGTGGCCGCAGGCGTGGGCGACGTGCGGGACGGTGGAGCGGTACGGCACGTCCTTGGTGTCCTGCAGCGGCAGCGCGTCCAGGTCGGCGCGGAAGGCGATCACCCGGTCGCCGGTGCCGATGTCGCAGATCAGGCCGTTGCCCTTGGGCAGCATGCGCGGGGACAGGCCGGCGACGGCGAGCTCGCGGGCGACCAGGGCGGCGGTCTCGAACTCGGAGTGGGACGGCTCCGGGTGGGCGTGGATGTGCCGCCGGATGGACACCAGTTCCGCGCCGTGGGCGGCGAGCCAACGGTCCAGCTGGCCGGGCAGCGGGTCGGCCCCGGGCGGGGGGCCCGGGAAGGATGCCATCTGGATGCCCTCCGGCATCGTCACCGCACTCGTCACGTCGGATTCACTGTCGCTTTCGAGAAAGAGTCGGGTTTCCGCAACGCGCGACAGCCTAGTCCGATTGTGGTGACGCTGTGCAACGTCATTACCGTGCTGACCGGGTCGCGGATTGTCACGAATGGGAAAAGCGGCGTCCACGACTTCACCACCTCCTACAACGGGTTACGGATCGTGGAGGTGACGTGGTTCAACCGGGCTACGCCGCTAGAAATGCTCGACCGGGTGGTACACGCCCCATACGCCCCGTAACGTGTGACAGACCTCCCCCACCGTGGCACGCAGGCGCAACGCCTCGCGCATGAACGGGAGAACATTCGCCGTACCCTCTGCGGCCTTTGCCAGTTCGGCGAGCGCCGCGTCGACGGCCGCGCCGTCCCGGTCCCGGCGCAGCGCGGCCAGCCGGGCGGCCTGCCCCGCCTCGATCGCGGGATCGACCCGCAGCGGCTCGTACTTCTCGTCGGCGTCGGTGGTGAAGCGGTTGACCCCCACCACGACCCGCTCGCCGCCGTCGATCTGGTTGGCGATCCGGTACGCCGACGCCTCGATCTCCTGCTTCTGGAAGCCCTGCTCGATGGCGTCGACCACGGACCCGTACGAGAACACCCGCTCGATCAGCGCGGTGGCCGCGGCCTCCACCTCGTCGGTCATCGCCTCCACCGCGTACGAGCCGGCGAACGGGTCCACGGTGTCGGTGAGCCCGGTCTCGTACGCCAGCACCTGCTGGGTACGCAGCGCCAGCCGCGCCGACTTCTCGGTGGGCAGCGCCATGGCCTCGTCGTACGCGTTGGTGTGCAGCGACTGGGTGCCGCCGGCCACCGCGCCCAGCGCCTGGATCGCCACCCGGATCAGGTTGACCTCGGGCTGCTGCGCGGTGAGCTGGACGCCCGCGGTCTGGGTGTGGAACCGCAGCATCATCGACTTCGGGTCGCGGGCGCCGAAGTCCTCGCGCATGATCCGGGCCCACATCCGGCGGGCGGCCCGGAACTTGGCGATCTCCTCGAGCAGGGTGGTGCGGGCCACGAAGAAGAACGACAGCCGCGGCGCGAAGTCGTCCACGGCGAGTCCGGCGGCGATCGCGGCCCGGACGTACTCGATGCCGTTGGCCAGCGTGAACGCGATCTCCTGCGCGGGCGTGGCCCCGGCCTCGGCCATGTGGTAGCCGGAGATCGAGATGGTGTTCCACCGGGGGATCTCGGCGCGGCAGTAGGCGAACGTGTCGGCGACCAGGCGCAGCGACGGCTTGGGCGGGAAGATGTACGTCCCCCGGGCGATGTACTCCTTGAGGATGTCGTTCTGGATCGTGCCCTGCAGCGCCGCGGCCGGCACCCCCTGCTCCTCCGCGACCAGCTGGTAGAGCAGCAGCAGAACGGACCCGGGCGCGTTGATCGTCATGGAGGTGGAGACCCGGTCCAGCGGGATGCCCTGGAACAGCCGGCGCATGTCGTCGATCGAGTCGATGGCCACCCCGACCTTGCCGACCTCGCCGTGTGCGATCGGCTCGTCCGAGTCGTACCCCATCTGGGTGGGCAGGTCGAACGCGACGGACAGGCCCATCGTGCCGGCCGCGAGCAGCTGGTGGTAGCGCGCGTTGGACTCGGCCGCGGTGCCGAAGCCGGCGTACTGGCGCATGGTCCAGGGGCGTTTGGTGTACATCGTCGGGTAGACGCCACGGGTGTACGGGTACTCGCCGGGGCGGCCCACGTTCTCTCCGACGTCCGGGGCGTCGTACACCGATTTGATATGAAACCCGGATTCTGCGTCCACCGGCAAATCCTAAATCCTTGTTAAGCACGGATGAGTGAGTGGTTTCGCACTCTGCGCGGACTTTGTGCGACGCACCGCTATCTGCCCGCTACCCAGGGTCGACTTCGACAGAACACTCCCGCACCGACTTTCGTAAAAGGGGTGCGAACCGGCAAGATATCGTGGTTGGTTCCACGCCCCCTACATCCCTCGGTGGCATTCTCAGTGACTCAGATTCCGACGTGGAGCAGCGGGAACACGGCTCCTACCAGCGGACGCGCGGCCCCGGGCACGCTCATCGGCGGTCGGTACACGCTGCGTGCCGCGGTGGGCCACGGCGGCATGGGCACGGTCTGGCGCGCGGCGGACACGCTGCTCCGCCGCGACGTGGCCATCAAGGAGGTCGTCCTCCCGCCGGGCCTGGCGCCCAGCGACCGCGACTCGATGTACGAGCGGACCATGCGTGAGGCCCGGGCCGCCGCGGCGCTGCAGCACCCGGCCGTGGTGCAGGTCTACGACGTGGTCCACGAGAACGGCCGCCCCTGGATCGTGATGGAGCTGCTGGACGCCCGCAGCCTGGCCGACATGGTCATCGAGGACGGCCCGGTCGCGCCCCGGGTGGTCGCCAAGATCGGCATCGCGCTGCTCGGCGCGCTCGAGGTGGCCCACGCGCACGGCGTGCTGCACCGGGACGTCAAGCCGGCCAACGTGCTGATCTGCTCGGACGGCCGCTGCGTGCTGACCGACTTCGGCGTCGCCCGGATGCCCACCGACGTGCAGCTCACCACGCCCGGCATGGTGCTGGGCTCGCCGCACTTCATCTCGCCGGAACGCGCCATGGGCAGCGACTTCGGCCCGCCCAGCGACCTGTTCTCGCTGGGCGTGACGCTGTACACCGCGGTGGAGGGCCGCCCGCCGTTCGACAAGGGTGACCCGATCGAGACCATGCACGCGGTGGTCGAGGATCCGCCCGCGCCGACGTCCCGGGCCGGCTCGCTGAACACCGTGCTGATGGGCCTGCTGGAGAAGGACCCGGCCCAGCGCTTCGACGTGCCGACCGCGCGCACCATGCTGCGTCAGCAGCTGGCCGGCCCGCTGGCCAGCAAGGCACCGCCGCACATGATGACGGACCCGTACGCGGTGGTGCCGACCCAGCGTCCCGCGGCCGCGGAGACCCAGCCGATCCCGCCCAAGCCGACCGGCCAGATCGGCGGCCGGGCCATGCTGGCGCCCGGCGAGTCGCTGACCGGGCGCCTGGCCAATCTGCGCCAGGGTGGCCGCCGCCGGCCCACCGCGGACGACACCGCGGTGGTCCCGCCCACCGGCGCCTACCCGTCTCCGGGCACGGACAGCGACCGCACCAGCGTGCTGCCCCCGAACGCACCGCGCAGCGCCCCGCCGAACGCTCCCACCAGCGGCCCCGGCGGCGACACCACCGCCGTGGTACCGCCCCGCGAGGCATGGAGCGGCGCCCGCGCGGCCGGCGAGTCGACGTCCGGCACCGTGGTCCGGAGCCCGGCGGCCCGCCGGCGCGCGATGATCGACAACGCGGTCCGCGCCGCCCGGGAGACCGGCACCCGGGCCGTCACCACCGTCCGGGGCTGGCCGCGCAACATCCAGCTCGCGGCCGGCGGCGCCGGCCTGGCCGTGGTGCTGCTGCTGGGCGTGGTGATCGCGTTCTCCGGCGACGAGGAGCCGGCCCCGACGGCGCAGAAGCCGACCGGCCAGCAGCCGGTGCCCGCCTCCTTCGCCACCCAGGACCACAAGGCCAAGGGCGTCACGGTGAAGGTGCCCAAGGACTGGAAGCGCACGTCCGGCGGCAACTGGGTGGACTACGTCGACCCGGAGGACAACAAGCGCAAGGTCCGCATCCTGGTGGAGACGGGTACGGCGGAGCCGCGCCGGTTCGCCGAACGGATCGCCGAGAACACGCTGAAGGGCTCGAAGAACTGCCCGAAGCCGTACAAGCGGGTGGCGGTCACCGACGTCGAGGTGGCCGGTCACCCGGGTGCCCAGCTGGAGTACACCTGCGGCAGCGGGGCGAGCATGCGCCACGGCATCTGGCGGGAGACCACGGTCGGCGGAAAGATGTACTCGTTCTACCTGACCGCGACGGACGCCCAGTTCGCCGAGAGCAAGCCGTTCTTCGACGAGATGACGCGCACTTTCGCCCTCGACGCCTCCTGAGCACAGGCCCGTGCTATCCACGGTGCATGGCAATTGATGACCTTCGCGCGCTCGCCGAACGCTGGCTCGCCGACGACCCCGACGCGGTCACCCGGGACGAGCTGCGCGAACTGATCGCCGGTCTGCCGGCGACCACGGCCGAGCTGCGGGACCGCTTCGCCGGTCCGCTCACGTTCGGCACCGCCGGCCTGCGCGGCCGGCTGCGCGCCGGCCCGAACGGGATGAACGTCGCGGTGGTGACCCGGGCCGCCGCCGGGCTGGTCCGGTGGCTGGCCGCGCAGGACGCCGACGGCCCGCTGGTGATCGGGTACGACGCCCGGCACGGCTCGCGCGAGTTCGCCGAACGCACCGCGCGGGTCGCCACCGGGGCCGGACGTGCGGCGCTGCTGCTGCCCGGCCCGTTGCCGACGCCGGTGCTCGCGCACGCCGTCCGGTCGCTGGACGCGGCCGCCGGGGTGATGGTCACCGCCAGCCACAACCCGCCGCAGGACAACGGCTACAAGGTCTATCTGGGTGCCGCCCTGGGCGGTCCCGGCGGCGCCGGGGCGCAGATCGTGCCGCCCGCCGACACCGGCATCGAGGCCGCCATCCGGTCCGTGGACACGCTGGCCGGCGTCCCGCTGGGCGGGCCGGGCACGGTGCTGGACGAGACCGTCGTCGAGGGGTACGTGGACCGCGCCGCGTCCGTGGTCGCCGCCGGACCGCGCGCCCTGCGGGTGGCGTACACGCCGCTGCACGGGGTGGGCGGTGCGGTGCTGACCGCCGCGTTCCGGCGGGCCGGGTTCGACGCCCCGGACGTGGTCGCCGAGCAGGCCGAGCCGGACCCGGACTTCCCGACCGTGGCGTTCCCCAACCCGGAGGAGCCGGGCGCCATGGACCTGCTGCTGGCGCTCGCCACGGCCGGTGACGCGGACCTGGCCGTCGCCAACGACCCGGACGCCGACCGGTGCGCGATCGCCGTGCCGTCCGCCGCCGGGTGGCGCCCGCTCACCGGCGACCAGCTCGGCACGCTGCTGGCCGACCACCTGATCCGCCGCGGCCGGCCGGGCACGTACGCCACCACGATCGTGTCCTCGACGCTGCTGCGGGCGTTGTGCGCGGCCCGCGGCGTGCCGTACGCGGAGACGCTCACCGGCTTCAAGTGGATCGTCCGGGCGGCCGGCGAGCTGGCCTTCGGCTACGAGGAGGCGCTCGGCTACTGCGTGGCGCCGGACCTGGTGCGCGACAAGGACGGGATCACCGCGGCCCTGCTGGTCGCGGAGCTGGCCGCGGCGCTGCGGGCCGAGGGCCGGACGATCGCCGACCGGCTGGACGAACTCGATTCGGAGTTCGGCGTGCACCGCACCGACCAGCTCTCGGTCCGGGTCACCGACCTCGACGACATCACTCGTACGATGACGCACGTCCGGGGTACGCCGCCCACCCGGCTGCTCGGCGAGGACGTCACCGGCACCGAGGACCGGCTGCCGGACGCGGACGTGCTGACGGTGCGGACCGGGCGTACCCGGGTGGTGATCCGGCCGTCCGGCACCGAGCCGAAGCTGAAGGCGTACCTCGAGGTGGTGGAACCGGTCGCGGACGGCGACCTGGCCGGGGCCCGGGCCCGCGCCGACGCCGCCATGACGGACCTGCGCCGGGAGGTGTCCGCGGCGCTCGGCCTGGCCTGAGCCTCAGACCTGCTTGGGCGTGCCCAGCGCGGCCTGGATCGCCTTGCCCAGCGTCGCCACCACCAGCGCGACGCTGGGCCGCACGATCGAGTCCTCCAGGTTCGCGCCGCCGGAGAAGCCGGCGCCGCTGGCGATCTCCTCCAGGCGGCGGTGCGCCTCGGCGGCCTCCTCCGGCGGCAGCCGCAGGGCCGGCTCCATCCGGGTCGCCACCAGCAGGGTGGCCAGCGCCGCGGTCCGCTCGTCCGGGATGCTTCCGCTGATCAGCGCCTCGCCCAGGCGCTTGCGGATCTCGGCCTCGACCGCCGGGTCGGTGGTCGGATAGCGGTGTACGTGGATGTAGTCCAGCTGGGTCTCGTCGACGTCCCGCACCACCCCGCGCTCCACCAGGTCGGCCAGCACCCGGTTGCGCAGGCCGTGCCGGAGCCGCTGCAGCCACTGCGCCGGCGTGTGCGGGTCGTCCGCGGCCGCCTTGGCCAGCACCGCGTCGGCGATCGGGTCGCCCACCGGGGTCGGGTCGATGACCTTCAGATAGCCCTCGACGTAGGCGACGCGCCCGGCCAGGGCCAGGTCGACCATCACGGCGGCGGCCATCCCGAGGTCGAGCCCGATCCGGGAACCGGTCGCCTTGCCGGTCTGGTCGTCGTACGCGAGGAGGAGAAGTTCCTCAGCCAGGGCGATGGAGGTCATGTCTCAGCACATTAGTGGCCGTCGTCACCTAGCGTTTGCCCGCCTCCAGCATGTGATCGGCCAGCGCCGCGGCGGCGCGCCCGTCGTCGAGGTCGCACGCCTTGGCCGCGAACGCCGCGTACCGTTCGCGGTACTCCCGGGACACCGTCTCCACGTCGTGGATCGCGGTGATCACCTCCTCGGACGTGCTGAGCAGCGGCCCGGGGGCCTCCGCCTCGAAGTCGAAGTAGAAGCCGCGCAGTTCGTCCCGGTAGTGCGCCAGGTCATAGGTGAAGAACAGCATCGGCCGGCCGGTGTTGGCGAAGTCGAACATCACCGAGGAGTAGTCGGTGACCAGCACGTCCGTGACGGCCAGCAGATCGGCCATGTCCGGGTAGGTGGAGACGTCGTAGACGAAGCCGTCACCCTCGCCGGGGATCTCGTCGATCACGTTCGGGTGACGGCGCACCAGCAGCACGTGGTCGGTGCCGAGCCGGGCCGCCGCGTCCGCCACGTCGAGGTGCACCGGGATCCGGTACCCGCCGTCGCTGTACTGGTCGTCGCGCCAGGTCGGTGCGTACAGGATGATCTTTTTGTCCTGGGGCACGCCGATGGTGGCGCGGATCCGGGCGTCGACCTCGGCACGGTCCCGGAACAGGATGTCGTTGCGCGGGTAGCCGATCTCCAGCATCTCGCCGGTGTAGCCGAACGCGCGCCGCAGGATCGGGGTGCTGAAGCGGTTCGGCGACACCAGGTACGTCCAGTTCGGCGCCTCCTGGGCCAGCTTCGCCAGGTAGCTCTGGTCGGTGAACTTGACGTCCGCGATGTCGAAGCCGATCCGCTTGAGCGGCGTGCCGTGCCAGGTCTGCACCACGACCTGCCCGGCCCGGCGCCGGAACCAGGCCGGCAGGTGCTGGTTGGTCACGATGTAGCGGGACGTGGCGAGCGCGTCGTACCAGCGGCGGCTCCACAGCGGCACGGCCTCCGCGGTGGGCGGCACCGGCGCCTGACCCTCGGTGGAGAGCCACAGATGTTCCAGCGGCAGACCGCGGGACACCAGTTCCTCGTGCACCGCCCGCGGGTTGTCCGAGTACTGCCGGCCGGTGAAGCTGTTGTAGAACACCGCGTCGCGCAGCGGCTCCTCGCGCCGGGGCAGGTAGTGCTCGGCGCGCAGCCGGGCCGCATTGCCCTTGCCGCGTTCGGTCTCCGCGATCGCCGAGCGGACCCGCAGCACCAGCCGCTCGTCGCTGTGCCACTCGCAGGTGACCCGGGGCGCGTCGCCGGCCAGCGGCAGCGGCGTCGCGGCCAGCACCGCGGGGGCGGCGGGCAGCGCCCGGATCGGCTCCCGGCCGTTGCGGCACAGCACGTGCCAGGTGCCGGAACGGAGCCGGATGTGCCCGCCGAAGTTCGGTACCGCGTCCGGGTCGATCTCCACGCTCCAGGCGTCGCCCTCCACCCGCGCCGGGAAGGTCCGGAGTTCCCGGCCGGAGCCGAGCCGCAGCACCAGGGCCAGCCGCGACCAGTCGCCGGAGCCGGGCGGGATCCGTCCGGCGAACCGGTACGCCCGGGCCGCCGACGTGACCTCGGTGACCGTCGGGCACGGCGGCAGCGCCACCAGCCTCGGGTACCGGTCCGGCGTGGCGTGCAGGTGCACCGTCCGGACGCCGAGCTCGAGCGGCGTCCAGGCGAGGTCGTCGGCCACGGTCACCCGGATCCGGCGGGGCTTGTCGCCGGTGCCGCCGACCAGGTCGACGCTCCACCGGTCGGCCGGCTCGTTGACCCGCAGCGGCGGGTAGGTGACCCCGTCACGCTGCAGCTCACCGGCCGGGATGCGGAACCGGAACCGGCCGCCGTCCTGGTCCACCGGGTAGCTGCCCCAGGGCAGTCCCTCGGCCCGCGACAGCTGCGCGGTGAGCGGGGCCGCGGCCGGGGCGTTCTCCCCCTCGATCTCCACGTGCCGCTCGCCGTCGATCTCGACCAGCCGGCCGCCGGTGATCCGGACCGGGCTGCGCTCCACCCGGACCCGCAGGTTGCCGCCGTCGACGAACGGGGTGATCCGTACGCCGTCGGCGTACCGGCTGGTGAACCGGATCGGGTTGGCCGGCTGGCCCATCTCCAGCGGGCCCTGGCTCCACCGGCTCACGCCGACGACGCCGACCGCCACGGTCCACACGCCGTCGCGCCAGGCGCCGTCCGCGGCGCGCAGGCTGTCCGGGTCGATCACGGCCTCGAAGCCGGACCAGTCGTACGTGGTCTTCGGCGTGCCGTGGTCGCCGGTGGCGTCGATGCACCGGCGGCTGACCAGCGGTGTCCGCTTCGTCCGGGTGCCGCCCTTGCCGGTCAGCCAGATCAGCCGGGACGTGCTCCACGGCTTCGCCGCGGACTGGCCGGGAATGAAGGCGTGCCCGCGGATCCGCAGCCGGCCGTCCGTCCAGGACACCTCGTGCACCTTGGTGCGCGGGCTCGGCGTGCCGGCCAGGAACAGCTCCGGCGGCAGCTGCGGCAGGTTCGCCCGGAACAGGTCCATGTCGTGGTAGCGGCGCAGCCCGCGGCGGGCGATCCGGCGCGGCTTGTGCACCGTGGGGATCAGCTTCAGCAGCTCGGGCAGCATCCGGTGCCGGATCAGCGACCACAGCACCCGCAGGTTCGCGTCCAGCTCGCCGATGATGCCGGGGTCGATGGTGTCCAGGTACTCGTTCGTCTTCTCCAGGAAGACCTTGCGGTAGTCGTCGTCGACGTCCGGCAGCACGCGCACGAACAGCATCAGGTCGCTCTTCAGGACGGACGCGTCGTAGAGCCGCTTGATCCGGTCCTCGCCGCGCTCGCCGAGCATCCGGCTCACGCCCCAGCAGTTGTCCAGCCGGTCGATGAACGCCGGGATCTCGCCGCGCCGCTGGGTGATGGACCGGTCCTCGCCCTCGCGTTGCCGCCAGTAGTAGACCGGCACGGACAGCACGTCGACGGACTCGGCCAGCACGTGCGCCGGGATGGTGACCGGGATGTCCTCGTAGAGCACGCCCTCCGGGAAGCGGAACCCGTGCGCGTCCCAGAACGAACGGCGGTACACCTTGTTCCACGCGGTCCGGTCGGCGAGCAGGGCCGGTCGCTTGCGGACGTGGGTACGCAGCTTCGTGGTGCCGAACGCGCCCTTGTGCATGGGCGAGCCGGTCATCCCCTTGGTGGTGTACCGCAGCACGTTGCCGCAGGAGAAGTCGGAACCGGTCTGCTCGATCGAGCCGACCAGCAGCTCCGCGGCGTACGGCGCCAGCGAGTCGTCACTGTCGACGAACATCAGGTAGTCGCCGGTGACGTGTTCCAGACCGGTGTTGCGGGCCGCGCCCAGGCCGGCGTTGGCCTTGCGGACCAGCGTGAACCGGGAGTCCTTCTCGGCGAACCGGGCGGCGATGGCGGCACTGTCGTCGGTGGACCCGTCGTCGACCATGACCACGTCGAGCTCGGCGCGGGTCTGCCCGGCGATCGAGGAGAGACATTCGTCCAGGTACGGAGCCACGTTGTAGATCGGTACAACGATGCTCAGCACGGCACTCATCTGGCGTACGTCTCCCTGGTCCGGGCCGGCCCGGGGTTCCGGGTTGCCGCGAGTCTAGGACCGCGGTGATCGCCTAGAACCGCCGCATGCCACCGAACTGCCGGTCACCGGCGTCGCCGAGGCCGGGCACGATGTACCTTTTGTCGTTCAGGCCCTGGTCGACCGACGCGGTGACCAGGCGCAACGGCAGCCCCGACGCGCGCAGCCGCTCGATGCCCTCCGGCGCGGACAGCACGCAGCACACGATGATGTCGGTGCAGCCCCGGTCCACCAGCAACTGGCAGCAGTGCAGCAGGGAGCCGCCGGTGGCCAGCATCGGGTCCAGCACCAGCACCGGCTGGCCGCTCAGATCGGCGGGCAGCGATTCCATGTAGGCGCGCGGCTCGAACGTGTGCTCGTCGCGGGCCAGGCCCACGAAGCCCATCGACGACTCGGGCAACAGCGCCAGCGCCGAGTCCGCCATGCCCAGGCCGGCCCGCAGCACCGGCACGATCAGCGGCGGGTTGGCCAGCCGGGTGCCCTCGGCGGGCGCCACCGGGGTGGTGACCGTGAACGTCTCCACCGCGAAGGCGCGGGCCGCTTCGTACACCAGCATGGTGGTCAGCTCGTGCAGCGCCGCGCGGAACGCGCCGCTGTCGTTGTTGAGGTCGCGCATCGCGGTGAGGCGAGACCGGGCCAGCGGATGATCGACGACGAGTACGTCCACACGATCAACCTACCGGGCCATTCCAAGATCAACTGTCGGTGGGCCGCGTAGAATCCGTCTCATGACTGCGACGCTCCATCAGGCCGGTGACCTACGGTCGGTTCTGCACGGTCTGCCCGGCGTCGACAAGGTCGGCGTGGAGGCACGGGCGGCGGCGCTCGGCACCCGCTCGGTGAAGACCACCGCCAAGGCCGCCGCGATCGACCTGGCGATCCGGATGGTCGACCTGACCACGCTGGAGGGCTCGGACACCCCGGGCAAGGTCCGCGCGCTGTCCGCCAAGGCGCTGCGCCCGGACCCGGCCGATCCGTCCTGCCCGCCGGTCGCCGCGATCTGCGTGTACCCCGCCATGGTGCCGGTGGCCGCCGAGGTGCTGGCCGGCTCCGGCGTGCACCTGGCCAGCGTGGCGACCGCGTTCCCGTCCGGTCAGGCGCCACTGGCGGTCAAGCTGGCCGACACCCGGGACGCGGTGGCCGGCGGCGCCGACGAGATCGACATGGTGATCAGCCGGGGCGCGTTCCTGGCCGGGCGCTACGACCACGTCTTCGACGAGATCGTCGCGGTCAAGCAGGCGTGCGGCGACGCCCACCTCAAGGTCATCCTGGAGACCGGCGAACTGGGTACGTACGACAACGTGCGCCGGGCGTCCTGGCTGGCCATGCTGGCCGGGGCCGACTTCATCAAGACCTCCACCGGCAAGGTGCCGGTGGCCGCGACGCTTCCGGTGACGCTGGTCATGCTGGAGGCGGTGCGCGACTTCCGGGCCCGCACCGGCCGCCAGGTGGGCGTCAAACCGGCCGGCGGCATCCGCACCACCAAGGACGCGATCAAGTACCTGGTCCTGATCAACGAGACCGTGGGCGACGACTGGCTCAGCCCGGACTGGTTCCGGTTCGGCGCCTCCTCGCTGCTCAACGACCTGCTGATGCAGCGCACCAAGCTGACCACCGGCCACTACGCCGGCCCCGACTACTTCACCCTGGATTAGCCGATGTTCGAGTACGCACCCGCTCCCGAGTCGCGGTCGGTGGTCGAGATCGCGCCGTCCTACGGGCTCTTCATCGACGGCGAGTTCACTCCCGGCAAGGACGTGTTCAAGACCGTCAATCCGGCCTCCGAGGAGGTCCTGGCCGAAGTGGCCGAGGCCGGCCCGGAGGACGTCGACCGGGCCGTGGCCGCCGCCCGCCGCGCGTTCGGCACGTGGTCCGCGCTGCCCGGGCCGGAACGCGCCCGGTACCTGTTCCGGATCGCCCGGATCATCCAGGAGCGCTCCCGCGAACTGGCCGTGCTGGAGTCCCTGGACAACGGCAAGCCGATCCGCGAGTCCCGGGACGTCGACCTGCCGCTGGTGGCCGCGCACTTCTTCTACCACGCGGGCTGGGCCGACAAGCTGGAGTACGCCGGCTTCGGACCGGACCCGCGACCGCTGGGCGTGGCCGGCCAGGTCATCCCGTGGAACTTCCCGCTGCTCATGCTGGCCTGGAAGATCGCCCCGGCGCTGGCCACCGGCAACACGGTGGTGCTCAAGCCGGCCGAGACCACGCCGCTGTCCGCGCTGTTCTTCGCGGACGTGTGCCGCCAGGCCGACCTGCCGCCGGGCGTGGTGAACATCGTCACCGGAGCCGGCGACACCGGCCGTCACCTGGTCGAACACCCGGACGTGAACAAGGTCGCATTCACCGGCTCCACCGAGGTGGGCCGGCAGATCGCCCGCGCGGTGGCCGGCACCGGCAAGAAGCTCTCGCTGGAGCTGGGCGGCAAGGCGGCGAACATCGTCTTCGACGACGCGCCGATCGACCAGGCCGTCGAGGGCATCGTCAACGGCATCTTCTTCAACCAGGGCCACGTCTGCTGCGCCGGGTCGCGGCTGCTGGTGCAGGAGTCGGTGTACGAGCCGCTGATGGAGTCGCTGAAGCGGCGGATGGCCACGCTGCGGCTCGGCGACCCGCTGGACAAGAACACCGACATCGGTGCGATCAACTCCGCCGCCCAGCTGGCCCGGATCCGGGAACTCTCCGACGTGGGTGCGGCCGAGGGCGCCGAGCGCTGGTCACCGGCCTGTGAACTGCCCGAACAGGGCTTCTGGTTCGCGCCGACCATCTTCACCGGCGTCACCCAGGCACACCGGATCGCCCGTGAGGAGATCTTCGGGCCGGTGCTGTCGGTGCTCACCTTCCGCACGCCGGACGAGGCCGTGGAGAAGGCGAACAACACACCGTACGGACTGTCCGCCGGGATCTGGAGCGACAAGGGTTCCCGGATCCTCGCCGTGGCCGACCGGCTCCGGGCCGGCGTGGTGTGGGCCAACACGTTCAACAAGTTCGACCCGACCTCGCCGTTCGGCGGGTACAAGGAGTCCGGTTACGGCCGCGAGGGCGGCCGGCACGGCCTGGAGGCCTACCTTGCCTGAGACCCGTGTTTCGGTACGCAAGACCTACAAGCTGTACATCGGCGGGTCGTTCCCGCGCAGCGAGTCAGGACGGACCTATCTGGTGGACGGCGACAACGTGGCCCTCGCCTCCCGCAAGGACCTCCGGGACGCGGTGGTCGCCGCCCGCAAGGCGCAGCCCGGCTGGGCCGGTGCCACCGCCTACAACCGCGGGCAGGTGCTGTACCGCGTCGCCGAGATGCTGGAGGCCCGCCGGGCCGAGTTCGGCACGCTCGGCGTGGACGCCGCCGAGCTGGACGCGGTGATCGACCGGTGGATCTGGTATGCGGGCTGGTCCGACAAGATCGGCCAGGTGTACGGCGCCGCGAACCCGGTGGCCGGGCCGTACTTCAACCTCTCCGCGCCCGAGCCGACCGGCGTGGTGGGCGTGGTGGCCCCGGCCTCCTTCCTGGGCCTCACCAGCGTGCTGGCCCCGGCGATGGTGACCGGCAACACGGTGGTGGTGCTGGCCGGAGCGCCCCAGGTGGCGGTGACGCTGGCCGAGGTGCTCGCCACCTCGGACGTACCCGGCGGGGTGGTGAACCTGCTCACCGGCCGGGCCGCGGAGACCGCGCCGTGGCTCGCCGCGCACGACGACGTCAACGCGCTCGACCTCACCGGCGTGTCCGACCCGCAGCTGGCGGCCGAGCTGGAACGCGCGGCGGCGGGCAATCTGAAACGGGTACTGCGTCCACCGGCCGACGGGAACGACTTCCGGCGTGACCCGGGACTGCAGCCCATGACCGCTCTGCTGGAGATCAAGACGGTCTGGCATCCGAAAGGTTTCTGACCGCCTAGGACCGGTCAAACCTTCGCAACGGGGGACGGGGCGGTCCGCGTCCAGGAAGACCCTCTAGGGTGTTGTGCGCAGAGTCACCCGTCCGCAGGAAACTCGAGATCAACCCGGAGGTCACCGTGGCCACCCAGTCCGAAGAGTCCGAGGCCTCAGCTGGCCTCTCCGGACATGCGCTCTGGGACGAGGTCCGCATCACGCCCGTCGAGATCGCCATGCCCGGCGGTGTCGGGCTGACGCTGCGGGCGTACCGGAAAGCGTCCGAGCTGACGCCCACCGAGACCGAGTCGGACGACGAGGACCCGTTCGACGCCCGCGAACGCGCCCGCGTCGCCGCCGCCGAGGAGGAGGAAGAGGCCTTCCAGGCCCAGGTCCTGGCCACCGAGGGTGAGCTGGATCCGGCCGAGAAGCGCGACGGCGACGTCGAAGAGCCCGACCCGGCCGACTTCGAGGACGAGCCGGAAGCCGCCACGGATGACGAGGAGGTGCCCGCTTTCCTCAGCCACAAGGGCCGGTTGCTCCTGTTCAAGAGCGCCGAATCGCTCGTCTCCTTCATTCGTTCGGGTGCTCCGCACGACCTCACCCAGTTGGACACCTGGGCCACCGTGGCCGAGCGGGTACAGTCGACCGACGTCGACCCGCGGCCGGACGACCGCTACGAGCTTGACCTCGTGGTGGAAAATCTGCGGGGCGGCCACGACACCTGGGACCTTCCGCTCCTCATCGCGGCCGGTGAGGTCGCCCGGGACCTGGGGTACGCGCTCCGGCTGAAGCCGGTGATCCTGGCACTGTCGCCGGGTTCCCCGTTGGACGACCTGGACGAGTCCCTTCGGTCCGCGGAAAGCGGCGGAATGGGTGGGTTTTTCGGGCGCCGCAGACTCCGTAAAATCGGGGCACAACAGGCCAGTTTGGGTTGGCGTTCGATTATCGGCAAGATCTCTGCCGCTGTGGACTGGCGCGACTGACCCCTCACCAGGGACCATCAGTCCTTGGCCACACGACAGCAGACAACGCAGCAGTAATGAGGATTGTTCGCGGCGGTGGAGACCTCGCGCAGCACCTGACGGACGCGCGGCTCGAGGTAGGTCGCGAACAACCCTCACCCGGGGAGGAGGACGACGCCGTGGCGCTCGTGCGCGTGTACTGCGGTCTGGCGTCGGCTGATGAATCGGTGCGTACGGCGTCTGTCGTCGCTCCGTTGAGCATCGCCGTGGTGGACGACGCAGGACGACTGCTCGGGGTCCACGAGATCAGCGACGACCCGGCCGGTTACGCCCAGCTGGGTGCGCTGCTCGTGGAACGGACGAGTGGGTTCAGCGACGCCGCGGTCGCCGCGGACAGTGACGACCACGTGGTGACCTCGCTGCTCACCGCGGCCGGCCGGCCCCTGGCCGTGGCCGACGACGACGCCACCGACGACTTCGCCGAGCGCTTCGCCGACGACGACTCCCCCGACGAGATGCAGGCGCCACACGCGGCCCGCCGCGCCGTCGGGCTGGCCCGCGCCCTGCAGGCCGGCGCGCTGGACGCCGTCACCACCCCGGCGCCCCGCGAGCTGACCAGCTACAAGCCGATCCTCGCGGCGCACGTCGCCATGCTGACCGGACGGCACGCGGCCGCCATCGCCCTGCGCGAGGTGCTCCGCGAGCTGTACCCGGCGGCGCTCCGGGCGTACCCGGACCCGGCCCACCCCCTGGCCATGGCCGTGCTCGACGCGCTGCCCGAGCCCGGCCGCCTGACCGGCCGCGGCACCGACCAGAACCAGATCGCCGAGGACGTGGTCGCCGAGCTGACCCGTGCCGGCGTCGGCACCGAGGACCAGGTCGCCTCCGCGGTCACCGCGATCGTCCTGGCGATCAACGAGTCGCCCCGCCGCGGCGGCATCAACAAGTCCCTCGCCGGGTCCGCCGCCGACACCGTGCGCCAGGCCGTCGGCGCCGTCCGGTCCTGCGACAACGCCTGCGAGACGCTGATCGGCACGCTGGCGGCCCGGGCCGCCCTGCAGACCCCGAGCGCGCCCGCTCCGCGCCGCAGCGCCGGTGCCCGCCGCGCCGCCGACACGGCGACCAACCTCCAGGCGGTACGCCCGGGCGACACCGGTACCCGGCTCACCCGCCCCGGCGACACCGGCACCCGCATCACCCGCCCCGGCGACACCGGCACTCGCATCACCCGCCCCGGCGATACCCGCACCGGCCGCCGCAGCCGCCCCGAACCGGCCGCCGGCAACTCGCCCGCGACGCCGCGCCCGCTCACCACGCCGCCGGTCGCGCCGGAGCCGATCATGCCGCCGCCGCTGGCCCCGCGTCCGGTCACCCCGCCGCCGGTCGCACCGGCCGCCGCCGCGGGTCTGCCCAGCCGCACCCCGAACCCGCCGCCCGGCAACCGCCCGGTCTCCGTGCCGCCGCCCCCGCCCGGCATGACGCCGATCGTGCCCGGCTCCCGCAGCCCGGTCCCGCCGGACCAGCCGGCCCCGCCGACCCAGCCGTTCCGGTCGACCATCACCGACGCCGCCATGGGCAAGGCCCGCGCCGAACGCCAGCGCACGGTCATCCCGCCGCGTCCCAACACCCGCACCCCGGCCACCAACGGCGCCTCGGACTACTCCCTGTCCATGCCGGCGCAGCGACCCGGCGAGGACAAGCCGGAGCCCGGCTCCCGCGCCAACTGGCCGCTGCTCAACAACGACGACGACCTGGCACCCGCCACCGTGAGCGGTCCGCCGTCCGACGGCCGGGTCAAGCCGCCGTGGCAGGACATGCCCAAGGAGCCGCCGGCCCTGCGCCTGGTCGAGCCGCAGCTCGGCGGCCTGGCCGACATCCCCGCGGACGTCACCGCCATCACCGAGCCGCCCCCGCTGCGCCTGGTCGACCGGGACACCCCCGAGCGCAACGGCCGTAACGGCCGCGCCACCCCCCGGCGCACCACGCTCACCGCGCTGGACCGCAGCACGCAGCCCCCGGTACCCGCCGAGGGCGACGGCGACCTGCTGATCTTCGCGGCGGCCCGGTCGGCCTGGTTCACCGGCCACAGCGAAGCCCCAACCACGATGGACTGGACCAGCCCGCTGGACACCGGCTGGCAGGCCGCGGAGAAGGCGGCCACCCCGGAGGTCGCCGCGGAAACCGCCGCCGGCCTGCCGAAGCGGGTGCCCCAGGCCAACCTGGTGCCCGGCTCGCCGTTGCGTGACGAGCGGCCCCTGCGCATCGTCCGCGACGCGGCCAGCATCGCCGCGCACACCACCGGTTACTTCCGCGGGTGGCGCCGGGGCCAGGAGATCGGCGGGTACGCGATCGGCGGCCGGCCGGGGCGTGAGGCGGCCGGCGGCTGGGACTTCAGCCGGGACGGCCAGCCCGAGGACTACCGCAACAACGCCGACTACCGCAGCAGCTAGGCGGTCGGCGCCGCGGGATGGTCGAGACCTGCCGGCCGCGGGTCGAACGCCCGCCGGATCAGTTCGGCGCCGCGGGATCAGTTCGGCGCCGCGGGATCAGTTCGGCGCCGCGGGATCAGTTCGGCAACGCGGGATCAGTTCGGCAACGCGGGATCAGTTCGGCGCCGCGGGATAGTCGAGGCCGGCCGACAGCAGGTCGAACGCCCGCCGGATCAGTTCGGATTCCGGCGCGTCGTGGCCGGCGGTGCGCCAGGCGGTGACGGCCGGCTGCACCGCGCACAGTACGACCGAGGCCACCAGGTGCGGCCGGGGATCGGCGGCCGGGTCGACCCCCATCCGGGCGCCGATCAGACCCGCCACCTCGTCGAACCGGGCGGCCCCTCGCTCGACCCGCGCGGCCGCCAGCGCCGGGCTGGCCGAGATCAGCGTCTGCAGGCTCCGGTAGCGCGCCTCGGCCTCGGACGCCCGCACCACCTCCACCGCGGCCGTCCGCATCGCGGTCAGCACCGGCAGGCCGGCCGGCTGTCCGGCGAACGCCTCGAGGATCGCGGTGATCTGGGCGTCCGCGAGCGACAGCGCGACGTCCTCCTTCGAGGTGAAGTACCGGAAGAACGTGCGCGGAGACACCTCCACCGCCTCGGCGATCTCGTCGATCGTCGTGGCCTCGAAGCCGTTGGCGCAGAACAGCGCGTGCGCCGCGTCGATCAGGGCCTCGCGCGTCCGCTGCTTCTTCCGTTCCCGCAGGCCGGTCTTATCCACGCCGCCAGCCTACGTGGCGTCATCCCTGGGCGTTTGTCAGTTGACGACATTTGTCGGTGGGTGACATCGTAGTGGCATGCCGAAGCCGCCCGCGCCCACGTCCTGGTTCTGGAAGCTGCACCGTCAGTTGGCACGCCTCAACACGTTCCTGTTCCGCAGGACCGGCGGGCGGGTGGGCGGGTCCTACTTCGGCGGCGCGCCCGTGCTGCTGCTGCACCATGTCGGCCGCAAGTCCGGTCAGGCCCGGATCAATCCGCTGATCTACCTCGACGACGCGCCCCGGCTGGTCGTCGTCGCGTCGAAGGGCGGCGTCGACGCGCATCCGGCCTGGTTCCACAACCTGATGGCGATGACCACGACCGAGGTCGAGCTGCCCGGCGGGGAACGACGACGGGTCCGTCCGCGCCGCGCCGAGGGGGCGGAGCGGACCTCCCTGTGGGAACGGGCGGTGGCCATCTACCAGCCGTACGCGGCCTACGCGACCTACACCGAGCGGGAGATCCCCGTGGTCGTGCTCGAACCCGCCGACCCCACGCCGGCCGGATGACCCGCTCCCCGCAACTATGTCGACCGCGCCGTCCCGCCCGGCGGTCATCCGGCCGTCACGGCGCCGGCCGTCACGGCGCCGGCCGGCACCGCCCGAGTTCCGGCGCGTCCCGCCCGGTGACGATCTCCCGAGCCACCAGCCGCCCCACCGTGGGAGCCAACGTCACCGCCGAGTGCAGCACCGCCACATAGGCCGACCGGTCCGCCGTCAGGTGCCCCACCACCGGCCCGCCCGCCGGCATCGGCCGCGCACCCACGCCCCACCCCAGCAGCCGCACCTCGCCCCGGAACGCGGCCCGGAGCCGTTCCACCGCGTCCTCGACGGCACTCCGCACGGCCACCGGCGACGGATCGTCCGGCATCGGCGCGGTCATCAGCAGCCGTCCGTGCCGCAGCTCCCGCACCTCGAAGCCGGGACCGGCCACGATCGTCCGGACCAGTCCCGGCGGCGCCGCCAGACGGACCAGAAGGGCCGGGGACACCCCGACCGGCACCCGAACCCCGATCTGCTCTGCCAGAGCCGGTACGGCCGTCCCAGCGGCCAGCACCACCGTCGAGGCCGCGTGGTGACCCGCCGCGGACACCACCCCGGACACCCGGCCCCGTTCCGTCGCCACGGACGACACCGCCGACCCCAGCACGACCCGGGCGCCGAGCCCCCGGGCCGCGTGGACCAGTGCCCGGGTCAGGCCGACCGGATCGACGGCCCCGTCGGTGGGGGTGTGCACGGCGCGGTCGGGGAGCGTGCGCAGGCGCGGTTCCAGGGCGGCGACCCGGTCCGGGCCGATCCACCGCCGGCCGGGTCCCGGAGCTTCCGCGCCGCCCCAGGCCAGTGACCCGGTCCACCGGACCGCCACCCCGGGCACCTCGGACTCCAGCCGGCGATGGTCGGCGAGCGCGTCGGCGCGCAGATCCGCGGCACCACCGGGCCAGTCGCCGCCGGCGTCACCGATCCAGGCGAAGGACGTGCCGGTGACCCCGGCCGCGGGCGACCCGGCACCGTCGATCAGGGTGACCGGCGCGCCGGCCCGGGCGAGGTGGTACGCCACCGAGGCGCCGACCACTCCGGCCCCCACGACCAATACCGGGGCAGCGAGAAGCCCCGCGCCGGCATGCCGGTGCGGGGCTTCCACTCAGCGTCAGGCCGGGGCTACCGCGCGCGAACGGCGCATCGTCAGAACGTACTCGACTAGCGAGATGAGTACGTTCTTGGTCGATTCGCGGTTGCGCGCGTCGCAGCTCACCACTGGAACCTCGGTGGAGATCGCGAGAGCGTCCCGGACGTCCTGGGCATTGTGGTACTGCATGCCGTCGAAGCAGTTGATCGCCACCAGGTACGGCAGGCGACGATGCTCGAAGAAGTCGATGGCGGCGAAGCAGTCGGCGAGCCGGCGCGTGTCGACCATGACCACCGCGCCGATGGCGCCCCGCACGAGCTCGTCCCACATGAACCAGAAACGCGTCTGGCCCGGTGTTCCGAACAGGTACAGGATGAGATCACGGTCGATACTGATCCGGCCGAAGTCCATCGCCACGGTGGTCGTCGTCTTCCCCGGCACCTGCCGGTTGTCGTTGACCCCCACCCCGGCTGAGGTCATGATGGCCTCAGTCGTCAGCGGGGTGATCTCCGAGACGGACCCCACCAGCGTCGTCTTACCGACGCCGAACCCACCGGCGATAACAATCTTCGCCGATGTGACGCGCCCGGCAGCCGGGCGACGCGACATGTCAGAGCCTGCGAAGTCCACTCAGCACCCTCTCCAGCAGTTCCGTGCCCACCGCATCGGTCTCGTCCTCGAGCGAGGTCGGCTCGTACACCGCGACCAGGCCGTCGGTGGCCATGTCGGCCACGATGACTCGGGCCACACCGAGCGGCAGTTGCATGCGTGCGGCGATCTCCGCGAGCGACTGCACCCGGCCGCCGTCGCACATCGCCGCGATGTACTGATGCTCGCTGCCCCCCCGGCCGGTCCCGGTGTTGCGGCCGCGAACGGTGGTTTCGACGAGCGCTTCGAGCGCAATCTCCAACTTGGGCCGAGTTCTACCGCGGGTTACGGCGTACGGCCTGACCAGCGCGCCGGTCGGCTCATCGCGTTCGGGCATCGTCACCGCTCACCCCATCCCTCGGCCCTTAGAAGTGTCTCTTGGTTTCAATGTTTTGGACAGCCGCCATCGAGGCCGGCGAATCGCCCGTTCAGCCCAGCACTCCGGCGGTGGACCGCGGAGCCGGCGTCAACGCCTCGCCGACCCGGTCGACCAGCAGCGCCATCTCGTAGCCCACCTGGCCGACGTCGCAGCTCCGCGCCGCCAGCACGGCGAACGACGAGCCGTCGGAGATGGACATCAGGAACAAGAACCCGTTGTCCATCTCGACGACAGTCTGCAGCACCGCACCGCCCTCGAAGCATCGGGCGGCGCCTTGGGTCAGGCTGACCAGGCCGGAGGCGATGGCCGCCAGCTGGTCGGCCCGGTCACGCGGCAGGTCCCGCGAGGCCGCGAGGAGCAGACCGTCGGCGGAAACCGCAATCGCGTGCGCGACCCCGGGAACGCGATCGGCGAAGTTGGCCAGAAGCCAACCGAGATCCTGCGTAGATGTCATGCCTCATGCTCCTTGCCAGCCTGGGAAGACTGCTGCCCGCCCGAAGTCTCCTCCGGATTGGTCGATTGTTCCTTGGTGCGACCCCGCTGCACACCCCGGTGGTACGCGGACAGTAGCCCGCGAACCGCCTCGGGAGTGCGGCGCTGGACGGAATTACCGCCCCGGTCGACACCACCGGGGACGAGCTGTGCCATCGGCGTGCGCTTCGGCAGGCCGGCTGACGTGGTGGTATCGACGGGCGCCTCGGCAGCCGCACGGGCGGCCTGCCAGCCCTCGTCCGCCGCCGTCTGCCACGGGCTCGACGAGGCACTGCCGTTGGACGCGACCGCGCCCACCGTGGCCCGGTCGTGACCCCGAGACTCGGGCGACCCACCCTGCTGTGGCACCGATCGGGCCGGCTCACCCGTGGAGAAGCGCTGGGTGGTGACCGGCGAGTCGTCACCGCTGTCCGCGGACGGCGGGGTCGGCTGCGCCGGAGCCTTGGCCGGCGCCGGAGTAGGCGCCGGGGATGTCTTCGGTGCCGCCTTGGCCGTGGTGAACCAGGCCGACTCGAGCTCCCGGAAGATCGGCAGCTCCATCGTCTCGTCGGCGTACTGGGTGGCACCGTCCGTGGCGCGTTGCCGGGCCGCCGCCTGCGCGGCGGCGATCTGCGCGGCCGCGGTGGCCTGCGCCTCGGCGGCCTGGGCCGTGGCGGCCTCGTGCGCCGCCTGGGCGGCCGCCGCGGCACGCTGCGCCTCGCTCGGCGCGGCCGGTGCGGACTGCGGATTGGTCGGGCGCTCCACCCGCGGCTGGGAGCCGGTCGCCGAGCGGTCCGGACGGTACCGCGGGATCTCCGCGGTCATGTCCAGCGCGGCGGCCAGGCTCTCCGGTACGTGCGGCGGCGTGCCGTTGCCGTCCCGGTCGCCGGCGACCGGCGGCCAGGCCGGCGGCGCCGACGCGGGTGCGGGCGGTACCGACGCGGGCGACGGCGACATCGGCGGTGCCGAGGTCGGCGGTCCGGAGACGGGCGGCGAGGAGACCGGCCGTCCGTACGGCGGCGCGGACATCGGCGGCACCGGCGGGGCGGACACCGGCGGCGGGCCACCGAACGGGTTGCGGCCCTGGTTCTCCGGGTTGGGCGGCAACTGGCGCGGGATGGTGGCCCCGAACGAGCCGGAGTCGTCCGGCCGGAAGTTCTCGCCGTTGCGGCGCTGCGGCAGCCCGTCGCCACCGGCGTAGCCCTGTGGGCGGTGGTCCGGCGCGGGCGGCAACGGCGGGATGACCTCGTTGCTGCGCGGTCCGTGGAAGCCGTTGGCACCGTTGCTGCCGTTCGAGCCGTTGCCGAAGCCGTTGCCGAACCCGTTCGCGGCCGGAGCCCCGGTCAGGTCGGACCAGGCCGGTACGGAACGGTTACCGGTGCCGAGCATGCCGCCGGAGTGCATCGGCGGGTTCGGGTCGAACGGGCGCCCGCCCTGGAACCCGCCGCGGGACGAGCCGCTCTCCAGCGCCAGCGGCTCGGCGAACTGCGGCCGGGACGGCGCCTGCGGTCCGTCACCGAACTGCGGGGCGCCGGCGTGCGCGGTGGCCTGCAGCCGACCGGCCGCCGACGTGGTGACCAGCACGCTGAGCGGCAGGCCGACCTCGGCCACGGTGCCCCGCTCGTTGTCGGCCGGGCGCAGTTCCACCTTGACGCTGTGCCGGTTCGCCAGCCGGGCGACCACGACCAGGCCCATCATCCGGGAGACGGCGACGTCCACCGTGGGCGGGTTGGCCAGCCGCTCGTTCAGGTCGCGCAACTGCTCGCGGCTGATGCCGATGCCGCGGTCCTCCACCGACAGGATCGCGCCGTCGCCGAGGCGGCGGGCCTCCACCAGCACGGTGGAGTTCGGCGGGGAGAACGCGGTCGCGTTGTCGAACAGCTCGGCGACCAGGTGGACCATGTCGTTGACCGCGTGCGCGGCCACCTCGATGTCCCGGTCAATCATGCCGAACTCGATGCGCGTGTAGTGCTCGACCTCGGACTGCGCGGCGCGCAGCACGTCGATCAGGGCGGCCGGCTCGCGCTGCACACGGGTGGAGTCGGCGCCCGCGAGCACCAGAAGGTTCTCGTCGTTCCGGCGCATTCGGGTGGCCAGGTGGTCGAGCTGGAAGAGTTCCGCCAGCCGGTCCGGGTCCTCCTCGCCGCGCTCCAGCCGGTCGAGGTGACCGATCAGCCGGTCGACCAGGATCTGCGAACGGCGGGCCAGGTTGACGAACATGGTCGCGACGGAGGCACGCAGCGCGGCCTGCTCGGCCGCGGTGCGGACGGCTTCCAGGTGGACCGCGTTGAACGCCTCGGTCACCTGCCCGAACTCGTCCCGGCTGCGCACCGGCAGCGGCTCGGCCACCTGGTCGGCAACCTGCGCCGGGGTGAGCGACGCGGACAGCGCCGGGTCGCGGAGCCGGTTGACCGCGTGCGGCAGCCCGAACTGGGCGACCGAGAGCGCGCCCTGGCGCAGTTCGCGCAGCGAGCGGGCCATCGACCGGGCCACCAGCCAGGCGAACAGGATGGCCAGCAGCAGCATGCCGAGCAGGATGCTGGTCTCCAGGAAGACCTGGCGCTGCACCTTGTCCCGCAGGGCGGTGGACTCGTCCACGATGATCTTGTCGAAGCCCGTCTCGACCGTGCGGAAGAGCTTGTTGTAGCCCGTCATCGCGGTTTCCCACTGGTCCCGGTTGAACGGGATCGCGCTGGCGTTGGTGCCCTCGAGGTTCTGCAGCTGCACGGTCAGGTTGGTTGCCGCGGTCTTGTTCGGGCCGCTCACCGTCCGGGCGAACATCTGCTGTTCGACGTCGCTGCCGACCGAGCGGAGCGTGGCGTCGGCGATCGAGTAGCCGGTGTCGGTGAGAACGAACTGGCGGCGCAGCGGCACGCTGAACTCGCCCTCGGCGACCACCTTGAGGCCGACGTTGCGCTGCTGGGAGATGTAGTCCTTGGCCCGGGCCACGGCGGCAGCCGCACGCATGTGGTCACTCAGCGTGGTGTCGGCGGCCAGCTGCGCCGAGGCGTCGCGGACGTCCAGCAGGTCGTTGATGATCCGGCCGTAGGTCTCCTCGACGTCCTGGAGATCACGCTGGCCGTTGGCCACCTGACTGCGGACCGCGGGCAGCTCACCCAGGTTGTTGTCGAGACGCCGGACCAGCACCTCGACCTTGTCGGGCACCTCTTCCAGCGCGGCCTTCTGCTGCGAATACGGCACCTTGGCGGCATCCACCTGGGCATGCTCGCCGCCGTACAGCTTGGCCACCTTGGCCCGGTCCGGGGTGTTGGCACGGGTCGTCGCGATCATCACGCCGTACGCACGCTCGTCCTGCAGCTGATCGACGAGACCACCGGCGGCCTGTGACAACACGGCGAGCGTGCGGGCACGCTCGGCGTTGCTGGCCTCGTTGATGTGGTCCACCAGACCACTCACGCCGACGATGACCGTGGCGAGCGTGGGTACCAGCATGATCAGGCCGAGCTTCGACCAGATGGGGAGATCCCGCAGCCGGCCGGCCGGTCGGCTGAGACGCGACATGACAGCGTTCGCCGTCTTGGGGCGCTTGCTCACGTCACCGTCCTCCTGATTCGGACTCGATCGTCGGCTGACCGAGTGCCGCACGTGGCCGACTCGCCGGGTCGGGCCCCCGAGATTCCATCACGACGAGTGTCAAAGAGAAAGACCAGCCCGACCCGGACCGCCTGTGTGATGCGATGTTGCTCCGGTGGAGTTGGACATCGTCGGCCAAGTCGTTACTGCTCGTATATTTCTGCGTCTCTCACGGTCACTCCCAACGACCGACGACGCGCGGGGGTCGCGCCTTCGACCGAGCCCCGTCCATGCGGACAGGGCAGCACGAACGATTACTCGCACGGCGATCCACGGCAAGGCAAGATGCCGGATTGTGCAGTGTTTGTAGACAGCAATGTGTCCGATCGGATGAGCCGACTGACCGAATCGCCAGTTTCCTGGAACGAAAGTAGGGCCGTGTCCGGTATTAAGCCGCTAATCCGGATTTCACGGGATCAGTTTCGCGTACGCCGGCTTGATCACTTCGTTGATGATGGTCAGCCGCTCGTCGTACGGGATGAACGCCGACTTCATCGCGTTGATCGTCAGCCACTGCAGTTCCGCCCAGCCCCACCCGAACGCCTCGACCAGCAGCGCCATCTCCCGCGACATGGACGTTCCGCTCATCAGCCGGTTGTCGGTGTTCACCGTGACCCGGAACCGGAGATCGTGCAGCAGCCCGATCGGATGCTCGGCGATCGACGGCGCGGCGCCGGTCTGCACGTTGGACGACGGGCACAGTTCCAGCGGGATGCGCTTGTCCCGGACGTAAGCGGCGAGCCGGCCGAGCAGCGGAGGCGCCGACTCGGTGCCCCCGGTCGCGGTCACCGCACCGGGGTGCGGGACGCCGCCGTTGATGTCGTCGACGATCCGTACCCCGTGCCCCAGACGGTCCGCGCCGCACCACTGGATCGCCTGCCAGATCGACGGCAGCCCGAACGCCTCGCCGGCGTGGATGGTGAAGTGGAAGTTCTCCCGCTGCAGATACTCGAACGCGTCCAGGTGCCGGGTGGGCGGGTAGCCCGCCTCGGCCCCGGCGATGTCGAAGCCCACCACGCCGGCGTCCCGGAACCGCACCGCCAGCTCGGCGATCTCCTGCGACCGGGCGGCGTGCCGCATCGCGGTCAACAGGATGCCGACCCGGATCCGCCGGCCCTGGGCGGCCGCCTCGGCGGAGCCGGCGGCGAACCCGGCACGGACCGCCTCCACCACCTGGTCCAGGTTCAGCCCGCGCTCCAGGTGCTGCTCCGGCGCGAACCGCACCTCGGCGTAGACCACGCCGTCCGCGGCCAGGTCCTCGGCGCACTCCCGGGCCACCCGGTGCAGCCCTTCCTCGGTCTGCATCACCGCCACGGTGTGCTCGAACGTCTCCAGGTAGCGTTCCAGCGACCCGGAATCGGCGGCGGCGACGAACCACTCGCCGAGCCGGACCGGGTCCCGCTCGGGCAGTTCGTGGCCCACGGCGCCGGCCAGGTCCACGATCGTTCCCGGCCGCAGTCCTCCGTCGAGGTGGTCGTGCAGCAGCGCCTTGGGAGCCTTGACGATGTCTTCTGCGGTGATGGCGGCCATCAGACGACGATAGAGGTATCCCGGCAATGATCGACGGAGCACTGCCGTACCTGCGCTGCCCGGTGTGCGAGGGCGCGGTGGCGCGGGCCGGGGCGGGGTCACTGCGCTGCCCGCGCGGGCACACCTTCGACATCGCCCGGCAGGGGTACGTGGACCTGACCGCCGGCCGGGTGCCGCACCAGGGCGACTCCGTCCCGATGGTCGCCGACCGGGCGGAGTTCCTGGCCGCCGGCCACTACGACTTCATCGCCGCCGCGCTCGCCGAGGCCGCCGCGGCACACCGGCCGGCCGGCGACGGACCGGTGCTGGACGCCGGCACCGGCACCGGCTGGTACCTCGGGCACGTCCTGCAGGCCCTGCCCGGCGCCGTCGGGGTGGGCCTGGACGTCTCCAAGCCGGCCCTGCGGCGGGCCGCCCGGGCGCACCAGCGGGCCGGCGCGGTGCGTTGCGACCTGTGGCGCCGGCTGCCGCTCGCGGACGCGTCCGCCGCGCTGGTCCTGGACGTGTTCGCGCCGCGGAACGCCGCCGAGTTCCGGCGGGTGCTGCGCCCCGGCGGCGCGCTGCTGGTCGTCACGCCGGCCGCGGACCACCTGCACGAGCTGGTCGGCACGCTGGGCCTGATCCGGGTGGACCCGGACAAGGCGGAACGGCTCGCCGACCACCTCGGCGGCCACTTCACCGCCGCCGGGACGACCACCCACCGCCGTACCCTGCACCTGGCCGGCGCCGACCTGCGCACGCTGGTCGGCATGACGCCGAGCGCCCGGCACGTCCGGGCCGGCGATCTTCCGGAGCACGACGTGCCGGTCACCGCGGCCGTCGACCTCACCGTGTACCGCCCGGCCTGACCTCAGGTAAGGAACTTGCATGGGTTTCCGCCGCGGGTGGGCTCAGACGGACAGGTCGACCTCTTCCCAGCCCGGCGCCCGGTCGTGGTACGGCCCGGAGAACACCACCGCCCACTCCAGCGCCCAGCGCCGCTGCCCGACGGCGTTCGCGTTGATCTCACCGGGCACCGGCCGGCCCGCACTCTCCACCTCCTGGAATGCCCAGTCCAGGCAGTAGTAAAGGTCGAGCAGCACCGCCGCCTCGACCGCGTCCCGGGGCGCCACCAGCGACCGGGACCGCCAGCTCTCGAACGACTCGCCGCCCGGCAGGTCCGGCATCTGCTGCATCAGCCGGTCCTCGGGCACCGCGACCGGGTCCAGGTGCCGGCTCAGCCCGAGCAGCCAGGCCAGCGCGAAGACGGCGTCGTAGTGCAGCACGAACGAGCGGTGATCGCCCTTCCCGCCGACCACGAACTGCCACTCCGGCGGCGTCACGGCCTCCACCAGGTGCGAGTTGAGCAGCCAGCCCATGGCGAGGTCGGTGGGCATGCCGAAGCAGCGGGCCACCACCACGTGCAGCACCGCCACCCGGGCCTCGATCTCCCGGGTGGGCCGCAGGTCGACCCCGTCACCGGGCTCCCAGACCAGCGGGAACCCGGCCGGCGGCAGCGGCAGACCCAGCCGTTCCAGCTCGTCCAGGCTGGCTTCCCGGACGGCGCGGGGGTCGGGCGCGGCTTTGGTCATCGCCGATCAGGCGATGCGGTCGATCAGCAGCGGTGCCGGGGCTTGCGCGGTCTCCGCGACCACGACGGCGGGTGCGGCGACGGCCCGCGCCGCCGCGATCCGGCCCGGTTCGTCGGTACGCAGCTCCAGCAGCGGATCACCGGCCCGGACCGGGTCACCCGGCCGCACCTTGAGCACCACCCCGGCGCCGAAGCTGACCGGATCCTCCTTGCGGGCCCGGCCGGCGCCCAGCCGCCAGGCGGCGACCCCGATCCCGTACGCGTCGATTGCGGCGACCACCCCGTCCCGCTCGGCCCGCAGCACCTCGGTCTCCCGCGCCACCGGCAGCGGCGCGTCCGGATCGCCGCCCTGCGCCGAGATCATCGCCCGCCAGGTGTCCATCGCCGCGCCGGACTCCAGCACCTTGGCCGGGTCGGCGTCACGCAGGCCGGCCGCGTCGAGCATCTCCCGGGCCAGCGCCAGGGTCAGTTCCACCACGTCCCGCGGCCCGCCGCCGGCCAGCACCTCGACCGACTCGGCCACCTCGACCGCGTTGCCCACCGCGAGACCGAGCGGCGTGGACATGTCGGTCAGCAACGCCACCGTGGTCACCCCGCTGTCCCGGCCCAGCTCCACCATCGTCCGGGCGAGTTCGCGGGCCTGGTCCAGGTCCTTCATGAACGCCCCGGTGCCCACCTTGACGTCCAGCACCAGCGCGCCGGTGCCCTCGGCGATCTTCTTGCTCATGATCGAGCTGGCGATCAGCGGGATCGCCTCGACGGTCCCGGTGACGTCGCGCAGGGCGTACAACTTGCGGTCGGCCGGGGCGAGTCCCTCGCCGGCCGCGCAGATCACCGCGCCCACCTGCTGCAGCTGGCGGACGAACTCGTCGTTGCTCAGCGTCGCCCGCCACCCCGGAACCGACTCCAGCTTGTCCAGCGTGCCGCCGGTGTGCCCCAGCCCGCGCCCGGACAGCTGGGGCACGGCCGCGCCGCACGCCGCCACCAGCGGCGTGAGCGGCAGCGTGATCTTGTCGCCGACGCCGCCGGTGGAGTGCTTGTCCGCGGTCGGCCGGGACACCGCGGACAGGTCCAGGCGTTCCCCACTGGCGATCATCGCCGCGGTCCACCGGGCGATCTCCGCGGACGTCATCCCGCGCAGCAGAATCGCCATGGCGAGCGCCGACATCTGCTCGTCGGCGACCACACCCCGGGTGTACGCGTCCACCACCCAGTCGATCTGCGCCTCGGACAGCGCGTGCCCGTCCCGCTTGGCCCGGATGACGTCCACCGCCGCGAACTCGCTCATGACCACCTCTTCGTCCCCGCCGCGTTCGTCCTCATCCTGCCGCGTCGCCGTCCCGGCCGTGGCCGTCCCAGCACCCGCTCAGGTTAGGCGCCGTCCCACCGGTTGCCGATACCTTCGGGCGGTTCACCCTCGCCGGCCCAGGACAACGCGCCGGCCGCGTCCACCACCACGATCCGCGGGGTACGCACCTTGGCCCACCGCACCGCCGCGGCCGCGGTCGGGAAGTTGGGGCCCTCCTCGAGCACGCCCTTCTCCGCGTCCGCCGCGTCGGAACTGCCACCGGACCGCTCCCAGTAGCCGGTCCAGATCTGCTCGCCGCCGGACAGGTCCGGGTGCACGAAGACGGTGCCGCGGCCCCGCCACTTCGCCAGCCGGGTCGGCACCTCGGGCACCGCGGCCGGCCCGTTCACCTTGTCCAGGTCGTCCGGCCCGAACGCGTGCGGCAGCAGTTCCGCCATCCGCAGCGGCCGCGGATCCGCCTCCACCAGGCAGTCGGCGCCGCCGTGCTCGTACAGCAGCTGCCGGCACCGCCCGCACGGCATCAGCGGCGCGCCGGTCGCATCGACACAGGAGATCGCCACCAGCCGCCCGCCCCCGGTGGCGTGCAGCGAACTCACCAGGCCACACTCCGCGCACAGGCCCACGCCGTACGACGCGTTCTCCACGTTGCAGCCGACCACCACCCGGCCGTCGTCGACCAGCCCGGCCACGCCCACCGGAAAGTCCGAGTAGGGCGCATACGCAAGTCGCATGGCCCCGATGGCCGCCTCCCGCAACGCCTCCCAGTCGATCTCCATCCCACGATTCTGCCCCACCCACCCGGCCGACACGGCACTCCCCGCACCGGCGTCGATACGGCCGGACCCCCGGGGAAGCAGCAGCACCCACCCAACCCGGAGCGCCACGCCTCAAGAGAGAGCGCGGCGCCCCGGTGTCAGGACTTGAGATACGGCTGACCGTCCGCGGCCGGCGCCCGTACCCGGCCGACCAGCCCGGCCACCGCGACGATCGTCGCGAGGTAGGGCAGCATGTTGAGGAACTGGCTGGGCACCGGGCTGCCCACCGCGCTCAGGTAGGTGGCCAGCTTCTGCGCGAACCCGAAGAACAGCGCCGCCCCCAGCGCCCCGACCGGCGTCCACCGGCCGAAGATGAGCGCGGCCAGGGCGATGAAGCCGGCGCCGGACGTCATGTTCTTGGTGAAGCTGCCGGTGGCGACCAGCGTGAAGTACGCACCGCCGGCGCCCGCGACGAGACCGCCGACCAGCACGTTGGCGTAGCGCAGGCCGCGTACCCGGATGCCCACCGTGTCGGCCGCGGTGGGGTGTTCGCCGACCGCCCGGGTACGCAGGCCCCACCGGGTCCGGGAGAGCCCGAAGTGGATCGCGACGACCAGGATCAGGGCCAGCCAGACCAGGAAGTTCGTCTCGAACAGCACCGGGCCGATCACCGGGATGTCGGCCAGCACCGGAATCCGCCACGTCTCCATCTGCGGCGGCGTGTTGTACGACTGCGCGTCCGGCTGCATCAGCCGCTCGTAGAGGAAGCCGGTGACGCCGACCGCGAACAGGTTCAGCACGATGCCGACCACCACCTGGTCGACCAGGAACCGGATGGCCAGCACGGCCAGCATGGCGGCGATCAGCGCGCCGCCCACGGCCGCGCTGAGCAGGCCGAACCAGACGCTGGTGGCCATCGTGCCGACCAGCGCGGCGGCGAACGCGCCCATCAGGAACTGGCCCTCGATGGCCACGTTGACCACGCCGGAGCGTTCGCCGAGCACGCCGGCCAGCGCGCCGAGGATCAGCGGCAGGGCGAGTTCCAGCGAGCCGCTGGCGGTGTCCACCAGCGGCATGAACTTGCCCGCCACCTGCCAGCACAGGAAGGACAGCACGAACCCGACGATGCCGAGGCCGAGCAGCGTGGTCTGCCACCGCTTGGCCACGCCGACGAGCAGTGCCACGCCGGCGCCGATCGCGACGATGCCGAAGAGGACGGCGCCGAGCTGGCCGTTGATGCTGAGCGCGGCGCCCTCGGCGTCCTCGCTGAGCGTGAAGCGGGCGGTCTCGGACGGCGCCAGCGCACCGAACAGGGCCGCGGCCAGCACTCCGATCGCGACCAGCGCGGTGCCGAGGCGGCGCTGCCGGTTCCAGAACCGCTTCGGGGCGGTGGCTTCCGCCAGATCCTGTTCCGTTGCCGTGGAAATGTGGCTCACCAGCCCTTCGCCATCGAGGCGCCGAGCCGTGCGGAGCGGGCGGCGCGCAGGTGGAAGATCGTTTTCACCAGGGCGGGTGCGGCGATGAAGATGACGATCAGCGCCTGCAGCACGGTGACCAGTTCCAGCGAGATCCCGCTGAACGACTGCATCCGGTTGCCGCCGGCGCGCAGCGCGCCGAACAGCACCGCGGCGAGCAGCGTGCCCCACGGCCGGTTGCGGCCGAGCAGCGCGACGAGCAGGCCGTCGAAGCCGATGTTGCCGGCCACGGCCGGGGTCAGGGAGTAGGCGGTGCCCAGCACCTGGGTCGCCCCGCCCAGGCCGGCGAGGCCGCCGGCCACGACCATCAGCAGGGTGTACGTCCTACCGACGCTGATCCCCGCGGTCCTGGCGGCGGCCGGGTTGGCACCCACCGCCCGCAGCTCGAAGCCGAACGCGGACCGGTTCAGCATCCAGGCGACGGCCGCGGTGACCAGCACGGCGAGCACGATGCCGAGGTTGACCCGCAGCGCGCCGCCGAGCGAGGGCAGCTGCGCCGACTCGGCCACCGCCTTGCTGATCGCGTCCGTGCGTCCCGGATCCTGCACGCCCTTCTGCAGGATCAGCCAGGTCAGGAACAGTCCGGCGGTGTAGTTCAGCATGATCGTGGTGATCACCTCGTGGGCACCGGTGCGCGCCTTGAGGATGCCCGGGATGAAGCCCCACAGCGCGCCGCCGGCCAGCCCGACGATCAGCGCCACCAGCAGGTTCAGCACGATCGGCAGGCCGAACGAGAAGCCGGCCACCGCGGCCGCGATGGTGCCGATGACCGCCTGGCCCTGGCCGCCGATGTTGAACAGGCCGCCGCGGAACGCCACCGCGACCGACAGACCGGTGAAGACCAGCGGCGCGGCGTACGTGAGCGTCTCGGAGATCGGGGCGAGCGCCTCCCGCCAGGTGCCGGTGCGCACCGTCTCCGGGTCGAAGACGGCGCCCTTGAACAGGTCCGCGTACGCCGTGCTGACCGCGTTCCAGCTGGCGGTCAGCGCGTCGGACGGGCGCGCGGTGAAGTAGCCGAACGTGTCCAGCACCGCGGAGTCGGACACCACGATGAGGACGGCGCCGATCAGCAGCGCCAGCAGGATGGACAGCACCGTGACGGTGAACGTGTTCGCCGCCCACAGGTTGTGCACGAAGTGGCTGAGGAACGAGTCGCCGGGCTCGTCCTTCTTCGGTGCCGGTGGTGGCGCCTGCTCGGTGGCGACGGCGTCGTCGGTGGTCACGTGGTGCCCTTCTCTGCGGCCCCGGGCGTCCCGGGCTCCGGGGCGGCGGAACCGTCGGTGATCCCGGCCATCAGCAGGCCGATCTCTTCGCGCGGGGTGTCCGGCGAGACGATCGCCAGGATCCGCCCGCGGTACATGACCGCGATCCGGTCGGCCAGCCCGATGATCTCGTCCAGCTCGCTCGACACCACCAGCACGGCGGTCCCGACGTCGCGCTCGTGCACGATCCGGCTGTGGATGAACTCCACCGAGCCGACGTCCACGCCGCGGGTGGGCTGGGCGGCGATGAACAGCCGCAGCGGCCGGGACATCTCCCGGGCCACCACGACCTTCTGCTGGTTGCCGCCGGAGAGCGTGCCGACCGCGGCGTCCGCGGAGGGGGTACGGACGTCGAACTGCTTGATCCGCTCCGCCGCCGAGGTGGCGATGGCCCGCGCGTCGAGACGGAACGCGTTGCCGTACGGCGCCCGGTCGTACATGTCGAGCACCAGGTTCTCGGCGACGGTGAACTCCTTGACCACGCCGTCGGTGCTGCGGTCCTCGGGCACGTACCCGACTCCGGAGCGGAGGATCCGCTTGGTGCTCATGCCGACCAGGTCCTCGTTGTCGACCTGGATGGTGCCGGCCCGGGGCGGCCGCAGGCCCAGCACCGCCTCCACCAGTTCGGTCTGGCCGTTGCCCTGCACGCCCGCGACGCCGAGCACCTCGCCGGCGTGCACCACGAGGTCGACGCCGTCCACCGCGCGGACGCCGCGGTCGTCCTCGACGATCAGCCCGGAGAGCTTCAGCACCGGCCGGCCCGGCTCGGCCGGGGTCTTCTGCACCTCGAGGCTGACCGCGCGCCCGACCATCAACGCGGCGAGTTCGTCCTCCGCGGTGTCCGGCGTCGCGGTCCCGACCGTCCGGCCGCGGCGGATCACGGTGATCCGGTCCGCGATGGCCCGGACCTCTTTGAGCTTGTGGGTGATGAAGACGACGGACTTGCCCGACTCGGCCAGCCCGCGCATGACCGCGAGCAGGTCCTCGGTCTCCTGCGGGGTGAGCACGGCGGTGGGCTCGTCCAGGATCAGCAGGTCGACGTCGCGGGTGAGTGCCTTGACGATCTCCACCCGCTGCTGCGCGCCGACCGGCAGGTTCTCCACCAGCGCGTCCGGGTCGACCGGCAGGCCGTACCGCTGGGAGGTCTCCAGGACGTCGCGGCGGCTGCGGCGCCGGTCCAGCCAGCCGAGCGGGCCGCCGCGGGTCTCCTCGGCGCCGAGCGCGATGTTCTCCGCGACGGTGAACACGGGCACCAGCATGAAGTGCTGGTGCACCATGCCGATGCCGGCCGCGATGGCGTCCCGCGGGCTGCGGAACGTCCGGGGCGTGCCGTCGACGACGATCTCCCCGGAGTCCGGCTGCAGCAGGCCGTACAACTGGTTCATCAGCGTCGACTTGCCGGCGCCGTTCTCGCCGAGCAGCGCGTGCACCTCGCCGGGCTCGACGGTCAGGTCGATGTGGTCGTTGGCCACCAGGTCGCCGAAGCGCTTGGTGATGCCGCGCAGTTCGAGTCTCAGCGGAATCTCCTGCCGACGGGGACGCTCAACGCGAGGAACTTAACAAAGGACGTGGCACACGGCCGCCGCCCGGCCGCGGGAAAGATCCCACGGCCGTGCGACGGCCGGAAAAACCTGCCTCAGCGCACCGTCACTTCGGCGCGTTGGCCGATTCGACCTTCACGGTGCCCGCGACGATGTCCGCCTTGAGCTTGTCGACCTCGCCCTTGAGCGCGGCGTCGACCTTCGACTCGAAGGAGTTGTACGGCGCCAGCGAGACGCCGTTGTTCTCCAGCGTGCCCAGGTAACCCGGGGTGGCGTTGAGCGGCTGGTTGGCGGCGCCGGTGACCACGGCCTGCTGCACCGCGTCCTTGATGTTCTTGACCACGGTGGTCAGGAAGACGTCGCAGTACTGCTGGGCGCTCTGGCAGCCGTCCTGGTCGACCCAGATGACCGAGGTCTTGCCACCGGAGGCGCGGGCGACGTCCGCGGTGCCCAGGCCGGTGCCGCCGGCGACCGGCATGATCACGTCGGCGCCCTGCGCGGCGAACGTGTTGGTGATCGCCTTGCCCTTGTTCTGGTCGGTGAACGTCTCGGCGAACGTGCCGTTCTGCTTGGCCTTGTCCCAGCCGAGCACCGCGACGGTCTTGCTCTTCGTCTTGTTGTAGTGCTGCACGCCGTCGTAGAAGCCGTCCATGAACACGGTGACCGGCGGGATCTTCAGGCCGCCGTACGTCGCCACCTTCTGCGTCTTGGAGAAGCCCGCGGCCAGGTAGCCGGCGAGGAACGCGGCCTCCTGGGTGGCGAACTGCATCGGGTACACGTTCGGCGCGCCCTCGACCGCGCTGTCCACGATGCCGAACTGCTGGTTCGGGCTCTCCTTCGCGATCTTCGTGGTGGCCGGGCCCATCAGGCCGCCGACCGCGAGGATGAAGTTGCACTTCTTGGTCACGTAGCCGCGGAGGTTGGGCTCGTAGGCGGCCTCGTCCGAGGACGCCGTGTACTCCGGCTCGACGTTGCTCTGCTGGGCCTTGGCGCCTTCCATGCCGGCCCAGGCGGAGGCGTTGAACGACCGGTCGTCGATGCCGCCGGTGTCCGTCACCATGCAGGCCTTGTAGGCGGCGCCGGAGGCGGCGCTGCTGCTGCCGGCGCTCGGGGTCTCATCGGGAGCGTCACCACAGGCTGCGGCGGCGAGCGTCAACCCACCGGCCGCGAGAATCGCCACGATCCGCTTCCCACGTACTGGGCGCAAGACGCCCTCCTTCCGCTGCACACCGACACCTCGCGGTGAGTCTCGGGCGCTACCGTACGCGCAGGCCACAGCAGCGTCAGGAATTCGGACCGGACTGTTGGCGCACCGTTACCTGCTCGCGACTCCGCCCCGGCCTTAACGTCGCTTTAGCGCGCTTGGGGCGCGAATTGCCCGCTCACCGCGAAACCTGCCGTTAATCTTTCGGCACTCCAGCGGGGGCCACCGTCGATCCTTCGGTACGCCGGTTCGCCCGCCAGGCGCGGATGCCGAGCACCCCGGCGACGGTCCCGAGGGCCAGCGAGCCACCGATGATCAGCGCGTGCACCCAGAAGAACGCGGTCGGCGAGCCGGCCGCGAAGGCGCGGTCGTCCCGGAGCGTCCGGGAGATGAAGCCCGGCCAGATCGCCCAGTTCCAGACACCGACCGCAACGAGGAAGGCCGCCCACCGGCGCGTGATCACCACGCGACCAGTATGGCGGCCTCTCCGTCCGGCGAGGTCGGTGGCCGGGTCAGCGGGCCAGGGCGTGCTCGGGTTCCGGCGCCGCCGGGACCGGCTCGCTCCGGGCGGCGAGACCGCGCCGGCCCCCCGCGACCAGGAGCAGCCCGACCACCGCGTACCCGGTGAGCAGCCAGGCGGCGGCCGCGCCGCCGTTGCCGCCGAAGAACGCCGCGGAGCGGAGCAGCGTCCCGCCGGCGCCGATCGGCAGCCACTGGCCGATCTCGCCCCACGGCTGCGGCAGCAGCTCGGCGGCCGAGCCGACCGCGGACAGCGCGTTGCCGACCAGGAAGACGGTCACCGCGCCGAGGGCCACCCCGGCCCGGTCCGCGACCGCACCCAGCCCCGTGACGGTGGCCGCGACGGCGAGCGAGAAGAGGCCGACGACGCCCGCGGCGGGCAGGTAGTCGCCGGGCAGCACGCCGAGCCAGTACTGCTGGACCGCGGCCCCGGCGAGTCCGGCCAGCACGGCGAACGTGCCGAGCGCGAGCAACCGCGCGGAGCGCCGCCGGACCTGCAGGAAGATCAGCACGCCGGCCAGCATCGCGGTCATCGCGAGCGGGAGGAAGCTGGAGGCGAATCCGGTGCCGCGGGGGTCGTCGGCGTCGGCCGGCACGACGTCGCGGACCGGGACCGGAGTGCCGTCGCCCAGCCCGGCGGCGGCCTGGGTGAGCAGCGTCGCGACCGTGGGCGAGGCGCCCGAGGCCACGCGCAGTTCCGGCCCGGCGGGACCGAGCACCAGGGCGCCGTACACGTCGCGGTCGCGGATCGCCGCGTCGGCGGCCGCGCCGTCGGCGACCACCGTGACGGCGAACGCGCCGGGATGCCCGGACTCGAGTCTGCCGGTGAGCGCGGCGACGGCGGGCGGTGGCCCGGCGACCGCGAGCGGCAGGTCGCGGGGCGCGAGGTTGCCGGCCGGACCGGCGAAGAGCGGCACGAGCAGGGCCTGCAGGGCCACCACGACGAGGGCGATCAGGACACCGAGGCGGATCGGGTTGGCGCGCATGGTCTTCTCCTAAAACGAATACTCGTTCTCTTAAGAAGAGCGTGCTCCCCACCCGGCCGGGTGTCAAGAACGAGCGTTCGTTTTACACTGTGCCCCGTGCCACGTGTATCCGAGGACCACCTCATCGCCCGCCGGGAGCAGATCCTGGTCGCCGCCCGGACCTGCTTCCTCCGCAACGGCCTGCACAACACGACCATGCAGGATCTGATCGCCGAGGCCGGGCTGTCGGTCGGCGCCGTGTACCGCTACTTCAAATCGAAGAACGAGATCATCAATGCCATCGCCGAGTCGGTCGCCGGCGGCATCACCGCGCTCCTGCAGGAGGTGTCCACCCGGGAGCCGGCTCCTCCGCTGGTCGAGGCGCTGAGCGAGGTCTTCGACGCGATCAACGTCCAGGTCGGGGAGAACGGCAACTTCCCGCTCGCGGTGCAGGTGTGGGGCGAGGCCACGTTGGACCCGGCGATCCGGGAGATCGTCCGGCACCGCTACCAGGGGATGCGGGAGGCGTACGTGACGCTGGCCCGCCGGGCGGTCGAGCGCGGCGAACTCGCGCCGGACACCGACGTGGAGGCGGCCGCGAGCGTGCTGTTCGGCCTGATACCCGGGTTCGCGCTGCAACGGCTCTTCCTCGGCCACCCCGACAAGGACACCTACCTGCGCGGGGTACGCGCGCTGCTCAACCCGGGCTGACCGAACCCGGCAGCCGGGCCGCGATCCGGGCGAAGCCGGCCCGCACCTCGGCGGCGGTCGGCGCCGGCCCGCGTTCCACGCCGGACTCCTGCCACTGGTCGGCCGCCTTCGCCGGCCCGGCGCCATCGGGGTCGGCCGCCGCCCGGGCCAGCTCGACCTCGTCCCGGATGGCCTCCGCGTCGACCAGCGGCAACAGCGGTTCGACCACGGCCATCAGGTCCTCGTCCGCGACCACCGCCTGGGCCAGCGCCAGCGCGTGCGCGCGCTCGTACGGGCCGCACACCACCGGTTCCCAGTCCTCCTCGTCACCCAGCGCACCGATGGTGATGACCCACGGCAGGCCGGCCACCGGCGAGTCCGGCGGGAGGCTCAGCGTGATGAGAGTGCCCACCGGCCCATCATTGCGGGCTGCGGTGCCGGATCCAGGTGTTTTGCCCGACCGGAGCGGTCTTGTCGTCGGCCGACAGGTCCACCACCCGGCCGTGCGGGCTGGTCGCCGCCCAGGCCGCGCCGAACAGCAGCAACTGGTTGAAGACGTACAGGTAGACCAGTACCCCGACGGCGCTGGCGACCAGGCCGTACGCGGGGTTCTCCTGGACCAGCCCGACGAACGACCGGCCCACCGTGTTGAGCAGCCAGACCCCCAGCCCGACCTGGAGCACCGGCGGGGCCAGCCGCCGGACGGTCATCCGCAGCCGCGGCACGGCGGCCAGCAGCGCCGCGGCCAGCAGCATGTTGATCGCGATGGAGAGGATCAGGCTGATCGCGGACAGCACGAAACCGACCCGGCCGTCGGCGAGCCAGGCCAGCAGCCGCTCCAGGCCGTACACCGCGAGCACCGAGGAGGCGAGCAGGAGCAGGACGCCGATGCCGACCAGCAGATCCAGCAGCTGGCGCACGCCGACGTACCCGGGCTGCTCGTTCAGCCGCCAGATCAGCCGCTGCGAGGAGCGGATGGCCTCGACCCAGGCCACGCCGGTGAAGATCAGACCCAGCAGACCGACCACCCCGACGGTACGGCCGCTGTCCACGATCTGGCGCAGGTCCAGGAACGGCAGGTTCTCGCGGAGGAACTGGCGGACGATGTCGAACAGGTCGGGGTTGTTGTTCAGCAGGATGCCGAAGATCGAATAGCCGATGAGCAGCAGCGCAAAGATGGCGAAGAAGCCGTAGTACGCGATCGCCGCGGCCAGCCGCCCGCCCTGGGCCTCCCAGAAGCGCAACAGCGCCCGGCAGAGATGGTCGAAGTGACGCGAGCGTCGCCGCAGCACCATGATCCGCGCTTCCACCGCGTCGTACCCGCGGTCGATGGCGTTCACCGCGTGAATGTACCCAAGTCCTCAGCCGCCAAGCGGGAAGTCACGCCGGGGCCGCCACGGGCCCTCGCCACCGTGCGAGAACAGCGTGAACGAGGAGACGTCGAACCGGCAGGAGAAGTCGGCCAGATCCTCGAAGACCGCGTCCAGGGCCGGTGCCGGCACGTCCTGCGCCACGGTCACGTGCGGGTGGTACGGGAACCGGGCGGCGCGGTTCACCCCCTCGGCCGCGGCGATCGCCTCGGCGAGCAGCTCGCACTCGCTGATGCCCATCGCCAGCGTCACGAACACCACCTCGGTGATCGGCCGGAAGGTGCCGGTGCCGCGCAGCTGGATGGTGAACGGCCGGTGCGCCGCCGCGATCCGCTCCAGCTGCTTCTCCACCGCCGGCAGGGCCCCGGCCGCCACCTCGGTCGGCCCGAGCAGCGTGACGTGCGCCGGGGTGTACGCGGCCTGCGGATCACCGGCCTCGGCGCGGCGGCGGGTCAGCGTCGTACCCCAGGGCTCCGGGATGTCGATCGCGACGCCGATCCGGGTCGTGTCCTCCGCCACCCGGCTCAGGCCTCACGCGCCGGGGGAAGAAAGCCCACGTTCCGGTACGCCGTCTCGAGCGTGCCCGCGGACACGGCCCGCGCCTTCTCCGCGCCGACCGCCAGCACCTTGTCGAGGTAACCGGGGTCCTCGAGGTAGGCCCGGGTGCGTTCCTGCACCGGCTTGACGAAGTTGACCACGGCGTCGGCCAGGTCCTTCTTCAGGTCGCCGTAGCCCCGGCCGTCGTACTGCTCCAGCAGTTCGTCGATGGTGCGCATGGTCAGCGCCGCGTAGATGGTGAGCAGGTTGCTGATGCCGGGCTTGTTCTGCTCGTCGTACAGGATCTCCCGGCCGGTGTCGGTGACCGCCGACTTGATCTTCTTGGCCGACCGGGACGGCTCCTCCAGCAACTCGATGATGCCGTTCGGCGAGGACGCCGACTTGCTCATCTTCGCGGTGGGGTCCTGCAGGTCGGTGATCTTCGCGGTGTCCCGCACGATGTACGGCGACGGCACGGTGAAGGTCTGCCCGTACCGGGTGTTGAACCGCTGCGCGAGATCGCGGGTGAGCTCCAGGTGCTGCCGCTGGTCCTCGCCGACCGGCACCTGGTCGGCCTGGTACAGCAGGATGTCCGCGGCCTGCAGGATGGGGTACGTGAACAGCCCGACGCTGGTGGAGTCGGCACCCGTCTTACCGGACTTGTCCTTGAACTGCACCATCCGGCCGGCCTCTCCGAAACCGGTGATGCAGCTCAGCACCCACCCCAGCTGAGCGTGCTCGGGGACGTGCGACTGGACGAACAGCGTGCACCGCTCCGGATCCAGTCCCAGCGCCAGCAGCTGCGCGGCCGACAGGCGAGTACGGTTACGAAGGGCGACCGGATCATGTCCCATGGTGATCGCGTGCAGGTCGACCACGCAGTAGAAGGCGTCGTGCGTGTCCTGCATCGCCACCCAGTTCCGCAGAGCGCCGAGATAGTTGCCGAGATGGAACGAATCGGCGGTCGGCTGGATGCCGGAGAGCACCCGGGGGCGGGGGGTGGCGTCGGACATGAGCGCCATTGTGTCAGTCTCGACGCAGATATTGCGAACCACCCGGCGTTGTTTGATCGTGTTGCCTTTTGAGCGTTTATGATGGAACCTGGTTGCACGCCGTACTCCCTGAAAGGCCAGCATCGTGAAACTGCTCCTCACCGGAGGCGCCGGCTACGTCGGCAGCGTCACCAGCCGCCTGCTGCTCGACGCCGGCCACGAGGTGGTCGTCATCGACAACCTGCGCACCGGGTTCCGCGAGGCGGTGGCGCCGGACGCCACGTTCGTCGAGGCCGACATCCGGGACGCCGGCCGGGTGCTCACCCCGGACGCCGGCTTCGACGCGGTGCTGCACTTCGCCGGCCTGATCGCCGCCGGTGAGTCGATGCTCAAGCCGGAGCTGTACTGGGACGAGAACATGATCGCCTCGCTCGCGCTGCTGGAGGCGGTGCGCGCCGCCCGAGTGCCGACGGTGGTCTTCTCCTCCACCGCCGCCGTCTACGGCAACCCCAGCGAGCTGCCGATCACCGAGACCGCGGTGAAGGCGCCCACCAACACCTACGGCGCCACCAAGCTGGCGTTCGACTACGCGCTCACCTCGGAGACGTTCGGCCACCGGCTGGCCGCCGTGTCGCTGCGGTACTTCAACGTGGCCGGTGCGTACATCCGTCCCGACGGCACCGAGATCGGCGAGCGGCACGACCCGGAGACCCACCTGATCCCGATCGCGCTGCAGGTGGCGGCCGGCAAGCGGGAGAAGCTGCAGCTGTTCGGCGACGACTACCCGACGCTGGACGGCACCTGCGTGCGCGACTACATCCACGTCGAGGACCTGGCCCGCGCGCACCTGCTGGCGCTGGAGGCGGCCACCCCCGGCGAACACAAGATCTACAACCTGGGCACCGGCAGCGGCTTCACCAACAAGCAGGTGGTCGACGTGGCGCGCGAGGTCACCGGCACCGACCTCCCGGTGGAGATCGCACCGCGCCGCGAGGGCGACCCCGCCTCGCTGGTGGCGTCGTCCGCCAAGGCGCGCGCCGATCTCGGCTGGATCCCGCAGAAGGCGACCCTTCAGGACATGATCGGAGACGCCTGGACGTTCTACCGGAACCATGTGGCGTGATGTGATCGGCGCATGACGATCGACGATGTGGCCGCCCGGGCGGCGTCGGCCTTCTCCACCGCGTACGACGACGAGCCCGAAGGTCTCTGGGCCGCACCCGGCCGGGTCAACCTGATCGGTGAGCACACCGACTACAACGACGGCTTCGTGCTTCCGTTCGCCCTGCCGGAACGCGTGGTCGCGGCCGCCGGCCCGGCGCCCGAGGGCTGGCAGGTCTGCTCCGACTTCGCCGACGGCACCGTGCGGTTCGGCGAACCCGAGCTGGCCGAGCCCGGCGTGCTGGACGGCTGGGCGGCGTACGTGGCCGGCGTGGTGTGGGCGCTGCGCGACGCCGGTTTCGACGTGCCGCCGGCCCGGATCGCACTGGCCTCCGACGTACCCGTGGGTGCCGGCGTGTCGTCGTCGGCCGCGCTCGAGTCCGCGGTCCTCACCGCGCTCGTCGACCTCGGCAAACTCGACCTGCCGGTGGGCCGCCGTCCCGCGGTGGCCCAGCGCGCCGAGAACGTCTACGTGGGCGCGCCGACCGGCATCATGGACCAGTCGGCGTCGATCCGCTGCCAGGCCGGCAAGGCCCTGTTCCTGGACTGCCGGTCCCTGGCCGTCGAACAGATCCCGTTCGACGTCGCCGCCGAGGGCCTGGCCATCCTGGTGGTCAACAGCAACGCCCCGCACCAGCACGTCAGCGGCGAGTACGGCGCCCGGCGCACCTCCTGCGAGGAGGCGGCCCGCATCCTGGGCGTGCCGGCCCTGCGCGACGTCCGCACCGAGGAGCTGGACGGGCTGCTGGAATCCCTGCCGGACGAGGTGACCCGCCGCCGGGTCCGGCACGTGGTCACCGAGAACCAGCGGGTGCTGGACACGGTCCGGCTCCTCCGCTCCGGCCGGATCCGCGAGATCGGACCGCTGATGACCGCCTCACACGCGTCCATGCGCGACGACTTCGAGATCACCGTGCCGGAGATCGACGTGGCGGTCGAGGCGGCGCTGACCGCCGGCGCGTACGGCGCCCGGATGACCGGGGGCGGATTCGGCGGCTGCATCCTGGCTCTGGTCGACGCGGACGGGGCGGACGCGGTCGCCGGGGCGGTCGCGGCGGCCTACGAGCGGCGCGGCTTCACCGCACCCACGCCGTTCGTCGCGGTACCCGGCCCCGGCGCCACCCGCCTACCCCACTGACCCCCGGGCGCCTGTCGCGGGGGCGTTGGAAGGGGGCCGTGTCGGGTATAGGGCGCGTATGAGTGCTGAGACGGAAGGCAATCGACCCAATGAGTACGGCTTCGCCGGTGGAGCCACTGGCCCGGAACCGACGCCCGACCGCGCCGACTCGGTGGACCGCGAGGACGTCGAGGTACCGGCGGACGACCTGACCGGCGCCCTCAGTGAGGGCCTGGACGACGTCACCGACTCCGACGCTGCCGCAAACGCCCGCCCCTGACCGCAGCCGGCCGAAACCTCGCCGCCCGCGGCACGCCGGCCGCAGCATTGGCGTCGAACGTCACCCGCGCGGGGGAATGACGTTCCGTTCCCGGCGTGGCGCCGCTTAGGGTGACGCCACGTCCGGGAACACAGGCGCCCCGGACCGTGACGAAGGGGTCGTCATGAGGGTCAGCCCGCCACCGGTGTTCGGCGAGGGCCCGATCACCGCCGAGCGTGCCGCCGAGAACGCGCTGGCGCAGCTGGCCGCCGATATCCGGTCGGACCGCCGGCCGCTGGTGCTGCATCTGCCGTCCGCTCCGGAGTCCGCGTCGCTCGCCCGGAACCTGGTCGGCGACGCGTGCTGGCGATGGAATCGGCCGGACCTGCTGCACCCGGCCCGGCTGATGATGTCGGAATTGGTTAGTAATGCGGTGGAGCACGCCGGTTCGGAGATCACCGTGGTGGTGTCCCGGCACGGCGACGGTCTGCACCTGGCGGTCTCCGACGGTCAGCCCCGGCTACCGCGGCTGCGCCGGCCGTCCGCCCCGCACCGCGGGCGCCCGCTCGACGAACGCGGTTTCGGCCTGCGCACGATCCAGGCGGTCGCCACCGACTGGGGCGCCGCCGCCACACCCACCGGCAAGGTCGTCTGGGCCTCGCTCCGCTGACGCACGGTCACCGAACGTACCCGCATCGTCGATTCCTTCCCGCACTTTCCTCCGCATGCAACCCTGGCGAACCGCGAGCCGTCAGGGAGGCGTGAGACATTGGGAGGGCTCTTGACGACGCGAGATGAGCAGTTCCACGAATTCGTGCTGTACCGGCGGGCCGGCCTGGTACGAACCGCGACCCTGCTGACCGCGGGCGACCCACACCTCGCGGAGGACCTGGTCCAGGCCACCCTGACCAAGCTGTACGTCGCGTGGTCGTCGTTCAAGCGCGCGGACAATCCCGACGGCTACGTTCGCCGCGCCCTGGTGAACGCGCTGACCGACGAGCGGCGCCGGTTGTGGCGGCGCCGGGAGCGGCCGGTGGAATCGCTGCCGGACCGTCCGCAGGCCGAGTTGCCGACCGGCGGGCTCGACGACGGATTGCGTCAGGCGCTGCGGGATCTGCCGCCGCGGATGCGCGCCGCGGTGGTGTTCCGCTATTTCTACGACCTCGACGTCGCCCAGACCGCGGACGCGCTCGGTTGTTCCGAAGGCACCGTGAAGAGCCAGACCGCGCGTGCCCTGGACCGGCTCCGCGCGGTCCTGGACCGCCCCGCCCCACCGCCCCGCCGCCTGTTTCGTGCCCAAGGAGTGACACCGTGATGGACCTGCACCAGCGGCTCGAGGAGATCGCCGGTCCGCCGCTTCCGCCCACCATCCAGCAACTCGAGGCGGACCTGACCCGCGGGCGCCGCGCCCTGCGGCGGCGCCGCGCCGTGCAGACCGTCGCGAGCGCCGCGCTGGCCGTCGCCGCGATGCTGGTCGGTTTCACGTTCACCAGGGGCGCCGGCGCGCCGGACGGCCGCGCCGTCGAAGTGCCGGCTGCCGCGCCGGGTGCGACGCCGGCCACCGAGCTGATGGAATACGCGGGTGAGCAGCCGGCCGGCTACACGCTCAAGAAGGTGCCGAGCGGTTACGCCGTGCTGTCCGACGACGACGGCGTGGTGGTGCTCGCGCCCCGCGACGAGCAGGGCCCCGCCCCGAAGGTGGATCCGTTCCGCGACCGCGGCTACGACCGGCGGGTGTACGCCCACAAGGTTCGCATCTCGGTGGAGACCACGGACGACATGAGCCTCGGCGCCGGGGACGGCATCAAGGTCGCCGGCCGGCAGGGCATTCTGACGAAGGGCCCGACCGGCATGCCGGACTCCGACATCGGCTGGTCGGTCTGGGCACTGGAGAAAGACGACAGCTGGCTGATCGTGCACTTCGGGGACGGCTTCAAGCTCAGCCGGTCCGAGATGATCGAGCTCGCCGCCGGCGTGACCGTCAGCCGGAACGCCAAGCGCAACAACTGAGCGGGAGAACCGCGACACGACCGGGGTGGGCCGAGCGGCCCACCCCGGTTTCGCTATTGCGCCTCGATGATCATCCCGGCCCCGACGGTACGGTTCGTCGTCTCGTCGATCAGGATGAAACCGCCGGTGGTGCGGTTGCGGCGGTACTCGTCGGCGAGCAGCGGCACCGTGGTTCGCAGCTTGACCCGGCCGATCTCGTTCAGGCCCAGCCCGTCCGCCGTCTCGTCCCGGTGCAGTGTGTTGACGTCCAGGCGGTACTGCAGGCCGCGCACCACCGTACGGGCGGTCCGGGTGGTGTGCTTGATGGCGTACTTGCCGCCGACCCGCAGCGGCGCGGTCTCGTCCATCCAGCAGATCATCGCCTCGATGTCCTGGGCGACGGCCGGCGCGTTGTGCGGACGGCACAGCATGTCGCCCCGGGAGATGTCGATCTCGTCGGCCAGCCGGACCGTCACCGACATCGGCGGGAACGCCTCGGCGACCGGCCCGTCCGCGGTGTCGATCCCCGCGATCGTGCTGGTCATGCCGGACGGCAGCACCATCACCTCGTCGCCCGGCTTGAGCACCCCGGACGCCACCTGCCCGGCGTAGCCGCGGTAGTCGGTGACGACCGTGGACTGCGGGCGGATCACGTACTGCACCGGGAAGCGCACGTCGACCAGGTTGCGGTCGGACGCGATGTGCACGTGCTCGAGGTGGTGCAGCAGCGACGGCCCCTCGTACCACGGGCTCTTCTCGGACCGCGAGGCGATGTTGTCGCCGTCCAGCGCCGAGATCGGAATGATCGTCAGGTCGCCGATGTCGAGCTTGGCCGCGAACGAGGTGAACTCGTCCGCGATCCGGTCGTAGACCTCTTTGTCCCAGCCCACCAGGTCCATCTTGTTGACGCACAGCACCAGGTGCGGCACCCGCAGCAGCGAGGTGAGGAACGCGTGCCGGCGGGACTGCTCCACCAGGCCCTTGCGCGCGTCGACCAGGATCAGCGCCAGGTCGGCGGTGGACGCGCCGGTCACCATGTTGCGGGTGTACTGGATGTGCCCGGGGGTGTCGGCGATGATGAACTTGCGCCGCGGGGTGGCGAAGTAGCGGTACGCCACGTCGATCGTGATGCCCTGCTCCCGCTCGGCGCGCAGGCCGTCGGTGAGCAGTGCCAGGTTGGTGTACTCGTCACCGCGGGCCGCGCTGACCGCCTCGACCGCTTCCAGCTGGTCGGAGAAGAGCGACTTGGTGTCGTACAGCAGCCGCCCGATCAGCGTCGACTTGCCGTCGTCCACACTGCCGGCGGTGGCGAACCGCAGCAGGTCCATGCCGCGTGCCGCGGACGTGTCCGGCTCCAGCACTGCCTGACTCATCAGAAGTAGCCCTCTCGCTTGCGGTCTTCCATCGCCGCCTCGCTGACCTTGTCGTCGCCCCGGGTGGCGCCGCGCTCGGTGATCCGGGTCGCCGCGACCTCGTCGATCACCTTGTCGACGGTGTCGGCGTCGGAGAGCACGGCGGCGGTCTGCGACGCGTCGCCGACCGTGCGGTACCGCACCCGGCGGGTCTCCACGACCTCGCCCGCGCGGGCCGTGATGAACTCGTTGACCGCGTAGAACATCCCGTCACGCTCGACCACCTCGCGGTCGTGCGCGTAGTAGATGCTCGGCAGCGCGATGTTCTCCTTGGCGATGTAGTGCCACACGTCCAGCTCGGTCCAGTTGGACAGCGGGAAGACCCGGATCGACTCGCCCGCGTGGTGCCGGCCGTTGTAGAGCGACCACAGCTCCGGGCGCTGGTTCTTCGGGTCCCACTGGCCGAACTCGTCGCGGAAGCTGAACATCCGCTCCTTGGCCCGGGCCTTCTCCTCGTCGCGGCGCGCACCACCGAACAGCGCGTCGAAACGGTACTTCTCCACCGCGGCGAGCAGCACCGGCGTCTGGATCCGGTTGCGGGTCCCGTCCGGCAGCTCGCGGACCAGCCCCGCGTCGATCGCCTCCGGCACGCTGGCGATCACCAGGTTGAGCCCCAGCTCGGCGACCCGGGTGTCGCGGTACTCCAGCACCTCGGGGAAGTTGTGGCCGGTGTCGACGTGCATCACCGGGAACGGGATGCGGGCCGGCGCGAACGCCTTCTCGGCGAGCCGCAGCATCACAATCGAGTCCTTGCCACCCGAGAACAGCAGCACCGGCCGCTCGAATTCGGCCATGACCTCGCGCATGACGAAAATGCTCTCGGCTTCGAGAGCGTCGAGATGCGAGACGCGATAGGGCTTTGTCTGGCTCATGGGAATCCCAGACCTTTCGAGACGTCGGCCGAGCTGCCGGGGGTCAGGTTAGCGGGAGGTGTCGCTGCAACGCTGCAAGCAACCGAGGAGCGAGATCCTTACGACAGACCACCAGATCCGGCAACTTCGGATCGGCCTCGTTGTATTTCAACGCAGATCCGTCGATTCGGGAAGCGTGCAGTCCGGTGGCCGACGCCACAGCCACGGGCGCCGCGGAATCCCATTCGTACTGCCCGCCCGCGTGCACATAGGCGTCCGCGTCGCCATTGACCACCGCGGCGATCTTCACGCCGGCGGAGCCCATCGGCACCAGCTCGGCGCCGAGCTCCTCGGCCAGCGCCGTGACGAAGGCCGGCGGCCGGGTACGGCTGGCGGCGATCCGGATCGGCCCGCTGTCGCCCCCGCTCACCGGCGGCGGCAGCGGCGGGTACGCCGGCGGGTGGTCGGTCGCCATCGTCCGGTGCCGGGCCGGCATCGCCACCGCACCCGCGGACAGGCAGTGCGGGCGGCCACAGTCCGCGGTCCACAGCGCGACGTGCACGGCCCAGTCGGTCCGGCCCTCCTCGCTGAACTCACGGGTACCGTCCAGCGGATCCACGATCCAGACCCGGGACGCGCCGAGCCGCTGCGGGCGTACCGCGGTCTGCTCGCCGTCCTGCCAGGCGACCCGGGAGTGGTCGTCCTCCTCCGACAGCACCGCGTCGGCCGGACGCCACCGGGCCAGTTCGCGGCGCAACAGGTCGTGCGCCGCCCGGTCGCCGGCGGCCTTGAGCGCCTTCGGGTCGGCGTACCCCATCTCGTCACGCACCTGGAGCAGCACCTGCCCGGCGCGGTCGGCGAGCCAGCGGGCGAACGCGGCGTCGATGACCGGCGGCGAGCCGCCCTCGGACAGCGGCTCCCGCTGCCCGGCAATGCGGGCCGGCACCTCGGTCTCGTTCACTGCTCGCCCTCGCTCCGCAGATCGGCGCACCGTAGCCTCGTCGCTACGCTCATCGTCACGCTCCTCGTCTCCGAACGGCGGTGTCCGGAACACCCTAGAGGCGGCCATCAATACGCGCCGGACGAGCGCACCACCGCGGTCATGGTGCGCAACAGGATCACCAGGTCCAAACTGAGCGACCAGTTCTCCACATAGCGCAGGTCCAGTCGGACCGCCTCCTCCCAGGGCAGATCCGAACGTCCGGAAACCTGCCAGAGGCCCGTCATGCCGGGTTTGACCGCCAACCGGCGCCGCACATCGTCGGCGTAGGCGGCGACCTCCGCCGGCAGCGGCGGCCGCGGACCCACCAGCGACATCTGCCCGGCCAGGACGTTCAGCAGCTGCGGCAGTTCGTCCAGGGAGAACCGGCGCAACCACCGTCCCACCGGCGTCACCCGTGGATCGTCACGCATTTTGAAGAGCACACCGTCGTACTCGTTGAGATGCCTCAGCTCGGCCAGCCGCGCCTCGGCATCGACGTACATGCTGCGGAACTTGAAGATGCGGAACTCACGCCCGTCCCGCCCGACCCGCACCTGCCGAAAGAGTACCGGGCCACGTGACGTCAGCCGCACACACAGTGCGGTGCCTAACAGGAGCGGCCCGAACAGCACCAGCAACAGCAGCGCACCGACCCGGTCCACCAGCTCCTTCACCAGGCGGATCCCGCCGTGCAGCCGCGGGTGCTCGACGTGCAGCATGGGCAGCCCGTCGAACGGCCGGATCGTGGTACGCGCCCCGGCCACGTCGATCAGCGCGCTCGCCACCACCAGATCCACCTCGTCGCGCTCCAGCCGCCAGGCCAGCCGCCGCAACGCCGCCCCGTCCAGCTCCGGGCAGCTCAACACCACCACCGTGTCCGCGTCCGCGATGTCCACGGCGCCGGCGATGTCGTCGAACGTCCCGTACACCGGCAGGTCCAGCACGCCGTCGTGCTCCGGCGGCAGGCAGGCGCCCACCACCTCCAGTCCGTGGTACCGCTCCCGGCGCAACTGGCGGGTGATCCCGATGACCGACAACTCGTGCCCCACCACGATCACCCGGCGCAGGCTCTCCCCCCGGGCCCGGGCACAGTGCAGCCGCTTACGCAGCGCGAACCGCAACACCACCGCCGAGACGATCGCCGACGGCAGCGCAACCAGGACATAGGATCGAGCAAGATCCAATTCGAGGGCGTACGAACACACGGCCGCCCCCGCGATCAGCCCCACGCCCCCACGGAACACCCGCTGATACTCGTCCGTGCCGACGAACAGGAACCGCCGCTCGTACGCCCGGCTGACCGCCAGCACCACCAGCAACGCCACCGGCAACAACGCGGAGAAGAGCAGATACCACCGGTTGTACGCGGTCACCTGGTCGCCGAACCGCAGCCCGAACGTCACCGCGCCCGCCGCCACCCCGGCGGCAAGGTCACAGAGCAGCAGCGAACGGACGTACCGCCGCTCCCACCGCTGCCGCCGCGACATCGCCGCATGCCGGCCCCGCACCCGCACGAACGGCCGACCCGCCGGCCGCCCCGGTTCCGCGGGCCAGTCGGTGTCACGGCCCCGATCGGCCGGAACGTACCTGCCCGCACCGGCCGGAGCCGGACTCGACGGGACGGACGGCGACGGAATCTTCGTGGCCCGGCCCTGCCGCGGCGACGGACGGTGCGGACGCGGGCCATGACCGGCCGGCGGGCGGTTCGTCGGGGCGTCCCGGTCGGCCTCCCAGCGCAGAGCCGACACGGGCTGGTCGACGTCGTGGTCGGGCCAGGAGACCCGCCCGGTCCGCTCGCGATCCCCGCGGTGCGTGACCGGCCCGCCCAACTCCTGAACCGGCTGCTCACGGCGGGCCGGCGCGGGCACATCACCGGCCCGGCCCTGCACCACTCCCTCACGCCGACCCGCCCCGGCCGTCTCACCGCGACGGTCAATCACTCCCTCACGCCGACCGGTCACGGGCATCTCACCGCGACGGTCAACCACTCCCTCACGCCGACCGGTCACGGGCATCTCACTGCGACGGTCAACCACTCCCTCACGCCGACCGGTCACGGGCATCTCACCGCGACGCTCAGCGACCGCCTCGGGATGACCGGACATCGGCACGTCGGCGCCACGACGCTGGATCACGCCGTCCCGGCGGGCCGGAGCCGGCGCATCGGCGTCCCGGCGGTGGACGGGCGGTGGGATCACCGCGGCTGGACCGCGGGTCCCGCTCGGCCGGGGTCCTGGCTCCCGGTCGCGGCGGGCCGGTGGGCCGGGTTCCCGGTGTGCCGCCGACCAGGCTCTGGGAGGGCCGTCCGGCCGGGTGTCCGGGCCGGCGTGCGGGGCGGCCACCAGGCCGGCGTCAGGACGAGGCCCGGGAACCGCGACGCCTGCGTCCGTCCACCCATCTGCGGCGGGGGCCGGCCGCGGTCCGGAATACCCGTCCGGGCGGCCATCTGGCCACCTTCCCGGGTCGGCGGCGGGCCGGATCCCGCTGTCGATGTCACGTCGGGTCCACGAGCTGGCGTCACCTTGGGTCCACGAGCTGGCGTCACCACGAATCCACGGGCCGGCGTCACCGTGAATCCACGAGCTGGCGTCACCGTGAATCCACGGGCCGGGGTCGCCCTGGGACCATGCGGCGGTGTCACGATGGGTCCACGTGGTGGTGCCACCGGGAGTCCACGAACCGGCATCACCTGGGGTCCACGAGCCGGAGTCACCGTAGGCCCACGAGCCGGAGTCAGCGTCCCGGCTGGTCCACGAGCCGGGGTCAGCGTCCCGGCTGGTCCACGAGCCGGGGTCAGCGTCCCGGCTGGTCCACGAGCCGGGGTCAGCGTCCCGGCTGGTCCACGAGTCGGAGTCACCGTCCCGGCTGATCCACGAGCCGGAGTCGACAATTCGGCCGGTCCACGAGCCCGCATCAGCGTCTCGACTGATCCAGGATCCGGAGTCGTCAGGGCACCTCGGGGCGGAGTCCGGCTGCCCGCGTCCGCCCGGTCGAGCATCCGGCGACGGACCGGTGTCCCGGCGCTCCGCCGACCGCATGCCGCTCACATGCGCGGGCAGCCGCGCGGCGGCGGCGATGTCTCCATGTGGCACCCCGGCGGCGGCGCTGTCACGCGCGACCCGGCGCGTACCCGGGTCGATCTCCCCATGCGGCACCAGGCCGCCGTCGCCGCTCCCGACCGACCCGCTCCGCGCGCCGGCGTCCCGGGGCGTCGTCGCCGGGAGCAGGAACGTCGGCTCATGCTGGGCAGGCTCGCGGCTCCCGGGCAGGTCCTGGTGCACTTCGAACCTCCCCGCACTGCTGGTTCACGCTGCACCGTGCGGTGCATACACGTGACCAACGCGCGGGCAGGCGTGGCGACACGGGACCGATAGATGGACAAAACGGTCTAAACGATCTATCCGTTCCGGTCCCGCTAGATCAACTTCCGTGGTATTTGTTCTGCGCCCACTCGACGCCCTCGAGCACCACGGCCTCGGTCACGTCGGCCGCGCGGTCCACCAGGAAGTCCAGCTCCTTGCGCTCCGCCGAGCCGAAGTCGGACAACACGTAGTCGGCCGGATCCTGCCGTCCCGGCGGGCGCCCGATGCCGAAACGCACCCGGGCGTAGTCCTTCGAACCCAGCGACTTGGACATCGACCGCAACCCGTTGTGGCCGCCCTCGCCGCCGCCGAGCTTCGCCCGCACCTGTCCGAACGGCACGTCCAGCTCGTCGTGCACGGCGAGCACCTGCTCCAGCGGGACCTTGAAGAACTGTGCCAACGACGCCACCGCCGAGCCGGACAGGTTCATGTACGTCAACGGCTTCAGCAGGATCAGCTTCGGGCCGCCGTACCCCAGTCGACCCTCCGCCACCTCGGCGTGCGCCCGCTTGGACCGGCCGAACTTCGCTCCCACCCGGGACGCCAGCAGGTCCACCACCCGGAAGCCGACGTTGTGCCGGTGCCCCGCGTACTCCTTGCCTGGATTGCCCAGACCGACCACCAGCCAGGGTACGTCGCTCATCTCCCACTCCCGGAAAATGGATCAGGGAAAGCGCCGGCCGGCGCTTTCCCTGATCGCGTGCTCTGCTCGAGGCGGGGCCTCGTCAGGAAGCGGACTCTTCGGTGGCTTCGCCGTCGGTCGCCTCGGCCTCGCCACCGTCGCCGGTGTCGCCCTCGAGCTGCTCGGCGGTCTGCGCCGCGCTCACCACGACGATCACCGTCTCCGGGTCGGCGGCCAGCTCGGAACCGGCCGGCAACTGCACGTCGGCCGCGGTGATCTGCGAACCGGCCTCCAGGCCCTCCACCGACACCTCGAACGAGTCGGGCAGGTGCAGCGCCTCGGCCACGATCGACAGCGTGGTGCTCTCGCTCACCACGAGCGTGTTCCGGCCCGCCTCGCCGACCAGCACGATCGGCACGTCCACCGTGACCTTCTCGCCACGCTTCACGATCAGCAGGTCGACGTGCTCGTACGTGTCCTTGATCGGGTCACGCTGGATCGCCTTGGGCAGCGCCAGCGTGGTGCCCTGGCCACCGATGATGTCGATGGTGAAAACCTGGTTGAGACCGCCGTGCCGGATCGCGGCCGCGAACTCACGCGCCGGCAGGGCGATGTGCTGGGGCTTCTCGCCGTGGCCGTACAGCACGGCGGGCACCTTGCCGGCCCGGCGCGTGCGGCGGGCACCACCCTTGCCGAACTCGGTGCGGGCTTCGGCGCTGATCTTTACCTCGGACACGGGGAAACTCCTGAAACTCTTTGATCGGGCTGCGTCTAGTCGGCGGGCGGTTCGACGGGCTGCGGGCTTCGGCGGTGCCGGGCGAGGGGGCGCGCTGGGCACAGGCCCGGAGCACCGCGTCGATCACGGTGCCTCCGAGCGGCTGCGACACTCAGCAGACCGCGGGGCACCCTCGCCGTGGCAACCGCACCAGCTTACCTGCCCCTTTCCACGACATCAGAGGCGGTACCGTCCCTCGCCAATTTTTCCTTCTCCGGTGCAACTTGCACGCGAGCCGGCGCCCGGCTGCTCGGCGCACAGGCGGCCGGCCGTCATGCCGGAGCGGTCAGCTCAGTCCGCCGAAGAGGGTGGTCACCGAGCCGTCGTCGAAGACCTCGCGGATCGCCCGCGCCAGCAGCGGCGCGATCGACAGCACGGTGATCTTGTCGAGGTGCTTCTCCGGCGGCAGGGGCAGCGTGTTCGTCACCACCAGCTCGCTGATCCGGCTGTTCTTCAGGCGCTCGGTGGCCGGGTCGGACAGCAGCGCGTGCGTCGCCGACACGATCACGTCCGCGGCGCCGGAGTCGAACAGGATGTCGGCGGCCTTCGCGATCGTGCCACCCGTGTCGATCATGTCGTCGACGATCAGGCAGACCCGGCCCTCGACCTCGCCGACCACCCGGTTCGCCACCACCTGGTTCGGCTTCAGCGGGTCCCGGGTCTTGTGGATGAACGCCAGCGGGCAGCCGCCCAGCCGGTCCGTCCATCGCTCCGCGACCCGCACCCGGCCGGAGTCCGGGGCGACCACCGTCATCGGCCGGCCGGCGAACTTGCGCTGCACGTGCTCGGCCAGGATGTCCATCGCGAACAGGTGGTCCACCGGGCCGTCGAAGAAGCCCTGGATCTGCGCGGTGTGCAGGTCGACCGTGAGGATCCGGTTGGCGCCCGCGGTCTTCAGCAGGTCGGCCACCAGGCGCGCGGAGATCGGTTCCCGGCCGCGGTGCTTCTTGTCCTGCCGGGAGTACGGATAGAACGGCATCACCACGGTGATCCGCTTCGCCGACCCACGCTTCAGGGCATCGATCATGATGAGGGTCTCCATGACCCACGTGTTGATCCCCGCCGTCATCGACTGCACGACGAACGCGTCCGAGCCGCGTACCGAATCCTTGAACCGCACGAAGATCTCGCCGTTGGCGAACTCGTACGAATCCGACCGGGTGGGCTCCACCCCCAGGACCTGACCGATCTCCTCCGCCAGCTCCGGGAAGCCCCGTCCGGAGAAAAGCATCAGACTCTTACGGTTCTCCGCGACGATGCTGCCCATCGGCTCGTCTGCTCCCGTGGGTCGAGGGGATTATTCGCTTGAAGTATCCCCTGCGTCGGCGTTCCCGCCACCGGCTCAGGTGCACGGGGTGGGATGGCTCACCCCGCGTCACCCGTTGCGGCCTGCTCGGCGGCCTCCGCCGACACGGTGCCAGGCCGCTTGCGCGCCGTCCAGCCCTCGATGTTGCGCTGTGGTGCCCGCGTCACCCCGAGGCTGCCCGCGGGTACCGCGGTCTGGATCGCGCTGCCCGCGGCCACGTACGCCCCGGCGCCCACCTCGACCGGCGCGATCAGCACCGTGTCACTGCCCACGAACGCGGCCTCACCCACGGTGGTGTGGTGTTTGTTGACGCCGTCGTAGTTGGCGAAGATGGTGCCCGCACCGATGTTCGCCTTCGCGCCGATGGTGGCGTCCCCGACGTACGTCAGGTGCGGGACCTTCGCCCCGTCGCCCAGCTCGGCGTTCTTCGTTTCGACGAACCCGCCGACCTTGGCCTTGCGGCCCAGGAGCGTCCCCGGTCGCAGATACGAGTACGGCCCGACCTGCGCCTCCGGCCCGACCTGCGCCCCGATCGAGTGCGCCCGCAGCAGCACCGCACCGGCACCGACCGTGGTGTCGACCAGCGTGGTGTCCGGTCCGATCACGGCGCCCGCGGCCACCGTCGTCGTACCCTGCAGCTGCGAATTCTGGTCGATCACCGCATCGGGTGACAGCGTGACCGTCACGTCGATCCAGGTGGTCGCCGGGTCCAGGATCGACACCCCGGACCGCATCCAGGCCGTGTTCACCCGGTCCCGCAGCAGCGCCCGCAGGCGTGCCAGCTCGGCCCGGTCGTTGCAGCCCAGCGTCTCCTCGGCGTCCGCCGCCACGTACACCCCGACCGGCTGCCCCGCGTCGGCGAGCAGGCCGAACACGTCGGTGAGGTACTCCTCGCCCTGGTCGTTGTCGGTGGAGATCCGGCCGAGCGCCTCCCGCAACAGCGCGGCGTCGAACGCGTAGATCCCGGCGTTGATCTCGCGGATCGCCCGCACCTCGGGGGACGCGTCCCGCTCCTCCACGATCCGTTCCAGGTTGCCGTCGGCGTCGCGCACCACCCGGCCCAGCCCGGACGGGTCGGCCACCTCGGCGGCCAGCACGGTGGCGCCCGCCTTGGACTCCTCGTGCGCGGTCAGCAGCGCGGCCACCGTCTCGGGTCGCAGCAGCGGCACGTCACCGTTGAGCACGACCACGGTGCCGTCGGCGTCCGGTGCCGCCTCGAGCGCGATGCGTACCGCATGGCCGGTGCCGTTCTGCTGCTCCTGCAGCACCGGCGTGGCGTCCGGGGCGATCTCGGACAGGTGCCCGCGGACCTGCTCGGCCTTGTGCCCGACGACCACGATGGTGCCCGCCGCCTCCGCCGCGGTGGCCGCGGCCAGCACGTGGCCCAGCAGCGTGCGGCCGAGCAGCGGGTGCAGCACCTTGGGCGTGGCGGACTTCATCCGCTTGCCCTCACCGGCGGCGAGGACGACGACGGTGCGGCTGGGGGCCTGGCTCACGCGGGACTCCATTGGTCGCAGTGGCGGTGCAGAAGCGGCGCAAAGTCAGCCGCGGAGATTACGCTCCCGGAAGAGGATTCGAACCCCTATAGACGGCACCAAAGGCCGCAGTCCTACCATTAGACGATCCGGGACCCTTTTCGGACATTCTTCTTCAGTTGTGTCCGCGGATCACATCTTAGCGTCCCTCGTCGGCCGGCTCACCCAGGGCGATGCCCCGCATGATGCCCTCCACGATCCAGTACAACCTGGCCGACTTTGGTACGTAGACGACCAGGCATCCCCGATAAGAATCCCCGATGTTGCGGCGCACGGTGGACGGCTTGTGCGTCTTGAGGGTGGCCCGCTGGAACTGCCCCGGCGGCACGCCGACGACCTCGGCCCACGAACGGGTCGCGGCCGCCACGTCGGCGGACTCGTGAATGCTCAGCCGGTAACGCAGCGCCGCCCGGTCGACGCCGAGAGCCTCCACAAAGCGCAGGAAGAGCAGGATCAGTGTCTCGTCGCTGTTGATGAACTGAAGGGGGAGGCTCGTCGGCCGCCACGGCTTCTCCTTGGCCCCTTCACACCAGTAGGCGACGGCACCCAGCATCAACAGGTCGCGATGCGACAACTCCCCCACGGACGCTGCCGCCTCCGCCGCGACCGCCCTGCGTTCCTCTTGGCGCGCTTTGCGGTGCGGTTCCCAGCGGGCCTCGCGCATGCGCTCCAGGTGTCTGCGGCGGCGCTCGTCGGCACCCTCATCGGTCCGCCGTAATGGCAGGTGGCGCGTCCAGAGGTAGGCCGTCGACTTGGCGACGCCGAGAATTGCGGCGATGTCCGGCACCGAACAGCCCTCGCCGCGGAGGGCGACCGCCTCGTCGCGAAGGTCGTCCTTGGCGTTGGGTCGCGACGTCCACTCCGGATTGGGCAACCCCCACAGCCATTCCGCCATGGTGTCGCGACTGACGCCGAAGTGACGGCGCAACTCGGCCAATGACATGCGGGTCTCGGAACGGAGACGCCGGGCTTCAATGCGGCGGACATCATCTGCACGTTGGGAGGTAGCCATGTAGGTACATTACAATGGAATGAAGACACGCACCAGTCCGCTGACGGAAGTCCGCGGGAACGGCCACGCCGTCGTACCTGCCCCCTGGATCGGGTCCGCTGCTGGCAGGATGGCCGGGTGACCGAGCCAACCGAGCCTCCCGCCGAAGGCCGCGGCCGGCGCGCACGCACCTCGCGCGCCGCCGCGGCCGCGTCGAGCCGCGTGGCGACCCCGCCGACCACGACCTCCCGGGTCCGCATGTCCGCGGCGCAGCGGCGCGAACAGCTCATCGCCATCGGCCGCCAGCTGTTCGCCGAGCGCGGTTTCGACGGCACCAGCGTGGAGGAGGTGGCGGCCCGCGCCAAGGTGTCCAAGCCGGTGGTGTACGAGCACTTCGGCGGCAAGGAGGGCCTGTACGCGGTGGTGGTGGACCGGGAGGTCCGTGCGCTGCTGGACCGGATCGCGGCGGCGCTGACCGCCGGGCATCCGCGGGAGTTGCTGGAGCAGGCGGCGCTGGCCCTGCTCGACTACATCGACCAGGAGCCGCACGGGTTCCAGGTGCTGGTGCGGGAGTCTCCGGTGCTGTCGCCGGCCGGCAACTTCTCCAGCGTGATGAACGACGTGGCGCACCAGGTCGAGCACATCCTGGCGGCCGAGTTCCGCAGCCGTGACCTGGACCCGAAGTTCGCCGAGCTCTACTCCCAGGCGCTGGTGGGCATGGTGGCGCTGGTCGGGCAGTGGTGGCGGGAGGCGCGCAAGCCGAAGAAGGAGATGGTCGCGGCGCAGCTGGTCAACCTGGCCTGGAACGGGCTGTCCCACCTGGAGGCGAAACCGACGCTGATCACCCGCAAGCTGCGCTGACCGGCAGGCGCTCCGATCAGGCGGTGCGGCCCTCGCGCACCTGGCGCGGTGCGCCTTCCTGCTCCTGCGGGGCCACCTTGCCGTACAGGCCGGCGAGGATCAGCGCCAGGCCGGCGAGGTAGGTGACGACCACGGTGGAGATGCTGAAGTCGAGGAAGTTGGCGTCGGTCCGGATCACCGCGAGGGCGAACGTGCCGATGACGAGCAGGCCCCACCCGAGGTAGGTGTTGGCGGCGACGTCCAGGTTGCGGCCGAGCACCACGGCGGCCAGCACGACCGCACCCAGCACCAGCGAGACGATCGACCAGAACAGGTTGGCGCCCTGGCCGAGGACCCGGTCACCGGCCCGGCCGAAGAGGCCCTCGTCGGCGGTGAGGATGAGGCCCAGCACACCGAACGCGACCAGGTAGAGCCCCACCAGGGCGGCGATGGCCCGGTAGATCGGCCGCAGCGGGTGGTTGACCGGATTGTGCGCCATGGTGTCCGTCTCCAGAGTGGGTCGAGATCCTCGCGGTCGATTCTCGCGTATCCGTCCGGGCGGCGCAGGGGCACCCCCGGATCCGCAGCGGCTCAGGCGTCCGGTACCCGTTCGGCGAGTTCCAGCCAGGCCTCTTCGACCTGTCCGCGCTCCACCTGGACCGCCTTGAGCTGGGCGTCCAGCTCGACGATCTTCTCGTAGTCGCTGCCGTGCTCGGCCAGGCTCTCGTTGATCTTCACGACCCGCTCGTCCAGCTTGGCGAGCTGGCGTTCCAGCCGGGCCAGGTCCTTGCGGGCGGTACGCAGGTCGGCGGCGGACACGCCGGACGGCGCCGCGGCGGCGGGACGGTCACCGGCCGCGGCCGGCGCGGCCGGAGCGGCGCCGGGCTGCGCGACCCGGGACAGGTATTCGTCGATGCCGCCGGGCAGGTGCACCAGCCGGCCGTCGCCGAACATGCCGTACGCCGTCTCGGTGACGCGTTCCACCAGATACCGGTCGTGGCTGGCGACGACCATCGTGCCCGGCCAGGAGTCGAGCAGGTCCTCCAGCGACGCCAGCGTGTCGGTGTCCAGGTCGTTGGTGGGTTCGTCGAGCAGCAGCACGTTGGGTTCGGTGGCCAGCAACCGCAGCATCTGCAGCCGGCGGCGTTCGCCACCGGACAGGTCGCTGACCGGCGTCCAGATCCGCTTGTCGGTGAAGCCGAACACCTCGGCCAGCTGGCCCGCGGACAGTTCCCGGTCGCCGAGCTTGACCCGCTTGGCGACCTCCTCCACCGCTTCCAGCAGCCGCAGATGCCCGGGCAGTTCCTTGAGTTCCTGGGACAGGAACGCGGCACGCACCGTGGCGCCGGTAACGAGCCGGCCGCCGTCCGGCCGGGTGACCCCGGCCAGCAGGCGCAGCAGCGTGGTCTTGCCGGCCCCGTTGGCGCCCAGGATCGCGATCCGGTCGCCCGGTCCCACCTGCCAGGTGAGGTCCTTGAGGATGGGCTTGGTGCCGGCCACCAGTTCGACGTCGGTCAGGTCGTACACCTGCTTGCCGAGCCGGGTGGTGGCCAGCCGTTGCAGGCTGACCGTGTCCCGCACCGGGGGCACGTCGGCGATCAGCGCGTTCGCCGCGTCGATCCGGAACCGCGGCTTGGACGTGCGGGCCGGTGGACCGCGGCGCAGCCAGGCGATCTCCTTGCGGAGCAGGTTCTGCCGGCGGGCCTCGACGGTGGCGGCCACCCGGGCCCGTTCGGCGCGGGCCAGGGTCCAGGCCGCGTAGCCGCCCTCGTACGCCTGCACGCTCTCGTCGACGACCTCCCACGTGGCGGTACAGACCGCGTCGAGGAACCACCGGTCGTGGGTGACCACGACGAGCGCGCCGCGCCGGGTCAGCAGGTGCCGGGCCAGCCAGTCGACGCCGGCCACGTCCAGGTGGTTGGTGGGCTCGTCCAGGATCAGCAGGTCCGATTCGCGCACCAGCAGCGCGGCCAGCGCGACCCGGCGGCGTTCGCCGCCGGACATCGGGCCGACCGGGGTGTCCAGGCCGAGGTGCGGCATGCCGAGGCCGTCGAGGATGGTGCGTACGCCGGCGTCACCGGCCCACTCGTGCTCGGCGCCCATGCCCTCGGCCAGCCACGCGGTGCCCAGCACCACGTCACGCACGGTGAACGACGGATCCAGCGTGAGGGTCTGCGGCAGCGCGGCGACGCGCAGGTCGCGCCGGTGGGTGACCCGGCCGGAGTCCGGCTCCTCGACCTTGGCGAGCATCCGCAGCAGCGTGGACTTGCCCGCGCCGTTGAGGCCGACGATGCCGACCCGCGCGTCGTCGTCCAGTCCGAGGGAGACGTCGGTGAGCAGCTGACCGGCGGCGCCGTAACCCTTGTTGACCCGGTCCAGATTGACGATGTTGGCCACGATGCGTATCAGGTTACCCGCGCGCCCGGCATCGGTCCGCGGGCGGTGCGGGCCTGCCGGCACACCCCGGCGGCGGTCAGCCCGGCGGCCACCGTCTCCGCGTGGTTCGCGTCCCTGGTCAGGAACGCGCAGGTGGGTCCGGAACCGGAGACGATGCCGGCCACGGCGCCGGCCGCATGGCCGGCCTTCAGGACGTCGGCGAGCTGCGGCCGCAACGACAGCGCCGCGGGTTGCAGGTCGTTGCCGAGCGCCGCACCGAGCACCTCCGGCCGGCGCTGGCGGAGCGCGGTCATCAGCGAGTCGGCGGACTCCAGCGGGGCGGGCGGCCAGGAGCCGTCGCGCAGCCGGTCCAGCTCGCGGTACACCTCGGGGGTGGACAGGCCGCCGTCGGCGACCGCCAGCACCCAGTGCCAGGTGGTCGGGCGGGCCAGGATCGGGCTCACCGTCTCGCCGTGGCCGGTGCCCAGTGCGGTGCCGCCGTGCAGCAGGAACGGGACGTCCGAGCCGAGCGTGGCGCCGATCGCGGCCAGTTCGTCGCGCGGCATTCCGGTGCCCCAGAGCGCGTCGCAGGCCAGCAGCGCGGCGGCCGCGTCGGCGCTGCCGCCGGCCAGCCCGCCGGCGAGCGGGATGGATTTGCGCAGGTGCAGCCGGGCGTACGCGGGGACGCGGGCGTGCGCGGCCAGCGCCCGGGCGGCGCGGATCACCAGGTTGCTGTCGTCGAGTGCCAGCTCCCCGGCGCCTTCGCCCTCCATGGTGAGGGTGAGCGTGTCGCCGTGGCTGGCGCGCAGCTCGTCGAAGAGGCTGACCGCGTGGTAGACGGTGTTCAGCTCGTGGAAGCCGTCGGTCCGCAGCGGTCCCACGCCGAGGTGCAGGTTGATTTTCGCGGGTACGCGGACCCGGACCGGGCCACCGGCCCGCCTTCCGCCGTCCTCCGGCCCCCACGCCTCCGTCACGGAGCGATGTCCGCGATCGGCAGCTTGATCTCGAAGGGCGCCGTCAGCACCAGTTCGTCGGCCGAGTCGGCCACCAGTTCATAGCGGCCGTCGACCAGGTCATAGGCAAAAAGGTGTAGTGGGTTCTGTTCGATCCGCCAGAAATGTGGGATGCCGGCAGCCGCATAGAGCGCAGGTTTCTGCAACCGGTCCCGCCGTTTGGTGCCGGGCGACACGATCTCGACCGCAAGCACCACCTGTGACGGCTCGTAGAAGTGGTGCTCGTAGTCGACCGGGCGCCGCAGGAGCAGAGCGTCCGGCTCCAGTGTGTTGCGGTAACCGATGACCACGCCGACGGCGAGCGACGCCTCCATGTCCTCCGGAGCATGTCGGTCCAGCCACGCCACCAGCCGCCAGTTGATCCTCTGGTGGCCGCCGTTGGGCGAGGGAACCACTGACAGAACTCCATCCGTCAACTCGACGCGGGGGGTGTCGTCGGGCAGCTTGAAGACGTCCTCGACCGTGTATGCCCGCAGACGTTGGCGGGTCGGGTCCGGCGTCCAGACGATGTGGCCGGCTGCTTCCGCCGTCATGGGCCCACCTCCTCACGCTTCGCTCCGGTCAGGCCGAGCTTACCGCCGTACCCCTGCCCGGAAGCGGCCGCCGCGATCGCGGTGAACTGCCGCACGGACAGCGACTCCCCCCGGGCCTGCGGGCTGATCCCGGCCGCCACCAGCACCTGTTCCGCGGCGGCGGGCCCGCCGGCCCACCCGGCCAGCGCCGCCCGCAGCGTCTTGCGCCGCTGCGCGAACGCCGCGTCCACCACCGCGAACACCGCGCGCCGGTCGGCCCCCGCGGGCGGGACCCGGCAGGTGAACGCGACCAGCCCGGAATCCACGTTCGGCACCGGCCAGAACACCGCCGGCGGGACCCGGCCGGCGGAGTGCGCGTCGGCGTACCAGGCCAGCTTGACCGACGGGATGCCGTACACCTTCGATCCGGGTCCGGCGACCAGCCGGTCGGCGACCTCCTTCTGCACCATCACCAGCCCGCCGCGCAGCGTGGGCAGCTCGGCCAGCAGGTGCAGCACGACCGGCACCGCCACGTTGTACGGCAGGTTCGCCACCAGCATCGTCGGGGCGGGCGCCAGGTCCGGCGCGGCGATCCGCAGCGCGTCGGCGTGGTGCACCGTCAGGTTGGCGGCGGTCACCGTCTCCGGCAGCGCGGCGGCCAGCACCGGGTCGATCTCCACCGCGTGTACGTGGGCGGCCCCGCCGGTCAGCCCCAGGGTCAGTGACCCCAGCCCGGGTCCCACCTCGAGCACCACGTCGTCGTCGCGCAGCCCGGCGGCGGCGACGATCCGCCGCACGGTGTTGGGGTCGTGCACGAAGTTCTGGCCGAGCTTCTTCGTCGGCGCGACGCCGAGGCGCGCGGCGAGTTCCCGGATCTCCGCCGGGCCGAGAAGTGCGTCCGCCATGCCGTCACCCTACGGCCGGGCGCGCGGCGGGCGGCCGGAGACCCGTCGCGGCGGAACCGGGGCCCGGGGTGCCCGACGGTCAGGCCCAGGGACCCAGGACCCGCTCGCCGTTGGCGGAGATGGCGGCGCACAGGTCGTCCAGGTCCGTGCCGACGGTCGCGGCCAGGGCCCGCACGGTGACCGGGATGAGGTACGACGCGTTCGGCCGCCCCCGGTACGGCGTGGGCGTGAGGAACGGCGCGTCCGTCTCCACCAGCATCAGTTCCGGCGGCGTCACCGCGGCCGCCGCACGCAGCTGGCCGGCGCTGGCGAAGGTGACCGTGCCGGCGAAGCTGAGCAGGTAACCGCGGCGCACGCACTCGGCGGCGAAGTCCGCGTCGCCGGAGAAGCAGTGCAGGATCACGGTGTCCGGCGCACCCTCCGAGTCCAGCACCCGGAGCACGTCGTCGTGGGCGTCCCGGTCGTGGATGATCAGCGCCTTGGCGTACCGCTTGGCGATCGCGATGTGCGCCCGGAAGCTGGCCTCCTGCGCGGCCCGGCCGTCCTCCCCGGTGCGGAACGTGTCCAGTCCGGTCTCGCCGATGCCGCGCACCCGCGGCCGGCCGGCCAGCGCCTCGATCCGCCGCAGCGCCTCGTCCAGGTCGTCGACCCGCGGCGCCTCGTTCGGGTGCAGCGCCACCGCGGCCAGCACGGCCGGATGCCGGTCGGCCAGTTCGGCACCCCACTGCGACGAGTCCACGTCGACGCCGACCTGCACCAGGCGGTCCACGCCGACCTTGGCGGCCGCCGCGATCAGCGCCTCCACCGGGTCACCGGCGGCGCCGTCGCCGGGCACCCCGGCCTCGGCGACCGTGATGTCCAGGTGGGTGTGGCTGTCGAACACCGGCACGGACAGTGGTTCCGGGGCCGGCGGGAACTCTCCTTCGCGCCGCGCCGCGCGTTCTTTTCGGGTACTCATCGCCGACCAGCGTGACACACCGCTCGTTCACCTCGAATCCATTATCGACGCTTAGCTTTCGCCCGGTGACCGTGACCGGTGAGGACACTACTGTCGGCGCCGACCCGCTCGACCCGCCCCTGATGGCGCCGCTGCAGCGCGAACTGACCTGGGACCGGGTGCAGCGGATGAGCCAGTCCGGAGCGCACCGCGACGATCCGCTGCTGCGGCGCATCCGGGCGAGCGCGGCGGTCCGGCGCGGCACCCGGATGACCAAGATCCTGTCCGCCGCCCAGCTGGCCGGCCATCTCGGCGGGTGGCTGCCGTACGGCTTCTGTTACCGCTCCGGCGACATCGCGCACCTGCGTCACCCGGCCGACCTGGCGCTGTTGCGGACCGACGGCTCGGCCGATGCGGACGTGGTGTACGCGCTGCGCTGGCGTGCCGTGGACCCGCTCGACTACGAGATCCCCGGCCACCCCGGTCAGACCGGCCTGACCGGGCTGCCCACCCATCAGCGGATCGGTGCGTTCGTGCTGGGCACGGGCTTCTCGCCGAGCACCGACGAGCTGATCCCGGAGTACGTGACCGCCGGCTTCGCCGACCTGCCGATCCCGGCCAACGCCCAGTTGCTGGCGTACCCGGCGGAGGGCGAGGAGGTGGTGCTGTTCACGTACCAGCCGGAGCAGCACGGGTGGCTGCGGCTGGCCGGGCCACGCTGGCGGCACCTGCTGGCCGGCCTGCCCGGGGTCAGCCCGGACCGCGAGTACGTGCCCTGTACCGATCCCGGGTCGGCCCGGCTGGTCGGCCGGATCAACTCCCACGAGTACGAGGCGGTCGCGGACCCGCCCGAGGACTTCCGGGTACGCGCGCTGACCCGGGCCGCGCGGTATCCGGTGACGTCGCTGAGCCGCCGCGCCGAGCAGGCCCAGTGGCACGGGGTGCCGTGCTGGGTGCTGCAGCGCGACGAACGCTGGGCACGGCTGCGGCTGGTCCGCCCGGACGCCGACGCGCTGGCCGCCACCGGCGCCCGGTGCTACGAGCGCGGCGTGTACGAGGCGTGGGCGCCGCTCACCGAACTCGCCCACCACCACGTCGTCGACATCCCCTACGAACTGGGCTAACCGGCCAGCCGGGCGAGTTCCTCGTCGACCACCGACGGGTCCAGCTTGCGGAACACCGGCTTCGGCGCGGCCAGCGCGGTACCCGCCACCAGCGGCACCGACCGCCAGCTCACGCCGACCGTGTAGTCGCCGGTCAGCACCGGGTACGACGGCCCGCCGTCGAGGTCGTCCACCTCCACGATGGACGGCATCGGCGAGTGCACGCCGGTGCCGCCGAGCAGCTCGTGCACCTTCTGCGCGGAGTGCGGCAGGAACGGCGAGAGCAGCGTGTTGGCGTCGCTGACCACCTGCAGGGCGACGTGCAGGATCGTACCCATCCGGGGTTTGGACGCCTCGTCCTTGAGCTTCCACGGCGCCTGGTCGGAGAGGTACTTGTTGGCCTCGCCGACGATCCGCATGGCCTCGCCGATGGCGGCCTTCTGCCGGTGCTTGCCGATCAGCTCGCCGACCGTGGTGAAGCCCTCCCGGGCCACCGCCAGCAGCGCCTCGTCCTCGGCGGTCAGCTCGCCGGCCGGCGGGATCGCGCCGAAGTTCTTGGCCGCCATCGAGATCGAGCGGTTGACCAGGTTGCCCCAGCCGGCCACCAGCTCGTCGTTGTTGCGCCGGACGAACTCGGCCCAGGTGAAGTCGGTGTCGTTGGACTCCGGCCCGGCCGCGGCGATGAAGTACCGCAGCGCGTCGGCGTCGTAGCGCTCCAGGAAGTCCCGGACGTAGATGACCACCTTGCGGGACGAGGAGAACTTGCGGCCCTCCATCGTCAGGTACTCGCTGGAGACCACCTCGGTGGGCAGGTTCAGCGCGCCCAGATCACCGGGCTCGCCGCCGGAGTCACCGGCGCCGGAGTAGCCGAGCAGCAGTCCCGGCCAGATCACCGAGTGGAAGACGATGTTGTCCTTGCCCATGAAGTAGTAGCCGAGCGCGTCCTTGCCCTGGCCGTCGGCGGACCACCACTTCTTCCAGGCGTCCGGGTCGCCGGAGCGGCGGGCCCATTCGATGGACGCGGACAGGTAGCCGATCACCGCGTCGAACCAGACGTAGATGCGCTTGTCGGCACGGTCGCGCCAGCCGTCCAGCGGGATCGGCACGCCCCACTCCAGGTCCCGGGTGATCGCCCGGGGCTGCAGGTCGTCCAGCAGGTTGCGGGAGAACTTCAGCACGTTCGGCCGCCAGCCCTCGCGGGTGTCCAGCCAGGTCGCCAGCGCACCGGCGAACGCCGGCAGATCGAGGAAGAAGTGCTCGGTCTCCACGAACTCCGGCGTCTCACCGTTGATCTTCGAACGCGGGTTGATCAGCTGCTCCGGGTCGAGCTGGTTGCCGCAGTTGTCGCACTGGTCGCCGCGGGCGCTGTCGTAGCCGCAGATCGGGCAGGTGCCCTCGATGTAGCGGTCGGGCAGCGTCCGGCCGGTGGACGGGGACTTCGCGCCGAGCGTCGTCTTCGCCACGATGTAGCCGTTCCGGTACAGCCCCTCGAACAGCTCCTGCACCACCGCGTAGTGGTTGCGGGTGGTGGTCCGGGTGAACAGGTCGTACGACAGGCCGAGCCCGTGCAGGTCCTCCACGATCACCCGGTTGTACCGGTCGGCGAGTTCCCGCGGGGTGACCCCGTCCGCGTCCGCCTGCACCTGGATCGGGGTGCCGTGCTCGTCGGTGCCGGAGACCATGAGCACGTCGTGACCGGCCATCCGCATGTACCGGCTGAACACGTCGGAGGGCACTCCGAAGCCGGAGACGTGACCGATGTGGCGCGGGCCGTTGGCGTAGGGCCAGGCGACCGCGGCGAGAACGTGACTCATGGTTGTCCAGCGTAGTGATTGCCCGGACCCGCCCGCGAACGGATAGGTATCGTTCCCATTTATCCCGACACGCCCACATAAGGACGTGATTGCGGCGCAGCGGCGTAGTCCAATGAACCGGTGACCGGAGACGCACCGCAGCCGGCGGAGGACCGCACCGCCGGGCCCGGCCCCGACGCCGACCGCGACGTCGACGAGGCACCGGCCGGGTCGGTACCCGCCCGCCGACGCCGGCCCCGCCGCCGGCCAGTGACCGGTCCGCCTCCGCCCGCCCGGGACGCGGTGACCCAGCCGGCCGAGACCACGCCGACCGTCCCGCCCCGCACGGTGCTGCCGTCGGCCGAGCCCGCCGACGACCCCACCGACGAGCCCGCCCCCGCGCTGCCCGTGGCCCCGAAGACCGGGAGCCCCGAGGTCGCTGCCGCTCCCGCGCCGGCCGCGAGCCCCAAGGGGGCGACTCCCCCGGCGCGGGCCGCGACCTCGGAGGCGGCGGTCGCCCCGAACCGGCCCGAGCTGGCGATCCGGGTGGACGGCGTACCCGACGTGATGGTCCTGCCGGAGCCCGACCACAACCGGCCGACCGTGTCGATCGAGCCCGAGCGCCCGCGCCCCGCGCCGGCCCAGGCCACCGACTCCGCGCTGGAGGCCGCCCGCTGGCGGATGGAACACTCGCCGTTCTGGCTCAGCGAAGCGGACCGGGACGCGGCCGAGGCGCAGCCGGACGTCGACCCGGGACGCGGCAGACCGCCCCGCCCGCGGCCGCAGTCGCCGCGCCGGCCCCTGCCCGGGCTCGCCGGTCTCATCGTGTTCGCGCTGGCCGCGGCGTTCTTCTCGTGGGTCAGCGCGGAACCGTTCTGGCTGGCCGTCGGGCACGGCGACGCCGGGACCGCCACGGTCCACCAGTGCATCGGCTCCGGCGTCGGCCAGCGCTGCAGCGGCTCGTTCACCGCCGCGGACGGCGGCTACACGGTCAACAAGGTGGCGCTGCTCGGTGTCGACACCGCGGCGACCCGGGAAGGCGGTACCACGCCGGCCCGGATGGTGGCCGCGGACAGCCGGCAGGCGTACGTCGGCACCGGCCTGCTCGTGCACCTGCGCTGGCTGCTCGGGTTCCTGCTGGTCCTGTTCTGCGGGTACGGCATCGCCGGCACCACCGGCGCCCGCCAGCTGGAGACGTCGAGGGCCCGCCGGCACGCGGTGCTGATCAGCCTCGCCGGACCGGCCCTGCTGCTGGCCGGCTTCCTGGTCGCCGCGTACTGACCGTCAGGGCGCGTGCACCAGCGCGTACACCTCACGTTTGCGCAGCCCGTACTCCTCGGCGACCGCGGTGATCGCATCCCGCCGGGAGACTCCCCCGGCCTCGCGGCGGGCCACCGCCGCACGCAGCTCGTCATCGTCCGGACGGGCCGCCACGATCACCGGCGCCCCGCCCACCACCAGCGTGATCTCGCCACGCGGCGGGTCCGCCGCGGCCCGGTCCGCCAGCTCGGCCAGCGTGCCGCGGCGCACCTCCTCGTACGTCTTGGTCAGCTCCCGGCAGATCGCCGCCGGGCGGTCCGCGCCGAACGCCCCGACCAGGTCGGCGAGGGCGTCACCGATCCGGTGCGGCGCCTCGAACAGCACCAGCGTGCGCGGCTCGGCGGCCAGTTCGCGCAGCCGGGCCCGGCGCGCCGACCCGGACCGGGGCAGGAAGCCCTCGAAGACGAACCGGTCGCTGGGCAGGCCGGACAGCGCCAGCGCGGTGGTCACCGCGCTCGGCCCGGGCACCGCGGTCACCCCGAAACCGGCCTCCAGCGCGGCGCGGACCAGCCGGTAGCCGGGATCGGACACGCTCGGCATGCCGCCGTCGGTGACGACCGCGACCACCGCCCCACCCCGCAGGGCGTCGACCAGATCAGGGGTACGGCGTTCCTCGTTCCCCTCGAAATACGACACCACCCGCCCCGCCACCGTGACGTCCAGGTCCCGGGCCAGCCGGGCCAGCCGCCGGGTGTCCTCGGCCGCGACCACGTCCGCACTGGCCAGCACGTCGCGCAGCCGGGTGGACGCATCGCCGACATTGCCGAGCGGAGCGCCCACGAGCACGACCCGGCCGCTGCCTGTTTCCATGCGAGAAGTCCACCACACCGGGCGCCGGGCCCCGGCAGTCAGCCGCGCAGCCTACGATCGCGGGGTGACTTCGGCGACAGCTGAGACAGACCTGGAGCAACCGTCCGCCACGCCGGACGAGGGGCCGGACCCCGCTCCGCCCTCCGGCGCGGGTGGCGTCCCGACTGCCGTCCGGCGGCGGTTGGCGACGCTCGACAGCGCGCTCAACCCGTACTCGTGGCTGGTCACCGCGTTCGTCGTGACGATCGCGGCAGTGCTGCGGCTGGTCGGCCTGGACCGTCCCAAGGGATACATCTTCGACGAGGTGTACTACCCGACCGACGCCTGGGACATGTTGCAGCACGGCGTGGAGTGGGACGAGAAGACCAACGGCCCCGCGTACGTGGTGCATCCACCGCTCGGTAAGTGGCTGATCGCGCTCGGCGAGAAGGCGTTCGGCAACACCGAACTGGGCTGGCGGGTCCCCACCGCGATCGCCGGCATCCTCATGGTGCTCATCATCACCCGGCTCGCGTACCGGCTGTTCCACTCGATCGTGCTGGCCGGCACCGCCGGGCTGTTGCTCGCGCTGGACGGGTTCCACCTGGTGCTGTCCCGCACGTCACTGCTGGACATCTTCCTCGGCCTGTTCATCCTGGCCGCGTTCGCCGCCATGGTGATCGACCGGGACGCGTACCGGAGACGCTGGCTGCGGGCCCTGGAGAACGGGTACGACCCGAACAGCGGCCGCCGCCTGCCCGGCCAGCCGCCGTGGTGGCTGCTGGTCGCCGGGATCATGTTCGGCCTGGCCTGCGGCGTAAAATGGAGCGCGCTGTTCTTCGCCCCGTTCTTCGCCATCCTGGTGGTGGTGTGGCGGGTCGGCGCACGCCGCTCCGGCGGGACCCGCCGCCCGATCTCCGCCGGGCTGCTCGGCGACCTGGGCTGGCTGCTGCTGAGCTTCGCGCTGACCATCGTGTTCTACCTGGCCACCTGGGCCGGCTGGTTCCTCACCGACACCGGCTACTTCCGGCACTACCGGGAGGCGAACGGGTGGAGCGAGCCGCCCGTCCTCGGCGCGCTGCTCAACCTGATCCACTACCACTCCGAGGCGTACAACTTCCACAGCGGCCTGACCGACCGGCACGTCTACCAGAGCTGGCCGTGGCAGTGGCTGCTGCTCGGCCGTCCGGTGGCGTTCCACTGGAACGGCAACGGCACCTGCGGCGCGCCCAGCTGCGCCGCGGAGATCCTGCTGCTCGGTACGCCGCTGCTGTGGTGGTCGTTCCTGCCCGCGCTCGGCGCCCTGCTCTGGTTCGGCCTGGCCCGCCGCGACTGGCGCGCCTTCGCCATCGGCACCGGCGTGGTGGCCGGCCTGCTGCCCTGGTTCTACTACGCGATCGTGGACGGCCGGACGATGTTCGCGTTCTACGCGCTGCCCGCGCTGCCGTTCCTGGTGCTGGCGGTGGTGTACACGCTGGGCGCCATCATGACCCCCACCGAGGGCACCACCACCGGCTCCAAACGCACCGACCGCCAACTCGTCGGCACGGTGGTGGTCGGCCTGTACGTCCTGATGGTGGCGCTGTGCTTCGCGTACTTCTATCCGATCTTCGTGGGCCAGTCGATCCCGTACGAGTCCTGGCAGTCGCGGATGTGGTTGGGCAGTCGCTGGATATAGCGGCCGCCGGGTCTCGGCGGCTGATCGGGCTTGAGTAGTCGTCGCTGGGGCTGGGTGGATGTGGCTGCTTGGGCTTGAGCTGTAGCCATGGCTTGAGCGTGAGCAGCTGCTGGCGTGGGCGTGAGCTGCGGGCGCGGGCTTGAGCACGAGCATGTGCCGGGGCGTGAGCGCGAGCTCCAGCCGGGCGTGAGCGCGAGCAGCAGCGTGCCTGAGCGCGAGCGGCTGCCAGGGTTGAGCAGCAGATGAGCTTGAGCTGGCTGGCTCTGCGCTTCAGCCGGGGCCTGCGGCCTGTGGTGAGGCCAGTGGGGCCATGCGTGGGGCTTGGCCGGCCTCTGGCGTGGGCGATGGCTCCGGGGCTCGTGGCGCACAGGGGCCGACTGAACCGGCCGGTGCGGAGTGGTCGCGCGAGGGCTCCCGCCGAGGACATCGGCCGCGCGGTGGCCAACCGGCTCGCCGCGGACGCATATGCGCTGGTCGGCCGGCTCCGCGACGCCTGATCAGCAGCCGTCGATGACGGTACAAATAGGCGCGCGCCCCGATCGCCTGCCACGGGGGAAGCGGGCGATAGGAGCGCGCACAGGCAAGCTTAACGACCGTCGGCCGAGGGCACAACGGCTGTCGATACTTAGTTCTAAGATTTCTGGCTGTTTCCTGCTGGGCCATTCGTCCGCCCCGCCCGGAACCCCCTCCACCTGCACCGCAGCACCCCGAACTGTCGTCGATCTTGGACTTGCGGTGCCGGATTGGTCGGCGCCCACCCCGTTTGCGCCCCACCACAGGTCCAAGATCGACGCTCCTTGGGCCCGCAGGTCGGGATGAGGCCGTTGCACCCAGCGCCGGACCGACCCACTCGAGCCGTAGTTCCCCACAGCGACCACCGTGGGGAGCTACGGCCCTCCCCGAACCTCCACTTCCCACAGCACACGCACACGTCACAGCCGTGGGGAACTACGGCACCCACCGAACCACCACTCCCCACAACACACAGTCACACCACGGCCGTGGGGAACTACGGCACCCACCGAACCACCACTCCCCACAACACACGGACACGCCACGGCCGTGGGGAACTACGGCACCCACCGAACCACCACTCCCCACAACACACAGTCACACCACGGCCGTGGGGAACAACGGCACCCACCGAACCACCACTCCCCACAACACACGGACACCTCACGACCGCGGGGACCACGGCACACCGCGCCAACACTTCTCTGCCGTGAGAGGAGCTACCGCGCCCCGGTGCCGCCTTCGACCACTGGGGATTGCGCCTCGCCCACCCACTCCAGCCCGCTACACCCCCTGCACCGGCGAGTGGCGATCACCGGGAGGGACGTCCGGCCGCCGCACCAAGCGCCTCGCCGGTCGGCGGAAGACCGCCACGGAGACAGCCACACAAGCGCCGCGCCGCCTACCCCGACGGACCGCCGTAACAAAAGGGACATTACGCTGCAATGCCATTAAGATTCTTTTATCGTCGCCTGAAAATGATTCGGAAATGCGCTCGTAGATGAGTCGTCAATACGACAGGTAAATCGTTTTCGATTTGGCGTAACCTCTGCCACTGGATCTTTCAGGTGCAGCTCAGAGGGATTCTTACGAATCGCATTCAGACGCCGGCCACCAGGTCAAACGTGAATGCTCGCCGGTTCGGGTGAATTCCGTACACCATTTTGCCGTCGCTCACTCGGGTGACGTTCAATGCGATCTTCGTAGATGTTCATAGGCTCGCGTCGTGACTTCGCTGGAGCCGAAAACCCTGTCTACCGCCGCCGGTGACAACCTCGACACTGAGGTGATCGTCGTTCCGGCGCCGTCACCGGTGTTCGTCGACTCGACCGGACGCCGGCGCCGTGTGTTGCGACGTTTCGCCTATGCGTTCGGGGGCGTCTGCATGCTCTACGGCGGCCTCGTGAGCGTCAGCCTGGCCGGCGGCCCGGTCAGTTCGAACGCGGTGCTGCCACTGCCCGCTCTCCAGGGGGAGGGCGCCGACGACGGGCGGGACGCGCAGCAGATCCGGGTCACGCCCACTCCGGCGCCCACCACGACCGGTGCGTCGCGATCGGTGGTCATGACTGAGGCCCTGCCGCGGCGGACCACCCCGGTGGCCGGTCTGATCGGTCCGCGTACGGCCGAGTCCACCCGGAGCCCGTCCCAGACCCCTGCGGCCCGGCCGTCGCAGACGCCGAAGCCCAGTTCCACGACCACCCGGCCGGCGGAGTCGACGACGAAGCCGACCGGCACCCCGTCGCCCTCGCCCACCGGTGGCGGCACGGTGCCGCCCACGACCACGCCCGGCACCAAACTTCCCGGCCCGGTCACGGGCGGCGCGGGCGGTGGCACTGGCGGTTCCGGCGGCGGCACCGCCAGTCCGGGCAACGGCGCGGGCGGCAGCACCGGTGGATCAACCGACGGCGGCACAGCCGGATCGGACGGCGGATCGGACGGCGGCCCTGACAGCGACGGCACCGACAGCGACGACGGCGACGACGGCACCGACAGCGACGGTTCAGAAGGCGGCACAGACAGCGGCGAGGCGGACGGTTCAGACGGCGGCACGGACGGCAGCACAGGCGGTTCTGGCGGCGACACCGACGGCAACGACGGCGACCCCACCTCCGAGGGCGAGAACGACACCGACAGCGGCAGCGATACGGGCGGCCGAGGCGACACCGGCGGCGGAGGCGGCACGGACAGCGCGGACAACGACGAAGGAAACACGGACGACGACACCGACAGCAACGACGGGACGCGCGACACCGGCAGCGCAGGCGAAGCCGGCGACGACTCCGGCAGGACGCGCGACACCGGCAGCGCAGGCGAAGCCGGCGACGACTCCGGCAGGACGCGCGACACCGGCAGCGCAGGCGAAGCCGGCGACGACTCCGGCAGGACGCGCGACACCGGCAGGACGCGCGACACCGGCAGGACGCGCGACACCGGCGGCACGGGCGGCACCGGCGGCGGGACCGGCGACAGCACCAGCGGGACGAGCGGCGAGACCACCAGCCCCGACCGCACACCCGACAGAACCAGTAGCCGAACCGAAGACAACCGCACGGACGACAACAGCGGCACGGACGACGACAGCCGCACGGACGACGACAGCCGCACGGACGAAAGCTCCGCCGCCTCCACCGAGAGCAACCGCGAACCGGACCAGGACCCCACCGACGAGGACGAGCCGAGCAACGACCCCCGCAGCACCCGGACCCAGCCGGTGACGAAGCGAGACCCCACCGAGGAAGCCTCATGACCGCCCCCACCAAGACCCGCAGTCGCCGCCTCCTGCCGCAGCCGCGGATCATGCTGGGCGCCCTGATGGTCCTGATCTTCGTGGGCGTGCTGGTGGTGCAGGCGTACGTGAACGCCGAGTTCGCCGGCGATCACGTGGAGACCGAGGTCGGTGAGCAGTCCGGCGTACCCGGGGAGATCCGCAGCGGTGGGCCGATCATCAACACCACCGGTGGGCAGGTCAGTTCCAACCGGCTTCCGGCCCGGACGATCGCGCTGACGTTCGACGACGGCCCGGATCCGACCTGGACGCCGAAGGTGCTGCGGGTGCTCAAGGAGTACGGCGCGCACGGCACGTTCTTCGTGGTGGGTTCCGAGGTGGCCCGCCACCCGGACGTCGCGCGCAGCATCACCGACGCCGGTCACGAGGTGGGGCTGCACACGTTCACCCACCCGAACATGCAGCGGCTCGCGCCGTGGCGCCGCAAGCTCGAGCTGTCCCAGACGCAGGTGGCCGTCGCCCGCGCCACCGGTGTGCACACGAACCTGGTGCGGTTCCCGTACTCGTCGAAGCCGGCCGCGATCGACGACGACAACTGGCGGCTGATCCGGGACGCCGGCGAGCTGGGTTACCTGGTCGTGGTGAACGACCTGGACAGCAACGACTGGCGCAAACCGGGCGTCGAGCGGATCGTCACGAGCGCGGTGCCGGCCGCGGACGCGTCCGCGGTGGTGCTGTTCCACGACGCCGGTGGTGACCGGTCGCAGACCGTGGAGGCGCTGCGCAGCTTCATTCCGATGATGCAGGCGCGCGGGTACCGGTTCACCACCGTCACCGAGGGACTCAACCTCGGGCTGCGGGAGCAGAGTGCGGCGCCGCAGCTGCCGGTGAACCCGCCCGCGCCGAGCGCGGACCGGTGGCGCGGCAGTGCGCTGTTGTGGACCGTACGTCTGGCCGACGCCCTGGTGTACGCCCTGGCCGGCCTCTTCCTGGTGGTCGGCGTGCTGACCATCGTGCGTACCGTCCTGTTGCTTCTGCTGGCGACCCGGCACGCCCGGCAGCGCCGCCGGCCGGACTGGTCCTGGGGTCCGCCGGTCACCGAGCCGGTGTCGATCATCGTGCCGGCGTACAACGAGAAGGAGGGCATCGAGGCGGCGGTGCGTTCGCTGGCCGGCGGCGACTATCCGGAGATCGAGGTGGTGGTGGTCGACGACGGGTCGACCGACGGCACCGCGGCGCTGGTGGAGCGGATGCGGCTGCCGAACGTGCGGGTCATCCGGGTGCCGAACGGCGGCAAGGCGAACGCGCTGAACACCGGGATCGCGCTGGCCCGGCACGACCTGATCGTCACGGTGGACGGTGACACGATCTTCGAGCGGGACTCGATCCGGATGCTGGTGCAGCCGTTCGCCAGCCCGGCGGTGGGCGCGGTGGCCGGCAACGTCAAGGTGGGCAACCGGAAGAGCCTGGTGGCGCTCTGGCAGCACATCGAGTACGTGATCGGCTTCAACCTGGACCGCCGGCTGTACGAGGTGCTGAACTGCATGCCGACCGTGCCGGGCGCGATCGGGGCGTTCCGGCGGGTGGCGCTGGCCGAGGTCGGCGGGATCAGCGACGAGACGCTGGCCGAGGACACCGACGTCACGATGGCGTTGTGCCGGGCCGGGTGGCGGGTGGTCTACGAGGAGCGGGCCCGGGCCTGGACGGAGGCGCCGGCGACGCTGGAGCAGTTGTACCGCCAGCGGTACCGGTGGAGCTACGGGACCATGCAGGCGATGTGGAAGCACCGCAGGGCGCTGACCGACTCCGGCGACTCGGGCCGCTTCGGCCGGGTGGGCCTGCCGTTCCTGGCGCTGTTCGGGGTGGCGTTGCCGCTGCTCGCGCCGGTGGTCGACGTGCTTCTGGTGTACGGCCTGGTGTTCTGGGAGCGCAGCGACACGGTGATCGCCTGGACCGGGATGTTGGCGCTGCAGTTGTTCACGGCGGCGGTGGCGTTCCGGATCGACCGGGAGGCGATGGGCCCGCTGTGGCGGTTGCCGCTGCAGCAGTTCGCGTACCGCCAGTTGATGTATCTGGTTCTGATCCAGTCCGTCACCACGGCGCTGACCGGTGCCCGGTTGCGCTGGCACAAGCTGCACCGTGCCGGTCTGGTCCGGTCCACCGCGGACGATCCGGTGACCGCGGTGCCGGCGACCGGGGTGCTGCCGGCGCAGCCGCTCGCTCCGGTGGTGGACACCTGGCCGCCGGTGCGGGACCAGGTGCCGATGCCGCGGCATCCGGCCTCGGGGCGCGCCACCGCCCGCCCGCCGGTGCCCAGCCAGTCGACGCGGCATCCGTTCTTCGCACCGCATGACTCGCCGTCCGCCGGCTCGCCCCCGGGTGGCGGCTCGGGCCCGGTTCATACCGGGTGACCGCCGGCCCGTACCCGCCCGAACTGCAGCCGGGCGGGTACGGGCCGCGCGGGTCAGGCGTGACCTTGCATGGTTCCGCCGCGGGTGGGCTCAGGCTCCGACGAGTTCGTTCTCGCGTTCCGCGAACGGGAACACCACGTGCAGCGACGTGCCGTCGCCGGGCCGGTCGGACAGGGCCACGGTGGCGTGGTGCGCGTCCAGGATCCGCTTGGCGACGGCCAGTCCGCGGTCCGGGCCGGGCACGTCGGACGCGTTGGCGATGGTGCCGTAGTACAGGTGCGGGAACAGGTCCGGACGCAGCCCGCCGGGCAGGTCCATGTCGTCCAGCCGTACCGCGGGACCGGATTCGATCTCGGTGCCGATCCGTACCCGCCCGCCCGACGGGGTGTACTTCACGGCGGCGAACAGCAGGTGCATGATGACCTGCTCGAGCCGTACCGGGTCGGCGATGATCGGCAGGGTGGGGCCGCCGGCCTGGTTGAGGATCCAGATCTGCTTGGTCGCGGCGATCGGCCGGACCGCCTCGATGGCCCGCTGGGTGAGCCGGGTCAGGTCGATCTGCCGCATGTGCAGGCTGTCGTTGCCCGCTCCGGCGTCGGCCATGGTGGTCAGGTGGCCGAGCAGGTCGGTCAGGCCGCGCACGTGCGCGGCGGTGGCCCGGCCGACCAGGTCGGCTAGCTCCGGGTCGTTGCGCCCGGTCCGGCCCAGTTCCCCGAGGTACGACGTGATCAGCCGCAACGTGGGTTTGAGTTCCCCGCCGACCAGGTGCGCCAGGTCGTCCTTGCGGCGCTCCAACTCCTGCAGGCGGGCGGTGGTGTTGCTCAGCGCCACCGCGTACCGGCGCAGTTCCAGCTGGGACGTGACCTGCCGGGCGAGCGCCCGCAGTGCCTGTTGCTGTTCGACGCTGAGCTGCCGGGGCTGGCTGTCCGCCACGCACAAGGTGCCGAGCGCGTAGCCGTCCGTGGTGATCAGCGGCGCGCCCGCGTAGAAGCGGATGCCGCCGTCGACGTCCACGGCCGGGTTGTCGGCGAACCGGGGGTCCTGGCGGGTGTCCGGCACCACCAGCAGGTCCTCGTCGAGGATGGTGTGCGCGCAGAAGGACCTGTCGCGGGCGATTTCGCGCACGTCGGTGCCGGTCCTCGCCTTCACCCACTGCCGGTCCACGTCCACGAGATTGACCAGCGACATCGGCGCTTCGCACACGGTGGCGGCGAGCGCGACGATGTCGTCGAAGTCCTTCTCCGGTTCGGAGTCGAGGACGCCCAGCGAGTACAGGGCGGCGAGGCGGTCGATCTCGTTGTCGGGCAGGGGTGCTCTCATGAATAAGGCATACCACCGAAAAGTAGCAATGCTCGCCTTTCGCCCGCACTTGCTCCCTCCGGCCGGGTCACTCGGGCCGGTGGCAGACCGCCTCGATGTTGTTGCCGTCGGCGTCGAAGACGAACGCGCCGTAGTAGTTCTCGTGGTAGTGCGGGCGCAGGCCGGGCGGCCCGTTGTCGACGCCACCGGACCGCAGGGCGGCGGCGTGGAACGCGTCCACGGTGGCGCGGTCGGGGGCGGTGAACGCCACGTGCACCCGGTGCGTCGGCTCGCGGAGGGCGAGCCAGAAGAACGGGCGGCCGGTGTCGTCGCCGAATCCGAGCAGCTCGGGTGCGTTACGGACCACCTTCAGCCCGAGCGGGGCCAGCGCATGCTCGTAGAAGTGCCTGCTCTCCTCGAGGTGGTGCACCCCGAGCGTCACATGATCGATCATCGGCCTCCCCTTTCGCCAGGTCGACGGTATCGCCGCGGTACGACATTTCGATGATCTCGTGCGCCCAGCGGTGTTCAGTAGGCGCCGAGCAGTGCACCAGCGTGACTCACCGGCACGGTATGTGTCACGCAATGCGGGCCGTCGAGCACGTGCAGCAGGAATCCGGTCGGCTCGGTCAGGTAGCCCGGTGGCAGGTCGGACGCCATCACCAGGCCGGACTGCCGGTAGGTGCTCGGCGCCACGGTCAGCACGCTGCCGGCGAACGCCGCGGTGATGCTCCGGTGGATGTGCCCGGCCATCACCCGGACCACCTGCGGGTGGGCCGCCACCACCTCGGCCAGGGCGTCGCCGTCCAGCAGCCGCATCCCGTCCAGGAACGGGATGCCGATCGGGATCGGCGGGTGGTGCAGACCGAGGAACGCGGGTACGTCCGGCCGCCGCTTCAGCACGGTGTCCAGCCACCCGAGCTGGTCGTCGCCGAGCCGCCCGGCCGGATCGCCGGGGATCAGCGAGTCCAGTGCCACCACGGTGGCCTCCGGGTACTCCATCGCGTAGTACGCGGTCATCGAGCCGCCCAGCAGCGGGCCGCCACCGAACGCGTCCACCAGCGTCTCGCGGCTGTCGTGGTTGCCGGTGATCAGGTGCAGGGGCAGGGGGAACGCACCGATCACCTCGCGCAGCACCTCGTACTCCTCGGGGCGGCCGTTGTTGACCAGGTCGCCGGTGATGACGACGCAGTCCGGCTGCGGGTCCAGCACGAGCACCCGGGCGAGCGCGAGCTGGAGGCCGGCGGCGGGCTGCGCACCGAGCGGACCGGTGGTGATGTGCGAATCACTGAGGTGAGCGATGAGCATGGTCATTGGCTCATGATCCGGCCCGCTCGTCCCCGGTCAACCGGTTCGTCGGACAAGTGGCAGTGTCCCGGTCCGGACCCGGGTGCGGGTTTACCCGGCGCTGGTGTCCACGTACAGGCAGAACGGGTGACCGGCCGGGTCCAGCAGCACCCGTACCGTCTCCTGGGGTTGGAAGTCCGCCTCCCGCGCTCCGGCGCGGACCGCCGCGGCGACCGCGGCCTCCAGATCCGGCACCTCGATGTCCAGGTGCATCATCATCTGCTGGCGGCCGTCCTCGTTCGGCCACACCGGCGGCAGGTAACCGGCCGACCGCTGGATGCCGAGGTACTCGACATGGTCGCCGCCGGGCGCCAGCGTCACGAAGTTCGGCTCGTCGTTGACGATCTTCCAGTCCATCAGATCGGCGTAGAAGCGACCGAGCGCGTGCGGATCCGGTGCGTCGATCACCACACCCCAGAAGTGCTTCTTGGTACGACCCAGCATGCTGAGCAGTCTGCCCGGTGACCGCCGGGCGCGCTATCCCGGCGCCAGCAGGCCGCTGAGCAGGCTGCGCACGCTGCGGTCGAAGAGATCGGTGCGCGGCGCCGACGACGGCCGGCTCAGCGCCGCGGCCAGGTGCGGGTGGGCGACCGGATCAACACCGTCCAGCGGGTACGCCCCCTCGCTGCGCGCGAACAGCGTGACCACGCCGGTGACCATGGCGATCGCCTCGAACTTGGCCGCGTCCGGGCAGTCCACCGGCGCCAACAGGCGCAGGCAGTGGTCGAAGTACTCGAGCACGTTCGGCCCGGGCGCCGCCGGCCGGGTCGCGGCGTCGATCAGCCACCGGTGCCGGCGGTACAGCTCGAGCTGCCGGCGGGCCACGGTGAGCATGGCGTCCGGCCAGGGGCGGTCGCCGTCCGGGTAGGGACGCATCTCGGCCATCGCGGCGTCGGTCATCAGGTCCAGCAGGTCGTCGCGCGACGACAGGTACCGGTAGAGCGACCCGGCGCCGGTGCCCAGCGCGCCGGCGACCGCGCGCATCGACACCGCCGCCAGCCCTTCGGCGTCGGCCAGGACCACCGCGGCCGCCACGATCGCGTCCCGGCTGTGCCCGGGCGCCGGGCCGCGCGTACCCCGCTCCGGCCGGTTCCAGATAGACGAACCCACCCGCATACTTTAAACTGCGAACACCGTTTGCAGATTAGGGGGGGTACGCAGATGCGACTGACCGAGACCACCTAGCGTGACGGCGCCACCATCACCGTCGAATCCATCGGCACCGGGCCGGGCATCCTGTTCGTCCACGGCGGCGGCATCACCACGGCCCCGTACCGCCGCTTCGCCCACCGCCTGGCCGCGACGTTCACCGTGCACCTGTACAACCGGCGCGGGCGTGCCGACGCGGCGCCGCACGGTGCCGGGCACACCGTGGACACCGACATCGCCGACCTGGCGGCGGTCCAGCACCACACCGGCGCCCGTTACGTCGCGGCGCACAGCCACGGCTGCTTCGTCACGCTGCGCGCCGCCCGGCAACTGGCGTTCGACCGCATCGCGCTCTACGACCCCACGGTCAACCTCGGCGGCTTCTTCCCCACCGACTGGTTCGCCGAGTTCGAAGCGGCCGTCCGGGCCGGACACCGGAGCCGGGCCCTGGCGCTGATGGGCCGCGGGGTGCGCGCGGGCGGACCGCTGTCCGCGCTGCCACTGAGCCTGCAGACCGCGGTGGCCCACGCCTTCCAGTGGACGCCGGTCGGCCGCACCATGGGTGAGCTGCTGCCCACCGTGGTGATCGAGTGCCGCGAGTCGCTGACCCACGACGAGCCGGCCGCCGCGTACGCCGGCATCACCGCCGAGGTCCTGCTCGTCACCGGCGGGTGGTGTCCGCCGTACTACCGGACGATCAACAACGACCTCGCCGCGGCCCTGCCGCGGGCGGCCAGCATCGTCGTGCCCGGCTCGCGCCACGACGCCATCGCCATCGCCCGGCCGGCGCTCTGCGCGCCGTTCGCCGAGTTCTTCGCCGACGGGCTCAGTTCTCCACGCAGAACTCGTTCCCTTCCGGGTCCTGCATGACGGTCAGGTCGGCACCGGCGTGCGCGACGGTCGCACCGAGCGCGACCAGCCGGTCGACCTCGTCCTGGACCGACCCGGGCGCCCGCAGGTCGAAATGCATCCGCAACTTCGCGGTACGAGGCTCCGGCACCCGCTGAAACCACAGGTTGGGGCCGCCCCAGCCGGGCGCCTCGACGAAGGCCTTCTCCGGCGTGGCTTCCTCGTCGAGTTCGCCGCCGAGGGCAGCGGCCCAGAAGGCGGCCACCTTGAGGGCGTCCGCACAGTCGAAGGTCACGCTCTTGACGTAGGCAGGCATGAGCGGACGGTACGCCGGAAGCAGAACCCGATCAACGCGCTTTCCCCGGCGCGGCCGAGCCAGACGCAAATGCCCGTTCAGAACTCATCAGCCGCGTCTCGTCGATACCCTCAGTCACATCTGTACTACTCAAAGTGACTGATCTTGCCCACGACGGGCGATCCGGGGAGCCTGCGGAGGGGACGTTGAGCGAGACGCGGAGTCTCAACGTCGCCGTCCTCTCCACCGCGTTCGGCGGGCCGTACTTCGGTGAGCTGCTGGCCGGAATGGCCAAGGAACTGGCGGCCGTCGACGGCCGGCTGATCGCGATCCAGACCGTGGACGCCGGCACGGTGGAACAGGACTTCGCCGAGCCACCGGCCTTCCCGCACCGGGTGGCCTGGGACCACGTGGCGGGTTTCGTGGTGCTGCTGAACGGGGTGAGCATCGACTTCCTCCGGGCCGCGCGGCGGTCCGGGCGCCCGGTCGTGGTGATCAGTGACAACCCGCGCGGCTTCGACTGCCCGGTCATCCTGCCGGACAACTTCACCGGCACCCGGGCGGCCACCCAGCACCTGATCGACCACGGCCACCGCCGGATCGGGTTCGTCGGGAACCCGGTGCAGACCGACGTCAAGGAACGCCTCCGCGCCTACCGCGAGACGATGCTGGAGAACGGGCTGACCCCCGATCCCGACCTGTTCTACGCGGTCGAGGACATGCAGGAACCCAGCGGGGAACGCGCCGCGCACGCGATGCTGGCGGCCGGAATGCCGTCCACGGCGGTGCTCACCGGCAACGACCGGAACGCCGTCGGTCTGATGCGGGTGCTGACCGCCGCCGGTCTCGATCTGCCCGCCGACCAGGCCGTGATCGGCTTCGACGACACCGAGGTCGGCGCGCGCCTGACCCCCAGCCTGACCAGCGTCCGGCAGCCCATGGAGGACATCGGCGCGCTCGCCGTGCAGATGATGATCCGGCTGCACCGCGGCGAGGCCGTCGCGGACGGGGTCCACGCGGTGCCGACGTCGCTGACCGTACGGGAGTCGTGCGGGTGCACCGGGCTGCTGACCACCGCGGCCAAGCCGGTCGACGACGAGGACCACGCCGGACACGTACCGGGCCGGTCGGCGGATCTGCTCACCCTGCTGGAGGACCGGCTCGCGCGGGGACGCTACCTGAGCCATCCGATGGCCCTCGCCGGCCCGGTCGCCGCGATCGTCGACGCCCTGCGGGCCGCCCTCGCCGGAACCGACGGACCGCAGAGCCTCACCCTGCGCCGGTCGCTGCTGTCGCTGGCCGGCGTGCTCGGGGACAACGAGCGGATCGCCGAGGTCGTGCGGGGGATCCAGGACTACGCCCGGCAGTTGCAGGCCGAAGCCGGGCTGGCCCGCGACGTGGACGCCACCCGCCGGGTGGATGGCTGTCTGCAGAAGATCCTCCTGCTGCTGGCCCAGGCCCAGACCACCTGGCTGTCCGAGCGCGGCAAGTCGATGATGGGCAGCCTGGCCACCCAGTACACGATCAGCCTGCAGCTGCTGCGCAGCCAGGAGAAGGACCCACGTTCGCTGGACTGGCTGGGCGAGACCGACGTCCGCGCCGGCTGCCTGGGACTGTGGCCGGACCACGAGGCCAATCCGGCGAAACAGACCTCGCTGAACGTGGTCGGCCGGTACGACCGGGAGATCGGCAGTCCGCTGAACCCGCAGGAGGTCGTGCGGCTCGCCGCGTTCCCGACCGCGGAGATCGTGTCGCTGGCGGACATCGCCGCGGACACCATGGTCTACATCGCGCACCTGAAGGTCGGTTCCGGCGACTGGGGCATGCTGGCGCTGGTGGCTCCCATCCAGGCGTACGTCCCCGAGGGCCGCGAGACGATGAACCAGTGGGCCGCGCTGCTGAGCGTCGCCCTGGAACACGAGGCGCTGCTGCAGACCATGCGCGAGCAGGAGGAACATCTGCGGCGCGCGGCGCTGTACGACGAGCTCACCGGCCTGCCCAACCGGGCCTACTTCCGGACCCGCCTCACCACCGCCATCGCCCGGGCCAGCCGCCGCAGCGACTACCGGTATGCCGTTCTGATGCTCGACCTGGACGGCTTCAAGATCGTCAACGACAGCCTCGGCCACCTCGCCGGGGACCGGCTCCTGCAGGAGGTCGCCACCCGGCTGACCGCGACGCTGCGCTCACTCGACACCGCCGCCCGCTTCGGCGGCGACGAGTTCGCCATCCTGCTCGAGGAGATCAACGACGACGACAGCCCGGTCGTCCTGGCCGGCCGCCTGCAGCAGGCGCTCGCCCGGCCGCACCGGCTCGGCAACACCGAGGCCGTCATCTCGGCCAGCATCGGAATCGCCGTCGGACAGCCCGAGTACACCGACACCGAGACGATCATGCGCGACGCCGACGTGGCGATGTACCACGCGAAGAGCCACGGCAAGCGCGCCCACGCCATCTTCGACCCGGCCATGCACGGTGCCGCGGCCAACCGCCTCAGCATCGAGAACGAGCTGCGCAAGGCGCTCGACAACCGCGAACTCGTGCTGCACTATCAGCCGCTCGTCGACCTCAGAACCGGCACGGTGAGCGGCGCCGAGGCCCTGGTCCGCTGGCACCATCCGACCCGCGGACTGCTGCCGCCCGGCGATTTCCTCAGGGTCGCCGAGGAGTCGGGGCTCAGCCTCAGGCTCGGCACCTGGGTGCTCGACGAGTCATGCCGGCAGATGCACGAATGGGACCTGCACGAGAACGACGCCCGCCCGTTCATGATGAGCATCAACGTCTCGAACCGGCAGTTCTGGCAGAGCGACCTGATCGGCGAGGTCGACGACCGCCTGCGCACCCACGGCCTGAACCCCGACCGCCTGGCCATCGAAATCACCGAGGGCGTCATCATGGACGACGTCAAGCTCGCCTCGTCGCTGCTGAGCGGCCTGAAAACGCTCGGCGTCCAGGTGCACATCGACGACTTCGGCACCGGCTACTCGTCGCTCGAGGCCCTGCACGACCTGTCCATCGACGCCTTCAAAATCGACCGGTCCTTCATCTCCCGCATCGCCACCAGCCCGCGCAGCAGGGAGTTGGTCCGCACCATCGTGGCGATGGGCCTCAACCTGGAACTCGACGTCATAGCCGAGGGCATCGAAACCACCGAGGAACTGGACTTCGTACGCACCCTGGGCTGCTCCCACGGCCAGGGCTACTACTTCTCCCGCCCCGTCCCAGCCACCCAGTTCCGCAAACTCCTACCCTGACCGGACCTCAAGCCCTCATCACTCCGATGCGGCTCACTCCGGTATCTGGTCGAGATACTCGGGCTCATCGGCATAGTAGGCCAGTTTCCTGGAGCTGAAATTCCAGTCGTAGAATCCTGCGTCCCCACCTGTGGTTTCCCCGTACCAGCGGAATGGTTCGTCGGTGGTTCCCTTCACGATTCGCTTGTCGTCTCCGTTGACCATCGCGTCGATCACCACCTGTCCCTCGTAGAGATAACCCGGCGCAGACCTTCCGATGATGCTCACCGACAAGTAGCCGGGATCGCCCAGGCTCACCGAGGCCGGAGGCATGCGGGACCTTTGGTCGGAGTCTCCTTTCTGCAGGATCGTCGTCGAGCGAACGGTATCCACCATGATCGTGTAACCCTCCCAGACCCCGTCGCCGCCATGGCCGCAGCCGATCGCGATAGTCGCGGCCATCGGCGTCCGCTTGAAGATCTTGACGCCGACCCGACGCACCGCCACCAGGTCCTGCTCGCCCGCGGACATCCCGAGGGTGAACGCCAACGGGCGGTACATGCGGGGATTGCCGTCCATCCACTCACGCCACTCGTCGCAGTGGGCCCTGGCATTGGAAACCGAGACTTCCGGAGGGGTGGGCAGTTCCTCCGGACGTCCGGCGAATACCGCACCCGAGAGTTCGGGGTGCGAGAGGACCAATTCGGCCCGGGAGACCGGCGATGCAGGGCAGTTGATCTCGATGTCAACGCCTTGGCCGTTGCAGTTGCCGACGATCTGCTGCTGCACCGGCGGCGCGCTGGATTTGTTCTCGTCCGCTGACGATCTGGCGCGTTCGTCGCAGGCAATGGCGAGGGTCAGAATCAGGCTCCCCAACCCGATCATTGCGCCCACCCCTTGCCAGAGCGGTCGGCCAAGCCAGGTATTCGCGCGTCTCCGCGCCGCATCCACCGGCGGTGTCCCACCTTCCGCCCGACCGGACGACATATCGACGGGCTCCACTGACTCCGGCATGCCGCCAGTATGGCAACCCCACCGTCCCGACGAGAGCCCACACACCGCGAGAACGTATGAGACGCACAACCTCAGCCAGCGCACATGCCCGTACTCCCGCCTGCGCCCTCAGCGTTTACACGTACCGCAGGCAACACAGGCACCGGACAACCACCGCACCCACCGCAGGCACAAGCACCGCACCCACCGCACCCACCGCACCCACCGCACCCACCGCAGGCACCGCAGGCACCGCGGGCACCGCAACCACCGCAACGCGGGGCGTCCGGGGGCTCGGCCCCCGGAGCAAACATGACGAGACTCCCCCGTCCGCGCTTCTTGCGGACAGGGGAGTCTCAGAGTCTCGTGGAGCTGAGGAGATTTGAACTCCTGGCCCCCTCGATGCGAACTCGCGGCGACTCGGTTGGATCAAGGCGGGTGCGAGGTCAGACGGCCTCTTGCGGGTGCTCTCGATCCGGTTCGGTCCGCACGGTTGCTGTACTTCGCTGCTGTACCGCAGATGGCCTCTGACCATGCACTCTAGGGTGATGACTCCCCCGGCGATGCAGCGCCAAGGCACTCTCCACGACTCACCAACTTCTCGATGACCCGTTGACAATTAGGTGTCAAGTAGGGTATCATTATAGGTTTTCCCTCCCCGTGTACGATGAGCGCTGACAGCGAGACCGGGTCTCCGCCTGAGAAACGGACCCGGCCTCGCCCAACTCACCTACCAGCCCCCCGATGGGGAGGAAGAGGCATCACCATGATACCGAGCCGGTTTGAGCCTAGCCCGCGCCTGCTCTTTCTTCTGCTGGTCCTGAGTACCCTCGCCAGTCTCACAAGTGCGGTCACCGACGTCTGGACTACCGCGAGTGGACACTGAGGAGTGTGGCCCAGTCCGTGTCAAGGCTGCCTTGACACCCGAACGGTGAGGCGACGCCCGGCGGTGACGGGGGCGGCGGTGCGCACACCTTGCGGGCAGGCCACCCGGCCTGCCCGTTAACCCTGACCGCTAGGGCCGCAGAGGCTCACGATCAAGGGCGGCCGCGTGCGGCCGTCGCTTGCGACGCGTTAGCGCCCTTGATCGTGAGTGCGGCCCGGACACACTGCGCGCCGCCGCCCCAGGCACCGACGGCCGCAACACGCATGGCGCCCGGGCGGACAGCTTGGCCGCGTCGCCCAGGCCGAGCCGGTCGGCCGCCGGCCAAATCCTCACCACCAACCTCGCACCACTGGCGGTCTTCGGCAGGCCCGATCTTCCGCTCTCCACGCCAGCCGACGGGCTGCCTGCGTGTCCCGGGCCAAGCGCAGCGGCGGCACGGGCACGCGCCCTGACGGCGGCGTGAGCGGCCCGTTTCGGGCCGCCTTGAAGACGTACAGAAAGTTTGCACACGATTATCGGCAGCCGACAATACTGGCAGGCGGCGTGTCCCGTCACGACCGATGCTCGATCTTGCATCCCAATGATGCTCGACATGATCACCGTTAGCTCTATCGACTTAAGATGGCTAGCCAGGCCGTGTCTCGTACGCAAACTCATTGCTGCCAGCATAAGCTAGCAGTCGTGAGACGACCCATTCACCCTACAGAAGATCGCCAAGACTACCGAGGTGCCGAGCTTTGGCTGGAAGACCTCGAAGAGATCGTCGCATTATTCCTTGAGATTGACGCAAATGCAGAGATTCGCACAGATCGTTACGAGATAGACCAGGTAAGTGACCTACGCGGTGTTGACGAGTCGTCAATCGAAAAACTGGTTCTCACCTCGAAGGACGGTCGATCTCGCTTATTTTTTGGATCTGCAATGGCATTCGTAGCCATTGAGAGCCCCACACGCGATACGAGAGCCGTACTTGGCGAAATTGAAAGGGTGGTGGAAAAGCGCAAAACCGGTGTAATTCGATTTCGAACCTTTCGTTCATATGTCTTAACGACTGTTTCTATTCTATCCGCCTTGCTCGCGTTTTTTATTGTAAGCTCCGATGAGGGCTCTTATACGCAAAGCAGGGTCGTTGGCCTTATAATCGCAGCTGTCGCAGGGATCGCTTTAGCTCCGCTGCACAAGTTTCTACTACGCCCTCCTGGCATGGTCATGCATGCAAGGAGTAGAACGGAGCATCCTCCATGGCTAGAGCGCAACAAGGATGCACTCGTCACCAATTCGATTGTTAGCGCCGGGTTTCTCGTTTTAGGAGTGGTTCTCGGACAGTTGCTGCCCGACCTCTTCTGACTCCGTCCAACGATTTGGCTACGCCACAGACCAGGGAAAACCCCTTCCAGATCGTCAGCCGAGCAGTCGCCTTAGTTCAGAGGCGTCGCCGTTCAATACTTCATCGTCAAACTTGGCTTCACTGCCGTTTTGGGGAAGTAGCGGAAACGGCCTGCCTGGCGCAGGGTCAATCTCATAACGCGGCAGGAGATGCGCATGAAGGTGTGGAACTGTATTGCCGAGAACTTGGTAGTTCATCTTCAGCGGCTTGTAGAAGCGGGCTAGCGCCTTGCCGACCTTCAGTACCTCTTGCCAGTACCGAGCAGCCTCTTCGTCGCTAAGTTCGAACGGCTCGATGACATGTCGTCCCCGCCAAATGACGAGTGTATAACCGCGTTGAATGCTGGCGCGTTGAAGGACAGCATCGACCACGTGTGACTGGTAGATGCGGAGCCCGTAGTCGTCGGCTTCTGGGCTGCGTTCCCCGCACATCTCACAGCTCGTGCCCGCAAGACGCTCATTCCAGTCGAGGGGCCATTGAGCAATCATCGGCGGATGTCATCCTCGTTCCACTCATAGGAGAACTCGTGACGGTCGGCCGCATAGATGTCATGAGCCACCTGAAGCGGTCGGTCTTGTTCGTCGTAGTCCACATCCCACATGTGCACCACAGGTATTCCCGGTCGTAACCTCAGCAGCCGGGCCTCCTCGGGCACGGGCATTTCAGCGCGAAAGACCTCAATGCCGTGTGAGAACCGGTGGCCAAGCTTCTCAATGAGTTCGTCCGGGCCTTCCGGGAGTGCGTCAGGTGGCTCCAGTCGTGTGCCGCTAGCAATCCACAGCGGGTAGTAGCTGGTGGAAAGCACTGCTGGCACACCGTCGAGCAATTGAAGCCGCCGCCTTACGACGGCTTCCTCTCCTGGCGCAACCCTCAACCAGGCGGCGCAATGAGCGGGGATGCTGCCTTTGCCGACGAAGAGAATTTCCCGCGACGGGACTTGGCCTTGCTCTATTGCCTGCACATCGAATATCGGCTTGCCCGCGCTTCGATGGATGGCGTGGCGTCGTGCTGCGGAGATCCGCCGGAGAGGCGGCCGACTACGCACGCGTGTTGGAAGAATAGATCGCCAAGAACGTCGCGATGACGGTCAAGCTGGCTAAGGTCCGAAAGCCGGAGCGTCGATCCTGGACAAGCGATGAAGCCGAGCCTTCCTGGAGTCAGCAGCCTCGGACAACGATCCGCTCTATGCCGCCTACGCCCTGGTCCTCGTGCTCGGCCTGCGTCGGGGAGAAGTGCTCGGGCTCACTTGGGACGACATCGACCTCGATCGAGCGGAGCTGACCGTGGGCCTGCAACTCCAGCGCATCCGTCGCCAGCTCCATCACCGCGCTACGAAGACTGAGGGCTCGGATGCAGCACTGCCCCTCCCACCGGTCTGCGTAGCAGCTCTACGGCTGCGACAGGCTCAGCAGAAGACGGCTCAGGAGAAGGCCGGACCGGTATGGCAGACATCCCGGATGGTGTTCACTACCCAGCTCGGCACGCCGATCGAGCCGCGCAACTTCTTCCGCGCCTTCGTAGCCCGCATCTCGAAGTCAGGGATTCGACGGATCAGTGTTCACGACGCGCGTCGTACCTGCGCATCGCTGCTAGCGGATCTTGACGTGCACCCCCGGGTTGCCATCCAGATCCTTCGTCATGCTGACTTCAAGGTCACGATGGAGATCTACACCCAGGTGTCATCGAAGCAAACCCGCGACGCCCTCCAACGGCTGAGCGACAGCTTGGACGGCTTGAACGACTCGTGACGGGCGGTTGCTGTACTTCGCTGCTGGCAGGAACGGAAGAAGGCCATCTTCTGGCGACGAAGATGGCCTCTGACCTGGGGTGGAGCTGAGGAGATTTGAACTCCTGACCCCCTCGATGCGAACGAGGTGCGCTACCAGACTGCGCCACAGCCCCCCGGCCCCGTAGGACCGCAGCAAGGCTAACAGGTCGCCTACCGCGTCCGCGAACCGGATCCCGGCGTGCCGCCGGCAAACCTGTCAGGCCGGGTACGACGTCCCGCGGCCACCCGCTTCGTAGGGCCGTCCGCGCAGCCCACCGGTCCGCCGGTAGGACACCGAGCCACCGTTCGCGACGGCCGGCAGGTCGTCCGAGGGGTCCCGGTCCAGGCCCATCGCGGCCCGCCGTACCGCCTCGCGTTGGGCGGCCAGCCGGCGCTGCGCCTCGCGTCGCGCAGCGGCCCGGCGTGCCTGTTCGCGGCGGACCTCGGCCTGCCGGGCGGCCACCCAGGCGGCTTCGCGGGCTTCGATGCGGCGCCGGCGCCGGTCGGTGAGGGCGCGGTTGCGCAGGTGCACCAGGTACGCGGCGAGCAGCGCACCGGTGACCGCGAAGCCGATCCAGAAGCCGGGGCCGACGGCGATCACGCCGACCAGTTCGATGATGTTGAGCAGCAGCAGGGCGGCGAACACGCGGCGCCGGCGGACCACCGCGGGGGTGTGCCGGCGGGGTGGCGTGCGGCGGGCCGGGCGGCGGCCGGTGACGAGGCGCAGTTGGCGCCGGGGCGGTGCCGGGTCACCCGATGGGGCGGGTACCGTAACCGGCACCTGTCGGGGCGGGTTGATCGGACGGTGTCCGGGCACGGTGCGGCGTCGACGGTGGCGCGTGAGCACCCGAGCCGTCGACTGCGCCCGCTCTGCGGCCAAGCGCTCGGTGGCGTCGTATCGGCGCACGAGCGCCGGTGCGAGGGCGAGCAGCCCGGCCGCAGCGAGGACGGCGAGGAGCACCGAGGTCGGCACCCTCACCCCTCCCGTCAGCGTCGGCGGTCCCGTGCGCGCCGGGCGGGAAATGGGCGCGCACGGGTACCGGAAGTCTTAATCTCCCCGAGATTACGGCCGCAAGCTGCGGATATTCGCGCGGCGCGCCGATCCGGTCACGCCTTGATCATCAATTTGCTGTGGTACGGACCCGCCGCCAGCGGGCCAGGAGGCCACCTTCGGCAGCCACTTCCTCACTGGTCATGGCGTACCCGAGATGGTCTCGCCACATGCCGTCGATGTGCATGTAGCGGGCGTGGTAGGCCTCCTCGCGGAAGCCCAGTTTCTCCACCACGCGCCGGCTGGGCCGGTTTTCCGGCCGGATGTTGACCTCGATGCGGTGCAGTCCGCCGGGGCCGAACGCGTGGTCCACGGCGAGCGCCAGCGCGGTGGGCGTGACGCCGCGGCCGGCGACGCGGGAGTCGATCCAGTAGCCGACGTACGCGGAACTGAACGCCCGACGCACGATGTTGCCGAGGTTCATGTGGCCGACCAGCCGGTCCTGCCCGTCGTCGTCGCGCAGGCAGACCGCGAACGGCATGCTCTCGCCGCGCCGGGCGGCCCGCTTCATGTCGCGGTAGACGTAGAGGTAGGCGCGGGTGGAGTTCATCTCGGCCCACGGGCCGGGCGGCGACGACTCCCACGGTGTCAGCCACTGCTGGTTGGCGATGCGCACCTCGGACCAGGCGCGGGCGTCGCTGCGGCGGTACGGGCGCAACGTCACGGATCCTTCGACCAGGACGGCGGGCCATCCGGGTACGGACCCCAGCATCATCGCCTCCGGTCGAGCAACAGGACATCCACGGTGGACCCGGCCGCCGCCGACGTGACCCGCTCGCCGAGCACCAGCAGGCCGTTCGCTTCGGCCAGGCCGGACAGAGTGTACGGCCCTCCGGCCAGCGGCTGCACCGTGTAGCCGCCGCCGCGCCGTTCCGCGACGTGGGCCGGGCGGAACTCGCGCAGCCCGCCCGGTGAGGACACGGTTTCCAGCAGGTGTGCCTTGACGCTGGGGCGGAACACCGGCTCCGCCCCGGCCAGCAGCTGGATCACCGGCCGGGCCAGCACCTCGAACCCGATCAGCGCGGCGCCGGGTTCGCCGGGCAGGCACACCACCGGCACCTCTTCGCCGCCGACCGTGCCGAAGCCGAGCGCGGTGCCCGGGCAGAGCGCCACGCTGGTGAACTCGACGACGCCGCGCCCGTTGTCCCGGCGGGACAGCACCCGGCGCAACATGTCGCCGGGTCCCGTACCCGTGCCTCCGGTGGTGATGATCAGATCGGCCCGCAGCGTCTGGTCCTCGAGCAGGCCGCGCAGGCCCTCCGGGTCGTCGTCGCAGATCCCGATCCGGTACGCGAGCGCGCCGGCCTCCACCGCGGCGGCGGTCAGCGCGTGCGAGTTGGCGTCCACCACCTGACCGGGCTGGCTGGGCCGGCCGACGTCGACCAGTTCGTCGCCGGTCGCCACCACCACGACCCGTGGGCTGGGCCGCACCACCACGTGCCCGATCCCGGCCGCGGCGAAGACCGCCACCATGGCCGGCGTCACGTAGGAGCCGGCCGACGCCAGCACCTGTCCGACGGCGATCTCGTCGCCGGACCGGCGCACCCCCGATCCCCGTTTCGGGGCGTGCAGAATCTCCACGGCGGCCATGCCCTGGTCGGTCCAGTGCACGGGCACGACGACGTCGGCACCGATCGGCAGCGGCGAGCCGGCCGCCACCGAGAAGCAGGTGCCGGGCGTCAGGCGGACCGGGCGCCAGCTCGCCGCGCCGAGGTCGCCGACCACGTTGAGACGCACCGGCCGGGGCCCGCCCTCGAACTTGCCGAACGACGGGTGCGACCCGATCCGGCCGGCCGCCGCGAGGTCCTCCCACCGCGCCGCGTACCCGTCGATCGCGGCCTGGTCGAAGGCCGGGTACGGGTGCGGCGCGACCACGTCCACGGCGAGGACGTTGCCGTGCGCCTGGGTCAGGTCGAGGTCGAGCGGAGGCAGCGCGCGGAGCCTGCGCAGCACGCTGCCCAGGTACTCGGCGAGAGGCATCAGCTCGTTGGCGGCCGCCTCGGCATCGGCCGTCGCGGTCATCCCTTCGGGTTCCCCACGAACTCGGTCAGCCAGGCGTGGAACTCGGCGCCGAGATCGGGACGCTTGACGGCGAGCTGGACGACCGCCTGCAGGTAGCCCAGCGGCATGCCGGTGTCGTACCGGTGTCCGCGGTAGATGATGCCGTGCACCGGGGTGCCGTCGTTGAGCAGCGCGGCCATCGCGTCGGTGAGCTGGATCTCGCCGCCGCTGCCCGGCTTGGTGTGGTTGATGGCCTCGAAGATGGTGGGCGGCAGCACGTACCGGCCGAGCACCGCGAGGTTGCTCGGCGCCTCCGCCGGCGACGGCTTCTCGACCAGGCCGGTGACCTGGACGACGTCGTCGCCGTACTCGCTGGGCGAGACGGAGGCGATGCCGTACCGGGAGGTCTCCGACGGTTCGACCTCGAGGAACGCGAGCACGATCCCGCCGGTGCGGGCCTGCAGGTCCAGCATCGACGGCAGCAGCGGCTCCTCCTCGTCGACGAACTCGTCGCCGAGCAGCACCGCGAACGCGCTGTCACCCACGTGGGAGGCGGCCACCCCGACGGCGTGCCCGAGGCCGAGCGGCTCGCCCTGCCGGCAGGTGTAGATGTCCGCCAGTTCGCTGGTGCGGCGGACCGCGGCCAGGCGCTCGGTGTCGCCCTTCTCCTCCAGCCGCGCCTCCACGTCGGGCCGCCGGTCGAAGTGGTCGACCATCGACGTCTTGCCGCGTCCGGTGACCAGCAGTACGTCGGTGATCCCGGCCGCGGCGGCCTCCTCGACGATGTACTGGAGTACCGGGCGATCCACGACAGGCAGCAACTCCTTCGGCACCGCCTTGGTGGCCGGGAGGAACCGCGTGGCGAGGCCAGCCGCGGGAATGACGGCCTTGACCGCCCGACGGCCGCTTGCATGCGCGTTCGTCGTCATCTGAGGGGTCACCGCACTTTCTCTCGAATCGTGCCCGGACATTCCGCGAGACTATCGGCCGCGGCTCTGGCGCGGCGGCTGCGGCCCGCCGGGCGCCGCTGCGGCCTGGTCAAATTGCCCATCCGGGACCGTCGCCGAAACCACCTCGGCCAACCGGTACGTGTCCCGGCCGGCGTGCTTCGCCGCGTACAGCGCATCGTCGGCGGCGTCGAGCACCTGTTGCGCGGTGGTGCCGTGTTCCGGGTAGACGGCGATGCCGATGGAGACCGTGACGGAGACCCGGTCGATCGGTCGGCCGGTCTCCGCGTCGGTTCGCCGGGAATCGATGGGTACGGGCAGGTCCCGGACGGCCGAGCCGAGCCGTTCGGCGACGATCGTCCCGCCGTACGCGTCCGTCTCCGGCAGCAGCACCACGAACTCCTCGCCGCCCTGCCGGAACGCCAGGTCCACCTCGCGCAGCCCGACCCGGATGCGCCGGGCGAACTCGGCCAGCACGGCGTCCCCGGCGGCGTGCCCGTACCGGTCGTTGACGTCCTTGAAGTGGTCGAGGTCGAGCAGCAGAACGGTGAGCATGCGGCCGAACCGGCTGGCCCGTTCCACCTCGCGGCGCAGCGACTCCCGGAGGTAGCGGTAGTTCCACAGGCCGGTGAGCGGGTCGGTGAGCGACAGCCGCTGCGCCTCCTCGTGCATCCGCACGTTGTGCACGGCCACCCCGGCCTGCCCGGCGAAGGTCCGCAGCGTGGGCAGGTCGGTGTCGTCGAACTCGTCGCCGCCGAGCCGGTCGTAGAGCGCCAGCACCCCCAGCGTGGCGGGGACGGCGGTGCCCTCCGGCCCGCCCGGCACCAGCGGGTCGCCGACGACCGCGGGCGCGCAGATCGGCACCGCCACGTAGGTGCGGCAGGGCGGCTCGCCGGGCGCCGTCCCACCCGGGCCGCAGACCCCGCGCCGCGGCTCCCCGGTTTCCGCCACCCCGCCCAGGACGCCGTGTCCGGGCGTCACCCGCAGCGTGGGCAGCTCGGCCTCCGGGACGTTCCAGCGGCCGGTCAGCCCTTCGGCGCAGCGGGCCACGAGCCGGCCGTCGGCGGGGTCGGCGAGCAGCACGACGCCGCCCCGGGCCCCGGTGGTGGACAGCGCGGTCTGCAGGATCACCCGCAGGATGCGGTGCAGGTCGTGGGTGCTGGACAGGGTGTCGCCGAGCACGGTCAGGTGGCGGCGGAGCTGGTCCCGGCTGGCGGTCAGCGCCTGGACGTACCCCTGCAGTTCCCGGGTCATCCGGTTGAACGTGCCGGCCAACCGGCCCACCTCGTCGTGGCGCACCACCGGCACCCGGGTGCTCAGCTCGCCCCCGGCCACCCGGTCCACGGCCCGGGCCAGTTCGGCCAGCGGCCGGGTGGTGGACCGGGCCAGCCGGCACGCGACCAGCACCGCGCCGGACGCGACGACCAGCACCACCCCGAGCAGGACCAGGTACAGCCCGGTCGGGTCCGCGGCGGGCACCGATACCGCCAGCGGCAGCGGTTGCCCCGGGCCGACCGTGAGGCGGCGCACGTGCCGGTCGCCACGTGCGGTCCGCCCCGCGACGGTGACCAGCACGATCTCGCCGCGGATCCGGTCCGGCACAGTGCTCTGCACGGCGTTGGTGCCGCGCGGGTCGAGCAGCGTGATCTCCGCACCGCTGGACGCGGCGAGCCGGTCGACGAAGCCGGCGTCCAGCAGCTGCCCGGCCGCCACGACACCGTCGTCGGTGCGGGCGCGGGCCGAGATCGCCACGACGCCGCCGTCGGCCGGTGCGGCGCAGTCCTGCCAGGTGGTGGGGCCGCCGTCCAGCCGTACGTCGGACGCCAGGCCGCGCGCCTCGATCTGCCGGGCCGCAGTGTCCCGGCTGTCCGTCGGCAGGACCGCCACCGCGTCCGCGGTCGCCTGCAGTTGCCGGCAGACCGCGGCGATCGCGGTCCGTACCGTGGTGACCGCATGGTCGAGCCGCTCGGCTGTCCGGTCCCGGCTCACGGTGGCCACCGTCGTGCCGACGAAGATCGTCCCGAGCAGGACCGGGCCGAGCACGACCGCCAGGAAGGCGGTGGTGAGCCGGCCACGAAGCGTCACACGGATCCTCCCCGGAATGGCCCTGTTTGGAGCGATGCTGACATAGTCGGGAGCGTTTGCCGGTCTCCCTCAGGGGGTGTTGCATGCCCGATTTGACCCGTGACGCCGAAATATCTACAGCGGCAAAGATCGCGCTGCGCAATCGCGTGCTTACCGCGCGCAGAACATCATCCCCGGCCGATCGAGCCGCGGCGGCCACGGCCGTCCAGACCTTCACGATCGCAGCGGTACGCCGGACGCAACCCACCCGTTGTGCGGCCTACGTCCCGGTCGGCTCGGAACCGGGCGGCCCCGACCTCCCCGACGCCCTGGCGTCCGCCCTGCCACCCGGCGGCGAGTTGCTGCTGCCCGTGCTCCGCCCCGACGGCGACCTCGACTGGGCCCGGTACGACGGCGCACTCACCCCCGGCCGGCTCGGTCTGCGCGAACCGGCCGGCCCCCGCCTCGGCGTCGACGCGATCCGGGGCGCGGACCTGATCATCGTGCCCGCCCTGGCCGTCTCCCGGACCGGCATCCGCCTCGGCCGCGGCGGCGGCTCCTACGACCGCGCACTGGACCGGGCCGGCGCCACGCTGACCCTCGCCCTGCTGCACGACGGCGAGCTGGTCGAGCACGTACCCGCGGAGCCGCACGACCGCCCGGTCCATGGTGTGATCACTCCCACGGACGGCCCGGTGATGCTCCGAGCGGCGCCCGGCTGGACGAAATAACTTCCGATGACGCACCATTGGCACTCACAGAGGGCGAGTGCCAGCGCCCCACGAGTGTCAGCAACCGACGTTTGCGGAGGACCCGTGCCCACGTACCAGTACGCCTGCACCGAGTGTGGCGAGCAGCTCGAGGCGGTGCAGTCCTTCTCCGACCCCGCGCTCACCGAGTGCCCGGCCTGCCAGGGCAAGCTCCGCAAGGTGTTCAACTCGGTCGGCATCGTGTTCAAGGGGTCGGGCTTCTACCGGAACGACTCCCGCAACGGCAACGGCGCGAAGTCCGAGTCGGCCCCCGCCGCGGCGTCCTCCAACGGTGACTCCTCGTCGTCCTCGTCGTCCTCGTCGTCGGACGGCTCCTCGTCGTCCACCAGCACGCCGTCGTCGTCGACATCGTCGTCCTCGTCGTCGTCCACGTCCTCCTCCTCTCCGTCACCGTCGACCGGCTCCAAAGCCCCGGCGGCCACTTCCTGACCCGTCGCTCGGCCGAGGCACCGTTTCTATCGCGCTCGGCACCGGTCGCGGGCGTTATCCACATCCCGGCGTTGTCCACAGGGCAGCCGCCGGGATGTGTCGTTTCCGCCTAACGTCCCGGGTCTCGACGGCCGGTGCGGCCGGACGTGACGAGGAGGCGAGATGCGCGGACCCCGACGAGCCGGCCGGCCGGAACCGTCCCTGGATCCGGTGCGGTGGCGCCGCCCACGACGCGCGGTCGTGCTGCGCGCCGCGGTGGTCGCGGTGTTGATCACGATGGCGGCGATGACGGTGTGGTCGGGCGCGGCAGGGTGCCGGGGTGCCTGGCCGGCCGGATCGGGAGACGGCGGGGCGGAATCGGCCCGGCCACGCACCCTCGATCCGGAAACGACCGCCCGGACCGGAACGCACCCCGGGCCCGGAACGCACCCCGGGACCGGAACGCACCCCGAAACCGGAACGCACCCCGGGACCGGAACGCACCCCGGGATCGAAACGACCGCAGAGCCGGGGACACACGCGGAGACCGAAACGACCGCAGAGCCGGGGACACAGGCGGAGACCGAGACGACCGCAGAGACCGGCAGACACGCGGAGACCGGGACCGACGGCCGGCGTCGGACCGTCCCAGCCGGCACGGTAGGCGTCCCGGTACGGCTGGCCGAGCCGGCCGCGCTCGCCCTGGTCCGGCCCGGTGACCGGGTGGACCTGATGCGGGTCGAGGACGGCGAGCGGACCACACCGATCGCCCAGGCGGCACTGGTCCTCGGCATCACCGGTGCCGACGATCCGCTCGCCGGCGGGCTACTGCTGGCGTTGGACCCCGCCACGGCGAAGCGGGCCGGGGCTGCACCGTCCCGCGGCTATGCGGTCCTGCTCAGACCCGACTAGGTGAGATGGTCCGTGATGGGGCGTCGGCCGGCAGGACTCGCGAGCGCCCCAACCTGGCGGCCACGGTTCCGGTACCTGCGGACCGACCGGCCGCGCTGTCCGCCGGGCGATGCACGACGGCCTGGGCGGTGCGCTGTCCGTGTTCGATTGGCAGGCGGTCACGGTCGCGGAGTGACGCCAACGTTGTCCGGTATGCGGCCTTACCTGGGCTGCGGACCGGCTCTGCGGCGACATCGGCCTCCCGCCCCCGATCGAGTGCCCGATGAGCCCCATTTGCACCGCGCCCACCGACCGCCCTAGGAGCGGCGTGCTGACCTGCGGTTCGCACCGCACCGCACCTCCACACACCCAGCCACCCCCAACACGCCGTGCTGACCTGCGGCCCGCACCGCACCGCACCTCCACACACCCAGCCACCCCCAACACGCCGTGCTGACCTACGGCCCGCACCGCACCACACTCCACACACCCAGCCACCCCGACTGGCCTGCGCAGGAAGCGGCGCGCCCCCACCTCAAAACCACACGCAAACGCGCCGCCCCACACCGACCTCGTCCGGCCCTGTCGGCGCAAGGAGGCCTCATCCGCACCACTCCACGGCCAGGCCCGCGGTCTCCAATATCCAGCAAATCGACGCACCGGTCCCCCGCAGCATCTCACCGCCGACAACCGCACCGCCGACAACCGAGCCCCCGACAACCGCGCCCCCCGACGACCGCACCGCCGACAACCGAGCTCCCGGCGACCGCACCACCGACGACCGCACAAGACCGCGAGCCCTCGGACCAGGTCGTCCACCGGACCACCCAGACTCGACCCGCGCCCGCCCCCGCAGACCCGTGCACGTCCAGCCGTCAGCCCCAGTGCGGCGGCCGGTCCTCAAACAGTCGATCATCATTCGACTCCGCGACCCCGCCCCACCCGCGCTCGGTGTCGTCGCGGGTCTGGTCGGGCAGCACCGGGGCCTCTTCGGAGTCGAAGTCGACGGTCCGTTCGCCGTCGGCGTCGCGCTCTGGCTCGTCCAGGATGTCCACCCGCCAAGCGTATGCCCGCGTCGGCGCGGACGTCTGCCCCGCCCCGCTGTACCGTCGGTGAACGTGAGCACCCCTACCGGTGTCCCGGACGACGAATACTGGCAGCGCCCGGACCCCGGGGCGGCGCCGCAGCCGGCCGCCGCGCCCGCGGAGCCGGCCCCGCCGCCGTATGCCGGTCCGCCGCGCCCCCCGCAACCGTCGCCGCACTGGCGTCCGCCGACCGTGGCCCATCCGCCGCCGCCGCGGGCCATGCCGGGGCAGGACATGGAAGCACTCGACGAGGCGGAGGGCTCGGCGCGCACCCTCACGTTCGGGGTGGGCATGGTGGCCGGGGCGATCGCCCTCATCCTGATGTGCCTGCTCTGCGCCCGTGCCGTCTTCTGACGGACGGTCCACAAGGACGGTGACGGGTCCCGGCCGCCACCCCACACGGCCGCCGGGACCCGAGTCTGCAACCGCCGCCGGCTAGTAGGTGCCCCACACCGCCGTGGCGCCCGAGTCGCCGGTCTGGAACACGTAGTAGCCGGAGAGCGCCGCCAGCACCACCATGACCGCGGCGAGGCCGAGGTCGGCCATCCGGGGCAGGCGGTGGTCCGGCCGGCGCAGCGTCGCGAACACCATGATCAGCGACACGATGCCGAGGATCAACGAGAAGACCAGGGTCAGCGTGCCGTACCCCATGTGGTCCTCGATGATCCGCTGGCCCGCCGGGCTGACGCTGTTCTGCGCCTTCAGCCGGTCGAACAGCGCCACCCCGGACTGCCTCGCGACGAGCGAGGTCACCGGCGCGGCGATGGCCAGCAGCACCACGGCCCAGCCGATCTTGGGCCGCCAGCGGGGCACCAGGCCGTACACGACCGCGCCGACCGCCAGCAGCGGTACGAAGATCACGGCCGCGTGTAGCACGAGGGCATGGACGGGCAGGCCGTTTATCTGGTCGAACACCGACGCCTCCTAGTTCACGGGACTCGGTTCGCCAGCCTAGATAGCTGACACCGCAAACATCCCCCTGAGTGCGCCTACGCTTTGTCGACCGATCCGGTTCACCGATCCGCGAACCGTTAGAAATTCATGTCCGAAAGATCGTTGAGTTGAGCCTTGCAGCATCGCGTGCTGTCATGGAGTGGTGTCCACCGGCGAAGAACTGCTGCGCAAGCATGGCCTACGGGTCACGCGTCCGCGCCTCGCCGTGCTGGATGTGCTGACCCAGGGCGGCCACCTCGAGGTTGACGACATCACCAGACAGGTGCGCGCCCGCCTCGACTCGGTCTCCGTGCAGGGTGTGTACGACGTGCTCGGCGCGCTGTCCCGGGCCGGCCTAGCACGGCGGCTCGAGCCGGCCGGCAGCCCCGCGCGGTACGAGGCCCGGGTCGGCGACAACCACCACCACATCGTGTGCCGCGGCTGCGGGGCGATCGAGGACATCGACTGCTCGGTCAGCGAGCGTCCGTGCCTGGATCCGGGCGCCGGGCACGGCTTCGAGGTGGACGAGGCGGAAGTCACGTTCTGGGGTTTGTGCCCTGCCTGCCAGGCGCACCGCCGGCAGGACGCGATGGCCTGACCGAAATCAGAACCTGAACAAGTTCAACTTTGCCCCCGGCGCGTGGCACGCTGGAGGCATGAACGGCGATGTCGGCCTCTTCGGCCCGGGCTCGGTGACGTGGAAACTGCACGAGGAGCCGATCCTCACGCTGGGCGGCCTACGCTCGCTGTACCTCCAGGCGCTGCACCCACGCGCCATCGCCGGCGTGGCCCAGAACTCGACGTTCCGGACCGACCCGTGGGGGCGGTTCAACCGCACGTCCGAGTACGTCGGCACGGTCATCTACGGCAGCACGGCCGAGGTGGAGGCGGCCGCCGCCCGGATCCGTCGCCTGCACTCGCGGATGACGGCCACCGATCCGCTCACCGGGGAACGGTTCCGCGTCGACGACCCGGACCTGTTGCGCTGGGTGCACGTCGCCGAGGTGGAGTCGTTCCTGTCCACCGCGCGCCGCGCCGGCGTGAAGCTGACCGACGACGAGGTGGACACGTACTACACGGAGCAGTTGCGCGCCGCCGCGCTGGTCGGGCTCGACCCGGCCACGGTCCCCGGCACCGCGGCCGAGGTGGACGCCTACTACGAGGCGATGCGGCCGGAACTCGCCATGACCCGGGAGGCCGCCGAGACCGCGCTGTTCCTCACCGTGCCGCCGGTGCCCCGGAACTGGGGAAACACGCCGCTCCGGCTGGGCCTGTCGCTGGGGCCGGCGCGGTGGGCGTACTTCGGCGTCGCCGGCACCGCGATCGCGTTGCTGCCGCCGTGGGCCCGCAAGTTGTACGGCGGCCTGGGCTGGACCACCACCGACCGCACCGCCGACCTGTCGGCCCGCGGCATGCGCCTGCTCCTGGCATCATTGCTGGCCACGCTGCCCCGGCAGTACCGCGTCGCCCCGATGCGCCTGGCCGCCCTCGAACGCCTCGGCCTGACCTGAGGCCGGCCCGGTCGGCCCGGCCGGCCTGGTCGGCCCGGCCGGCCTGGTCGGCCTGGTCGGCCTGGTCGGCCCGGCCGGCCTGGTCGGCCTGGTCGGCCTGGTCGGCCCGGCCTACGCGGTCAGGTGCTCCACCGCGGACCACGGCTCCTTGACCGGCGCCTCCATCCCGGCCGGACAGCTCTTCCGGAAGTCGCACCATCCGCACAGCGTGCCCGGATTGACCGGAAACTCCTCATCGGCGTCCGCCCCCGCCGCGACCGCCTTCTCCGCGACCAGGATGTCCCGGGCGGTGTTCTCGGCCCGGGTCACCTGCCGGGCCAGCGATTCCTCGGTGTGCTCGTGCGCCGCCACCGTGCCGGTCGGCAGGTGGTGCAGCTCGACCCGGCGGCACGGCCGGCGGAACACCCGCTGGGCCGCGTACGCATACAGCGCCAGCGCCTGGGAACCGCGGGCGTCGTCGGCGTCCAGCCCGGACCGGCCGGTCTTGTAGTCGACGATCACCGCCTCGGGACCGCCCGGTCCGGTGCGCCCGTCGATCCGGTCGGCGCGGCCGTTGAAGGCCAGCACGCCGGTCTTCGTGGCCACCACCCGCTCCACGCCCAGCGGCTCGTCCGCCGGGTCCAGCGTCGCCACGTACGACTCGAGCCAGGCCAGCGCGCGGCGGTACGCCACCCGCTCCTGATCGACGTCGCGGTATCCCTCGCGGACCCACGTGGCCTGCAGAAGCGTGGGCAACGCACCCGGCTCGCGCCGGTCGGCGGGCAGCGCATACCAGTTTTTCAGGGCGGTGTGCACGCTCGCGCCGAGCGAGTTGTGCGCCCACGGCGGGCCCTTCGGCGGGGTCGGCCGGTCCACGTAGGCATGGCGGTACCGCCGGGGGCAGTCCGCGTAGGCCGCCAGCTTGCTGGGCGTGCAGACGAAGAGCCGCTCGGGCATGCCGGCGAAGCCGAGCTGCTCGGGAATGGCAGCGCCGCGAGATGCGGCGCCGCGTGAAGCGGAACGTGGCGGTGGGGGAGGCACACCGTCATCCTGCCAGCCGGGTACGACAGAACTCAGGCCGCCGTGTACAGCTCCACGAACGCCGCCACGGCGTCCGCGATGAGCTGGACCGCGATGGCCGCCAGCAGCAGTCCGGCGATCCGGGTCAGCACCTCGATGCCGCCGGGGCGGAGCAGCTTGACGATCAGCCCGGAGAACCGCAGCACCAGCCACACGGTCAGCATCACGGCCAGGATCGCGAGTCCGATCACGACCTGGTCACCGGCGCCGTCGGCGCGCTGCACGAACAGCATGGTGGCGACGATCGCGCCGGGTCCGGCCAGCAGCGGCGTACCCAGCGGCACCAGCGCCACGTTGCTGGTGCCGACCTGGTCACCCGGCTCGTCCGCCTTCCCGGTGAGCAGCTGCAGCGCCACCAGGATCAGCAGCAGGCCACCGGCGCCCTGCAGGGCCGGCAGCTGGACGTGCAGATAGTCCAGCAGGGTCTGCCCGGCGACCGCGAACACCACGATCACGCCGAGCGCGAGCAGCACCGCCTGGGTGCCGGCCCGGATCCGTTGCCGGGCCGGTAACGCACCGGTCAGCGCCAGGAACACCGGCACCATGCCCGGCGGGTCGACGATCACCAGGAGGGTCACGAAGACCTCGCCGAACAGCTTGAGATTCACCCGATCACGGTAGGGGTGAGTCGGCGGTCACCCGAGCACGGGTACGCCGGTCGCCGCGGCCACGATCTTCTCGTACGCCTCCGGCGCGGTCCGGAACGCGCCCAGCCGCACCGTCTTGTGCGTGCCGTGGAAGTCGGACGATCCGGTGACCACCAGCCCGAGCCGGTCCGCGAGTGCCCGGACCTCCTCCCGCTCGGCCGGGCTGTGGTCCTCGTGGTCGGCCTCCAGCCCGAACAGTCCGGCCGCGGCCAGCTCCTCGATCAGCCGGTCCGGCACCACCCGGCCACGGCGGGTGGCCCGCGGATGCGCGAACACCGGTACCCCACCGGCCGCCCGCACTGCCCGCACCGCCTCGAAGACATCAAGGTCCGACTTGGGTACGAAGTAACGCGCGCCCAGCCACTGCGACGCGAACGCCTCGTTCGTGGTGGCCACCAGGCCCGCCCGGATCAGCGCCTGGGCGATGTGCGGGCGGCCCACCGAACCGCCGGCCGCATAGCCGCTGACCTCCGGCCAGCTGATCGGCACACCGTCCGCGCGCAGCAGTTCCACGATGCGTTCCGCGCGCTGCTCCCGGTCGGTGCGCATCCGGGTGAGGTCGGCCGCCAGCCGCGGTTCGGCCGGATCGAAGAGGTACGCCAGCAGGTGCAGGGCGATCGGCGGGTCCGCGTCGTACCAGCGGCAGGACAGCTCCGCTCCACGCACCAGGCGCAGTCCCGCCGGCCGCGCCGCGGCGGCGGCCACCCAGCCCCCGGTGGTGTCGTGATCCGTGATCGCCATCACGTCCAGACCGGCCCGCGCGCCGGCCGCGACCAGTTCGGCCGGGGTGAGCGTGCCGTCGCTGGCGGTGGAGTGGCAGTGCAGGTCGATTCTCATCGCCGCCGACGCTACCGGGTGGGCCGGCTCCGACATCCCCCGTACGCATGTCGGAGCACGGCTGTCCACCCGCGCGGCTCGAGGTCCCCCGTCGTCCGCGCCGAACACAGACTGCGGAGCGGCGGCATCGACGTCAATGCACAGTGGTCGGCACCACGTCAGGTTGCGGGATACCGCAACGTTCGATGCGCGATCCGGCAATCGCGATGGCATCCGTCGACGTACTCCGGGCCGGTGTGATTGCATTCCCGGCGCCACCACCGTGTTGCTAATGGAGTCCTGCGTGCCGAAGATCACCCTGTCCGCGCGGGAGCGCGAATTGATCTCGCTGCTCGCGCAGGGACACACGGATGTGAGCGCAGCGGAGATACTGAACATCAGTCCGCGCTCGGTGACGAACATCCTGCGCAGTCTGATGGACCGTCTCGGCGTGGAGAACCGGTTCCAACTCGGCCTCGCGCTCGGGTTCCTGCGCAAGGCTCACGTGCCAGCACCGACCCTGGAGAAGGAAATCTGATGGCTCGTCGCGTACCCCGCCTGCTCGTTCCGATCGCGGTCACCCTGCTGGCCATGGTGCTCGCCTTCTGGACCATGAAGCCCTCGGTCGCGGACGACGCACCGCCGCCCGCGCCCACCCCCACGACGCAGGCGCCGGACATCATCGACCTGCCGCGTCCGCCGAAGCCGCCGGTGACGGTCCCCGACCAGCCGAACGGACCGAAGGACTGCGCCGGCTGCGTCCTGACTGATCCGGTTTGAGCGGTCGCCGATGACGTCAGTGACGACCGTCCCGATCGGTGCCGCCGTTCCGTCCCTGGCTCGGTGGGGACTCTCCATCGATGCCGACCTGGTATTCCGGACACTGACCACGTTCGGCCCGCGGTCCGCCCGCACCCTGGCCAGTGAGTTGGGCCTGTCCCGGGGACGGGTGGACGACGGCCTGACCCAGCTGTACGAGTGCGGAGCGGCGATCCCGCTCGGCGACGGCCGGGCGCCGCAGTGGCAGAGCCGCCCGCCGGACGAGGTGGTGCAGTCGCTGCGCGCCCGGCGGCTGCGGGCGCCCAACCCGACCGCGGCGGTCCGCCGGCACCGGGCCGTCTTCGACCTGCTCAACGCCCGCCTGTCCGGCGTCGGCGTGCCGCTGAACCCGGCGCTCGCGGGCACCGTCGCCGACGGCGTGCGGTATTTGCCCAGCCGCGAGACGACCCGCCGCCGGCTGGCGCACGCCATGCTGAACGAGCGGCACGAACACCTCGTGATCAACAACGAGGAGAGCGACACGGCGGACACCACGAACGTCCTGCCGTTCGACGAATCGCGGTACCGGCGGGGTGTGACGTTCCGGATCATCGGGCAGCCTCCGCTGGACGGCGACATGGTGCAACCGGCGCCCGAGCCGGAACGCGTGCTCCGCATCCCGTCCTACCTGTTCCGGGAGTCGCTGGACACGCCGCTGAAGCTGTTCGTGTGCGACCGGCGGACCGCGTTCGTGCCGGCCGATCCCGGCGACGTCGAACGCGGCTATCTGGAGATCACTCAGCCCGAGGTGATCCAGACGCTCATCGACGTGTTCGAGTCCCGCTGGGCGTACGCGGTGGACCCGGGGCCGCTGGGCGTGCCGGCCATCGCGCTGACCCAGCGGGAACACGATCTGGTCAACCTGCTGGCGCTGGGTCACACCGACGTGACCGCGGCCCAGGAGTTGCTGATCAGCGCCCGCTCGGTGACCAACACCCTGCGCACGCTGATGGACCGGCTGGGCGTGGACAACCGGTTCCAACTCGGACTGGCGCTGGGCGCGATGCGGGTCACCGCACCACCGTCGCTCACTGACTGAACCGGGAGCCGACGTGCCAAAGATCGTCCTGTCCACCCGGGAGCGCCAGTTGGTCGCGCTGCTCGCTCAGGGACACACGGATGTGAGCGCAGCGGAGATACTGAATATCAGTCCGCGCTCGGTGACCAACATCCTGCGCAGCCTGATGGACCGTCTCGCCGTGGAGAACCGGTTCCAGCTCGGCCTTGCGCTGGGGTTTCTGCGCAAGGCCCACGTGCCCACCCCGACCCCGCAGAAGGAATTCTGATGTCCCGTCGTAGCCCTCGTCAGCTCATCCCGATCGCGGTGGCCCTCCTGGCGCTGCTGCTCGGCCTGGTGGTGATGCGGCCCTCGGCCGCCGCCGAGATCACTCCCGGCCAGGCACCCGCGGTCGAGGAGCCGTTCCACACCGCACCGCCCGTGCACGACGAGCCGACCGGCACCGGCCAGCCGACGCGACCGGCCGACCCGCCCCAGACGGACGTCGACGATGGCCCGGGCGACTGCGCCAGCTGCGGTTTCCCGCCTCCGAATTAGGGGACGCGACTGCATGACCATGTCGACCATCCCGCCGGGTCCGGCGGTTCCGTCGTTGGCCCGATGGGGACTGACCTGCGACGCCGATCTGGTGTTCCGGACGCTGATCACGTTCGGGCCGCGGAGTGCCCGCATGGTGGCCGGCGAATTGGGATTGCACCGGACCCGGGTGGACAGCGCCCTGTCCGAGCTGTACGAATGCGGCGCGGTCACGCCGGCCTCCGGTGAACCCCGGAGTCCGGTGTGGCACGCCCACCCGCCGGACGACGTGGTGCGGCGGCTGCGCGTCCGCCGGCTGCGGCCGCCGAATCGGGCGTTGGCGATCCGGCAGCAGCACGCGGTGTTCGAAATGTTGAACGCCCGGCTCGCCGGTGTCGGCGTGCCGCTGAATCCGGCTCTGGCCGGGACGATCACCGACGGCGCGCGCTACCTGCCCAGCCGGCCGCTGATGCGGTCCCGGCTGGCCACCGCGATGCTGAGCGAACAGCACGAACATCTGGTCATCAACAACGAGGAGAACGAAGGGCCGACCGGGACCCAGGCGCTGCCGTTCGACAAGCGGTACCGGCCCGACGTGACGTTCCGGATCATCGGCCGGCCGCCGCCCGACGGTGACGCGGGCCGGCCCGCGCCGGAGCCGGAGCGGCAGCTCGGCGTGCCGTCCTTCGTCTACCGGGAATCGCTGGACACGCCGCTGAAGCTGTTCGTGTGCGACCGGCGGACCGCGTTCGTGTCGGTCGATCCGGGCGATCTCGAACGCGGCTATCTGGAGATCACTCAGCCCGAGGTGATCCAGACCCTGATCGAGGTGTTCGAGTCCCGCTGGGCGTACGCGGTGGACCCCGGACCGGTGGGCGTGCCGGCGATCGCGCTGACCCCCCGGGAACACGACCTGGTCCATCTACTGGCCCTCGGTCACACCGACGTGACGGCGGCTCAGGAGCTACGGATCAGCTCCCGCTCGGTGACCAACACGCTGCGCGCACTCATGGACCGGTTGGGTGTGGACAACCGATTCCAACTCGGACTGGCGCTGGGCGCGATGCGGGTCACCGCACCACCGTCGCTCGCCGACTGAATCCGGTCAGGCGTCCTCGCCGACCTCGCCGTCCTTGCCCAGCCGGGCCTCGACCGCCTGCGGCTCGTACATCTCCTCGACCACGCGCAGGTACAGCTCGTTCGGGTTGGGGAGGTGCTTGACCTCGCGGAGCGCCTGGTCCTGACCGGCCGACTCCAGCACGAACGTGCCGTAGCTCAGCAGGCGGCCGAGGGCGCTCTGCTCGTACTTCATGTCGGTGACCCGCAGCAGCGGCATCATCGCGACCTTGCGGGTGATGATGCCGTTGACCACCATGACTCGCTTGTTGGTCAGGATGAAGCGGTCGAAATACCAGTCCAGAACCTTCCAGGCCACCCAGCCGATGACTCCGAGCCAGATCAGCACGGCCACGGTCACCAGGCCGTCCACATTCTGCCGGGTGAGGAAGCCGGCCAGGTAGCCGAGCAGCAGGGTGGCGCCGGCACCGATGGCGAGCGGTGTGGACAGATGGATCCAGTGCCGCTTCCATTCGCCGCGGTAACGCTCGGTGGGGAAGAGATAGCGAGCGACCAACGTGGTCGGTTCGTCCTCGAGCGGCAGCACCCGGCGCGGTCCTGCCGGGACACCGGGGGCGTCCGGGCCGAGACCCTGCAGTTCTTCCTCGGTGAAGATCGGCTGCTGATACTCGGCCGTCTCGCGGTCGTCGAAGCGGTACTCGTCGGCGTAGTCGACGTTCGTCCGGCTCCGGGCGTCCGCGGCATACCGCGTGTCGCCCTGGAATTCCGGGTCGTTCATCGCCGGATCGTTGTACCCGAAGTTCTCATCATCGTCGCGCGGGCGGTGCGCACTCTCGCCCTGCGACTCGCGCGGCTCAGCCGGACCCATACAGGGATGCTATGCGACGAGGTTCGTGAAGAAGGTACCGAAGCCGTTCGCGATGTCCCCGATCGTGCTGCCCAGCGAGGAGAAGACCTCAGCGGCCGAGTTCGGGTTGAACGCGATGAAGAAGATTAGGAAAGCGATGCCAAGCCAGGTGAGCACCTTCTTGATCATGGCGGGGCCTTCTCCTCCGTTGCGGGTGACGGTTCATCCGCGGCAGTACTGACGGTAGCAGCTTCAATGCTGTGTGTGAACGTATGTGCCCGATTGGCCGATACCGCCCCTATCAGATCACGCTCGACCGTGAAGGTACGGAGAAGGGGCCCCAAAAACAAGCTCCGGAGGCACTCCCTCGGACAAATCGTGCAGCTCGAGTTGCTCGGCGAGGAGGTACCCGGCGCTGGCCGGCCAGGCCACCGCATAGAGCCACATCCCCTTGGCCTCGGACACGTACGCCGAGCGGTCCGCCGGACTCTTGACCGACCAGAACGGAATCCGGTGACCGCCCGCCTTGATCTTGGCATGCGGCCCCGCATGACCGTTCGGGTCCTCGAGACACTCGGCCACCAGGTGTCCGGGATCGATCCCCGGAATGCCACCGAAGCGGGTGCCGAGCCCGACCCCGGGTTGCTCCGCGATGAGCACCACGTCGGCGGGACCGCCACCGAGCGGGTCCGGTCCACTGCACGCGAGCGCCGTCGCCCGCGCACCGAACCGGTCGTCGCCGGCCCAGCCGACTCCGGTGACCATCCAGCCCGGGGGTAGCGGCCAGGGGCACCACAGCGGCATGTGGTCGACGGTGGGCGCAGGCTGGCGCAGCACGCTGTCCACGATCTCCAGACTGATGTGCTGGGCCACCCGGAACGGCGGAACGTCGCCACAGTCGTCGCAGCGCCATTCACTGTGCATCAGGTCCGGCGGCCGGACCTGCGCTCCGCAACGGGGGCAACTCACCGTGACACCCACACCACTACCGTGCGGGTCGCCGGGTCGCCCGTCAAGCGGATCGGCGGATCCCACGGACGAGGGCGGCATTCACTCATTCACGCGGGTCTACCCGAGCGGCTCCGGGCCGAGCGGCTCCGGGGGCGGCCCGGCGTGTGCGCGGATCCAGGCGTGCATGGCGATCCCGCTCGCCACACCGGCGTTGATCGAGCGGGTGGAGCCGTACTGCGCGATGGAGAACAACTCGGCGCAGGCCCCGCGCGCCGTGTCGGACAGGCCCGGCCCCTCCTGGCCGAAGAGCAGGACACATCGCCGCGGCAGGGTCACCGTCTCGACCGGCCGGGAACCCGGCAGGTTGTCGATGCCGATGATCGGCAGTGACTCGGCCGCCGCCCAGGCCACGAATTCCTGGACCGAGGGGTGGTGCCGGACGTGCTGGTACCGGTCGGTCACCATGGCGCCCCGGCGGTTCCACCGGCGCAGGCCGACGATGTGGACCTCGGCGGCGAGGAAGGCGTTCGCGTTGCGCACCACGGTGCCGATGTTGAAGTCGTGCTGCCAGTTCTCGATGGCGACGTGGAACGAGTGACGGCGCTTGTCCAGATCGGCGACGACGGCCTCGCGGGTCCAGTAGCGGTACCGGTCCACCACGTTGCGGCGATCACCGTGGGCCAGCAGCTCCGGGTCGTATCGCTCGTCCTCCGGCCAGGGTCCCGGCCAGGGCCCGACGCCGACTTCCTCCACCGTCATGGCGGCTAACGGTACGTCGCCCGACAGGAGACGCAATGAGCGGCGGGGCCCTCCCCGGCACCCGCCGCCCACGCTCTGTTGGAGAAGAGTTTGCCTTACGTTCCGTGTCTATGTGAAGAGGCTTCGCCAGTGACCCAGGTCACATTTAACTTTGTTTCCAATTGAATGGATGATTCATTCGCGAGCGCTGGATCTGCGAAAGTTTCGAATGGGAGCGTTTCCAACCGGCCACGCTCCGCGAGCCGAATATTACCATCCGCGTCACAATTTTCTGGCGCGTTCCCTACTCTGGGTTACGGCGCCGAGCGAGAGGCGTACCCGGAAATGGTGCCGCAGGCCACGTGTCGCCCCTCCAACCTGCGGGAATTGTCTACGGTGACGAGGGGTTCACACCTACGTAAGTCAATTCCCGTGGACGGAGAGATCATGGCCACCGTTGCGCTGACCGCAGAGAACTTCGATGAGGTGACCGGCAAGGACGGCATCGTGCTGGTCGACTTCTGGGCCAGCTGGTGCGGGCCCTGCGTCCGTTTCGCCCCCACCTACGAGCGCTCCTCGGAGAAGCACCCGACGATCACCTTCGGCAAGGTGGACACCGAGGCCGAGCAGGCCATCGCCGCCAAGTTCGACATCCGGTCGATCCCGACGATCATGGCGGTGCGAGACGGCGTCATCGTCTTCTCCCAGCCGGGTGCGCTTCCCGAGTCCGCCCTCGAGTCTCTGATCGAGCAGGTCGAGAAGCTGGACATGGACGACGTACGCAAGCAGCTGGCCACGCACAACCACTGAGCCAGGCGCCACTCCAGGCCGCGGACCGGTTTCCGGTCCGCGGCTTTTCTGTTGGTACGCGGACCGGCGCCGGCCGTCCGCACCGCGTCCCCGATCCGGCGGCCCGGCAACTGGACACCTCCTCGAACATGTGTTCGAATCATCGGCATGCGATGGTCCAACCTGTCGGCCCCGGTCGACGGCGGCTCGCTCCCGGACAGGGCAGCGCCGGCGGCTCCACCCCTGCCGTTGGCGCTGCCCGACGCCACCGTCCGGACGTTCGACACGCCGGGTTTCGCGGGCATCACGTTCTACGAGATCCGGGCGAAATCCATCATCAACCGGGTGCCCGGCACCTCGCGGGTGCCGTTCGAGTGGACGATCAACCCGTATCGCGGCTGCTCGCACTCCTGCACCTACTGCCTGGCCGGCGACACGCCGGTGCTGATGGCCGACGGCAGCACCCGGCCGCTGGCCGACCTGCGCGCCGGTGACGCGGTGATGGGCACGGTCGGCGCCGGCCGCCATCGGCGCTACGTGCCCACCACCGTGCTCGACCACTGGTCCACGGCCAAGCCGGCGTTCCGGGTGACCCTGGCCGACGGCACCCGGCTGGTGGCCGGCGGCGAGCACCGGTTCCTCACCGGCCGCGGGTGGCGCCACGTGAGCCCGGCCAGGCCCGGCTGTCCGGCCCTGGCCGTGGGCGACCGGATGTTCGGCGTGGGCCACTTCGCCGAGTCACCCAAGGAGTCACCGGAATACCAGGCCGGTTTTCTCTGCGGGCTGATCCGCGGCGACGCGGCGCTCGGCGACCGTCCGCCGCAGGAGGGCGACGCCTGGATCCGGGCCGACGGATACCTCGCCGACGTCCCGTTGCACGAGGCGTTGCGCTGGCCGGAACACCCCGCCGGCGAGTGGCACCGCGGCTTCCTGGCCGGCGCGTTCGGGTCCACCGGCCACACCGACCGGCTGGCCGTGGTCTTCACGAGCCGCGACGAGATGTTCCTGCGCCGGGTCACCGACGCGCTCACCCGGCTGGGTGTGCCCAGCCGCCGCCCATCCCGGCCCAGCACCGGCGCGGCCGACCTGCCCGGCTCCGTCGAGACGGTCCGCGACCTGTGGGCGGCGCTGCGGTTCCGGCACCTCACCGGGGTACCGGACGCTCCGCTCGACGCCTCCGGCATCGGCGTCCGCAGCGACGGCCAGCTCACCGTGGTCGACATCGAGCCGCTCGGCCTCACCCTCCCGCTGTTCGACATCAGCACCGGGACCGGCGACTTCGTGGCCGACGGCGTGGTCAGCCACAACTGCTTCGCCCGCAACACGCACACCTACCTGGACTTCGACTCGGGCCACGACTTCGACAGCAAGGTGGTCGTCAAGGTCAACGCGGGCGAGCTGGTGCGCCGGGAGCTGGCCGCGCCGAGGTGGACCGGTGCACACCTGGCCATGGGCACCAACGTCGACGTCTATCAGCGCGCCGAGGGCCGGTACCGCCTGATGCCGCAGATCCTGGCCGCGCTGCGGGACTTCGCCAACCCGTTCTCCATCCTCACCAAGGGCACGCTGATCCTGCGCGACCTGGAGCTGCTCAAGCAGGCGGCGGCGGTGACCCGGGTCGGCCTGTCGTTCTCGGTCGGCTTCCTCGACGAGGCGGTGTGGCGCTCGGTGGAGGCCGGCACGCCCAGCCCGCGCCGCCGCCTCGACGCGGTCCGCGCGCTGACCGACGCCGGCTTCGACGTCGGTGTGCTGATGGCCCCGATCCTGCCCGGCCTCACCGACACCGACGAGTCGATCGAGGCCACCGTTGCCGCGATCGCCGCCGCCGGCGCCACCAGCGTCACCGCGCTGGGGCTGCACCTGCGTCCCGGTGCCCGCGAGTGGTATGCGGCCTGGCTCACCCGGCACCATCCGCACCTGGCGGCCCGCTACCGCGAGCTGTACCGCGGCGGCTCCTACCTGCCGCGGGCCTACCAGGACGAACTCGGTGCCCGGGTGCGCATGGCCGCCCGCCGGCACGGCCTGCACCGCGCCACCCCCGGCGAGGCCCGCACGGTGCCGTCCGAGGCGACCGGCCGCGCCACCGAGCAGCTCACCCTGCTGTGACCGGCCGGCGGCACGGTTAGAGTCGACGGATGAGGAGCCCTCAGCAGATCCTGGCGGACGCCGCCGTCATCGCGGTGGTCGGTGCCTCGCGGGAGTCGTGGAAGCCGTCGCACTCGGTGCCGCTGCAGATGCTCCGGCACGGCTGGAAGATCATCCCGGTGAACCCGTTCGCCGACGAGGTGTTCGGCGTCAAGACCGTGCCGACGCTGGCCGACATCGGCGAGCCGGTGGACCTCGTGGACATCTTCCGGCCGGCCGCGGACGCGGTGGAGATCGTGCGCCAGGCCGTGGCGATCAACGCGCCGGCGGTGTGGCTGCAGAGCGGGATCGTGTCCGCGGAGGCGCGCCGGATCGCCACCGAGGCCGGACTCGACTACGTCGAGGACCGCTGTCTCGCGGTGGAGCGCGCCGTCGGTGGTCTGACCCGGCTGCCCTGACCCCACCGAACGGACGATGCAGGTCACAACCTGCCTACACACGCCCGACGGGGCCTCCGGTTCACCCCTCCGACTAGTACGGTGCCGGATGAACGAGGAGGACCGACATGACCTACCCGCCGTCCGGCGGTACGCCTGACCCATATCAGCCCCAGCAGCCGTACGGGCAACCCCACGACCCGACGAGCCCGTACGCCCAGGATCCCTATGCGGCTCCGGCGAGCGGCGCACCGTCCAGTGGTCAGCCGTACCCGCCGCCCTACGGTCAACCGTCCAGCGGCCAGCCCTACTACGGTCAGCCGGAGGCGGGGAAGTCGCCGTACTCCGGGCCGCCCTACACCGGCCAGCCCCAACCGCCGTACGGGGGCGTGGCACCGACCAACACCATGGCGATCCTGTCCCTGGTGTTCGCGTTCATCTTCGCCCCGGCCGCGATCTTCCTGGGCCACATCGCCCGCAAGCAGATCAAGGCGTCCGGTGAGCAGGGTTGGGGCCTCACCACGGCGGGACTGTGGCTCGGCTACATCTTCACCGGCCTGTCCGTGGCGGCGTGCGTGTTCTACGTGGTCGTGATCGTGATCGTGAGTTCGAACTCGGGCAGCACGTACTGACCCGCGCCGGCCGGCCGGGTCGCATACCCGGCCGGCCGCGCACGGTCAGCGGAACTGGGCCTCACGGACGCTGTTGCCGCCGTCCACCACCAGCATCTGCCCGGTGATGTACGACGCGGCCGGCGAGCAGAGGAACGCGATCGCGGCGGCGACCTCGTCCGGCGTGCCCGGGCGGCCGATCGGCGTACCCAGACCCTGCTTGATCTCGGTCACCGTGGACGCCGCGGTGTAGATGGTGCCGGGCGCGACGCAGTTGACGTTGACGCCGTCCGCGACCAGTTCCATGGCGAGCGCGCGGGTGAGACCGACCACCCCGGCCTTGGCGGCGGCGTACGCGGCCTCGGTCGGCAACGCGTTGACCGGCCCGGCCGTGGCGGCCAGGTTGACGATGCGGCCCCAGCCCCGCTCGGCCATGCCGCCGACGAACGCACGGCTGCACAGGAACGCCGTGCTCAGGTTGCGGTCGATCTCGGAACGCCACTCGTCGTACGTCAGCTGGGCGACCGGCCGGAGCACCTCGGGGCTGGCCCGGCTCGCCAGGCCGGCGTTGTTCACCAGCACCTCCACGTCGCCGAGCGCATCGGTGATCGCGTCGGCCAGCGCACCCACCTCGGACTCGTCGGTGAGGTCCGCGACGAAGCCGGTCACGTCGAGTTCCGCAGCGCGCTCGTGAATACGCCGCGTAGTGGACACGATCGCCACCCGGGCGCCCAGGTCACGCAGGCGGCGCGCGGTGGCGTACCCGATGCCGTCCGGGCTGCCCGCGCCGGTGATCAGCGCGACCTTCCCGTCCAGCCGCAGGGTGACCGGGCCCTCGTCGGCCTCCGGCTCGGGATCGTCGAACGTCGCGGCCGTCCCGGCGAGGGGAACGCCCGGCTCGGAGGGGGCGAGGTCCGCGTCGGCGCTGGACGCGGTGGTGCGGGGGCGGCGGCCGGCGGCGGGGCGGGTGGCGTCCCGCCGCGACCGGCTGCCGCTGACGGAACGGGCGTCGAAGACCATGCGGCGATCCTGCCCGGTCCCGGCACCCGGGGCAAACATCGCCGTCGACGTGGCGCACCGTACGTGTGCCCGGAAGCACCCGCACGCCGGGCGCCTCACCCTGCGTGACAGCAGTGTCTACCCTGACGGGCGACATCGCGGTTCGGACGGGGGACAGAGCCATGACAGATCCATATCGGCCGAACACCGGCGGGCCGCCGACCGGAGATCCGTACGGCTTCGGCACGGACGCGCCCCCGCAGAACTACCCGTACGACTATGGATATGTCGGCCCGCACCCCTATCCGGCACATCCGGGACATCCTCCGCAGCAACCCACCGACGGCCTGGCGATCGCCTCGCTGGTGGTGTCCTGCGTGTCCGTCCTGGGGCTGTGCGCGTCCGGCATCGGCGGGCTGCTCGGCCTGGTCGGCGCGATCATGGGGCACGTGAGCCGCCGCCGGATCCGGAACACCGGCGCCGGCGGGAGCGGGTTGGCGCTGGCCGGAGTCATCGTCGGATGGTCGATGGTCGCGATCACCGTGCTGCTCGCCGCGGCCGTCATCACGCTGATCGTGGTCAGCGAGAACAACAACAACACCTAGCCGGGCGTCAGCCGCCCGGCTGCGGGGCGGTGGGCGGACCGTCCGGCGGTGGCGGAGCGGACAGCGGCGTCACCGCGCCCTGCTCGACGAAGATCAGCGGCGCGGTGCGGCCGTAGCGGGCGGTCAGCGCACGGCGGGTACGGGACACGTCCGGGGTGCCCACCTCCACGCCGGCGCCGTCGTGCCGGGCGCCGACCGTGGCGATCGGCACGCCGGCCCCGGCCCAGGCATCCAGGTCCGCGGCGACGCGCTCCTGCCAGCCGACCAGTTCGGCCCGGGCGTGTGCCGCATCGCGGACCAGCACGCAGGTGTCCTCGGCAGCGCGCCGGATGAAGTCGTCGAACGCGGCGGACGGCACCCGGTAGACGACCGCGCGTACGTGTTCCTGGTTCACCTCGAGCCCCGCGTAGCTGTCCGCGAAGTCGGCCCGGCCGCCCTCCTCGATCCGGGCCATCGCTGCGGCCAGCGCCGGCGGGGTGACCAGCATCGCCCGGCCGCCCACGGTGACGGTCTCCGGCCGGCGCGCCAGCTCGCATCCCGCGGTGGCCCACCCGCCGGTGAGACCCACCGGCTCCGGCTGCCCGGCCGGCTCGCAGGCGCTGGTCACCAGCACCGCCGTGAGAAGGAGCCGGCCCAGCGGGCCGGTCCGGAGCTGATCGAGGCGCATCGCATCCCCCCTCTCTACCGGGAACCGCACCGATCCGCCAGGCTCACGCCGGTGGCCGGTGGGCGGCCTCGTCGTGTGCAACGACGCAGACCGCCGACCGGCTCAGACCGGGTCGGCCGCGTCCGCCAGGGACGCCTCCGGCGCCCGCTTCTCCCGCGATCCGCCGCCGAGGATCACCACCGCGACCCCGGCCAGCAGCAGGCCCAGACCGGGCAGCACGATCGGTCGCGGCACCTCCCCGAGCCAGGCCCAGGCGAGCAGTGCCGCGCCCGGCACCTCCAGCAGGATCAGCACGCTCACCGTGGTCGCCGTGGTCCGGCGCAGCGCGTAGCTGAACATCGAGTGCCCGAGCAGCTGCGCGCCCACCACCAGGCCGAGGATCGCCGCCCAGGTGGTCATGCCGTAGCCGGCCAGCGGCAGGCGTGCCACCAGGCAGACCACGCCGAGAAGCACGGCGCAGGTGCCATAACAGATCCAGGTGTACGTGGTGGTGCTGAGCCGGGCCCGGGCCCGCTCACCCAGTGCCGTGTAGACGGCCGCGGCCGCGCCGCCGATCAGCGCCAGTACGTCCGCCAGGACGGCCTGCACCGAGACCCCGAAATCGGCGCCGGTGGCCCAGGCCGCACCGCCCACCGCCAGCGCGATGCCGACCCACACGGCCACCGGCGGACGCCGTCCCTGCGCGGCGGCGATCAGCCCCTGCCACACCGGCTGGGTGGCGACCAACGCGGTCGCGGTGGCCACCGAGCCGAGCTGCACGCTGGGCATCCAGGTGCCGAAGTGGGCGGCCAGCGCGACGCCCGCCAGCACGCACAGCACCCCGTCGCGGCGCCGGCCGCCGCGGGTCACGTCGAGGACCTCGGAGCGGCGCGGGCCGGCGGCGACCGGTGTCAGCGCCACCGCGGCGAGCGCGTTGCGCCAGAACGCGATGGCCAGCGCGGGAGCCGCCGCGAAGGCGATCAGCGGCGCGGATGACGCCACCGCGAGGACGGCCACGGTCAGCGCGGCGGCGGTGAGCCAGGCGGGCCCGGAACGGTGCGAACGCATGTTTCCTCCCCCGCCGTCGCTTTGTGCAGAACCATCCATCCCGGCTTGTTGAACGGAAAGTGAACCGCTCGCTACGCTGGCGGCCGTTCCTCACCGCGTACCCCCCCTTGAAGCCCCGGGAGGCTGATCCCCTGTGCCCGCGTACCGTGCCGTGGTTTTCGACTTTTTCGGCACGCTCACCCGATCCGTCCGGCGTGGCCCTCAGCACGCCGAAATCGCCCGCCGCCTGGGCTGCGATCCGGAGGTCGTCCGGGGGGTCCTGGACCGCACCTTCCACTCCCGCGCGCGCGGCACGTTCGGGTCGGCCGTCGCCACCCTACGATGGGTCACCGAGCAGGCCGGTGCCCACCCCCGGCCCGCTGAGCTGGAAGAGGCCGTACCCGCGCGGGTGGATGCCCTGAAGGCGGACACCCGGCTCCGGCCGGACGCGGTGAGCGCCCTCACCGCCATCAAGGCACGCGGCCTGGCCACCGCCCTGGTCAGCGACTGCACCCACGAGCTGCCCGAGTTCCTGCCCGGCCTGCCGGTGGCGCCGCTGCTCGACGCCCAGGTGTTCTCGGTGCAGGTCGGCGTCTGCAAACCCGACCCGGCAATCTATCTGGAGGCGTGCGACCGGCTCGGCGTCCCGGCCGAGTCCTGCCTGTACGTCGGCGACGGCGGCAGCCGCGAACTCACCGGGGCGGCGGCGGTCGGCATGACCCCGGTCCGGCTGGACGCCCCCGACCTCAGCGACCACCTGGTGTTCGACCGCGACACCGCATTCCACGGCCTGGCGGTACGGTCGCTGACCGACGTGGTGACCCTGCTCGACCGCTCCCCCGCCCTGGTCTGACCGCCGGAACCGGCAGCCGCCGCCGGACGTGGAAGGATGCGATCGTGACGTCAGCTGTGGTCGACGAGGCGATCAAGAAGGCGGCCGTGGCCTGGGTGACGGTCGCGGACCGGCCGGCCGTGGCCCTGTGGTGCCTGCCCCTGGACGGCTCGCTGCTGGTGGTGACGGGTCCCGGCGAGCAGAGCGCGCCGGGACTGGCCGAGGCCGACCGCACCACGGTCCGCCTGCGCGGCGACACCGGCGGCCTGATCGTGGTGTGGGACGCGGTGGTGCAGCGGGTGCTGCCGGGCAGCGAAGACTGGGCCGCCGTGGCCCCGCAGCTGGCCGGCAAGCGCCTGAACGCCGCCGGCACGGCCGAGGACCTGGTGGCCCGGTGGGTCACCGAGGGCTGCGCGATCGTCCGGCTGACGCCGGCGCCCGAGCCCGCGGTGTCCCGGCCGGACCTCTCGGCCGACGCCCAGGCGGCGCCGCCGCGAGAGTCCCCCGCGCGGGTTCCGGTCCGGCGCCCGTTCCGGCTGCACCGCGTCCGCCGCCCTCGTTGACCTTCCGCCCCACCGCGAGCTCCGCCATCACCACGGGTCAAGCCCAGCCGGTTTGCCCCGGCTCCGCCGATCTTGGAGTTGTGGTGGGAACAAAAGCCGCATCGCACCGACAAACCGGCACCACAAGTCCAAGATCGACGAAAAGTGACCGGAGGGCCGGGAGGTCGTGCGCAGTGGTGCCCTCGTCCGCCGGTGCGCCCGTCAGGTCTGGCGCGCGACCGCGTCCGCAGTCCACCGACCGGCCGAAGCGTGGGGAGTTGCGGCTCCGTCCGCACCCCAGCGCCACACAGACCACCGGCCCACGACCGGGCGTGGGAAATAGCGGCACCGACCGCACCCCGGCACCACACAGACCGCCGGCCCACGACCGGGCGTGGGGGGTTACGGCGCCGTCCGCACCCCAGCGCCACACAGACCACCGGCCCACGACCGGGCGTGGGAAATAGCGGCACCGACCGCACCCCAGCGCCACACAGACCACCGGCCCACGACCGGGCGTGGGAAATAGCGGCACCGACCGCACCCCGGCACCACACAGACCACCGCCCCACGACCGGGCGTGAGGAATAACGGCACCGACCGCACCCCGATCCCGCACCCGCCACCCGCCACACCGCGACTCCCCACGGATCCTCAGGGCGCGGGCGACCCGCAAGGCCACGGGTATGGGCACGCCCACGACAGTGCCCGCCGCCACGACCTTGGCGCGAGCACTTCCGGCGCAGCGAACGCCGGACCGACCCTCGGCGCCACGCAGCCACCCGCCACCACTGGACAACACCCACTCACAGAGCCGGGCGGCCGGGCGGGTCAGCCGACGAAGGGCGGCACGGCGATGTCTCCGCGGGCGATCGGGACCACGTGGCCGGCCACGGTCGCCGACACCGCCATCCCGTCGGCCGCGGTGACCGTGCACTCCAGCAGCGACGGCCGGTGCATCTCGATGCCCTGGTGAACCGCGTAGGACGAGACGCCCGCAGCCGGCAGCAAGCCGTTCGCCACCAGCCACACCCCGAGCCCGAGCGCCGCCGAGCCGGTCGCCGGGTCCTCCGGGACGGACACGCCGGGGCAGAACACCCGCGCGTACCCGGTGTGTGTCTCGTCGTCCCAGGCGAACACGCTGATCTGCGGTACCCCGATCCGCGCCGCGGCGACCGGGTCCGCCCCGGTGGCCCGGGCGAGCGCGGAGCGGTGTACCGGAAGGAAGTGGAACTCCAGCCCGCACCCGGCGCGGCGCGGGGCGGCCAGGCCCGCGTGGTCGGCGGCGGTGAGGCCGACCATGGCCAGCAGCGGTTCCGGGTCGATCTCCTCGCCCAGCGTCGGCGTGCCACCGGTGAGGGTGGCCCGGCCGGTGTCGGTGACCTCGATGGGCAGCAGGCCGGCGCCGCATTCCTGGATCACCGGGCCCGGCTGGGCGAGACCGCGGCGGACGACGGTGACCGCGGTGCCCACGCTGGGGTGGCCGGCGAACGGCAGTTCCGCGTTGGGGGTGAAGATGCGCGCCCGGTACGTCGCGGTGCCCGGCGTCGACGGTGGCAGCACGAACACCGTCTCCGAAAGGTTGAATTCGCGGGCCAGTGTCTGCATCTGGTCCCCGGCCAGCGCCTCGGCGCCGAACACCACGGCCAGCGGGTTCCCGGCGAACGGCCGGTCGGTGAACACGTCGACGATCTCGTACGCCAAGGTGGACATGCCCGGACCCTAACCTAGGCTGAGACGGTGAGCATGGGCACCAGGGTTTACCTCGCGCGGCTTGCCGCGCTGCCCGTGTTCGACCCCAACGGCGACCGGGTCGGCCGCATCCGCGACGCGGTGGTCCGCCTGCGCACCAGCAGCCGGCCGCCGCAGGTGGTCGGGCTGGTGGCCGAGATGGCGCTGCGCCGGCGGATCTTCCTGCCGATCGGCCGGGTGACGTCGATGGATGCCGAGGCCGTGGTGCTCAGCACCGGCACGCTGAACCTGCGCCGGTTCGAGAAGCGCCCGAACGAGCTGCTGGTGCTCGGCGACCTGCTGGACCGCCGGGTCACCGTGACGCCGGAGGGCGGGTCCGGGCCGGGCCAGTCCGGCACCGTGGTGGACCTCGGCATGGAACTCAACCGCAACAACGAGTGGCTGATCACCCGGGTCGCCGTGCAGGAACACACCGGCCGGCTGGCCCGGCGCGGCCATCTGTACCAGGTGGAGTACGACCGGGTCCGCGGCCTGGTCGGTCCCACCGACACCCAGGGCACCTCCAACCTGCTGGCGCTGCTCGACCAGATGCGTCCGGCCGACATGGCCAACGCGCTGCAGGATCTGCCGGACGCCCGCCGTAATGAGGTGGCCGCCGCGCTGGACGACCGGCGGCTCGCCGACGTGCTGGAGGAGTTGCCCGAGCACGACCAGGTGGAGATCCTGATCCGGCTGGACCGGGAGCGGGCCGCCGACGTGCTGGAACGGATGGACCCGGACGACGCCGCCGACCTGCTCGCCGAGCTGCCCAAGGCCGAACAGCAGGTGCTGCTGGACCTGATGGAGCCGGACGAGGCGGCGCCGGTGCGCCAGCTGATGAGCTACCAGCCGGGCACCGCGGGCAGCGTGATGACGTCCGAGCCGGTGATCATGACGCCGGACGCCACGGTGGCCGAGGCACTCGCCCGGATCCGGGAGCCGGAGCTGCCGCCGGTGGTCGCCGCTCAGGTGTTCGTGGCCCGGGCACCGATGGCCACGCCGACCGGTAAGTACCTCGGCATGGTGCACTTCCAGCGGCTGCTGCGGGAGCCGCCGGCGGCGATCCTGGGCGGCATCGTGGACAGTGGCCTGGACCCGTTGCACCCGGACACCGACCTGACCGAGGTCACCCGGCGGATGGCGACCTACGACCTGGTCGCGATCCCGGTGGTCGACGCCTCCCACCGGCTGGTCGGCGCGGTGACGGTCGACGACGTGCTGGACCACTCGCTGCCGAGGGACTGGCGGGACCGGGACATGCCCGCGGACATCGGCCTGGCCGCGCGGATCGCCGCGGCCACCGCGGACGCGGGCGGCAGCACCCCCTGGCTCGAGGATGATCACCGATGAGCGCGCCGGACCCGCGGCGGGACCGCCGCGATCGGCTGGACCAGCCGGTGCAGCCGGGTCGCGTGCGGCTGCCCCGCTTCGATCCGGAGGCGTTCGGCCGGTGGTCGGAGAGCATCGCCCGCTACATGGGTACGGCGAAGTTCATCGTCTGGATGACGATGGTGATCGCGGCGTGGTTCCTGTGGAACACGCTGATGCCCGAGCCGTGGGCCTTCGACCCGTACACGTTCACGTTCCTGACCCTGCTGTTGTCCCTGCAGGCGTCGTACGCGGCGCCGCTGATCCTGCTCGCGCAGAACCGGCAGACCGACCGAGACCGGCTGGCGATGGAGGAGGACCGGCGCCGCGCGGCCATGCAGAAGGCGGACACCGAGTTCCTGGCCCGGGAGATCGCCTCGCTGCGGATCGCGGTCGGCGAGGTGGCGACCCGCGACTACCTGCGTTCCGAGCTGGCCCGGCTGGCCGACGAGCTGGACGAGGCGGCGGCCCGGCGGCAGAAGCTGGAGCGCAGGGAGTGGGAGGAGGATCGCAAGGAGTGGGAGGCGGACCGCCCCTGACGCGGAAGTAGCATTGACCGCATGTCAGCCCCAGCGCCCACCCTCGAGGATGCGATCCAGGCCGCCCTCGCCACCGTCGACGACCCCGAGATCCGCCGGCCGATCACCGACCTCGGCATGGTCAAGGGTTTCACCGTCATCGGCAGCGTGGTCAAGGTCGAGTTGTTGCTCACCGTGGCCGGTTGCCCGCTGCGCGACAAGCTGACCACGGACATCACCGCGGCCGTCACCACCATTCCCGGCATCACCGGCGCCGAGATCGACTTCGGGGTGATGACCGAGGAGCAGCGCAAGGCGCTGCAGGCCAGCCTGCGCGGCGGTGGCCAGGCCGAGGAGCCGGTCATTCCGTTCGCCCAGCCGGGCTCCCGGACCAGGGTGTACGCGGTGGCGAGCGGCAAGGGCGGCGTGGGCAAGTCCAGCGTGACGGTCAACCTGGCGGCCGCACTGGCCCGGCGGGGGCTCTCGGTGGGCGTGGTGGACGCGGACATCTACGGCCACTCGGTGCCCCGCATGCTGGGCGTGGACGGCCGGCCCACCCGGGTCGAGGACATGATCATGCCGCCGCAGTCGCACGGCGTGAAGGTCATCTCGATCGGCATGTTCACCGCCGGGAACGCCGCCGTGGTGTGGCGCGGCCCGATGCTGCACCGCGCGCTGCAGCAGTTCCTCGCGGACGTCTACTGGGGCGAGCTGGACGTGCTGCTGCTCGACCTGCCGCCGGGCACCGGTGACGTGGCGATCTCCCTGGCCCAGCTGCTGCCGAACGCGGAGATCCTGGTGGTCACCACCCCGCAGACCGCGGCCGCCGAGGTGGCCGAACGGGCCGGGGCGATCGCGCTGCAGACCCATCAGCGGCTGGTCGGCGTGGTGGAGAACATGTCCTGGCTGGAGCTGCCCGACGGCTCCCGGATGGAGGTCTTCGGCGCCGGCGGCGGGCAGACCGTGGCGGACTCGCTGACCCGGACGGTCGGCGCCTCGGTGCCGCTGCTGGGTCAGATCCCGCTGGACACCCGGGTGCGCGAGGCCGGCGACGGCGGGACACCCATCGTGCTGGCCACCCCGGACGCGCCGGCCGCGAAGGCACTGGACGCGGTGGCGGCGAAACTGGCCGTCCGGCGCGAGTCGCTGGTCGGCAAGCCGCTCGGCCTCAGCGTCACCACCAAGCGTTAGGAGGACCGGCCCCGGTCAGGTCGCGTCCGCGTCGTACGTCCGGCTCGGCTTCGCGACCTGCACCGCGGAGTCGGCGGCGTCGTCGCGGCGCGACTTCAGGTCGGCGGCCGAGGCCACGTCCTCCAGGTCCGCCTTCACACCGTTGAGGTCCGTCTTCACGTCGTCGAACAGGCCCTGCAGCGGCTTGCGGATGGCCTGTTCCTCGTCCTCGCTCAGCAGGTGCTTGCGGATGAACGCCTTCGGGTGCAGGTCCTGCAGCTGGATGTCGGTGCCGAGTTCGCGGCTCAGGTCGGTGGTCGCGTTCTGCGCCATGGCCCGCAACCCGCGCAGCATCCGGAGCCCGTCGCCGATGACCTTGGGCAGGCGCTCGCCGAAGATCAGCAGCGCCACCAGGACCAACGCGACGATCTCCCAGCCGTTCAGATTGTTGAACATGGCACGGCCTCCCTCAGGTCCCGGCGCCCAGCGTACGCAAGCAGGGCCGGGAACGTCACTTGGCGTCGGCGGCCAGAACCACCGAGGCGGTCTCCCGGCCGGTGCCCCGCCGGAACTCGACCGCGACCGTGGCGCCGGGCGCGTACTTGCGGACCAGCGCGATCAGGTCGGTGCCGTCCTCCAGCACGTGCCCGTCGATCTTGGTGATCACGTCGCCGGCCTTGAGCCCGGCGGTGGCCGCCGGACCGGCCGACTGCACCGACCGCAGCCGCGCGCCGCCGGAGGAGCCGGTGCCGCCGGTGGAGACCTCGGCGCCGATCACCGTACGGCGGGCCTTGCCGGTGTCGATGATGTCCTCGGACACCCGGCGGGCCTGGTTGATCGGGATGGCGAAGGCCAGGCCGATGTTGCCCGCCTGGGTGTCGGCGCCGCCGACCGAGCGGATCACCGAGTTCACGCCCATCACCCGGCCGGCCGCGTCGACCAGCGGGCCGCCGGAGTTGCCCTGGTTGACCGCGGCGTCGGTCTGGATGGCCGCGTAGTAGCGGGTGGTGCCGCCCGGCTCGCCGGCCTGGATGGTGCGGTCCAGCGCGCTCACGATGCCCGAGGTGACCGTGTTGACCAGGGCCAGCGGCGAGCCGAACGCCAGCACCGGATCGCCCACCGCGATCTGGTCGGAGTCGCCCAGCTCGACCGGCGTGAGATTGGACCGGGCGACCTTGATCACCGCGATGTCCGACTCGGGGTCGCGGCCCACCAGCGTGGCGCTCGCCGTGGACCCGTCACTGAACGCCACCGACAGGGTGTCGTCGGCGCCCTCGACCACGTGATCGTTGGTGATCACATAGCCCTCCGGCGAGACCACGAACCCGGAACCGATCGCGCCGCTGACCCGGACCGTCACCACGCTCGGCATGACCCGGTCGGCGACCGCGGCGAGCGACTCCGGTGCCCGGTTGGCGGCCGGCGGGGCGTCCTGCTCGGGCGCGCCCAGCGCGGTGCCCGGGCCGACCCCGGCGCGGACCGCGAAGACGTACCCGAGGGTGCCGCCCAGGCCGCCGGCGAGCAGCGCTGTGACCAGGCACACCACCAGGATCGTGCCCATCGGCCCGCGGCGCGGCGCGTCCGGGTCGGTCACCCGCTCCGGTTCCGGTCCGGTGCTGACCGGAGCGGTCGGCACCACCACGGCGGACGGCGCGTACGGATCCCGCCACGGGTCCGCGAGCGCATCGGACCACCAGGGCGAACCCGCCGCCGGCCCGCTCGATGCGGGCGACGACGGAGGCCGGTGCCCGTTCCAGCCGTCGGTCACGTCGGTGCCTCCACTCGTCCCGGCCAAGCCTCGTCCCGCATCCAGGATGACACGGATCGCCGGAGTCCATCCGCCCACTGAGACGGTGACGCCGGTGAGTCGGTCGACCCGGTGCACGCGCCGGAACCACCGCTTCTAGTCTCATACCCGATGTGCACCGGTTCCGGCCCGCGCATCCCGCTGGAGAGGGGCTCGTCATCGTCACCGCATCCCGGCCCTTCGGAACGCCGACCGCGCAGTCGCTGGTCTTCACCGAGGCGTACGCCACCGAGGACATCGTCCTGCAGACCGCCCGCGGGCTCGCGCTCGAACTCGGGCTGACCGCGGTCACCCCCGGCGCCGGCGCGGTGCTGCGGATGCTGGCCGCCGCGGGCAGCGCCAAGGCGGTGGTGGAGATCGGCACCGGCACCGGGGTCAGCGGCGTCTGGCTGCTCCGCGGCATGCGCGCGGACGGCGTCCTGACCACCATCGACGTGGAGCACGAACACCAGCGGATCGCCCGGCGTATCTTCCTGGAGGCCGGCTTCGCGGCGTCGCGTACCCGGATCATCACCGGCCGCGCGCTGGACGTCCTGCCGCGCCTCGCCGACGGGGTCTACGACCTGGTGTTCGTGGACGCGGACGCCACCGAGTTCGGCGCCTGCGCGGAGGCGGCGCTGCGGCTGCTGCGCCGAGGCGGTGTGCTGATCGTCAACGGTGCGCTGGCCGGCGGCCGGATCGGCGACCCGGCCGCGCGGGACGTCGAGACCGTCACCATTCGGGACACGCTCAAGACGATCCGCGAGTCGGAGGAGTGGATCTCGGCGCTCGTACCGTCCGGGGCGGGCCTGCTCGCCGCGGTGAAGCGCTAGCCGCTCAGCGGCCCAGCGCGCCGAGCCAGGCGACCAGCGTCCGGACGCCCCAGCCGGTCGCGCCCTTGGTGAGATCGCCGTCGGAGGCGTCGGCCCAGGACGGCGCGGACATGTCCAGATGTGCCCACCGGTCCACCCGGTCACCGAGGAATTCGCGCAGGTACAGCGCGGCGACCACCGAGGCCGCACCGCGGGCCGGCGAGCTGTGCCGGTCGGCGATGTCACTGTGCAGGTACTCCAGGTAGTCCTCGGGCAACGGGAGCCGCCACATCCGCTCGCCGGCCGCGTCGCCCGCGGCGGTCAGCGCCGCCGCCAGGTCGTCGTCGTGGCTGTACAGCGCCGCCATGCCCTTGCCCAGGGCGACCGCGTTCGCCCCGGTCAGCGTGGCCACGTCGACGACCACGTCGGGGTCGAGCCGGGCCACCGCGTAGCCCAGCGCGTCCGCCAGCACCAGCCGGCCCTCGGCGTCGGAGTTCGTACTCTCGCTGGTCGTGCCGTCGTAGTGGGTGATCACGTCGCCCGGGCGGAACGCCGACCCGCTCACCGCGTTCTCCGCCAGCGGCGCCAGCGTGGTGATCCGCACCGGCAGCCCCAGGTCGGCGGCCGCGAACGTGGCGCCGAGCACCGCGGCCGCGCCGCCCATGTCCTTCCGCATCAGCTTCATCGACTCGCGCGGCTTGATCGAGATTCCGCCGGTGTCGAACGTGACGCCCTTGCCGACCAGCACCACGTGCCGGGTCGCGCCGTCCGGCCGCCAGGAGAGTTCGACCAGGCGGGGCGGCGTGGCGGAGCCGCCGCCGACCGCCAGGATGCCGCCGAAGCCCTCGGCGGCGAGCTCGTCCGGCCCGCGGACCGTGACGGTCAGGCCCGGCCGGGTGGCCGCCTCGGCCACCACCTGGTCGGCGAACCACGGCGGGTTCTTGATCGAGGCCGGCGCGTTGGTGAGGTCCCGGGCCCACCAGACCGCCTGCGCGAGCGCGCGGGCCCGGTCCAGTGCCGGCGCGTGGCCGGCATCGTCGGTGATCAGGTCCACCTCGGCGGACCGGGGTCCGTCCGGGGCGTCACGATATCGGTAGCCGGCCAGCCAGGCGCCTTCCGCCAGCGCGCGGACCGCCTCCGGCGACGTCTGCGGCGGCACCACCACCTGCAGTTTCTCGTCACTCCGGGCGGCCCGGACCGCAGCCGCTCCGGCCGCACGCCAGCCCGCCGGGTCGGCGGCACCGACGCCGACGACCACCACCCTGGCCGGGGTACGCAGTGGACGCGGCAGCACCTGTACGGCACCGGCCCGGCCCGGGTCGTCGGCGGTGCGGCACAGTTCGGCCACCTCGTCGGTCAGATCGGCGGACAACGGCCCTTCCGCACCCACGGCCAGCACGCGAGTGCCATCCGTGGCGGAGGAGGTCAGGTGAATGGCGAACACGGGAGGATGGCCTTTCGCTTCGGACATGGAAAGCCCGCCGGCACGGAGGTACCGTACCGGCGGGCTTGCGTGAACGTCAGCCGACGATCGCTTTCAACGCGTCACCGAGTGCGTTGGCCTCGTCCGGAGTCATCTCAACGACGAGACGGCCACCACCCTCCAGCGGCACACGCATCACGATGCCGCGCCCTTCCTTGGTGACCTCCAGCGGACCATCGCCCGTCCGCGGCTTCATCGCCGCCATCTTGTCTCCCCTCAGACTTACATCAGGGTCGGTGGGTTGCCCCACAGCCACTTGCTCTTCGTCGTGCCCCGGCATCGACGTCACGCGCTCAGCCCCGCGCGACGTCAATGCCCCTATCCGACCGGCGGCCGTGAAGGCCCTACCGCGTGCCACCGCGGTCCGGCCCACCGTGCCGATCAAACATTTTCCCTGATGAACACCGGCGAACCCAAACCCAGCCCGGGCGGATGTGACAGCGTCTAGCATATCGCCTTTTGGGCTGTCACAATGTGCGGTCATGCAGGCGCGGTCTGCTCTCTTCGACCTGTACGGCGATTACCTGCGCTCGCGCGGCGGTCGCGCACCGGTGTCCGCCCTCGTCAAGCTGTTGGCGCCGCTCGGTATCGCCCCGCCGGCGGTCCGCACCGCGGTGTCCCGGATGGTGCGCCAGGGCTGGCTGCATCCGCTCCGGCTGCTGTCCGGCCCGGGCTATCTGCTCACCCCCAAGGCGGCCCGCCGGCTGGACGAGGCGTCCGCCCGGGTCTACCGCACCGGGCGCACCGGCTGGGACGGGCGGTTCGACCTGGTCCTGCTGCGCGCCCCGCTGGCCAGGCGGGACGCGACCCGGCTCGCCTTCCTGGGATACGGCCGGCTGGCCGAGGACGCCTGGGTGGCACCGCGACCGTCCGACGAGATCGACGCCGTCCTGGCCGAGATCGGCATCCGGTACGAACGGTTCAGCGCCACCCACGCCGCCGGCTCCCCGGGCGCCGCCGACCTGGTGGCCCGCGCCTGGGACCTGGACCGGATCGGATCGGCGTACGCCGGATTCGTGGCCGAACAGCGCCCCCTGGTCACCGCGGTGACCACCCGGAGCACCGACGAGGAGGCGTACGCGGCGAGGTTCACCCTGGTGCACGCCTGGCGCTCGTTCCTGTTCCGCGACCCGCATCTGCCCGCCTCGCTGCTGCCGCCGCGCTGGCCCGGGGCGAGCGCGGCCGGCTTCTTCGACCGGCACGCGACCCGGCTCCGCCCGGCGGCGGACCGCTACGTGGACGGCTGCCTGGCGACACCGGCACCGCGCCGGTCCTGATTTCCCGCGTACGTGTGGGATTCTCTGATCCATGACCGCCACCCGACCGAAGACCGACAGCCTGCTCGTCGACCGCACCGACGCGGTCGTCACCCTCACCCTGAACCGCCCCGACGCGATGAACGCCCTGGACGTCGAACTCAAGGAGGCGCTGCGGGACACGCTGGCGTCACTCGAGGCCGACCGGTCCTGCCGGGCGATCGTGCTGGCGGGCGCCGGGCGGGCCTTCTGCGTCGGCCAGGACCTGCGCGAACACGCCGCCATCCTGGAGGGCGGACAGACCGACCTGGACACGGTACGGGCGCACTACAACCCGATCGCCCAGCGCCTGGCGAACATGCCGAAGCCGGTGGTGGCGGCGGTCCGGGGCAACGCGGCCGGGGCGGGCGCCTCCCTGGCCCTGCTGGCCGACTTCCGGATCGGCGGACCGGCCACCATGTTCCTGATGGCGTTCGCCAACGTCGGCCTCGCCGGCGACACCGGGGTCACCTGGTCCCTGCCCCGGATCGTGGGACACGCCCGGGCGGTCGAGTTGCTGCTGCTCGCCGAGCCGGTGCGGTCCGAGGCGGCGTACCAGATGGGTCTGCTGTCCCGGCTGCTGGACGACGACGAGAAGGTGCTCCCGGCCGCCCAGGAACTGGCCGCCCGACTCGCGGCCGGCCCCACGGTGGCGTACGGGGCGATCAAACGGGAACTGTCCATCGGCGACGCCGGCACCCTGTCCGACGCCCTGGCCGCCGAGGCACAGGCGCAGGCCATCTGCGGCCGTACCCAGGACCACCGGCAGGCGGTGTCCGCGTTCGTGGCCAAGCAGAGACCGGTGTTCGAGGGCCGCTGAGCCGCTGTCCGGTTCCACGGTCGATGGTATGAGTCAGCTGAGATAGCGACATCTACCGCCGTGGATGCGACGCTTCCCGCAACAAGAAGCCGTACGTCCTACCGGGCGTACCTTCGGTGGGGAGGAACCGGATGGCAAGGTGGCGCACTCTTCTGGGCACGGCTGCGGCCGCGCTCACGGTAGCGACAATGGGCACGCTGGTCAGCGCAGCACCGGCCACGGCAGCACCCGTCGGAAACGGCGGGGTGTCCCCCTCGGTGGTCGGCGGCACCACCGCCGCGCAAGGTGAGTTCCCGTTCATGGTGCGACTCTCGATGGGCTGCGGCGGCTCGCTGTACAGCCCGACCCTGGTGCTGACCGCGGCACACTGCGTCAGCCGGACCGGCGCCAACAGCAGCATCACCGCGACGCTCGGCACGGTCGACCTGCAATCGTCGAGCCGGATCACCCGCCGGTCGAACTACGTGTACCGGGCCCCCGGCTACTCCAGCAGCGGCCACGACTGGGCGCTGATCCGCCTGGCCAGCCCGGTCACCGGCCTGGCCACCCTGAACATCGCCACCAACACCACCTACGACACCGGCACCTTCACCATCTCCGGCTGGGGCTCGAGCCGCGAGGGCGGCGCGCAGCAGCGCTACCTGCTCAAGGCCACGGTGCCGTTCGTGAACGACTCCACCTGCAACTCGAGCACGATGTACAACGGCCAGGTCAGCGCCGCGACGGAGATCTGCGCCGGGTACACGGCCGGCGGCGTGGACACCTGCCAGGGTGACTCGGGCGGGCCGATGTTCCGCCGGGACGACGCCAACGCCTGGGTCCAGGTCGGCATCGTGAGCTGGGGCGACGGTTGCGCCCGCCGGAACAAGCCGGGCGTCTACGCCCAGGTCAGCTACTTCGCCTCGGCAATCCAGTCCGCGGCGTCCAGCCTCGGCGGCTGACCACCCACGATCGGCACGGAGCCCTGGAGCGACCCTCCGGGGCTCCGTTACGTCTCCCGGCCTTTCCGGGCCTTCACGGACCGCCATCGGTTCGGCCGTCCAGGGGCCGGTCACGGGTCGGCGGAGCCGGAGGGAGGGTCAGTCGTCGTCTTCGTCTTCCTCGGGGTCCTGGTTGGCCTCCTGGCCCAGCACGAACGCCTGCATGGCCAGTTCGTCGCCGGACGGCCAGACGAACGTCGGCAGCTCGGCCGGCCCCAGCTCGCGCACGTAGGACCAGAACTGGCGCACCGCCTCGGCCGGGGTGGTCGCCTCGATCGGCAGGTCTACGCTGACCAGCCAGGTGCGGCGGTCCCGGTCACCGCCGAGGCGGGCGGCCACCTCGCGGAACAGGTCGGGTGTCAGCGCGGTCAGCGGCTCGGCAAGCTTGAGGTCGCCCACCGGGGCCGGCTCGTCGAACGCGCGGCGGGTGTAGGCGATCTCGCTCCTGGACGTGAACCGACCCAGTGCCACCGCGTGCGGCTCGTCGCCGGCGATCAGCAGCACTTCATCCCCGGCCTGCGGTCCACCCAAGGCCAGCGTGCCGCCCTCAGCACGCTCGCCGGCTACGGCCGACGTGCCAACCACCGCCGACGTGCCAGCCACCGCCGACGTGCCAGCCACCGCCGACGTGCCAGCCACCGCCGACGTGCCGGCTACGGCCGACGTGCCACTCGCAGGCTGGCCCGTCAGGGCCGGGGTGTCGTCTCCGGCCCGCGGGTCACCGGCGGGCAGACCCGCCAGGACCAGCGTGTCGGAGTGGAACAACCGCTCGGTCGCCCATCGGTCCGCCGGAATGATCACCGCCCACTGCGCCATACGCACCATCACATCACGGCACCTCCGGGCGCTCGACGGGTGGGACGCAGCAGCCCTCGATGTGATCGTCGACCATGCCGGTGGCCTGCATCAACGCGTAGGCCGTGGTAGGGCCGACGAACCGGAAGCCACGCTTCTTCAGCGCCTTGGCCAGGGCCGTGGACTCGGCGGTCAGCGGGGGAACCCCGGCGCCACTGCCCGGGCGTGGCCGCGGGGGCGGTGCGAACGACCACAGCAGCCGGGCCAGGCCGTCCGGCAGGTCGGCCGCTACCCGGGCATTCTGCAGCGCTGCCTCGATCTTCATCCGGTTGCGCACGATGCCCGGGTCGGCGAGCAGCCGGGTCACGTCGGCGTCCGAGAACGCGGCGACCCGGTCGATCGCGAAGCCGGCGAACGCGCGCCGGAACGACTCACGTTTTCGCAGGATGGTGATCCAGGCCAGGCCGGACTGGAACGCCTCCAGCGTCATCCGCTCGAACAGGGCGTCGTCGCCCAGGACCGGCTGGCCCCACTCGGTGTCGTGATAGGTGGTGTATTCCGGGGTGCTCGCGCCCCAGGAGCACCGGGGCCGTCCGTCAGCGCCGAGGATCAGGCCGTCCGCAAGAGTGTCCGCCACGCCGACCACGGTAGGGCCGGGGTACGACAAGTTCGCCTGTCCCGACGAGGCACGAGGGCCGGCGTGGCTGCCTCCGGAGTGCCGGGAGTCGCCTGCTGCGGCCGTCCCGAGCGAATCCACCGGTCATCACGCGGACCGATACGGCAAATTCTCCCGGTTCGCGGTTACTTCACTCATCGGTTTCAGGTGGTGACCATAGCCGCCGCGCGCCGAGCGTCCGGATGTCGCGACTCCCGGATCATCGGAGTGTGGCGGGGCGGCGTGATGCTCGCCGGTGGGTCGCGTGCGCTGTGGCCGGTGTGGAGTTCGTGTGGTTTCCGGGTGCGGAGCGCGCCGATTCTCTACGCGCGGGTGCTTGGCGTGGCGGCGCGTGGAGTTCTCGGGCGCGGAGCGCGGCCGTTCCGCCAGCGGCGCTTGGCGGGGCGTGGCGAGTTCGGGTGCAGCGCACGCCGCACCTCCACACGCAGCGCCCGCAGTGGCGGGCGCGTGGGCGATTCGGGCGCAGAGCGCGCCAGACCTCCACACGCAGCGCCCGCGGTAACAGAGCGTGGGGGTTTCGGGCGCAGAGCGCGCCAGACCTCCACACGCAGCGCCCGCGGTAACAGAGCGTGGGGGTTTCGGGCGCAGAGCGCGCCACACCTCCACACGCAGCGCCCGCGGTAACAGAGCGTGGGGGTTTCGGGCACAGAGCGCGCCACACCTCCACACGCAGCGCCCCAGTGGCAGAGCGTGGCGGATTGTGGCGGGCAGCGCGCCGTTCCTCCACACGCCGAGGCAACGATAGAGCCGGGGCGCCGCCGCCAGGGCAAGCCGTGCCACGTGGCCGCCTGCGCATCCCGGCGAAAGGGCCGAGAGTCAGGCAGCCGTGCTCGATATACGACCCGGAGTCCACAAGATCGCGGCCGCCGGAAGCACAAGCGGCCGGAAGCACAAGCGGCCGGAAGCACAAGCGGCCGGAAGCACAGGCGGCCGGAAGCACAGGCGACGGGTGATCCTGCACGGGCGACGAGGGCCGAGGTGCCAGCGGCTCCGACGCTGCGCAGTCTTCTTGGCCACTATGCCGTCGCCGGCCAGCTTCGCCGCAATCCTCGAAGCCAACGCCGTCGGGCACCAGCCCCGCAATGGCGGCCGCATGTTCGGGCACGACCTGCCTGACCGGTTCGTCGTGCTTCGCGGCCGGCCGGCGTCGCACGAAGCACCGCTACGGCAGGCGGCCCTGCTCGACCAGCTTGGCGAACTTCTTCAAGGCACCGGTGAAGCCGATTTTCGAGCCCGGCCAGAGCACCGGCCACGCGATCTTGCCGGCCGCGCCGCTCGGCAGGTGGAACCACTCGTGCAGCACCACCTGGGTACGGTCGCCGGCCATCGGCGTGCAGCGCATCGAGCCCGGCCCGCGCAGCACCGTGCCGCAGTGCACGACCCGGACCTCGTACGGCGCGTCGACCCGCAGAACCCGGATCTCGTCGCGGAGCGCCGCCGGGCCGAGCGCGGTGATCGCCTCCACCAGGCTGCCCTCGCCGCCGTCGCCCTCGACCACCCGCACCTTGGTGAACGGGATCCACTCGGACTGCTTCTCCCACGCGGTGAACGCGGCGAAGACCCGGGCGGCCGGTGCGTTCACGATCACCGTGGCGGTGACCTCCCCGGTGCCGGGACGGGCGGCGTCGCCGAGGTTGTCGACCGGGTCGGCGGCACTCATCGGCGTTCCACCGGCTCGGAGTCCTTGCTCCCGTTCGACTTCCCGCTGTGCGGCTCCGCCCGGTCCGGTCCGGGCTTACCCGACCCGGCCGCGGGACCCGGTCCGCCAGCAGAGGCCGGCCCGACACCAGAAGCCGGTCCGCCGGCAGAAGCCGGTCCAGCCACGGAAGCCGGCCCACCAGCAGAAGCCGGTCCAGCCACGGAAGCCGGCCCACCAGCAGAAGCCGGTCCAGCCACGGAAGCCGGCCCACCAGCAGAAGCCGGTCCAGCCACGGAAGCCGGCGCGACAGCCGGACCAGCGGCCGGGGACGCGGCCGACGCCGGCTCGGCGGCCGGGTCCGGCGCGGCAACCGGAGTGGCGCCGTCACCCGCAGCCGCCGTCCCACCCGAGCCCGAAGACAAAGACGAAGCGACCGGAGGCTGAGCGACCGAGGACGACGCAAGCGGGCCCGGAACGGCCGGGCCGTGCGGCGGCATCCCGGCGGCCGAAGATCCCGCCGCGGACGGCGGCACGTCCGCGACCATCGCCATCGGGTTGTCCCCGGACCGGGCCCGGGACTCCTCCGGACCCGGCGGATCGGCCGGCGGCGGCGCGACCGCCGCCTCGCGGGCCCGGCGCAGCACGTCGGCGTCCTCGATCCGCCCGTCGCGCAGCGCCGCGACCTCGGCCTCCAGCACGCCGATCAGCTCGCCCTTGTAGCCGATGTCGTACGCGGCCCGCTGCAGCGCCTGGTCGACCTGGGCCATCCGGTAGCCCCGGAACGCGGTGTCGAACTTGGTCGCCACGATGTCCTCCTCGCCCAGCGGCCGGTCGCTGGGCAGCGGCACCGCCCGGCCGTCCGGCTCCACCGGCGTCAGCCCGGTGTCCCCGCCGCTCACCATGACGGTCACACCGAAGACGATCGCCGCGACGACGAGTGCCGCGACGAGGAAGAGGAGAAGCTGGCCCATGGGCACGATCGTGGCAGAAACCGGTCGGCGCGGCGAGCCCGCCACCCCGCCGTCACGCTCATGTCCAGGTGAGGATCTTCTTTCGCCAGGCGTAGAGGATGCCCAGCGCGAGGACCGCCACGAAGATCGCCATCTCGGCGACCGTGAGCAGGCCGAAACCGGGCCGGTCGAAAACCACGGCCCAGGGGAACAGGAACACCGCCTCGACGGCGAACAGCACATAGAGGTACGCGTACACGTAATAGCGGATCTGGGCCTGCGCCCAGTCGCCGCCGACCGGGTCGACGCCGCTCTCGTAGGAGACCCGTTTGCCGGCCGGCTCGGCCGGGTGCGCGGGGCGGAGCAGCCGGTTGGCGGCGAACGCCCCGACGAAGACCAGCACGCCGGCGGCCAGCACCAGGCCGAGCGTCGCGTACGAACCCAGATAGCCCTGCACCGCGACAGCCTAACCAAGGCTCTGGAGGACACGGTGATGTTCGTGACCTATCCGAGGAGTGGACTCTGATGGTTCAGGCAAGGCTTACCTGGCTAATGTGGTCAACGGTCTGCGATCAGACGGTTTCCGGGCCGCGACGGTAAGGACTGGCGACGTAGGCTGAAGGTGACATCAGGAGGTTTTCGAAGTGGCCGAGGTCGATACGCCCGCGCTGAGTTCACCCCAGCTGGATTCGCCCGTCAAGCGGGTGGAGCAGCTGGACCGGGTGGTCATCCGGTTTGCCGGCGACTCCGGTGACGGCATGCAGCTCACCGGTGACCGGTTCACGTCGGAGACCGCTCAGTTGGGCAACGACATCTCCACGCTGCCGAACTTCCCGGCCGAGATCCGCGCCCCCGCCGGCACGCTGCCCGGCGTGTCGAGCTTCCAGGTGCATTTCGCCGACTACGACATTCTGACCCCGGGCGACCAGCCGAACGTGCTGGTGGCGATGAACCCGGCGGCGCTCAAGGCGAACGTGCCGGACCTGCCGACCGGCGCGGACATCATCGTCAACACCGACGAGTTCACCAAGCGCAACCTGGCCAAGGTGGGCTATGCGGTGAGCCCGCTGGAGGACGGCTCGCTCTCCGAGTACTCCGTGCATCCGGTGGCGCTGACCTCGATGACCGTGGGCGCGCTGGCCGACTCCGGCCTCTCGAAGAAGGACGCCGAGCGGTCCAAGAACATGTTCGCGCTGGGCCTGCTGAGCTGGATGTATTCGCGGCCGCACGAGTCGACCATGCGGTTTTTGGAGCGCAAGTTCGCGAAGCGCCCGGAGCTCGTCGCGGCGAACAAGGCGGCGTTCCAGGCGGGGTGGAACTTCGGCGAGACGACCGAGTCCTTCTCGGTGCGCTACGAGATCAAGCCGGCCCGGATGCGGCCCGGCACGTACCGCAACATCACCGGTAACGCGGCGCTGGCCCTGGGCCTGGTCGCGGCGAGCGTGCGGGCCAGGTTGCCGCTGTTCCTGGGCGCCTACCCGATCACCCCGGCGTCGGACATTCTGCACGAATTGAGCAAGCACAAGCGGTTCGGCATCACCACGATGCAGGCGGAGGACGAGATCGCCGCGATCGGGGCCGCGCTGGGCGCCTCGTACGGTGGCTCCCTGGGGGTGACCACCACCTCGGGCCCGGGCGTCGCGCTCAAGGGCGAGACCATCTCACTGGCCATCGCGCTGGAGTTGCCGCTGGTGATCGTGGACGTGCAGCGGGCCGGCCCCTCCACCGGCATGCCGACCAAGACCGAGCAGGCCGACCTGAACATGGCGCTGTACGGCCGGCACGGCGAGGCTCCGCTCGCGGTGGTCGCGCCGAAGTCGCCGTCGGACTGCTTCCACGCGGCGCTCGAGGCGGCGCGGATCGCGCTGACCTACCGGACACCGGTGATCCTGCTCTCCGACAACTACGTGGCGAACGGCTCCGAGCCGTGGCTGCTGCCCGAGGTCTCCGAGCTGCCCGACCTGTCCGTGGAGTTCGCCGCCGAGCCGAACGGTGACGACGGCCGGTTCCTGCCCTACCTGCGTGACCCCGAGACGATGGCGCGGCCGTGGGCGATTCCGGGCACGCCGGGGCTCGAGCACCGCATCGGCGGTCTGGAGAAGGCGGACAAGACCGGCGACATCTCGTACGACCCGGCGAACCACGAGTTCATGGTCCGCACCCGGGCGGCGCGCATCGAGCACATCACCGTGCCGGACGTCGAGGTGGAGGACCCGGACGAGAATTCGCGGGTGCTGGTGCTCGGCTGGGGCTCGACGTACGGGCCGATCGGCGCCGCGTGCCGGGCGCTGCGGCAACGTGGGCTGCCGATCGCCCAGGCACACCTGCGGCACCTGGCGCCGCTGCCGGCGAACCTCGGTGAGGTGCTCTCGGCGTACGACAAGGTGATCGTCCCGGAGATGAACCTGGGCCAGCTCGCCCACGTCATCCGGGCGAAGTACCTGGTCGACGTGCTTCCCTTCAACCAGGTCAGTGGCCTGCCGTTCACCGCGGCCACGCTGGAGAACATGCTCGAGGACGTGGTCAAGAATGGCTAGCCCCTCCATCCCCCTCACCCCGGTCAAGCTGACCGCCAAGGACTTCAAGTCGGACCAGGAGGTCCGCTGGTGCCCGGGCTGCGGTGACTACGCGATCCTGGCCGCGGTGCAGGGCTTCATGCCGGAGCTGAACATCCCGCGGGAGAACATCGTCTTCGTCTCCGGGATCGGCTGCTCGTCGCGGTTCCCGTACTACATGAACACGTACGGCATGCACTCGATCCACGGCCGCGCGCCGGCGATCGCGACCGGGCTGTCCGCGTCCCGTCCGGACCTGTCGGTCTGGGTCGTCACCGGCGACGGCGACGCGCTGTCGATCGGCGGCAACCACCTGATCCACGCGCTGCGCCGCAACGTGAACCTGAAGATCCTGCTGTTCAACAACCGGATCTACGGCCTCACCAAGGGCCAGTACTCGCCCACCTCGGAGCTCGGCAAGATCACCAAGTCGACGCCGGCCGGCTCGGCGGACTCGCCGTTCAACCCGCTGTCCCTGGCACTGGGCGCGGAAGCCACGTTCGTCGCCCGCACCATCGACTCGGACCGCAAGCACCTGCAGTCGGTGCTGCGCGCGGCGGCCGAGCACAAGGGCTCCGCGTTCGTAGAGATCTACCAGAACTGCAACATCTTCAACGACGGCGCGTTCGAGCTGATCAAGGACTCGACCACCCGGGACGACCACCTGATCCGCCTGGAACAGGGCCAGCCGATCACGTTCGGCCCGGACGGCCGGTACTCGGTGGTGCACCCCGAGGGCAGCTTCGGGCTCAAGGTCCAGGAAGGCGGCCCGGCGATCGTCCACGACGCCGGGGTGGACGACCCGGCGTACGCGTTCGCGTTGAGCCGGTTGTCCGGCTCGGATCTGAACACCACGCCGATCGGGGTGTTCCGGTCGGTGGAGCGGCCCAGCTACGACGACCTGGTGCAGAAGCAGCTCGAGGACGCCAAGGCCCAGGCCACCGGTACGCCCGACGAGATGCTCGCCGGCCTGCTGAACTCCGGCGACACCTGGACGATCCTCTAGACGCTGACGCCGGCGGGGGTGGCCGACTCGTCGCGGATGTAGACCAGCATGTCGCCGGTCTCCACGACGCAGGCGTGCTCGCCGCCGAGCGGCACCACCTTGCCGCGCCGGATCAGCGCCACCACCAGCGCCTGCAGTTCGCGCGGGTTGCGGCCGACCTCGGAGCGTTCCGCGGACCGCATCGCCAGCGCCATGCCCTGGCCCGGGGTCAGCAGGTCCTCCACCACGTCGATCAGCGGCGGGGCGGTGGTGGTGAGTCCGAGCAGCCGGCCGGCGGTGGACGACGACACGATGACGTGGTGGGCGCCGCTCTGCTTGAGCAGGGCGGCGTTCTCCTGCTCCCGGACCGCGGCGATGATCCGGACCTGACCGGCGGTCAGCTGACGCACGGTCAGCGTGATCAGGACCGACGCCTCGTCGCTGTCGGTGGCGATGATGACGGCCTTGCAGTTCTTCACGTCGGCCTGGTTGAGCACCGCCGATCGGGTCGCGTTGCCCTCGACCACGGCCAGACCGGTCGCGGTGGCCTGCCGCAGCGCCTCCTCGCGGTTCTCCACGAGGACGATGCGCGACTTGTCGTATCCGGTCTCCAGCAGCGCACTGACCGCGGCCCGGCCCTTGGTGCCGTACCCGCAGATGATGACGTGGTCCTTCAACTTTCGCCTCCACCTGCTGATGCGCAGGCTGTTGCGGTACTGGTGGGTGAGCACCTCGAGGGTGGTACCGACCAGGATGATCAGGAAGAGCACCCGGGCCGGGGTGATCACGAGCACGTTCACCAGGCGGGCGTCGGGTGACACCGGCGTGATGTCGCCGTATCCGGTGGTGGAGAGTGATACGACTGCGTAGTAGAAGCAGTCGAGCAGGGTGAGGCCGTCCTCGTTGAGGTCCCGGTAACCGTTCCGGTCGGCGTAGATGACGCCGACCGTGCCCAGGACGAGCATCACGGCGAGCAGCATCCGGATCGCGAGCGCACGAAGTGGCCCTTGCCGGACCAACGGGAGATGGATCACGGAACGCCTACCTGCACGTGCTCACGATAGCCGCCGGAGGCTCGACCGATTTACCAGGACAGCACAAGAAGCCCCGGGTGGGAATACCCGTCGGTAAGTTGAGGCATCGTTCAGAAAAACGACATAGATCGGCTTGTATGCGTTCGGGTGTGGATCGAAGACTGGCGGTTCCGGCCCCCACGAGGGGGCGTACCGCTGGAGGGTCCTTCATGATCCGGTTGTCCCGCCGAATGCTCGTCGTCGTCGTCTCGGTCCTGGCCCTGCTCGCCCCCGCCACCGCCGCCCAGGCCGCGGCCACCAAGGCCGAAGTGCTGTACAGCTGGACGCAACCCACCGCGGCGAGCACCTCCAGCTGGAACGCCGCCCGCCTGGACCGCGGCCCGTGGGCCGAGTACGGCTTCGACTGGTCCACCGACTACTGCTCGTCCAGCCCGGACAACCCGCTCGGCTTCAACTTCGAATTGTCCTGCTGGCACCACGACTTCGGGTACCGCAACTACAAGGACATCGGCGCGTTCCCGGCCAACAAGGCCCGCGTCGACGACACCTTCTACGCCGACCTCCGGCGCGTCTGCGCCACCTACAGCGTCGTGGAACGCCCGGTCTGCTACAGCCTGGCCTGGACGTACTACCAGGCAGTCTCGATCTTCGGCTCGCTCTCCGCGGTCCGGCAGGCGGACATCGACAAGGCCCGCGAACTGCGGCGCTGACCCGGTCCGGGCCGCGCCCTGGCGGACGCGGCCCTAGGACAGGGTCTGCGCGAAGCGCGCCGAACCGTGCTCCAGGTCCGGGTGCTCGACGGCCAGCGCGGTGCTCACGATGCGGTCGAAGCCCAGCTCGCCGCCGTCGGCGTACGCCTCGTCGAACGTCGCGTCACCCAGCGCCGCGCACACCGCCGCCTGCTGCTTCGCCCAGTACGGCCGGAACAGCGTGGCCCGGCACGCGGACCGGACCGCCGCGGCGCCGCCGAACAGCACGGCCGCGGTGGCCATGTCGCCGCCCATCGCGCACCGCACCGCGATCGCCGCGATCGCGTCCGCCGCCGCGCCGCGGAAGCCGTGCCGCAACCGCGACCGCAGGGCCACGACCAGATGGTCGTGCGCGGCGACCAGGTCACCGCGCTGCAGGGCCACCATGCCCAACAACCCGTCGACGGTACGCCGGCCGCGGTCCTCCGGTCGGCCCGCCTCGGTCTGCCGCGCCGACCCCAGCAGCTCCGCCGCCTCGTCCAGCGCGCCGCGCCGCCACAGCAGCTCGGCCAACGTCACCACCGCCGGCAACGCCGCGCCCGGGACGCCGGCACGTTCCGCCGCCGCGATCGCCTCCCGGCAGACCTGTTCCGCCTCGGCGAACCGGTGCGCCTCGATCAGCGTGACCCGGCCGCCCGCGAGCGCCCGGACCAGCACCTCCGGCAGCTGTTCCGCCCGGCCCAGGTCCTCGGCACGCGCCAGGAACCGGCCACGCTCGCCGCGGTCGTCGGCCAGTCCGGCGTGGACCAGGTACGCGGACGCCAACTCGGCCGGCTGCACCGGCTCGGTGTGCAACCGTCCGTACAACCGGAACAGCAGGTCGCGGCCGTCCCGGGCACCGCCGTGCTCGCGCCACCACGGATCCAGCGCACCGGCCAGCCGCAGGCCGGCCCGGACGCTGCCACCGGTGGCCGACCAGCGCAGCGCCGCCTGCCACTCGGCGACGTACGGGGCGAGTTCGGTGAGCGACACCGTGCGCGGCTGGCCGTCGGTGTCCACGGCCACCCGGTCCAGCGTGTGCAGTGCCCAGGCGACGTGCCGGTCCCGGGCGACCCGCTCGTCCCCGGCCGCGGCGAGCCGGCGGGCCGCGTACCCCCGGACCTGCGGAGAGAGCCGGAAGCACCGGCCCGGAAGCACGTCGACCAGCGATTTGTCGGCCAGCTCGGAGAGCGCGCCGAGCGCGTCCGCGCTGCACCACTCGACGGTGGACAGTTCCAGCGGCCCGGCGAAGACCGCCAGACGGCGCAGCAGGCCGGCGGCGCGCTCGCCCAGCGACCGGTACGACCAGTCCAGGTTCCCGGTCAGGCTCTCGTGCCGCGCGTCCGGGCCGGCCGGGCACGCACCGGAGTCACCCGCGGTCCCGTCCAGGGCGGCCAGCGGATCGTTCAGCCGCGCCGCCAGCTGTCCGGCGGAGAACACCCGCAGGCGCGCCGCGGCCAGCTCGATCGCCAGCGGCGAACCGTCCACCATCGACGCCACCCGGGCCAGGTCCGCGAACTCCGGCGAGGTCACCTCACGACCACCGCGGGCCGCCACGGACCGCTCGTGCAGCAGCGCGAACGCGTCCGCGGGCGCCAACGGCGGAATCCGCCAGACCAGCTCGCCGGGCATCCCGAGCGGCTGCCGGGCGGTGGCCAGCACGTTCAGTCCGGCGGAACCGGCCAGGAGCCGCCGGGCTACCGAGGCCGCCGCGGCCGGCGCCGCGTCGCAGGTGTCCAGCACGACCAGCATCCGCCGCCCCGCGCAGTGCTCACCCACCGCGTCCAGCGCCGGCCGGCCGGCCTCGCGGCGCAGGCCCAGCGCCGAGGCGAGCGCGGTGGCCAGCCCGTCGGCGCCGATCACCCCGGCCGTGTCCACCAGCCAGACCCCGTCCGGGTACGCCGACTGCACCTGCTCCGCGGCCGCCACCGCGAGCCGGGTCTTGCCCGCGCCGCCCGGCCCGGCCACGGTGACCAGCCGGTGCCGGGCGACCAGCGTGGCGAGTTCGGCGAGTTCGGCGCGGCGCCCGACGAACGAGGTGACCGGCGCGGGCAGGTTGTGCGACGCGGTGCCCGGGGTACGCGGACGCGGAAAGTCGCGTTCCAGGCCCGGGGCGACGACCTGGTGCAGCCGCTCCGCGTCGTCGAAGCCGCGCAACCGGTACCCGCCCAGGTCGATCAACTCCAGCCCGGCGTCCGCGACGGCGAGCGCGGTGGCCTGCGAGCAGAGGATCTGCCCACCGTGCGCGGCCGCCGCCACCCGGGCCGCACGGTGCACCTCGGCGCTGGCGTACTCCCGGCCGATCGGCACGGCGCGCCCGGTGTGCAGTCCCATCCGGACCCGCGGCGTCGCCTCCGCACTCGGCCAGCCGTACCCGACCAGCGCCCGCTGCCCCGCGACGCACGCCGCCACCGCGCACACCGGGTCCGCGAAAACCACGAAGAAGGAGTCACCCTCGGTGAACAGCTCGATGCCCCCGAAGTCGGCCAACACGTTCCGCAACACCTTGCGGTGGCTGCCCAGAACACCGCCGTACGCATCACCCAGCGTCCGGGCAAGTCGAGTCGAGCCCTCGATGTCGGTGAACATGAAGGTCACCAGGCCACTCGGTAGCTCAGTCCGCCCCGACACGGTGAGTACCTCCGCCCCCTTGGGAAGTCGCGACCCATGCTGCCGCACCGCGATGATGAAGCACATCGTAGGAACGGTCGGTAACCGCCCGCGCCCCAAGGTCCACCTCTTACGGGCGACACCCGGACGAGTCATCGACGTCCACGCACGGCTCTACGCGTGACGTAACGAGGCGGTTCATCTCCGGTTGCGCGGCAAGCGGCCCCATCCGGTGCGACATTCGGGCAACCACGCGCGAATCACGGTGCGTGGACATGCCCGCCGCACCGGACCGGCACGGCTGCGGGGATCAGCGCATTCCGGGTCTCAGCAGCCGCAGCCGCCACCACAGCAGCCACCGCCACCGCCGGCCGGAGACGGCGGCACGGCGCCACCACGGCTCGTCACGGCGACTGTGGACAACAGCTTCACGGTGTCGGCGTGCCCCTTCGGGCACGATGCCGACTCGGACGCCTCGGACATCGGTCGGCTGACCTCGAAGGTGTCACCGCAGGCACGGCAGCGGTAGTCATAGCGCGGCATCCGCACAGCGTAAGCCCCCGGACCGCATCGACGCTCGCCCGTCCCGCGGTGGCTCGGTGCGGGTAATGTCGGTCGTGTGGAGGAGGGGCAGGGCACACCAGAGGACCGGGGCGGCCTGCGGCCGTCGGCGCCGCATCTGGACGGGCCGTTGGGCAGCTCCGGCGCAGCGCCGGCCGACCAGCCGGACGGCATGCCGAACGCCGGGCCCGAGGCTGCCCCAGCGGCCGCCGCTTCCTCGCCTCCGTCGGCCCCGCCGGCCGTCGCTTCCTCGCCTTCGACGGCCCCGCCGGCCACCGGATCCTCGCCTTCGACGGCCCCGCCGAACCCCGGGCCCGAGGCTGCCCCGCCGGCCGCCGCATTCTTGCCTTCGACGGGCCCGGCCGCCGCCGCTCCGCCAGCCGCTGCTGCCCCGCCGTCGTTCGAGGCACCGGCCGCCGCCGCTCCCCAGCCTTCGCCGGCCGCGTCTACGTCCGCGCCGCCTGCCGCCGCCGATCAGCCGGCTGCCGCTGCTCCTCCTCCTGGCGCATCGCCCGCTTCTACGCCGCCTCCAGCCGCTCCGAGCGCTGCCGCCTCACCCAACGCCGGCCCGCCCAACGCCGGCCCGTTCAGCGCCGCCTCGCCCGGTGCCGGCCCGGCTGGTCCGGGGCCGTCCGGCCCGCCCGCCGCCGCGAAGCCGAGCCAGCCCGCCACCGCCCGGCCCGACGGGGCGATGACCGTCACGTCCGCCGCCGCGGCCGCGCCGGTGGCCCGGACCGACGTCATGACCATGGGCCGCGACTCCGAGCGGCGCGTCACCCGGATCCTGCGGCACGCCAACCCGGTCCGCGCCGTGCGTACCGTCGGCCGGAGCACCTCCGCCTGGGCCCGGCGCCCCACCGGCCGCCTCGTCATTCCGGCGCTGATCGGCGTGCTGCTACTGGGCGCGGCGGGCACCGCGGGTGCGTACCTCGTACCCGAAGCCCTGCCGCCGGCGCCCGCGGCCAGCACCACCCCCGGCTTCCCGCCGGGTCAGGCGGCCGCCCCGGCCCAGTCCGCGTCCGCCCTCCCGCCGCCCGGCGTGATCGGCTCGGCGCCGGCCGCGCCCACCGCACCCGCGGTCACCGGTGCCCGCCCGGCCGACGCACTGGCCGGCTGGGCACAGGATGTCGGCACCCGGGTGGGCATCCCGGTGGTCGCCGTCCAGGCTTACGGGTACGCCGAGCTGGTCGCCGCCCGTACCGCACCGAACTGCCGGCTGAGCTGGACCACCATCGCCGCGATCGGGAAGGTCGAGTCGTCGCACGGCAGCGCCAACGGCGCCGTGCTCGGCGCGGACGGCCAGGTGCAGCCGACGATCTACGGGCTGCCGCTGGACGGGCGGGGCGGACGGCAGGAGATCCGGGACACCGATCAGGGCACGGTCGACGGTGACCCGCAGTACGACCGGGCGGTCGGGCCGATGCAGTTCATTCCGTCGACCTGGCGGGAGAGCGGAGTGGACGCCGACAACAACGGCATCTCGGATCCGAACGACATCGACGACGCCGCCGTGGCCGCCGCGCTGTACCTCTGCAAGGGTGGCCGGGACGTGTCCAAGGCGGACGCGTGGTGGGACGCGATCCTGACCTACAACGCGGTGCGACCGTACGCACAGAAGGTCTTCGACGCGGCCAACGAGTACGGCGTTCGTAGTCGCCAATGACGACTCAGCGTAACGGCGCCCGTACATTTAATCGGTCAGACCTTCCCTGACGCTCGCTCGCACGGCAAGCTGTACGGGTGAGGGTGCGTGAGTGGGATCCCCGGACCGCGTCGGCGGCGGAGGTCCATTCGCTCGTGGAGACGTTGAACTCAGTCCTGGCGCTGGACCTCCCGGACGATCCACCGTGGCAGGACGTGCAGGTCAGGGAGTATCTCGCCGAGACCATGCCGGGCGAGCGCCGGATCTGCTGGGTGGCCGAGGACGACCGGCTGCCGGAGGGCGAGAGCCGCGTCTTCGGCCATGTGAGCATCCTGCTGCTGGGCGACATCGGCGTGCTCGAGGTGCTGGTGCACCCCGATCTGCGCCGCCGCGGGCTGGGCCGGGAGCTGGTGGCCGTCGCTGCGCGTAGGGCGTACCTGGAAGGCTTCTCCTCCATCGGGGTGGAGGCGATCGGCGGCACGCCGGCGATCGGCTTCTACGAGTCGATGGGGTTCGAACAGGAATATCTGGAGACCCGGAGCGTGCTGCGCCTGTCCACGGTGGACTGGCTGGCGCTGGGCGAGATGGCCCGGGGCATCGCGCCCGGTTACCGCGTGGAGTATCACCCGGGTGGCCCGCCGGACCAGATGCTGGAGGCGTACGCCCAGGCCAAGCTGGAGGCCCCGGACGACGAGAACGACCTCGACCTGGCACCCCGCTCGTCCGACCCGCAGCGCCTGCGGGACAGCCTGAACACGCTCCACAAGCGCGGGCTGAAGCCGTACATCGTGCTCGCCGTGCACGAGGCCACCGGGGTGGTCGCCGGGCTCACCGAGGTGGTGGTGCCGGCCCAGCACCCGCAACGCGCCGACCAGTACGACACCATCGTGGTGCGCGACCACCGCGGATACGGCATCGACCGGGCGATCAAGGCACGCATGCTGTTCGAGTTGCGCTCCGCCGAGCCGGGGCTGCTCGAGGTGCAGACCTGGAACGCACACCACAACGAGTCGATGCTGAAGGTTAACGCCGAGTTGGGCTTCCAGTCCGACCGCGACTGGTACGAGTACGGCATCGACGTTGCCCAACTGGTACAGAGCCTGGAACCCAAGGACTGAGCTGGGGATTTAGGGTCGGCGTACCCCGTAGACAGCTCCGCTGTGGAGGCTCCGTGCGTTACCGCCGCATCATGCCCATCCTGGTCGCCCCGATCGTCGCGGCAGCTCTGCTGCCCGGCACGGCCCGCGCCGCCGACCCCGAACCGCTGACCGTCGGCGCCGTCCAGGGCACCACCACCGACACGGAGAATCCGCGCACCGACCGTTCGCCGCTGGCCAATCCGTCCGGCAACGGCACCAGTTCCACGCTGTACGACGTTCGCGGGGTGATCACCCAGCGCACCCTGGCCCGCACCGACACCGGCGCCGCCCAGAACGGCTTCTTCCTGCAGAGCCGCAACGGTTTCACCGACGGCGACCCGGCCAGTTCCGACGGCATCTTCGTGTTCATGGGCAGCTTCACGTCGCTGATCGGCGGGTACGTGCCGACCGTGGGCGACGAGGTGGTCGTCCGGGCCCGCGTCTCCGAGTACTTCTCGATGACCCAGCTGTCCAGCGCCTCGCTGGTGACCAAGCTGGACTCCGGCGTGGCCGCGGACGTGGCGGTGGACGACGCCGTGCCCCCGGTGCAGGTGTCCGCCGCGGACCGCTTCTGGGAGCGGCACGAGGGCATGCAGCTGCGGGTCCGGGCCCGCTCCGGCGCGGTGTCCGGCCGCAACGTGTTCAGCGACACCGCCGACTCGGAGATCTGGGTGGTGGACCGGGACGATCCGCTGCTGGACCGGTCCGATCGCCGGGCCCGCCGGGTGTTCCGCGACGCGCACCCGCTGGACGACGACCCGGCCCGCTTCGACAACGGCAACGGCAACCGCATCCTGCTGGGCCCGCTGGGCGTGAAGGCGACGGCCGGTGACAACACCGTCCTGCTGCCGCCGGCCAAGACCTTCGACGTGCTGTCCGGCGACGCGGTCGGCGGCCTCTACTACTCGTTCAACAAGTACGGCATCCAGCCGTCGAGCGCCGCGTTCCGCAACGGAGCCGACCCGTCCCGGAACAGTCCGCCCCGGCCGGCGGTCCGCTCCCGGGAACTGGCGGTGTCGACGTACAACGTGGAGAACCTGTACGACTTCCGCGACGACCCGTTCGACGGCTGTGACTTCCTCGGCAACACCGGCTGCCCCGGCGTCAGCCCGCCGTTCGACTACGCGCCCGCCACCGAGTCCGCGTACACCGACAAGCTGGACGACCTGGCCGACCAGATCGTCACGGCGATGCACGCACCCGACCTCATCCTCGCCCAGGAGGCCGAGGACCAGGACATCTGCACGGTTTCCGGCAACGCGCTGAGCTGCGGCACGGTGAACGACGCCGACGGCCGCCCGGACACGTTGCAGGAGCTGGCGCTGACGATCAAGAGCAGGGGCGGTCCCGGGTACGACGCCGCGTACGACCGCTCCGGCGCCGACGCCCGCGGCATCACGGCCGCCTTCCTGTACCGCACGGACCGCCTGTCCCTGGTGCCGCCGACCGCGGACCACCCGGTGCTCGGCTCGGCGCCCGAGGTGGAGTACCGCAGTGCGGCGCTGCCCGGCAACGCCGACGTGTCCAACCCGAAGACGCTCAACGCGGTGCTCCCGGCCGACGTGGACCGTTCGACCGGGGTGGACGGCAGTAACGTCTACACCCGGGCGCCGCAGGTGGCGTTGTTCCAGGTGCGCACCGCGCCGGGTGCGGCCGACTCGTTCCGGCTGTGGGCGGTCAGCAACCACTTCTCCTCGGGACCGGACGGCCGGGTCGGCCAGCGCCGCGAACAGGCCGGGTACGGCGCCGCCATCACCAGCGCGATCGAGGACGCGGAGCCGCACGCCCGGATCGCCTACGGCGGCGACCTGAACGTCTTCCCGCGCCCCGACGACCCGGTGCCGGCCAACCCCGGCGACCAGTTGGCCCCGCTGTACGACGCCGGCCTGCGCAACCTGTGGGAGGACCTGGTCGCGGACGCGCCGTCGTCCGCGTACTCCTATGTCTTCGACGGCCAGGCCCAGACCCTGGATCACCTGTTCGTCAATCCGGCCCTGCACGCCGACCTGATCGAGATGCGGGCCGCGCACGTCAACGCGGACTGGGCCGCCGACGACGAGACGAACGGGTCGAAGGGTTCCAGCGACCACGACCCCCAGGTGGCCCGCTTCCACTCCCGGGCCGCGCTGTCGGTCGGGGACGCGAGCATCGCCGAGGGCGACCGGGGCACCACGGCCCTGACGTTCCCGGTGACGGTGTCCCGCCCGCTCACCCGGGCCCTGACGATCTGCGCCGCGACCACCCCCGGCACGGCGTGGCCGCTGATCGACTTCGACGTGTACGCCGGCTGCCGGGTGCTGCCGGCCGGGCAGACCGCCGCGTCGTTCCCGGTCGCGGTCCGTGGCGACCGCCGGCGCGAGCCGGACGAGACGCTGCGCCTGGTGATCGCCGGGCTCGCCGACGTCCGGATCACCGACGCCACGGCCACCGGCACCATCATGAACGACGACTGACCTACGGTTTGTCGCCGTCGCCGTCGCCGTCGCCGCCCGGCCCGAGCTCCGGGTGGCGGCGGTGGCTCGCCGGTCCGGGTCCGCGATGCGCCTCGACCGGCGCACCGGCCCCGAGTGGGACGGCCCGCTCCGCACGCCTCCGCCGATTTCCATGAACCCAGGCTGACAGCCCGCCAGGGCCGCGCGCCGCCCCTGTGGATAACTCGCCAAACCCTGTGGATAACCGGGCTACCCCGAGCCGACCTCGGACGGGTCGCCCATGATCACCGTCACTGGAACACCAACGTCGTCATAGACCCCGCATAACAGCGCTGGTGTACCACTGGAGCGCTCCAGTGGTACACCAGCGCTGTTATGCCCGTGCGGCGGATCGGGGGCAGGGCGCGGACCGGCCCTCGGCGCGGATCGGCCGGGGTCTAGTAGCGCTCGCGGAGCAGGCCGGCGGCCTCGGTCGCCCAGTAGGTGAGGATGATCTGCGCCCCGGCGCGCCGGATCGAGGTCAGCGTCTCCAGGAGGGTGCGCTCCCGGTCGATCCACCCGTTCGCGGCGGCGGCCTCGACCATCGCGTACTCGCCGGAGATCTGGTAGGCGGCGACCGGGATGTCGACCCGGTCGTGCACCGCGGAGATCACGTCCAGGTACGGCAGGGCCGGCTTCACCATGACCATGTCGGCGCCCTCGGCCACGTCCAGGTCGACCTCGCGCATCGCCTCGCGGAGGTTCGGCGGGTCCTGCTGGTAGGTGCGCCGGTCGCCCTGCAGGCTGGACTCGACGGCGTCGCGGAACGGGCCGTACAGCGCGGAGGCGTACTTGACGGCGTAGGCCAGCACGGCGACGTCGGTGTGACCGGCCGCGTCCAGGGCCCGGCGGACCACGCCGATCTGGCCGTCCATCATGCCGGACGGGCCGACCACGTGTGCGCCGGCGGCGGCCTGCGCGACGCCCATCTCGGCGTACGCGGCCAGGGTGGCGTCGTTGTCCACCGAGCCGTCCGGGGCCAGCACGCCGCAGTGCCCGTGCGAGGTGAACTCGTCCAGGCACAGGTCGCTCATCACCACGGTGGAGTTGCCCACCTCGGCGATGACGTCCCGGATGGCCACGTTCAGGATGCCGTCGGGGTCCACGCCGCGGGAACCGGTGGGGTCCTTGTGCTCGTTCGTCGGCACGCCGAACAGCATGATGCCGCCGACGCCCGCGCCGACCGCCTCGTGCACCGCCTTGCGCAGCGAGTCCCGGGAGTGCTGCAGCACGCCCGGCATGGAGGCGATCGGGCGTGGCTCGGTCAGGCCCTCCTTGACGAAGACGGGCAGCACGAGCTCGCTGGGGGCGACGCGCGTCTCCTCGACGAGACGGCGCATCGCCGCGGTGCGCCGCAGGCGGCGCGGGCGGATGTCGGGGTACGACATCGGAACCTCCCCTATCGGAAGCGCAGTGCCGTGGGGCCTTGCACCTTCGAGCCGCGGCGCTGCTTCGCCGGCATGGCGGCCAGCTTCTCGCGCAGTTCGATCGCGTACTCGGCGAGCGCCTCGACCAGGTCCGGCACCGAGGCGTGCGCGGGCTGGACGTCGACCCGGAGGCCGAACTCGGTGGCCGTCTCGGCGGTCTTCGGGCCGATCACCGCGACCACCGTGCGGGCGTGCGGCTTGCCGGCGATGCCGACCAGGTTGCGCACCGTGGAGCTGGAGGTGAACAGCACCGCGTCGAAACCGCCGGACTTGATCGCGTCGCGGATGTCGGCCGGCGGCGGTGCGGCGCGGACCGTGCGGTACGCGGTCACGTCGTCGACCTCCCAGCCGCGCTCGATGAGCCCGGCGGCGAGTGTCTCGGTGGCGATGTCGGCGCGCGGCAGCAGCACCCGGCCGACCGGGTCGAGGATCTCGTCGTGCGGCGAGAACTCGGCCAGCAGGCCCTCGCTGGACTGGTCGCCGGTGGGGATCAGCTCGGGCTGGATGCCGAACGCCCGGACCGCGTCCGCGGTGGCCTCACCGATGCAGGCAATCTTCACGCCGCCGAAGTGGCGGGCGTCCAGGCCGTGCTCGGCGAACTTCTCCCAGACCGCGCGCACCGCGTTGACCGACGTGAAGACGACCCAGGCGTACCGGCCGTCGACCAGGCCCTTGACCGCGCGTTCCATCTGCGCCGGGGTGCGCGGGGGCTCGACCGCGATGGTCGGCACCTCGCACGGGATCGCCCCGTACGCGCGGAGCCGGGCACTCATCGCGCCGGCCTGCTCCTTGGTGCGCGGCACCAGGACCTTCCAGCCGTACAGCGGGCGGTTCTCCCACCAGCTCAGCTTGTCGCGCTCGGCGACCTCGGCACCCACGGTGAGCACCACCCGGCCGGTGAAGCCGAGCGCCGCGGCGACGAAACTGTCCACCGTCGACGTGGTGGTGTACTGCGTCTCCCCGGTGCCGTCACCGGTCACGCCGACCGGCGCGGTCGGCTCGACCCCGGCGGCCAGCAGGCCGTCCCGGACGGCGGCGAGGTCGCCGGCGTCCACCGCGACGGCGAACGAGCCGCGGCCGGCCGCGGCGGCCAGCGCGTCGAAGTCCAGCGCGGTCACGTCGTCGACGTCCGCGACGGTGCGCACACCGGGCAGCGGCACGCCGGCGTACGTGGCGACGCCCTCGGCCTGGCCCAGGCCGGGCACGACCTCGAAGTGCACGGCGGTACGTGCGACCGCCTGCACCTCGGAGACCACGGCCTCGTGACCGAACGGGTCACCGGCGACGAGGTGTACCGCGGACAGGCCGGACTTGGCCGCGGAGAGCAGCACCTTGGCGACGTCGCCGGGCGCGCCCTCGGCCGGGCTGAACTGCGCGTCCTCCTTGGCTTCCGCCCGGATGGCGGTGAGCAGGGAGTCCGGTACGCCACGGTCGTAGACCACCTGGTCGGCGTCGGTCAGGGCGTCGTGCGCCCGGCGGGTGAGGAGTTCCGGGTCGCCGGGTCCGGCGCCGACGAACGCGATTCGTCCGGCGGGCTTGCGGGCGGTGCGGGCGGTCATTCTGTGCTCCCCATCAGGGTGTCGGCGCCGGCGTCGAGGAGATCGGCGGCGAGCGCCTTGCCGATCTCCGCCGCGTCGGCGGGCGTTCCGGTGCGCGACAGCCGGACGTCTCGGGCCCCGTCCGGGCTGATCACGGCACCGCGCAGGTAGATCTCATCTCCGTGCTCGCCCTCGGCAAGCTCGGCATGTGCCGCGACCGGGGCGGAACACCCGGCCTCCAGCGTGGCGAGCATCGCCCGTTCCGCCGTGACAGCGGCCCGGGACGGTGCATGGTCGAGCGCGGCCAGCAACTCGACCAGGTCTGCGTCGCCGGACCGGCACTCCACTGCCAGCGCGCCCTGGGCGGGTGCGGGCAGCATGAGCATCGGGTCCAGCGTTTCGGTGATCGCGGCCGTGCGGCCGATCCGCGCCACACCGGCCCGCGCCAGCACCACCGCGTCGAGGTCGGCGGTGGGGCCGAGCACCCGGGCGATGCGGCTGTCGATGTTGCCGCGGATCGGCGTGACCTGCAACTGTAGGCCCAGAGCGTGCAGTTGCGCGATTCGGCGCACCGCCCCGGTACCGATGGTGGAGCCGGCCGGCAGTTCGGCCAGGGTCAGGCCGTCCCGGGCGATCAGCGCGTCCCGCGGGTCCTCCCGCGGCGGCACGGCCGCGATGTGCAGGCTCGGGTGCTCGCCGGTGGGCAGGTCCTTGTAGGAGTGCACGGCGAAGTCGATCTCGCCGGCCAGCACGGCGTCCCGCAGGGCCGACACGAACACGCCGACGCCCAGCTCGGCGACCGGCGCGCCGGAACGGTCACCGACGGTGACGATCCGGACCAGTTCGACCGGGTGCCCGGTCGCGGCGGTGAGTGCGTCCGCGACCGTCTGGGACTGCGCGAGCGCCAGGGTGCTCCCCCGGGTGCCGAGACGCAGCGGCGTCCTCATGCGGGTCCTCCGATCTCGGGCACGGCGTCGGCCTGGGTGGCGTGCGGAACGTCGAGGTCGAACAGCTCACGCAGCAGCGCGGCGTACTGGTCGCCGCCCGGTTCGGCGGCGAGTTGCCGGACCCGCACGGTCGGCGAGTGCAGCAGTTGCTGAACGACCCGGTGCAGCGTACGGGAAACGTCGGCCCGTTGCTCATCCGTGAATTCCGGCCGGCGCGCGTTGAGCCGGCGCAGCTCGGTGGCGACCACCGTCTCGGCTCGGCTACGCAGCGCAGCCACGGTCGGTGCGATGTCGGCGCCGCGCAGCCAGGCCAGGAAGTGCTCGACCTCGGCGACGACGATCTGTTCCACCGCGGCGGTCTCGGCGGCGGCCGGCAGCGTGCGCCGCCCGGCGGCCAGACCGTCGATGTCGATGACCACCACGCCGTCCACGTCGGTGGCGTCCGGTGCGACGTCCCGCGGTACCGCCAGGTCCAGGACGACCACCGGCCGGGCCGCCTCGAGCCGCTCCCGGGTCAGCACCGGCTGGGTGGAGGCGGTGGCGCTGATCACGATGTCCACCTCGGCCAGTGCCCGGTCCAGGTCGGCGAAGGGCACGGCGCGGGCACCGTACGCCTCGGCGAGCCGTTCCGCCCGCTCCGGGGTGCGGTTGGTCACCTGCAGCGGTCCCACCCCGGCCCGGGTCAGCGTGGCGACGGACAGCGCGCCCATCGACCCGGCGCCCACCACCAGCGCGGTACGCCCCTCGAGCCCGTCGGCGAAGTGCGTGGCGGCGAGGTCGAGCGCGGCCGTGACCACGCTCTGCCCGGCCCGGTCGATGCCGGTCTCGGCGTGCGCCCGCTTGCCGACCCGCAGCGTCTGCTGCATCAGCTCGTGCAGCAGCCGGCCGGCCGTGTCGGCCTCGGTCGCGGCGTGGTACGCGTCCCGCAGCTGCCCGAGGATCTGCGCCTCGCCGACGACCATCGACTCGAGCCCGGCGGAGACCCGGAACGAATGCCGGACCGCGGCCTCGTCGTAGTGCACGTACAGGTGCGGGGCCAGGTCGCTCGGGGTGATCCCGGACCGTTCCGCGAGCAGGGTGCAGACGTCGCCGAGGCCGCCGTGGAAGCCGGAGACCGCGGCGTAGATCTCGACCCGGTTGCAGGTGGACACGATGACGGCCTCGCCGACGTACGGCTGGGCCATCAGGCGTTGCAGGACCTGTGGCAGTTCACCCGGGGTGATGACCAGCTTTTCGAGGGTGGCGACATCGGCGGTGCGGTACGACGCACCGACGCAGAGGAGATTCACGACCCGACCGCCTCCTGGTTGCCGGTCGGCGCGCGGCCACCCGGCAGGGCGGTCAGCGATGCCTTCCGGTGCTCGTGGAACGACAGGATCTGCAGCTCGATGGCGAGATCCACCTTGCGTACGTCGACCCCGGCGGGCACCGACAGCACGCAGGGCGCGAAGTTCAGAATGCTGGTCACGCCGGCGGTGACCAGCTGGTCGGCGACGGCCTGCGCGGCACCGGCCGGGGTGGCGATGACCCCGATGGCGATCGATTCCTCGGCCGCGACCCGGGCCAGGTCGTCGATGTGCCGGACGGTCAGCCCGCTGATCTGCTCGCCGATCCGGGCCGGGTCGGCGTCGAACAGCGCGACGATGCGGAACCCGCGGCTGGCGAACCCGTCGTACCCGGCGAGGGCGTGACCGAGGTTACCGACGCCGACCAGGCAGACCGCGCGGCGCTGGTCCAGGCCGAGGATGTATTCGATCTGCTCGATCAGGAGTGCCACGTCGTAGCCCACCCCGCGGGTCCCGTAGGAGCCGAGGTGGGACAGGTCCTTGCGGAGCTTGGCCGAGTTGACTCCGGCCGCCGCGGCGAGCGCCTCACTGGAGATCGTGTCCGAGCCCTCGAGGTTGTGCAGTGCACGGAGGTACTCCGGCAATCGGGCGATCGTCGCCTCCGGAAGATCCGGGAAGGCGGCGGCCGCGCCGGGATTGCCGGGCGTGCTCTCGTGACGCTGCTGACTCATCTGACTCCGTGCCGACCAGGCGAACCTACGGTGAGCCCTGCCGCCCTGGAGAAGACCGATGCGCCTGCGGGTTCCGGCCGTCCTGGCGGGGCTCGTCGGACTCACACAGTAGGCGCTTGTGAAGGCGTGCACAAATCGCGATCTTGATAGGAGAGGCCGGGAAAGATCGAACTGGTATGTCGACCTCTATCCGAGTATTACCTGTCCGTAGCCCTGTCGGCCACCCTGGTCACATTGCCGACCGCAGGTATCAGAGCGTGCGCGCCACCGTGATCGCCTCCACCAACGTGTCCGCCACCGGGTGCCCGGACGCGCGCAGCCGCGCGGGATCGGTGAAGCCACCGGTGTACAGCACCACCGCGGCACCGACCGAGGCGGCGGCCTCGGCGTCGTCCAGCGAATCGCCGACCAGCACCGCCTGGTCACCGGACACCCGCAGCTCGGCGAGGTGCCGGGCCAGATGACCGGCCTTGAGGTCGCCGCCCACCTCGGTGCGCAGGCCGTCGACCCGGGTGAACATGCCGGTCAGGCCGTAGGTCTCCAGGGCGGGCACCAGCTCGTCGTGGAACCACATGGACAGCAGCGACTGGGTGCCCGGCCAGCTCTTGATCGCGGCCTGCGCATCGGCGGCCAGCGACGTGGTGGTGAGACCCACCCGGTAGGCGTCGTGGAAGATCCGGTCCAGCCGGCCGAACTCCTCGGCGTCCACCGCCCGGCCCAGGATCTCGGCGTAGAACTCGGCGACCGGCCGGCGGAACTGCCGACGGTGCTCGTCCGCGTCGACCTGGCGCCCGCCGACCGCGGTGAACGCAGAATTCGACGCCGAGACCACCAGGGTCAGGTCGTCCAGCAGGGTTCCGTTCCAGTCCCAGACAAGATGAGATCGCGCCACGGCCAGCACCCTAGCGCCCGGGTACGACACCCGGCCGCCGGATTTCCTAGAGCCGCGGCGCACCCGGGGGCCGGGCCAGGTCCCGCCGCAGCCGGTCCTCCTCGACCCGCCAGTACCCGTGCTCCTTGCCGTCCAGCAGCAGCACCGGCACCCGGTCGCCGTAATCGCGTTCCAGCTCAACCGAATCGGTCACGTCCACCCGGGTCCAGCTCTCGCCGGTGTCCCCGGCAACCCGGTCCAGCACCTGTTCGGCCACCTCGCACAGGTGGCAGCCGGGGCGGCTGATCAGCGTCAGGCGGGTGCCGTCGGTCACGTCAACTCCCTCTTGCGGACCTTGCCGGTCGCCGAGTGCGGCAGGCCGTCCACCAGCTCGATGGTGCGCGGCAGCTTGAACCGGGCGAGGTGCGCGGCGCAGAAGACCTGCAGCTCCGCGATCGTGGGCGGGGGGTCGAGCGCGGGCACCACGTACGCGTGCGGGGTCTGCCCGGTGTCCGGGTCGGCGGCGGCCACCACCGCGGCCTCGGCGACGCCCGGGTGCGCCTCCAGCACGCGTTCGATCTCGGCCGGGTACACGTTGAACCCGTTGACCAGGATCAGTTCGCCGATCCGGTCGACCAGGTGCAGGTCACCGTCGCCGTCGGCGTACGCGATGTCGCCGGTGGGCCACCAGCCGGCCGGGTCCGGGCCGCCGGCGCCGTCCGGCCAGTACCCGGAGAACAGGTTGGCGCCGCGGACCACGATCTCGCCGGGATCGGTGCCGGCCGAGTCGGCCACGGACAGGTCCAGGTCGGCCAGGTCCTCGGCCGGCGACGCCGAGCCGTCCTGCCACAACACCTCGCCGCCGGCCGTGCGCAGCTGCAGCGAGATGCCGGGCAGGGGCCGGCCGATGGCGTGGGTCTTGGTCCGGTCGCTGACCGCGGTGGTGGTCAGCACCGGGGCGGTCTCGGTGAGGCCGTACCCGATGATCACGGTCTGACCGGTGACCGCCGTGAAGCGCGCCGAGTCCGTCGGGTCCAGCGGCGCGGCGCCGCAGACCGCGGTCCGCACGCCGGCGAACGCCTGGCGCGCGTCGGGCTGCCGGGACCACGCCGCATACATGCCGGGCACGCCGACCGCGACGGTGACCCGGTGCCGGGTGATCGCGGCCAGCGACCCGGCCGGGTCGAAGCGGTCCACCAGGACGCCGGTGCCGCCGTGGTGCGCGACCGTGCCGAGCCCGGTGTTCAGCCCGTAGGCGTGGAAGAACGGCACGGTGAGCAGCACCACGTCGTCCGGGCCGACCACCGGCGGGTCGATCCGGTCGAGCTGTTCGTGGTTCGCGTCCAGCGCGGCGTGGCTGAGCATCGCGCCCTTGGGCCGCCCGCTGGTCCCGGACGTGTAGAGCAGGACCGCGAGCCGATCCGGGGCCGGGCCGGCGGACGCGGCCGGCGGTTCGCCGGACGCCAGCGACGACGGGGGTACGAGCGGCGGCGCACCCGACCGCAGACGGCCGTGTACCGCCTCGTCCGCCACCACCAGGGCCGCGCCGGAGTCGGTGAGCGCGTGTGCGAATTCGTCGGGGGTGTAGCCGGGGTTCAGCGGCACCGCCACCAGCCCGGCCCGCAGGGCGCCGAAGTAGGTGACCGCGAACTCGACCGTGTTGCCCAGCACGATCGCCACCCGGGCGCCGCCCTCCGGGCACTCCGCGCGCAGCCGGCCGGCCGCCCGGTCCACCCGGTCGTCGAGATCGGCCCAGGTGATTGAGGTGTCGCCGGCGATCAGCGCGACATGGCCGGGTCGACGGCGGGCGGCGGCGGCGACCGCATCGGGAGCTTCGTCTGCCACGAGGCCCGAGTCTGGCACAGAACCCCCGTTCGGGGGGCGACGGACTTCCTGTCCGTTTCCGCCACGACGGTGTCCGACATGGTGACAGACGTTCTTGTTGTCTTGTCTGCGCCACTTCGGGATGTTTTTGCGCAGCGCACACGGTGTGCGACTCCGTGTGTTCGGAGGCCGCGATACTTCACGCTCGTGTAACGGACTCCACACCCGCGGGTGAGGTCGGCCTGGCAGTTCACGGGCCCACCCCACCCCTTTCTTGTGAGTGACAACCCCTCACCCCGAGGAGGCCGCTGTGCCACACCCAGCACTGAGTTACCTCGAATGCCGCTCTGGCGGGACGGATTCGCGGTCGTCGCAGAGGCCCCGCCGGTGCGAGGAGGCGCAGTGAGTCATGCCCATGCCGGCGACCCGTACAGCCGTGACGTCTTCGCGGCGCGCTACGCGCTCGGCGAAGGTCTGGGCGTCCTACGCCAGACCGTCGACGGCATGGTGGCGCACGCCATCCGCGGGGACAGCCCGAAACGCACCCGGAACCGGCCGCCGCACCTGAACGAGTCGCCGGGCCGGCACGTGCCGCCCGGCGGCAACGTCAAACCGGTGGGCGGTCGCGTCGCGATGCCCGGCCGCCCGCCGATGCCGGCCCAGCCGGCACCCGGGCAACGGGCCGCGGACGCGGTGCCGGCGGACGCCGACCCGGCCGTCGTCGTACCGACCCAGAGCACCACCGGGCCGCCGTCGACCGAACCGCCGAAGTATCCGGCCCGGCCCGACCCGTCGGACGCCGCCGCCGAGGTGTGGGCCCTGGTGGAACGCGCGCAGGCCGGCGAGTCGGAGGCGTTCGGCCTGATCTACGACCGGTACGTCGACACGGTGTTCCGGTTCGTCTACTTCCGGGTCGGCAACCGCCAGCTCGCCGAGGACCTGACCTCGGACACGTTCCTGCGCGCTCTCAAGCGCATCGGCAGCTTCACCTGGCAGGGCCGCGACCTCGGCGCCTGGCTGGTCACCATCGCCCGCAACCTGGTCGCCGACCACTTCAAGTCCGGGCGGTACCGCCTCGAGGTGACCACCGGCGACGTCCTCGACGCGGACCGCGAGGACCGCGGGCCGGAGGGCAGCCCGGAGGCCGCCGTGGTGGACCACATCACCAACGTGGCACTGCTGACCGCGGTCAAGCAGCTCAACCCGGAGCAGCAGGAGTGCATCGTGCTTCGATTCCTGCAGGGCTTCTCGGTCGCCGAGACCGCACAGACCATGGGCAAGAACGAGGGTGCCATCAAGGCCCTCCAGTACCGGGCCGTCCGGGCACTCGCCCGGCTGCTGCCCGAAGGGTTCCAGTGGTGACGGAACTTTTCCCGATGTCGATCTCCCAAGACGGGTATGGCCTGCTCGCACCCGTAACCAGGGGTGCAACTCGCGCGTTTGTCCCGGTGCGACCGGTACCCGATGACCCATTCATCACCATGGCCGCATTCATCGGCGATGCCGCCGGTGAGACAGTCACGAGCGAAGGGAGGTGCCCACGGTGAGCTTCGATTTCTTCGACCGCCGGAGCGCCGAGCGCTTCGCGGAGCTTCTCGACGAGACCAGCGGCAGCCGCCGGCACCACACCCGTGGACCGGCAGACGAGGAACTGGCCGAACTGGTCGCGATCGGCCACAGCCTCTCCGCGGCCCGATCCGGGGTGCAGGTCGACTCCGAGTTCCGTGTCGGCCTGCGAGCCATGCTCGTGGCCACCGCTGACCGCGACGGGATCGGCGCCACCGCGTCGGACGCGGACGTCGAGACGGGCGGTGGCCACGCCGCCGTCCCGCAGCCGCGCGGCAGTTTCTTCACCCGGGGTTTCGGCCGACGGGTCCGGGCCCGCGGCGCCATCGTGATCGGTGTCGCGGCCGGTGCGATGGCCGTCTCCGGAATCTCCGCGGCCAGTGAGAACGCGTCACCCGGCGACGCGCTGTACGGCGTGAAGCGGTCCACCGAGCGGGCCCAGCTGGCAATGGCCGGTTCGGACGACACGCGGGGGCAGCTGGCCCTGGACTTCGCCCGTACCCGGCTCGCCGAAGCGGCCTCGCTGCCCGGCAGCGACAGCGCGTTCGGCGGGGTGCTGGCGGACATGGACGCCGACACCCGGCAGGGTGTCAAGCTGCTCACCAGCTCCGCGGTGGCGCGCCGGGACGTGGCACCGTTGACCACGGTGGACGGTTTCGTCATCACCCAGCAGCGGATCATGGAGCCGATCCTGGACCGCCTCAGCGCCGGCAACCGCACCCGCGCGCAGGAGTCGCTGACCCTGCTGGACGACGTGCAGACCCGCACCGAGACGCTCCGCGCCGGCCTGGCCTGCAACACCGTCGCGTCGGCCGGCGTGGACGAGCTGGGCCCGAAGTTGCGCGACTGCGTCACCGGCACGAACGGATCCGCGCCGAAGGACGAGGCACCGCAGGGCCAGGGTCAGCGAGTCGGCACCAAGCCGAACCCGGACGCCGGCCAGGGCACCGCACGGGACCAGCGGGAACGTACCGGGCCGACGGCCGTGCCGGATGCCACCGGTGCCGCCACCGCCGGAACCACCGGCACCACCGCCACCACCACCGAGGCGCCGGCCGACACCGACCTGAGCACGCCACCGGCGCAGCAGGTCACCGGGGAACCACTGGTCGGCGAGCCGCCGCCGGAGCAGCCCGCTCCGGCCGAAGAGCCCGGCGAGCGCCCGCTGGGCAGACTGCTGGACGGCCTTTTCGGCAAGTAAGGACAGTGCGCGTGGCGAGGGGCGGAGCCGGGTTTTACCGGGCCGCCCCTCGTCTGCAGCATAACGGGTGTCACGGCCCGAACGGATCAGGCCGTTTCTCCAGCAGCGTGTGCAGCGTCGCCTGGATCGTCTCCCGCACCTGGTCGGACAGGTTGTAGACGACCATCGGGTCGTCCGCGAACTCGGTCAGGTGCGCGGTCGGTATCGGCGGGCAGAACTGGATCAGCCACTTGCTGGGCAGCGGCACCAGGCCCAGCGGCCCGAGCCACGGGAACGTCGGCGTCACCGGGAAGTACGGCACGCCGAGCAGGCGGGCCAGCGGCTTCAGGTCGGCCAGCATCGGATAGACCTCTTCGGCGCCGACGATCGCCACCGGGATGATCGGGGTGCCGGTCCGCAGCGCCGCCGACACGAAGCCGCCGCGGCCGAACCGCTGCAACTTGTACCGGTCGGCGTACCGCTTGCCGATGCCCTTGAAGCCCTCCGGGAAGACACCGACCAGCTCGCCGGCGCTCATCAGCCGTTCCGCGTCCGGGTGGCAGGCCACCGTGGCACCGGCCTTGCGGGCCAGCTCGGACAGCATCGGCATGCGGAACACCAGGTCGGCGCCGAGCAGGCGGAGGTAACGGTCCTGCGGGTGCCGGTCGCGCAGCGCCACCGAGAGCATCACCGCGTCCAGCGCCAGCGTGCCGGAGTGGTTGCCGACCAGCAGGCCGCCGCCGGTGTCCGGCACGTTCTCGATGCCGTACACCTCGGTGCGGAACCAGTCGCGGTACAGCACCCGCAGCATCGGATAGAACACCGAGTCGGTGAGTTCCGGGTCGAACCCGAAGTCGTCGATCTCGTAGGCACCGGCCAGCCGGCGGCGCAGGAACGCGAGCGCGCCGGCGATCCGCTGGTCCCACACGTCCACGACGTCGGCCGGCTGCTCCGGTTCGGGCGCCGGTGCGTCGGACGTCGGCGCGTCGGGCACCGGTGCGTCGGCGGCCTGGGTGCGGCGGCCCGCCCGCGGCACCGGGCGGCGGCCGTTCACCGCCTTCGGCGCGGCCGCGGCGGGCAGCGTGAAGTCGCTGTGCCCGGGCAGGGCCCGGCGCCGCTCTTCCTGGCTCACGACCGGTCGCCTCCCACTGCGGTGTCGGCGGTCTGTTCGGCCGCGGCCCGGACCCGGCGGATGCCGTCCAGGATGGCCTGCTCGGCGGCCGCGAGCCGGTCCGCGGTGAGCGTCGACCCGGCGCGGTGCCCCTGCATGAAGTCCTCGAACGCCTCGGCGGTGGTGCGCGGGGTGAACCCGAACTCCCGCACCAGCCGCGTGGTGTCGACCACCCGGCCGTGCACGAAGAGGTCGATCTGGTCGAGGCCGATCTGACCGATGCCGACGGTACGCGCCACCGCGGCCACCGACGACAGCGTGCCCTCCAGCAGCGGCACCGAGATCCGGCCGGCCCGGCGTACCGCCTGGGACAGCGAGAGCACCCCCGCACCGGCGACGTTGAACGTGCCGGGATGGTCCTCGATCACCGACCGGTGCAGGATCTCCAGCGCGTCGTCGACGTGCACGAACTGCAGCCGGGCGTCCCGGCCCCACACGGTCGGTACCAGCGGCTGGGAGAAATAGCGGGTGAGCGTGGTGTCCGCGGTCGAACTCAGGAACGGCGCGAACCGCAGCACCGTGGCGTCCACGCCGGGGCGGCGCCGGCGGAAGCCGCGGACGTACCCCTCGATGTCCAGGATGTCGCGTGCGAACGACCCGCGTGGCACCGCGCGGGGTTCGGTCTCCTCGGTGAAGACCGCCGGGTCCTTGAACGACGCGCCGTACGCCGCGGTGGACGAGCGGATCACCAGCTTGCGCAGCTTCGGCGCGGCCTGCGCGGCGGCGATCAGCTGCATCGTGCCGATGACGTTCTGCTCTTTCATCGCCGCCCGGCCACCGGCGTGCGGATCCGGCGCGCTGGTCACGGCCAGGTGCACCATGGCCTCGGCGCCGAGATCGGCGATGGCGCCGGACGCGGCGCGCGCATCGGCCCGGATCAGCTCGACGTCGTCGAGCAGGCCGGCCAGGCCGGCCGGCGGCTCATTCGGGTCCAGGCCGATGACGCGCTCGATCCGCGGATCGGCGGCCAGGCGGGCGGCCACGCGCGCGCCGAGGAAGCGGCTCACCCCGGTCACCACGACGACTCTCGGCGGAGCCGCGGCTGAAGACGTCACCACGGGTGCGCACCTCTCGATGCGAAGCGTCGAAACCGGGGAACACCGCGCGGAACGGCGTTGTGGACGGCAAGTGGGCGACGGCCGGGCAGAGCGCCCGGCCGGCCGTCACTTGCCGAGACGGCGACGCTGGACGCGGGTCTTGCGCAGCAGCTTACGGTGCTTCTTCTTCGCCATACGCTTGCGGCGCTTCTTGACCACGGAGCCCATACGAAAGCCTCTCGAAAACCATGCGGGGTCGATCCGGGCGCGCACGCGAGGCGGCCCGCATCCGATCTGGACGGCGGCCCGGATCCGGCGCGACAGCGCGCACAACCCGGGAACCAACCGCTCCAGCGTAGCGGCCCCGCCTCGACAGGACCAACACGACCCCTGGTCCGGTGGCTTGGTCGGCCGGTCAGGCCGTCTGGCTGAACGCCCCGCGAAGGTACTCGTGGACGGCGTGTTCCGGCACCCGGAACGACCGGCCCACCCGGACGGCGGTCAGTTCGCCGCCGTGCACGAGCCGGTAGACGGTCATCTTCGAGACCCGCATGAGGGCGGCCACCTCGGCCACGGTCAGGAACCGGACCTCGGAAAGGCGTTCCTCGGCTTGGGCTGGACCCGTCATCTCCTCGCACCGATCCTTTCGCTGGCGGTGCCACCGCGGCCGGTCAGCCTTGCGCCGCGGCGGGCTCACGCGCGTGTCATCAGTACGGTATCGAGACGGCTGTTACCACCGCGACACGTTCCGTGAAATGGCTACAAAAAAGTCAACCCGCCACGCCGCCGGAAAGCCGGAATTCGCCCGAAAGGTTACTTTCGTGAGGCTAGGGCGCGCCCGAAGAACGCCATGTTCGCCGGCCGCTCGGCCAGCCGGCGCATGAGGTAGCCGTACCACTGGTCGCCGTACGGGACGTAGACCCGGACCACGTGACCGTCCCCGGCCAGCCGGGCCTGCTCCTCCGGGCGGACGCCGTACAGCATCTGGAACTCGTACTCGTCCGGGCCGCGGTCGAACCAGCGGGCCCGGTCCTCGGCGATCGCGATCAACCGCGGGTCGTGCGTCGCCACCATCGGGTAGCCCGCGCCGGACATCAGGATGGTGAGGCACCGCACGTACGACTTGTCCACGTCCAGCGCCGACTGGTACGCCACCGACTCCGGCTCCGCGTACGCGCCCTTGCACAACCGCACCCGGGAACCCGCCGTGGCCAGTTCCCGGCAGTCCCCCTCGGTCCGCCGCAGGTACGCCTGCAGCACCGCGCCGGTCGACGGGTGGTCCTTGCGCAGCTCCGCCAGGATCTCCAGGGTCGAGTCCGTGGTCGTGTGGTCCTCGGCGTCCAGCGTGACCGTGGTGCCGGCCTCGGCCGCGGCGGCACAGATCGCGTGCGCGTAGTCGTACGCCATCCGGTCGTCGACCTTCTGCCCCAGCGCCGACAGCTTCACGCTGACCTCGGCCGCGGGCGTCAGCCCGGCCTCGGCGAGCCGGCGCAGCAAGGTCAGGTACTGGTCCCGGGTGGCCGTCGCCTGCTCCGCGGTCAGCGTGTCCTCGCCCAGGTAGTCGAGCGAGACGGCGAGGCCCTCGGCGGCCAGTTCACCGCTGGCGCGCAGCGCGTCCTCCACCGCACTCCCGGCCACGAACCGGCGCACGATGCCCTTGCTGACGGGCGCGGACTCGACCAGCCGCTGCAGCCGCGACGAACCGGCGGCGGCGAGAAAGACGGAACGGAGCATGCGCCGAGCGTATCGCCCGTACGTCAACCCCTCACCGCAGAGCCACTCCGGTGGCCTCCTCCGTCCGTGCAGTCCCGTGCCACACCCATGTCCGTCCTGGCCATGCCCCGCTACGGTTGTCGGGTGAACTTCGATGCGTACGCCCGGACCGCCGTCGACCTCGTCAACGCCGACCTGGACGAACTCGCCGCGCTGCGCGCACTGTTCTCCGACGACCAGAGCTGGATGCGCGACGAAGTCATGGACAAGGACGTGGCGGTCTTCCGCCGCGCCCAGCGCCGGCTCCGCGACGTCTTCGAGTACGGCACCTCCGGCCGCGACACCGACGCCGTCACCGAACTCAACTCGCTGCTCGAGACGTTCCCGGTGCAGCCGCGCATCTCCGGCCACGACGCCAGCGACTGGCACATGCACGTCACCAGCCGGGGCGCCTCGGTCAGCGCGGAATACCTGGCCGGCGCGGTCTGGGGCCTGTCGGTGTGGCTGTGCGAGTACGGCAGCGCCCGGTTCGGCATCTGCGCCGACGAGCGCTGCGGGAACGTCTACCTGGACACCTCGTCGAACAACTGCCGGCGGTTCTGCTCCGAGCGGTGCGCCACCCGCTCGCACGTCGCCGCCCACCGCGCCCGCAAGCGGGCCGCCACGCTCACCCCGGCGTGACGACCGGCCGGTCCGCCGGGGCCAGGTGACGACGGGCGAACTCCAGCGACTCGCGCAGATCCGCCTCGCGCACCGCCCGGCTGTTCACCTTGCGGGTGGACACCTCCAGCGCCACCGAGCCCCGGAAGCCGCGCCCGGACAGCGACCGGAGCAGCTCCGCGCAGGGCTGGGTGCCGCGGCCCGGCACCAGATGCTCGTCGCGTCCCTCGCCGGTGCCGTCGCCCAGGTGCACGTGCTTGAGTCCGGCGCCCATCTTGTCCGCCATGGCCAGCGCGTCAGTGTGCGACGCCGCGCAGTGCGACAGGTCCAGCGTGTAGGCGTCGTACCCGGCCTCGGTGGGATCCCAGCCCGGCACGTACGGCACGAAGCTCCGCCCGGCCATCCGCACCGGGTACATGTTCTCGATCGCGAACATGGTGTCCGGGTGCCGCGCCTGCACCTCGGCCAGTCCGCCGGCGAAGTTCCGGGCATAGTCGCGCTGCCAGGTGAACGGCGGGTGCACCACCACGGTCGGTGCGCCCAGCGTCTCGGCCAGCTCGGCGGCGCGTTCCAGCCGCTGCCACGGGTCCGGGCTCCACACCCGTTGCGTGACGAGCAGACACGGTGCGTGCACGGACAGCACCGGCACGTCGTAATGGTCGGACAGCACCTGCAGGGCGCCGGCGTCCTGGCTGACGGCGTCGGTCCACACCATCACCTCGACACCGTCGTAGCCCACGGTGGCCGCCATCTCGAACGCGGCCGCGGTCGGCTCCGGGAACACCGAGGAGCTGGACAGGAGCACGGGAACGCGGGAACTCACGTCTCCCAGCGTAGCCCCGCCGCGCGCCCGTCCCCCGCCGGTGAGGGTGCATAACAGACCAAACCGTACGCCGGACCGACGATCGTCACCCGCCCGCGTACGCTGGCGCAGGTGAGTCGCCGCACCCAGCTACGCATCTTGAAGGATGCGGCCGCCGCCGCACGCGCGGAAGAGGTCCATCTCGACTTCCCCCGGGAATGGATCGAGTTCACCGACCCCGCCGACGACCAGCATCTGGTCCGCGCCGACCTGACCTGGCTGCTGTCCCGGTGGACCTGTGTCTACGGCACCGCCTGCCACGGCATCGTGGCCGGCCGGGCGGAGGACGGCTGCTGCTCGCACGGCGCCTTCTTCACCGACGCCGACGACGAGAACCGGGTCAAGGCCGCCGCCGCCACGCTCACCCCGGAGACCTGGCAGCACTACCGGCGCGGCTTCAAGAACTACACCGAGATGGACACCATCGACGGTGCCAAACCCGCCCGGCGCACCGCGGTGCAGCGGAAGGACGGCCCGTGCGTGTTCCTCAACGACACCGACTTCGTCGGCGGTGGCGGGTGCGCGCTGCACGCGCAGGCGCTGCGGGACGGCGTCCACCCGCTCAAGTACAAGCCGGACGTCTGCTGGCAGCTCCCGGTGCGCCGGGAGCAGGACTGGATCAAACGCCCCGACGGTACGAAGGTCCTGCAGTCCACGCTCAGCGAGTTCGACCGGCGCGGCTGGGGCCCCGGCGGCCACGACCTGGACTGGTGGTGCACGTCGTCACCGGACGCGCACGTGGGCAGTGAGCCGATGTTCCGCTCGTACGCTCCGGAGCTGATCGCTCTGATCGGCCAGGACGCCTACGACCGGCTGGCCGAACTGTGCGAGGCCCGCCTGGCCGCCGGCATCGTGGCCGAGCACCCGGCCACGGTGAAGGCCCGCGCCAAGGCCGCACCGGTGAAGCGCGGCGGCCGCGAACCCGCCACCCCGCCCACCGCCTGACCCCGGGGCGCAGGTCCGGTCACGGCTCGAACTTGTAGCCCAGCCCCCGCACCGTGACGATGTACCGGGGCGCGGACGGCTCGGGTTCGACCTTGGAGCGCAGCCGCTTCACGTGCACGTCCAGCGTCTTGGTGTCGCCGACGTAGTCGGCACCCCACACCCGGTCGATCAGCTGCCCCCGGGTCAGCACCCGGCCGGCGTTGCGCAGCAGCAGTTCCAGCAGCTCGAACTCCTTGAGCGGCAACTGCACCGACGAGCCGTCCACCGTGACGACGTGCCGTTCCACGTCCATCCGGACCGGGCCGGCGGCCAGCGTGGGCGTGGTCACCTCGGCCACGTCGGCGCCCTGCCGGCGCAGCACGGCACGGATCCGGGCGACCAGTTCGCGCGGCGAGTACGGCTTGGTGACGTAGTCGTCGGCACCGATCTCCAGGCCGACCACCTTGTCGATCTCGCTGTCCCGGGCGGTGACCATGATGATCGGTACGGCCGAGCGTTGCCGCAGCTGGCGACAGACCTCGGTGCCGGACATCTCGGGGAGCATGAGGTCGAGCAGGACGATGTCGGCGCCGGTCCGGTCGAACTGGGTGAGCGCCGAGGTTCCGGTCGGGGCGACCGAGACCTCGAAGCCCTCCTTGCGCAGCATGTATGACAAGGCGTCGGAGAACGACTCCTCATCCTCCACCACGAGAACGCGGGCCACTAGGTTTCCTTTCGTGTGCGCTTATGCGCCGGACTCGATCTCAATCGCCGCCGGTAACGGCAGCGGGGCTTCCGGGGGACGCGCCGGTAGGCGCAAGGTGAACGTCGAGCCACCACCCAGTGTGCTCGACACGGTGACGCGACCGCCGTGGTTGGTCGCGATGTGCTTGACGATGGCCAGCCCGAGTCCGGTGCCGCCGGTGGAGCGGGAACGGGCCTGGTCGGCGCGGTAGAAACGTTCGAAGATCCGGTCGACGTCGTGTGGGGCGATGCCGATGCCCTGGTCCGCGACGTCGATCTCGATCCAGTCGTCGTCGGCGCGCATGGTCAGCGACACGGTGGTGCCTTCGCCGGAGTAGGCGATGGCGTTCTCCACCAGGTTGGTGACGGCGGTGGCGATCTGGCTGTCGCTGCCGTACACGGTGGCGCCGCGCGGCCCGGTGTAGAGCACCTCGATGGTCTTGGCCGACGCGGTGGTGCGGGTGCGGTCGACGACCTCGGCGATGACCCAGTCCAGCGCGATGGGTTCCGGGGTGGGCAGCGGTTCGGCGCCCTGCAGGCGGGTCAGTTCGAGCAGTTCGTTGACGAGCCGGCCCATCCGCGCGGACTCGTGGTGGATGCGTTCGGCGAAGCGGCGCGCGGCCAGCAGATCCTCGGAGGTCTCCTCGTCGGGCTTGGGCACGGCGGTCACGTCGGTCGCGTCGAGCAGGGCCTCGGCGAGGAGTTGCAGCGCGCCGATGGGTGTCTTCAGTTCGTGGCTGACGTTGGCGACGAAGTCCCGGCGGACCCGGGCGAGCCGGTGCGACTCGGTGACGTCGGCGGCCTCGACGGCGACGTGGGTGGTGTTCAGCGCGACGGCCCGCAGGTGCAGGCCGAGCGGCGCCTGTGCGCCACCCCCGCGACCGCGGGGCAGGTCCAGCTCGACTTCGCGGCGCACGCCGGTGCGACGGACCTGACCGGCGAGGGTACGCAGGATGGGGTGGGCCGCGATGGTGCCGGGCGCGCCGCCGGACCGCAGCAGACCCATGGCGCGGGCGGCCGGGTTGACGAGGACGGGGTGGTCGTCGGCGTCCAGCACCACGACGCCGACGCGCAGCGAGTCGAGGCTCTTGCGGCCGAGCCCTTTGAGCGCGGGCTTGCCGTCGGGCTGCTTGGCGTCCGTGTCGATGGCGCGTCCTCCCTTGGGCTTCGGCGACGCGGCGGGCGGGGTCGCACGGGGGGCGGTGCGGATGCGGGCGACCGTCAGGCCTGCCCCGACGCCGATGGCGAGGGCGGCCAGGAGGCCGACACCGTAAACCCAGTCCACGAGGCGATCGTAGGGTCATTGTTTACCTGGACAGGAATTCAATCGAGACATATCGGGCCTACGTCGAGCAATGTTCACCATCGCGCCCGGCGTCGTTCACCGCCGTTCACGTCGAGGCCGCCGCGCCGACCTAGCCTTGGCCCATCAGGCCGGGCCCGGGACGGGCCGGCCCCGAGCCGGTTGAGGACGACGACATGCGCGAGGAGTTTCAGGCCGACCTCAACGAGGTCAGTCGCCTGTTGGTGACGATGGCGGAGTCGGTGCGCGCGGCGATGCGCAAGGCGACCACCGCGCTGCTGACCGCCGACATCGAGGCGGCCCGGGCGGTGATGGCGCGCGACGCCGAGGTGGACGCGCTCTACGCGCAGGTGGAGACGAAGGTCGCGGACACCATCGCCCGGCAGGCGCCGGTGGCGTCGGACCTGCGCAAGGTCATCACCGCGCTGCACATCTCGGCCGACCTGGAACGGATGGGCGATCTCGCGGAGCACGTGGCGAAGACCGCGCAGCGGCGGCATCCGTCGCCGGCCGTGCCGGCCGAGCTGCGTCCGGTGTTCCGGGAGATGGCCGACGCCGGTGAGCGGATGGCCGAGAAGATCATCACGCTGCTGGCGCGGCCCGACGCCGGCCTGGCGGCGGAGCTGGAGAAGGACGACGACGCCATGGACGACCTGGAGCGGGACCTGTTCAAGGTGCTGCTGCACGACGACTGGCCGTACGGCGCGGAGACCGCGATCGACGGGGCGCTGCTGGGCCGCTTCTACGAGCGGTACGCCGACCACGCGGTGAACGTGGGCGAGCAGATGATCTACCTGATCACCGGGGAACCGGCCGGCAATCGGGGGTGACGGGCTCCGGGGCGCCACGGGGGCGCCCCGGACCCGTGCCGGTCAACGACCCTGGTTGGCCACGGCGGCCGCGGCTTCCTTGGCGGCGTCCGGGTCGAGGTACGTCCCGCCCGCGGTGACCGGGCGGAGGTTCTCGTCGAGGTCGTAGCGCAGCGGGATCCCGGTGGGGATGTTGAGCTTGGCGATCGCCTCGTCGGAGATCTGGTCCAGGTGCTTGACGATGGCGCGCAGCGAGTTGCCGTGCGCGGCCACCAGCACGGTGTGCCCGGCACGCAGATCCGGCACCACCGCGTCGTACCAGTACGGCAGCGCGCGCAGCAGCACGTCCTTGAGGCACTCGGTGCGCGGCTTGATCTCCGGCGGCAGCGCGGCGTACCGCGCGTCGTGGAACTGCGAGTACTCGTCGTTCTCGTCGATCGGCGGCGGCGGCGTGTCGTACGACCGGCGCCAGAGCATGAACTGCTCCTCGCCGTACTCCTGCAGGGTCTGCTTCTTGTCCTTGCCCTGCAGGGCGCCGTAGTGCCGCTCGTTCAGGCGCCACGACCGGCGCACCGGGATCCAGTGCCGGTCCGCGGCGTGCAGCGCCAGCTCGGTGGTCCGGATCGCGCGGCGCAGCACGCTGGTGTGCACCACGTCGGGGAGCAGCCCGGTCTCACGCAGCAGCTCGCCGCCGCGGCGGGCCTCGGCCTCACCCTTCGGGGTCAGGTCGACGTCGACCCAGCCGGTGAAGAGGTTCTTGGCGTTCCATTCGCTTTCACCGTGCCGCAGCAGCACCAAGGTCCCAGTCATGCCTCCCATCCTGCCGCAAGACGCTGACCTGCGTGCGCGGGACCCTCGGTGGCGACCACCACGTGGAAATCGGGCTGCGGGCACCCATCCCGGTCACTACGTTGTAAGGCAGCTAAGGCATGGCGGTGCTTACGGGGGTGCGCGGTGCGGGGTTGGTTGCGGCAGGCCGCGGGTGGACTTCCGCGGACGTTCTGGCTGCTCTGGACCGGCACACTGATCAACCGCCTGGGCGCCTTCGTGGTCATCTTCCTGGCCATCTACCTGACCGGGGAGCGCGGGTTCAGCCAGAGCGAGGCCGGCCTGGTGATCGGCCTGTACGGCGCCGGCGGCGCGATCGGCACCATGGTGGGCGGCGTGCTGGCCGACCGGTGGGGCCGGCGCCCCACGCTGTTGACCGCCCAGTTCGGTGCCGCCACGCTGATGGTCTGCCTGGGCCTCGCCGACGACTACCGGGAGATCGTCGCGGCCGCGTTCCTGCTCGGCATCTTCGCCGACGGGGTCCGGCCGGCGTTCTCCGCCATGATGATCGACGTCGTGCCGGAGCGGGACCGCGTCCGGGCGTACTCGCTGAACTACTGGGCGATCAACCTGGGCTTCGCGGTCGCCTCGGTCAGCGCGGGCCTGGCCGCCCAGGTCGACTACCTGCTGCTGTTCCTGGTGGACGCGGGCACGACACTGATCACCGCGCTGATCAGCCTGATCTTCCTGGCCGAGACCAGCCCGGCACGGCCGGCCGGGCAACGGGCCGCCGGATCCGCCTCGCGGGCCGCCGGATCCGCCTCGCGGGCCGGCCTCGGCACCGTGTTCCGCGACCGCGTCTTCATCGGTTTCCTGCTGCTCAACCTGGGCGCGGTGCTGGTGATGTTCCAGCACATGTCGACGCTGCCGATCGCGATGAGCGCGGACGGCCTGGGCCCGGCCACGTTCGGCGGGGTGATCGCGGTGAACGGCGTGCTGATCGTCGCCGGCCAGCTCTTCATCCCCCGCCTCATCGCCGGGCACGACCGGTCCCGGGTGCTGTCGCTGGCCACCCTGATCGTCGGGATCGGCTTCGGCCTGGTGGCGTTCGCGGACAGCGCCTGGTTCTTCGCGGTGACCGTGGTCATCTGGACGCTCGGCGAGATGCTCCAGTCGCCGTCGAACTCGGCACTGATCGCGGAGCTGTCGCCGGCCGCACTGCGCGGGCGCTACCAGGGGGTGAGTTCGCTGTCCTGGGCGGCCGGCGCGGCGCTGGCCCCGATCACCGGGGGGTTCGTCCAGGAGCATCTGGGCGACGCCACGCTGTGGTTGGGTTGCGCGGGGCTGGGCGCGGCGGTGGCGCTGGCCCAGCTGCTGTCCGGACCGGCCCGGGAACGCCGGATCGCCGCGCTGCGCGCGACGGAGTCCGCACCCGCCGGCGCGGTGACGACGCTGGCGGCGAACGCCGCGCCCGGAGCCGCGGACACACCGGTCGCCGGAGCGGCACCCGTCCCCTCGCCGGTCATCCCGCCACCGACGGTTGCCGAGCCCGTCGCCGAGCCGGTCGCCCGTGGTGGCCGCTCGGCCCGGGACGCTCGTGGTGCCCACTCGGCCCTGGCCGCTCGTGGTGACCACTCGGCCCGGAACGCTCGCGGTGCCCACTCGGCGCCGGACGCTCGCGGTGGCCACTCGGCCCGGAACGCTCGTGGTGACCGCTCGGCGCCAGACGAGTGAAACGGCAGATCTCGCCTGAACCGACTGTGGCGGGCACGATTCGCCCCCGCATTCCCGACGCCAATGTTTCGACTGTGTTTCAGAACGCAGAATGCATAGGGGAAACGACCGGGCCGGACGCAGAATCGGTGAGCAGCGAAGTCGGTGCCGAAAGGCCCACAAACGAAAGCGCCGGCGGCGGCGGACGACGCCCATCCCCATAGGCGTCGCCCGCACATACCGCCGGTCTCGGGTCGCACCGTCCCCCAACGGTTGTTGCCACCCGTCCCCAAACGCCGAACCGCGGCAACCGCAATGCGGCTGGCCCGTTCCCCGAACTAACGGTTCGTCGTCTATCGACCACGCTAGTTGGGGCGGTCAAGGCTTACAAGCCAGTTGGCTGTCTGCCATCTGTCTGAACCGTCACAGCTGACCGAACGGACTACTCGTCCGGATTTTCAAGTTGGAAGAAGTTGCTGCGCTTTCCGCCCGACTGCTTCTCCTGAAAGATGAAGTTCAGGCGGCGCTTGTCGAACGCCTCGAACCAGTCGTCCCAGCTGACTTCGGTCAACCGGTCGCCGGAGTAGCCCGGGAAGTCCAGCCGCAGCACGCCGAGGTGACCGTCGTGCTCGGTGCCCGCCACGGTGGCCGGCACCGCCTTGCGGGCACTGGCCCACCTGCGGATGACCTCGTGGTCCGTGGTGACCAGGCTGCGGCCGGCCCGCTCCGGACGGTCCTCGGTGGACCGGATCTCCTGCGCGTACTTCAGCGAGTCGGACGTCTTCTTCCCGGTCCGCTTGCCGCCGGACGCCTTCGCGGATCTCGCGGCGCTCGACTTCGGTGCGCCCGACTTGGCCGAGGCGGACGTCGCCTTGGCCGAGGCGGACTTCGACTTCGCCGGGCCGGCGCCGCTGACCGAGGCCTTGATGAGCTTCTTCACCAGCTCCGGCTTCTTCAGGTCGGCCGTGCCCTTCACACCGCGGCTCTTCAGCTCGCGGCGCAGGTCGTCCACCTTCATCCGGGCGATCTTGCTCTCGTCCACGTCCGGGGTGTTCGGGGTGTCGTTGCGACCGGTCGGATTCTTGGCCGCGCTCCTCCGCCCGGACTTGGTGCTGCTGACCGAGGCCTTGATCAGCTTCTTCACCAGCTCCGGCTTCTTCAGGTCGGCCGTACCCTTAACACCGCGGCTCTTCAGCTCGCGGCGCAGGTCGTCCACCTTCATCCGGGCGATCTTGCTCTCGTCCACATCCGGGGTGTTCGGGGTGTCGTTGCGACTGGTCTTGGTTGCGGCCATGCGGTTCACCCTCTCGGTGATCGGTCGGGGGTCCTTCACCGATCCCTTACCCGTAGTGATCGGGACTACTCGCGCGGACGCTCGGCCAGATGCGCGAACGCCTGCAGGTTCGCCGTCGACTCACCGCGCTTGACCCGCCAGTCCCACTCGCGGCGGATGGCGGTGCCGAACCCGATCTCCAGCATCGTGTCGAACGACTCGTCGGCGTAGGTCAGCACCGAGCCGAGCAGCCGGTCCAACTCCTCCTCGTCCAGCCCGCGCAGCGCGACCCGGCCGGTGAGATAGACGTCACCGGCGGCGTCGATGGAGAACGCCACGGCGTACATCCGGGCGTTGCGCCGCAGCAGCCAGGCCCACAGCTCCTCGCGGTTCTCGTCCGGCTGGCGCATCACGAACGCCTCGATGCGCAGCGCGTGCTCGCCGACGATCAGATTGCAGACCGTCTTGAGCTTGTGCGTGCCGGGCAGGGTGACCGCGTACGACGCGTCGCCGATGGGCTCGCAGGGCAGTTCCCGCTCGGCGCAGACGCGTTCGATCAGGTCGGTCACCATGCGTACGCCTCCAGCCGGGCCCCGATCAGTGCGCGGTGCTCGGTCACCGCCTCACGGTAGACCCGTAGCAGCCCCTCGGCCGTCCGGTCCCAGGAGAAGTCGGCGGCGTGCGCCACCGCACCGGCGGACAGCTCGGCCCGGAACCCGGGCGCGGCCAGCAGCCGGTCCAGCACCCGGGCCCAGTCGCGCGGGTCGTGCCCGTCGACCAGTACCCCGCTGATCCCGTCCCGCACCGCGGTGACCAGACCGCCCACGGCGGCGGCCACCACCGGCGTACCGCAGGCCTGTGCCTCCAGCGCGACCAGGCCGAACGACTCGTTGTGCGACGGCACCGCGACCAGGTCGGCGGCGCGGTACAGCGCCGCCAGGTCGTCGCCGGTCTGCGGCGGCAGGAAACGCACCGCGTCGGTCACGCCGAGCGCGTCGGCCAGCTCGATCAGCGAGGTCGGCCGGTCCAGGCCGCTGCCGCTGGGCCCGCCGCAGATGACCGCGGTGACCGCCATTCCGGGGTTCCGGCGGCGCAGCTCGGCGAGCGCGGTGAGCAGCACGTCCGGGCCCTTGAGCGGCTGGATCCGGCCGACGAACGCCACCACGAAGCCGCGCTCCGGCAGCCCGAGCCGGCGCCGGTCGGCCACGCCCGGGCGGAAGCGGCCGAGATCCACCCCAGGCTGCACCACGGTCAGCCGGGACGGGTCGGCGTCATAGCTGGTGACCAGGTCCTGCGCCTCGAACCGGGTGTTCGCGACCAGGCGGTCCGCCTCCGCGGTCACCTGTTCCTCGCCGATCACCCGGGCCTTGGGTTCGGGCCGGTCGCCCTCGGCGATGAACCGGTTCTTCACCTTGGCGAGGGTGTGCGCGGTGTGTACCAGCGGCACGCCCCAGCGGTCCCGGGCCAGCCAGCCGACCTGGCCGGACATCCAGTAGTGCGAGTGGATGAGGTCGTAGTGGCCGGGCGGCTGCGCGGCCTCGGCCCGGAGCACGCCGTTGGTGAACGCACACAGCTGGGACGGCAGATCCTCCTTCGACAGCCCCTCGAACGGGCCGGCGGTGACGTGCCGCACCTGTACGCCGGGGGCCATCTCCACGATCGGGGGCAGCTCGCTGCCGGTGGCCCGGGTGAAGATCTCCACCTCGACACCACGCGCGGCCAGCCGCTTGGACACCTCGACGATGTAGACGTTCATGCCGCCGGCGTCGCCGGTGCCCGGCTGTTCCAGGGGCGACGTGTGCACCGACAGTGTGGCCATCCGCCGAGGGGTGGGCCAGGGCCCGGCAGCCGGCAGCTCAGCCACGTTCGTGTCCTTCCGAAAGGGGGAAACGTAACGTTCAACCGTTACGCCGCCGTTCATCTTCCCCACTCGGCGTGACTGAATCCATGGCCGTCTTCCCAGGGGTGATGCAGCTCTCTTCCGCCGTACGGCAGGATTCAGACATGGTGCAGAACATCGCCGTGGTCACCGGCGCATCGAGTGGCATCGGCGCGGCCACGGCACGCCGGCTGGCGCGGGACGGATTCCACGTGGTCGCGGCGGCCCGCCGCCTGGACCGCCTGGACGAACTGGTCAACGAGATCGGCAACGCCACGCCGGTGCGCTGCGACGTCACCGACGACGCGGCGGTGACCCGGCTGGCCGAGACGGTCGCCGGTCTGGCCGGTTCACTCACGCTGCTGGTGAACAACGCGGGCGGCGCCCGCGGGGTGGATCCGGTCGCGGCCGGGTCGGTCCGGGACTGGCAATGGATGTACGACGTGAACGTGCTCGGCACGCTGCGCGTCACCAAGGCGCTGCTGCCCGCGCTGGAGGCCAGTGGCGCCGGCACGGTCGTGACGATGGGCTCCACCGCCGCGTTCACGGTGTACGAGGGCGGCGGAGGCTACACCGCGGCCAAGCACGCGCAGGGCGCCCTGGTCGGCACGTTGCGCCTGGAGCTCGTCGGCAGGCCGGTGCGGGTGATCGAGATCGACCCGGGCATGGTGCGCACCGACGAGTTCGCGCTGAACCGGATGGACGGCGACCGGGCCAAGGCCGACGCGGTGTACGCGGGCGTGCGGGAGCCGCTGACCGCCGAGGACATCGCCGAGTGCGTGGCGTGGTGCGCCGGGCGCCCGCAGCACGTCAACATCGACCGTCTGGTGGTGCGGCCGATCGCCCAGGCCGCGCAGCACAAGGTGCACCGCGAGCTGTAGCGCCGATGAAACCACTCGGTGCGGTCACCCGGGGCACCACCAACCCGAACCGGTTGCGCCGCGTCGACAACTGGATCGCCTACCGCTGTGGTGATCTGCTGGCGGCCGCCGCCGTACCCCTGGTGATCGATCTGGGTTTCGGCGCCACGCCGGTGACCGCGGTGGAACTGCGGGCCCGGCTCGCCGCCGCGGTACGCCCGGACGTCGCGGTGGTCGGCCTGGAGATCGATCCGGCCCGGGTGGCCGCCGCCCAGCCGGCCGCGGACCCGCCGCTGCTGGTGTTCCGGCGCGGCGGCTTCGAGCTGGCCGGGCTGCGGCCGGTGGTGGTGCGCGCGTGCAACGTGCTGCGCCAGTACGCCGAGGACCAGGTGGCGGACGCCTGGCGGACGATGACCGCGACCGGCGCCGTGCTGGTCGAGGGCACCTGCGACGAGCTGGGCCGCGTCGCCACCTGGGCATACGTCGAGGCCGGTGCACCACGGACGCTGACCCTCTCGGCCCGGCTGTCCGATCTGGACCATCCCGCCACGTTCGCGGAGCGGCTGCCGAAGGCGCTGATCCACCACAACGTGCCCGGCGAACCGGTCCACGACCTGCTCGCCGCGCTGGGCCGCGCGTGGGACGCCGCGGCCACCCCGTTCGGGCCGCGGCAACGCTGGCTGGCGACGGTGCGCCGGCTGCGGGACGAGGGCCGGACCGTCCACGACGGACCGTCCCGGTGGCGGCGCGGGGAGCTCACCGTGCCCTGGCCCGGCACGGCGGCGGGCCGGCCCGCCTGAGGCGGACCGGCCCGGTGACAGTGGACGGTCAGCGCCGGACGGTGACGTTGAACATCGGGTCGGCGGCGATCGCCCGGAACGCGGTGAGGCTGCCCGGGGTCGAGTTCACCGCGATGTTGCGGTCGCCCTCGTTGTCGGAGGCGGTGTCGAAGTAGACCACGGCCTTGATCTGCGGGTGGGCCTTGACCACCGGGACCACGGTCTGGAACGCGGGCGCCTTGTCGGTCGGGTACGCCACCCGGTGGTACATGCCCCACTCCGCCACCATCACCGGCTTGGCCGGGTGGGCGGTGGCCGCCCAGTCGTACCAGCTGGTGCCGCCGCCGGTCGGCCGGCGGTGGAGCAGGTCGTACATGTCGCCGTAGTGGTAGTAGCCCTTCTCCACGCTGACGTAGGAGTCCAGGCCGAGCCAGTCCACCACGTCGTCGCCCGGGTACAGGTCCTTCCACCAGGACTGCGCCATCCACTTCTCGTTGCCCATGTAGGCGAGGACGTTGACCGCGTTCGTCACGCCGTTGGCCCGCAGCCGCTGGATCACGTGGCGGTACATGGCGGCGTAGTCCTTGGCGGTCATGCCCGAACCGGCGGTCGGGTTGACGTCGTTCTCCGGCTCGTGGTGCAGCGCCAGGAAGAACTTCTCCCGGTAGTTGGCCTTGACGTACGTGCTCCAGTTGTCGATCCGCGCGTTCTGCGCGCCCGCGGCCACCTTGGCCCAGGTGGTGTTGTACGCGACCTTCCAGTTGAGCAGCAGCACCCGCGGCTTCGCCGGATCGCGGGACATCGCGATCTCCGAGCTGGTCGGGAACTTCTCGTCGCCCTTGTGGTAGGTGTGGAAGATCGACGCGGTCCGGCCGGTGAGCGCCTCCCATTCCTTCAGTGCCTGGTCGCGCGGGGTGCTGGTGAAGCCGCCGGCGGCCGCTCCCCAGAGCACGCCACAGGTCGGCACGAGGAGGGCGTCGGTGACGCACGCCGGCGGTACCGGCGGGGTCGACGGGACGGGGACGGTGGTCGCCGCGCGGGTGTAGGTCAGCGCCAGCTCCGGCCCGCCGGTGGTGGCGGCGCCGTACTCGACGGCGCGCAGCCGGGTCACCGCCGTGGTGGCGGCCGACTTCAGCGCGAACGAGTACGTGCCCGGCTTCTTCACCCACTTCGACACGTCGAACCGCAGCACCGTGTCGGTGGTCTTCGGGGTGAGGGTGGCGATGGCCGCGGACATCGCCGGCGCGTTCGCCGCGGTGATCCGGCCCTCCGACCAGGATCCGGTGACCGGGTGCAGGCTGAGCCTCGCGGCCACCGGGCGGCTCTCCAGCGGCAGCTTGAGCACGGCACCGGTGACCGTGGCGCCGCTGGGCAGCGCGCCGGTCGCGAACGTCACATAGGACAGTCGGGTCTCGCTGCCGGTGCGGCCCACCACGAGCTTGTCCGCGGCGCCGAAGTTGCCGGTCCGGCGGACGCTGGAGGTGTAGGCGTCGTCGCGGGCGTACACGGTCTTCGATCCGGTGACCGCGGCCGCGTCGGCGGGCCCGGCGACCGCGAGGCCCGAGGTCACCGCCGCACCGGTCAGTGCTGCTCCGATGAGTCGACGTCTGGCGCCCATGCTCGTCCCCCTGCGTGTCCCGTGATCGCTTGTTTCCTCACGATCGGGACGGCCGGGTGCCGGGCCGGACTCCGTTGCGGTGCAGAACAGGTGCCCATGACAGACGCCGCCGGCCCGTCAGGGCCGGCGGCGCCGGAAGCAGAGGTGGAGGCGGTTATCCGGTGGGCGCCGCCCGCTGGGCGATCACCGCGCGGAGCGCGTCGATCAGCAGTTCCGAGGTGAACGGCTTCTTCACCAGCAGGGCGTCGTCGTCGATCAGCCCCTTGGTCACCGCGATGTCCTTGGGCAGCCCGGAGATGTAGACCACGCCCATCGCCGGCCGCAGCTGCGTCGCGGTCCGGGACAGCTCGCCGCCGGACACTCCCGGCAGGCCGAGGTCGGTGACCAGCACGTCGATGTCACCGGGGTGTTCCCGGCAGGCCGTGATCGCCTCGTCGGAGTCGCCCGCCACCAGCGTGGAGAACCCGCGACGTTCCAGCATGCGCCGCATGATGTCGCGGAGATCTTCCTCGTCGTCGACGACGAGGACGGTCGGACGGTCCGCTTCGCCCTCCGACATGGGCCCTCCCTCGGTCCGTGGCTGCTGCTAAGACCACGCTATCGGGACCCGGCCCGGAAAGGACTGCTTTTACCACATAACGTCTGACTGCTCAGCGCCGTGCGGACGCCGGGACCCGGTTCAGCCAGGCGCTGCAGAGCAATCGGTTCGGCGAGTCGGCACCCCGCCTGACCACCCGGTTCGGCACGGCGTTGGCCACCACGGCGTCCCGGACGGCCTTCGGGGCGTACCCCGGGTGGGCGCCGAGCACCAGCGCGGCCACGCCGGCCACGTGCGGCGACGCCATCGAGGTACCGCTCATCAGGACCACTCCGGTGTCGGACTTCGACGAGGCGGACCCGATCCGGGCACCGGGCGCGAACAGGTCCAGGCATCTGCCGTGGTTGGAGAACGCGGCCCGGGCGTCGGTGCTGTCCGTGGCGCCCACCGTGATCGCTTCCGGGGTACGGGCCGGCGACTGCGTGCAGGCGTCCCGGGCCTCGTTGCCGGCCGCGACCGCGTAGGTGATGCCGGCCGCGATCGACCGCCGCACCGCGTCGTCCAGAGCCTTGCTGCCGCCGCCGCCGAGGCTCATGTTGGCCACCGCGGGCCGGGTCGCGTTCCGGGTGACCCAGTCCACGCCCGCGATGATCGTCGAGTACGACCCGCTGCCCCGGCAGTCCAGCACCCGTACGCCGACCAGCCGGACGTCCTTGGCCACGCCGTACGTCCGGCCGCCGATCGTGCCGGCGACGTGGGTGCCGTGTCCGTTGCAGTCGTTGGCGACGGGATCGGAGTCGATGAAGTCGTAACCGTTCCGGGCCCGGCCGCCGAATTCGGTGTGCCCGATCCGGATCCCGGTGTCCAGCACGTACGCCGTGACGTTCGCGGCCGGACGGTAGGTGTAGGACGTGGACAGCGGCAGCGTCGCCTGGTCGATCCGGTCCAGGCCCCAGGCGGGGCCGGCCTGTACGCCGTCGATCCGGACCCGGGCGTCCTGTTCGACGGCCGCGACCGCGGGGTCGGCGGCGAGCCGGCGGGCCGCCGCCGCGGTCATCCGCACGTGGAAGCCCTGCATCGCGGTGCGGTAGACGCCGGCCACCGCACCGCCGTACCGCTGGGCCAGCCGGGTCGAGGCGGAGGTGACCCGGCCGGCGGCGTCCGAACCGGGCCGGAACGTGACGATGTAGCTGTCCCCGATCGCCCCGGGCGCGCCGGCGTTCAGCACGGTGCCGGTCGGCAGTGCCCGCGGTGTGCCCGCCGAGGCGGACCCGGCGGCGCCGGTCACCGCGGCCGCGGCGGCGACGCCGGCGGTCAGCACGAGGCGGGCGGTGCGGCTGCGGCCGTTGGTGCGGATCATGGTCCCCCCGGTTCGGATGCCGGCGATGTCACCCGCGAAGCAGGCATGCCGGACCTCATCTCGGGGAACAGTTCGGTCGCGGGCGGAGCCGAACGGGTCCGCGCCGGTTGTGCCTCGGTTGCGACCTCGAAGAGCTAAGTCGATGCGGAGGAGAGCCGAACTACCCGCTGTCGGGAACCGCTGCACCGCTACCCAGCAAGGAGAGCGAGATGACCACCACGCTGAGCCAGCCAGAGATCACCTTCGTGGACGCGCTGACCGAGCGCTGCGACAGCTGCGGCGCCGCGGCCAAGCTCGAGGTCACCCTGGCGAGCGGCGGTGTGCTGGCATTCTGCGGTCACCACGCCCAGCGCCACGCGAGTGAACTGGCCAAGGTTGCCACCCGTTTCACCGCCGAGGACGGCTTCGACTGGACCGCCAAGGTTCCCGCAGTGTGACCTCTTGACCGCATCTGCCGCGTTATGATCGTTCTCTCGCTTATAGGCGGATAAGCCCGCTTCAGAGGGGACGGCGGTGCAGATCGCGGCGCACGACGCAGGAAAGCTGTCGCGGGCCGCCGCCGGAGGCGCCGGACTCGCGGTGGCCGCGTTCGGCGCGCTCACCCTGGCCACCTCGACCACGCCGGTGTCGCCGGCCGCGCTCGTCGCGGACCCGGCGCCCGCCCTGCTCCCGGCCGGCCTCGCCCTGTTCCTGTCGGTGCTGCCGGCGCCGCCCGGTCCACTCCGCCACACCGGGTACGCGCTCGCCGGCCTCACCGCCGCGCTGGGCGCCGTGCTGACGGTCCGCCACCCCGCCGCCGGGGTCGCCACGGCGCTGGCCGGCCTCGCTCTCACGCTCGTCGACGTCCGCGTCGGCCACCGGGCCGATGCCGCGCTGCGGTTCCGGGTCGCCGACCCGCTGGTCGCCGGCGCCGCCGTCATCGCCCTGGTCGCCCTGGTACCCCGCATGTTCGCGCCCGCGTTCCCGAGCGGCCGGGCCCCGGACGGCGTGATGTCGCCGTACCTGGCCGCCGCCCTGCTCACGCTCTCCATCGGCACGGTCCTGGCCCGTCCCGAGGCCGGCCCGCTCCGCACGTCCGCGGCGGCCGGGCCGGGCACCACGATCCGCCGGTCACTGCCCCTGGCGGTGGCCGTCCCGGTTCTCGCCGCCCTGGTCAGCGCGCTCGCCGTGCGTACCGGAATGGGCCGGCCGGTGGCCGCCATCAGCACCGGAGCCATTCTCGCCGGGCTGGCCGTCCTGGCCCTGGTCGGTTACCTGGTCCGCTCGCTGGAACGCGCCGACCGCCGGCAGCGGGCCCTGCTGGCGGAGCTGCACGACCGGCAGGAGTTCGCGGAGACGCTGCTGCAGTCGATGAACGAGGCGGTCATGGTGCTGGACGCCAACCATCGGGTGATCGACGTGAACCGGCGCTGGCAGGAACTCGCCGGCCGGCCGGGCACCGATCCGCGGGGGTCGCGCCCCGACCCGTTGCCGCCCACCGGCACCGGCGACTGGCTGGTGCACCGGGCGGACGGCACCGAGGTGCCGGTGCTGGCCACCATGGCCGCGGTGCCCGACGCGCACGGCGCACCCCGCGCGTACGTGGCCACCTACGTCGACATCGCCGACCGCAAGCGCGCCGAGGAGGAACTCAGCGAGCACGCCACCGAACTGCAGCGCAGCAACGAGCAGCTCCGGGAGGCGAACACCCGGCTGGAAAAGGCACTGGCGTTCAAGAACGACCTGACCTCCATGCTGACCCACGACGTGGCCCAGCCGATCAGTTCGATCGCCAGCCTGGCCGAGCTGCTCGCCGCGGACTGGTCCGACCTGCCGGACGACGTCCGCCACGAGCTGGCCACGAAGATCAACCGGAACACCCACCGGCTGATCAAGATGATGAACGACCTGCAGCTGCTGTTCCGCCTGGACACCGGATCGGTCACCGCGCGGCGCACGCCGGTGCCGCTGCTCGAGGTGCTGCGGAACGTGGCCGAAGGCGCGGCGGACCCGGAGGTCCGGATCAGCGTCGAGGAGAACCTCTCCGCGCTCGCCGACCGCGGTCACCTCACCGCGGTGGTGCAGAACCTGCTGGCCAACGCGATCGCGTACGGGCAGACGCCGGTGGAGATCCGGGCCTGCCGGGACGCCGACACGGTGGTGCTGGAGGTGCGGGACCACGGACCCGGCATCCCGGACGAACTACTGCCCCGGCTGTTCGACCGGTTCATGCGGGGCTCCGGGCTCGGCCTCTTCATCGTCCGCCACCTGGTGGAGGCGAACGGCGGCTCGGTGCACTATGCGCACGCCGAGCCGCACGGCGCCCGGTTGATCGTCACACTCGAGTCGGCATCGCTTCCGGCCTGACGTCGGACCCGGTGCCCGCGTCCGACGGGGTGCGCTGCTGCGGCACCACGTGCGGCCCGGCCGGCTGTTCCGCCAGAGCCGTGGCGAGTTCGCCCTGGAACCGGCGGGTCAGCTGCCAGAGCCGGCCGACCAGCGCCGCCTCGAACGCCAGCAGCAGCACGCCCGCCACGATGGAGGTCCAGAACACGAACCCGATCAGCGGCCCGATGATGAACACCGTCATCTCGAACTCGATGCCGCTGAACAGGTGGGTGCGGATGCGGCGGCGCAGCAGCCAGTTCCGCATCCGGATGTACGGCGAGTGGTTGCGGTCGTCGGCGGCGGCCGGCTCGTGCTCGCCCTCGTCCGTCACCGACGTCGTCTCGACCGGCGCCACCTGCTCCTGGCCCCGGGCCTCGTTCAGCTGCCGGGTCATCGACCGCTTGATCTTGGCCATCTGCGACGAGTTCAGGTAGCGGAACAGGTCCAGCGAGATGACCGCGGTGGCCAGCCAGAGGAACTTGACCTCGCCGGTCCGCGCGTACTGGCCGCCCATCAGCGCGACCGTGCACACGATCACCCGGATGCGGTCGAAGATGAAGTCGAACCAGGCACCGAACATCGAGCCGGAGTCGTTCAGCCGGGCGATCTTGCCGTCCATGCAGTCGACCACGAAGCTGAGGTGGAACAACGCCGCGCCGGCCACCAGCCACCACCGGTCCTGCAGGGCGAAGCAGGCGGCGGCCCCCATCCCGAAGACGAAGGCGATGAAGGACAGCATGTTCGGGGTGATCCACCGATACGGCGCGACCAGCCTGACCAGCCGCGCCGCAAAGGGATCAACGAGTAACACTGTCCACCACGCGTCACGGGACTTGTAGGTCCGCTCGCGAATCTCCCGGAGTTCTAAGCGTTGCACGGTGTTAACTTGGTGGTTGGCTCGCGTTTCCGCAAGCTCGATGCCGGGTTTTTACGCGATTGTCATCATCGCAAGATCGCACTCAGTAGTCGTGCGCACTACCCCGGTCTTCCTCGTGGATCATCGCATCCCCACGGTCCTCGGTCCGCTGGGCGTGCGCGCCCATCGGGGCCGAGCCGCTCTGCGCCCCGGTCCCGCCGACGATCCGGCGGCCCGGCGCGAGCACGTCGTCGAGGTCGGTGGCACTGTCGATGCCCGGCGCGGTGGTGATGTCCACCCGGGTGCCCATGGCCGCGTCGTCCGTCGGGCCCCGGCCCGGGCCCCATCCGGCACCCGGATGCGGCGCGTCGGCCCGGCGCTTGATCCGGGCCGCCACGGTGGCCGGGGACACCGGGCCGGTCCGCGTCGCGGTGGTGCCCGGCACCGCGTCCGGCCGCTTCAGCCGCTTCGGGCCGGCGCCGGTCAGCGGGCCCATGACACCACTCTCCACCAGACCCTTGAACGTGGTCAGGTCGTCGGCGAGCCGCCGGTGCAACGCGTCCGCGCTGTGCCGGCCGCCGGGGAGCAGGAACGCGGCGTCCGCCTCCAACTGCGCGACGACCTGGGTCCGCGTCTCGCCCATCGGGCGGAGCGTGATGGTCTCGGCGAGGAGCGGGCCGTCCGTGGTCGACCAGGACACCCGCTGGTCCAGAGTGCGCTCGATGATCTGGGCGTCGAACTCGCGACGCTCGCCGTCGAGGTCCATCACCCAGTGCGTCCGGTCCTCCCCGATCGGCGTCACCTGCCGCACGCCGGACATGAAACGAGGGTAGTTCTCGAACGTGGCGAGCTGCTCGTACACCGTGTGCAGCGGCGCGCCCACCTCGATGGCCTGCTGAACCATACTCATCGCATCTCTCCCATGCTGCCGGCTCTCTCGGGCCTTGCATCACAGAGAGTACGTACGCGAATGCGCTCCGCGTTTGGTTTTACCTCAGACCCGGCGCACGTACTGCCACCGGCCCACCACGTCGGCGTACCGGGCGTCACTCGCGGCCATCAGCGGCACACCGGACTCGCGGAGATCCGTGACCACCCGCACCGACGGGCTGCGCCACGCCTCGCTGATCTCCACCGCGGTGCCCGTCGTCCAGCACGCGTCGATCAGCGCGCCGAGCAGCTCCGACGTCACCGCCGAGTCGTCCAGGCCCACCTCGGCGAGCAGGCCGAGCGGGCGGGCGAGCTGGGTGGGTGCGTACCGGGCGGCCCGGTCGAGGCCGTTCACCGTCACCTCGATCAGGATCTCGGCCACCTGCTCCGGGGTCAGCCGGCCGTCGGCAAGCAGCCCGCGCACGTCGCGCGGGGACAGCGTGGTGGAGCCGTACGGCAGCCGGGACACCGCCACCGACAGCGCCTCGAGGTCACCCAGGTCCGCGGGCAGGGCGAGCCACCCGTCCGGGCGGACCACCTCCACCTCGGCGGCGATCCGCAGCGTGAGTTCGGTACGACGGCTGGCCCGCCGGATCGCATCCGCGTACGCGGGCAGCCAGGCGGTGTCCGGGCCGGCCTGGTCGGCGAAGGTCAGCGCGGTCAGTCCGGCCCGGTCGGCGGACGACACGATCACCCCGACGCTGTCCCGGCCGGCCGCGAAGCCGGTGTGCACATGCGCGTCCACCGTCAGGTCGAGCGCGTGACCGGCGCCCGGGGCACCGACCTGCATGACTGATTCCCGCTCTGCGCCCACGATTGCTCCCTGGCCCGCCGCACCGACGAGTTCATCTCGTCCTGGCACCAAGAGTCGGACGCCGGTGTAGTGAACCGAGGTTTGCCGGAGGTGCAGTCCGGGTGCGCACGATAACGCCTGATCGCCGCACCCGGCCGGGATTGGCGAATCGGCATCCGGGCGCCGCTCCGCGCGGAAACCATGTCCCCTGCATGCCGGCCACCGGAGTAGGGGTCCTTGTCACTTGCTGCCGGGCGTCAGCTCCCTGTCCCCGGGGGTCCGGTGCAACCGGCCTGCACTTGCCAGGCACCGTGCCTGGCAGCCCCTGCTCGGCAGCCTGTCCCTGAGCGCGCGACCGCGTGCCGGGAAGGAACTCGATGAAGCGCCGACATCCGCGCCGCACCGCCCTCACCGTGCTCGCCGCCGCGAGCCTCCTCAGCAGTCTCGTCTCGTTCGGCACCGCTCCCGCAGCCGCCGCGGAGGCGACCGGAAAGGTCGCCGGCACCGGCACGGCGCGCACCGGTGGCACCCCCCTCAACATGCGGCAGAGCCCCTCCTCGACCGCCCGCAAAGTCGGCGAGGTGGCCAACGGCGGCAAGGTCTGGATCATGTGCCAGGTCGTCGCGGAACACGTCAACGGCACGGTCCGCGCCACCCGCGTGTGGAACCGGCTCGCCAACAACACCTGGGTCTCGGACGCCTACGTCCAGCGCGCCTACTACCGGATCCCGGTCTGTTCGGCCGCGCGGCCGCCCACGGCGGGCGCCTGGACCCTCCCGCTGAGCGCCGGACTGGTCAGCGGCTACCGGACGATCAACCGTCCCACGCACGACGGCGTCGACCTGGGCGCGGCCCGCTACACCCCGATCCGCGCGGTCGCCGCCGGCCGGGTGATCCGGGTGGTCTGCAACATCTCCCGGGGCAGCTGCGACGTGGACGGCAACCGCGCCCTCAGCGGCTGCGGCTGGTACGCCGAGATCCAGCACGCCGGCAACGTGGTGACCCGCTACTGCCACATGGCCCGGCGCCCGGCGGTCGCCGTCGGCCAGCTGGTCCGCAAGGGCCAGTTCATCGGGTACGTCGGTTCGTCCGGCTCGTCGTCCGGTCCGCACCTGCACTTCGAGGTGCACGTCAACGCGCCCCCGGCCACCCGCGCCAACGCGGTGAACCCGGTCTGGTTCCTGCGCGCCCGCGGCATCCGGCTCGGCTGAGCGCGCACACCGACACGGGAACGGGCCGGGGTGATCGTCACCCCGGCCCGTTCCGCTGCGCTCCCGCTATTCCGGGTCCGCCGGCGGCCGCAACATCTTGGCCAGCGCCTGCACCGCGTCCTCGGTCGGCGAGGCCGCCTCCCGGTTCACCGCCTGCAGTTCCTTCCAGACCTCTTCGCGGTGCACCTGCACGTCCCGCGGGGCCTGGATGCCGAGGCGGATGACGTCCCCGCGGGCTTCGAGCACGGTGATGACCACATCGTCACCGATCATCACGCTCTCGCCGGCCCGCCTGGTCAACACGAGCATCGTCGGGGCCCTCCTCCATCCGTGGACGAGACAGCATGGCGAAAGGCGCGGCCGCGTGCTCCGCGACCGCGCCTGCGCACTGTCTCAGTAGGACCGGTTCATGACGGCGCGGATCGGCATGCCGCTGCCGGTCAGGACGACCTGCATGGCGCGCCGGCTGTCCCGGTCGACGACGATCGGGGCGAGCAGGTTGGCCGTGGTCTCGTTGACGCCCGCGGTGATCACGACGAGCAGCAGCAGCCGGTCCGGGTCCTTGGTGTTCAGGGCGGCCAGGACGTCGTTCTCGATCTCCGGCGCGTAGTCCGGGAAGAACGGCTCCGGCGGCGCGACCAGGAACCGGAGATTGGGGTCGTCGACCGACGTGAACGCGTAGAGCAGACCTTCGTCGTGCAGGCGGACCAGCACGAATTCCCGGTGCGCCGGGAAACCGGGCATGGGGACGGCCATGTCGATGGTGGGCAGGCCCAGCGACGGGTCGGTCATGATGTCCCCCATCGGTCGGGACGCGGAACGTGTAGTCATGGTCACCTCAGGAAATCGATGAGCGAGGGCTGAATCACCTTGGCCGACGCGGCCAGGGCGGCCTGGTACGAAGTCTGCTGGAGCTGCATTTCCATGATGGTCTTCGGCAGATCGATGTCCTCGATATCCGACAGCTGCGACGTCACGGACAACAACCGGTCCTGTGCGGACTCCTTCGCCTGCGTAATCCGATTGTATCGAGCCCCGACATCGGAAACTGCCGTTCGCAGAACATTGCTCGCGGTATCCAATTTGCTCAGGCCGTCGGAGAGAGCGGCGGTGTCGCCGGCGCGCAATCCGTCCGCGATCGTCTGCAGCACGGTGAACACCTCGGTGTCGCCGGTGCCGAATGCGGCCGGACCGGTGGTGTCCACCCGAACCTTGGTGCCGGACGCGACGGTCCGCATCGTCTGCCCGTCGTTGCCGAGGTAGGCGCCGGTCGTCGAGTCGTACGCCGCCGGGCCGGCCGTGGTCCCGCCGAACACCGGCCGGTCCAGGAATCTGGTGTTGGCGTACGCGATCAGTGAGTCCCGGATCTGCTCCACCTCGGTGGCCAGCGCCGCATTCGAGTGCGCGCTACCGGTGGCGGTGTTCAGACCCTGCACGGTGAGGTCCCGGGCCCGGTTCATCAGCGTCGAGGAACTGTTCAACGCGCTTTCCACCGTGGTCAGCCAGCCCAGGCCGTCGTTGGCGTTTCGGACGTACTGTTCGTTCGCCCGCGACTCGGTGCGCAATTGCAGGGCGGAGACCGTCCCGGTCGGTGAGTCCGACGGCCGGTTGATCTGCTTGCCACTGGACAGCTGGTCGTGAATCTTCTCGCTGCGCGCGATGTTGCGCTGCAGATTCGCCAGCACCCGGTTGTGAATGCTGCTCTCGGTGACCCGGCCACTGATAGCCATTGTTTACCCCTTACCTTCCGACCAGGCCGGTGCGATTGATGAGTTGGTCGAGCATCGAGTCGATGGTGGTCAGGACCCGGGATGCCGCCTCGTACCCACGTTGGTAGGTCAGCAGGTTGGTCATCTCCTCGTCGAGGTTGACGCCGGACTGCGACTCGCGGGCCGCGTCCACCTGTTCGGTGACGTTCGCCTGGATCTCGGCGCGGCGCGTGGTGGCCTGCGCCGTGACGCCGAGCTGGCCGATCATGGCTTGGTATTCGCGGTCCGGGCCGGCGCTCTTGTCGCCGAGGTCGGCGAGCGCGTCGGCGACGGAGTTGTCCAGTGCGCCGGTCGTACCGGAGACGGCCACCTGGTCCGGATTGGTGATCGCCACCTTGATGGTGCCGGCCGTGGTGCCGGTGAAGAAGTCCAGCCCGGTGCTGCCGTCGGCGCTGTACCCGGTCTGGTGCAACGCGTTCACGCTGTCGGCCAGGTTCCGGGCGACCGAGTCCAGGGCGTCGGAGATGGCCGGGATGATGGCCGTCATCGTGTCCACCATCCCGCCGATCGTGCCGCCGGCCTGCACCGCGGTCTTGGTGTCGGCCCAGCGCAACGTCATCGGGTCGGACGGCTGGTCGAGGAGTCGGGCTGCGCCGGACACCTCCAGCTTGCGCGTGGTGAACTCGCTGACCAGTGTGGAGTTGCCGACGAACACGTCCATCGCGCCGTTCTTGCGCAGCGAGGCGGTGGCGCCGGTGAGTTCGGACAGCTTCATCACCTGGCCGTCGCGCCGGTCCTCCAGCTCGTTCACGGTGAGCCCGTTCGCCTTCGCCTTCACGATGCTGTCGTTCAGCTGGGCGATCGAGTCGGCGGCGGTGTTCACCTCGGTGACGTACGCGGACAGCGACGTGCGGTTGTCGGACCACTGCCCGGACAGCGCGGCGCTGGCGCTGTTGAGCTGGTCCGCGACCGTCCAGCTCTGCTGCAGCAGGGTGGACCGGGTGGCGGTCAGCTGCGGGTTGTTCGCCACGTCGTTCCAGCTGCCCCACATCTCCCGGAGCTGCGCGGCCAGCGCGGTGTCGCTCGGTTCGGCGAAGACGTCCTCGATGGACGTGTACGCGGCGCTCTGGGTGGCCAGCTGGGTGCTCTTGCCGTGTTCGGCGCGACCCCGGTTCTCCAGGAACTCGTCGCGGACCCGCTGCACCTCGTTGAGGCTGACTCCGGTGCCGAGACCGTCCGTCTTCGCGTACATGCCCGGCGACAGGGAACCGACCTCGGACCGCATGTCGACGCGCTGCCGGGTATAGCCCTCGGTGTTCGCGTTCGCGATGTTCTGACCGGTGACGTCGAGGGCGCGGCGTTGTGCGTACAGCGAGGTGAGCGCCGTGTTGATGCCGCCGAAGCTGCTTCCCATCAGATCGCCTCATCCACCAGGCTCGGACGGCGCACGCCGCCGGAGACGGTTTTGCCCTGCCGGCCATACGTTTCCACGGTTCCGGCGAACGCGAGCATGGTTTCGCGAGCTGCGCGCTGACCGGCGGTGAGCAGATCCCGGTTCGCCTCGGCCATGGAGGTGATCTCCGCGGTCAGGGCCAGGAACGCCTTGCGGTGCTGATGCAGCAGTTCCGACCACGGCGCCGGGGCCGCGTCGGCCAGTTCGCCCAGCGACGCCTCCGCGGACAGCCCCAGCTCCAGCGCCACCGCCTGGGCGTAGGCCGCCCGGGCCACCTCGGTCTGCCGGATCTGGTCGAGGACCACCTCCACCTCCCGGGTGGCGTGCGCGAGCCAGCGCGACCGGTTGGCGGCGAGCAGCAACTGCTCCTCCTCGAGCTTGAACAGCAGCAGCTCCAGCAGTTCGCGCGAGCGCCACAGGACGCTGGACAGGTCGGTCAGGCTCACCGGCAAACTCCGTCTCCGCTCGGAGGCGTTCCCTCCGCTCTTCAGACACGTCGGCACGGACCCGGCGCCCCTGAGGGATCAAGTCGTTTCCGGTTGCGGATCGGTGTGCGAGGAGATTTCCGCATTTTCCGGATGGGTGCGAACAACTTTCAGATACTCCTCAAGACGGGCAGTAGCCGGTCGAACACTCATGGCGTACGCCAACGGCTCACGGATGGGCCGGCACGGGACCCCACTCAAGGAGGAAATTCAAATGGGTCTTCGCATCAACCAGAACATCGCTGCCCAGAACGCCTACCGCAGCCTCTCGGTCTCCGACAACCAGATGTCGAAGTCGCTGGAGAAGCTGTCCTCGGGCTTCCGGATCAACCGGGCCGCGGACGACGCCGCCGGCCTGGCCATCAGCGAGGGCCTGCGCAGCCAGGTCGGTGGCCTGAAGGTCGCCGTCCGCAACGCGCAGGACGGTGTTTCGGTGGTTCAGACCGCCGAGGGCGCGCTGAACGAGGTGCACTCGGTCCTGCAGCGCATGCGTGACCTCGCCGTCCAGGCGGGTAACGACTCGAACAACGACGAGGCGCGTGCCAACATCGCCACCGAGGTCTCCAGCCTCCGTGACGAGCTGTCCCGGATCGGCAACTCGACCAACTTCAACGGCACCAAGCTGCTCGACGGCTCGGCTTCCGCTCTGACCTTCCAGGTCGGCGCGGACGGCGACGCGAACAGCCGGATCGCGGTCGACCTGAGCTCGGCCAACGTCACGGACATCGCGTCCAAGCTCGGCGGCGACGCGGCCACGTTCGACATCATCACCCCGACCGCGGTCGACGGTGCGATGACGTTCGGTGTCGCCGGTGACGCCACCAACGACGTCACGGTCACGCTCGGCGCGGCCGGCACCTACAAGACCGTCGGTGACGTTGCCGAGGCGCTCAACCAGAACACCGCGTTCGCCGAGAAGTTCAGTGCCTCGGTGAACAAGGACAACCAGCTGGTGGTCTCGTCGAAGATCGGCACCAACGCGGACGTGCAGGGTGGCACCGGTGCCGGCGCCGGCATGGCGGTGGGTACCGGCGTGAGCACCGCCGCCAGCAACACCAACGGTCTGTCGTTCGCCAGTGCGGCCACCGCTCAGGCGGCCATCGACACGATCGACGCCCAGATCGGCACGGTGTCCACCGCCCGGGCGAAGCTCGGTGCGTACCAGAACCGGTTCGAGCACACCATCAACAACGCCAACGTCGCGGTCGAGAACCTGTCCGCGTCGGAGAGCCGGATCCGGGACACCGACATGGCGCAGGAGATGATGTCCTTCACCCGGTCGCAGATCCTCACCCAGGCCGGCACCTCGATGCTGTCGCAGGCGAACCAGTCCGCGCAGAACGTGCTGTCCCTGCTCCGCTGATCCCGGTGAACCGCTCAGGTCACCTGCTCTGACAACCGAATAGACGGGCGGTCGGCGACATCGCCGGCCGCCCGTTCCGTTTCCCGCCCGACACGGAGGATCCGCCCGATGGCCAGTATCGACGGCCTCGTCACCGGCATGAGCACGACGGACACGATCAACCAGCTCATGAAGATCGAGGCAGCCCCGCAGACGGCGCTGAAGAACAAGATCACGACCGCCAACAAGGTGGTCACCGCCTACCAGAGCGTGAACAGCCGGTTGTCCAGCATGGTGTCCGCCGCGAACGCGCTCGGCAAGCCGGAGACCTGGGACGCCATGAAGGCGACCGCGACCAGTGACGCGGCGGTGGTGTCGGCCAAGGCCGGTACGTCCGCCGGCTCGATGAGCTTCCTCGTGGAGCGGCTCGCCACCACCCAGGTCATGACGTTCAAGACCGCACCGGTCAGCTCCGCCACCGCCGACCCGATCGTCGCTCCCGACCCGGTCACCGGCGAATACCTCGTCAAGCTCGTCGACCCCAGCCGGATCAACGACCCGGACGGCGGCCTCGTCCAGACGCTCACCGCGGCGGACGGTTCGCTGAAGTCGGTGGTCGCCGCGATCAACGCGGAGAGCGGCCTGCCGTACACCGCCGCGGCCGTGCAGATCAACACGGGCGAGTACACGCTGCAGCTCACCGCCAAGGCCAGCGGGTCCGCGGCCGCCACCAACATGGGCGTGGCCGGCCTGCCGGACGGGCTCTCCCTCGGCTCCCCGTCGGTCACCGTGGCGGGCGGCAACGCCCAGCTCAAGGTCGGCACCGACGACTTCTACGTGATCGAGTCGGCCACCAACACCTTCGCCGACGTGATGCCGGGCGTGACGGTCACCGCCGCCAAGAAGCAGGCGCCCGGCGACACCCCGGTCACCATCTCGATCGCCGCCGACACCGAGGGCATCGCCGCGAAGGTGCAGGCGCTGGTCGACAACGCCAACGTGGTGCTCAACGAGATCGCGTCGCAGAGCAAGGCGAAGACCGGCGAACTCGCCGCCGGTCCGCTGGTCGGCGACAGCACGATCCGCAAGCTCACCCAGGACATCCTCGGCGCGGTCTCGTCCGGCGCACCGAAGCTCGGCCTGAACGAGACCATGGCCAGCTTCAAGGACGTCGGCATCAAGATCGACGAAACCGGACGGCTCGAGTTCAAGAAGGAGACCTTCGTCGAGCTCTACACCAAGGACCCGGCGAAGGCCGAGAAGTTCTTCGCGGGCTACACCGACCAGACCAAGCCGGACGCCGCGAACATTCCCCGAGGCACCGAGGGCAAGTTCGAACCCGGGTTCGACATCGCCGACGGCCTGGCCCGCAAGCTGGAGACGATCGGCCTGATCGCCACCAAGGGCGTGGCGGATCCGCGTCAGCCCAACCTGCAGCCGCAGGGCACCCTCAAGTCGCTGATGGACCGCCGGAACGACGCCATCCGCGGCCTCAACGATCAGGTCAGCCAGTGGGACCTGCGACTGGAGAACCGGCGCGCGGCGCTGCAGACGCAGTTCTCCGGCCTCGAGGTGGCCCTCGGCAAGATGCAGCAACAGTCGTCGTGGTTGGCGAGTCAGCTCGCCGGCCTCGCCTGAGCGAGAGCGGACTTATGATCAATTCTTCTCCGGCCATGCGCGAGCGCTACCTCGCCGACTCGGTGGCCACCGCGTCACCGGCCAAGCTCCTGATGCTGCTCTACGACCGGCTCATCGTCGACCTCAACCGGGGCGAGCAGGCGCTGCTCGCCGGCGACCGGGCCGGGGCCAACAACCACCTCAAGCACGCCCAGGACATCGTCACCGAACTGCTCGTCTCGCTGGACCAGGACGCCTGGGAGGGTGCGCCGGGGCTCGCCTCGCTCTACACGTTCGTCGGGACCGAGCTGGTGAACGCGAACATCAAGGGTGACGCGGCCAAGGTGGAGAGCGTGCGCGCGCTGATGGAGCCGCTCCGCGACACCTGGCGTGAGGCGGCGATGGCCGTCGCCGCGGCGGAGAGCTGACCGCATGACGGCCGGCGCGGAAGCGCGGCACGGCCCGGCAGGCAGGCCGGAAGGAGGGCACGCGGTGGCGGACGACTGGCGAACCGCATGGGTCCACGCCCTCGACGAACTGGAAGCGGACGTCGAGGCCGTCGAACAGATGATCCGGGACGAACGTCGCAGCCGGGACCTGCCGGCCGCCACACCCTGGCAACCGCCACCCGGGCTCGGGCCGCTCCCGCTGGACCTGCGCCCGCGCGCCGACAGCATCCTGACCCGCCAGCTCGAAGCCGCCCGGGCCGCCGCCCTGGCGATCACCGCGAACCGGCGGCAGACCGCCTTCGCGGCCAAGGTCGAGGTCGGTACGCCCGGCAAGGCCGTTCCCACGTACCTCGACTACAAACTCTGACCCACCCGCACCGACCGCAACGACCCGGGACCAGGGACGGTCCCGGGTTTTCGCGTGCAACCACGCAGCAACCATTTGACGCTCAGCGGATTCCGGAGCAGGCCGAATCGGAGGGTACGAGCACGGATCGCTCACCGAAACGAACGCCACGGACCGGCGACCACAGCGTCAATTCGGAAGGAATGCTGCCGTGTTCGATGACGTGTCGACGTCCTCGCTCAAGGTTTCCGTAGCCGGCCTGTCCGCTCGCCAGACTGCCATCGCGGACAACATCGCGAACATCGAGACCCCCGGCTACCGGGCCCGTAAGGTCAAGTTCGAGGAGGCGTTGCACAACGCCGTGGCGGACGGCCGCGCCCCGTCGCAGGTCGCCCCGACCGTGCAGGACTCGCTGGAGCCCACCCGGCTGAACGGCAACAACGTCAACCTCGACTCCGAGACGCTGTCGCACCTCGACACCACGATGCGCTACCAGCTCACGCTTCGCGCTCTGGACGGCAAGTACGGCCTCATCCGCGAAGCGATCAAGGGGGCCTGAGCCAGATGAGCACCTTCAACGCGATCGGCGTGGCCGGCACCGGCGTCACCGTCTACCGCAAGTGGCTGGACGCGGTCTCGGACAACATCGCCAACATCGACAACGTGTCCCGTACCTCGGAGAACGCCTTCCAGGCCCGGTACGTCATCGCCCAGGAGGCGCAGGACGGCAACGGCGCCCAGGTCGGCGGCATCGCGTACGGCAGCGCCGAGGGCCGGCTGGCCTACGAGCCGGACAACCCGCTGGCCGACACCGAGGGCTACGTCCGCCGCCCGGACATCGACCTGGGCAGCCAGATGACCCAGATGATGATGGCCCAGCGCGCCTACCAGGCCAACCTCGCGGTCGTCGACCGGGCCCGCGACTCGTACACCGCCGCCATCAACCTCGGGAAGTGAGCTGAACCATGACCTCTCCGATCAGCGCGATCAGCGGCCTCTCCGGCGTCGGCGGCCTCTCCGGCGTGGCCGGCATCGACGGCCTGCCCGGCGTCTCCGGCACCGGCGCGACCGGCGCGATCAGCGGCCCGAACACCGACTTCGCCGGGCTGCTCTCGCAGAGCCTGGAGGGCGTGCAGGCGGCCCAGTCCAAGGCTTCCGACCTGGCCGTGCAGGTGGCCGACGGCACGCTCGCCGACCCGGCGCAGTACACGATGGCCTCCACCGAGGCGGCGCTCGGACTTCAGTTGACCATGGCGATCCGGAACAAGGCCGTCGAGGCCTTCCAGGAGATCATGAGGATGCAGGCCTGACATGACCGACCGACTCCCCGCGCCCGTACGCAAGGTCGGCGACACCTTCAAGTCCTTCACCCCGGGACAGAAGGCTGTCACGATCGTCGCCGTCCTGGCCCTGGCCATCGGCGGCTACTTCTTCGCCACCTGGGCTGCCAAGCCGTCGTACGCCCCGCTGTTCAGCAACCTGTCGAGCAAGGACGCGAGTGCCATCGTCGAGTCGCTGCAGGGCGCCGGCACGCCGTACGAGCTGTCCAACGGCGGCCAGACCATCCTGGTGCCGCAGGACCAGGTCTACGACCTGCGGCTGCAGCTGAGCGGCGAGGGCCTGCCGGGCGAGTCGGACACCGGATACGCCCTGCTGGACCAGCAGGGCATCACCACCAGCGACTTCATGCAGCACACCAACTACCAGCGGGCGCTGGAAGGCGAACTGGCCAGCACCATCAAGTCCATCGACGGCGTCGAGGCGGCGACCGTACACCTGGTCATCCCGCAGAAGGACGTCTTCGCCGACGACCAGAACAAGACCACCGCCTCGGTGCTGGTGCAGTCCAAGTCGAGCCAGCCGCTGGCCGGCGAGCAGGTCCAGGCGATCGTGCACCTGGTCGCGTCCAGCGTCGAGGGCCTGGACCCGACGCAGGTCACGGTGGCCGGCGCGGACGGCCGGATCCTCTCCTCCGGCGGCGGCGCGCCCGTCGCCACCGGTGGCAACTCGGGTGGCGAGTCGGAGACCGTGGCGTTCCAGAACCGGCTGAACGCGTCCCTGCAGAACATGCTGGACAGCGTCGTCGGCCCCGGGAACTCCGTGGTCACCACGACCGCCGAGCTGGACTTCGACCAGACCGAGACGACCACCAAGACGTACACCGCGGACCCGTCGCTGCCCGCGCTGTCCGAGAAGATCAGGCGCGAGGCGTACAACGGCAACGGCAACGGCCAGGGCGGCGTGCTCGGCCCGGACAACGTCCAGGTGCCGAACGGCGCGAACGGCACCGGCCAGTACGAGCAGACCGACACCACCCGCAACAACGCGATCAACGAGACCCTTGAGGCCCGCCGCAGCGCGCCGGGCAGCGTCAAGCGGCTCAACGCGGCCGTGATGCTGAACAGCACGGTCGCCGGCACCATCGACCCGGCCCAGATCCAGCAGCTGATCAGCGTGGCCGCCGGCATCGACCCGGCCCGCGGCGACGCGGTCGCGGTCGCGGCCATGCCGTTCGACACCAGCGCCGCCACCGCCGCCCAGGCCGCGCTGGCCCAGTCCGCCGCCGCCGAGGTCGCCGCCAAGCAGGAGTCCCTGATCAAGACCGCCGGCATGGTGCTGGTCGTGCTGATCCTGATCTTCCTGGCCTGGCGGGCCAGCCGGCGCGCCAAGAAGCGCAAGGCGCTCACCCCGGCCGAGCTGGCCCACCTGGAGCGGATGCAGGCCGCCCTGGAACAGCAGCGGCTCGCCGAGCTGAACGCGATGATCCCGTCGCCCGCGATCGAGGCCGCCCCGCAGTACGACGCGGCACGCGACGAGCGGCAGCGCGAGATCGAGCAGATGGTCGAGGACCAGCCGGAGGAGATGGCCTCCCTGCTGCGCGGCTGGCTCGCGGCCGGTCGCTGACCGGCCCACCCGTCCCCCCAGAACCAGCCCCCGAGGAGAGTTGCATTGACCACCACACCGGCGCTCACCACGACGTCGATGACGGGCCTGCGCAAGGCCGCGATCCTGCTGGTACGGATGGGCAAGGAGCACTCCACCCGGGTGCTGGCGACGCTCTCGGAGGCCGAGGTCGAGGAACTGTCCGCGGAGATCGCGCGGCTCGGCAAACTGGAACCCGACGTCGTCGGCGACGTGATCGACGAGTTCTACGCCCTGGCCACCACCAAGCACGCCGGCGTGGGCGGCATGCAGTACGCCCGCGAGCTGCTGGAGGCGTCGCTGGGCACGGAACGCGCGCAACTGATCCTGGACCGGCTTCAGGCGTCGATGAACGACATGCCGTTCAACTTCCTCAGCCACGCCGACCCGCGGCAGCTGCTCTCGTACGTGCAGCACGAACATCCGCAGACCATCGCGCTGGTGCTGGCCCACGTACCCTCCGCTCTGGCCTCGTCGATCCTCTCCGGCCTGGCGCCCGAGGTGCAGTCCGACGTGGCGCACCGGATCGCGGTCATGGACCGCACCTCGCCGGAGGTGATCCGGCAGGTCGAGGTGGCGTTGCAGCGCAAGCTCTCCACCGTGCTGCAGCCGGACGAGCTGTCCACCGTCGGCGGCATCGAACCGCTGGTCGACATCATCAACCGGGCCGACCGCACCACCGAGCGGCTGATCCTGGAGGCCCTCGAGGCCCGCAACCCGGAGATCGCCGAGGAGATCCGGCGCCGGATGTTCATGTTCGAGGACATCGTCAACCTCGACGACCGGTCGGTGCAGCTGGTGCTGCGCCAGGTGGAGCCGTCCGACCTGGCCACCGCGCTGAAGGGGGTCAGCGAGGCGGTCCGCGACAAGGTCACCGGCAACCTGTCCGAACGCGGCCGGGAGAACCTGCTCGAGGAGATCGACCTGCTCGGCCCGGTCAAGGTCCGGATGGTCGAGGAGTCCCAGCAGAAGATCGTGTCGGTGATCCGCTCGCTCGAGGATTCGGGACAGATCGAGATCCAGCGCGGTGAGGCCGATGAACTCATCGTCTGACGACCGCAACCCGGTGCTCCGTGGCAACGTGGCGGAGTCCGCCACCGCGGCCCGGTTCGGCGTCGACCTGCGCCGGGGCGTACCGAGTGACAGCGCGCCGGTGGAGCGGGCCAAGCAGGAGGCGCGCACGGCCGGCTACGCCGAGGGCTGGGCGCAGGGCCAGCGGGCCGCGGCGCTGGAGGCCCAGATCAACGCGGAGCGGGCGCACGCCGCCGAACAGGCGCACGAACAGCGCCGCGCGGCCGCGCTGGCCCAGGCGGTGAACGCGCTCGGCCGCGCCGTGACCAACCTGGAGGCGCAGCTGATGCCCACCCTGCACGAGTTGCAGGAGGTGGTGCTGACGCACGCGTTCGAGCTGGCCGAGGCGATCGTCGGGCGGGCCGTCGACGATCCGGAGGGACGCGGATCGGACGCCCTGCGCCGTGCCATGGCCGCCGCACCCGACCAGGGCGACATCGCGGTCAGCTTGCACCCCGACGATTGTCGGCATCTGGTCGGCACGGCAACCGACACGGACTACAACTACGGGGGACGGCTGGTGCACCTGCGGCCCGACCCGGCGTTGCGACCCGGCGACGCGGTGGCCGAGACCGGCACCACGACCGTCGACGCCTCCATCGCGGCGGCGGTGCAGCGAGCCCGGGAGGCCCTACGGCTGTGACGACCGACCTGTTCCGCGCCCGCCTCGACGCCGCGCTCGGCGCCGCCCGGCCGCTCGCCCGCGGCAAGGTCACCGGCGCGGTGGGTCTGCGGGTCACGGTGAGCGGGCTGGAAGCACGGGTCGGCGAGCTGCTGCAGATCGGCGACGGCCCGGACGCGGTGCTCGCCGAGGTCGCGGCGCTGGACGGCGACCGGCTCTCCTGTCTTCCGCTGGGACCGATCGCCGGCCTCGGCGGCGGAAGCCCGGTGGTGAGCACCGGTGGGCCGCTGCGCATCACGGTCGGGCCGGAACTGCGCGGACGCATCCTGGACGGGCTGGGCCGCCCGATGGACGGCGGCCCGCCGGTACGCGGTGAGCTGGTCGGCATCGACGCCGCGCCGCCGTCCGCGCTGGAACGCCAACTGGTCGACGCGCCGATGCCGTTGGGCGTACGGACGCTGGACACGCTGGTGCCGTGCGGCCGCGGCCAGCGCATCGGCATCTTCGCCGGCTCCGGCGTCGGCAAATCCACGCTGATGTCGATGATCACCCGGGGCACATCGGCCGAACTGAACGTCATCGCCCTGGTCGGCGAGCGCGGCCGGGAGGTGCGCGAGTTCATCGAACACGACCTGGGCCCGGAAGGTCTGGCCCGCTCGGTGGTGGTGATCGCCACCTCGGACACCCCGCCGCTGGTCCGCCTGCGTGCCGGTGCGGTGGCCACCCGGGTCGCCGAGTACTTCCGCGACGAGGGCGCCGACGTACTCCTGATGATGGACAGCGTCACCCGCGCCGCGATGGCCCAGCGGGAGGTCGGGCTGTCGGTGGGCGAACCGCCCGCGACCCGCGGCTATCCGCCGTCGGTCTTCGCGATGCTGGCGTCGCTGCTGGAACGCGCCGGGCCGGGCGCACGGGGCAGCATCACCGGCCTCTACACGGTGCTGGTCGAGGGCGACGACCACAACGAGCCGATCGCCGACGCCGCCCGGTCGATCCTGGACGGGCACATCGTGCTGGACCGCAAGCTGGCCACCGCCGGCCACTTCCCGAGCATCCAGGCGCTCGACTCCATCTCCCGGGTCGCCAACAAGATCACCACCCCGCAGCAGAAGGCGGACGCGGCGGAACTACGCCGGCTGATGGCCGCCCACCGGGAGGTGCGCGAGCTGGTCGAGATCGGCGCGTACGTGCCGGGAACGAACCCGGACGCCGACCGCGCCACCGCGATCTGGCCGCAGATCACCGCGTTCCTCCGGCAGGGCCTGGACGAGCAGGTGACGCCGGAGCAGGCCTGGGGCGCGCTGCGGGCGCTGATCGCCGCCGCCTGACCGGGTGCAGCTTGGGTGCAAGCGCTCAGCGCCCGGCGGCGCGGGTCGAACCGGAACATGAGGGCCGGTGGGCCCGCTCGAGGAGGTCCCGTGAATCGCCTGTTCCGGCTCGGTCCCGTGCTGCGCGCCCGCAAGGCCCAGGAGGATGCCGCCCGCGGTGCGGTCATCCAGTCACGTGCCGAGATCCGCGACGCCCAGGCGCTGGTCAAGCGGCGCTCCCTGGAACTGACCGGCGCGGACGCGCCGACCGAGGGCACCGCCCGCGCGATGGTGGCCTCGCTGGTGGCCCGGCAGTCGCTCGCCGCCAGCCTGTCCGGGGCGCACCGCATGGTCACCGCGGCCGAGGAGATCAGCCGGGAGAAGACCGCCGAACTGGCCGATGCCGCCAAGCGACGCCGGGCCGTCGAGATGATGGCGGAACGGCACGCCGAGACGGTACGCCGGCACGACCTCACCGTGGACCAGAACAACCTGGACGAGCTCGCCGTCACCGCGAAGGCCCGCAACGCCGCCCGGGGCCTGGACGGGCAGACCGAGGAACGCGCCAGCCCGCTGCGCACCGGCGCCGGCCGGGTCACCGACCGGAACGCCGTACCCGGCACCGCCGCCGACCGGGAGGCGGCCGGCCGCGACACCGCGCTGACCGCACACGCCGCCCGCCACGCCGGCGCGCCCCTCGTCCCGGCCGCCGAGGCGATCCTGACCCGCCGGGCCGACCTGCGGCTGGACCACCGCGCCGAGCCGACCGAAACCGATGACAGCAGCTACGACCGGAGCCGCGCATGATGGGTGTCACCGGGGTTCTCGCCCGCATCTCCGAACTGCAGACCCAGCTCGGTGTCGCCCCGGCGGCCACCACCGCCGGCACCCGGACCGCGTTCGCCTCGGCGCTGGCCGACGCGACCGGCGGCACCACGGCCCGGACCGGCGCCACCGGCGAGCAGGTGGTCGCGGCCGCGAAGAAGTACCTGGGCGTCAAATACGTCTTCGGCAGCACCGACCCGGCCCGCGGCCTGGACTGCTCGGCGCTGGTGCAGCGGGCGTACCGCGAACTCGGTGTCGATCTGCCCCGCACGTCGGCGGAACAGGCCCGCGCGGGCACCAGGGTGGACAGCCTCAAGGACGCCCGGCCCGGCGACATCCTGGCCTTCAACGCACCGGTCGACCACGTGGCGATCTACCTCGGCGACAACAAGATGATCGCCGCGCCGAAGCCCGGCGACCAGGTCAAAATCCAATCGGTGTACGAGACGCCCACGCACATCCGCCGGGTGGTCGGCACCGACAGCGCCGCCGCCGCGTTCCCCACCACCGCGGTACGCCCGGCGAGCCTGCAGACCTCCGGCGCCCTGCCCGGCGTCCCGTACGCCGACATGTTCCTCCGCGCCGGCGCCAAGTACGACGTCTCCCCGAAGTTGCTGGCCGCGGTCGCCAAGGTCGAGTCCGGCTACAACCCGAAGGCGGTGAGCCCGGCCGGCGCGCAGGGCCTCATGCAGCTCATGCCCGGCACCGCACGCGGGCTCGGGGTGAAGAATTCGTTCGACCCCGAGCAGGCCATCAACGGCGCCGCGAAGCTGCTGGCCAGCCACCTGAAGGAGTTCAAGTCGGTGCCGCTGGCGCTGGCCGCCTACAACGCCGGCGGCAGCGCGGTGCACCGGCACGGCGGCATCCCGCCGTTCGCCGAGACCCAGGCGTACGTGCCCAAGGTGCAGAAGGCGCTCGCCAAACTGGGCTGAGCGCCCGGCCGCCACCCCCTCCCCACCGCCCGGCCCGACTCGAACAGGAGAACCGCCGCATGTCGACGCCGAACTCCGTCACCGGCCCGGACCGCCGGCCGACGACCGACTCCGGCCGCCGGACCGCCGCCGGATCGCGGCACGGTGCGGAGGACTTCGGCACGGCGCTGTCCGCCGAGTTGGCACGGCCCGAGGCGGACCGCGACACCCGGCGGCCGGCCGGGGCTGCCGCAGACCGGGCCGCTGTCCCGGCGCGGACGGCTCAGGACCGGGCCGCTGTCCCGGCGCGGACGGCTCAGGACCGGGCCGCCGTCTCGGCGCGGACGGCTCAGGACCGGGCCGCCGTCTCGGCGCGGACGGCTCAGGACCGGATCGCTCGGGGACGGATCGCGCAGCCTCAGGTGGATCAGGCACGGACCGACCGGGCGGGAGCCCGGAGCGTGCGGGCCGACCGGCCCGGGGTCCGGGACGCAAAGACCGACCCGGGCGAGGTGCGGGCCGGCCGGGTCGGGGCTCGGGAAGCGCGGGCCGAGGCCTGGGATGCGCGAGTGGACCCGGCCAGGGTCCGAGATGCGCGAGTGGACCGGGCCGGGGTGCGGGACGCGCGCACCGACCGGACCGGCGCTCAGGACGGGCGGACCGGCCAAGGTCGGATCGACTCGGCGCGGACCGGACCGGAGGCGGCTCAGGACCGGATCGCCGACGAAGAGCCTTCCGATGCGGCTGTGGCGTCCGATGCGGCTGTGGCCTCCGCGGCGGCGGTGTCCGCGGCGGCGGCGACTCAGGCGGCAACCGTCGATGGGGCGGTGTCCGGCGACACCGGCAGCGCTCCGGTCGCCGGTCCGGCACCGGCCGGCATCGGTCAGATCGGCGCCACCCGGGCCACCGGCGTCGCCGGACCACCGCCGGTCGACGGCATGGCAGCGGCTACCCAGACCGGCCCGGCCGGGGCCGCGACGGAGAACCTTCCGGTGCCGGCCGGGACGTCGGCTCCGGCCGCCGCCCCCACCGCTCCGAACGCACCGGAGACTGTCTCGCGCACGGTCGCACCCGGCCCCGGCGTGCCCGGACCAGTGCCGGGCAGCGCATCCCTCGGAGCACTCCCGGGCACGCCAGCGCCCGGAGCAGTCACGGACCCGGCGGCCCCCGGAGCGGTCGCGGGCACGGCAACGCCCGGAGCACTCCCAGGCACCACAACGCCCGCAGCACTCCCAGGCACCACAACGCCCGCAGCACCCTCCGACACGACAGCGCCCGGGACACTCGTGGACACGGCAGCGCCCGGGACAATCGCGGACACGGCAACGCCCGGAGCAGTCTCCGGCACCGCCGGCGGCCCTGGAGGGGTCACGGGCACCACGGCAGGAACGGGCGCACCCGGGTCCGCCACGAGCACCGCTCCCGGATCCGGCGCTACCCCGGGCACCCACGCCAACCCGCTTGACGCAGCCCCGGCCACCTCAGTCAGCCCGAGCCCGAGCGGCAGCGGCAGCGACCCGGCCGAGGCCACACCGGCGGCGGTGCCGTCCTCGGCGGAACCCGGCACCGGCACACCGACTCAAGGCACACCGGCTGCGGCCGTCCCGACTCCAGGCACACCGACTCCGGCCGTCCCGACTCCAGCCACGACGGCCGTTCCCGGCACGCCGGCCACTACCGGATCGGTCACTCCGGCCACCACACCGACCGCTCCGGTCAAGGCCGACCCCACCGCCGCCCCCGCACCGGCCGGCGATCAACCGACCGTCACGGCACCCGGCCGACCCGCCGGTGAACAGCCGTCCGGCGAGCAGAGTCCGGACGGGCGGCCGGGCGCCGGCACTCCCGCGCCGATACAGGCCGAGTCCACACCGCCGCAGACACCGGCCGGCCTCACCGCCACCCCGCCGCCGACCCGGGTGGACGGTCCGGCCCCGGTCGCCCCGCCGCCGGCACCGAACGCCCCGCCGCCGGTACCCGGGCCACTCGCCGCCCAGGTGGCCATGCGCATCGCACCGCTGCGTCTGGACGCGGACGGCGTGCACCGCCTGACCGTCAACCTGCACCCGGCCGACCTCGGCCCGGTACAGGTGGTGGCGGAGATCCGGAACGGCACGATCAACGTGCAGCTGTCGGGCTCGACCGACGCCGGCACGGACGCACTCCGCAACGCCATGGACGAACTTCGGCGCGAGTTGGAACAGTCCGGCTTCGGGGACACCACACTGGACCTGCGGCAGGGCTCGAACCAGCAGGAGCAGCAGCGCGAGCAGGTCCGCCCGGCGTGGAACAACGACCGCGGCCGGTCCACTGTCACCGCCGCCCCGGAACCGGTCACGGTCCCGAACGTCCGTCCCACCGACCCCAGCAGCGACGGCCGCCTCGACATCCAGGCCTGAGCAGCGCCGAACGGGCAGTCATCCGCTGAGCCGCCGTACCGTGATCTCCGAGCACGGTACGAACGGGACGCCGGACGGCCCGGCCCGCCGCCAACGAACGCCACCACTGAACCACCCAGCACGAGCCCGCCTCGGTGGAACACCACGGTCGTTATCGGTCGCCCATAACAGCATCGGTGTACCACTGGAGCGCTCCAGTGGTACACCAACGTCGTTACGGGCGACCGATAACCACGCTGGTGTACCACCGAGGCGGGAAAGGGGAGCGCTTCCGGGGAGGGGTTCACGACGGGCGGCGTGGCGACGGCACGTAGGCCACGCTGGGTTCGGCGCGCAGGCGTACCGCAGCCCGCTGCACCGCCCGCTTCGCCGGTGCCAGCCGGTGTCGCGCCGCGGACCATCCGTACCGCAGGCGTCCGCTCCGGGCCGGCCGCCGCGCGCCGGACAGGTCGTACCCGCATTCTGCCAACCGGCTGCCCAGCGCGGCCTCGCAGAGCGCGATCTCGTCGGCGCTGAGCCGGCGCTCCCAGCTGCGGATCCGTTGCGTGGTCACCGGCGCGTGGGTACGCCGGTGCCAGGTCTTGAAGCCCGGCACCGCCACGTCCGCCACCGCGGCCGGCTCGGTCATCGCCGGGTCGTAGTCCTCGCCGAGGAACGCGCAGACCGCGGCCAGTTCGGTGGGCGGGTCGGCGACCAGGTCCTCGTACCGCAGCTGGTGCCACTGGGTGGCGTCGAGCCGGCGGGCGGCGCTACGGGCGTCGTCGACGGCGCGGGCCCAGGCGGCGATCGTGGCGTGCAGGCCCTGGGTGTGCCAGGACATCTCCTTTAGGGACGCGACGCAGTCACGCCCGTCGCGGACCACGTTGATGATCTGCGCGTCCGGGAACAGCCGCCGGACGACGTCGAGATTCTGCAGGTACGCCGGCCGTTTGTCGCCCCAGCGCGGCTTGTCGAAGCGTTCCGCGTACGCCGCGAAGACAGTGCCGAAGGCCGAGCCGAGTGTGCCGGGTCCCGCGGTGATGCGGGCGGCGACCCGGTCGGGGTCCAGGCCCAGGTCGGCGAACCGGTGCTCCGGGCGGTCCACGATCCAGCGGGCCAGGGCGTTGCGGCGGGCCGGGTCACGCAGGTCGCCGAACTCGCGCCGCCGCTGGTATCCGGTCAGGACGAACCGGGTCTCGGGTGGGATGGCGATCCGCGGGTGGGCGTGCAGCATCAGCTGGAGCATGGTGGTGCCGGAGCGGGCGCAGCCGGCCACGATGATCGGACGGTCGCCAGCCATGATCACCTCCGGTGCGCATCAGCTCACCCGAGGTAACTTACAAAAGTCGATGGATGTTGTGAAGATTAGGCCGGTGGTTCCGGTTCGGCCGGGGCCTCGCCGGGCGTGGGCGTGACCGGGCTGCCGGGCTCCTCGGTCCGGCCGTATCCCGAGGTGATGAACCGGAGCCCGGCCAGCAGCACCGCGGCCACCGGCACCGCGATGAGGAACCGGATCAGCACCTCGGTGAGGTCGATCTCGTCGAGGACGTATCGGTACAGCGCCGGCGCGCTAATCAGCAGCGCGAAGAGCAGGACCGACCATCGGATCATCGTGCGGCGCGGGCCTGCCGACGCGGCGGCGCGGCGGGCGGTGTGACGTCCGCGGCGATCCGGGCGCAGAGCATCGCGGCCCAGGCGTGCGGGGTGGCCGGTTTGCCGTCCATCGAGTAGATCGGCAGGTCCAGGCCGAGCACGGTGGCCGGATCCGAGGTCAGCTCGATGTTGTGCACGACCAGCGCCTCCACCTCGCCCAGGGAGCGCAGGTACCGCGCGGTGTCCGCGGTCTTGCGGGTGGCGTCGACGACCGCCCAGAGCGCGGTGGCCCCGATCGCGTCGCACATGTCGGCCACCCAGATCGGGTCGGTGCTGCCGACCGGCGCGTCCAGCACGACGACCCACGCCGCCTCGGAGCCGTGCAGCTTGTCGGCGCGCTCGGCGGCCACCGCCGGGCTGGCGATGACGCGGGACGAGTGGATGCCGGTGCCGGCCGCGGACGGCCCGGCGAGGAGCAGGTGGGTCTGGTCGATGCCGGCCTGCTCCAGCAGGTGCCGGCCGATCGGTACGGCGTGCGTCAGGTCCCCGGCGAGCACCAGGATCTCACCGGGCGCGTCCGGTACGCCGGGCGCGGACGGGCGGGCGGCGAGCGCGGCCAGCACCCCGGCGTACGTGTCGCCGCCGGTGATCTTCGTGGCCATCTCCTCCGGCATGCCCACCGAGATCAGATTGCGGATCACCGGGTCGGCGTGCACGGGACGTACCGCGGCCGGCGGGTTCTCCGGGGCCGGCGGCGGTGCGGCGGGCGGCGCGGCGGCGGGCGGGGCAGCGGCAGGCGGGGCAGCCGGCGGCGTCAGCCCGTACGCGTGGGCGGCCGAGCGGGCCGGCGTCGGAGCGGGCTTCGCGGCCTCGAACGGCGGCACCTCGCTCGGGCTCACCCCGAGGCCACCCATCAGCTCGGCCAGGCTGGGTACCGGGGGCAGCGGCTTGACGGCGTTGGAGTTCACCGGGGTCTCGCTGGTGGTGGCCGGGCGGAACGGGCGTACCGCCGGGGTCTCCTCGCCGTCGCCGCCGGCCTTGGGCCGCGGTGACGGCCGCACTCCCGCGCTGGTCGCGATGTGGTGCGCCGCGTCCAGGCCGGACATCAGTTCGGCGAACGCCGCGCCGGTGTCCGACAGGTCGCGGCGGTGGGCCGCCTCGGCGTCGTCCATGCCGGCGTTCCGGCCGGCCTTGCGGTCCCCGGCGGCCGGCCGGCCGGGCGCGACCGGCACGTCCCGCTCGACCGGCCGCTCGAACGGCGACGGCTCGTCGGCGACGATCCGGTCGTGCGATTCCGCGCGTTCGAGCAGTTGCTCGAGCGTGTGTGGCCCCGCGTCGCGAGCCGGGGCGGTGGTCGTCGCCGTCTTGCGCTGCGTCATGTTCTTCCTGTCGTCGCTGGGGTCCGGAACTTCTACGGACAGTTCGTAGTGTTGCTTCGCGAAGAAGCCGCCGAAGCCACCGCTACGGACCTTGTCCGCTGAGATGATCCGGACGCCCGACCCGTACTCTTCCCGGACCTGCGCCAACAGCGGCTCGATGGCCGGTCCCTCAAGCAGCACCCGCGTAGGCACCGTTCACCACCCCCATCGTCTCGATCTGTGCGGTGGAACCAGAAATCTCGGTGTAGGACAACACCTGCACGCGTCGCGAGCCGGCCCGGAGCAGGCGCATCAGCGGCAGACGTAGTTGCGGAGAGCAGGCCAGCACGGGCGTGATGCCCTGCTGCTCGGCGGCCTCCACGAGCCGGGCGGCCTCGCTGACCACCGCCTCGGCACGCATGCCGTCGATGGCCATGAAGGCGCCGGTCTCGCTGGGACGCAACGATTCGAGGAGGCTCTGTTCGAGCATCGGGTCGAGGGTGATCACCGTGAGCCGGCCGCCGCTCGCGTACTGGGCGGCGATCGCCGGGCCCAGCGCGGCGCGGGCCGCCTCGATCAGTCCGTCGTGCTCCACCGAGACCTTGGCGCGCAGCGACAGCGCCTCGAAGATCCGGACCAGGTCGCGGATCGGTACGCCCTCGTCGAGCAGGCCCTGCAGCACCTTCTGGATCTGGCCAAGGCTGAGCTGGGTGGGCGTGAGCTCCTCGACCACCACGGGATGCGAACGCTTGACCATCTCGGTGAGCGCCCGCACGTCCTCGCGGCCCAGCAGGCGGCTGGCGTTGGTGCGGACCACCTCGGCCAGGTGCGTGATGATCACCGAGGCCCGGTCCACCACCGTCGCGCCGGACAGTTCGGCCTGGTAGTGCAGTTCGGCCGGTACCCACTTGCCGGCCAGGCCGAACACCGGCTCCACGCCGGCCCGGCCGGGCAGCGCCTGCAGGCCGTCGCCGATGGCCAGGACCGTGCCCGGCGGCGCCTGGCCGGTGCCGGCATCCACCCCGGAGATCCGGATCGCGTACGACGAGAGCGGCAGGTCTAGGTCGTCCCGGGTACGCACGGGCGGCATCACCATGCCCAGCTCCAGTGCCATCTTGCGGCGCAGGGCGCGGACCCGGTCCAGCAGGTCGCCGCCGTTGGAGTCGACCAGGTCGACCAGGTCCGGCGACAGTGCCAGTTCGAGCGGGTCCACCCGCATCTCACCGAGGAGCTGTTCCGGCGAGTCCGGCGACGGGCGGTCCACCTCGGCGGGCGCCTGTTCGACCTCCGGGATCGGGTCCTTGATCCGTTGCGCGATGAGCAGGGTGGCCACGCCGATGATCAGAAAGGGGGGCTTGGGCAGGCCGGGGATGACGCACAGGCCGAGCGCGGCGCCGCCGGCGATCCGCAGGGCGAGCTTGTTCTGGCTGAGCTGGGTGGTGACGCTGCTGCCCATGTCGCCGGAGGTGGCCGACCGGGTGGTGATCAGACCGGTGGCCACCGAGAGCAGCAGCGCCGGGATCTGCGACACCAGGCCGTCGCCGACGGTCAGCAGGCTGTAGTGGTTCATCGCGTCGGCCGGCGACATGCCGTGCTGCAGCATGCCGACCGCGAAGCCGCCGATCAGGTTGATCACGGTGATGATGATGGCCGCGATGGCGTCGCCCTTGACGAACTTCGAGCCACCGTCCATGGCGCCGTAGAAGTCGGCCTCGGCGGCCACGTCGGCGCGGCGCCGGCGGGCCTCGTCCTCCTCGATCAGGCCGGCGTTGAGGTCGGCGTCGATCGCCATCTGCTTGCCCGGCATGGCGTCGAGGGTGAACCGGGCACCGACCTCGGCGACCCGCTCGGCGCCCTTGGTGACCACCACCATCTGCACGATGATCAGGATCATGAAGATGACCAGGCCGATGACCAGGGAACCGCCGACCACGAAGTCACCGAACGCGTGGATCACCTTGCCGGCGTCGCCGTCCCGCAGCACCAGGCGGGTGGCGCTGATGTTCAGCGCGAGCCGGAACAACGTCATGACGAGGAGCAATGCCGGGAAGACCGAGAAGTCCAGCGGCCGCTGGACGAACATGGAGACCATCAGAACCAGCAGGGCCGCGGTGATGTTCAGGGCGATCAGCAGATCGAGCAGGAAGGTCGGCAGTGGCACGACCATCATGACGATGATGCCGATGACCCCGACGGGTACGGCGAACTTGCTGAGGTTCCGGTTCTTCACGTGACCTTCCAGGAGTGGGCGCTTCAGGGGCCGATCCGTGCCCTGGTGTCGCCGTCCTGGCGTCTAACCGATCGGCGTTCCCTCGCCGACACTGAGCACGGGTTTCTCCCCCACCAGTCGATCCTCCCGCGATCACGGCCGTGATGTGAGGAAATCTCCTAAATTGCCGGGACGGGAGTGGGGTTCGGGTTGCGATGCAACCCGGCTGCCGAACCGCGTGACTTGAGGCTCATGACAAAGGCGAGCACCTTCGCGACCGCCCCGTAGAAGTCCGCCGGGATCTCCTGGCCCACCTCGACGCTCTTCTCCAGCGCCCGGGCCAGCGCCACGTCCTGCACCATCGGGATCCGGTGCTCGGTGGCCAGCTCGCGGATCTTCGCGGCGATCGCACCCTGCCCCTTGGCCACCAGCCGCGGGGCGCCCTTCTCCGGGTCGTAGCGCAGCGCCACCGCGACGTGCGTGGGGTTGACCAGCACCACGTCGGCGGTCGGCACGTCGGCCATCTGGCGGTTCCGCGCCATGGCCATCTGCCGGGCCCGGATCTGCCCCTTGACGTGCGGGTCGCCCTCGCTGTTCTTGTGCTCCTGCTTGACCTCTTCCTTGGACATCCGGAGCTGCTTGTTGGTGCGCCGCCGCACCACGAAGTAGTCGGCCGCGGCCATCACGATGCCGGCCACGGACGCCGCCCGGATCAGCGTGAGGGCCGCGTCGGTGACCACCGCGAGCAGCGTGCCCAGCGGCAGCCGGCCCGCGGTCATCAGCAGGGGCACCAGGTCCTTCACCGTGACGTAGAGGACCCCGCCCAGCACCCCGGTCTTGATCAGCGCCTTGGTGCCCTCCCAGAGCGACTGCGGCCCGAACATCTTCTTGATTCCGGGAAGCGGGTTGAGCCGCTTGAACTTCGGGATGAACAGCTTGGAGGCGACCCGGATGCCGCCCTGCGCACCGGCCGCGGCGATGCCGACCACCATCATGGTGAGGGCGAGCGGGAGCACCGCCCAGGCGGCGCTCATCATCCCGTCCTTCAGGATCCCCATGGCCACCACCGGGTCCGGATCGGCGATCACGTCCGGGATCTTGGTCATCGACTCGCGGGCGTAGTCGAACGCCGAGCCCAGGGTGCGGGGCAGCATGATGCTGGCGGCCAGCATGCCGAACCAGGCGCCGACGTCCTGGCTGCGCCCGATCTGCCCCTCCTGCTTGGCCTTCTTCAGCTTCTGCGCGGTGGGCTGTTCGGTCTTCTCCCCACTCATCCGTTCCCACCCCCTCCGGGCACCGTCAGCCGCCGGTCAGCTGGACCACGGCCGAGACGGCCTTGTCGACGATGGCGTCCAGGGCGCCGGGCAGCATGGCGATCGCCGTGCCGGACAGCGTCAGGACCAGGAAGATCTTGGCCGGGAAGCCGAGCTGGAACGCGTTGAGCGCCGGCGCGACCCGGTTGAGGAGGCCGAACGCGACGTCGGTGAGGAACAGCACGGCGATCAGTGGCCCGGCGATCTGCAACGCGGCCAGGAACATCTCGCCGATGCCCTCGATCAGCAGCTTGCTGAACGTCTCCATGGAGAACATCGCGTTCAGCGGCAGCGCCTCGTACGACTGCAGGAAGCCGCGCAGCACCAGCTGGTGGCCCTCGGTGGCGAACAGCAGCGTGATCGCGACCAGGTTGTAGAACCGGCCGAAGATCGAACTCTGGCTCAGCGACAGCGGGTCGAACGCCATGGCCAGCGTGAAACCGCCGAACACGTCGATCAGGTCGCCGGCCGCCTGCAGCGCGGCGAAGAGCAGCGCGGTGATGAAGCCCAGCGCGGCGCCGATGAAGACCTGCAACGCGGCGCAGGCGATGATCTCGCTGGTCTCGATCGAGGGCAGGGTGCCCCGCAGGTACGGCGCCATCGGCAGCGCGATGCCGACCGAGAGCAGCGCCTTGACCGGCCCCGGGATCATCCGCGAGTTGAACGGCGGGCAGATCATCATCCAGGCACCCGCGCGTACCGCGCCCAGCATGATCGCCAGCAGCTCCGCGATCGGCACGTCGGCGTTCATGCGTAACTCGCCACCAGCGCCGTAATGATCAACCCCCAGCCGTTGACCAGCACGAAGAGCAACAGCTTGAACGGCATCGCCACGGTCACCGGCGGCAGCATCATCATGCCCAGCGACATCAGCGACGCGCTGACCACCATGTCGATGATCAGGAACGGGATGAAGATGACGAACCCGATGATGAACGCGGCCCGCAGCTCGGACAGCACGAACGCCGGGATCAGCGTGGTCAGCTCGACGTCGTCCGGGTTCGCCGGCTTCTCCTGGCCGGACACCTTGACCAGCAGGGCGATCTCGTCCGGGCGGGTGGTCTTGTACATGAAGTCGCGCAGCGGCTGCACCCCGTCCCGGAACGCCTCCGACTGGCTCTTGTCGCCGCGCAGGTAGGGCTGCACGCCCAGCTCGTTCACCTGGGACACGGTCGGGCCCATGATGAACAGGCTGATGAACAACGCCAGCCCGGCCAGCACCTGGTTGGGTGGCGTGCTGGTCAGGCCGAGCGCGTTGCGGGTGATCCCGAGGACGATGAAGACCTTGGTGAAGCAGGTGCAGAGCAGCAGCACCGCGGGCGCCACCGAGAGCAGCGTCAGGCCCAGCACGATCACCAGCGAGGTGGCCGGCTTGCTGCCGTCGGGGTTCGTACCGTCGATGTTGAAGTTGATCGAGCCGCCGCTCGGCGAGACGGTCGGCTCGGCCGGCGGGGTGGGATCCGCCGGCGCGGCCGGCAGCAGGGCCGGGACCGGCGCGGCCTCGGCCGCACCGGGCAGCAGGATCAGCGCCAGGCCGAGGCCGGCGAGCAGGAGCAGGAGGGTACGGCGGACCATCAGCGCCTCGTCGTCCGGTCGCGCAGGAAGTCCAGCGTCGAGCCCCAGGTGCGCGGGGACAGGATGGAGCCGTCCAGCCGCCCGCCGGTGGCCGGATGCCCGGACGGCGGCAGCACGTCGTCCGGTTCCAGCGGGACCGTGTCCCGCCGCTCGACCAGGTGCCCCTGCTTGCCGAACTTCTCCGGATCGATCTCGCCGAGCAGGCTCACCTGTTGATCGGTGACGCCGAGGATGAGCGCCTTGTCGGCCACCTGGACCACGGTGACCGTGGCACCCCGGGCCACCTGCTGCCGGTTCAGCACCGCCAGCGTGCCGGCGCCCCGGTTCCCGCTCAGCGGGCGGCGCGCGACCTTGGCCAGTCCCCACATCAGGCCGAACACGACCAGGAGGGAGAAGCCGATCCGCAGCACCAGTTCGAACAAGGGTCACTCCCGCTCGGCGCCGGGGGCGACGATCTCGGTGATCCGGATGCCGAAGTTCTCGTCCACCACCACCACCTCGCCACGGGCGATCAGCCGCCCGTTGACCAGCAGGTCCGCCGGGCTGCCCGCGGCCCGGTCCAGCTCGACGATCGCGCCCGGGCTGAGCGAGAGGAGTTCGCGCACGCTCATCCGGGTGCGGCCGAGTTCGGCGGAGACCTCCATCTCGACGTCGTGCAGCATGTCCAGGCCGCCGCGGGTCACCGAGCCGTCGCCGCGTCGCGCCACACCGCCGGGACCCTGGTCGACCGGCCACGGGGTGAGCGCCAGCGCCACCACGGCCCGGACGTCGCCGCCGTCCAGCAGCGGTACGGCCACCGCGTGGTCCTTCGTGGCGATCGCGCTCAGGGCCACGCCGGGTTCCATCAGCTGACCGGGATCGAGCACGGTGGGCCCGAACACCCGGGCGGCCGCCTCCAGCGCGGGACGTACCGCGGCGGTCAGGTCCAGCTCGCCGAGCGGGCTCTCCTTGAGCGCGTCGGCGAGGTCCTGACCGACCACCACCACGACCTCACCGACGGCGGCGCCGCTGAACTTGGCGGTGATCGCCTGTCCCCCGGTGAGCAGGTCCGCACTGGCTGCGGTGGGCTCCCCGGCGACCAGTTCGCGACTGGTCGGCAGGACGGCGAGCGCCGCCTCGACCGCGGTACGGGCGAGGGCGAGCTGGGGCCCGGTGATGGTGGGGGCGGTCATGGGCGGCCTTCCTCCTTCGGCGACGGCACGACGAGACAGGCGAGCCGGGCGCCCTGATTACCGGGTACTGCGTGTGCGAAAACGGTCTCGTTGACGGTCACCTCGAGAGGCCGACTGGTCGGGTGCCCGAGCGGCAGAACGTCGCCGGGACGCAGATCCACGATGTCATCCGTACGCATCCGGATGGGGTGGAATCGGACCGCTACGTCGATCGGCGCCGCGGAAAGCCCAGCAGTGATCTTGCGGTGCGAGCTTTCCCGCATCATCCGCTCGGCCGGCGTCAGCTCGACGGTCTCCTGCTTCTCCAGCACCGGCAGGATCGTGTTGAACGGCAGGCAGATGCTGGCCAGACACTCCTCGGTACCGATCTTCATGTCGAACGACGCCACCACCACGGCGTCCCCGGGTGCGTGCGCGCGGAGGAACTGGGCGTTGTACTCGATCTCGCGCAGCTTGGGCTCGATCGGCACCAGGCTCTCGAAGCCGTACTTCAGCTCACCCAGGATCCGGTCCAGCAGCCCGCGCAGCAGCGGCATCTCGACCTCGGTCAGCGGGCGCTCCGGCTGCGGGCCGCCGGGACCACCCAACATGTGGTCAATCGCGGTCATGACCATGCTCGACGACATCTCCATGAGGACCGTGCCGGGCAGCGGGTCCAGGGCCACCATGGCGATCACCGTGGGATTGGCCAGCGAGGCCACGTACTCGTCGTAGTTCTGCTGCTCGATCGAGCCGAGCGTGACGTTGCTGACCACCCGCAGCCGCGTGGTGAGCAGGGTGCCGCAACTGCGCGCGTACGTCTCGAACGCGATCTGCAGCGTGCGGACGTGGTCGCGGGAGAGCTTGATCGGCCGGCGGAAGTCGTAGGGCGCCGGGCCGGAACCCCCGCCCCGGCGCGACATCCGGCCCGGGGAGCGTGCGGTGGAGACCGCGGACGGCGACTTGGTCACGTCGTCCTCATCGGCTCATTTCGCGAACCGCTGAGCCGGTACGCCGCGTTTATCCCTTTATCGGGGAACCGGCGGCCCCGGTCACCCGGGACCGCCGGTTCCGCCCGTCGTCACTGCGTGACGAACTGGGTGAAGTAGATGCCCATGACCAGGTGCTTGCCCTCGACGTTGTACGCCTTCTCGATCTTCTCGAGCAGCTCGTTCCGGGCCTTCGAGCGGCCGTTCTCGGTCTCCAGCTCGCCGATCTCCAGGCCGGTGTACTGGCCGATGGCCAGGTCGATGGCCTGGGACGGGTCGATCTCGGCGCCCGCGGCCTCCTCGGTCATCTGCAGCGCGAAGCCCACCTTGAGGTAGTGCCCGTCGGCCAGGTTGACGGTCAGCGGGTTCTCCAGCGCGACCACCTCGCCCTTGACCGGCGCCTCCACCTTCTTCTCGCCGCCGGCCAGCATGAGGTACGCCCCGGCGCCACCGCCGCCCAGGAGGACCACGGCGGCGATGATGATGATCAGCAGCAGCTTCTTGGACAACTTCTTCTTCGGCGTCCCGGCCGCGGCGTCCTTCTCGTCCTTGCTCATCGGAGCTCCTCCTGTCGTGTCAGTCGTGCGTGGTGGCGGGTGTGCCGGTGGCCTGTTCGGCCTGGGCCTTTGCTGCTGCCTCGGCCTGCGCCGTGGTGGTGCCGGTGTGCGGCTTGGCGTCCCCGCCGGCCGCGGACGGCAGCAGCGCCGCCTGGTCGGCCGGGAGCGTGGTCTTCACGATCACGTCGACGCGACGGTTCAGCTGCACCGAGCGCGGGTCCTTCGGGTCGATCAGCGGCTTGGTGTCGCTGAACCCCACCGCGCTCAGCCGGTTCTTGGCGAGCCCCCGGCCGGCGAGGTACCGCACCACCGTCGAGGCCCGGGCGGCGGACAGCTCCCAGCCGCTCGGATAGAACGTCGTGCGGGCCTTGAGCTGGTTGGTGTGCCCGTCGACCTCGATCGCGTTGGGCAGCTTGGCCAGCGGCGGCGCGATGGTGTCGAGGATCTTCGCGCCACCCGACCGCAGCTCGGCGCGGTTGCCCTCGAAGACCACCTCGTTGGTGACCACGGTGACGACCAGGCCCCGCTCGTCGATGGTGAACTTCACGCTGGCCAGCAGCTTCGCCTTGGCCAGGGCGTCGGCGATCTTCTTCTCGATCTCCTTGAGGTTCTCCGCCTCCTTGGCCGCCGCCTTGGCGTCCCGGGAGCTCTGCGCACGCTCGGCGGCCTTGATCGCCCGCTCGACCGCCTCCTTCTGCTCCTTGGTCATGTTGTCCGTGCCGGCGCCGCCGTTGCCCGGGTCGGAACCCGGGTCGATCGGCGCGAACTGCGGACTCGCCTGGCCGTCGAACGTCGACGCCTGGCTGTCGAACGCCACGGACTGGTCGCCGAAGCCCTGGGACAGGCTGCTCGCCAGGGCGGCGAACTTCTTCTGGTCCACGCTGCTCATCGAGAACAGCACCACGAACAGCACGAACAGCAGGGTCAGCATGTCCGCGTACGACACCAGCCACCGCTCGTGGTTGACGTGTTCCTCGTGCTCCTCATGGCGCTTCTTGCGCTTGGCGCCCCCGCCGCCTGCACCCATCGGTTACGCCGCCTTCTTGCTGGCCGACGCGGCCTCGGCCTTCAGCGCCTCGTCCGGCGGCAACAGGCTGCGCAGCTTCTGGGCGACCAGGCGCGGGTTGGAGCCGGCCTGGATCGCCAGCACGCCGTCGATCACCAGCTCCATCTCGTCCACCTCGATGCCGGAGAGCCGGCCGAGCCGGGCGGCGAGCGGCAGCCACAGCACGTTGGCGCTGAGCACGCCCCACAGCGTGGCGACGAACGCGGCGGCGATGGAGTGACCCAGCGTCTCCGGCTTGTCCAGGTTCTCCAGCACGTGCACCAGGCCCATGACCGTGCCGATGATGCCGATGGTCGGCGCGTACCCGCCCATGTTCTCGAAGATCTTGGTGCCGGCCTTGTCGGCCTTCTTCTTGGCGGCGATCTCGGCGTGCAGGATGTCGTGCAGCTCGTCCGGGTCGGTGCCGTCGATGGCCAGCTGCAGGCCGCGCTTGAGGAACGGGTGCTCCACGGTCTTCACCGCGTCCTCGAGAGCCAGCAGGCCCTCGCGCCGGGCCCGCTCGGCCAGCTTGACGACGTCCTCGACGAGCTTCGCCGGCGGCGTCACCTTGGGCAGGAACGCCTTCTTGAGCAGCGCGCCGACCCCGATGGTGTCCTTCAGGATGCCGCCCGCCATCGCGGCGCCGAGGGCCCCACCGAAGACCAGCAGCATCGCCGGGAACAGGATGATCGAGCCGGCGTGGCCGCCCTCGAGCATCTGGACGACGAAGACGATGATGAAGGTGACGATGATGCCGACGAGGGCTGCGATGTCCATCAGCGGTCCTTTCGGTGCAGCGGCAGAACCTTGGCCTGGGCCAGGTCGTCCTGCTCGTCGGCGGAAGTGTCGGCGGTGCGGAGCGACTCGGAGTCGGACTCCATCCGGCTCGCCTGGGCGATCAGCGAGGCGCGGTAGTGGCGCACCGAGTCGATGAACTCGGGCACCGATTCGGCGATGACGTACTTGGTGCCGTCCACCAGCGTGATGACCGTGTCGGGCGTGCAGTCAGCGCGCTCGACGAGATCGGGGTTCAGTGCGAACACGGCACCGTTGATGCGGGTTACGAGGATCACGACGACGTCCATCCCTGGTCGGTCTTACGGCTGGTGGGGCCATCCGTTGCCCCGTCAATTGGTCCATCGGCTCGCGGTCCGTTGCGATTGAGCGCGGACCGGTCGCCATCCGGGTGCGACCTGCCCCGGATACGCGGAAGCCGGGGCGGGCGAGGGCCCGTCCCGGCTTCCGCCGGCGCTACGTACGTCAGCGCTTGAGGTTCACGAGTTCCTGGAGGATCTCGTCGCTGGTGGTGATGATCCGGCTGTTCGCCTGGAAGCCACGCTGGGCGATGACCAGGTTGGTGAACTCCTGCGCCAGGTCGACGTTCGACATCTCCAGCGCGCCGCTGGTGATCAGGCCGAGCCCGCCGGTGCCGGCCGGGCCGACCTGGGCCAGGCCCGAGTTCACCGTGCTCCGGAACATCGAGTCACCGATCTTCTCCAGGCCGTTGACGTTGTTGAAGTTGGCCAGCGACAGCTGGCCCAGCGTCTGCTTGAGGCCGTTGGAGAACACGCCGACGATCTGGCCGGTGTTCGACACCGTGTACGAGCTCAGCACGCCGGCCGCCGACCCGTCGGAGTTGCTCACCCGGGCCTCGGTGTTGCCGCTGAACTGGGTCAGGTCGTGGATGTCGAAGATGAAGCCGCCGACGGTGATCTTTCCGGTGTCCTCGAGGGTGAGCGGGTCGGTGTCGCCGACCGCCTTGCCGGCCACGAACGGGACCGTGCCGGTGCTGCCGTCCGGCAGCGTCAGCGACCAGGTGGTGGCGTCCGCCTTCTGGAACGTCACCACCATGGTGTTGGCGGCGCCGTCGGCGTCGTACACCTTGATCGGGATCTCCTTCTGCGTGCCCACCGGGGCCTCGTTGGAGAAGTTGCCGGTCATGGTGATGTTCTCGGTGACCGTGGGCGCCAGGCTGATGCCGATCGGCAGCTTGATGTTGTCCGGCGCACCGGCCGTGTTGACCACGCCCTCGTCCGCCATCCAGCCCTGGACGACCTGACCGTTGGGTGTGGTGAGCGAGCCGTTGGCGTCGAACGTGAAGGAACCGGCGCGGGTGTACAGCGTCTCGCCGCCGCTCTTCACGACGAAGAAGCCGTCGCCCTGGATCATCATGTCGGAGGACTTGCCGGTGGTCTGCGCGGCGCCCTGTCCGAAGTTGGCGTTGATGCTGGCCAGACGCACGCCGAGACCGACCTGGGCCGGGTTGGTGCCGCCGGCGTCGTTCTGCGGTGCACCGGCGGCGTTGACCATCTGGCTCAGCGTGTCCTGGAACACCGTCTGGCTGGACTTGTAACCGGTGGTGTTGACGTTGGAGATGTTGTTTCCGGTGACATCCATCATCTGCTGGTGCGCACGCAGGCCGCTGATGCCGGAGAACAGGGAACGCAGCATAGGGGTCGATTCCTTCGCGAGAGAGGTGGCGGTGAGCTGGGGTCAGGTAGTGGTCTGCTGGACTTCCGTGACCTTGGACAGCTGCACATCCGTGTCCCCGACCACGAGCGTCGGTTCGCTGTCTCCGTTGAGCTTCGTCTTGGTCACCACGCCGGTCTGCGTCACGCCGGCCGCGTCCTGGTAGGTGACCGTGCGGCCGACCAGCGCGCTGGCGCCGATCAGCTGCTGCGCCGACAGCATGTCGGCGATCTGGCTGAGCTTCTCGACCTGGGTGAACTGGGCCGTCTGTGCCAGGAACTGCGTCGAGTCGGACGGGTTGGTGGGGTCCTGGTACTTCAGCTGGGCCACCAGGAGCTTCAGGAAGGTGTCCTGGTCACCGAGCGACTTGCTGCCGCCCGCGTCGGTCGTCGTCTTGTTCGTGTACATCGAGGTCGGCGTTGCCTTCACGTCGAACTCGTTGCTGATGCTTCCACCGATCGGCGACGTCATGGACGTTCCTCCCCTGGCCCGGCCGGCACGTCCCGGTGCGACGTGCTCCTGTCCTCGTCTTCGGCCGGTGCGCCGATTGGCTTAGGGCAGGTTTCGGAACGTCACGCGGTGCAGCGCGGTGTCCGGTTCGGCGAAGCGCAGCAGCGCCGCCGCCTCGCTCCCGACCGCCTCCTCCTCGGCGCCGGCGAGCGGGGCGAACAGGCCGATCGACAGCTCACCCCGGCGCAGCTTCCAGATCCCGCGTACGGTGCCGTCGACGGTCAGGGCCGCCTCGCCCACCAGGTACGGGCGGTGCGCGTCCGCGACGATCCGGGTGCGGTCGGCGTACCCGAAGGTCACGTTGTCGAAGCCGGCCAGGAAGCGGACCGGCGCGGGGGTCTCCGGGTCCGGCAGCGGCCGGTCCGGCAGGTCGAACAGTTCCGTGCCGGCGGCGCTGCGGTAGGTCCGCAGCCGCGGCCGCAGCCGGTCGAACACCGCGGACAGCCGGGTCAGGCCGCTCCACGCCTGCATGTCCCGCACGCTCGCCGGGCCGAATCCGGCGAGGTAGCGCAGCACCAGGTCGGCCGGCTCGCGGTCGCGGTCGAACGGCTGGTCGAGCCAGTGCTCGGCGAGGACGAGCGGGGTGGGCCCGCGCCGGCCCCAGGTGCCGTCCGGGTACGGATGCAGGACCGGCAACGCCACCTGTGCGGCGCGGGCCAGCCACACGCCCTCGTGCTGCGGCCACCGCTGCGCCAGCGCCCGGCCCAGGTCGGGGCGGGTCATCGTGGAGGTGCCGAGCACCCGCCGGGCCTCGGCGGCCAGTTCCGCGTGGTCCACGTCGGCGGCCCACTGCTGGAAGAAGGTCCGGCGCATGCGGTCCAGCATGGGTTGCAGCAGCGGCCGGATCCACCGGTAGTCGGCGGTGCTCAGCAGGTGCTGGGTGCCGCGGAAGAGGGTCGCCCGGACCACCGCCCGGCCGGCCAGCAGGCCGGTCAGGTCGGCGTGCGCGAATCCCTCGATCCGGTTCCACAGCCCGAGGTACGGCAGCTCCGGGTCCTGTCCCTGCAGTCCGACCAGGAGCTCGATGATCTCCCGCGCCGGCACCGGCCGGCGGTCGAGGAGCAGCTGCCGTGCCAACGTGGCCCGGTTCAGTGCGCGATCGCTGAGTACGACGTCCATACGGACATCGTGGTCGCTATTGCGGCCACTTTCCGGCCGCTGTCCGGCCCCGTCCGGAGACGGGGCCGATCCGGCGGTCTACGGCGCGAGGGACATCGAGAACTTGCCCTTGCCGTACCGCGACACCTCGATCATCAGGTCGAGGCGCCGGCCCAGGGCGAGCAGGTGGGCCCGCGCGTCGGCGGGCAGGCTCATCCCCGGGTAGATCACCTGGTACAGCTTCACGTGCGGCGCACCCTCGCGGTTGAGCAGGCTGGTCAGCACGTTGCAGAGTTCGAAGACGTTCTCCGCGAGATTGGGGAACAGCGTCTTCTCCTCGATGCTGTCCTCCGCCGCGCCGGCCGGGATCAGGCCGAGCGCCGCACCCACGTTGGCGGCGAGCGGCAGGCCCATCCCGACCACGCCGTAGATCTGTTGCGCGTTGTCGGTGTAGATGGCGACGGTCGCGGTCGGCAGATCGGCCGCGGTGATCGGGTCGCCGGGACCCACGGTGCAGTCCCGGCCGAGCAGGTCTTCGAAGAGGTTGCGGACGGCCAGCGGGGCAGGAAGAACCGAGGTGTCAGACATAGCAATATCATCCCAAAATAGGAGAGAAGACCTCATCGAAACGTTCCGCCGTGAACGGCTTCACGATGAAGAACGCAGCGCCGGCCGCTTCCGCCTGCTGCTGCATCTCCGGCGTGGATTCCGAGGTGACGAAGCCGAACTTCACACCGTTGCCCGCGGCACGGAGCTTGCGCAGTACTTCCACACCCGTCATCTCGGGCATGTTCCAGTCGGAGATGACCAGGTCCGGCTTCTCCGCGGTGGCCAGGTCGAGCGCCTGTTGCCCGTCCGCCGCCTCCACCAGGTCGTGATCACCGAAGCCGGCCTGACGCAGGGTCCGGGTGACGATCTGCCGCATGACGCGGCTGTCGTCGGCGATCAGAATCTTCATTCGGTGTCCTCCTCCTTCTTCAGATCGCTCCGGCTCTGCCACATCGACACCGACACCGGCTCGCCGTCCCAGGTGCCGTACAGGCCGGTGATCCGCTCCGCGCTCGGATAGATGGTCGTCGCCTCCGGCGCCAGCACCACCTGCGGCAACGACAGGAAGCAGCCGGGCGGCAGCATCGCCTTCACATTGCCGCCGACGATGTTCGCCAGCTCACCGAGCACATCGGAGAGGTCGTCCTGGCTCACCTCCCCGTCCTCCATGGCCAGGAACGCCGCCGCGGCCCGCCGGGCGGCGGCGGTCGACGACGCGTACACCACGTGCCCGGTCCAGGAGCCGGTGATCGACACCGACGAGTGCACCTCGGTGGTCTGTGCCTCGTCGCCGGTGGGCACCAGCGGGCTGACCCCCTCCGGGTCCAGGTAGGACACCCAGACCTGCTCGACCATCTCGGCGAGGTCGTCCTCATTCACCACGACGTCGACGCTCATTATTTCCTCCGCTCCGCGACTCGGCGATCGTCCGCCGTCTTGGTCGAGGCCGTAGCCTCCCCGCTCCCGCTCAAGAACTCGCTCCGGTAGGTACAAGGCCCAGCAAGGCCAGCTTCTCGATCATCGCGCCCTCGGTGAAGGGCTTGATCACGTATTCGTGGGCGCCCGCGGCGAGCGCGCGGACGATCTGGCTCTGTTCGCTCTCCGTGGTGACCATGACCAGCGTCATCTCCCGGAGGCGCGGATCAGCCCGCGCCTTGGTCACGAACTCGAGCCCGTTCATGTTGGGCATGTTCCAGTCGATGAGGGCCAGTTCCGGCACCTCGGTCATGGTGCTCAGCAGGTCCAGAGCCTCCTGCCCGTCGCCTGCCTCCGTCACCTCGAAGTTCAACTTCGCGACGATGCGCTTAAGGATCATGCGCATCGCGCGGGAATCGTCGATCACCATGGCGCGCACCGCGGTCTCACCCCCTCTTGACGGCGCCGGCCGGCACCGCACTCCGGACTCGGTAGGCAGAGGTCCGGCCGGCCGCTACCCGTTCGTAGTTCTCGTCGATCCCGATCGTCGTCTCGGCTGCTCCGAGGAACAGCCAGCCGTCCGGACGCAGCAGCCGGGCCACGTTCCGGAGGACGCTCTTCTTGGTCGCCACATCGAAGTAGATGAGGACGTTGCGTAGGAAGATCACGTCGAACGGCGGCATCGTCGGCAGCGGCGCGGTCAGGTTCATCAACCGGAACGACACGTTGCGCCGCAGCCCCGGCGTGACCCGCCAGTGCGCGCCGGTCCGTTCGAAGTACTGCACCAGCTGGGCGGCCGGCAGGCCCCGGTTCACCTCGACCTGGCTGTACTCGGCGGCCTCCGCACGCTTGACCATCTCGGTGGAGATGTCGCTGCCCAGAATCTCGTACCCCCAGCCCGCCGGCAGGTGCTCCTGCAGCGTGATGGCCAGGCTGTACGCCTCCTGTCCGCTGGAACTCGCCGCCGACCAGAGCCGGATCTTGCGGTTCCCGGCGCGCGACTTGACCAGTTCCGGCAGGACCACGTCGGTGAGCGCGGTGAACGGCTCACGGTCCCGGAACCAGGAGGTCTCGTTGGTGGTCAGTGCGTCCACGATCCGGCGCTGGTCGGCCGGGTTCGGGCGGCGCTGCAGGTTGGCCAGGAACTCCGCCACGCTGGCCGCGCCGACCTGCCGGGCGACCGGGATGAGGCGCGCCTCGACCAGGTACTCCTTGCCCGGCGCCAGCACGATCGAGGCCTCCCGCCGGACCAGTGCGGAGACGAACGCGAAATCGCTCTGCGACAGCGTCATCCGGCCACCGCCGCGGATCGGCCGATCTTGACCCGGGTCGCCAGCGCGGACGCGATCCGATCCAACGGCAGCACCTGATCGGCCAGGCCGGCACCGACGACCGCGCCCGGCATTCCCCACACCACCGAGCTCGCTTCGTCCTGAGCCAACACCTCGGCTCCCGCGTCGCGCAGCACCTTCGCACCACCCCGTCCGTCGTGTCCCATGCCGGTCAGCACCGCCGCGAAGGCGGAGCCGCCGTAGAGTTGTGCTACCGAGCGGAACATCACGTCCACCGCCGGCCGGCAGGAGTTCTCCGGCGGCGCGCTACTGAGCTGAGTGACCGTCGCCGTGCCCCGCCGGGTCAGCACCAGATGCCGGTCCCCGGGCGCGATGTAGACCGTGCCGGCGGTCAGCTCCATGCCCTCCGCGGCCTCCACCACATGCAGCGGGGTGCTCCGGTCCAGCCGCTCGGCGAACATCTTGGTGAACACCGGCGGCATGTGCTGGGTGACCACGATGGGCACGGAAAGGTCGGTGGGCAGGCCGAGAAGCACCTTGGTGAGGGCGTCCGGACCGCCGGTGGAGCAGCCCACGGCGAGGATGTCGACCCGGCCCTGCGGTCCGCGCCGGGGCGTGCGGGCCGGGGCGGCGGGTCCGGCGGACCGGGGCGGAGCCGCGCCGGTCCGGGCCGGGCCGGTGACCATCGGCGGGCGTCCGGGCACCGGCCGGCCGGCGCCCGGACGCGGCGGTGGCCCGGACAGGCCGCCACGCGCCCGCCCGGCGAGCGCGTAGATCTTGGGAACCAGCTGCTCGCGTACGGCCGCGATGGACTCCGCGATCGACCCGACGTTGCTCGGTTTGGTCACGTAGTCGGTGGCCCCGGCGGACAGCGCCTCCAGCGTCGCGCTCGCTCCCGCCGCGGACAGCGTGCTGAACATGATCACCGGCAGCCGGGAGTGCCGCTTGCGCAGTTCCTTGACCGCCGCGATGCCGTCCATCTGCGGCATCTCGATGTCCATGGTGACCACGTCGGGCTTCAGCTGGTCGATCTTCGTCTGGGCCAGCAGCCCGTTGGCCGCGGTGCCGATTACCTTGATGTTCGGCGCGTCGCCGAGCGCGTCGACGATGAGCCGGCGTACCACCACGGAGTCGTCGACGACGAGAACGGAGATCACCCGGTCACCCCCTTCTCGCCGAGCCACGACGGGCCCAGCGCGGCGACCACCGGAGCGAGCAGCCGGTGCGCCGTGGCGGTGTCCAGCAGATCCCGGACGACCAGCGCCTGGACCGCGCCGCTGAGCATGTTCCAGACGCCCCCGGCCCGGTCCGCCAGCGGGATCGCGGCGGTGTCCATGGCCTGCACCAGCAGCATCTGGGCGGCGGCCGCGGTGCGGACCCGGTCCGAGAGGTACGCCGCCCAGGACGCCGAGTGCACGGCCGGCGACCAGCCACCGGCGTTGCGACGGGCATCGTCGGCCGACGCGATCAGCCGGGCCAGGTCCCGCGGGCGGATCGACCGCAGCCGGTCCAGCAGCGCGGACACCACGTAGTGGTGCGGTCCCAGGTCGATCGGCGCCCCGACGGGCAGCTTGCGCAGCGCCGCCACCCAGCCGGCGCCGAGCATCCGGCGGGTGGTCTCGTCCAGCACCTCGCGCAGATAGCTGGCCACCGCGGCGTCACAGAGCAGCGCGGTGGCCGCGGACGCCGCCTCGCTCTGCTGCGCGTCCCGCCCGGTGCCGTGCCAGGTCCACGCCATCACGTCGTACCGGATACAGGTGAGCAGCGCGTCGACCGAGCCGATCGGCGCGCGTTCCACCAGGGCCAGCGAGCTGGCCGGGTCCTGCTCCTTGAGCGACTTCAGCGTCGGCAGGCGCCGCGCGGCGCTCTCCACCTCCACCCACAGCGGGCCACGTACGCCCTCGTCCGGCAGCCGCTCCGCCAGCACCGGCAGGTCCCCGAGCCCGAGCCGCAGGGCACGCAGGATCACCTCGGCGGTGGCCGACCCGCCGCCGAGGCGGGTCAGGTCGAAACCGAGGACGGGGGCGCTGACCAGGCTGTACATCAGGTGGTGGCTCGATACGTGTCGACGGCCTGGTTGACGTCGAGGGCAAGCATCAGGCGGCCGTCCAGCTTGAACGTGCCCACCACCAGTTCCCGGGTCGGCCCGCTCAGGGTGTCCGGCGGCGGCTCGAAAGCCTCGTCCTCCAGGTCCACCACCTCGCCGATCCGGTCCACCAGCAGGCTCACCGGCTCACCTTCCGCGCTGCCGCGGAGGATCACGTTCATCACCGGACCTTCCAGGGCCTGCCGGGCCAGCCCCAGCTGGACCCGCAGGTCCACCGCTGCGATCACCTGTCCGCGCAGGTTGAACAGGCCGCCTACGGCCGGCGGGGCGAGCGGCACCGGGGTGTACTCGTTGTAGGAGAGCACCTCCTGCACCGTGTCGACCTCGACGCCGAACAGCTGCCCGGCCACCTCGAAGGTGGCAAACTGACGGCTCGCCATGTCACGCCTCCACCAGCATCGAGTCGTCCGCTTCGTTGTAGAAGTTCGGGTCCGCGGCCAGGATCGCCCGGCGCACGTCGAGCAGTTCGGTCACCCGCTGCTGGATCACCGCGGTGCCGACCAGGCCGTCCTCCTCGGCGTCCCGGCGGGCCGTGGTGGAGTTCTCCGCGATGTCGACGATCCGGTCCACCACCAGCGCCACGCTGCGTTCGCCCTCGCTGTAGACCACCACCGACACGGTCTCGCCCTCCGGTTCCTCGGTGTACGCACCGAGCAGGTGCGACAGCCGCACCAGCGGGAGGATCTGCCCGCGGTACTGCACCACCTCGCGGGACCCGGCGTGCTCGATCCGCTCGCGCGGGAACTCCTCGAGCCGGGTGACGGTGTCCAGCGGGATCGCGACCCGCCGGTCGCCGACCGCGGTGACCAGCAGACGTTCGCCGGTTCCGCCGGACCCGGCGGCGCGATTGGCTCCGGTGATGCTCTCCCGTTCCGAGTCGACGGCCAGGTGCGAACGGCGCGCCAGCGAGGAGACGTCCAGGATCAGGCCGACCTTGCCGTCGCCCAGGATGGTGGCGCCGGCGTACAGGCCGATGTCCTTGAACCGGGAGTTGAGCGCCTTGACCACGACCTCCTCGGTGTTCAGGACGCGGTCCACGACCAGGCCGAACCGGCGGCCGTCGGCCTGCAGCACCATGATGTAGACACCCTGGTCGCCGCCGACGTCCAGGCCGAGGGTTCGGTCCAGCCGGACCAGCGGCAGGAGCTTGCCGCGGAGGCGGTAGACCGGCGCGCCGGAGGCGTACTCGATCTTGGTGGACTGGCCGTCGATGAAGACCAGTTCCAGCACCGCCACCTGGGGCACGACGTACCGCTGGTCGCCGCAGTCCACCGTGAGCGCCTGGATGATGGCGAGCGTGAGCGGGATGTTGAGGCGCCAGACGGTGCCCTCACCCAGCGTCGAGTCGACGCTGACCGCGCCGCCGATCCGCTCGATGTTGGTCTTCACCACGTCCATGCCGACGCCACGGCCGGAGACGTTGGTGACCTTGGTGGCGGTGGAGAAGCCGGGCTGGAAGACCAGCGCCATGATGTCCCGCCGGTCCATGGTGGCGGCCTGATCCGCGCGGATGATGCCGTTCTCCACGGCCTTCTGCGCGATCCGGGCGACGTTCAGGCCGGCGCCGTCGTCGGCCACCTCGACCGCCACGTGCCCACCCTCGTGGTACGCGCGGAGCGTGAGCGTCCCCTCCCGGGGCTTGCCCGCCGCGACCCGGGTCTCCGGATCCTCGACGCCGTGGTCCACGGCATTGCGGACCAGGTGCGTCAGCGGGTCCTTGACCGCTTCCAGGAGGCTCCGGTCGAGTTCGGTCTCCTTGCCCTCCATGACCAGCTGGACCTGCTTGCCGAGCGAGGTGCTCAGGTCCCGGACGACCCGGGGCAGCTTGGACCAGATGTGCTCGATCGGCTGCATGCGGGTCTTCATGATGCCCTCTTGCAGCTCACTGGTGATCATGCCGAGCCGCTGGGCGCTGCGGACCAGCGCGGAGTCACCGGTCTCCATCACGCCGCGGACCAGCTGGTTCCGGGCCAGCACCAGCTCGCCGACCATGTTCAGCAGACCGTCCAGCACGTCCACGTCGACCCGGATCGCGCTGTCCGCGACACTGCGCTTCGGCGTCTGCGCCTGCAGCGCGTCGGTGACCGCGGCCGGAACCGTCTTGCCCTCCTCGAGCAGGATCGTGCCGAGCTTGCGCTCGTCGCCCTCGAGCTGCTGCTGGAGCGCCGAGCTGACGTCCGAGGGCTGGGCCGCACCGGATTCCACCAGCATCTCGCCGAGCGGGCGGCGCTGGCCCTCGACCGGGTCGGGCACCGGCCGGGCCGCGGCCTCGTTCAGCGGCACGGGCGGCGGGGCGGTCTTCGAGGACAGCGCGGGCGGCGGGTTGCCGGACGCGTTCATCTGCGCGTGCACCGTGCTGATGATGCCGTCGACCTGGACGTCGCCCTCGTTGCCGTTCTGCTCGATGGCGGCGAGCAGCGACCGGACGCCGTCGATCGTGGCCAGCAGCGTGGTGATCGTCGCCGGGGTGACCGGCTGGACGCCGTCCCGCAGCCGGGACAGCAGCGACTCGCCCGCATGGGCCAGCGTCTCCAGGCGACTGAACGCCAGGAACCCGCTCGTCCCCTTGATCGTGTGGATCGCGCGGAAGATGCGCGAGATCAGATCACGCGAGTTCGGCTCCTGCTCCAGCGCAACGAGATCCCGGTCGATCTGGTCCAGGTTCTCGTGGCTCTCCATGAGGAACTCGCCCACGATCTCACCAAGGTCTTCCACGACTTACCTCCTGCTCGATGCTCCAAGACCCCTCATCGACCCGCCCGCCGGACACCTGAGGCGACCCGGACGGCATCCCGCCGGCGCTCAGGTGTCGCCGCCAGGACGGCGGTACCGGTAGCCGAAACCACGTACCGATTCGATCGGCGACTCGTCCGGCTCCGACCACCCGAGCTTGCGGCGGAGCCGGAGCACCGCGAACTTGACCCGTTCCTGGCCGATGCCGGTCGGGTCGTCCCAGGCCTGGGTGAGGAGCTGGTTCGGGCTGAGCACCGCACCGGCGTGCCGGACCAGCGCGTTGAGCAGCCGGAACTCGGTGGGGGTCAGCCGCTTCTCGTCGCCTTTGACGTACACCCGGCGTTTCGTCGGGTCGAGGTGCACCAGGCCGTCGTCGTAGATCTGGCTGGCCCAGCTGTTCTGGCCGGCGGACGACCGGCGCAGCAGCGCCTCCACCCGGGCCAGCAGTTCGTTGTTGGCGAACGGCTTGGTGAGGTAGTCGTCGGCTCCGCCGCGCAGGCCGCGGACCTTCTCGGCCTCCTGCCCGTGTGCGGTGAGCACCAGCACCGGTACGTCCGAGACGTCGCGCAGCCGTTCCAGCACCTGCCAGCCGTCCATCTCCGGCAGTCCGACGTCCAGCACGACGAGGTCGGGATGCTCGGCGTACGCCTCCTTGAGCCCGGTCCGCCCGTCGCCGGCATGTGCCACCTCGTAGCCCGCCCGGCTGAACAGCAGCCGCAGTGCGAGCGCGATGTCCGGGTCATCCTCGACGACCAGGAGGCGACTCATGCGTCACCCAGGCTCGTCATGCTCGTTACACCCATCGCCATACCCCCGTTGTGCGTCAGTTCGGGACGCGGCGCGCCTGCAGTACGGGCACACAGGAAACACGCGGACTCACGGTAGCGTGACAAATTGCTTCGTGTCGGGCTTTTGCCTACGTACCGGTTTATATACGGACAGTTATAGTTTAGCGTGCCCTTCCGCCGTCCGGGCCGGTCCGCGAGGATCCGGTGAGCCCGACCTCAGGCCCCTCAGCGGCCGTCCTGCGTCCCGCCACCCTCGAGGCGCGCTTCCTGACCGTCATCTCTCACGAGCTGCGTACCCCACTGACCACGATCGCGTCGTTCACCGAGAGTCTGGACACCGACGACCTCGCCCCGGACGAACGGTCGCTGGCCCTCGCCGCGGTCCGCCGCAACACCGAGCGGATGCTGACGCTGGTCGACGACCTGATGGTGGTCACCCGGCTGCAGACCGGCGACCTGGCGATCAACCCGGCCGCGGTGGACCTGCCGGCGGTCATCCGGGCCGCCGCCGACCGGCTGGCCAGCCGGGAACCGCACACCGCGGCCACCGTGGAGGCGACCGCCGGGCCTCCGCTGTCCGGCGATCCGGCCCTGCTCCTCGACCTCTTCTATGCGGTGCTCGGCACGGTGGCCAGCGGCGCCGCGGACCGCTCCGCCACGGTCCGCACCGCGGCCGGGTCCGGCTCCTGGACGGTGACCGTGACCGCGCGCCAGTCCGAGGAACTCACCGACGAGCACCTGATGGCCGGCATGCTGGCCATTCCGGAACCGCCGTTCCGCCGGCGCAGCACCGCGCTGTGGATGCTGCTGGCGGACGCGATCGCGGTCCGGCACGGCGGCTCGGTGCGGCTGACGTTCGACCCCGCGGTCGGCGCCGGCGCGGAGATCCGGCTCCCGCTGGGCATCCCCCCAGCATGACCCGGCGGGACCGCCCGCAGACCCCAAAACCACCAAAGACGGTACGGTCGGTCGGAAAAAGGGTGCCATAACAGGAGGCGGGCGAACTAGCGCCCGGCCTTGACTGGGAGGCAGCACCTTGTTGATCAAGTCGATGGGACGTCTCGCCGTTCTCGCCACCGTGCCGGCTCTGCTCGCCGTGGCCGCCCCGGCGCAGGCCGCCGTGCCGGCCGGTGCGGCCGCGGCCGTGGTCGTGCCGGCCGGTCCACCCACCGAGGCCGAGCTCATGTCCCTGATCGTCACGCAGACCAACCAGCGCCGGCACGCGGCCGGGTGCGGCCAGGTCGCGGTGGACCACCAGCTGGTCGAGGCGTCCGTGCAGCAGAGCACGTACATGGCCGTCACAGGTACCTTCGGGCACTTCGGCCGGGGCGGCTCGACCTTCGTGACCCGCGCCCGCGCCGCCGGCTACACCCACCCGGCCGGGGAGAACATCGGCTGGGGCTACCCCACCGCCACCGCGATCATGGACGCCTGGATGGCCAGCCCGGCCCACCGCGCCAACATCCTGAACTGCGCGGCCCGGTCGATCGGCACCGGCGTGCGGTACGCCGCGAACGGCACGCCGTACTACACCCAGCTCTTCGGATGGTCCTGACCTGTCAGAGCGCGCAGTTGACCAGGACCGGTTCGGGGTGCAGTCGGACCCCGAACCGGTCCCGCACGCCGTCCCGGATCTCCCGGGCCAGGTCCAGCAACGCCGTCGTGGAACCGTCGCCCAGGTGCGTCAACGCCAGCGTGTGCTTCGACGAGATCGCCACCCCGGCGCCCGGCCGGTACCCCTTGCGGAAGCCGGCGTGCTCGATCAGCCAGGCCGCCGGCACCTTCACCGACCCGTCCGGATTCGGCCAGTGCGGCGGGTCGGCGACCGTGCGCAACGCCGACCACTCGGCCGCCGAGAGGACCGGGTTGGTGAAGAACGAACCCACCGACCAGGTGTCCGGGTCGGCGGCGTCCAGCACCATGCCCTTACCCGCCCGCAACGCCAGCACGGCGTCCCGGGCCTGGGACAGCGGCACCCGGTCGCCCGGCTCGACGCCCAGCCGGCGGGCCAGCTCGGCGTACCGGATCGGGGCCGACTCCTTCGACTCGGCGAGCCGGAAGTCCACCTCCAGCACCACCCAGCGGTCACGGTGCTTGAACACGCTGGACCGGTACGCGAACCGGCACTCCGCCGGGGTCATGGTGACCACCCGGTCGGCCTCCCGGTCGTAGGCGTGCACGGCCACGATGGTCTGCCCGACCTCCTGCCCGTAGGCGCCCACGTTCTGGATCGGCGTGGCCCCCGCGGAGCCCGGAATCCCGGACAGGCACTCCACCCCGGCCAGGTTGTCCGCCACGGTGCCGGCCACGAACTCGTCCCACGGTTCGCCGGCCGCGACCCGCACCACGACGTGCCCGGCGTCCCGGTCGACGACACGCACCCCACGGGTACGGAGCAGCACCACATGGCCCGGAAACCCCGAATCGGACACCACCACGTTGCTTCCGCCTGCCAGGATGAGCACCGAGTCACCGGCGGCGTGGGCGGTTCGTACCGCGGAAACCGCCTCGTCCGGTTCGGACACGACGGTCAGCGTGCCTGCGGGCCCGCCGAGGCGTAGCGTCGTGTACGTCCCGAGCGAGGTGGGAAACGCGTCGGTCGGGTGGTCGGCAATGGCGTCGGACACGCCGTTCACCCTAGGCTCATCCGTTTCAGGGGACACATGGCGGTCCGGTCGGGCAGGAGCTGTGATGAACAGATTGCATGCGACGAAGGACTTCTGGCTCGGCGCGCTGCGGGCCGACGGCCCGGCGTTGCGCGACGCGGTCGAGGAGGCGGGTCCGGAGGCAGCAGTGCCCTCGTGTCCCGGATGGATCGTCGCGGATCTGGTGGAACACCTCACCTCGCTGATGAGGTGGGTCCGCGAGACCACCACCCGCGGGGTGATCACCAGGCCCCCGGACCGGGTGGTCCCGGAGCCGCGTCCGGAGTGGTCCGAGGCGCTCGAAGGGCTGCGCCGGGAACTCACCGGCATGACCGAAACTCTGGACGCTCTGGAACCGGAACTTCCGGCGTGGACGTGGCCCGCGCAGGCCAAGAAGGCGGGCTTCTGGCACCGCCGGATGGCCCACGAGGTGTCGGTGCACCGCTGGGACGCCGAGGCCGCGGCCGGCCGGCCCACCCCGATCGAGACCAAACTGGCCGCGGACGGCGTGACCGAGATCCTGGACACCTGGCTGCCGGCCGGACGCCGCCACGAGGCGACCAATCTGCAGGGCGTGGTCCATCTGGTGGCCACCGACGCAGCGTACGAGTGGTTTCTCCGGCTGCGGGGCACCGGCGTCGCGCTGCTCGACACCGGCACCATTCTGGACTCCGACGATCACCACGCCCGCGCCGAGGCCACCGGCACCGCCAGCGACCTGCAACTGGCGCTGATGGGCCGGCGTCCGCTGGACGTTCTGACCCTGGGCGGAGACCGGCGGTTGGTCGCGGCGTTGCACGCAGCGTGAGGGGGGACGATCAACTTAACCGGTTCTGTAAGTTTCGCCAATTCTCCGGAAAGACCAATGGACGTACGCTGTACCGGTTAAGGGCGGCCCGCCAAGGAGGCCGTCTCCCGAGCGTGCAGGAAGCGGGGGAGCCATGACGGCAACCGTGACGTCCGAGACCGCCGAGCCCGGCGGTGCACCGCAATCGTCCGGGCTCACGTTCCCGGACGGTTTCGTGTGGGGCGCAGCCACGGCGTCTTACCAGATCGAAGGCGCCGCCCGGGAGGACGGTCGCGGCCCGTCGATCTGGGACACGTTCAGCCGTACCCCGGGCAAGGTCTTCGCCGGGCACACCGGCGACGTCGCGTGCGACCACTACCACCGGTACCGCGACGACGTGGCGCTGATGGTGGAGCTGGGACTGGCGTCGTACCGGTTCTCGATCTCCTGGCCGCGGGTCCGGCCCGACGGTGCCGGCCCGGTCAACCACCGCGGTCTCGACTTCTACGACCGGCTCACCGACGAGCTGATCGGGAACGGCATCGACCCGGTCGTCACGCTGTACCACTGGGACCTCCCGCAGACCCTGCAGGACCGCGGCGGCTGGACCGTCCGGGAGACCGCCGAGGCGTTCGCCGAGTACGCCCAGTCCGTGTACGCCCGGCTCGGCGACCGGGTCCGCACCTGGACCACGCTCAACGAGCCCTGGTGCTCCGCCTACCTCGGCTATGCCAGCGGTGTCCACGCACCCGGCATCCAGGACCCGGTCTCGGCGTTCAAGGCCGTGCACCACCTGCTGCTCGGCCACGGCCTGGCGGCCCGGGCCCTGCGCGACGCCGGGGCGCAGACCATCGGCATCACGCTGAACCCGTCCTCGGTGCTCCCGCTCGACCAGGAGAGCGCAGCGGACCAGGACGCCGCCCGGATCATCGACGGCCTGCAGAACCGCATCTTCCTCGACCCGCTGTTCCACGGGCGGTACCCGGCCGACATGCTCGAGCACATGGCCCGGTTCACCGACCTGGCGCACATCCGCGAGGGCGACGAGGCGATCATCAACGCCCCGATCGACGTGCTCGGCGTCAACTTCTACACCCCGACGTACGTCTCGGCGAAGCCCGGCCAGGCCGCCGCGCTGGACAACCCGGGCAGCGAGGGCATCGCGTTCCGCAAGCCGGTCGGCCCGGTCACCGACATCGGCTGGCAGATCGAGCCCGCCGGCCTGACCCGGCTGCTGGAGCGGCTGCACAAGGACTACCCCGGCACGCCCATGATGATCACCGAGAACGGCGCGGCGTACCCGGAGGGCCCGGACCCGGCCACCGGGCGGGTGCCGGACACCGCGCGGATCGAGTACCTGGACGGCCACCTGCGCGCCTGCCACGACGCCATCAGCCGCGGAGTTGACCTCCGGGGATATTTCGTGTGGTCTCTGCTGGACAACTTCGAATGGGCCGAGGGCTACGCCAAGCGGTTCGGCGTCGTACACGTCGACTACACGACGCAGGAGCGCGTACCGAAGGACAGCGCTCTCTGGTATCGCGACGTGATCCGGCGCAACGGTCTCGACGACCGGAGCCCGACTGAGGGGTGAGACATATCGTGACGCGCGAGCGGCCGACCCTGGAAGCGGTGGCCAGACGTGCCGGAGTTTCCCGGGCGACCGTCTCGCGCGTCGTGAACGGCTCCACCACCGTTGCCGTGGAGATCCGCGACGCGGTCAAACTGGCCGTCGAGGAGCTGGGGTACGTGCCCAACCAGGCCGCCCGGAGCCTGGTCACCCAGCGCACCGAGTCGATCGCGTTGATCCTGCCGGAGACCGCCAACCGGGTGTTCTCCGACGACCTGTTCTTCCCGGCCATCATCCGCGGCGTCAGCATGGAACTGGACGCCGCCGACAAACAGCTCGTGCTGATGATGGCCGGCTCCACGGCCAGCCACGACCGGGTCGAGCGGTACGCCATGGCCGGCCACGTCGACGGCGTCATGTTCGCCTCGATGCACGGTTCCGACCCGCTGCCCGGCACGCTGTCCCGGCTCGGCATCCCGGTGGTCTGCAGCGGCCGGCCGATGACCCGCACCGATCACCCGGTGCCGTACGTGGACGTGGACCACATCGGCGGCGTGGTGCAGGCGGTGCGGCACCTGCTCGCCGCCGGACGCCGGCGCATCGCCACCATCGCCGGTCCACCGGACATGATCGCCGGCGTGGACCGGCTCACCGGATACCGCACCACGCTGACCGAGGCCGGGCTGAGCGAACACGTGGCCGTCGGTGACTTCACCCGCGACTCCGGGATGCGCGCGATGCACCGCCTGCTGGCCGAGGACCCCGACCTGGACGCGGTGTTCGCCGCCTCCGACATGATGGCCCACGGCGCGTTGCAGGCGCTGAAGGACGCCGGCCGCCGGGTGCCGGACGACGTCGCGGTGATCGGCTTCGACGACTTCGAGATCAGCCGGTACAGCGATCCACCACTGACCACGGTCCGCCAGCCCATCGTGGACATGGGACGCACCATGGCGAAGCAGATGCTCGGCCTGGTGCACGGCCAGCCGGACGTGGCCACCTCGGTGGTCCTCCCGACCCAGCTGGTGGTCCGCGAGTCCGCCTGACCGCCCGCCCGGCATCCGGCGGCCATCCGTCACAGGGTCGTGCGGACCGTCACCACGTCGATCGGGCGGCCCATCGCCCGCCGGGCCAGCAGCGTCCCCCCGGCCACCGCCGCCGGCATGAGCAGCACCGCGCCCAGCGGAATCAGGAAGCACAGGAACACCGCCACGCCGAACCCCAGCGCCGTCGGACGGTGACCGCGCAGCACCGCCCGACGGTCCCGCAGGCGCCGGCCGCGGCGCTGGAACGGCACGCCGGTCAGTTCCACGGCGAGTACCCAGCCGGCCACCGTGGCGCCGAGGACCGGGACCACGGTCTGCCCGATCACCGGGACGAAGCCGAGCACGAACAGCGGGATGCCCAGCAGGATGCCGAGTCCGACGAGGCGGAGCGAGTCGGCCAGGCTGCGGCGCAGCGACCGCCACCACGGCACCTCCACCGCCTCTGGCACGCCGCCGAACTTCGCCTCGACCCGCTCGGAGATCCGCTCGTAGAACGGGTCGCCGATGAGCAGCGTGACCGCGGTGAAGGTGAGCACGCTGAGCAGGCCGCCGACGCCGACCAGGGCCAGGCCGGCCACGATCCGCACGGTGCTGCGCCAGCCGGTGGACCAGTCGTCGGCGAACCAGGTGACCGTGGCGGCCAGGTCGTCGGCGAAGAGCACGAGCGCGACCAGGGCGGCGGCGTACAGCGCGCCGGCGATCAGGGCCGGAAGCAGTCCCAGCAGGTACAGGCGCGGGTGGCGCAGGCACAGGCCGACACCGCGGCCGAGCAGGCCCACCCCGGTGACGAACTGGCGGACGGCTCCGCCCGCGGCGGCGGCACCTCGGTCGACGACGGAACGCGGCTCTCCCACGATCCGGCAGCTTAGGGCCTGCGCACCAACCGCTCGGCGACGGATCCCCCGGCCGACTCGCTGACCGACGGAGTGGCCGACGGAAGCGCCGGTGCGCTGGTGGGCAGCACGGGCGTGGGCACCGGCGGATCGGTGAGATCCGGCACCGGCGAGAACGACCGGGTCTGCCGGGCGGCGGGCGAAGCGGCGCTCGAGGTCACGGCGGCCGGTCTGGTGCTCGACGCGGTGCGGGTGGGCACCGTGCGGGCGGTGCGGGCGGGTTGGTCGAGGGTGGTCACGGGAGCCGGACTGGCGCCGCGCTGCGGGGCGGGGCCCATTCCACCGGCGCCGGCGGGCGCGGCGGGCCGGGCCGACGCCGCGGGAGGCGTGCCGAGCGCCCAGCCCACCGCGATGGCGAACGGCAGGCCGAGGAGAACGATGCCGAGAAATATGTACTTCGGTGACAGCCGCACGCCTGGAACACCGGATCGAGGCCGGTAAAGGTTACGGCGCGGGGGTGTTGAAGAAGGCGGAGATCCGTTCGCGCAACTCGCGCCGGCTGTTCCACAGCACCGACGGCCGGTCATAGATCTGCAGCTCAGCGTGGGGCAGCAACCTGGCCAGCCGGTCCGCCACGGCGACCGGGTGAATCTCGTCCCCGACACACCCGATCACCAGTACGGGTGCGGTCACCGCGCGCAGCGCCGAGAAGTCCGGCACGGCGGGCGCCGACCAGAGGGTACGCAGTTCCGGCGCGAGCCCGTCGGTCTGCAGCTGCTCGACGCGCTGCCGCAGGTAACTCCAGCCGGCCGGGGTGTTGCGGGCGGGCGCCGGCAGTTCCGGTTCGACCGCCTCGGCGACGGCGGCGGCCTCGCCCGACTGCACGGCGGCCAGCAGGCGGTCCAGCCGGTTCGCGGCGGCCGGCGGGCGGTCGGTGTCCAGCGGCGCCGGGAGGTAGAGCACCACCCGCTCGAAGCGGTCCGGAGTCTCGGTGAGGAGCCGGCACAGCGCCCCGGCGCCCATGCTCACGCCGAGCGCCCGGGTGGCGCCGGCCAGGTCGGCGATGCCCCGCAGGTCCCGGGCCAGGTCACCGAAGGTCCACGGGCCGGGTGGCGCGTCCGAGCGGCCGTGCCCGCGGAAATGGAAGAACACCCGGCGGCCGGTGACCGCGCTGCCGAACGGGCGGGTGCCGGAGATGTCACCGGCGAGGCCGTGCGCGAACACCGTCACCGGGGCGCCGGTGCCGGTGGTGAGCTGCTCCAGGCGTACCCCGTCCTGGGTCTGCACCCGGTCGGTGGGCGGCGCCGGGAGGGTGGGCCGGCCGGTCCGCGGAGCGGTCGGCCCGGGGAAGTGCGTCCGCGGGCCGCCGTCCGGGGGCGGCGGCCAACGGAAACGACTCACCAGAAGCCTTTGCCGTCCGTCAGGTCACGCAGGCCCGGCCGGACGTCGAGCAGATAGATGAGCGCCGCGGCGACGCCGATCAGACCGAAGATGCCGGTGGCGCCGCCGGCGACGCCGAAGAACGTCAGCACGAAGCAGACCGCGAGGATGGCGAGCCAGGCACCCTTGGGCAGGGTTCCGATGGCCTGGAACCCGTCGCCGCGCTGCGTCACGCAGTGGATCAGGGCGATCGCCTGCACGATCAACGAGGCGATGAGGACGACGAGCGAGATGAGGCTCGCTACGTCGTCGTAGAAGATCGGCGCACTGTTGGCCATGACGACAAGTCTATGCCGGAGGCCCCGGTCACCACCGGGGCCTCCGGCCTAGTCGATCAGTTGGCCGACGGGTCCTTCGGCGCCACCGGCTTGGCGGCGCGCTTGCGCGGCTTGGCGGCCGGGACGGCCTCGACGGCCTTCGGCTCCTCGGTGGTCTCCATGTCCGCGTTGACCACCTCGGCGGCCTCGACGACGCCGGTGCCGACCACCCGCTCGCCGCGGGCGACCAGGGCGGTGTAGATGGCGGCGGCGCGCTCCTGCGCGATCTGGGCGAACGCCACGGCGCTGGTGGCGGCGGTGTCGCGCAGCTTGTCGAAGTCGGTGGTGACGGCCCTGTCGCGCAGCACGGTGGCGGTCGTGCCGGCCTGCACGTTGGCGGCCTTCAGCGACGCGGCGGCGCGCTCGCTGAGCTGGTTCACCACGGTGGGCAGCTTGCGCAGCTGCTGGTAGGCGAGGTCGCCGGCGCCTGCGGCGGCGTACAGCGGAGCCGGGATGCGGGTGTTGGTCTGCTCGGTCATGACTTCTCCTCGTCGGTAGAGGTGGTCCTGGGTGCGGGCGCCGCGCCGCTCTCGACGGCGGCGACGTCACGCAGCACGGTGTTCTCGGGTTCGGGACCGGCCGGGTCGGCCGGGGTGTTCCGGAGGTTCTCGTTGCGGAACGTCTCGTAGATCTGGGACAGCGACTGCTTCTGCGCGATGGTGAGGTCGGGGTCGACCGCGATCGCCGCCAGCACGCCGTGCTGACCGTCGCTGTCCAGCAGCCCGGCCCGCAGATACATCGCCGGGGTGGAGACGCGCAGCGCGCTGGCCAGCTGCTGCAGCACCTCGGCGCTGGGCTTACGGAGGCCGCGCTCGATCTGGCTGAGGTACGGGTTGCTCACTCCGGCCCGCTCGGCGAGCTGCCGGAGCGAGATCTTGGCGGTCTGCCGCAGGTCGCGGATGAACGTGCCGACGTCCTCGGGCAGATCCTTCGGTGTGGCCATGACTCGACGGTAACCGCGGGTGCTAGCTGTTGCAAGCAAGCGCTAACTATAGCTAGCGTGAATCAGGTCACCAGGTCGCCTGCACCGTGCCGACCGGCCGGCCGCCGCCCAGCACCGCCTCCTCGATCACCGGAACCGCCACGTCCAGCCGCCGCAACGCGGACGCCAGCACCGGCTGGCAGGCCCGCATGGCACCGTCGGAGATCTTCAGCGCCACCGCGCCGACCCCGGGCACCGCCACCGCCGCCACGCCCTCCGCGCCGCCCTTGGACAACAGGCCGGGCACCGCCGCCATCAGCACGGTGTCGGCCACCCCGGTGCCCGCGACCAGCTCCGGACGCGCCCGCATGGCGTCCGCCACCCGGCGCTCCGGAGTGCCCGGTGCCGCGTCCACCAGGCGCAGGAACGCCCGGGCCAGCCCGGTCAGCGACAGCGCGAACACCGGCGCGCCGCAGCCGTCCACGCCGGTCGCGGCGATCGGCTCCGCGACCAGCCCGGCCACCGCGTCGGCCAGCGCCACCTGCAACGGGTGCTTCGGTTCCGGGTACGACTCCAGTGGCCAGCCGGCCGCCACACAGGTGGCGAGCATGCCCGCGTGCTTGCCGGAACAGTTCATGAAGACCGGTTCCGGACCGCCGCCGGACCGCAGCACCGCGGCCCGGTCGTCCGCGCCCAACGGCAGCGCCTCCGGGCAGCGCAACGCGGTGGCGTCCAGTCCGGCCGCGGCCAGCATGGCCCGGACCCGGCGGACATGGAAGTCCTCGGCGTAGTGGCTGCCGCTGATCAGCGCCAGGTCCGCCTCGTCCGCCGGCACCAGCCCGGCCCGCAGCATCCCGACCGTCTGCAGCGGCTTGTTCGACGAGCGCGGAAACATCGGGTCCGTGACGTCACCCACCGCGTCCCGGACCGCGCCGGTCGCGTCCAGGACCACCACCGAACCGTGGTGGTGGCTCTCCACGAACCCGGACCGCACCACCTCGGCGACGATCATCGGTCCGGGGATCCGGCCGGCACGCCGAGCAGCGCGCGGGTCTCGGCCGGGGTGAGCGGCGGCCGCTGGGCGAGCTGCGCGAAGCCGACCGCGCGGGCCACCAGCTGCATGTTCGACTCGACCGGGCGGCCCTTGGCGTAGGTGAGCGTGTCCTCCAGGCCGACCCGCAGGTGCCCGCCGGTGGACAGCGACGCCAGCATCACCGGGATCGTGCTGCGGCCGATGCCGGTCGCGGAGAACGTGGTGCCGTCCGGCAGGTCACGGATCGCCTGTTCGCACGCGACCAGCGCGGCGGCGGTGCCGGGCATCCCGCCGGGCACGCCCATCACCAGGTCGACGTGGACGTGACCGCCGGCCGGCAGCCCGTAGGTGCCGAGCAGCCGCTGCAGCGTGGTGAGCTGGCCCAGGTCGAAGATCTCGTACTCCGGCACGATGCCGCGCTCCTGCATCCGGGTGTGCAGGTCGACGATGAACTCCCAGCGGTTCAGGAACACGCCGTCGCCGAAGTTGACCGTACCCATGGTGCAGGAGGCCATCTCGGGGGCCGCGTCCAGCACGGCCAGCCGGTCGGCCTCCGGATCGGTGACCGCGCCGCCCGAGGAGAGCTGCACGATCAGGTCGGTGGCCTGGCGCAGCGCGGCCACGGTGGCCCGTAACCGGCCCTGGTCCAGCGTCGGGCGGGCGGCGTCGTCGCGGATGTGCACATGAATGATGGCGGCGCCCAGCGCCTCGCACTCCTTGGCCGTCGCCACCAATTCGTCGAGCGTCACCGGCAGAACCGGCACGTCGGCCTTGCTGCTCTCCGCACCGGTCGGAGCAACGGTGATCACGGTCCCGGTCGTCATGGCCATGATCCTGCCATGAGCGTTCGTTCAGGCGGGATCGATGGCGGCGGCCGACTCGCCGACCAGCAGGCGGGCGTCGTCGGCGACGTTCCGCTTGACCACGGCCAGCGCGATCATGCCCAGCTCGTGGTGCCGGACCGCGGTGCCGACGAAGCCGACCGGGCGGCCGTCCAGCACCACCGGCGTGCCCTGCGCGGGCGGCTGGTCGGTCATCACGCCGTCGAGGTGCAGCAGAACCAGCCGCCGCGGCGGCTTGCCCAGGTGATGCACCCGGGCCACGGTCTCCTGGCCGCGGTAACAACCCTTGTCCAGGTGTACGGCCGGCGCCAGGAAACCCGCCTCGGCGGGCAACGTGCGGTGATCGGTCTCCCAGCCCAGCCGCGGAATCCGGCGGGCCACCCGGACCGCCTCGTACGCCCACAGTCCCGCCTTCGGCACGCCCAGCCGGTCGATCACCGCACCGGCCGACTCCCGCGGCACGAGCAGGTCGACGCCGAGCGGCACCCGGCGCGCCAGGCCACCCTCGAACGCGCGTACCGGATAGAACGCGGTGGGGCCGGGCGGCACCGAGCCGGCGGCGAACTTCGGTCCGGGCACCGCACCCACCCGGGGCTCCGGCAGGTCGCCGATCACCGCGGCGGCGTCCGGGCCGACCAGCGAGAGCACCGCCATCTCGGCGGTCGCGGAACGCGGCTCGACCCGGGTGAAGAACCGCATCATCTCGAGGTATTTCAGCAGGCCGGCGCCCGCGCCCGGCTCGGTGTCCAGCCACGCGGTGTGGCCGTCCTCGCTGACGTACGCGTGGAACTCGACATGCCCGTGCGGCGACAGCACCAGCAGCTCGCTGGCCTGCCCCGGGGACAGGTCGGTCAGGTGCTGGGTGGTCAGCGTGTGCAGCCAGCTCGCGCGTTCCTCGCCGGGCACCGCGACGACGTCCCGGTTCGAACGGTCCACCAGGCCGACCGCGGTCTCCAGCAACCGCTGTTCACGCATCGGGTCGCCGTAGTGGGCGGCGACACCCGCGTCCGCGGAGTCCGGGGTCAGGTCCTCGATCGTCACGGTGGTCATGCCAGCTCCTTGCAGTTGCCGCACTCGCCGAACAGCGAGACGTGTCCCACGTCGACCCGGAAACTCTGCTCGTCGAGGAGCCGGTCGGTCACCGGCAGCATCACCGACGGGTCCACCTCGCTGATCGAGCCGCAGGCCCGGCAGACCAGATGGACGTGCTGGTCCTCACCGGCCGCGTGGTAGGTCGGCGACCCGTGCGACAGATGCGTGTGGTTGACCAGGCCGAGTTCCTCGAGCAGCTCGAGGGTCCGGTAGACGGTGGTGATGTTGACGCCGGCCACCCGTTCCCGCACGTGGTGGTGCACCTGCTCGGGGGTGGCGTGACCTAGCTCGTGCACCGCCTCCAGGATCAGCTGGCGCTGCGGGGTGAGCCGCAGTCCACGCTCCCGGAGCATGGCGGCTAACGATGTGGCGGACACCGTACGAGCATAGTTCGGCCGGCCCAGCGCGGTGGCCGCTCAGCCACCGACCCGGAGCAGACGCGCCGACAGGTGCGGGCTGAGCGCCTGCCCGTTGCCGGACATCTCGTGGGCGTAGAGCAGGGCGCCGTCGACGATGCCGAACAACCGGTGCCCGCCGGTGACCTCCGCGCCGGACGGGGACCGGACGATCGCATCCGTGGCCATCTCCAGCCGGGTGCCGGTGGCCTTGCCGAGATAGAGCTCCAGGACGCCGGTCTGCGTCATCATGGTGGCCTCCATCTCGTCACCGGGCCGGCCGTTCACCAGCACGGGACGCCAGAACCCCAGCTCCCGGACGGCGGGACCGGCCGGCTTGGACTCCGCGTCCAGCCGCCAGGCGCGCGACTCGTACATCAGGAACGGCCGCCCGTCGTGCCGGATGACGATCTCCTGAGCGAAGTCGTAGTCCTCCGGCTCGGGGAAACCGCCCTGGCCGCGCCCGCGCCACATGCCCACGAACGGCAGCAGACCGAGCAGCGCCGGATGCAGGTCGGGCCCCGTGCGCAGATCGTAGGTGTCCTCGTACGGGTACGGCTCGACCGGCGGCGCGTTCAGCCACGGCGGCGGGCCCAGCGGATTCTCCGTGTCGCTGCTCACCAGCGCCCCCTAGCCATGCGCATCGCCAGATAGCCCACTCCGCCCGCCAGCGCGCCCAATCCGGCGACCAGCAGGCTCACGAATCCGATCTCGGTAACCATGACCGGTCCATCCTATGCTGACCGCATGACCCGACTGCTCGTCGTCAAGGCCACCGCCGGCGCGGACGCCCCGGAACGCTGCTCACAGGCCTTCTCGGTGGCCAGTACGGCCGTCGCGTCCGGTGCCGACGTGTCGTTCTGGATGACCGGCGAGTCGACCTGGTTCGCGCTGCCGGACCGCGCCGCGGAGTTCCAGCTGCCGCACGCCGCGCCGCTGCCGGAACTGCTCGCCATCCTGCTGGACAGCGGCCGGGTGACCGCCTGCACGCAGTGCGCGGCCCGGCGCGGGATCACCCCCGAGGACGTGCTGCCCGGCATCCGCATCGCGGGCGCCGCGGTGTTCGTCGAGGAGATCATGTCGGACGGGGCGCAGGCTGTCGTCTACTGACGGCGGTGTTCCCGTTCTACGACGGCGGTGTTCCAGTGGAGCGCTCCAGTGGAACAGCAACGCCGGTATCGCGCCCCGACAACCGCGCTGGTGTTCCGGTGACGGTCAGGCGCACGCGGTGGTGACGACGATCCGCAGGCCCGCGTCGACGATGTTGATCACGACGGAATCGGCGCCGGTCCGGTAGGCCCAACCGGCGGCCTCGGCCCGGACCACCGTCGCGTCCGTCAACGCGGGCAGCAGGCTGCGGCCGAGATCGCGCGGCGCCGGCACATCGTCCACCGTGTACGTCCGCGCGGCGCCGCCGTCCGGACAGGCCACCTCGCTCAGCCGCACCGCCGGCCGCGTGCGCACGGCGAGGGCGTCCAGCACCGCCCGCAACGCCGGCGGCGGCGTCGGTGCCACGCCTTCGGTGGGCCCGGTGCCCGCCGCGTCGTCCGCCGGCCGGCAGCCGGTCGACGCCCGTACCGTCAGCACCTGGGTGTTCGCGTCGGCGGCCGCGTCGATCGCGACGAACCCGCCGGCATCCGCGAGCAGGCCCACCCGCCGGCCGCCGCTGCTGGCGGCCGCCTCGGCGCGGTAGTCGGCCGGCAGCTCGTCCGCGATCTGCTGCAGGATCTGCAGCGCGCGGCCGGCCGGCAGGTACACGGTGACGTCCCGGGTCGCTTCGGCGCCGGCCCGCACCGGGGTGAGCCGGCAGGTCCGGGAGATCTGCAGCCGGCCCAGCACGAGGGCGCGGTCGTCACCGGCGGCGGCGGACAGCACCGCGCCGGTGGCCCGTTCCAGGATCGGCAGCGCGGTGGCGAGGTCGCGCTGCTCGGGCACGGTGGGCGGATCGCGGCGGACGGACCAGAGGCCGAGGCCGGAAACGATCAGAATCCAGGACACCACGACCGCGATGAGCCACGGACGGCGGCGCGGCCGCTTCGGCTCCGGCGTTCCGGGCGGCGGCGCGGCGTAGGGATACCCGGGCGCGGTCACGGCAGCCATGGTGGCATGCCCGTGTGGGGTGCCGCGTCAGAGGTCGAGCGCGGCCCGGAGCGCCACGTTAAGGCTCTCCACGCTCGTCCCCGCGAGCGTGCCGGTACGGGCGGTGAGGTAGGACTTAGTCACCTCGCCCACCCCTGCGGTAAGGGCAACGCCGATGGCGGACCCGTCGGCGTCGTTGAGCGCCGGCTGAATCAGATTGGGCGATTGCACATCGGAGATCGGCACAGCGAGGACAGCGTTGCGTGCAGCGGTGACCGCGTCGTGGCCAACGATCACCACCGAGCGTTGGTGTCCGGCTCGGGTGACGGTCCAGATCTCGCCACGCTTCACGCCTGGTCACCGCCGAATAGACGGTCCAGCCGTTCGTCTTCCCAGTTGGCCAGTTCGTCGGGATGCCGGCGGGACTGCTCGGCCGAGTGGCGGGCCGCCTCCCAGATGGCGCGATCCCAGGCGGCCTTGGACAACCACTCGGACAACGACATCCCATTGGCCTGGGCTGCTGCCCGGGCGGCACTCAGCGCGGTCCGGTCCATGCTCAGGTTCACTCGCTCGGTGGGCACGCGCACAAGCTTAGTGCCTATCACATGCCCCTCATATTGTGCACTGCCATTCGTCATAGTCACACGACCAGATTACTCATGACAACTATCGGTGTCCACATACGACGAAGGGCGGAACCCCCGTGGGGTCCCGCCCTTTCGCGTCGGTGCGTAGGTCAGGCGGCGACGTTCAGGCCGACCTCGTTCACGCCGCGGGTGGCGTCCAGCGACAGGTCGCCGTTGCCCTGGCGGGACAGAGCGCGCAGCGTCCACTGGCCCGGCGCCGCGAAGAAGCGGAACAGGCCCTCCGGCGACGTCACCACCTCGGCGGTGAACTCGCCGGACGAGTCGAGCAGGCGGACGTAGCCGCCGCCGACCGGCTCGCCGGTGGTGGTGCGCAGGACGCCGGTGATGACGGTTTCCTTCTCGAGGTCCACGCCGGCGGGCAGCGGTGCCGACTGGTCCGGTGCGGCGCAGCCGGCCGCGGTGTTCGGAGCGGTCATGATCAGGCCTTTCCGGGTTCGTCGCCGAGCGCGATCGGCACGCCGATCAGGCTGCCGTACTCGGTCCAGGAGCCGTCGTAGTTCTTGACGTTCTCCTTGCCGAGCAGTTCCTTGAGCACGAACCAGGTGTGGCTGGACCGCTCACCGATCCGGCAGTACGCGATGGTGTCCTTGCTCTGGTCCAGGCCGGCCTCGCCGTAGATCTTGGCGAGTTCCTCGTCGGACTTGAACGTGCCGTCCTCGTTGGCCGCCTTGCTCCACGGCACGTTGATCGCGGTCGGGATGTGACCGCCGCGCTGGGACTGCTCCTGCGGCAGGTGCGCCGGGGCCAGCAGCCGCCCGGCGAACTCGTCGGGGCTGCGCACGTCGACCAGGTTCTTCGCGCCGATGGCCTGCACCACCTCGTCGCGGAACGCCCGGATGGAGAGGTCCGGCGCCTGCGGGGTGTAGCTGGTGCGGGCCCGCTGCGGCAGGTCCTTGCTGTACGGGCGGGCGTCCAGCTCCCACTTCTTGCGGCCGCCGTCGAGCAGCTTCACGTCGCCGTGCCCGTACAGCTTGAAGTACCAGTACGCGTACGCCGCGAACCAGTTGTTGTTGCCGCCGTACAGGATCACGGTGTCGTCGTTGCTGATGCCCCGCTCGGACAACAGCTGCGCGAACTGCTCCTGGTTCACGAAGTCCCGCCGGACCGGGTCCTGCAGGTCCTTCTTCCAGTCCAGCTTGATCGCGCCGGGAATGTGCCCGCCGTCGTAGGCGGTGGTGTCCTCGTCGACCTCGACGAAGACGACACCGGGGGTTTCCAGGTTCTTCTCGGCCCAGTCGGCAGATACGAGCGCGGAGTCGCGACTCATCGGTTTACTCCCTTGGTGAGGTGAGAGGGGGGTGAGTCAGCGCGCGGGATCGAATACGCCGCACGCGCAACCCAGGAAAGACGGATCACTCGGTGCGAACGGCGCCACTGCCGGGCGTAAGAAAAGAGCAGGCTGAGTGGCCCCGTCAGATGACAGGGCGACACAGGCAGGCGGCCACGCGGCACAGGTCGACCGCGCGCCTTTTGGTGAGCAGAGGGCTCATGGGAAGTGACCTTACCAGCGGGTCCACCCCCCGGAATACCACCGACCAGCATCCGGGACGGCGACGGGGGTCACACGCGGGGCGTCAGAGCCCGCCGGAGTTGAGCGGCACATTCCTGGCGTCGGCGGTGACGACCAACCCGGCGGGCGTGGGCTGCACCTTCCGGATCGCCAGGTCCAGCGGCAGCTCCGGAACCGCGATGTTCACCGAGATCTGCCGGGCGTAGTTGTTCAGCAGGTTGCGGACCAGCGGGTTGTTCGGCAGGCCCTCCGCGGTTACCTGGTCGAAACGGACCCGGACCACGTTGCCCTCGGCGATCGTCAGGTCCGCCGTACCGTTCACCGTCACCTCCTGGTTGCCCACCTTGAGCGGCGCGGTGACGGCCAGCTTGCCGTCCTTCTCGGCGAGCTGCACGCCCTCCCGCTCGGTGAGTTCGGCCAGGGCCGCGTAGTCCACCGTGGCGGCGCCGGTGACCGTGGCGGCGACCACGTCGCCCTGCCCGGTGCGCAGCGTGTTCAGCGGGGCGTTGACGTCCTGCGCCCGGATGTCGAGCAGCGGCAGTTCGATGGTGCGCCCGTCGCCGGTCGGCCCGGAGAAGTTCCGCAGCGCGATCTTGATCTCCTGGTACTCGCCGCCGACCACCTGGGTCAGGAACGGCACGCCCTCGATGATCACCTCGGGTTCCGCCGCGGTGGCCTTCTGATCGGCGACCTGCTGAGCGACGCGGTCACCGATCACCCGCTCGGCGTAGGAGACGGCGAACCGGTCCAGGACGACGAGGATGACACCGAGCACGACGAGCAGCACGAGCAGAGTGATCAGCAGCCGCCGCCCCCATCGCCGGCGCGGACGTCGCCCCTGCTCATACACCTCGGCCACGCGGGTCCTCCTTGGCTGGGTCGGGCATCGTACATGCCCGCATCGACCGGCTCACGAAACGCTCAGGACAGGAAGAACACGGTGAGCGCGTACGCCACCGGCGCGACCAGCGCGAACGCACCGAGCGGACCCTGCATGTGCCGGGCCAGCCAGAACGTCGGTGCCGCACCGGCCATGTTGCGGCCCGCCTCGCTGAAGTTGACGGCCAGGTCGACCAGGACCGCGATGCCGGCCGCCACCAGGCCCAGCACCGCGCCCTTGGCCGGGGTGAACGGCAGCACCAGCACGCTGCCCAGGACCGCGGCGCCCAGGGTGCCGAGCATGGCGCCCAGGATCACCCCGGTCGCACCGCGCGCCACCTGGGGCGCGATTCGCGGCCGGGGGAACACCGCGTCGGTCAGCCGGGCGATCGTCAGGGCCAGCGCGGTGGCGGACAGGCAGACCAGCACCGCCTGGGTGCCGACCGGCTTGCGGGTCAGCGCGATCAGCGCGGCGAACGCCACCACGCCGGAGATGATCAGGACGGTGGTGGCGAGCGCGTCGCGGACGCGGAGCCGGTTGGTCCGCATCGCGAACTGCGCACCGACGGCCAGCCCGGTGGCGACCAGCACCAGCACGATCATCGGCAGCAGGCGCGGCGGGTCGGTGGTCACCGCCAGGTAGTCGGCGAGCACGCCGGCGACCACGGCGAGGCCGGCCACCAGGCCGGGGGCGGGCGGGCGCATCGCCATCGTCCAGGCCAGGACGAAGAGGATCTGCACCCCGAAGATCACGATGGCGTACGGGGTCCGCGCGTCCGGACCGGACGTCTGCGCCCCCAGGATCAGGCCGACGCCGAGCAACGCGGCGAACCCGGCGATGGCCACCGACAACTGGCGGCGTACCGGGACTTCCGGGATCTCGAAGTCGTCGGAGTCCCCGTCCTCGCCGTCCGGCCCGGTGGAGCCGCTGATCACGCCGGACTCCGACTGCGGCGCGCCGGCGTAGAAGCCGGACGAGGACCGCGATCCGGACCGGGCGGTCTCGCGGGACGGGTCGGCATCCCACGCGTCGCGGTCGCCGTCCTGCGGCATGGAGGGGAACACGCCTGCGATGGTGCCAGACGACGCGAAGGAAACCCGCATCGCGGCCGCCCGGGACGGCTGAAGTCTCTCGGGTGAAAGGCTGGTTACCGTTCCACCGTTCGGTCACCTCCGAGGCGTTCACCACATCACTTGGTGATCCGGGCGGGGTCCACCAGGTGATGCATCGGTTAAGGTATCCCCAGCCCACCCGTCGGTGACGCCGGGACCAGTCCTCCTCCGGGGTGCGGTCATGAGCTGCGCGCCGGGTCACCTGAGCGGCCCTGAGCCGCGAGGATCGAGGTGAGTGTGGAAATCCTCCTGTTGGTGACGGCACGTGCCGGCGAACCGTCCGCCGTGCTTCCCGCGCTGGACCTGCTGCCCCACTCCGTTCGCACCGCACCGCGTGACGTGCGCACCCTGGTGTCCGGGCCGAGCCCCGACGCCGTCATGGTGGACGCCCGCTCGGAGCTGTCCGAGGCGCGGGCGACCTGCCGGATGCTGCACGCCACCGGCATCGGCGTTCCGCTGATCGCGGTGGTCACCGAGGCCGGCCTGATCGCACTCAACGCCGACTGGGGTGTCGACGACGTCATCCTGGCCAGCGCCGGTCCGGCCGAGGTCGAGGCCCGGCTGCGGCTGTGCGTCGGACGGATCAGCAACGCGACGGCCGGTGCCGGCGGCTCGATCCGGGCCGGCGAGCTGAACATCGACCCGGACACCTACGCGGCGAAGCTCAAGGGCCGCCCGCTCGACCTCACCTACAAGGAGTTCGAGCTGCTCAAGTTCCTCGCCCAGCACCCCGGCCGGGTGTTCACCCGGGACCAGCTGCTGCGTGAGGTCTGGGGCTACGACTACTTCGGCGGCACCCGCACCGTGGACGTGCACGTGCGGCGGCTGCGCGCCAAGCTCGGCTCCGAGTACGAATCGATGATCGGCACCGTGCGCCAGGTGGGCTACAAGTTCGTGGTGCCGCCCACCGGCCGCCAGCTGCCGGACAACGAGCCCGTCTCGCTGCCGGTCTGAGCCGGCCACCCATCCATGACGTCGGTACAGCCGGTCCGGTCCACGGACCGGCTCACCGCCGACGAGATCGCTGAGGTCCTCGCCCTGGCCGACGCGGCCGGGCGGGCCGACGGCCAGTACCCGCTGTCCGAGGACGTCGTGCTGCGCCTGCGCGCGGCGGGCGCGGGCGACCCGGACGCCCGGCACCATCTGGCCCGCACCGGGGACAGTCTGACCGGTTACGCGTTCCTGGACCACACCGATTCGCAGCTGCCGTCCGGCGAGCTGGTGGTGCATCCCGGCCACCGGCGACGCGGCCACGGCACCGCACTGCTCGCCGCCGCCGGTCCCGGACCGGCGCGCTTCTGGGCGCACGGCGACGACCCGGCCGCCCAGGCGTTCGCGAGCCGGCACGGATTCGCCCGCACCCGGGTGCTGTGGCAGATGCACCGCCCGCTCGCCGACCTGCCCGACGCGCCCCTGCCCGACGGCGTGACGCTGCGCCACTTCCGGCCCGGGCACGACGAGGCGGCCTGGCTCGGGGTGAACGCCCGGGCCTTCGCCGATCATCCCGAGCAGGGCCGGTGGACCCGGCGAGACCTGGAGATGCGGGAGGCCGAGCCGTGGTTCGATCCGGCCGGCTTCCTGCTCGCCGTGGACATCCAGGACACGGTGCTGGGCTTCCACTGGACCAAGGTGCATCCGGCGCAGGGCGACGAGCCGGCCGTCGGTGAGATCTATGTGCTCGGGGTCGACCCGGGCGGTCACCGGCGCGGGCTGGGCGCGGCGCTCAGCGTGGCCGGCCTGCGGCACCTCGCCGGGCTCGGGCTGACCCGGGTGACGCTCTACGCCGACGAGTCGAACACCGCCGCCGTGGCGTTGTACCGGCGGCTGGGTTTCGAGGTCTTCGCGGCCGACGTCTCCTATCAGCGCGCGGGCTGACAACCAGCCAACACGTCCGTCGGTTCACGTAACGGACAACCCATCCTCGGTCATTGGCCACCTTTTGGGGCCGACGTGTTCACCCCTCGTTCATTTGTGCCCGGGAAGCAAGTCACCTGGCCCTCTTAGCTTTCGGGTGAAGCCGGTGAGAGACCGGCGCGCATCCACCCGAAGGGAAAACTGTGAAGCTCCAGCGGTCCGGTTACGCGGCCGGCATTGCTTTGACCGCGCTTCTCGCGGTAACCGCGTGCGGCTCCGATAACGAGGCCCCGTCGTCCGCCGGCGGCGCCTCCACCGGCAACGCCTCGTGCGTGGCCGGCGATCTCCAGGCACAGGGTTCCACCGCGCAGAAGAACGCGATGGACGAGTGGATCAAGGCGTACCAGGGCCAGTGCTCGGACGCCAAAATCAACTACAACGGCACCGGCTCCGGCGCCGGCATCGAGGCGTTCATCAGCGGTACGGCCGACTTCGCCGGTTCCGACTCCGCCCTGAAGGAGGACGAGCAGCCGCAGGCCGACGCCAAGTGCGCCGGCGGCCAGGCGCTGAACCTCCCGATGGTGATCGGCCCGATCGCCGTGGTCTACAACGTCGACGGCGTCGACAACCTCCAGCTCTCGCCCGCCACCCTGGCCGGCATCTTCGCTGGCAAGATCACCAAGTGGAACGACGCCGCCATCGCGGCCGAGAACAGTGGCGCGAAGCTGCCCGCCACCCCGATCCAGACCGTGCACCGCTCGGACGAGTCCGGCACCACGGACAACTTCACCAAGTTCCTCAGCAAGACCGCCGAGAGCGTCTGGACGTTCGGCAACGCCAAGGCGTGGAAGGCACCGGGCGGCACCGGCGCGGCCAAGTCGGACGGCGTCGCCACCCAGGTGAAGAGCACCCCGGGCACCATCTCCTACGTCGAGCTGTCGTTCGCCGAGAACAGCGAACTGAAGAAGGCGAAGATCAAGAACGGCGCGGGCGAGTTCACCGAGCTGACCGGCGAGAGCGCCGGCAAGACCATCGCCGGCGCCAAGGTCACCGGTACCGGCAACGACCTGAAGATGGAGATCGACTACCTCACCAAGGAGCCGGGCGCGTACCCGATCGTCCTGGTGACGTACGAGATCGCCTGCAGCAAGGGCAGCCCGAAGGCCGCCGCGATCAAGGGCTTCCTGACCTACACCGCCAGCACCGCGGGCCAGCAGGAGCTGGGCGAGCTGGGCTACGCCCCGCTGCCGGAGACGGTCCGCGCCAAGGTCGAGACCTCGGTCGCGTCCATCTCCTGAGATTCTCCCGACCCCTCTAGACGACAGCGAGCGAGCCGATGGGCGATGACCCTTCCCGCTCGGCGGACGCCAACGCCGGCGGCCCGGTAGTGACCACGAGTCACTCCCGGGCCGCCGGTGGCGGCGTACCGCCGACCCCCCTCGACGGACCGCCCCTGGGCGGCGGCGGTGGTCTGCCGCGTAAGGCGCGGTTCTCCATGGAGACCGGTTTCCGCGGCCTGAGCACGGCGGCCGGCGCGATGGTGCTGGTCATCATCATCGCCATCGCGATCTTCCTGGTCTCGAAGGCGGTGCCGGCGCTCAACGCCAACACGGAGAACTTCCTCTCCTACAAGACGTGGTTCCCCAACGACGCGGAGCCCAAATTCGGCATCGCGGCGCTGGCGTTCGGCACCGTGCTCACCTCGGTCATCGCGCTGCTGGTGGCGGTGCCGATCGCGCTCGGCATCGCGCTGTTCCTGTCGCACTACGCGCCGAAGCGGCTGGCCACCCCGCTCGGCTTCGTCATCGACCTGCTCGCCGCCGTACCCAGTGTGGTCTTCGGTCTGTGGGGCCGGGACGTGTTCCTGAACCCGGTCCGGGACTTCTCGGTGTGGCTCAACACGTACTTCGGCTGGGTGCCGATCTTCGGCGGTGACGGCCCGTTCGGGCGGTCCATCCTGCTCGGCAGCCTGGTCCTGGCCATCATGGTGCTGCCGATCGTCACCTCGCTGTCCCGGGAGGTCTTCCAGCAGACCCCGGCGATGAACGAGGAGGCGGCGCTGGCCCTGGGCGCCACCAAGTGGGAGATGATCCGCACCACGGTCCTGCCGTACGGCAAGCCCGGCGTGATCGCCGCGGTGATGCTCGGCCTCGGTCGCGCACTCGGCGAGACCATCGCGCTGGCGCTGACGCTCGGCACGGTCTTCGAGATCTCGTTCAACGTGATCGAGAACGGCGGCAACAGCATCGCCGCCAACATCGCCAACACCTTCGGCGAGGCGAACGCCACCGGCCGCGGCGCCCTGATCGCCTCCGGCCTGGTGCTCTTCGCCATCACCCTGGTGGTCAACATGGCCGCGCGGGCGATCATCTACCGCCGCCGCGAGTTCCGGGACAGTGCCGCATGAGCCTCTTGGAAAAGACTCCCACGGGCGTCGGGATGACGCCGGACAACATCCGGGCGCGCAAGCTGTCCGTCGTCGTCAACATCGGGGTCGCGGTGCTCGCGGTCCTGCTGTCGGCGGCCATCGTGCTCGGCGCCGGCATCGGCAACTGGGTCCTGGTGATCGTGGTCGCCGCGGCGCTGTACCTGGTCGGGCTGTACGCGGCCGCGTCCCAGGTGGAGGGCCGGCGCGCCGCCCGGGACCGGATCTGGAAGGCACTGATCTACTCCGCCTGCCTGCTGGCGATCCTGCCGCTGGCCTCGGTGGTGTGGACGCTGATCTCCAAGGGCGTCGAGCGGCTGGACGGCAACTTCTTCAGCACCTCGATGAACAACATCGGCGCCCGGGACCCGATGGGCGGCGCGTACCACGCCATCATCGGCACGCTGGAGCAGGTCGGGCTCGCCACGCTGATGGCCGTACCGCTCGGCGTGCTCGGTGCGATCTACCTGGTCGAGTACGGCCGGGGCCGGTTCGCGCTCACGGTCCGGTTCTTCGTCGACGTGATGACCGGCATCCCGTCGATCGTGGCCGGCCTGTTCGTGCTGGCGTTCTGGGTGCTGATCGTCAGCCCCTGGTTCAACAACGGCACGCCGCGGTTCTCCGGGTTCGCGGCGTCGCTGGCGCTGACCGTCCTCATGCTGCCCACCATCGTCCGGTCCACCGAGGAGATGCTGCGCCTGGTGCCCGGCCCGCTCCGGGAGGGCGCCTACGCGCTCGGCGTACCGCAGTGGAAGACCATCCTCCGGGTGGTCCTGCCGACCGCCCTGCCCGGCATCGTCACCGGCATCATGCTCGCGGTCGCCCGGGCCGCCGGCGAGACCGCGCCGGTCCTGCTGGTGGCCGGCGGCGCCGCCGCGATCAACATGGACCCGTTCGGCGGCCCCCAGTCGTCCCTGGCCCTGTACGTCTACCAGCAGGCGGGAGACGCGTCCCGGTACGCGCCGGCCCGCGCCTGGACGGCAGCACTGACGCTGGTCGTCCTGGTCCTGGTGCTGACGATCGCCGCCAAACTGCTCGCCCGCCGCAACCAGCTGTCACGATAAGAGGTGTCTCCCATGGCGAAGCGCATCGAGGCGAGCAACGTCTCGTCCTACTACGGCTCGTTCAAGGCGATCGACGGCATCTCGATGACCGTCGAGCCGAAGACGATCACCGCGCTGATCGGTCCGTCGGGCTGCGGCAAGTCGACGTTCCTGCGGTCCATCAACCGCATGCACGAGGTGCTGCCGGGCGCCCGGATCGAGGGCCGGCTGACCATCGACGACCAGAACATCTACGACTCGGACGTGGACGTCACCGCGGTCCGCCGGATGATCGGCATGGTCTTCCAGCGGCCCAACCCGTTCCCCACCATGAGCATCTACGAGAACGTGGTGGCCGGGCTCAAGCTCAACGGCGTCAAGAAGAAGTCGCTGCTGGACGACGCGGCGGAGCGGTCGCTCAAGGCGGCGAACCTGTGGGACGAGGTCAAGGACCGGCTCAACCGGCCCGGTGCCGGCCTGTCCGGCGGTCAGCAGCAGCGGCTCTGCATCGCCCGTACCATCGCGGTCGAGCCGCAGGTGGTGCTGATGGACGAGCCCTGCTCGGCGCTGGACCCGATCTCCACGCTGGCGATCGAGGACCTGATGTTCAAGCTGAAGGACCGCTTCACGATCATCATCGTCACGCACAACATGCAGCAGGCGGCGCGGGTCAGCGACCGGACCGGGTTCTTCTCGATCGACAAGACCGGCGAGCCCGGCCGGCTGATCGAGTACGACGACACGCAGAAGATCTTCAGCAACCCGACCGAGAAGAAGACCGAGGACTACATCACCGGCCGCTTCGGCTGATCGATCCACAACACGGCGCCGCCGTCGCCGGTCAGCTCCACCCGGGGCTCGACCGGGGCGGCGGCGTTGCGCTGTGCGGACGCCGCCACCACGTCCGCGACGTCCGCGTACCCGGACAGGTCCCGCAGCGTGGAACGGGTCGGCGGCAGCATGGCCAGGCCGTCCGCCTCGGCCGGGCGGACCCAGGCGGTCCGGTCGGCCTCGCCGGACACGTCACGCGCGGTCTGCGCGGCCGGCAGCAGCGCGACGAAGAACCAGGTGTCGAAGCGCCGCGGCTCGAACTCCGGCGTCACCCAGCGGGCCCAGGGCAGCAGCAGGTCGTCGCGCAGCCGAAGGCCGCGCCGTTCGAGCAGCTGCGTCAGGGTCAGCGCACGGCTCTGCACGGCGAGCCGGTCCGCCTCCCAGTCCGGGCCGCTGACGTCGCCGGCGGTGCGCTGCTCGTCGCCGGCCAGCAGGACACCCGCCTCCTCGAACAGTTCCCGGGCGGCCGCGCCAACCACGGCACGGGCCGGTTCGTCCGGCACCCCGAGACGGTCCGGCCAGTCGGTACGCACGGTCGTCGGGCGGTCGGTGGGGTCGACGCCGCCGCCCGGGAACGCGTACACGCCGCCGAACACCATGCCGGTCACCCGGCGCAGCACGTACACCTCGAAGCCAGGATCCGCCGGGCGCAGCAGCACCACGGTGGCGGCGGGACGCGCCGGGGCCGGCGTACCGTCGAATTCCCGGGCTCTCTGCACCATGGCCGGCGGCAATCGCAGCGGCATCGGGTCGGTCACAGCCCCGATCCTGCCACCGGACCACCCTCCGGGGACGATACGGTGGCGATCATGACGCAGTCAGTTCCGCGGCCGGTGCGCTGGGGCATCCTGGGCACCGGCGGCATCGCCGCCACGTTCGCCACCGACCTGAAGCTGACCGAAGGGGCCGTCCTGGCCGCGGTCGGGTCGCGCACCGCCGAGGCGGCGACCGCGTTCGCCGAGCGCCACGGCTTCGCCCGCGCGCACGGCTCCTGGGCCGACCTGGCCGCCGACGACGAGGTCGACGTCGTGTACGTGGCGACGCCGCACGCGTTCCACCACGCCGCGGCGACGGTCTGCATCGCCGGCGGCAAGCACGTGCTCTGCGAGAAGCCGATGACGCTCGACCTGGCCTCCTCCACCGAGCTGGTGCGGGCCGCCCGGTCCCGCGGCGTGTTCCTGATGGAAGCCATGTGGATGCGGTGCAATCCGGCGATCCGGCGCATCGTCGAACTGATCGCGGACGGCGCCATCGGCGAGGTCACCGCGGTGCATGCGGACTTCGGACTGCAGGGCCCGTTCCCGGCCACCCACCGGCTGATGGACCCGGCACAGGGCGGCGGCGCGCTGCTGGACCTCGGGGTCTACCCGGTCAACCTGGCGCACCTGATCCTGGGCGCACCGACCGAGGTCCGGGCCTGGGCCCAGCTGTCCCCGGACGGCGTGGACCAGAACACCGGCCTGCTGTTCGGCTACCCGTCCGGCGCGGTGGCGGCGCTCACCTGCAGCCTGGTCGGCGCCACCGGCAACGTCGCCACCATCACCGGTACGACCGGCCGGATCCAGCTGCCGCCGGACTTCTACATGCCGCGGACGTTCACGCTGCACCGCGGCTCCGAGGCCGAGGTCTTCGACCTGGACTTCCCCGGCCGGGGCTACCAGTTCGAGGCCGCCGAGGTGCAGCGTTGCCTGGCCGCGGGCGAGCTGGAGAGCCCACTGATGCCGCAGGACACCACGCTGGAGATCATGGGCCTGCTGGACGACGTACGCGAGCAGATCGGCGTCCGCTACTAAGGCCCGGTCTCCACCACGGTCAGCCGAACAGCGGCCGGACCACCAGGTAGACGAGGCAGGCGAACGCGGCGGCCGCCGGGAAGGTGATGATCCAGCCGAGCACGATGTTGCGCGCCACGCCCCACCGCACCGCGGAGAGCCGCTTCGTCGCGCCCACGCCCATGATGGCCGAGGTGATCGTGTGCGTGGTGGAGATCGGCGCGCCGAGCACCAGGGCGTTGAAGTAGAGCACGCCGCTGGCGACGGTCTCGGCGGCGAAGCCCTCCGGCGGACGCAAGTCGATGATCTTGCGGCCGAGGGTCCGGATGATCCGCCAGCCGCCGGCGTAGGTGCCGGCCGCGAGCACCGTCGCGGAGGCCCAGATGGTCCACTCCGGGATCGCCTTGGCGTCGTCCTGGAAGCCGCCGACGTACAGCGCGAGCACCACGACGCCGATGGTCTTCGCGGCGTCCTGCATGCCGTGGCCGACCGACATGGCCGCCGCGGAGACCGTCTGGGCGTGCCGGAAGCCGCGGTTGAGCTTGCCGGGCTGGCCGTTCCGGAAGATCCACAGCACTGCGATCATCGCGGCGAAGCCGAGCAGGAAGCCGACCATGGGCGACAGGATCATCGGCAGGATGATCTTCTCGAGGATGTTGGCCCACTGCACCTCGCCGCCGGCCGCGAACAGCGTGGCGCCGACCAGGCCGCCGAACAGCGCGTGTGACGAGGAGGACGGCAGCCCGAAGTACCAGGTGATCAGGTTCCAGGTGATCGCGCCGATCACCCCGGCGAAGACGACGCCGAGGCTGGACACTCCGGTCGGCAGCGACACCAGCCCGCTGCCGACGGTGGAGGCGACCTTCTCGCCGAGGTGCGCGCCGATGAAGTTGCCGATGGCGGCCATGGCGAGCGCGATCCGCGGGGTCAGCGCACGGGTACTGACGCTGGTGGCGATGGCGTTCGCCGCGTCGTGGAAACCGTTCGTGTAGTCGAAGGCAAGCGCTACGGCAATCACCGCGAGAACGGCGATGAGCTCGGTGGTCAAGGTCTAGGACTCCTTGACCGTGATGGTCTCGATGGTGTTCGCCACGTGCTCGAAGGCGTCGCAGGCGGCCTCCAGCTCGTCGGCGACCTCCTTCATCTTGAGCACCGTGAGCGCGTCGTACTCACCGGAGAAGAGCCGGACCAACAGCATCCGGTACGCGCGGTCGCCGTCGTTCTCCAGCCGGTTGATCTCGATCCAGTACTCCTCGAGATCCTTCATCGCCCGGAGCCGGGGCATCGCCTCCGCGGTGATCTTCGCCTGCTGGTCCAGCACGTTGACCAGTTCGTGCATCTCCCGCGGGAGCGACGGCAACTCGGTGAGGCCGTACAGGTAGAGCAGGTTGCCGACCGCCTCGAGGTGGTCCATCACGTCGTCCAGCTGGGAGCCCAGGGAGTAGATGTCCTCCCGGTCGAACGGGGTGATGAACGTCGAGTTGATCTTCTTGTACAGATCGTGGGTGATCTGGTCGCTGTCGTGCTCCACGTCGGTCAGCCGGTCGCTGACGGACTGCACGTCCACACCGGGCAGCGCGAGTTCGTTGAGCAGTTCGGTGCCGCGGACGAGGTTGGCGGCGGCCCGGGTGAATAGTTCGTAGAAGGCGCCCTCGGTGGGGCGGAAGGAGAACTTCACGGCGCGAACCTCGATCGACGGGCGGACGGGTGGAGTCAGTCGGTGCCGGCAGGTCTCGGCGATCCCCGGGGAATGCTAGGTAACGCATCTCCACGACCATGAGCCGCCTACCCCTGCACAGCAGCAGTTCAGCTCGCGTTCACCCGCCGTTCACTTTAGATGCCGGAAAGTACCCGGTCAGAAACTCTCGGACGAGGCGCCGGCCGGCGCCGGGGTGCTCCGGCGCACCGGGGCCGGCCGGGTGCGGACCGGCGGATGCTGCCGCAGGAACGTGACCAGTCCGCGCTGGTCGGCGTCGGCGATCACATCGACCCCCGCGGCGGCCAGCTCGGCCCAGACCGCCCGCCGGCCGGCGCGCGAGCCGCTGGTCAGGCCGGAGATCCGCACGGTACGCCCGTCCTCGTGCGCCGCCTGCACCATGGCGTGCAGCAGGTGCCGTTCCTCCGCCGGGATGGGCTCGCGGCCGTCCCAGCCGAAGCGCCGGGTCCACGGCTCACTGATCATCGGCACCAGCGCGGCCGGCGCGGACCGGTCACCGATGTCGTCGAACGAGCCGTCGGCGAACGCGTACCGGCGGCTCTGCGCGGCCAGCAGCGCCCGCGCGTCGACGATGCCGGCCACCGCCACGGTCACCGCGCCGGACTCGATCCGGCCGTCGACGCACCGGCTCAGCAGCGGCGCATGGTCGCGCAACTGCTGGTCCAGCATCCGGTACGCCCGCAGCAACGTCTCCGCGTCGCGGGTCGGGCCGGCGAACTCCACCACCAGCCGGAACGGCACCCGCTGATCCCGGAAGAGCCGGCCGCCGCGGGACTGGGCGCGGGCGAACAGCGGCGCCAGCACCAACCGCCGGAGGGTACGGCCCGGCTGCGGCGCACCGGGCCCGAGGAACAGCTCGCCGTGCGGGCCGGGGCGAACCGGGACGGTGAGCCCGCCCAGTCCACGCCGGAGGGCCGCCGGCAGCGGATCCGTGGCGCCCGCGGCGGCCAGCCCGTGCCCGTGGGACAGGTACGGAACGGGCCGGCGCAGCACCCTGATCCCGACCGCTGCGGCACCCGCCGCACCGACCAGCGCGGTGATGCCGCCCGCCACCGTCGACACGTCGTTCGCCATGGTCGGACCCCCACTCGAATCCGGACAAAAGTTACGTATGAGGTGACCACTGTGTCACATCAGGGTCCCGGCACCGGGTAATCTCGCGGAGAATTCCTCCATGCCGCCGACGACCGCACCCACCGCAGCCAGCGAGTTCGAGCAGGAACGGCGGCACCTCACCGCCGTCGCGTACCGCATGCTCGGCAGCCTGGCCGAGGCCGAGGACGCGGTGCAGGAGGCCTGGTTGCGCTTCGACCGGGCCCGGGCCGGCGGAGAGATCCAGGACGTACGCGGATGGCTCACCACGGTCACCGGACGGATCTGCCTCGACGTGCTGAAGTCGGCGCGGGTGCGGCGCGAGGCGTACCCCGGGCAGTGGCTGCCGGAACCGGTGGTCACCCGCCTGCCCACCGGGTTCGCGCCCGATCCGGCGGCCCGGGCCGAGCTGAGCGACGACGTCGGCCTGGCGCTGCTGGTGGTGCTCGAGAAGCTGACCCCGGAACAGCGGGTCGCCCTGGTACTGCACGACGCGTTCGGAGTGCCGTTCGAGGAGATCGCGGCCGTCCTCAACACCACGGTCACCGCCGCACGTCAGCACGCCTCCCGGGGCCGGCGGGCGGTCGCCGCGGGCGGTGCCCGGCACACCGCCGACCTCGACGAGCAGCGCCGCGTCCTGGACGCGTTCCTGACCGCCGCCACCTCCGGCGACCTGCAGGCGCTCGCCGCCGTGCTGGCGCCGGACGTGGTCTCGATCGGCGACGGCGGCGGCGTGATCTCGGCCGGCACCCGGCCGGTGCTGGGCGCCGCCAAGGTGGCCCGCTTCTACGCCGGCATCTACCAGCACCGCGCGCTGGACCTGACCAGCCTGCGGATGGAGCCGGTACTGGTCAACGGCGACCTCGGGCTGCTGGTGCGGGGCCGGTGGCACAGCGGCCGGGAACTACTCTCGGTGGTCTCGGCGGCGATCGCGGACGGCCGCATCACGGCGATCTACAACCAGCTCAACCCGGCGAAACTGCGCTCGGTCGCGGCCGACCGCACCGCCTCGGAGCGGAGGCCGGAAGGATACGACGGAGGCGGCTCAGTCGACGACGTCTGACAGCCACTTGCGGTACTCGGTGGCGAACGGTTCGCTGCCGTCGCCGAGCGCCTCCAGCAGCTGGGCGGCCGCGGCGTGCGCCTCGGCGACCAGGTCGTCCGGATAGCCGAACCGGACCCGGTGCTCGGCGAACTCGTCCTCGTCCCGCAGCTCGACCAGGCCGGTCGCGCGGCGGCGTACCACGTCCAGATCGAGGTCGACGATGTGGACGGTGTCGCCGTCCCACCGCGCCGGGGTGGTGATGTCGCAGTACACCTCGCTGGTGCGCGGCGGCGGATTGAACATCCCCGTCCACCACGAGGAATGCGGGATGAGCAGGACAAACGGGATCTGCTCGACGGACGGACGTCCGTGGTAGACGGACACTGTGCCGCGTGCCACACCGACCCAGATGCCCAGGTCATCGACGTGCAGGCGACGGGCGGGATAGTCACGATGGGGTGAACCGTCGTACTTCGTGTAGACCACCCGGACCATCTCGCTCGGCATGACTGGCACCCTAACGGTGACGCGGTTTCGTCGGTGGTGGCGGGTACGGTCTTCGTCGTGACCGCCCCCGCCAAATCACGCCGCCGTTCCGCCTCCGCATCCGACCTCCTCACCGCCGCCGTGGGAGCGGTACCGGGCGGCGCCGCGCGTCCCGGTCAGCAGGCCATGGTGCAGGCCATCGAGGAAGCCGTCCGCAACCGCGAGCACCTGCTGGTCCAGGCCGGCACCGGGACCGGCAAGTCGCTCGCCTACCTCACCCCCGCGCTGCTGGTCGACGGCCCGGTGGTGGTCTCCACCGCCACCCTGGCCCTGCAGAACCAGCTGGTCGAGCACGACCTGCCCCGGCTGGCCGACGCGGTCGAGCCGGTGCTCGGCCGGCGGCCCACGTTCGCGGTGCTGAAGGGCCGGCACCACTATCTCTGCCTGGCCAAGATGGAGCACGCCGACGAGGAGGGCCCCAGCGACACGCTCTTCGACGACGCGCCACCCCGGGCCACCCAGTGGCTGGGCGAGGCCGGCCGGCTGGGCAAGCAGATCCAGCGGCTCCAGGCCTGGGCGGACAAGACCGCCACCGGCGACCGCGACGAGCTGGACCCGGGCGTGGACGACACCGCCTGGCGGCAGGTCTCCATGCCGGCCCGGGACTGCGTCGGGGCAGCCCGCTGCCCGTACGGCGCGGACTGCTTCGCCGAGGCGTCCCGGGCCCGCGCCCGGGAGGCCGACGTGGTGGTGACCAACCACAGCCTGCTCGCCGTCGACATGCTCGCGGAACGCAACATCGTCCCGCCGCACAAGCTGCTCGTGGTGGACGAGGCGCACGAGCTGGCCGACCGGGTCTCCTCCGCGGCCCAGGCCGAACTCACCCCGGACGCGGTCGAGCGGGCCGCCAAGCGGGCCCGCCCGCTGATCTCCCCGGCCACCGCCGAGGCGCTGTCCGAGGCCGCCGACGCGCTCACCGTCGGGCTGGCCGACGTCCCGGCCGGCCGGCTCACCGGCGGGCTGCCGCCGCTGCTGGCCCAGGCCGTGATCCTGCTCGACAAGGCGCTCCGGGCCGCGCTCGACGCCGTCGGCGACATCAAGTCCGACGACCCCGACCCGGTCCGCAAGCAGCAGGCCAAGGCCACCCTCGACGACCTGTCCGGCACCGCGCAGCGGCTGCTCGAGGAGTCCGACTTCGACGTGGCCTGGGTGGAGAAGTCCGACCTGGGCAGCGGCCGGCGCGCCCTGGTGGTGGCGCCGCTGTCGGTGGCCGGCACGCTCGCCACCAAGCTGTACGAGGACCGCACGGTGGTCGCCACCTCGGCCACGCTGACCCTCGGCGGCCGGTTCGACACCGTGGCCCGCTCGCTCGGCCTCCCGGCCACCGCCGACCAGTCGTCCGGCGACGGCTGGCAGTCCCTGGACGTCGGTTCCCCGTTCGACTATCCCAAGCAGGGCATCCTGTACGTCGCCGCGCACCTCCCCCGGCCCGCCGCGTCCGGCCTGCCCGACGCCGCCGGCGAGGAGTTGCTCAAGCTGGTCACCGCCCTGGGCGGCCGGGCACTGGGGCTGTTCTCGTCCCGCCGCGCCGCCACCCAGGCCGCCGAGCTGGTCCGCGCCCGCACCGACCTGCCGGTCCTGCTCCAGGGCGAGGAGAGCCTGCCGCTGCTCGTCCGCAAGTTCCGGGAGGACCGCTCCAGCTGCCTGTTCGGCGTCATGTCGCTGTGGCAGGGCGTGGACGTGCCCGGCGACGCCTGTCAGCTCGTACTCATCGACCGTCTGCCGTTCCCCCGCCCGGACGAGCCACTCGCCGCCGCCCGGGCCGCCGCGGTGGACGCCTCCGGCGGATCCGGCTTCGCCTCGGTCAGCGTGCCGATCGCCGCCGTCCGCCTGGCCCAGGGCGTCGGCCGGCTGATCCGCTCCACCGGCGACAAGGGCGTGGTGGCGGTGCTGGACTCAAGGCTGGAAACCGCCCGGGGGTACGGCGCCTTCCTGCGCAAGTCACTGCCGCCGTTCTGGTACACCACCCGGCCCGAGGTCGCTCTGGGCGCCCTGAAGCGGCTCGCCACCACCTGACCTCGAAACCGGCCAGCCCCGGGCTGCGGTGGGTGGCTCGGCCGGTCGGGCTCACGTGGCTCGGCCGACCGGGGGCTCACGCGGCTCGGCCGGCCGGGGGGATCACGTGGCTCGGCCCCACCCCGGGCTGCCGTGGCTCGGCCGGTCGGGGTCAGCTGTTGTCCTTGCCGTTGGGGCTTGGGTGGTGCGGGTCGTCTCGCGGCTCGGCCGGCGCGGTGCCCGGGACGGCTCCGGCGGTGACCACGACCGCGTCCGGCGGCACCTCCGGCCGGCGCCGCGCCAACCGGCGGACGCCGGTGTTGAGCACCGCGATCAGTGGCACCGCCACCAGGGCGCCCACGATGCCGGCCAGGACCACACCGCAGGCGATACCGATGATCACCACCAGCGGGTGGATGGCCACCGCCCGGCCCATGATCAACGGCTGCAGGACGTGGCCCTCGATCTGCTGCACCAGGATCACCGCGCCCAGCACGATCAGCGCGATCACCCAGCCCTGATCGACCAGCGCCACCAGCACCGCCACCGCGCCGGACACGCTGGCCCCGATGATCGGCACGAACGCGCCCAGGAACACCAGCGCGGCCAGCGGCAGCGGGAACGGGACGTCGAGGATCACCAGGGCCAGACCGATGCCGGTAGCGTCGATGAAGGCGACCAGGACCGTGGCGCGGACGTACGAACCGAGCGTGGACCAGGAGGCGTCACCGGCGTCGGACAGCGACCAGCGGACGTTGACCGGGAACAGCCGCACCACGAACCGCCAGATCTTCCGCCCGTCACGCAGGAAGAAGAACGTGGCGAACAGCACCAGCAGCATGCCGGTGATCACCTCGGCCAGCGTGGTCGCGGTGGCGACGCCGGTCGCGGTGAGCTGCGACGTGTTCGCGTTCACCCACTCCTGCAACTGGGCGATCGCGTCGTCCACCTGCTCGTCGGACAGGTGCAGCGGCCCGGTCCGCGCCCACTCCTGGATCTGCCGGAGCCCCGCGCTCGCGTTGTCGGTGAGTTCCCGCAGGCTGTCCACGAACTGGCTGACCACCAGCGTCAGCGTGCCGGCCACGCCACCCAGGCCGCCGATCAGCACCAGGAACGTGGCGAGCGACCGCGGGAACCGCAACTTCAACAGCCAGCCGACCGCCGGGGCCAGCAGCGCCGACAGCAGCAACGCGATGGCCAGCGGGATGACCACGATCCGAACATTGCCGATGAACCGCAGCAACGCCCAGCCGACCACACCGACCACGATCAGCCGCCACGACCAGGCCGCGGCGATCCGCAGCGAATGCGGCACCTCGGCGTCGTCCCGGCTCGAGGTGGACAGGTGATCGGGCATCGTGGCCCGGGGCGGCGGCGCGAACTCCACCTCGGTCTCCAGCTCCGGCTCCCCGTTCTGGTCCGCGCGGGCCATGCGTACGGAATCCCGGCCCGTCTCATAGGCCTTCCGGATGTTCTCCCGGACCCGCTGCACCCGGCTCAACCGCCAGCCCCCTCGCCGTCGACGCGTGGCTTCCACCGTAGTGGTCGGATGCTGCCCGTCCCCCGACCGGCGGCAGAAACCAGCCCTGTCCCGCGACCGGACCGTGCGGGCGTACCGTCTGCGTCGTGAGCACCGAAGCCCAGACCGAATCGGTACTTCCGATCCGCATGCTGCACGACCGCGTCCTTGTCCGGCTCGACGGCAGCGAGGGGGAACGCCGCTCCAGCGCCGGCATCGTAATCCCCGCCACGGCGTCCATGGGCCGCCGGCTGTCCTGGGCGACCGCGGTGGGCATCGGCCCGAACGTGCGTTCCATCGTGGTCGGCGACCGGGTCCTGTTCGATCCCGACGACCGCGCCGAGGTGGAGTTGCACGGCCGCGCCTACATCCTGCTGCGCGAACGGGACGTGCACGCGGTGGCCGCGAGCCGGGTCGAGTCGGACGGTACCGGCCTCTACCTCTGACCGGGCCAGCTCGGCGGATCTTCCGGTCGGGGCCGCTCCGGCGCCTCGGCCGGCGGCGCGGGGTGCGTTCCGGGCTCGGGCGGCGTGCCGCCGTGGCCGGACTGCGGCGCGTGGCCGGGGTGAGCGGTGCCGGACTGCGGCGCCGTCGCGGGCGCGGGGTTGCCGGGCTGCGGGAAGGTCGGACGCTCGTAGCCGGTCGGCTGCGACCCGGGCTGCTGGTAACCCGGCTGCTGAGAGCCAGGCTGCTGATAACCGGCCTGCTGGTAACCCGGCTGTTGGTAGCCCGACTGCTGAGAGCCAGGCTGCTGATAACCGGCCTGCTGGTAACCCGGCTGTTGGTAGCCCGACTGCTGATAGCCCGGCTGCGGGTAGGTCGGCTGCGGGTAGCCCGACTGCTGATAGCCCGGCTGCGGATAGGTCGGCTGCGGATAGGTCGGCTGCGCATAACCAGGCTGCTGATAACCCGGCTGGGCTTGGTTGCTGGGGCCGGGCTGGTAGGCGGACACCGACGGGACGCCATAGGCGCCGCTCGACGGCGGCGCACCGTAGGCCGGCCCGGACGACGGCGGCACACCATAAGCCGGACCAGACGACGGCGGCACACCATAAGCCGGACCGGATGTGGGCGGCGCACCGTACCCGGGGCCGTACCACTGGGCCGGCGGCGGGCCGTAGCCGAAGGCCGGCGGCGGACCATACCCGCCACCGGCGCCGACCGGAACCGGCGGCGCCAGCCGCACCGGCAACGGCATCACCGGCTCCGACGGCGCGTCGACCGCGCGGGTCACCCCGTCCGGGAACGCGATCCGGTAGTGGTTCCCGTCCCAGAACGCCGGCGGCATCTGCGGGTCCCGGCCCACGAACGCCGACCGGTACGTGCTGATCGCCCCCAGCAGCCGCTGTTCCTCGGCCGCGGACTGCTCGATGTCCTTCGGCTTGCGGTCCAGGCCGCGCTGCATGCCGTCGCGGAGGATGGCCAGTTGGGTCGCCGAGAACTGGAAGCCGCGCATCGCCTTCAGCCCGTCCGCGCCGGCCACCCGCTTCGCCCACCGCCGCGCCGAATGCCGCCGGCCCAGGTTGCCGAGCGCCGCCACCTCGGGCGGGGACAGCCAGCCGGTGCGCACGTAGTGGGGCAGCACCCGTTCACTGAGCCGGCCCTCCCAGCCGCGCAGCGCGATGGCGAACCCGACGGTGAGGAAGAAGAACGGGACCATGAAGCCGAGGTACCCGTACAGCATGATCAGGGTTTCGCCGGTGGCCACCGACAACGTCGGGAGCAGGTTGAACAGGCCGTGCAGGATCATCGCGAGCAACAGGCCGGCAATCGGCGCGAGCCATTTCACCCGGCGGTCACCGGAGCGGGAGGCCAGGCCCAGGCCGACGCCGGCCATCGAGGTGAACAGCGGGTGCGCGAACCCGGTGAACAGAATCCGGACGATGAAAATGAGGAACACGTTCTGGATGCCGGTCGCCGGGCCGTACTGGTCGGCGCCCGCCGCGTACCCGTGGCCGCCCAGGTAGAGGACGTTCTCCACCATGGCGAAACCGATCGCGGCCAGTCCGCAGTAGACGATGCCGTCGGTGATGCCGGACCATTCCCGGCGCCGCCGCCACAGCAGCAGAATCGGGCCGAGCGCCTTCATCGTCTCCTCGATGAACGGCGCGATCAGCACGGCGACCAGCGCGTCCGGCAGGCCGAGCCGGTCGAACAGGTACGCGCCGCCGGTGTTGACGCCGAGCGCGACCAGGGTCGCGACGGACGCGCCCCAGGCGAAGCAGAAGACCAGGTAGCGGGTCGGTTCCGGCTCGTAGCGATCGAGCCAGAGGAAACACCCGACGAGTACGGGCACCGGCAGGATCGCGGCACCGAGTCCGATCAACAGGCCGGCGATGCCGTTACTGAAGCCCAGGATGAGCAGCATGGCGACGGAGCAGAGCGCGATGAAGGTGATCACGCCAACCAGCGGCAACCAGCGGCGCCAGCCGGTCCGCCGGCCGTTGGACGTCACCGCTGGGACGGGTGATCCGGCCGGGTCCGGTGCGGCGGGAAAGGGCACGGCCGGTTCGGCGCCGGTGAGCGCGGCCGTGGGCTCCGCGACCGGCAACGGCACAGCCGGTTCCGCTCCTGCGAGCGCAGCCGTCGGCGCCGCAGCCGGCAACGGCACAGCCGGTTCCGCTCCTGCGAGCGCAGCCGTCGGCGCCGCAGCCGGCAACGGCACAGCCGGTTCCGCTCCGGAGATCGCGGTCGTCTGCCCGGCTCCGGTGTCGATGACCGGGATGGTCGGCGGCGCCGGGTGGGAGCCTGCGGGGGACTCGCCTGCCGGTGGCGGGGCGGGCTGGTCGGGCGACCCGCCCGGTGCATCGTCGGCCATGCAGCCAGCGTAGCCACCCGCTCGCCATCCGGCCGCAGGGTGCCCGCGCGGACCGGCTCCCACCCGCCCGGCCGGCTGCCCGGCCTCAGGCGGGCCGGCCACCCAGCCTCAGGCCAGCCCACAGCCCGGCGCCTCAAACCAGACCACAGCCCGGACTCAAGCCAACCGGCAGCCCGTCCTCCAGCCGACAGCCCGGATTCAAGCCAGCCCGGCTGCGCGGGCTCAAACCAGCCGGCTGCGCGGACTCAAGCCAGCCGGCTGCGCGGACTCAAGCCAGCCGGCTGCGCGGACTCAAGCCGGGTCGTGGCCGGGCGAGCCGGGACGGGACCGACCCGGGCTTCTCCGGCCGGAACGTGGCCGCCGGTTCCATCCGATCGCCCGCCGCACCATCCGGGGCGCCTCGGCGTACTCGATCCCGGTGGCCCGCAAGAGGTCCGTCACCGCGGTCCGGACCTGCGCCACGATCACGCCGCCGGAGAAGCCGACGCCCTCGTCGTAGGCGCGGCCGCACTCCGCCGCCGCCCGCAACGCCCGTTCCCGCGCGGCTACCGGCTCGGCGCCGGACTCCCACTCCTGACGCAGCAGGTCTACCGCGTCGCCGAACAGCCGGATCGACTCCGGCAGCACCTCGGGAATCGGCTCGGCGTCGTTCAGCGCGGTCGCCGCTCGCCGGGTCAGCACGCGCACGTTGCGGAGTGCGTACGTCAGCTGGTCGGCGCCGTCGACATATTGGCCGAGCGGGCCCCGCGCACGCCACCGGGCGGGTGCGAAGGCGACGTTCTCCCGGGCGGCCGCGACCGCGGCGGAGAACGCGGCGAAGGTCGCCTCCGCGGCGCGCAGGTCCGCCAGGGCACCCTGGACGACCTCGGCGTCGCCGGCGGCGAGCCCGCGGGCGACCTGGCGCAGCCCGTCGGCGAGTGCGGTGAGCGCGGGCGCGGCGGCCCGCCGGACCACGGTGAGCGGGTTCAAGGGCAGCAGCAGCGTCATGACCAGCAGACCCACCGCCCCGCCGACGAGCGCGTCGAGGAACCGGCTCCAGGGCAGGCCGGTGCTGGACGTCAGCGTGGCGACCAGCACCGCCGAGGAGGCCGACTGCACCACCAGCGGGGTGCCCCCGCCGACCGCCGATGCCACCAGGATCGCGCCGACCACGACCAGCGCGATCTGCCACGGGCCGCTGCCGATGAGCAGAATGACGGCGTCGCCGATGCCGATGCCGATGGCGACGCCGAGGACCAGTTCGCTGGTGCGCCGAACCCGTTGCCCCACCGACGAGGCCAGGGTAATCACGGCGGCGATCGGCGCGAAGAACGGCATCGGACGGCCGAACAGGTCGTGCGCGATGAACCAGGCCAGCCCCGCGGCCACTCCGGCCTGGCCGGCCAGCGCGAGCGCGCCGCGCACCCGGTGCAGGCCGCGCGCCGCCCCGGTCTGCGAGCGGCTGCCGACCCCGTGCAACGTGGCCGCGAGTCCGCGGGGCGACCCGGCGTCCGTCATGCCTGCGACCCTAACTGCGGAGCACCCACCCGTCCCCCGTCGCCGCGCCTACGCCGCCGGCGGCCCGTTCGACGCGGGTCTCGGAGCCTCCAGCCCTGGAGACCGACAGCCGCAGCCGCCGCAGCCGCCGCTCTTCGCCCGGTGTGGGGATCTACACCCAGCCACGAACGTGCGGACCTACGGCGCGCTCCGCACCCCACCCCCACACACCCACCACGCCCCCACCGCCCGTGCGGACCTACGGCACGCTCCGCACCCCACCCCCACACACCCACCACGCCCCCACCGCCCGTGCGGACCTACGGCACGCTCCGCACCCCAACTCCATACGTTCGCCGTCGGCAGGGCGCGGGGCCATCGAGGCCGCCGAGCCGTGAGGTTCAAGCCCCGCCGAGGCCGCGGGAGTCGAGTCGGCTCCGGCCAGCACCGCGGTCGAATCGCGCGGACGTCGGTCGCCACGGCGGAACTCGTGGAGTTATGGCTCCATATATCGACCACAACTCACCAAGATCGGCACGCTGAGCAGCAAGATCCAGGCGACCCCCAACGCCGCCAACGAGGCGCGGGCGTAGGCGAAGCCGCCGCCGCGTAACTCGCAGCGAGGCAAGCCCGCCTCCGCGACCGCCGCGACTCGCCGCGAACAACCGCGAGTCACTATTAACCGCCGCGAAGCACCGCGAGCCACCGCAAGCCGCCGCGAAGCACCGCGACCCGCCGCAAGCCGCCGCGAAGCACCGCGACCCGCCGCAAGCCGCCGCGAAGCGCCGCGAACCGCCGCAAGCCGTCGCGATGTGCCGCGACCCGCCGCGACCGCCGCGCCGGACCAGCCGTCCGGCAGCGGCCCGACCACCCCCGTCCCCGGAAACCCGCCATGCCAGGATGACGGCGTGACGAGCTTGGTGGAACGCTGGCGGGACGCCGCCCGGAACGCCGGTGCCACGGCCGCCGACGGGGACCTCGAAGCGGCCGGGACCTACCTGCTCGGGCGCTGGTCCGAGCCGCAACGGCAGTATCACGACGTGACGCATCTGAGCGCCGTACTCGATGTGGTTGATCGGTTCGCCGGCCTGGCTCCGCATCCGGACCGGGTGCGGCTCGCGGCCTGGCTGCACGACGCGGTGTACGACCCGCGGGCGCTGGGCGACGCGAACGAGCGGGACAGCGCCGAGTTCGCCCGTGGCCTGCTCGCCACGCTGGGCGCGCCCGACGACGTGGCCGCCGAGGTGGCGCGGCTGGTCGGGCTCACCGCGGGCCACGCCACCACGGCCGACGATCCGGACGGCGAGCTGCTCTGTGACGCGGACCTGGCGGTGCTGGCGCGGGACCCGCAGGGGTACGCCGAGTACACCGACGCGATCCGCCGGGAGTACGCGCACGTGCCGGACGACGTGTTCCGGGCCGGGCGTACGCAGGTGCTGCGCGCGCTGCTGGAGTTGCCGTCGATCTACCGGCTGGCGCCGCTCCGGGACGCCTGGGAGGAGCGGGCCCGGGCGAACCTCAGCGCCGAGCTAGGTGCTTTGGCCGGCGGAGCCCCGCGGCCCTGAGCCGGGCGGCGAGTTCCCGCGGCGGCACCAGCACCGCTCCCAGCCACAGCGCGCTCGGGAAACGCGACGACGGGATGTCGTAGTGGTCCCGGTCGAACGCCCGCCGCGGCGCGCCCAGCATCTCCGCGAAGACGTGCAGTTCGTCGTAGGACACGTCGCTGACCAGGTGGGACCAGAGCCGCCCGCGGGCCGGCCACCGGGGTTCGTCGACGAGGATCAAAGGTCGACGTGCAGGAGCCGGATGCCGCGGTCGGCGGCGAAGCCACGCACGTCCGGGGCGCCGAGCCGGGCGGCGTCCGCGGTCAGGTCGTCCGGCATGGTCTGGGACTGCCGTTCCGCCTCCACCCGGGCCCGGTAGTGCTCGACCTCGCGGGCGCGGACCGTTTCGGTCCAGCCGAGTGCGTCGGCCATCACCTTGGCCGCATGCGCGGCCGTTTCGGCGCCGCGGTGCGGCGTTTCGATCGAGATGCGGGTACGCCGGGTGAGCACGTCGTCGAGGTGCAGCGCGCCCTCGGCCAGCACCGCGTACGCCACCTCGGCGGCCAGGTATTCCGGTGCGCCGGGCAGCGGCGTGGCGAGCGCCGGATCCGCCGAGATCATGGCGAGCAGGTGGGTGGTGAGCGTGCCGTACCGCTCCAGCAGGTGTTCCACCACGCCGGCGGTGACCCCGTGCCGGCGTGCCACGTCCTGCCGGTCCCGCCACGCCGACGCGTAGCCGTCCGCGCCGAGCAGCGGCAACTGGTCGGTGCGGGACGGCCGGGCCGGGCCACCGAGCCGGCGCACCGCCCGGTCGATCACGTCCGCGGCCATCACCCGGTACGTCGTGTACTTGCCGCCGGCCACCAGCAGCAGGCCCAGCATCGGCTCGACCACCGCGTGCTCGCGGGACAGCTTCGACGTGGAGTCCGCCTCGCCGGACAGCAGCGGGCGCAGCCCGGCGTACACGCCTTCGATGTCGTCGGTGGTCAGCGGCCGGTCCAGCACCGTGTTGACCTGGTCGAGCAGGTAGCGGATGTCGCGGGCGGACGCGGCCGGGTGGGACCGGTCGAGCTGCCAGTCGGTGTCCGTGGTGCCGATGATCCAGTGGCCGCCCCACGGGATGACGAACAGCACCGAGGTGGGCGTGCGGAGGATGAGACCGGCGTCGCCGGTGATCGCGGACCGGGGCACCACCAGGTGTACGCCCTTGGATGCGCGGACCCGCAGGCCGGGCCGGACGCCGACGTCGCTGAGCATCTGCGAGAGGTCGTCGCTCCACACGCCGGTGGCGGCGACCACGGTGCGGGCGCGGACCTCGAACTCTCCGCTGTCCGGCGACTCCAGGTCGCGGACCCGGACGCCGACCACCTCGCGGGCCTCCCGGACGAAGCCGGTGACCCGGGCGCTGGTCACCACGGCCGCACCCAGGCTGGCCGCGGTCCGGGCCAGGTTGACCACCAGCCGGGCGTCGTCGACCTGCCCGTCGTAGTAGCGGATGGCGCCGCTCACCGCGTCGGCGCGCAGGCTGGGGAACAGGTGCCGGGCGCCGTCCCGGGTGAGGTGCCGGTGCATCGGCATGCCGCGCCCCGGACCGAACAGCCCGGCGAACGCGTCGTAGGCGGCCACGCCCAGGCCGTAGTAGAACCGGTGCCAGGTGCGGGCCGGCACGGACACCGCGGGCAGCGGCACCAGGATCGGCACCGGGCGGACCAGGTGCGGCGCGATCCGGCTGGCCAGCAGCCCGCGCTCGGTCAGCGCCTCGTGCACCAGGTGGAGTTCGAGCTGTTCCAGGTAGCGCAGGCCGCCGTGGATCAGCTTGCTGGACCGGCTGGAGGTGCCGGCCGCCAGGTCACGCGCTTCGACCAGGGCGACGCGCAGGCCGCGGGAGGCGGCGTCCAGGGCAGCACCGGCGCCGGTGACCCCGCCGCCGATGACGAGCACGTCGAACTGCTCGCCGCGGAGTCGCCGCAGATCGGCGACGCGCCGGATCGGGGAGAGCCGACCGGCCGCATAGCGGGAGACCGAGGGATCACGCACCCGTCCCAGGGTATCCCTCCGGGGCGTCGTTCCGGAGGCTGTATCCGGCGACTCGGCACCCACTCCGGGCGCCCCGTCCCACGGATCACCGCGGAACGGCGTGACCACCCCCGAGTCGACCGGGTCAGCCGGTCGGCGCCGGCGTCAGAAATCGACGAGGTCGCCCCGGTCCTGCCAGGTGCAGAGGCAGACCCGGTTGCCGTCCGGGTCGGCGAGCACCCAGAAGCTCGGTGCCTTCGCGTCGCTGACCAGCGTCCCGCCGGTGGCCAGCGCGGCGTCGATCCGGGGCTGGACCTCGGCCGGGTCCACCCAGACGTCGGGGTGCCAGCGCTGCCGGGGCTCGTCCCGACCGGACTTCTGGAACCAGATCGCCGGCAGCACGTCGGCCGGATCACGCACCTCGGGGTCGTCCGGCTCCCCCGCCAGCACGGCCGTCCAGAACGGGAGCACCGCGGCGTGGTCCGGACTGTCCAGCGCCAACTCGAGCCGGGACACGCCGGTGCGGGCGGTGGCCAGACCGGCGTCGGCGGCGACGGCGGAGACCGTCCGGGCCAGCCGGAGGTCCCGGTCGGTCACTCCCTTCGTGTCGTAGCAGGTCAGGCGGACATCGACGTGGGTGGAACGGAGATTCATGTCGGGGTGGTGCGGCTCCGCGGCGGTCGCCGCGCCGATCGCCGCGACGAGGTCGACGCCCGCCGCGAAGTCCGGGGTGGCGATGCGGGTCTGCAGGCCTCCGGGCAGGTATACCCATCCGTCCAGGCCCAGTTCGGCGATCTCTTGTCCGGTGTACGTGGTCACCCGGTCATCCTCTCCCGCACGCCCGCACGCCAGAAGGGCGGGCCGCCGAAGCGACCCGCCCTTCCGATGTGCCGTACTGGACTTAGAAGTCCATGTCTCCGCCGCCCGGGGCGCCGGCCGGGGCCGGGGTCTTCTCGGGCTTGTCCGCCACGACCGCCTCGGTGGTGAGGAACAGCGCGGCGATCGACGCGGCGTTCTGCAGCGCCGAGCGGGTGACCTTGGCCGGGTCGATGATGCCCGCGGCCAGCAGGTCGACGTACTCGCCGTTCGCGGCGTTCAGGCCGTGGCCGGCCTCGAGGTTGCGCACCTTCTCCACCACGACGCCGCCTTCGAGGCCGGCGTTGACGGCGATCTGCCGCAGCGGGGAGTCGAGCGCGACCTTGACGATGTTGGCACCGGTCGCCTCGTCGCCGACCAGGTCCAGCTTGTCGAACGCGGTCTTGCCGGCCTGCACCAGCGCCACGCCACCGCCGGGGACGATGCCCTCTTCGACGGCCGCCTTGGCGTTGCGCACGGCGTCCTCGATGCGGTGCTTGCGCTCCTTCAGCTCGACCTCGGTGGCCGCGCCGACCTTGATGACCGCAACACCGCCGGCCAGCTTGGCCAGGCGCTCCTGCAGCTTCTCGCGGTCGTAGTCGGAGTCCGACTTCTCGATCTCGGCGCGGATCTGGTTGACCCGGCCCTGGATCTGCTCGGCGTTGCCGGCACCGTCGACGATCGTCGTCTCGTCCTTGGTGATGACGACCTTGCGGGCCTGGCCCAGCAGGCTCAGGTCGGCGGCGTCCAGCTTGAGGCCGACCTCCTCGCTGATGACCGTGCCACCGGTGAGGATGGCGATGTCGTCCAGCATGGCCTTGCGGCGATCGCCGAAGCCCGGGGCCTTGACGGCGACGGACTTGAAGGTGCCACGGACCTTGTTGACCACCAGGGTCGCCAGGGCCTCGCCCTCGACGTCCTCGGCGATGATGATCAGCGGCTTGCCGCCCTGCATGACCTTCTCGAGGACCGGCAGCAGGTCCTTGACCGCGGAGATCTTGCTGTTGGCGATCAGGATGTACGGGTCGTCGAAGACGGCCTCCATCCGCTCGGCGTCGGTCATGAAGTACGCCGAGATGTAGCCCTTGTCGAAGCGCATGCCCTCGGTGAGCTCCAGCTCGAGCCCGAAGGTGTTGCTCTCCTCGACGGTGATGACGCCTTCCTTGCCGACCTTGTCCATGGCCTCGGCGATGATCTCGCCGACCGTGGAGTCACCGGCGGAGATGGAGGCGGTGGAGGCGATCTGCTCCTTGGTCTCCACGTCCTTGGAGAGCTGGGTCAGAGCCTCGGAAACACTCGCCACGGCGGCCTCGATGCCCCGCTTGAGGGCCATCGGGTTCGCGCCGGCCGCGACGTTGCGCAGGCCTTCGCGGACCAGAGCCTGGGCGAGGACGGTCGCCGTCGTCGTGCCGTCACCGGCGACGTCGTCGGTCTTCTTGGCGACCTCCTTGACCAGCTCGGCGCCGATCTTCTCGTACGGGTCCTCGAGCTCGATCTCCTTGGCGATCGACACACCATCGTTGGTGATGGTGGGCGCTCCCCACTTCTTCTCGAGCACGACGTTGCGGCCCTTGGGGCCCAGCGTCACCTTGACGGCGTCAGCGAGCTGGTTCATGCCCCGCTCGAGGCCGCGACGAGCTTCCTCGTCGAATGCGATGATCTTGGCCATACGGCTGTGTCCTCCTGGACATTCGCGGTGCCGGGCCTCCTCGGCCCCGCCTCCCGCACGTTGCGGAACTCTGCGGACGTCACCACCTGGCGATGTGACGTCCTCAGGCCGAGCCGGATAGCCCGCGACGACCGGTCCTGCACCGCGGCCCCGATGGCGAAGCCGCGGCCGAGACCCCACCGTCCCGACCTGCTGGCACTCACGTGGTGCGAGTGCCAATGACTTGTTTAGCACTCCGAGGGGGCGAGTGCAAGGACACGGCACTTGTCGGGGGACTATCCGGTGCCTCCCGCGCCCGGGTCGGATCCGGGCAACCCGCTTGCCGCCCCCGGGCCCGGACGGGTAGGCAGACAGCATGGCTCTCACGACGGCGCCCGTACGCACGCACACCGTGCACCGGGTCACGCCCGGCGACGCCGCCCGGATGCGGGCGTTGCGCCTGGAGATGCTGGCGGACAGCCCGCTGGCCTTCCTCGAGACGCTGGCCCAGGCCGCCGCCCGCCCGCACGCCGACTACCGGCGGCGCATCTCACAGGCCTCGTCCGGCCCCGGACTGGCGCAGTTCGTGGCCGACCCGGGCGGCCGGCTGATTGGGCACGCGGGCGGCACCGTGCTGCCCGAGGAGCCGGACGTGACCGTCGTGTTCGCGGTGTACATCACGCCGGCGCACCGGGGCCGCGGCGTGCTGGCCGAGCTGATCGAGGCGGTCGCGGACTGGTCCCGTGCGTCGGGCCGGCCCGACCTGATGCTCGAGGTGGTGGTCGGCAACGACCGCGCGGTCCGGGCGTACCAGCGGCTGGGCTTCACGGACACCGGGGTACGGGTGCCGCACCCGGTCATCCCCGCCCTCACCGAGCTGCAGATGCGCAGGGCCGCCTGATGGCCGCGCGGAGCCGCCGCCACCTGGCCCGGACGCTGCTCACCGCGGTGAACGGCACCACCGGCGCGGGGCTGCTGCTCGCGCTCGTCACCGGCGCCCGGATCCGCCGCGGGCGGGACGGGGTGCTGATCGCCGAGGGCTACCGCCGCCGGATCCCGCCGGCCACCTGCTTCACGGTCGGTTCGGTGATCATCACCCGGCGGACCGCGGAGTGGCTGCTGGCCGACGAGCGGTCCGCCCTGCTGGACCACGAGACCCGGCACGCCGGCCAGTACGCGGTGCTCGGGCCGCTGTTCTGGCCGGCGTACTGGGTGCTGTGCGGCTGGTCGTACGCGCTGACCGGGTCGTACGGCAGCCGCAACTTCTTCGAGCGGCACGCCGGGCTGCACACCGGCGGCTACCCGGAGCTGCCGCTGCGGCCCTGGGCGGCGCGGTTCACACGGTCTGCTGCCACTGCATCCAGGAGTCGACCGGACGGAACCCCATCGCCACATTGATGGCGAGCATGTGTTCGTTCGACGAGGCGTTCCAGGTGTCGATCGCGGCCAGGGCGGGCCAGTGCTCGCGGGCGTACCGCAGATTCTCCAGCTTCACCACTAGGCCGAGCCGGTGCCCGCGGTGCGGCGGGTCGACCAGGGTGATGTTCTGCCAGAGGTGATCCGGGTTGTCCGGGTGCCCGGCCAGCACGGTCCAGGCCACCAGCCGGCCGGTGGCGACGTGCTCGATGCCGCCGTGGAAGCGCCGGAACCCGCGGTCCCGCCGCTGCAGCTCGGTACGGCGTACCCGGTCCGCGTCGACCTTCTCCGGCTCCAGGTCCAGGTCGCCGGTCGGCGCGTCGGCGTTCAGCCGGCTGTCCAGGTACGCCACGTCGTCGAGGTACCGCTCCGGCGGCACGCCCTCCCAGCGGACGAACCGGTAGCCGTCGGCGTGGGTCCACGCCTCGGCCAGCATCGCGTCCCAGCGCGGCTGGGCGGATGCCGTGACGTCGAGCCGGCTGCGGGTCTCGGCGAGCGCCGCGCTCGCACCCATCGCCGCGGCGAAGGCGTCCGACCCGTCCTCGTTCTGCACGGTTTCGCCGTTGAGTCGCTTGCGGCCGAGCGCGCGGATCCGCTGCACCGCCCAGGCGTGGACGGCACGCCCGACGCCCCGGCGCCGGTGCCGCGGATGAACGTAGAGCTCGATCGAAGCGTTGTCCAGATTGTCCTGCTGCGGCAGCATGATCAGGAGGTAGCCGGCCGGTTCGCCGTCCAGATATCCGATCGCCCGCTCCTTGCGGACGCCGGGGAACGGCTTGTAGACCTCGTCCCGGAAGATGCGGAACGAGGGGACCGGCATATCGGGGGTCCGGGCCAGATTGGCCGCACAAAATATGTCGTGAGCGTGGCGAGCAGCCGACTCGTCGGTGTCGCCGAACGAAGCCACGTCGATCTGCATGGACCGAGCGTGCTCGCACATCGGGTCCGCCGCGACCGATTTACCGCTTGAGAGATTGGTCGGGAGGACACGCGCACAGCGCCTCCGGCACTGGGTCGTTGGGCCCCTCGGAGATTGTCGCCAAGCTCGAAGGTGGGGCCACGTACGGCGTCGCGTCCTCCCGCGTAGAGCATCCTGCCGAGCCTGGGACCGGTTCGCAAGTCCTCGGAGGATGGAAAATCGACGGTCGGTCAGATTGCTGACTACAGCGGGTTAACCCAGCAGGCCAGCGTCCCGCGCGCCCCGCAGCGAGGGCTTGATCCGATGCGTCGGCCCGACCAGTCCGGCGACCGCGTCGAGCGTCTTCAGCCCCTCGCCGGTGTTGAACACGACGGTCTCCTGGGTCGGGTCGAGCTTGCCGGCGGCCACCAGCTTCTGCAGCACCGCCACGGTCACCCCGCCGGCCGTCTCGGCGAACACGCCGGTGGTCCGGGCCAGCAGCCGGATCGCCGCCCGGATCTCGTCGTCGTCGGCGTAGTCCATCCAGCCGCCGGTGCGCTGGACCGCCTCGATCGCGTACGCGCCGGCGGCCGGGTCGCCGATGTTCAGCGACTTCGCGATGCCGGTCGGCTTCACCGGGGTGATCTGGTCGGTGCCGCCGTGCAGCGCCGTGGCGATCGGGTTGCATCCGGCCGACTGCGCACCGAACACCTTCCAGCCTCCGGCCGGCGCCTCCACCAGCCCGATCTCGACCAGTTCGGTGAACGCCTTGTCGATCTTGGTGAGCAGCTCGCCGCTGGCCATCGGGATGACCACCTGGGCCGGGATGCGCCAGCCGAGCTGCTCGGCGACCTCGTAGCCGAGTGTTTTGGAGCCCTCGGCGTAGTACGGCCGCACGTTCACGTTGACGAACGCGGTGTCCTCGAACTCGTCGGTCTCCACGAGTTCGCTGCAGAGCCGGTTCACGTCGTCGTACGAGCCGTCGATCGCGACCAGGTCGCCGCCGTACACCGCGGTCGTGATGATCTTGCCCTGCTCCAGGTCGCCCGGGATGAACACGATGCTGGGCACCCCGGCACGGGCCGCGTGCGCGGCGACCGAGTTGGCCAGGTTGCCGGTGGAGGCGCAGGCGAAGCGGGTGAAGCCGAGCCCGCGCGCGGCGGTGAGCGCCACCGAGACGACCCGGTCCTTGAACGAGTGGGTCGGGTTGGCCGAGTCGTCCTTCACCCACAGCGGCGCGTCCAGCCCGATGGCCGCGGCCAGGGCCGGCGCACTGATCAGCGGGGTGAGGCCCGGGTCCAGCGAGACCCGGGTGGCCGGATCCTGACCGGCCGGCAGGAGCCCGGCGTACCGCCAGATGTTCTGCGGTCCCGCCTCGATCTCCGCCCTGGTGACCCGCGCGAGGGCGGCCGGGTCGTAGGCCACCTCGAGCGGGCCGAAACACTCGTAACAGGCGTGCTGGGCGGCCAGCGGGAACTCGGTGCCGCAGCCCCGGCAGACCAGGGCGCGCGCCGGACCGGTGGCGGCGGGGGTGACAGCGGGTGCACTGACGGTGGACGTCATTGAGGCCTTCCTCTCATCTTTCCCCTGCGGCAGACGCACGCGGGGACGGAATTAGCACCTGCCGCGCTCGGCCTCGTCATCGAGACATGCGTGGTGGTTGCCGGGGCGTCAACGGGCCGTATCCCTCAGCCCCTCTGGATGAGGTATTCAGTTGTGACCACGAGTTTACGGGGCGCTGCGATGAACGCCAGCACGGAATCCCATCTGTGAGCTGCGTCGCCTACGACGTGATGTCCTTACGGGTGAATCGCCAGAACGCCAGCCCCCAGAACAGCGTGGCGTAACAGACCGCCCCGATCGTGCCCTTGACCAGGTCGTCGGTCTGCATCGGGGTGGAGAGCAGGCCCAGCCAGGCCTCGCTGTAGTGGGTGGGCAGGACGTTGCGGATCGCGCCGAGCGCCTCGATCTGGTCCAGGATGCCGGACAGGATCCAGAGCAGGACGGCACCGCCGACCGCACCCAGCGCGGCGTCGGTCAGCACCGACAGCAGGAACGCCAGGCCGGCCACCACCAGCATGACCACCGCCAGGTACCCGACGATGCCGAGCAGCCGGAGCAGCCCCTCGCCGGCCGGGATCTCCGCGGCGATGGTGCTGCCGAGCGGATGCCAGCCGTACCGGACCGTGCCCACCAGCAGCGCCGTGCCGACCAGCGTGAGCAGCGCGACCAGCGAGTACAGCAGCGCCACGATCAGCTTGACGGCGAGCAGGCGGGCCCGCGGCACCGGGACCGCGAGCAGGTACCGCAGGCTGCCCCAGGACGCCTCGCTGGCCACCGTGTCGCCACAGAACAGCGCGACCACCACGACCAGCAGGAACGACGCGGACACGAAGATGCTGAACAGGGCGAAGTTGAGCCCGCCCGAGGTGGCCAGGTCGACCAGGCTGGCGAACTGGTCGCTCTCGGCGTCGTCCTCGCCGCCGCCGAACTCGAACGCCAACAGCACGATCAACGGCAGCAGGACCATGAAACCCAGAGCCAGTTGGGTACGCCGGCGCGCGGCCTGCCGGCGGATCTCCGCGCCGATCGGCAACGTGGCCGACGGCCGATACCCCGTAGCAGCTGCACTCATCGGTCTCCACTCCCTCGCGAGTTGTCCCCGACCAGCGCCAGGAACGCGTCCTCGAGCCGGCGGCGGGGCACCACCCGGTCCACGCCGACACCGGCCCGGACCAGCGACGCCACCAACTCGGTGCGGGGCGTCCCGTTCATGTCGACGATCAGGCCGGTGCCACCGTCCGGCGTCACCGAACGCACCCCGAGGCCGGACAGCACCTTCGTGGCGGCCGGCACGTCGGACACGTCCAGCTGCACCGACGGCGACTCGCCGACGATGTCCTCGACCGGACCGGCCGCCACGATCCGGCCCTTGTTGACCACCACCGCGTGGGTGCAGGTCTGCTCCACCTCGGCGAGCAGGTGGCTGGAGACCAGCACCGCCCGGCCGTCGGTGGCGTACTGCCGCAGCACCCGGCGCATCTCGGCGATCTGCGGCGGGTCCAGCCCGTCCGTCGGCTCGTCCAGCACCAGCAGTTCCGGCATGCCGAGCATGGCCTGGGCGATGGCCAGCCGCTGCCGCATGCCGTGGCTGTAGTTCCTGGTCCTGCGGTGCACCGACTGGCCGAGCCCGGCGATCTCCAGCGCCTCGTCGAACCGGGCGTCCGCCCACGGCCGTCCGGTCGCCCGCCAGTAGGCGCGGAGGTTCTCGTACCCGCTCAGATGGGGCAGGAAGCCCGGCCCTTCGACCAGCGCGCCCACCCGGGACAGGATCGGCGCGCCCGGCACCAGCCGGTGCCCGAAAACCAGCGCCTCGCCCGCGGTCGGCATGGTCAGCCCCATCAGCACCCGCAGCGTGGTGGTCTTGCCGGCGCCGTTCGGGCCGAGCAGACCGACCACCTGGCCGCGTTCCACCGAGAAGCTGATCTCCTCGACCGCCACGAACCCGTCGTCGTAGGCCTTGCGCAGATTGCGGACCACCAGCGGGGTGCCGGCGTCCTCGTCGGCCACCGGATGGTCCAGCCGCCGGGCCCGGCGGCGGCGGACCAGCAGCACCGTCACCATCCCGACGGCGAGCGTCAGCAGCAGCCCGGCCAGCACGTACCGCCAGATCACCTGCGGGTTGGCGATCGGCGTGCCGACCACGGTCGGCAGCGTCACCGCCGGCTCCACCGCGACCGTGTACGTGGTCGGCTGGGCCGGGGTGAGGAACGCCTGGTCGGAGGCGGACACCACGATGCGTACCGTGTTGCCGGCCCCGATCCGGCGGACGATCGCCGGCAGCGTGACGGTGACCGGCCGGGCGGCCTCGATGGTCGCGGGCAGTCCGGTCAGCCGGACCGGCGCCACCAGGCCCGCGCTCAGCGTCTCGGTGCCCGCCGGGTCCACGTCGTAGAGCTTGACGAACAGGGTCGCCGTGCCGGTCGGCGAGGCGGCCCGGAGCCGGACCGTGGGCGCACCCACCACCTCGACCGTCCGGTCCACCGGCGCCGACTCGAACGTCGCGAACTGGCCCGGGATGTCGCCGGCCACGCCGCCGAGCAGCGTGGTGAGCCGTTCCCCGACGCCGGGCAGCGAGGACAGCGCACCCGGGTTGCCGTTCGGCGGGTTGGCGATCGGCTGGGCCGGGCCCGCGACGGTGATGTCGGTGCGACCGGTCCCGCCCAGGCCCGGGTACGTCGGGTCGGAGTACCCGTTGGTCACCAGGCCCCGGTCCAGCGCGCTGAACCCGGCCACCCGGGAATAGGTGAAGCTGGTCGCCGGGGCCGGGCCGGAACCCTTCACGTAGTGGTCCAGCCACTGGGCGGTGAGGAACCGGCTGCGGTCCTGATCGGACTGCGGGCCGAGGCCACCGTCGTGTCCACCGGTGAACCAGGCGACCCGGACCGGCGTGCCGGCCGCCGCGATGCCGCGGGCGTTGGCGTCCGCCTCGGACAGCGGGAACAGCGTGTCCACCGCGCCCTGTACCAGCAGCGTGGGTGCCTTGATGCGGTTCAGCACCGGCGCCGGGCTGGACCGGCGCAGCACCTGGAGGGTCCGGGCGTCGGGAATGCCGGTGGTCGCCATCGAGAGGTACGCGGCGCAGACGTCCGCGGCGAACCGGCCGCACGCCGGGTCGCCGCCGGCCGGGGGCACCGGCTCGGCGCCGGGGGCCAGCGCCCGCTCCGCCGGGCCCGCGCCGCTGCCGAAGAACAGGCCGGCCCAGCCCTTCTTGAACACGCCCGACGTCGCCACGTCGGCCGACTGCGGCAGGAACGCGCGGCCCAGGTCGTTCCAGGTGATCATCGGGACGATCGCGTCGACCCGGGTGTCCTGGGCCGCGAGCAGCAGCGCGAGCGCGCCGCCGTACGACCCGCCCAGCACGCCCACCCGGGGGTCACCGGCCGCGTCCGTCTGCACCTCGGGGCGGGCGGCCAGCCAGTCCAGCAGCCGCTGCGCGTCCCGTACCTCGTAGTCCGGGTGGTCCAGGTGGATCTGCCCGCCGCTGCGGCCGAACCCGCGGGCCGACCAGGTGAGCACCGCGTACCCGCGCTCGGCCAGCGACTCGGCGTCGTCGGCGACCGAGTCCTTGCTGCCCCCGAAACCGTGTGCGAGCAGCACCGCCGGCACCCGGCCGGAGATGTCCCGGGGCAGGTAGAACCGGGTGTCCAGGTCGATCGGCTGGTCGCCGCCCGGCCCGGAGAGCACGGTGAGTCGTTGGTCGGTGGTGGTCCAGGCGGCGCGCTCGGGCCACGCCGCCCATCCGACCAGCCCGGCGACGAGCGCCAGGACCGCCGAGCTGGCGAGCACGCGACGGCGGCTGAGCCGGGGCAGGGCACGGCGGAGCCGCGCGGGCAGAGGCATGCACCCCACGCTAACCGGCGCCGGCTGAGCGGGAGCTGTGAACGGGTGCTAGCAGCCCTGGTTGTCGGTGTGCTTGAACTGCATCGGCTCGGCCATGCCGGCCTGGATCGCGTCCACCCGGTCGTTCTGCATCTCCAGCAGCAGCCCGTAGTCGCCGACCGTGGCGAACCAGGCGTTCTTGCCGGTCCAGTCGGCCAGCGCCTTGCCGCCCGGGTGCTTGCGCCGGACTTCGCCCATCGACGCGCCGATCTTGACGCCCTGGTCGGTCGCCACGCCGTCGCCGGTGACGGTGAGCCGCAGCAGCCGGCCGCGGTAGAAGGTCAGCGTGGGGGTGCCGTACCGCTTGAGTCCCTTCGCGCCGGCGTACCCCGGGCAGTTCTTCGACGTCGACGCGGTCACCTTGCCGATCAGCCGGTCCTCGGCCAGATCCTCCTGCGACACCCCGATCTGGTACGGCCCGAGCCCGCCCGCGTTGATCGACGATTCGGACGTGGCCGGCCGGGGCCCGCCGGAGTTGACCGTGCCGTCCGGGTTGGTGGCGATCTCCGGCCGGTCGCTCGACGCCGGTGGCGCCGGGGCCGTGCCGCCGTCCGCGGACACCGACGGCGCGGGACCGGACGGCGCCGGAGCCGGAGCCGTGGTCACCGGCGGCGGTGCCACGGCCGGAGGTTCCTCGTCATCGCCGCAGGCCGCGACGCTCACGACGGTCAGGACGGCGAGAATCGAAGCGGCCAGGCGGTGTCTCATGCGCGTGCCTCCCCCAAGGCGACGGGACCGGCGACCCCATCGGCGATAGCGTGGACAACCTAGCGCCCCATCGTCCCTTACGGAGGCCCCCGCGGTGCCAGACGATCTCACGCTGACCGTGACCCTGCGGCCGGCCGCCCTCGATGCCCGCCGCGGCATCGTCCGGTTGCACCCCGAGGTGATGGCGGCGCTCGCGATCAACCCGGGCGACCCGGTGCGGCTGGCCGGCAGCCGCACCACCGCGGGCATCGCGGCCCGGGCGGAGCCGACCGCGAGCCGGGCGCTGCTCTACGCGGACGACCTGACGCTGGGCAATCTCGGCGTCCGGGACGGCGCGCAGGTGACCGTCACCCCGATCCCGGTGGTGGAGGCGCGCCGGGTGACGCTGTCCGGACCGGCCGAGATCGTCGCGGTGGTGTCGCCGGAGATGCTGCGCCTGGCGCTGCTCGGCAAGGTGGTGAGCACCGGCGACGACGTGTCGCTGCTGCCCCAGGACGTGCTGCCGGACGCGGCCCACCGGTCGCTGGTCGAGGCGGCCCGGCGCAGCCTGGCCAACCGGGTGGGATACGCCTGGACCAGCGCGCTGCTGCGGGTGGTCGGGGTGGAGGACACCGGGGCCGACGGCGCGCTGGTCACCATGGACACGGTGGTGGGCTGGCAGGACGGGCACTTCTCCGAGGTACGCGGCACCGCCGGCCGCACCGTCCCGGCACCGACCACGCCGGCCTCCACCGACCCGGAGGTGCCCCCGCTCAGCGTCGACGACCTGCCCGGTCTGCGCGCCCAGGCGCACGAACTGACCGAACTGCTGGACCTCGGCTTCCACCACCGTGAGGTGCTCGGCCGGCTGGGCACCACGGTGTCGCTCGGCGTGCTGGTCACCGGCCCGGCCGGCTCCGGCAAGTCCGCGCTGGTCCGCGCGGTGGCCGCGAGCCTGGGCGCGACCGTGCTGCCGGTGTGGGCGCCGGAGCTGGCCGCGCTGACCAACGACGCGGCCGCCGCCCGCCTGCGCGGCCTGGCCCGGGACGCCCAGGCCGGACCGTCCACCGTGCTGCTCGTCTCGGACGTGGAGGCGCTCGCCCCGCGCGACCAGCCCGGTCCGCTGTCCACGGTGTTCCGCCAGGTGCTCGCGGAGGTGGTCAAGTCCGGCGCGGCCGTGGTCTGCACCACCAGCCGGCCCGAGTCGGTGGACCCGGACCTGCGCTCACCGGACCTGCTGGCGGTCCAGCTGGCCGTGCCGCTGCCGGACGCGGCCATGCGGCGCGAGCAGCTCGGCGTGCTGACCCGGGGGATGCCGCTGGCCGAGGACGTCCGGCTGGACGACGTGGCCGGCCGTACCCCCGGGTTCGTGGCGGCCGACCTGGGCGCGCTGGCCCGGGAGGCCGGGGTGCGCGCCGCCCTGCGGCAGAAGACCGCCGAGTCGCCGACCGTGACCATGGCCGATTTCGAGGCCGCGCTGGACGTGGTCCGCCCGACGTCGATGTCCGAGTCGACGCTCGAGGTGGCCGCGGTGACGCTGGACGACGTCGGCGACATGGCCGAGACGAAGCAGACCCTGACCGAGTCGGTGCTGTGGCCGCTGACCTATCCGGACACGTTCGCCCGGCTCGGCGTCTCCCCGCCGCGCGGCGTGCTGCTCTACGGCCCGCCCGGTTGCGGCAAGACCTTCCTGGTCAAGGCGATGGCCGGGACCGGCCGGGCGAACGTGCTGTCGGTGAAGGGCGCGGAGCTGCTGAGCAAGTGGGTGGGCGACAGCGAACGCGCGGTGCGGGAGCTGTTCCGCCGGGCCCGGGAGGCGGCCCCGACGCTGGTCTTCCTGGACGAGGTGGACGCGCTGGCGCCGACCCGCGGCCAGGCCACCGACGGCGGCACCACGGACCGGGTGGTGGCCGCGCTGCTCACCGAGCTGGACGGCGTGGAGGACCTGCGCAACGTGGTGGTGATCGGGGCGACGAACCGGCCCGACCTGATCGACCCGGCGCTGCTGCGGCCCGGCCGGCTGGAACGCCTGGTGTACGTGCCGCCGCCGGACGCCCAGGCGCGGGCCGCCATCCTGCGCTCGTCGGCCAAGGCGGTGCCGCTGGACCCGTCGGTCGACCTGGACGCGCTCGGCGCGGAGCTGGACCGTTTCTCGGCGGCCGACTGCGCCGCGCTGATCCGGGAGGCGGCACTGGCGGCGATGCGGCATTCGCTGGACGCCACCATGGTCACCGCGGAGAACGTGGCGACCGCCCGGGAACGGGTGCGCCCGTCACTGGACCCGGAGCAGGTGGCCTGGCTGGCGTCGTACGCCGAGACGCACCGGGCCTGACTAACGCCGGCGGGTGCGGGCCCGGGTGGAACGCAGGCGCCGCAGGCGGCCGATCACCACCGGGTCGTGCGCAAGCGCGGCCGGGTTGTCCAGCAGGCCGTTGAGGATCTGGTAGTACCGGGTCGAGGACAGCCCGAAGGTGTCCCGGATGGCCTGCTCCTTGCTGCCGGCATGCTTCCACCACTTGCTCTCGAACGCGATGATCTGCTGTTCGCGTTCGGTGAGGGCGGTGGCGTCCTCGGCGGGCTGCATGGCGCTCCTCGTTGGCGGGGTCGAGAGCACGCACGTACGTACGAAGGGATGGTCAGCATAATGGCCGCCGCCGATCCCCGCCGCCCGCGGTACCCGGATCCCCGACGCTACATCAGGTGATGTCGCGACTACGCATAGTCCACAGAGCTGTCCCCACCACGAGGACCACCGCGACCACCATCGCCCCGCCCGCCATCGGCCAGGTCAGCGTCAACTGGTCCGGCCGGCAGCCGTCGGCCGAGTAGTTGCAGGAGTTGAAGTCCTCGATGGTGACCGTTTTGGACATCCAGGCCATCACCCAGATCGGCAGCAGCCACGCCTCGGCGAACTTCACCTCGGCCATCGACAGCACCGTGACCAGACCGAACTGGAACACCACCAGCAGGCCGACGACGGCGCCGAGGGCGAGCGCGGTGTGCCGGCCCAGGGACGCGATCCCGAAGCCGATCGCCCCGGCGGCCAGCACCAGCCCGAGCGCCCGCAGCTCCATCAGCGCGAACGACTGCCAGGCTCCGGACGTCATGCTGTCCAGGCTGCCCCGCAGGTTGGCGATCAACGCGAACGCACCGGTCCAGGCGACCGCCGTCAACACGGTCAGCACGGCCAGGCTGACCAGCAGCGCGAGCAGCTTGGTGGTCAGCACCTGGAGCCGCTTCGGCCGCCAGAGCAGCAGGTTCATCATGCCGCCGGTGCTCCACTCGGCGCCCACGTAGGACGCGCCGATGACGAACGCCGCCAGCGCCAGGATGGCGGCCAGGGTGACCACCATGTTCCCGAACTCCTCCCGGAAGTCGAACGTCGGCGTCATGTACCCCTGGTAGCCGTAGTCCTCCCGGGACGGGGTGTACATCTGCCCGCAGTCCGCCGGGTACTGGCCGGCCTCCGGGGTGCCCTTCGCCGCCTCGCACCGCAGCCGGTCCTGCTCGGCGTAGCGCACGCTCTCCTGGTAGTAGCGTTCCGCCTCGGCCTGGGCGGCGGCGATCTGCTCCGGGCCGACCTTGGAGTTGGTCACCGCCGTGCCGACCGCCACCGCGGCGAGCGCGAACAGGCTGCCGATGACCAGCCAGCGGGTGAAACGCCGCTTGACCAGGCGCCGGGTCTCGGCCTTGTACAGGCTCACTGTCCCCACCCTCCCTGCAGCGCCGCCGGCGCCGCCGCGGTCTGATCCACCTGGCGGTTCTCCCCGGCCACCGGCGCGGTGCCGGTGAGCTGGAGGAACACGCTTTCCAGGTCGACCTCGACCGGCGCCAGCTCGCTGACCCAGACGTTGTGCTGGGCCAGCGCCCAGGTGATCCAGGCCGGCCGGTCCACCCCGCTGACCATCAGATAGTCCTGCTCCAGCTCCACCGTGGGGGCGCCGGCCGTACGCAGCGCCTGGGCGACCGCGAGCAGATCCACGCCGGCCTCCACCCGGACCCGCACGGACGACGACTTGTGCTGGGCGAGCACGTCCGCGACCGAGCCTGCGGCCACCCGCCGGCCCGCCGAGATGATCGTGACCGAGTCGCAGATCAGCTGGATCTCGCCGAGGATGTGACTGGACAGCACCACGGTCATGCCGGACTCGGCGAGGTTGCGCATCAGCGTGCGCATCTCCCGGATGCCGCCCGGGTCGAGGCCGTTCGCGGGCTCGTCCAGAATCAGCAGCCTGGGGTTCTTGAGCAGGGCCGACGCCACCGCCAGGCGCTGCTTCATGCCGAGCGAGTAGGTCTTGACCCGGTCGCCGGCCCGGTCCCGCAGGCCGACCAGTTCCAGCACCTCGACCACCCGGTGCCGGTCCACGCCACCGGCGTCGGCCAGCAGCGACAGCGTGTCCCGCGCGGTGAAGTGCGGGAAGAACTGCGGGCTCTCCACGATCGCGCCGATCTGACCGGCCACCTCGGGCAGGTGCCGCGGCACCTCGCGGCCGAGGACGGCCATCCGGCCACCGTTCGGCTTGATCAGGCCGAGCAGGGTACGCAGCGTCGTGGTCTTGCCCGAGCCGTTCGGCCCGAGGAAGCCGTGCACCTGTCCGGCCTCGACGACCATGTCGAAACCGTCCAGCGCGCGGCGCACGCCCTTGCGGCTGCGATACGTCTTCGCGAGACCCGATATCTCCAGTACAGCGGTCACGTAGCGGACTCTAGGCGGTGATTGCCACCGAATGAGTCAGGCGCAGACCACCTGTACGCCCGCGTCGCGGAAACCCTCGACCACCGGCTCCGGCGCGCCCGAGTCGGTCACCAACATCTCCACCTTGCTGATCGGGCAGATCCGGGCGAACGCGTGCCCGCCCAACTTGGACGAGTCCGCGATCACCACCACCCGCTTGGCCCGGGCCACCATCAGGCTGTTCATCGCGGCCTCGCCCTCGTGGTGGGCCGCCGCGCCCAACTCCACGTCCAGCGCGTCCACACCGAGCAGCACGATGTCCAGGGTCACCTCCTTGAGCAGCGCGCTGCCCAGCGGGCCGACCAGTTCGAACGACTGCGGGCGGACCACGCCGCCGGCCACCACGATCTTCATCCGGGACCGGACCAGCAGCTCGTTGGCGATGTTCAGCGCGTTGGTCACCACGGTGAGCTGGGCGCCCTCGCCGCTGGCGTTGAGGTCCGGGCGGACCGCCAGCGCGCGGGCCACCTCGGTCATCGTGGTGCCGCCGTTCAGCCCGACCACGGTCCCCGGCGTGACCAGCTTGGCCGCGGCCTCGCCGATGCGCTGCTTCTCGGCCGAGTGCTTGGCGCTCTTGTAGCGCAGCGGCAGGTCGTACGACACGCCGTTGGCCACCGCGCCGCCCCGGGTCCGGGTGATCATCTGTTGCTGGGCCAGCTGGTCGAAGTCGCGGCGGATGGTGGCCTGCGAGACCTCCAGGCGCTCGGCGGCCTCCTCGACGCTCACCCGCCCGCTGTCGGTGAGTAGCTCGAGCAGGGCATTCCACCGCGCGTACCGGTCCACCAACCCACCCCGATGCACAATCCGTGATAAGAGTGTGCACATTAGTGCGCGAAAGGCCGGGAAGCAAAGAAGGCGCTTGCGCGAACCACGGCGGATGGTTGCGCCTCCCCGGGGCCTCTGCGCAGAATGGCGCTCGAAAGGGCGCTGGACCGAGCGCATCTGCGCATCACACGCCGTGAAGGATCAGCATGACGCACGTGAAGTCGGAGATCGCCAGCCAGCCCGACTGCTGGATGCTCGCCGCCAAGTTGGCCGGGTCACCGGGCCTGCCGCAGCCCGGGGAACGGGTCGCCGTCGTCGGTTGCGGAACGTCCTGGTTCATGGGCCAGGCGTACGCCGCGCTCCGCGAGCAGGCGGGCCAGGGCGAGACCGACGCGTTCCAGGCGTCGGAGTTCCCGCTCGGCCGCCGCTACGACCGGGTCGTCGCGATCACCCGCTCCGGCACCACCACCGAGATCCTGCACCTGCTGGACGCCCTGGACGGCCGCAGCCCGACCACGGTACTCACCACGGACGGCGGCCGGCCCGCCGCGGCGCTGGCCACCGACGCGGTGGTGCTGGACTTCGCCGACGAGCAGGCGGTGGTGCAGACCCGCTTCGCCACCAGCACGCTCGCGCTGCTCCGCGCCCATCTCGGCGAGGACCTGACGCCGATCGCCTGCGACGCCGAGGTGGCCGTCCGCATGCCCCTGCCGGTGCACCCTGCACTCGCCGAGCAGATCACGTTCCTCGGTCGCGGGTGGACCGTCGGCCTGGCCCACGAGGCTGCACTGAAGTGCCGCGAAGCGGCGGCGTACTGGACCGAGGCCTACCCGGCCATGGACTACCGGCACGGACCCATCTCGATCGCCGGTCCGCGCCGGGTGGTGTGGGCCTTCGGCGAGATCCCGCCCGGCCTCGCCGACGACGTGGAGTCGACCGGCGCCGCCTTCGTGCACAGCCGCCACCACGGCGGGTACGCCGCGCTCGGCGCCTGGGGCGGCGGCCGCGACCCGCTCGACCCGATGGCCGACCTGATCCTCGCCCAGCGCGTCGCCGTCCTGCTCGCCACCAGCCAGGGCCTCGACCCGGACCGACCACGCCACCTCACCCGGTCCGTCGAGTCCCGGTGAACGAGCGCCGATCCGCGGAGGACCTTAAAACTCCGGGTGATCCGGTCGTCATCGCCCTGGACGTCGGCGGCACCGGCATGAAGTGCGCGCTGGTCCGGCCCACCGGGGTGGTGCACCACGCGGAACGGCATCCGACGCTCGCCGCCCGCGGTCCGGAGGCGGTCACCGCGAACATCCTGGACATCGCCGCCGGCCTCGCCGACCGGGCCCGGGCCGACGGGCTGGACCCGGTCGCCGCCGGGGTGGCGGTACCCGGCGTGGTGGACGAGGCGACCGGGACCGCGGTGTGGTCGTCGAACGTCGGCTTCCGCGACGTACCGCTGCGGGATCTGGTGACCGCCCGGCTCGGCGTGCCCGCGGCGCTCGGCCACGACGTCCGGGTGGGCGGCATGGCCGAGGCCCGCCTCGGTGCCGGCCGGGGCGAACCGCACGTGCTGTTCATCGCGATCGGCACCGGCATCGCGGCCGCGCACGTGGTCGACGGCCGGGCGTTCGCCGGAGCGCACGGCGCGGCCGGCGAGGTCGGGCACGTCATCGTGCGTCCGGGCGGACTGCCCTGCAACTGCGGCGCGCGCGGCTGCCTGGAGTCGGTGGCGTCCGCCTCCGCGATCGGCCGCCGGTACGCCGAACTGTCCGGCATCACCGACGCGGCCGCGTTCGACGTGGCGGCCCGGTCCGCCGCCGGGGAGCCGCTCGCCACCGCGGTCTGGCGCGACGCCGTCGAAGCCCTGGCCGACGGCCTGCTCACCGCGCAGGCGCTGTACGACGCCGGCATCGTGGTGCTCGGCGGCGGCCTGGCCGAGGCCGGGGAGGCCCTGCTCGCGCCGCTGCTGACCGCGCTCGACCAGCGCCTCACGTTCCACCGGATGCCGCGGGTGGTGCGCGCCGCGCTCGGCGACACCGCCGGCTGCCTCGGCGCCGCCCTGCTGGCCCTCGACTCGGCAGCGGGCCGGCCGGCATGACGAGGGTGACCGGGCGCATCGTCCGCGCCGGCGCGGTGGTGCCGGGATACGTCGAGGTGGACGGGCCGGCCATCGCGGCCGTCGGCGAGCACCCGACCGACAGTGTCGACTACGTCGTACCCGGATTCGTGGACCTGCACTGCCACGGCGGCGGCGGGCACACCTTCACCACCGGCTCGCCGGACGCCGCCCGCGCCGCCGCCGCGTTCCACCTGCGCCACGGCACCACCACGATGCTGGCCAGCCTGGTCAGCTCCCGGTACGAACTGATGCGCGACGCCACCGCCGCCTACCGCCCGCTGGTGGCCGACGGCACCCTCGCCGGCCTGCACTTCGAGGGCCCGTACCTGTCCGGCGTGCGGTGCGGCGCGCAGAACCCCGCGTACCTGCGCGACCCGGCACCGGACGAACTGTCGGCGCTGATCGAGCTGGGCGCCGGCGCGGTCCGCATGGTCACCATCGCCCCGGAACTGCCCGGTGCCCTGGCCGCCATCGCCGACCTCGCTCAGGCCGGGGTGATCGCCGCGGTCGGGCACACCGACGCCACCCACGAGCAGACCCGCGCCGCGGTACGGGCCGGCGCCACCGTCGCCACCCACCTCTGCAACGGCATGCGACCGGTGCACCACCGGGAACCCGGTCCGGTGGTGGCGCTGCTCGACTCCCCGTCGGTGATCTGCGAACTGGTCGCCGACGGCGTACACCTGCACGACGGCATGCTGACCTTCGCCGCCCACGCCGCCGGACCCGGCCGCGCCGCGCTGGTCACCGACGCGATGGACGCGGCCGGCATGCCGGACGGGCGCTACGACCTGGGCGGCCAGGAGGTGACCGTGGCGGACCGGGTGGCCCGGCTGACCCGCGACGGCTCGATCGCCGGCAGCACCCTGACCATGGACGCGGCCCTGCGCCGGGCGGTCGGCGCCGGGCTTGCCCTGACCGACGCCTGCGCCATGGCCGCCACCACGCCGGCCCGGGCACTGGGCCTGGCCGACGAGCTGGGCGCGCTGGAGGCCGGGCTGCGCGCCGACCTGGTGGTGCTGACGCCGGACCTTCAGGTCAAGCGCGTCATGCGGGCCGGTTCCTGGGTCGGCTGAAGACCGGCCGGCCGGTCCCAGCCGTCCGGCAGGCGCGGCAACGGCATTGTGTCCCACGGCACCCGGGCCATCAGCCGGGTCAGCACCAGGCCGAGCAGAAGCCCCGCGACCGAGTCGGTGATCCAGTGGAAGCTGAGATACGTGGTCGTCACGAACACCACGGCCGGCGGCACGATCCGCAGCGCCGCGTGCACCCGCGGGTCCAGCCCACCGAGGAGCGCCGCCAGCAGCAGGGCGATGACGCCGTACCAGACCAGCGCGTTCGCCACGTGCCCCGAGGGGTAGCTCATCCCCAGCGGACCGATCGCCGCCTCGTTGAAGAGGTGGGTCCGGTCCGGCCCGTCGAACCGCGGCGCGGCCCGCTGGAGCCAGACCTTCAACGGCCCGATCGTGAGGTACGTCAACCCGAACCCGGCCGCGAACACGATCAGCGGCCGCACCGAGCGCCGCCGCCACGCCAGCACCCCGGCCAGCAGGACGGACACCGGCATCAGCACCTGTCCGCCCTGCCCGAGGTAGTTGAGGACGCGGGCGGCCCAGTACAGCGGCGCCGGCCGGTGGTCATCCGCCCAGTCGGCCACCGCAGCGTCGAGATCCAGCAGATGCCCGGCGGCCAGCAGCCCGGTGAGCAGCACGAACCCGACGAGGCTCGCCAGGTCGGGCCACCAGTTCTTGGGACGGGTCACGCTCCCACGCTACCGACCCGGGCAAACCCGGCGGGCCAGGTCGCCCACCGTTCCCACCCCCGGCGAGGCGACGGACGAGCGGCTACAGCACGGCCTTCAGCTTGTTGACCAGAATGTCGGCGCGGACGCCGGAGTTCGGGCACCCGCCGAAGTGGTGCAGGGCCACCACCCGGTTCGTCTTGCGGGACAGGACCGGGGACCCGGACGAGCCGCCCTCGGTGTCGCAGAAGTAGGAGACGTCGGTGTCCCGGGCGTACCCGTCGTAGGCGTTGTCCACCACCGCGCAGTTGCCGGCCCGGTCGCCCAGGGCCCCGGCGATGCGGACCGGTTCGCCGGCCGGGTGCTGCGGCACGTACAGCTGCTGGCCCTTCACCGGGCGCACCGGGTCCAGGTTGAGGTGGCCGAACTTCCGCACCAGCGGGAAGTTCTCCACCGTGAAGACCGTGTAGTCGTAGATCCGGTTGGTGGCCAGCACCCGGTCGCCCCACACCTTGGTGGGCCGGAAGACCTGGTAGCCGCCGCACCGGGTGCACTGGTAGTTGAACCAGACCTCGGTGTCGTAGGCGTCGGCCGAGGTGGTGAAGCAGTGGTTGTTGGTCAGCATCCGGTTCTTCTCGCCGACCCGCCAGCCGGTGCACAGTTCGACGCCGTTGATCAGCAGCCGGGCGACCGCCTTGGAGCGGGTGTAGGCCACCGGGGCGGTGGAGCGGTAGCAGATCGCGTCGGCGCTCTGGTCGCCGCCGCACACCGACTCCTCGCGTCCGGTCCGGCCGGGTGCGGCCGGCTCCGGGGCCCGGGACTGCTCGGTGCGGGTGAAGCCGCGGGCCACCCGGTCGACGTGCACGCCCAGGCTGCCGAGCAGGACACCGGCCGCGCTGCCGCCGCCGCGGTGCAGTTCCAGGACCGCGGTGTCGCCGGTGATCGACATGGTCCACTTGTCCACCGCGCCGGTGCCGATCGGCTTCGGCGCGTCGTACCGGTACGACTCCTGCCCCGCCGGGTCGGACACGGTGAGGTAGTCGCCGGGCAGCAGCAGCATGCGGTTGAGGTGCAGCTTCACGTAGGACGCTCCGGGGTAGCGGAACGTCTGGCGGTGCGCCTTTCCGGCGTACCCGAGCACGGTTTTGACGTCGAGCAGTTCCCCTACCCGTTGCCGACCGTTGGTGGCCCTCTCCGTCCGGACGGCCCGCGGCGCCGACGCGGTGGGGGCCGGCCGGGCGGTGGTCTTGGTCTCCGGCCCGGCGGCGGGTGCGGGCTGCACCTTGGCGACCGCGACGGGGGTACGCGCAACGCCCGGCGCCTCGTGCCAGGTGCCGACCGGGCGGCCTTCGTCGCTGGTGTACGTCCGCGCCGCCGCGCCCGCCGAACCGGCCAGGGCGAGGGCGGCGCAGACTCCGACGACGATGCCCACCTTGCGTCGCATGCTTCTCCCGAAATTCCCATCGCGGACATATACGCCAATACACGTATCTCGCTTCTGTGTAACGAGCCACGAGCGGCAGCGACGCGCGCACCCGAGCGTGCACACTAGGTCCGTGCGCATCACGTCCGCCCTCGTCGACCCGGCCCTGCTGGATCTGCCGTGGGGCACTCCCCTGGAGGACTGGCCGGCCGATCACCTGGTCGCGCTGCCCCAGGGCATCTCGCGGCACATCGTCCGGTTCGTCAAACTGAACGACACCGTCTACGCGCTCAAGGAAACCCGCGAGCGGATCGCCGAGAAGGAGTACGACCTGCTCCGCGCGCTGGAGCGGATCGACTTCCCGGCGGTACGCGCGGTGGCCATCGTCACCGACCGGGTCAGCGACGCGGACGGCGAGCCACTGGAGAGCGTGCTGATCACCCAGCACCTGCAGTTCTCGCTGCCGTACCGGGCGCTCTTCTCGCACGTGCTCCGGCCGGAGACGATGAACCGCCTGCTGGACGCGCTCGCCGCGCTGATCGTGCGGATGCACCTCACCGGTTTCTCCTGGGGTGACTGCTCGCTGTCCAACACGCTGTTCCGCCGCGACGCCGGCGCGTTCGCGGCGTACCTGGTGGACGCGGAGACCGGCAACCTGTACCCGCAACTGTCCGAGGGGCAGCGGCTCGAGGACATCGAGATCCTCCGGCTCAACATCTTCGGCGAATGCCTCGACCTGCAGGCCGCCGAGCTGCTGCACGAGGCGATCGACCCGGAGACCGTGGTCGACGACATCGTGGCGCGGTACGAACGGCTGTGGCACGAGGTCACGTACGAGCAGCGGATCCCGCGCGACGCCCGGCACGACATCGAAGGCCGGATCCGGCGCCTCAACGACCTCGGCTTCGACGTCGCCGAGGTGGCCATGTCCACCGTGGACGGCGGCGGGTACGCGGTCCGCCCCAAGGTGGTGGACGCCGGCTACCACACCCGCCGGCTGCTGCGCCTGACCGGACTGGACGCCGAGGAGAACCAGGCCCGGCAGTTGCTCAACGACCTGGACGCGTACCGGGCGGAGAGCGACCTCACCGACGAGCACCAGGCCGCGCACCGCTGGCTCACCGAGGTGTTCGAGCCGGTGGTCCGCGCGGTGCCCGCGAAGCTGCGCCGCAAGCTGGAACCGCAGGAGATCTTCTCGCAGATCATCCAGCACAAGTGGCTGCTGTCCGAGCGGGCCGGGCGGGACGTCGGGATGGCTCCGGCGGTGCAGTCCTACCTGACCGACGTGCTCGCCCACAAGCCGGACGAGCAGGCCGTGCTGGGCGTCGAGGTCGGCGAGCTGGAGATGCTCTAGGCGATTCCCTCGATCGCCACCGGCGGCGGCGTCGCCTGCTCGAGCAGCGCGCGCAGCCCGGCCCGGCGGGCCACCACCACGGCCCGGTCGCCGGCGGCCAGCACCCGGCGGGGATCCGGGGACCAGTCCACCCACTCGGAGTCGGCCGCGGACATGCCGATCACCCGTACGCTCTCCGGCCGGTCCACCCGGCTCAGCGGCGCGCCGTCCAGCGGCGCGCCGGGCAGAATCCGGACCGAGGCCACCAGCAGCGCGTGCCGGTCCACCGGAATGGTGGCGAGCACGTCCCGGTCCAGCATGGAAGCCGCGAACGCGGGCGCCGCCAACCGGGACACACTGCGCGAGATGCCGATGTTGAACGCGGTCTGCACCCGGCGGGCGAAGTCGTCGTCGAACAGGCGCAGCACCACCCGCAGGTCGCTGCGCACCGAGCGGGCGTTCAACGCGGCCTGCAGGTTCGTCGGATCGTCGGTGGAGACCACGACCAGCGCCTGGGCGGCGTCCACGGACGCGGCCCGCAGCGTCTCCTCCAGCGCCGCGTCCGCCACGATCAGCGGCACGCCGAGCTGCTCGGCCACCTTCGCACCACGGGCGTCGGCCTGCCGGTCGATCGCCACCACGTCCATGCCGAGGTCGGTCAACTGGCGCAGCACCCGGGTGCCCACACTGCCCAGGCCGACCAGGACCACGTGGTCGGTACGCGCGCCGCGGACCTTGCCGCTGGACAGCGCCAGCCGCGCATTCACCATGCCCTCGACCACGGCCGCGGTGATCAGCGGCAGGAACGCCAGCCCGGAGATGGTGAGCACCAGCTGCGCGGCCTGCGCGACCGCGCCGTATTCGTCCTCCACATCGGACGAACCCACTGCGGTCAGCAGCGTCACGTAGATGGCCTGCCAGAAGCCGTCGACATGTTCGTCGGCCAGCGCCAGCACCGTACCGGCCACCGCCGTGACGCCCAGCGTGATCAGCACCGCGATGCCCAGCTTGCGGCTCAACGCCGCCCCCACCGCCCGGCCGAACGCCCGCAGGGGCCGGCGCCGCCGCGCCGCCCGGGTCAGCCGCCGGGTCGCCGCGGCCTGCCCGGTGGCCTCGGCCAGCACCAGGTCGGTCGGCCGGGCCGCGTCCCCGGCCGGTTCCGCGGGCAGCACGACGGTCTCGCCCACCTCGCCCGCGGTGGTCAGCGTGCAGACCACCCGCCGCTCGGATACGTCGGCCCGCCGGGTCATGTACAGCGTGCGCCCGGCGTGCCGGAAGTGCGTGGGCGCCACCTCGCCGAGCGCCGCCGCCACGAACGACGGCGCGGCCATGTCGGCGTCGGACAGCACCGCACAGTCGTCGAAGAGCTTGCGGACGCCGTACCCGAGACCGGTGTTGAACATCCGGATCACCAGCCGCAGGTCCGGTTCCACCGACTGCGCGCACAGCGCCGCGTGCAGGTTGACCACGTCGTCCGGCATGACCAGGGCCAGGGCCGCGGCCCCGGCGAGCCCGGCGGTACGGAAGGTGGCCTCGTCCAGCCGGTTCGACCGGATCACCCGGACCGACCGCAGGTGGGTCAGATCCGGCACGTCGGCACGCACCTTGTACGGCAGCACCACGGTGATCCGGATCCGGTGGCCGGCCTTCGACAACTCCTCGACCAGCGTGTACACCAGCGCGTCGCTGCCGCAGACCACGAAGTGCGGCAGGCCGTCGGCGCCGTTCTGGCTCAGCCGTCCCTGCAGCCGCGACACCAGCGAGCGGCGCCCCCCGTCCCGCCCCGCTTCGGCACTCATGCGTGGATGGTAAATGGCGGTCCACCGATTGGCGGTCCCGCGGTGGGGAACTCTGGGCCCATGCAGACGTTCCTGCCGTACCCGGACTTCACGGCCAGCGCGCACGCGCTGGACCAGAAGCGTCTCGGCAAGCAACGGGTGGAGGCCATCCAGGTGCTGCGCGGGCTGATCCAGCCCGGGTACGGCTGGCGCCACCACCCCGCGGTCAAGATGTGGGCCGGCTACGAGGAGGCCCTGGTGCGGTACGGCCTGGACATGTGCACGGTCTGGTCGCAGACCGGCCGGGCCGACACCTGCGCCACCACCCTGGTCACGGATCTGACCGCCGCGTGCGGCGTCACCGCGATCCGGCCCCAGGCCGAGCTGGCCGCGGCCGGTGACCTGCCGCCCTGGCTCGGCGACGAGGCGGTGCACGTCAGCCACCGGTCGGCGCTGGTTCGCAAGGATCCGGAGCGGTACCGCCCGCTCTTCGGCGACGTGGCCGACGACCTGCCCTACTTCTGGCCGGCGTCGGACCGTCCGGCGCGCTGCCGGGGCGACGCCGTCCCGTCCGGACCGGTGTCCTGACCGGCCGCGAGCGCCAGCAGCTCGTCCACCGACCACTGGTCGTACGCGTGCGCGCCGTAGCGGTGGGCCAGCACCGAACCGTCCGGGGCGATGAGGAAGTCGGCCGGCAGCCCGATCCGGCCGCCGTGCGGGTGCACCGACGGCGGGCGTTCCCGGCGGCGCAGGATCTGGACGACGCTGCGCACCACGGCCCGCAGGATCGCCGGCCACACCCGCGGATCCAGCAGCGCCCGCGGCGCCTCGGTCACGCCGAACTCCCGGTACAGCCGCTTGTCCGGGTCGGCGACCAGATCGAAGGGCACGCTCGGGGCGTGTTCCCGCAGCTCCTCGGCGGGCGAGTGGAAGACCAGCACCTCGCGGATGCCGGCGGCGTCGATCTCGTCCCGGCGGCGGATCAGCGTGCCGATGTGCAGGTGGCAGACCGGGCACCCGGCGAACCGGCGGAACTGCAGATGGATCAGGCGCTGCGGATCGGGGACCGGGATCGGCTGGTCGGTGACGGAGGCGAGCTGACGCGCGGCAACCTGCATGACGGGCCCTTCGTAGGCGTACAGCATATACCTAAGAATGGTAGGCGTATGTCGTACGCTGTCAAGCCGTGCCCCGTCCCCGTTCCCTCAGCCCCGACCGTCTCGCCGAGGCCACGGTCGCGGTCGTCGACCGCGACGGCCTGGGCGCCCTCACCATGCGCACCGTCGCCACCGAGCTGGGCATGAGCACCATGGCGCTGTACCGGTACGTCAGCGACCGCGACGAGCTGGAACTGCTCGCGGTGGAATGGGTGCTGCGGGACCTGGACACCACCGCACCGACCGGCGACGACCCGCCGGACCGGCTCCGGGCCCTCGCCCAACGGGTACGCGACACGGTCGGCGCGCACCCCGGCACCGTGCCGCTGCTGGTCCGCCACCGGCACCGGTCCGGCACCCTGCTGCGCTGGTCCGAGACCGTGGCCCGGATCCTGCACGACGCCGGCCTCGACGGCACCCGCCGCGTGGTCGCGCTGCGCGCCCTGCTCAGCTATCTGATCGGCGCACTGCAACTGGAACACCTCGGACCGCTGTCCGGACCCGGCACCACCGTCATCGCGCACCTGCCCGAGGCGGAGTTCCCGTACATGTCGGACACCGCCCGGCAGGCCCGCACGGTGCCCGCGGACGACGAGTTCGCCGGCGGCCTGGACCTGCTGCTGCGTGGGCTAGCCGCCGGTTAGATCCCAGTTCAGCAGCATGAACGGCGCTTCCTCGGTGGCGCCGGCCCGGCGGTACGTCGCCTGCGCCGCCGCATTGTCCGGCTCGGTGCCCACCCACATGCCGTAACAACCGCGCTCCCGGGCCAGGGCGGCCAGCTCCCGCACCAGCTCGGTGGCGACACCCTGCAGGCGGGCGGCGGGCGCGACGCCCAGTTCGTACACGAACATCTCGGTGCCCTTGTCCGGGTGGGTGGTCTCCACGCCGGAGATCATGCCGACCGCGCGGCCGGCGTCGTCGTACGCGAACAGCAGATGATGCGTCGGCTCGGCGAGAAATCGGTCCGTGGCCGCCGGCAGCGGCGGCGCATCGAAGAGATCCGCCGCGCGCAGCACCTCCGCGGCATCCACCACGCGCTCGATCCGCATCCCACCACTCTAGGGCGACCTACCGGATGGTGATGGGGTTGATGATGTCGGCGGCCACCGTGAGCAGCGTGAAGGCGCCGCCGATCAGGATCACCGTGTACGTCAGCGGCATCAGCTTGAGATAGTCCACCTGTCCCGGCTCGGGCCGGCCCAGCCGCGCGGCGACCCAGGCGCGGACCCGCTCGAACCAGGCGATGGCGATGTGCCCGCCGTCCAGCGGCAACAGCGGCAACAGGTTGAAGAAGCCCATGAACACATTCAGCCCGATGAAGATCATCAACACCGTCGACCAGAGGCCGAGGGAGGCCGCCTCGCCGCCGATCAGGCTGACGCCGACCACGCTGACCGGCGTGTTCGGGTCACGCTCCCCACCGGTGATCGAATGCCAGAGCGCCGGGATCTTCGACGGGATCCGCTTGGCCGACTCGTAGGTCTGCTCCACCAGCCAGCCGGAATAGGTCACGGTCGCCCCGACCGCGCCGGCCGGGCCGAAGGTCACCTCACGAGGGGCCGAGATGTGCAGGCCGACGCCCAGTGCCGCCACGGTGCCGACCGGGCCGGCCGGGTCGTCCAGCGGCGGGCGCCGCACCGCGCTCAGGTCGGCCCGCACCACGGCGGGGCGCCCGTCGCGGGTGTAGGCCACCTCCGCCGGGCCGGGCCTGGCCTGGCGGACGACCGACAGCATCTCGGCGTAGGTGGAGATCGGCACCCCGTTGAGGGCGGTGAGTACGTCACCGGTACGCAGCCCGGCCGCCTTGGCCGGCGCCACCGGGTCGGCGGAGGTGCAGGGCCGCACGGCGTCCGGCGTGACACAGTCGCCCACCGTGATCGCGGCCGGCTGGGCGGCCAGGTCGGCCTCGCTCTGCGGATAGTCGCGGTTGGGCACACCGACGTACGCGGCGGCGAACCAGAGCGCGACGACGGCCAGGGCGAACTGCACCAGGACGCCGGAGGCCATGACGACGGTGCGCTTCCACACCGGGAACCGCCACATCGCCCGGTGCTGGTCCGCCGGGTCGACGTCGTCGTCCGGGGTCATCCCGACGATCTTGCAGAATCCGCCGAGCGGGACGGCCTTGAGGCCGTACTCGGTCCCGCCGCGCCGCCACGAGAAGATCGTCGGCCCGTACCCCACGAAGTACTGGGTGACCCGCATCCCGAAGCGCTTCGCGGTGAGCAGATGCCCCGCCTCGTGCAGGCTCACCGAGACGAGGATGGCCACCGCGAACGCCACCGTGAACAACACCCGCACCATCACAGCGCCGAAGGTTACCGGCAGTCCCGCTGCGGCACCCGGTGCCAGATTCGATCGCGAACTCCCCGGCGAGGTCCGCATGCGCCGGGACCCGTGGCAATCAGGGTGGAGCCCCCGGTCGGAATCGAACCGACGACATCTCGCTTACAAGGCGAGTGCTCTGGCCAACTGAGCTACAGGGGCGCGGTCTCAGCATAGCGGCTGACCACGGGACGGACCGAAACGTGCACCCCGCGCCAACCGACCGTCCCAGAAACAAGGTCCACGCTTGGCAGGTCACCCGAAAGGACTTACGGTGACCTGGCGTGAGTGACCTCACGCTGTGTTCCTCCACTCGGATCGTCCGGCACGTTCCTGCCGGTGGAAAGGAAGTCGATACACCATGGCTACAGTCACGTACGAGAAGGCCTCCCGCGTCTATCCCGGTTCGGACCGCCCCGCGGTCAACGAGCTGGACCTCGAGATCGGTGACGGCGAGTTCCTCGTTCTGGTCGGCCCCTCCGGTTGTGGCAAGTCCACCAGCCTGCGCATGCTCGCCGGCCTCGAGGACGTCGACCGCGGTCGCATCCTGATCCAGGGCAAGGACGTCACCAACCTGCCGCCGAAGTCCCGTGACATCGCGATGGTGTTCCAGAACTACGCGCTGTACCCGCACATGTCGGTGTACGAGAACATGGCGTTCGCGCTGAAGCTCCGCAAGACCAGCAAGGCCGAGATCGACCGCCGGGTCAAGGAGGCCGCGCAGCTCCTGCAGCTCGACGAGTACCTGTCCCGCAAGCCGAAGGCGCTCTCCGGCGGTCAGCGCCAGCGTGTCGCCATGGGCCGCGCCATCGTCCGCGAGCCGCAGGTGTTCCTCATGGACGAGCCGCTGTCGAACCTCGACGCGAAGCTCCGGGTGCAGACCCGTTCGCAGATCGCCACGCTGCAGGCGAAGCTCGGCATCACCACCGTGTACGTGACGCACGACCAGGTCGAGGCCATGACGATGGGCCACCGCGTGGCGGTCATGCTGGACGGCGTGCTGCAGCAGTGCGACACCCCGCGCGAGCTGTACGACCGTCCGGGCAACGTCTTCGTCGCCGGCTTCATCGGCTCCCCGGCCATGAACATCAAGACGGTTCCGCTGACCGAGTCCGGCGCGGCGTTCGCCTCGCTGGCGGTGCCGCTGACCCGCGACCAGGTCTCGGCCGCGCAGAACGGCGGCGGCAAGGTCACCATCGGCTTCCGTCCCGAGGCCACCGACGTGGTGTCGCCGAACGAGGGCGGCCTGCCGATCGTGGTGGACCTGGTCGAGGACCTCGGCTCGGACGCCAACGTGTACGGCCACGCGGACCTGGACGGCGGCTCGGAGCGGTTCGTGGTCCGCACCGACCGGCGGCACATGCCGACCATGGGCGAGACGGTGTACATCAAGCCGCAGGCCAACCAGGTGCACGTCTTCAACGCCACCAGCGGCGCGCGGATCTGATCTGACGCAGCATCGAGGGCGGTCCCCGGGCACGGGGGCCGCCCTTGTGCGTGCCCGGCGACGTCAGCCGGTGAAGCGCTGCAGCAGGAAGTCCTCGTCGGCCACGCAGGCCAGCACGGACGTGTTCCAGGAGCAGGTCTGCGACCGTACGTCGCTGAGCGGGCCCAGCGGCTGCACGCCGTCGCCGAGGTGGCGTCCGCTCAGCGACGGATCGTCCGGTGACGTGTTCAGGCCCTTGGAGAAGAGCAGCACGTTGCCGGCGTCGAGCCGGGCCGCCACCCCGGCGTGGATCCACGCCACCCGGCCGTCCGGTTCGAGCAGGTGCACCGTGGGCGGGCTGGTGTCCTGAACGGCCAGCACCCAGTCGCCGACCGGCACCAGGGCGTCGGTCCGGGCGACGGCCCGCCGCCACGCGTCGCCGCCCTCGGCCGCGTTCACGCTCACCACCTCGGTGCTCTGCGCCTGGTAGTCGGCGGTCTCCACCCAGCAAACCCGCTCGTCGCCGCACGGTGTGAGGTTGCCGAGCTGATTGCTCCGCCGTAACGCGGTGTACAGAATCCTCGGCTCGGCGAGCGTCTCCAGGTCGTACGCGAGGATCCGGTGGGTCTCCACGGACTCCCGCACGATCAGCCGGCCGTTGTGCGCGACCACGTCGTCGTCCGGGTCGGCGACGCTCTGCCGGGACGGCACCACGATCTCCCCGGTGCGCCCGTTCAGGACCCGGGCGGACCGGTCCGCGCTGATCTGCACGATCCGCGGGTCGTCGTCCGGGTCCGGCGCCGCCGCCACACCCAGCACGCCGGCCGGCCCAGACACGTCGGCCGGGGTGCTGACCGCGACGACCGCGGTGGACGTACCCGATTCGGTCTTGGGGTCGGCCTGTTCCTTCCGCACCCGCCCTTGGCCGTTGATCTCCAGGAACAGCAGGCGGTGCTCGGCCCGGTCGACCAGCACCGCGACGTCCGCCACGAACAGCACGCTGTCGTCGCGGTCGATGGTGCGCGCCCAGAGCAGGTCGCCGTTCTGCGCGCCGAGGATCGCCATCCGTGCCTTGCCGGTGGCCGAATCGGCGTCGGTGAAGACCGCGAGGCCGCTCGGGAGCGCCACCATGCGTTCCCATCGCGGTGCCGTGCCGGCGCGGGTGCTGGCCCACAGCCGTCTGCCGGATGCCGCGTCGGCCGCCACGACGCCCAGTTCGCCGCTGTCCGAGACGCTGGCGAAGTAGGCGCGGTTGCCGAGTACGGCGGTGTCCGCGAAACCGGACGTCACCGGGACCGCCGGCGCCAGCCGCACCGGATCGGCCGCCGCCAGCGGCTGGAAGTCCAGCGCCCGGTACCCGGGCCAGAAGATCACGGCCAGCGTCGTGGCCACGCTCAGGACGATCACCACGGCCGCGGCGGTCAGCCAGAGGACCGGTTTCCGGTACGCCCGCACGCGCACTTGCGGACGGTCCGGCCCGTTCTGGTGAGCTTCCGCGGAGGCGAGCCATGATGCGGGGGCCGGGTGCGGGGGTGTCGGGTGGCTCGCGGGCGGGCCCGAGCCGGGAAAGTGCGGGGCGCCGCCACTCACCGGCGCGCCCGAGCCGGGGAAATGCGGAGCGCCGCCACCCGCGGCGATGGCGGCAGCCTCGGCGGTGGCCCACGGGTCGACCGGCTCGGCATACTCCCGCTCCGGCTCGGCCGACACCGCCGGGCCGGAAGCCGCCGGGCCGGAAGCCGCCGGGCCCGCTGGCCGGGTGCCGGGCGGCTCGCCCGCCGAGCTTGCCGGTGCGGACACGCCCGCCTGCTGGTGCGACGCGCTCGTCGACTGAGCCGACGGACCGGGCAGGTGAGCCGACGGACCGGGCAGGTGAGCCGACGGACCGGGCGGCTGGGCGGGCCCCTGCGGCTCGGTGTCCGGGACGCTGTCGCTCTCCGGACCGGCCAAGGTCCCCGGACCGGCCATAGTCTCTGGACCGGCCTCGGTCTCCGGACCGGCCAAGGTCTCCGGGGACCGCGGCCGGTCCGGCACGGTGTCCGCGGTCGGCGGCGGAGTCGCGGCGTCCGCCACGCCGGTATGGAAGCGCACCCCGGCGTCCGTCGCGGGATCGGACTCGATGGCGGTCGGGGTGATCGGCGACTCGACCCCCGGCGGGCCGTCCGCGACCGGGAGGGTGGCGCCCTCGGCGACCGGCAGCTCGGGCTGGTCCAGGACGGTCGGCGCGACGCCCAGCTTGCCGTGCAGCAGGCGGGCCACCATCGGGACCCGCGACGACCCGCCGACCAGGAACAACCCGGACAGCTCGCCCGGCGTGACGCCGGCCGCCGCCAGCACCGCACCGGTCTCGGTGACCCCGTGCCGGATCAGCGGGCCGACCGCGGTCTCGAACTCGTCGCGGGTGACGTGCACCGCCTGTTCCACCCCGGGCACCGGAACCGGCGCCAGCGGGGTGCGGGACAGCATCTCCTTCGCGCCGCGGACGTCCTCCCAGAACTGCCGCCGGGCCCGCCACTGGGCCAGCGTGACCGGGTCGGTCAGCGCCTGCCACGCCGTCGGCTCGGTGCCGGCCAGGGCGGTGCCGAGGTGGTCGACCAGCGCGGCGTCCAGGTCGAGGCCGCCCAGGTCACCGGCGCCGCCGGACGCCGCCACCTCGAAGTGCGGACGGCCGTCCGGGCCGGGGCCGGTGTTGCGGACCACGGCCACGTCGAGCGTGCCGCCGCCGAAGTCGAACACGGCCACCGCCGAGCCCACCGGCACCGGGCGGCGCAGCACGCCGGCGAAATAGCGCGCCGCCGCGACCGGTTCCGGCAGCGTCTGCGTCCCGGCGGGCCAGCCGGCCTTGCCGAGCGCCTCGGTGAGCACCGCGCGGCGTCCCGCGCCCCACGCCGCCGGGTAGGTGACCACGGCCGGCGGCAGGAACCCGGCGGTGGCCACCGCCTCGGACGCCACCGCGCCGAGCAGGGCGGCGAACAGGTCGCGTACCGGGACCGTCGCCGCGCCCAGCTGCAGCGTCTCGGCGTCGATGTGCCGCTTGGGGTGCGGTTCCATCCGGCCGGGCTCGGCCTGTCCGAGACGCAGCGCGTCCCGGCCCACGTGCAGCCGGCCGGTGGCGTCCAGGAACACCGCCGACGGCAGCAGCGGCAGGCCGTCGAACAGCAGTGGCCGGGTGCGCCCGTCCGGCCGCCGGAGCATCGCGACCGTGTGCGAGGTGCCCAGGTCGACGCCCAGCACGACGCCGTCCTGACCAGTGATCACTTCGCCTCCCCACACCCGGCCGTCATGGTACGGCCAGGGTGGGACAGGGCGAGCGGACCAGGCCGGATCAGCCGTACGTACGGCGCCGGGCCACCTCGGCGAGCGTGACCGCCGCCGCGACGCTGGCGTTCAGCGACTCGACGGTGGACGCCATCGGGATGCTGACCCGCAGGTCGCAGGTCTCGCCGACCAGCCGGGACAGTCCCCGGCCCTCGGAACCCACCACCACGAGCAGCGGGCCCACCGCCGCCTCGAGCTGGTAGAGGTCGGTCTCGCCGTCCGCGTCCAGGCCGATCGCGGTGAACCCGGCCTGCTGGCACGCCTTGATCGCGCGGGTCAGGTTGACCACCTGGGAGACCGGCACCCGGGCCGCCGCGCCCGCGCTGGTGCGCCAGGCGGTGGCGGTGATGCCGGCCGCGCGGCGTTCGGTCATGAAGACGCCGTGGCCGCCGAACGCCGCCACCGACCGGATCACCGCGCCCACGTTCCGCGGGTCGGTGACGCCGTCCAGCGCGACCAGCAGCGGTGCGGTCTGTTCCAGCGACGCGGCGATCAGGTCGTCGAGGTTCTCGTACGCGAACGGCGGCACCTGCAGGCCGACGCCCTGGTGCAGCACGCCGCCGGTCATCCGGTCCAGCTCGTTGCGGCTGATCTCGAGGATCGGAATGCCCCGGTCACCCGCGCCGCGGACGATCTCGGTGATCCGCTCGTCGACGTCGATGCCCTGCGCCACGTACAGCGCGGTGGCGGGCACCAGCGCACGCAGCGCCTCGACCACCGGGTTGCGGCCGAGCAGCAGCTCCGGCCCTTCCCGGGTGGGGTTCGACCGGCGCCCCGGAGCGATCCGCGGCCCGTTGCGGTGGGGCAGCTTGCCGCCGCGCTGCTGGGCCGGCCGGCCGGAGCCGCGGCCTCCGCCGCGACCCCAGGTGGTGTCCTTGGTGCCGGGGACGCCGACCTTGGGCGCCCGGCCCTCGGCCGCCGCGGCCCGGCGTTCCTTGTCCTGCTTCCGGGCGGTCTTGGCGGGCAGTTCCTCCGTTCCGGAGTACGCCTTGTGCCACGGCCGCTCGTCGGCGGGCAGCGTCTTGCCGCGCCCCTTGAGCGAGGCCCGGTTCTTGCCGCCGGATCCGGCGGTTGCGCCCTTCTTCGACGCGACGCGCCGGCTGCGATTCGACGAGTTTCCCGGCATCAGTGCTGCTCTCCTACCGTCCAGCGCGGACCGGTAGGAGTGTCCTCCACCTGAATACCCGCGTTCTTGAGCTGATCGCGGACCGCATCGGCGGCCGCCCAGTCCTTGCGTCCACGGGCCTGGGCCCGCTGTTCCAGCGCGAGGCTCACCAGCCCGTCGACAACCGGCTTCAGATCGCCGCCGCGGTCGCTGCCACCCCAGGCAGCATCCAGCGGGTCGAGTCCGAGCACACCGAGCATCGCGCGCACCGCGGTCAGCGCGCCGCGTACCCCGGTCTCGTCGTTCTCGGCCAGTGCGGTGTTGCCCTCGCGGATCGTGTCGTGCACGACGGCCAACGCCGCGGACGTGTTCAGGTCGTCGTTCATCGCGGCGGCGAAGGACGGGGGTACGTCCATCGGCCGGCCGGGACCGACCACCTCGGCCGCGCGGTGCACGAAACCCTCGATCCGCCGGTACGTCACGGCGGCCTCCCGCAGCGCGTCGTCGGAGTAGTCGATGCGCGAACGGTAGTGCGGGGTGCCGAGGTAGTACCGCAGCTCCACCGGCCGGATCCCCATCGCGGTCACCGAGTCCACGTCGATGACGTTGCCCAGCGACTTGCTCATCTTGGCCTCGCCGAGGTTGAGCAGCGCGTGGTGCACCCAGTACCGGGCGAACGGCAGATCGGCCGAGCGGGACTGGGCGATCTCGTTCTCGTGGTGCGGGAACGTGAGGTCCAGGCCGCCGCCGTGGATGTCGAACTCGTCGCCCAGGTAACGCCGGGCCATCGCCGAGCACTCGATGTGCCAGCCGGGACGGCCGCGCCCCCACGGGGAGGGCCAGGAGGCGTCGGCCGGCTCCTCGGACTTCAGGCCCTTCCACAGCGCGAAGTCGGCGGGCTGGCGCTTGCCGCGTTCCGGCGACTCCCCGGCGGACAACATGTCCTCGGGTTTCTGGCCGGAGAGCGCGCCATAGTCCGGATACGTCGCGACGTCGAAGTAGACATCACCGGTGTGCCCGGCCGACGGGTATGCGTGGCCGCGGTCGATCAGCTCGCCGATCAGCTCGTGCATCTCCGGGATGTGCCCGGTGGCCAGCGGCTCGTACGTCGGCGGCAGCACGTTGAGCGTGGCGTAGTCGCGGTCCAGCACGAGCTTGTTGGCGAACGCGATGGCCCAGTACGGCCGGTCCTGCTCCAACGACTTGACCAGGAGTTTGTCGTCGACGTCGGTGATGTTGCGGATGAACGTCACCTCGTGGCCGGTGTGCAGCAGCCATCGCCGCAGCACGTCGTAGTTGACCGCGGACCGTAGGTGACCGATGTGCGGCGGTGACTGCACGGTGAGACCACACAGGTAGACACCGACCTGACCGGGCGTCTTCGGGACGAAGTCCCGGACGGATCGGGTCGCGGTGTCATGCAGGCGGAGCGTCACCGGTCAAGGGTACCGACCCGGGGCGCGGGATTTCTCCCCGTGCCGGGTGACCGCCGGCCGGGCTCAGGGCCGGGTCATCCGCAGCACGTCCAGTGCCTCGTCCAGCTGCTCCTCGGTGAGCTTGCCGGTGCCGACGTGACCGCGTTTCAGCACCACGTCCCGAATGGACTTGTTCTCCTTGAGCGCCTGCTTCGCGATCGCGGCGGCCTCGTCGTACCCCAGGTGGCGGTTGAGCGGGGTGACGATCGACGGCGAACCCTCCGCGTAGGCCCGGGTGACCTCCAGATCGGCCTCCAGGCCGGCCACGCAGCGGTCGGCCAGCATGCGGGCCGCCGCGGCCAGCAACCGGACCGATTCCAGCAGGTTGCGGGCCATCACCGGGAGCATCACGTTGAGTTCGAAGTCGCCCTGGGTGCCGGCGAACGCGACCGCCGCGTCGTTGCCGATGACCTGGGCGCAGACCTGCCGGACCGACTCCGGCACCACCGGGTTCACCTTGCCCGGCATGATCGACGAGCCCGGCTGCAGGTCCGGCAGGCGCAGCTCGCGCAGGCCGGCCCGGGGCCCGGAGCCCATCCACCGGATGTCGTTCACGATCTTGTAGAGGCCGACCGCCACGACCCGCAGCTGACCGGACGCCTCCACCAGCGCGTCCCGGGCACCCTGCGCCTCGAAATGGTTCCGGGCCTCGGTCAGCGGCAGCCCGGTCACCTCGCGCAGCTGCCGGATGACGGCTCCGGCGAACCCGGGCGGGGTGTTCACGCCGGTGCCCACCGCGGTGCCGCCGAGCGGCAGTTCGGCCAGCCGGGGCAGCACGTCGCCGAGCCGCTCGATGCCGTAACGCACCTGCGCCGCGTACCCGGAGAATTCCTGACCGAGGGTGACCGGCGTGGCGTCCATCAGGTGGGTACGGCCGCTCTTCACCACCTCGGCCCACTCCCCGGCCTTGGCCTCCAGCGCCGTGGCGAGGTGGTCCAGGGCCGGCAGCAGGTTGTTGGTGACCGCTTCGGTGGCGGCCAGGTGGATCGACGAGGGGAACACGTCGTTGCTGGACTGGGACGCGTTGACGTGGTCGTTGGGGTGCACCGGCCGGCCCAGCTCGCGGGCGGCCAGGGTGGCGATCACCTCGTTGGTGTTCATGTTCGACGACGTACCCGAGCCGGTCTGGAACACGTCGATCGGGAACTGGTCGTCGTAGCCGCCGCCCGCGACGTGCGCCGCGGCCGTGGCGATGGCCTTCGCGAGGTCCTCGTCGAGCACCCCCAGCGACGCGTTCACCTGCGCGGCGGCGCCCTTGATCTGAGCCAGTGCGGTGATGTGCGCGGACTCCAGACCACGCCCGGAGATCGGGAAGTTCTCCACCGCCCGCTGGGTCTGCGCCCGCCACAGCGCGTCGGCGGGCACGCGGACCTCGCCCATGGTGTCGCGTTCGATGCGGTAGCCACTCTCGTCAGTCGTCACCGTTCCATGGTGCCCCGAGGTGCTCCCGCCTGCAGGTGATCGGGGCCTCGCCGCGGTCGGGTGGTTGGACGATCGGCGCTACGGAACGTATCGTCCCGAGAGTTTGGACCCGCCTCACGAAGTGGATCATCTGTCATGCGACGCGCCTTCCTGGCCCTGGCCCTCGGCGGCGCCCTGCTCACCGCGAGCGCCTGCAGCGACGACCCGGAGGCCACCGACGCGGCCCCGGCCTGGACCACCCCGTCGGCGGAGGCGACCAGCCCGGCCCCGGACTACTCGGCGAACACCAAGGTGGTCTGCGGCAAGGTCAACAAGATCTTCGCCCAGGACATCAAGGCGTTCGGCACCCAGATGGGCAAGATGATCGCCTACAAGGAGGCCAAGGAGGGCGCCGAGGCCGACAAGGCGGAGAAGGCGGCCGGCACCCAGCTCAAGAACATCGGTACGAAGGTGCGCAAGGAGACCGCCGCGGCCCAGGACCCGGACCTCAAGACGGCCGGCGCCTCGTCCGCCGCGAAGCTGACCAAGAGCGCCGCGGACCGCAAGTTCTTCGACAGCATCAAGACCCAGAAGGACCTGGACCGGACCATCGAGAACCGGATGGCCGAGTGGCTGACCCCGGTGGCCGGCTACTGCGCCTGACGCTCGGCGGCGGCGCTTCCGGGTAGCGGACTGAACACCAGCCGGATCGACTGAGCACCCCACCGCAGCCAATCGGATCCTCTCCCACCGCACCGCGTATAGCGGTTGTAGACAGGTGCAGGCCCGGCGCATCTCGATCGCGCCGGGCCGCAACCTCGACCACGGGCGAACCCAACCACTGCCCGCCGCGCTGTCCCTCATGAGTTGCCCCGAGCCCAACGTATGTACGTTCTGAACGTCTAGAACGTATTCCACGAATAGGCTCATCTTGAACGTCTTAGCGTGGGACGGGTGATCGACCCGCTTGCCCCGACTCCGCTGTATGTGCAGCTCGCCGACATGTTGACGGGAATGATCGAGCGCGGCGAACTCGAGGAGGGACATCCGCTGCCAAGCGAGTCGTACTTGCAACAGGAGTACGGCCTTGCACGCGGAACGGTGCGCTCGGCCATCCGCGTACTGCGGGAGCGCGGTCTCGTAACAACCGCGCCGCAGCGCGGCACCTACGTAAACCGCCGCACTCCGTAAGGGACCAGCGGCCCCGCCAGCCCACCATGACCCGGACGACCCGTGGGGTGGGGCTAACCGCAACCGGCGAGGTGACCACCGGGCCCAGACCCGCACCCAGATCCGAGCAACCGCTCACCCACCCGGAACCTGCCGCCCGGCAAGGGTGGGTGCCGCAGGCAACCCGACTAGGGCCGAGCCCCGATCTGAAAGACACTCGAAGGCCGAGTCACCTCGGCAAAGAAATCCTCACCCTTGTCATCCACCACGATAAAAGCGGGAAAATCGGAAACCTCGATCTTCCACACCGCCTCCATGCCAAGCTCCGGATACTCCAGCACCTCGACATGGCGAATGCAGTCCTGGGCAAGCCGAGCCGCCGGCCCCCCGATCGACCCGAGATAGAACCCGCCATAGGTCTGGCAGGCCCGGGTGACCTGGCTGGACCGGTTGCCCTTGGCGAGCATGACCAGAGAACCCCCCGCGGCCTGGAACTTCTCCACGTACGCGTCCATCCGCCCGGCCGTGGTGGGTCCGAACGAGCCGGACGCGTACCCCTCGGGGGTTTTCGCCGGTCCGGCGTAGTAGACGGCGTGGTCCCGCAGGTACTGCGGCATCGGTTCGCCCGCATCCAGCCGCTCGGCGATCTTGGCGTGGGCGATGTCGCGGGCCACCACCAGCGGACCGGTGAGCGACAGGCGGGTCTTCACCGGGTACTTCGACAGCTCGGTGCGGATCTCGTCCATCGGGCGGTTCAGGTCGATCTGCACGACCGGTTCCGCGCCGAGGTCGACGTCGGGCAGGAAGCGGGCCGGGTCGGTCTCCAGCCGTTCCAGCCACACGCCGGACGGGGTGATCTTGGCGAGCGCCTGGCGGTCGGCCGAGCAGGACACCGCGATCGCCACCGGGCAGGACGCGCCGTGCCGGGGTAGCCGGATGACCCGTACGTCGTGGCAGAAGTAGCGCCCGCCGAACTGGGCGCCGATGCCGAAGTCGCGGGTCAGTTCCAGCACCGCGGCCTCGAGTTCGACGTCGCGGAAGCCGTGGGCGCCCATCGTGCCGTGCCGGGGCAGGTTGTCCAGGTACTTCGCGCTGGCCAGCTTCGCGGTCTTCAGCGCGTACTCGGCGCTGGTGCCGCCGATGACGATCGCCAGATGGTACGGCGGGCAGGCGGACGTGCCGATCAGCCGCAGCTTCTCGTCCAGGAACTGCATCATCCGCGCCGGGTTCAGCAGCGCCTTGGTCTCCTGGTAGAGGTAGGACTTGTTGGCCGAGCCGCCGCCCTTGGCCATGAACAGGAACTTGTACGCGTCCGGCTGGCCGCCCGGGTCCTCGGCGTACAGCTCGATCTGCGCCGGCAGGTTGGTGCCGGTGTTCTTCTCGTCCCACATGGTCAGCGGCGCCAGCTGCGAATACCGCAGGTTCAGCCGGGTGTACGCCTGGTAGACGCCCTGCGCCACGGCCTGCTCGTCGAGCCCGTCGGTGAGCACGTGCCGGCCGCGCTTGCCCATCACGATCGCGGTGCCGGTGTCCTGGCACATCGGGAGCACGCCGCCGGCCGCGATGTTCGCGTTGCGCAGCAGGTCCAGGGCGACGAACCGGTCGTTCGGCGAGGCCCGCGGGTCGTCGATGATCGCGCGCAGCTGGGCCAGGTGGGCCGGGCGCAGGTAGTGCGCGATGTCGTGCATGGCTTCCGCGGTGAGCTGGGTCATCACCGAGGACTCGACGGTGAGGAACCGCCGGCCGCCGGGCCCGTCGACCACGTCGACACCCTCGTCGGTCACCAACCGGTAGTCGGTGAGGTCGTCACCGATGGGCAACAGCGGGGTGTACGAGAAGGCGGCGGCTCTGCTCATGAGCGGCAAGCCTAGGCCAGCCCCCGGCGGCGGTGCGAACCCGCTCCATACCGGTTCGGTCAACGGAACGGCAGGTACGCCATGTCCCGCCCGGCGACCACGATCATGCCGTCGGCGCCGACCGCGAAGACCTTGGCATCGGTACGTGCCTCGGTGAGTACCGCGCCGCCGCCGGGGGACAGCGCGGTGAGCCGGCTCGGTTTGACGGTCGCCACGATGGCCGCGTGCCGGGTGAGCGCCGCGGACGCGCCGGCGTTCACCGGCCGCCGCCAGGTGCGGCCGCCGCGCCGGAACGAGCGCCCGGTGAACGTGTCCTGGTCGGCGCTGCGCACCACCACGTACCCGTCGTTGACCGCCATCACGTCCTGGTTCTTCTCGCCGCGCCAGAGGATCCGGCCGTCGTGCGCGGCGACCACCTCTTCCCGGCCGTACGGGTCGACGCCGAGCACCACGTCGTCGCCGCCGGCCGGGTCGCGGTCCTGCTTGCACGCCGCACCGTCGTCGGCGGTGCGCAGGTTGAGGGCTTCCCGGCGCCACACCGGTGTGCCCGCGGGCGGGTCGGTCGCCGTCACTTCGTAGTAGCAGGTCCCGTCGCGGGCCTCGCCGGTCACCGTGAGTACCCGGCCGCCGGTGACCGAGACCCGCTGGTTGGGGCCGGGTGCGACGGTGTGCACGACCCGGCCGGCGGCGGTGTCGACGATCCGGATCCGGCCCTGGTCCGGCAGGCCGAGCAGTTCCGGCATCGGCGGCCGGCCGCCCGCCTGGTCGTGGACCCGCGCCGAGCCGAGCGACCGGGTGTCCGGGAGGTCGGGGTTGGCGGCGTCCAGCACGAAGCCGATGCCCCCGGTGCCGACGGTCCACAGCGGGTCCTTGCCGCGCGGGTCCCAGGCGGTCACCTCGCACTCGTCGCCCTTGGCGCAGCGCAGGTCGACGATCGCGTTGGCGTAGGTCCACACCGCGGTGGCCGCGGTGTCGGTGCGCCGGACCGCGCCGCTACGCGGGTCCAGCACCTGGTAGCCCTTGGTGAGGAGTTTGCCGGTGACCACGACCGCGTCTCCGCCGCTGCCGGCCACCGAGGCCCAGTCGGCGTCGGACTGCCACAGCTTCACCCCGGCGCCCACGCCGTACGACTCGACCCGGGTGCGGTATTCGACGATCACCGCGTCGCCGGCCAGCGCGACGCTGGCCGGGGAGCCGCCCAGGTTGATCTGCCACTGCGAGGCGCCCTCGGCGATCGGCCCGCTGGTGGTCACCCAGGACCAGACCTTGGGCCAGGGGTTGAACACGCCGGTGGTGGCCAGGAGGACGAGGGCCACCACGGCGAGGATCGCCGCGTAACCCTTCGGCGTTCCCCCTGCCCCGGCCACGCTGACACGCTAGGAGATCAACGGGCCGGATGGGGTAAGCCCGTTTAGTCCGTGTCGTTGGCCTTAAGGATGATTCGCCGCTGCGGAGACCAACGGCATGACCCGGTACGGGATGAGTTCCGCCAGCGCGATGATCGTCGAGGCCCGGACGATGCCCTCGTACCCGACGATCTGGTCGATGACCCGCTGCAGGTCGGCGTTGGAGCGGGCCACGATCCGGCAGTGCAGGTCACCGCTGCCGGTGATGGTGTGCGCCTCCAGCACCTCCGGGATGTCCGCCAGGTGCTCGGCGACCGCGGTGTGCCCGTACCGCTGACTGATCTCCAGGGTGACGAAGCTGGTCACGCCGAAGCCGATCGCGGCGGGCGCGACGTCCGGCCCGAAGCCGCGGATCGCGCCGCGCGCGATCAGCTTGTCCAGCCGGGCCTGCGCCGTGCCCCGGGCCACCGCCAGGCGCCGGGACAGCTCCAGTACCCCGATCCGGGGTTCCGCGTCGAGCAGCGCCAGCATCTTCGCGTCGAGCCCGTCGAGGTAGACATCTTGTGCAGCCATAGCGCTCCCTTGGTCTACGACTTGCGCAGACTGACCAGCCCAGAACGTCACTATTGCTCACCGCGGCGCGGAGGTCCAGCATCCTGACATGACGCAGATGATGGAACAGACGACCGGACGAGCCGACGTTTTCCCCGTCAAGGGCGTCGACTACCTGCAGTTCCTGGTGGGCAACGCGAAGCAGGCGGCCCACTACTACTCCACCGCGTTCGGGATGACCTGCGTGGCCTACCGCGGCCCCGAACACGGCTATCGCGACCACGCCGAGTACGTCCTGGTCAGCGGCTCCGCCCGGTTCCTGATCACCGGCGCGGTGCACGCCGGTGCCCCGGGCGCCGAGCACGTCACCAAGCACAGCGACGGCATCTACGACATCGCGCTGGCCGTCCCGGACGTCGACCGGGCGTACGCGCACGCACTCTCCGCCGGTGCGCGCGGCGTCAGCGAGCCGAAGGACGTGACCGATCAGCACGGCACGGTCCGGGTCGCCTCGATCGCCACCTACGGCGACACCATCCACACGCTGGTCGACCGCTCCCGGTACACCGGTCCCTTCCTGCCCGGCTTCACCGCCCGCGGCCCGATCGTGGACCGGCAGCCGGCCATCGCCGCCGGCCTGCAGCCGAAGCGCTTCTTCCAGGCCGTCGACCACGTGGTCGGCAACGTCGAGCTCGGCCGGATGGACGAGTGGGTGGAGTTCTACCGCCGGGTGATGGGCTTCACCAACATGGCCGAGTTCGTCGGCGACGACATCGCCACCGACTACTCCGCGCTGATGTCCAAGGTCGTGGCGGACGGCACCCGCAAGGTCAAGTTCCCGCTGAACGAGCCGGCCGTCTCGCAGCGCAAGTCGCAGATCGACGAGTACCTCGAGTTCTACGGCGGCCCGGGCGCCCAGCACATCGCGGTCGCCACGAACGACATCATCGCCAGCGTGGACGCCATGCGGGCGGCCGGCGTCGAGTTCCTCGACACGCCCGACTCGTACTACGACGACCCGTCGCTGCGGGCCCGGATCGGCGAGGTGCGCGCGCCGATCGAGGAGCTGAAGCGCCGGAAGATCCTGGTGGACCGGGACGAGGACGGGTACCTGCTGCAGATCTTCACGAAGCCGGTGCAGGACCGCCCGACCGTGTTCTTCGAGCTGATCGAGCGGCACGGGTCGCTCGGCTTCGGCAAGGGCAACTTCAAGGCGCTGTTCGAGGCCATCGAGCGGGAGCAGGAGCTGCGCGGGAACCTGTAACACTGTCCGCGTGACTCAACCATACGGGCCGTACCCGGCGGCGCCGCACCATCCCGCTCCGCCGGGGTACCGTCCGCCGCCGCCGGCGCTGAGCCCGGGCGGGCAGCCACTGGCCGATTTCGGCACGCGGCTGCTCGCCTACCTGATCGATTCCGCGATCCTGTTCGCCGTGGCGACGCTGTTCGCCACGCCGGTGATGTTCTATTTCCTGCTGCGCTGGGTCGACTTCTCCGGCGGCCCGGCCGACCCGGGGGCGTTCTTCGGCGAGATCGTCGGGCCGCTGCTGCTGGTCGAGCTGGGCCTGATAGCCGTCCTTCTGATCGCCTACTACGTCTACTACGTCGAGATGATGCACCGCTCCGGCCAGACCGTGGGCAAGAAACTGCTGGGCATCCGGGTGGTCGCGGCCGACCCGGCCCGGCGGCTGACCCGGACCATGGCGGCGAAGCGGTACCTCGTGGAGTTCGTGGCCGGGACGTTCGTGCCGCTGTTCGTCTACCTCGACGGGCTCTGGCAGCTGTGGGACTCCCCGCTGCAGCAGACCCTGCACGACAAGGCCGCCCAGACTGTCGTGATAAAGGTTTCCGCATGAGCTCGCTCCCCGCCGGTTGGTACAAGGACCCGGCCGATCCGGTCACCCAGCGCTACTGGGACGGCGAGGGGTGGCTCGGCAAGGCCATCCCGGCCGATGCGGTACCGCCGGACGGCCCGCCGCCGGCCGAGGAGGCCGCACCGTCGTCGCCGGCCCCGTCGCCGGTCCCGTCACCGCCCGCGACCACCCCGCCCCCGGTCTCGCCGGAGCCGCCGACGGTGGGGCAGCCGCCCCAGCCGGGCTGGACGCCGCCACCGGGCTGGACGCCGCCACCGGGCTGGGCTCCCCCGCCGGGCTGGACGCCGCCCCCGGGCTGGGCTCCCCCGCCGGGATGGATGCCGCCGCAGGGCTGGACCCCACCGCCCGGCGGACCGCCGCCACAGGGCTGGACCCCGGCCCCCGGGCAACCGCCACAGGGCTGGACCGCACCGCCCGGCGGGCCGCCGCCGCAGGGCTGGACCGCACCGCCGCAGGGCTGGACCCCGCCGCCCGGCGGGCCGCCGCCGCAGGGGTGGATGCCGCCCCAAGGCTGGGTGCCGCCGCCCGGTTGGGTGCCGCCGCCCGGCTACCCGGTGCCATACCCCGTGCAGGCCCGCCCGCACGGCTTCGCGCTCGCCGGCCTGGGCACCCGCCTGGTCGCCCGGCTCATCGACATCGCCGCCCTGCTCCTGCTCAACGTGCTGGTCAACGGCTACCTCGGCTACCAGTGGTGGCTGGAGGTGGAGCCGGTGTTCCGGGCCGCGCTGAACGACCCGTTCGGCTCCCAGCAGCAGCCGTCGCCGCGCGCCGACTACCTGATGCTCACCATGCTGTTCGTGACGACCGCGCTGTGGCTCGCGTACGAGGTACCGGCGCTCGGCACCAGCGGCCAGACCCTGGGCAAACGGATCATGCGGATCAAGGTGCTCGCGGTGGAGAACACCGAGCGGATCGGCAACGGCCGGGCGTTCCGCCGGTGGGCCCGCCTCGGCATGTGGACGCCGCTGTGGACGTGCTTCGGCCTGGGGCTGGTGATGCAGCTGGTGGACTCGCTGTCGCCGGCGTTCGACCCGCGGATGCGCCAGGCGCTGCACGACAAGTCCGCTCGTACCGTGGTGGTCGCACTACCGCGGGGCTATGCACCCACCGTGAAGGCCACCGGCGGTGGCGACGCCATGCAAGGAGAGAAATGAGCCGGCTGACCCGTTCCGACCTGGATGCCCTGCCCGGATACGTTCCGGGGCGCAACGTCGCCGACCTGGCCCGCGACCTGGGCATCCCGGAGGCGATCAAGCTGGCCAGCAACGAGGTCCCGTTCGGCCCGCTGCCCGGCGTGCCGGAGGCGATCGCCGAGGCGGTGACCACGTCGCACCGCTACCCGGACATGGGCGTGACGGTGCTGCGGGACAAGCTGGCCGCGCGGTACGGCGTGGACCCGGACCGCATCGTCACCGGCTGCGGCTCGGTGGCACTGGCCGAGCACCTGGCCAAGGCCACCTGCTTCCCGGGCGACGAGATCGTCTACGCGTGGCGCTCGTTCGAGGCGTACCCGATCATCGCGGCCGGGGTCGGCGCGACCAGCGTGCGCGTGCCCAACACCCCGGGACACGGGCATCACCTGTCCGCCATGGCGGCCGCGGTGACCGACCGGACCCGGCTGGTCCTGGTGTGCAACCCGAACAACCCGACCGGCACCAGCGTGACCCGGGCCGACCTGGACCGGTTCCTCGACGACGTGCCGTCCGACGTGCTGGTGGTGCTGGACGAGGCGTACCGCGAGTTCGTCACGGACGCCCAGGTTCCGGACGCCCTGGCGGCCTATGGCGACCGGCCCAACGTGGTGGTGCTGCGCACCCTGTCCAAGGCGTGGGGCCTGGCCGGGCTGCGGGTCGGTTTCCTGGTGGCGCAGCCCGAGGTGGCGACGGCCATCCGCAAGGTGGTGACGCCGTTCTCCACCAGCCTGGTGGCGCAGGCCGCGGCGATCGCCGCGCTGGACGCCGGCGCCGAGGTGGAACGCCGCTGCGCGATCGTGGTGGCGGAACGGAACCGGGTCACCGAGGCGCTGCGCAAGCTCCTCCCGGACGTGCCGGCCAGCCAGGCCAACTTCGTCTGGCTGCCGCTGGGCGACCGGGCCGCCGCGTTCGGCGCCGCCTGCGAGAGCCGCGGGGTGATCGTGCGGCCGTTCCCTGGCGACGGGGTACGCGTGACCATCGGCACGCCGGAGGAGAACGATGCGTTCCTGGCCGCCGCGGAGGCGGCGCTCGGGCAGATCTAGGGTACGGCGGCGAGCACCACGGTCTCGACCGTGAAGTAGTGGTCCGGGTCGCCGTCCGTGCTCATCCGCTCGACCGCCACGAAGCCGTCCGCGACCTGCCAGCCGCCCGGATTCCAGTCGGTCTTCTCGGTGCCGACGGCGGGGCGGAACGAGGCACGTTCCGCGCCGGTCGACGGGTCCAGGGTGACCAAATTCCGCGCCCCGGCCGGGCCGGTGAGCAGGTAGACCGCGTCCGGGCCGGCGCCCAGCACGGTGGCACCGGCGTCCGGACGGCGCCACAGTTCGGTGCCGGTCAGCGGGGAACGGGCCACCACCGCGTCCCCCGTGCTGATCGCGAAGGCGCTCGTCGCCGCGCCCTTCGCGGTGGTGCGCCGGACGGTCAGCACGGTGGTGTCCGCGGCGTCCAGCGGGCGGGCCCGGGCCGGGACCGCGGTGCCGGTCAGCCAGCCCGCGCCGGCGCCGTCCCGGACGCCCCGGCAGCCGGACCGGGCCACGTCGCAGCCGAGCGGGGTGAACGGGCCGCGCGGCCAGTCCAGCGCCACCACGCCCGAGCCGGCCTGGTACGCCCCCGCCCCGCAGATCACCTGCCCGCCGGCCGTGGTGAACGTGGGCCCGGCACAGTCGGTCGTCCAGCGCCGCGCGCCGGTGGCCACGTCGTACCCGGTCAGCCGCCCCGCCCCGGCCACCAGCAGCGTGGAACCGGCCAGGTGCAGCCCGTCCGGTGCCCAGACCGTCGCCGCGCCGGTGCGGTGGCCGGCGTACCCGCCCGCGGCCGGGCCGTCGGCGCGCCACCCGATCCGCCCGGTACGGCCGTCGATCGCCACCAGCCGCCCGTCCGACCACCGGGTCACCACCGTGGTCCCGGCCGCCACCATCCCGTGCACCTGCTGCGGCCACCGCCGGTACGACCACCGCGCGGTGTACGTGGTCTTCGCGTCCACCGGCCCGTCCGCGCGGACCTGGCGCTTGCCGGCGTACACCCGGATCCGTCCGTCCACGATCAGCGGGGCCTGCGCGGTCCGCCCGGTGACACCCGGCGGGCGCACCGGGACGGCCGGGTAGGCGCCGGTGGCCGGGGCGAGCACCTCGGCGGGCCCGAGCACCCGCCAACCGACGAGTCCGGCGGCCAGCGCACACAGGACCGCCACCATCGCGCCCACGATCCGAGTCCCCCGCACCCGCCGACCCTACCGAGCCGCCGTGGGGGCCGGCTCAGGCGACGGCGGCGAGGTCGTCGAGGTCGCGGCGGAGGGCACCCTCGACGGTGCGGGCGGCCAGGCCGCCGAAGACCAGTGCCAGGAACCGGCCGGCCGGCGCGGTCGGCGTGCCGTCCTGCACCACGGTGACCATCGTGCCGCCGCGGTGCCGGCCCTCGAGGACCGGCACGAACGTGTACGACATCCGGTAGTCCGCGCCGATGCCGGGAGACGCCACCACGAACCGCTCCGGGACCACGCACTCGCGTACCCGGAACTCCTCGGTGATCTCCTCGCCGTCGGCCATGGTGCGGGTCTCCCGCCAGACCGTGCCGGCGCCGAAGGGGCCGGTGGTCAGCAACTGCACCTCGGTGACCGTGGACAGCCAGTCACAGCGCCGGGGCAGGTCGGTGAAGACCCGCCACACCTCGGACACCGGCGCCTCGATCAACCGTGTCACCGCGACTGTCGACATTGCGTTACCCCCCGCGTACACCGTACGGGGAATCGGTCAGGCCGAACAGCGATTAGCCGACTACCGTCCCGACGACTTCACCGAGCGCAATGGGATCGCCGTCCCGTCCGGGCGCGGTGCCGGTGATGGTGACCGTGTCGCCGTCGGCGAGGAAGCCGCGGGTGGAACCGTCGTCCAGCTTCACCGGCTCGGTGCCGTTCCAGGTCAGCTCCAGGAACGACCCGGACTGCCCGCGGGCCGGGCCGGACACGGTGCCGGAGGCGTACAGGTCGCCGGTGCGCACGGACGCGCCGTTGACGGTCAGGTGGGCCAGCTGCTGGGCCGGCGTCCAGTACATCTGCGCGAACGGCGGCTCGCTCACCCGGGTCCCGTTCCAGTCCACGGCGAGCCGCAGGTCGAATCCGGAGCCGGCCGGCCGCAGGTAGTCCAGCGGAACCGGATCCTGGTGCGGCGCGGCGACCGTGGGCAGCGCGGCCAGCGGCACCACCCACGGCGACACCGAGGTGGCGAACGACTTGCCCAGAAACGGTCCGAGCGGCTGATATTCCCAGGCCTGGATGTCCCGGGCGGACCAGTCGTTGACCAGCACCACGCCGAAGACGTGGTCGGCGAAGTCGCCGGTGCCCAGCCGCGCGCCCGGCACGCCCACCACGAACCCGACCTCGGCCTCGATGTCGAGCCGTCGCGACGGTCCGAACTCGCCGGGCCCGAGTTGCCCGTGCGGCCGGGCGATCGGGGTGCCGGACACCACCACGGTGCCGGCCCGCCCGTGATAGCCGATCGGCAGGTGCCGCCAGTTCGGCCGCAGGCCCGGCTGGTCCGGCCGGAGGATGTGCCCGACGTTGGTGGCGTGGTGCTCGGAGGAGTAGAAGTCGGTGTAGTCGGCCACCTCGAACGGCAGGTGCAGGGTCACCTCGCGGAGCGGGACCCGGGTGACCTCGTCGCGCCGGACCGCCTCGGTGACCCGGTCGCGCAGCGCCGTCCACTGTGTCCGGCCGGCCGCCAGCAGCGGGTTCAGCGTCGGCTGCCGGACCAGGTCGTCGCCGAGCGGGGACAGATCGAGCACGTCGTCGCCGAGGCGTACCCCGATCCGGCGCACGCCGTCGCCGGAGCTGAACACCCCGTACGGCAGGTTCTCCACCCCGTACCCGCTCACTCGTATCCCCCGTTGATCAGGCCCAGCCGGACCAGCTCGGTCAGCGGTTCCCGCGGGTCGGGGGTGCCGAAGCCGACCCAGAGCCGGCGGGCGCCGTCGCGCTGGACGCGGGCCGGCTCGACCAGCGGCAGCGGATGCGTCGCGGCGAGCACCTCGGCGACCTCGGCCACCTCGCCGCCGTCCCCGGCCACGCCCGTGGCGACCAGCACGTTGAGGAATCCGTGGTGGGTGAAGCCGGTCTCCGGGTCGGTGTGCCGCAGCGCGTGCCGGGTCCCGCTGGCGAGCTTGAACGGCAGCTCCCGGTCGCGGCACGCGCAGATGACGGCGGCCAACTCGACCGGGGTCGGGAACAGCTCGGCGGCCAGCCCGCCGATCCGGAACTTCGGGGCGATCCGGGAGCCCCCGGTCCGCGCCTCGGCCACCACGTCCAGCGCGGCGAGCAGGCCCCAGCTCAGCGGGATCTCGGCGTACACGTCCAGGTCGGGTTGGTCCGCGGCGAGCCCGCGCAGATCGGCGAGGCCCGGCTGGGGGTCCTCGCCGCGGCGCGCCACCGCCGCCTCCACCTGGCGCACCACGGCGCCCGCGTCGCGCAGTTCGGCGGCCGCGGCGGGCAGCGCGGCGATCCCGGTGTCGCTGACCACGCCGACCGGCAGGCCCTCGGCCGGCACACCCGGGTCGGCGAGGGAGGCGGGGATGAGGAAGACGCCGAGCAGGTCGGCGAACCAGGCACTTCTCTTCTCCCGGTGCGCGGCCACGGCCTCGTCCGCGTCGAGCGTGCTGGGTGCCAGCACGGACGCGTCGTCGACGAGCCCGGCGAACAGCGGTGGCACCAGCGTTGACACGAATACTGAACCTAATGGACGCTTCGAGAGGTGGACAACCACGTCCGCTATGTCAGATTTTAGGTGGGAGGCAACGGTGCCGTACTACCGCAGCGTCGGCGAGGTGCCCCGCAAGCGGCACACCCAGTTCCGCCGGCCCGACGGCGGGCTCTACGCGGAGGAGTTGATGGGTCAGGAGGGCTTCTCGTCCGACTCGTCGCTGCTCTACCACCGCAATCCGCCGACCGCGATCGTCTCCGCCGAGGTGTTCGAGCCGCCCGCGTACCGCCAGGTGCCGAACCTGCCGCTGAAGCCGCGGCATCTGCGCACCCACAAACTGGACGCGGGCCCGGCGGACGCGGTGCTCGGCCGCCGGCCGCTGCTGGCCAACGCGGACGTGCGGATCGGGTACGTGGTGGCCGACCGGCCGTCCCCGCTGTACCGCGACGCGGTCGGCGACGAGTGCCTGTACGTCGAGTCGGGCTCCGCCACGATCGAGACGACGTTCGGTGCGCTGGAGGTGATCCAGGGCGACTACGTGATCATCCCGACGTCGGTGGTGCACCGGATCGTCCCGGACACCCAGGTCCGCATGCTCACCGTGGAGGCGACCGGGCACATCGGCCCGCCGAAGCGTTACCTGTCGGTGCGGGGCCAGTTCCTCGAGCACTCGCCGTACTGCGAGCGCGACGTGCGCGGCCCGAAAGGCCCGTTCACGGCCGAGGGTACGGACGTCGAGGTGCTGGTGAAGGCGCGCGGCGGATGGACTAAGCACGTGTACGCGAGGCACCCGTTCGACGTGGTCGGCTGGGACGGCTGCCAGTACCCGTGGGCATTCTCCATTCACGACTTCGAGCCGATCACCGGACGCGTGCACCAGCCGCCGCCGGTGCACCAGACGTTCCAGGGCCCGAACTTCGTGATCTGCTCGTTCGTCCCGCGCAAGGTCGACTATCACCCGCTGGCCATCCCGGTGCCGTACCACCACCACAACGTCGACTCGGACGAGATGATGTTCTACACCGGCGGCAACTACGAGGCCCGCCGCGGCTCCGGCATCGAACAGGGCTCCATCTCGCTGCACCCGTCGGGCTTCACCCACGGCCCCCAGCCCGGAGCCGTGGAACGCTCCCTGGGCGCCGACTTCTTCGACGAGCTGGCGGTGATGGTCGACACGTTCCGTCCCCTGGACCTGTGCGAACCGGCCCTCCAGGTGGAGGACACGGCCTACGCGTGGACCTGGAACCGCCACCCGGGCTGACCGCGGCGCCATCACGCTCGGTCAGTTAAACTGCTTTAGCAATTCTTTCTTATCGATGGCTTAAGCGCAGCCCACGGCTTGACACCGCCCAGGCGCGCGCCTACGTTCCGTAACGTTGTTTGGCGGGTCGGTGCAGTGTTCTGAGGAGCCACGTGTCGCGTCTGGCGGGTTCGTCGAAGCTGCTGCGCGCGATGAACGAGAGCGCCGCGCTCGCCCATCTGCTGGATCCGGGCATGCTCACCCGGGCCGATCTGCGCCGGCTCACCAAGCTGTCCACCCCGACCATCTCCGAGGTGCTGCGGCGGCTGACTGAGGCCGGCCTGATCTCGGTGGTCGGCCACAACAGCGGCCGGCCCGGCCCAAACGCGGAGATCTACGCGGTCGACCCGGACGCGGCCTGGATCGCGGCGATCTCGGTGCGCGACATCGGTACGAGCGGCGCGCCCTCCGTGGTGGCGGCGCTCCGCGACCTCACCGGCGCGGTACGCGCCCGCGCCGAGTCGCACGTGGACTTCCTGCACACCGACCCGGTGACCGCCCTCGCCGACGTGGTGGCCGGGATGCGGGCCGAGACCGAGGTGCCGCCCGACCGCATCCGGTACGTCCAGGTCGGGGTGGCCGGCTCGTACGACAGCCGCACCGCCACCATCCACCACGTCGAGGTGCCCGGCTTCGGCCGCGCCGGCCTGGTGCCGGAACTGGCCGGGCACCTGGGCACCCACGTCGGCGTGGACAACGACGTGAACCTGGCCGCGGTGGCCGAGCGACGGCACGGCGTGGCCCGCGACGCGGACGGCTTCGCGCTGCTCTGGCTGGGCGAGGACGGCCTGGGCCTGGCGATCGACATCGGCGGCACGCTGATGCGCGGCGCCCGCGGCGGCGCCGGCGAGATCGGTTACATGCCGCTGTACGCGCCGGACTCCGCCCACCGCAAGGTCGACCTGCAGGACCTGGTGGGCGGACCGGCGGTGCTGGACCTCGGGCACGACCACGGGATCGCCGGCGACACCCCGACCGACGTGGTGTCCCGGGCGGCCGCCGACCCGGACGCGGCCGTCGACTTCCTGGCCGTACTGGCCGACCGGGTGGCGGTGGGCCTGGCCGCCGTGGTGGCGGTGCTGGACCCGCCGCTCGTGGTGCTGGCCGGGCAGGTGGCCCAGGCCGGCGGCGAGGTGCTGCGCGCCGCGGTCGCCGCCGCCATGCGCCGGAACGCGCCCCTGGAGTGCGCCATCGCGGTGACCACGATCTCCGACGACGCGGTGCTGCTGGGCGCGCTGGACGCCGGTCTCACCGCGGTACGGGAGTCGTTGCTCAGCACGGTCCGCAACGGCTGAGGCCGGTCCTCAGCGGCGAGTGATCACCAGCAGCTCCGCGACGGCCGCCACGACCATCGCCGCCACCAGCGGTGCCAGGCCGCCGACCAGGGCGTACCCCACCACCAGAAGCGGCGCCGTGAAGGTGCCGTAGGCCGCCACCGCCACCCGCCGGTCCCGGGTCCGCAGCCGGGACAAGGCGGTGCCCACCGGTTCCAGCAGCCGCCGGGACAGCCAGACCAGCACCGCGACCAGGATCACCACGCCGATGCAGCCCGCCCAGACCCGGGACACGCCGGAGCTGACGGTGGACATGACCGCGGTCAGCAGGGCGGCGACCAGCACGCCGTTGGTGCCGTACAGGACCGCCTGCCGGATGCCGTCGGCGGAGTCGGCGGACGGGTCCAGCACCGGACCGGACGGCCGGGCGATCGGCGGCGGCCCCGGCGGCCCGGGTGCGCCGAGCGTCGGGTCGTACGCGTCGGGTGCCGGCTCCGGCCGGTCCGGGGCCGGGTACGCCCGCGGGAACGACTCGGCCGGCGGTGGTGGCGGCGGGGACGTGTCCAGGGTGGCCTGGTCGGCCAGCGCCTCCAGCGCGATCGCCCAGCGCCGCCGTTCCAGCCGGACCACGCCCACGTCGCGCTGGGCGTCGCCGATCGCCGGATCCAGGTCAAGCGCCTCGGCGTAGGCCCGCTGCGCGAGGTCGAACAGCCGCAGCCGGGCGGCCACCACGGCCAGCACCAGATGCGCCTCCGCCTCGGTGGGCGCGATCCGTACCCCGCTCCAGGCCGCGTTCAGCGCCTCCTGCCCGTTGCGTGCCTCGCTGAGCAGGGCCGCCCCGGTGCGCTGCGCGAACGCGTCGTCCGGCCAGCGGCGCAGCACCTCCGCGGCGACCTGGGCGGCGTCGCCGAACCGGCGGCTGTCGGTGAGCGCCATGGCGCGTACCACCAGGGTGCCGATCTGCTCGGGGGCGAGCGCGCCGGCCCGCTCCGCCGCGATCAGCGCCTCGGCCGGCTGATCCGCGATCAGGTGGATGCGGGCGAGCGTGGTCAGCAGCGCGGCGTCGCCGGGCGCGCCGGCCAGGCCGGCCGCGATCTCCGAAGCCGCCTCGTCGTACCGCCCCAGATCGGCGAAGAGCAGCGCGCGCTGGCGGTACTCCTCGGGGGTGGTCTCCGATTCGGATGGGGAGCTCGACACCACTCGAGCCTAGGGGAACTCACCGGTCCGCGCCGTGGGCGGGGTCAGCCGGCGCCGGGCACCACGAGCGCCACCGCCATCGCGGCCAGGCCCTCGCCCCGGCCGGTCAGGCCGAGCCCGTCGGTGGTGGTGCCGGAGACCGTGACCGGCGCCCCGACGGCCGCGGACAGCACCTTCTGCGCCTCGTCGCGGCGGGTGCCGATCTTCGGCCGGTTGCCGATCACCTGGATCGACACGTTGACGATCGACCAGTCCGCCCGGCGCAGCACCGCGGTCGCCTCGGTGAGCAGGGCGACGCCGGACGCGCCGGCCCACTCCGGCCGGTCGGTGCCGAAGTTGCTGCCGAGGTCGCCGAGCCCGGCCGCGTTGAAGAGCGCGTCGCAGGCCGCGTGCGCGGCGACGTCACCGTCGGAGTGCCCGGCCAGGCCGGGACCGTCCAGCCAGCGCAGCCCGGCCACCCAGCACTCCGCATCGGGGTCGAACGCGTGCACGTCGGTGCCGATGCCGACACGGGGGAAGACCACGGCGTCAGGGTACGCGGAGGAGCGCCTCGGCCAGCACCAGGTCGAGCGGCCGGGTGATCTTCATGGCCAGGTCCGAACCGGGCACGCAGGTCACCTCGACACCCGCCTTCTCGACCAGGCCGGCGTCGTCGGTCAGCGGGTCCGTCGCGCCGGCGTGCGCGGCGGCCAGCACGTCGCGGCGGAACCCCTGGGGGGTCTGCACGCTGCGCAGGACCGACCGGTCGACCGTGCCGTGCACGACGTCGCCCGGGCCGACCTGCTTGATCGTGTCGACCACCGGGAGCACCGGGATCACCGCCGGCCGGCCGGAGCGGACCGCCGCGGCGATCGACTCGATCAGAGCCGGCGGTGCCAGCGCCCGCGCCGCGTCGTGCACCAGCGCGATGGGGATGTCGTCCGGGACGGCGGCGAGTGCGAGGCCCACCGACTCCTGCCGCTCGGCGCCGCCGGACACCACGGTGACCGGGGCGACCGGAGCGAGGAGGGCGGCGACCGCGTCGACCTCGGCGGCCGGGGCGGCCACCACGATCATCCGGACCGACGGCGCCGCGGCCACCCGACGGATCGCGTGGACGAGCAGGGGTTCGCCGTCCAGCAACCGCAATGCCTTGGGGCCGCCGGGGCCGAGCCGCACGCCGGCACCTGCCGCCGGAACGAGGACCGCGACGTCACCGCGAGCATTGAGCTGCGCGGTCACGTCGCGGTCCTGTTAACGGTGCGAGGGATGGTGACGGATCAGGCCTCGGTAAGCACCTTGTCGAGAAGCACCTCAGCCTCGTCCTTGGTGCTCTTCTCCGCGAGGGCCACCTCGCCGACAAGAATGTCCCGGGCCTTGGCGAGCATGCGCTTCTCCCCCGCCGAAAGACCGCGCTCACGCTCACGACGCCAGAGGTCACGAACGACTTCGGCAACCTTGAGCGGGTTACCGGAGGCAAGCTTCTCGAGATTCGCCTTGTAACGCCGCGACCAGTTGGTCGGCTCCTCGGTGTGCGGAGCGCGGAGGACGTCGAAGACCTCGCCCAGGCCTTCTTCGCCGACCACTTCGCGCACGCCGACGAACTCGGCATTCTCAGCGGGCACCCGGACCGTCAGGTCGCCCTGGGCAACTCGCAGAACGAGGTACTGCTTTTCCTCGCCCTTGATGACCCTAGTCTCGATTGCCTCGATGAGTGCGGCCCCGTGGTGGGGGTAAACAACGGTCTCGCCGACACTGAAAACCATAGGTTCGAAACCCCTTTCGCTGTGTCTAGAGTAACACGCTCAGCCAGCGATGTCTCATCGTGCCGGTGACTGTTAGTGCAGCTCAGGGGGTCTGTGAGAGGTCTTTCTACCGCTTGACATGCGGGCGGCGAGATGCCTCCATCACAGAAAGTGACGGAGTCGTGACGGCCACCGCGAGCGAGTCGGAAATTCCGGACCTGGCGTCTTTGCGAGGTCAAGCTTATCTCCCGGGTCCAGAACCTCCCACTACTAGCGATCCGGCCCGGGGTGCGGGACGCTAGAGCCGGGTCCCCGCTCGGCGCATTCTGGTCGGCCCGGGGGGAGGGTGAGTGGTGAGCGGTCGCAGCAACAACGGCGGTGGGTGGCCGCACGATGGTGGCTCCCCGGACGATCTTCCCGACCTGCCCGACGAGTGGGGCGTCATCGTCGTCCCCGACGACCTCTCCGAGCTGGACGACGAGGTCCGGGCCATCCGCGCCGAGCTGCACCTGCCCGAGCACCGCACCCGCTGGCAGCAGTTCACCGACCGGCCCGCCTTCCGCAGACTGCGCCGGCTGGCCGCCGCCGGGCTCCGCGCCCCCATGCTGATCATCTCGCTGGCCGTCCTGGTGACCGTGGCCAGTCTGTTCGCCTCGGCCTGGCCCGGACCGCCCCGGTCGCCGGCCACCCCGCGCGCCGTCAGCACCACCGACGACCAGGGAGACACCCTGCCGGCACTGGAGCTGATCGGACCGGACGGCAATCCGGTCGCGCTCCGTGGCCATCTGCCCGCCGTGGTCCTGCTCACCGAGAGTTGTGCGTGCGCCCGGCTGGTGGCGGACACCATCGCGGCGGTTCGCCGGGACATCGCCGTGGTGACCGTTTCGTCCACCGGTCCGTCACCCGGCACGGTGCCGCCCACCGGCGCCACGCCCCAGGCTCAGGGCAAGATCGTCCGGCAACTCCGCGACCCCACCGACGAACTCCGCTCCCACCTCGATCTCGGCACGCCCGACGGCACCGCGGCGGCCGTGCTGGTCAACCGGGGCGGGGAGATCGTCCGCAAGGTGCCGCGGCTCGCCTCGGTGACGGACCTCCGCGCCGACCTCGCCCGGCTGTAGCCAGCCCACCGTCCCGAGAGTCCGCCGGCCGTGGCCGGCGCACCGGAACACCGACGTCGTCCGCGCTACGGGCCGAGAGCGCGGTCCAGCCGCCAGCGGAACACCACGCTCCCCGTGTCCGCCGGCTCGCTGGTCACCAGCATGAAGAACTCGCCGGGCAGGCCCAGGTCGTCGAGCTGCTCGCGGACCGGGTCGTCGGCGCACCGCACCGCCCGGCCGGAGTCGCTGCTCACCGCGCTCAGCCGGACCCGGACCCGGCCGGTGCCGGCACAGACCATGATGAGCGTGTACGCCCCGCTGTCCACCGGCGCCGTGCGTTCCCGGGTGGTCACGCCGGTCAGCACCATGGTGTCCGCGACCGCCTGCCGCGGCTCGTCCGGCAACAGTCCCTCGGCGGTCGCCCGCCACGCCGCCACCCGCGGGTCCACGCCGGTGTCCGGGGCGGCACGCACGAACCACACCGCGCCGGTCAGCAGCACCACCCCGGTGGCCGCGTACAGCACCACGCCGCGCGACCGGTCCCCCATCACCCGGTCAGCGTAGAAGCTTCCAGGAGCGTGGCGTAGAGCGTAAGCCCCGGACCGAAGGCCAGCATCACCACGTGCCGGGGTGGCCGCGGCCGCCGGCGGAGCGCGTCCAGCACCAGCAGCACCGTCGGTGAGGAGCAGTTTCCGTACGTGGCCAGCACGTCCCGGCTGGCGGCGAGCGCGTCCGGACCGAGGTCCAGATGCTCCGCCACCACGTCGAGAATCTTCGGGCCGCCGGGGTGCACCGCCCAGCCGTCCACCTCGCCGACGGTCAGCCCGTGCCGGGCCAGCAACTCGTCCACCAGCGCCCGGACGTGCACCGCCAGCACCGTCGGCACCTGCGGGGACAGGCCCATCCGGAAACCCAGGTCGGTGATCTCCCAGGTCATGTGGTCGGCGGTGGTGGTGTCGGTGACCGCGGCGACCTCGCGCACCGCGTACCCCGGACGGTCGTCGCCGGGGGTGACCACGACGGCGGCCGCCGCGTCCGAGAACAGCGCGTGCGACACGATCTGCTGGATGTCCGTGCGGGTGCCGGCGGGCTGCAGGTGCAGGCTGGTCAGCTCCGCGCAGAGCAGCAGCGCGGGACGGTCCCGGGCGATCGCGAAGTCGGACACCGTGCCCAGCCCCGGCAGCGCCGCGTAACACCCCATGTGCCCGACGAACAGCCGCTGCACGCCGGGCGACATCCCCATGTCCCGGGCCAGCAGGATGTCCAGTCCGGGGGTGGCGTACCCGGTGCAGGAGCAGACCGCGAACAGGCCGAGTTCGTCGGCCGCGACCCCGGCGTCGGTGAGCGCCCGGCCCACCGCCTCCTTGCCGAGCGGGATCGCCTCCACCCGGTAGCGGCGCATCCGGCGCTCGGTGGACCAGTCCGACACGTCCTCCAGCAGCGGGCTGACCACCGCCTGCCGGGTACGGACACCGGCGTTCTCGAAGATCCGCCTGGCCAGCCCGCGCGCGCCCCCCGCCGCGTAGTGGCCGGCGAAGAAGCCGTCCCACAGGTCCTGCTGCACCGCCGACGGTGGTAGTGCGGTGCCGATGCCGGCGATGGTCGCGGTCCTCTTCACATGTGCCTCCCCAGGCCGTACCCCGCCGCGGATTGCATACCCTCACCAGCGCGGTGCAGACCCCTCCGAGTCCGGATCTCCGCCGAGAGCCTCGACACCCAGCCAGTCCGCGCAGACGTCCGATGTCGCCGGTTGCAGCGAGCCGGCCCGGGCGTCCCGGTACAGGCGCTCCAGCGGGTGCCCGCGGCGCATCGCGGACGTGCCGGCCGCCTCCAGCATCGAGGCGGACACCTCGGCCGCGGTCGTGCCGGCCAGCAGCTTGGCCCGCCACACCCACCGGTTCGTCTCGGCGTCGCCGGGGGCCTCGTCGACCCGGCGGGCGGCTTCCAGGACCGCGAGGTGCGCGGCGGCGACCGCGGCGTCGGCCCGGCCGATCCGGGCGCGGACGGCCGGCAGGTGCCCCAGCTTCCGGGCGGTGACGTGCTCCACGGCGGCGTCCACGGCGGCCCGGGCCACCCCGACGTACACCGCCGCATAGCTGGCCACCATCCAGTGTGGAGCGAGCTGGGCCACCACCAGGGCCAGTCCCTCGACGCCGCCGAGCAGGGCGCCGACCGGCACCGTGACGTCCACGTGCAGGTCGTGCGACCCGGTGGCACGCATGCCGAGCGCGTCCCAGGTCGGCTCGACCCGGAGGCCGTCGCCGGCCGGCACCAGGAACTGCGAGACCTGCGCCGGATCGGCGTCGCTGCGCGCGGCGACCAGGTACGCGTCCGCGTGCCCGGCACCCGAGCAGAACGTCTTCGCCCCGGTCAGGTGGAAGCCGCCGTCCACCGCCCGGTACGTGGTGGTCATCTCGGACAGCCGGGAGCCGGCGCCGCGCTCGCTCATCGCGACCGCGTACCAGCTGCCGTTCGCGGCCGCCTTGAGGTACTGGTCCCGGGCGGCGAGCGCCTCCGGCGGCAGGCCCAGCGCGTCGGCCAGCCCGTCGGTGACGCCGCTGAGCGCGCCGGTGACCGAGGCGTGCATGTTGAAGATCAGTGCGGTGGCGCCGTTGCCGCGGGCCAGCTCGTACGCCACCCGGGCGTAGTCCGCGAAGCCGGCGCCGGCGCCACCGAGACGTTCCGGGACCATCAGCCCGAACAGGCCGGCCGCCCGCAGATCGGCGAAGTCGTCCACCGGAAAGGCGCCGTCGGAGTCGTAGCCGGCCGCCCGGGCCGCGAACCGCGGCGCCAGCCGCCTCGCTTCGTCGATCATCTGGGTCCCCTTACTGTTTGCGTCCTTCGCCCTGGTAGAGCACCGCCGTGGAGAACGTCGGCACCATCCGTCCCATCGGCCGGCGGGCGGTGGCACCGTGCGGCAGCACCAGCCAGCGCACCAGCCCCGTCATCGTCGGACGGATCCCGCGGACCCGCAGCGCGACACCGTGCCGGGCGAACTCGGCGGCCAGCCGGCGCGGGCGGACGAACAGCGCCGGGTCGTGCAGGCCCACCGGCGCGATGCCCAGCCACTCGCCGGCGGTCACCGTGACGAACCGGCCCAGCGCGGTGTCGTTGACCGTGTCCAGCACCACCAGGCCACCGGGCCGCAGCACCCGGGCCAGTTCGGCGACCGTGCCGGGCAGGTCGGTCACGTGCTCGAGGATCTCGCCGGCCGCCACCACGTCGGCACACCCGTCGGCGAGCGGCAGGGCGCTCACGTCGCCGGCCACCGGGAGCACCCCCCGGGCGGCGGACTGGGTCAGGCCGGGCCGCCGCAGGTCCACTCCGACGTGCCGGTAGCCCAGGTGCCGGATGTGCGGCGCGAGCAGGCCGCCGCCGCAGCCGGCGTCCACCAGCACCGCGCCCGGGCGGACGGCGGGCGGCACCCGGGTGGCCCGGGCGGCGGCCAGCCAGTGCAGCAGTTCGAAGTCGCCGCCCGGTCGCCACCACTGCCCGGCCAGGTCGTCGTACTGGCGCGGGTCGTTGCGTACCGGCGGGGCCATGCGACTGAGCGTGGCACGCCCACGTCCCAACCACCACACTGCTCTCATGTCTCGCGCCATCGCTCTGCTGCGGTCCGCCCACCCCGAGCCGGGCGGGGCGGTGACCCTGGCCATGACGCTGCTCGCGGCGGGTGTCGGGCACCGCGGCTGGGGCCTGGCCGGCGTGTGCGCGGCGGTGGCCGCCACCCAGCTGGCGGTGGGCTGGGTGAACGACTGGCTGGACGCGGACCGGGACCGGGTCGCCGGGCGCACCGACAAGCCGGTGGCCGAGGGCGCGGTGGGTCGGCGTACCGTCGGGCTCGCCGGTCTGCTCGCCGCGCTGGCCATCCCGTTCCTGGGCCTGCCGTTCGGCCCGGCCGCGACAGTCTGCATCACGCTGGTCGGCGTCTTCGCGCTGCTGTACGACTGGCCGCTGAAGTCCACCGCGTTCTCGGTGGTGCCCTACCTGGTGGCGTTCGGGCTGTTGCCGGCGTTCGTGGTGGTGGCCCTGCCCGGCCACCCGGCGCCGCCGGCCTGGCTGGTGGCGGCCGGTGCGCTGCTCGGCGGCGGCGCCCACTTCGCCAACGTGCTGCCCGATCTGGCGGACGACGCCGCCACCGGGGTCCGCGGCCTGCCGCACCGGCTCGGCGCCACCTGGTCCCAGATCGCGGCCGGGGTGCTGCTGCTGGCCGCGACGCTCACGCTGGTCTTCGGGCCGGCCGGACCGCCGTCCTGGGCCGGCATCGCGGCCGCCGCGGCCGCCGTCGTGGTCCTTCCCCTGGGGTGGTACGCGGCCCGCCGCGCCCAGGGCCGCCCGGTGGCGATGTTCCGGGCGGTCATCGTGGTGGCACTCATCGACGTGCTCCTGCTCATCCTCAGCGGGCGGGTGGTGTGATGGACGGGTCGCCGCACGCGGAGGGATCACCTCCCTCTAGGCTGAGCCTCACGCCCGGTATCGGAAGTTGGAGGACTGTGATGCGCACGTTGGGAACCCGCCGCGCCGCCCTGGTCGCGGGCGTTGCCACGGTCGCCGCCGTCGCACTGGCCGCCTGCAGCGCCGGGCAGGTCGCCGAGACTGCGCTCAAGAACCCGTCGACCGACGGCGTCAACACACAGAACGCCGACGCCAGCGTGCTGATCCGCGGGCTCGCGGTGACCTACCCCGGCACCGAGGGCTACGAGGCCGGCGGGAACGCGCCGCTCGAGGTCAACCTCTACAACGAGACCACCCAGGAAATCACGGTGCTGGTCAGCAGCCAGCCGCTGACCGCCGGCGGCGAGGGCCGCGGCGTGGTGTCGGCCCGCGCGGTCGGCCTGGTCGGCGGCAGCCCGACGACGCCCAGCTCGGCCCTTCCGGAGCCGTCCGGCAGCCGCCCGGTGGCCACCCCGGACTCCGACGCCGGCCCGTCCGGTTCGGTGGAGCAGCCGTCCGCGTCCGGCGACCCGTCAGTGGACCCGTCCGAGACCGCGGATCCCGCGCCGTCGACCGAGCCCGCTCCGGTCGACGCCCGCCCGGCCCGGATCGCCATCGGCCCGCTCAGCTTCGTCTCCTTCCAGCCGGGTAACGCCGAGACGCTGCAGGCCATCGGCCTCAGCGACCGGCTCGCGCCGGGCAACTCGGTGAACCTGGTGTTCGAGTTCAGCAACGGCACCCAGCCCCTGGTGGTGCAGGCCCCGGTCGCGGTGGCGACGTCCCCGGCTTCGCGCGCCCCCGGCGGCGAGGCCGAGGAACACGAGGGCTGAGCGGTTATGTCGTACCGCCCGGCTAGCTTGTCCGGGTGACGTCTTCCCGCACGACCACCAAGGCTCCCCGCCCCGCGTTCGTCTGCGACGCGTGCGGCCACCAGCCGCCGAAGTGGCTGGGTCGCTGCCCGGAGTGTCACGAGTGGGGCTCGGTCATCGAGTCCACCGTGACCGGACCGGTGGTCTCCGGCCGGGTGGTGAGTTCACGGCTGCCGGCCGAGCCGGCCCGGCCGATCGCCCAGATCAGCGCGGCGCCGGCCAAGGCGGTGCCGACCAACGTCAGCGAGCTCGACCGGGTGCTCGGCGGCGGGCTGGTGCCCGGCGCCGTGGTGCTGCTCGCCGGTGAGCCCGGCGTGGGCAAGTCCACGCTGCTGCTCGACGTCGCCCAGCAGTGGGCGGCCGGTGCCGGCACACCGTCCCTCGTGGTCAGCGGCGAGGAATCGGTGAGTCAGGTGCGCCTGCGTGCCGAGCGCCTGGGCGCCCTGCACGAGCGGCTCTACCTGGCGTCCGAGAGCGACCTCGGTGCGGTCCTCGGCCACCTCGACGCGGTCAAGCCCGGGCTGCTGGTGCTCGACTCGGTGCAGACCATCTCGACCCCGGGCACCGAGGGCGTGCCGGGCGGCGTCACCCAGGTCCGGGCGGTGACCTCGGCGCTGGTCAGCATCGCCAAGGAGCGCGGCATCGCCACCGTCCTGGTGGGGCACGTCACCAAGGACGGGCAGGTGGCCGGCCCCCGGGTGCTGGAGCACCTGGTCGACGTGGTGCTGCACTTCGAGGGCGACAAACACTCGTCGCTGCGGCTGGTCCGCGGCGTGAAGAACCGGTTCGGCGCGGCCGACGAGGTGGGCTGCTTCGAAATGCACGAGGGCGGCATCAGCAGCCTGGCCGACCCGTCCGGGCTGTTCCTCACCCGCTATTCCGAGCCGGTGCCCGGCACCTGCGTGACGGTCGCGATGGAGGGACGCCGGGCGCTGGTCACCGAGGTGCAGGCGCTGATCGGTGCGGAGGTGCAGGGCTCGCCCCGGCGGACCGTGTCCGGCCTCGACAGCGCCCGCCTGGCCATGGTGCTCGCCGTGCTGGAGCGCCGCACCAAGCAGCTCAAGCTCTACAACCGCGAGGTCTTCGCGGCGACCGTGGGCGGCATCCGCCTGGTCGAGCCGTCCGCCGACCTGGCCATGGCGCTCGCGGTGGCCTCCGGCGGGCTGGATCTGGCCATGGCACCGCACCTGGTGGCGATCGGCGAGGTCGGGCTGACCGGCGAGATCCGCCGGGTGGGCGCGGTCGGCCGGCGGCTCGCCGAGGCGGCCCGGCTCGGTTTCCGGCACGCTCTGGTCCCGCCCGGGTGCGGCCCCGACGGCACCGGCAGCGCCCCGGCGGGCATGCAGGTGACCGAGGTGGGCGACCTCAAGTCGGCGCTGCAGTCGGCGGCCCGGGTCTCCGCCGCACACGGCACCCGGTAACGTGCGGTCACCATTGATCACGCTACGGAGCATTCATCGAACCGCGGCTCGTTGACCTGGATCGGGGTCCGTAGAATGTACAGGTGCCGCTCGACCGCGATGGTTCCAAGCCTCCCGCCGCCCCTGCGACGCCACGCCCTGGCGTCAACGGCTCGGCGCCCAGAGCGGCGTCCGTGAACCCGCCCGGCCTCACCGGCAGCGGCGCCAGCGCGGCCGACCCGCTACGCGCCAACCTCGCGCTGATGGCACCCGGCACGGCCCTGCGGGACGGCCTCGAACGCATTCTCCGCGGCCGCACCGGCGCCCTGATCGTCCTCGGTCACGACGCTGTGGTGGAAAGCATCTGCACCGGCGGTTTCGCGCTGGACGTGGAGTTCTCCGCGACCCGGCTGCGCGAGCTGTGCAAGATGGACGGCGCGGTGGTGCTGTCCAGCGACGGCACCCGCATCGTCCGGGCGGCCGTGCACCTGATGCCCGACCCGGGCATCCCGTCGGAGGAGTCCGGCACCCGGCACCGCACCGCCGAGCGGGTGGCGAAGCAGTCCGGCTTCCCGGTGATCTCGGTGAGCCAGTCGATGCGCATCATCGGGCTGTATGTGAATGGTCAGCGCCACGTCCTCGACGACTCCGCCGCGATCCTGTCCCGGGCCAACCAGGCGCTGGCCACGCTGGAGCGGTACAAGCTGCGGCTGGACGAGGTGTCCGGCACGCTCTCCGCGCTGGAGATCGAAGACCTGGTGACCGTGCGCGACGCGGTGGCGGTGGTGCAGCGCCTCGAGATGGTGCGCCGGATCGCCGACGAGATCTCCGGTTACGTGGTGGAGCTGGGCACCGACGGCCGCCTGCTCGCCCTCCAGCTGGACGAGCTGATGGCCGGCGTCGACTCCGACCGCACCCTGGTGATCCGCGACTACCTGCCGACCGGCCGCAAGTCCCGCACGCTCGACGAGGCCCTGGTCGAACTCGACCTGCTGTCCGCCACCGAGATGATCGACCTGGTCGCGGTGGCCAAGGCGATCGGGTACGGCGGCGCCTCGGACGCCCTGGACGCCGCGGTGAGCCCTCGCGGGTTCCGGCTGCTGGCCAAGGTGCCGCGGCTGCCCGGCCCGATCGTGGACCGGCTGGTGCACCACTTCGGCAGCCTGCAACGGTTGCTCGGCGCCACGGTGGAGGACCTGCAGGCAGTCGAGGGTGTCGGCGACGCCCGAGCGCGCGGCGTCCGGGAGGGCCTGTCCCGGCTGGCCGAGGCATCGATCCTGGAACGTTACGTCTGAGTTCCCGGCCATCGGACTACTCGTTCCCGCCTGGTGCGCGTGAACCATCCGCGCAAATGCGGTGACCCACGGCGGTGGTGCCGGGTGCAGGCGGCTGGAACCGGCTCCGACGACGGGAACGGGTCCGATTGGCTGGAACGGCTTCGGGCTGGACGGCCTTCGGGCTGGACGGCCTTCGGGCTGGACGGGCCTTCGGGCTGGACGGCTTGCCTGCGGGTGGCGACTCGTTCGGGATGCGGTAGGTCGCGGAGTTCGACAACGCGGCGACCTCGCCGTCCGATGTGCGGCCTTCTTCCGGCTCCAGGGCTCGACCCGCGCGGGGCTCGACCCGCACCGGGCTCGACCCGCACCGGGCTCGACCGGTATGCCGCTTGCCCGGAATGCCGCTTGCCCGGAATGCCGCTTGCCCGGTATGCCGCTTGCCCGGTATGCCGCTTGCCCGGTATGCGGCCTTGTTCCGACGAGATCTTGGAGGCGTGAGCAAATCTTGGAGCCGTAGTGCCCCCTGGAGGGCCGCGAGCCACCAAGATCTGCCCAAGCCTCCAAGATCTGCCTGGGTCCTCCAAGATCTGTGCGCCCCGGAGAACTCGCACCCCTTGGCATACCTACCCACCACGGAACCGAGCACCGACCTCGTCCACACCTGGTCCCGCCATCGGGTGCAGTGCTGGTCTTGGGGGGTCACCGAGCGGTGCCCGGCGCCCAGTCACCCGGTCCCCCACACAGCGGGGACGGTACGTTTCGAGCCGGTCAGCCGACCGCCGGCGCTCAGGCCGTGACGGCCAGCGCCACCGGTTCGCTGATCTTGGTGCCGAGGCGGGCGCGGAGCTCGTACTGGCCCTGGGGCGGAGCCGGGCCGGCGGGCTGGGCACCGGTGCACTTGCTCGACTGGCGGCCGTTCCAGGTCACCTGGTACTCATACTCGGAGCCGGGCTGCATGCGCTGCGGATTGGGACTGCGGTCGGAGTTGCAGGTGTCCGACGACCAGTACTTCCGCGCGCCCTGGTCGATGTAGAGCTCCTGGGCGCCGGCGCCGAGGTCCCGCGTGCAGACCCGGGCCGAGATGTTCTTGATCTTCAGCTTGAGGACGACCGGGGTGCCGCGCTTCGCCGACGTGGCGGTCGGCATGGGGGTCAGGGACACCTCGTTGTCGCCGCAACCGGTCGCGGTCGCCGCCGTCACGTTCGCGTTGGTGCCGGTGCCGTTGGCGCCGCCGGACGGTGGGACACCCTCGCCGTCGTCCGGATCCTCCGGTTGCAGGTCTTCCGGGGCGGGCAGCGACGGGTCGGCGTCCGGTCCGACGTCCGCGAACGACGTCTCCACCCCGGGGGTGGACCCGGCCGGTGCCGGAGTCGGAGGCAACGACGCCGAGGCACCCTGCCCGCGCTGCGGCTTCTCGTCCTCGCCCCCGCAGGACACGAACAGCAGGATGACGACGACCAGTAGTGCTCCCAGCACTACGGCCCGGCGCCGCCAGTACACGGCGGGCGGAAGGGGACCAACCGTCGATCGCATGATGGAGTCACGGTACGCCCGGTGGACCATCCGAACGGTCGCGACGCGCCGATTACGCGACACCGACTCGCGCACCGATCGTTGAACACCTCCGCGCCTAAGGTCTGTTCGTAACCCGGCCAAGTGCGAGGCGAGGTCCAGGGGTCGGCTGGCGTCGGCCACAGGGCGGCCTCATACCGGGGGTTTATGTGGCCGTTCTGCGGACGCCGTCAGCCGGCGCCTGGGCCACGCCGTAGCCCTGGCCGGATTCCCCAACAGGCCTTAGAGGTAGACCTTCCGTTGATGGATCGCGTGGGCGCCGGCCACCCGGTCCAGGAACAGCTTCCCGGCACAGTGGTCGATCTCGTGCTGCAGCGCGCGGGCCTCGAAGGCGTCCGTGCCGAACCGGACCGGTTCCGCGGTGCCCGGGAGCACCCCTTCGACCACGACCCGGCTGGCCCGTTTCACGTCGCCGGTCAGGTCCGGCACCGACATGCAGCCCTCACGACCCGGCCGCCACCGGCTGGCCTCCACGATCCGGGCGTTGCACAGCACGAACGTGCCGTGCGTGGTGGCCGTCTTGGGGTGCTGCGTGACGTCCACGACGAACAGCTGCGCGCCGACGCCCACCTGCGGCGCCGCCAGGCCGACGCAGCCCGGGGAGACGCGCATGGTGGCGACCAGGTCCGCGGCCAGCTGCACGGTCGCCGGGTCGGCGGGGTCCACTTCCACACCCACCCCGCTGAGTACGGCGGCGGGCGCGCTGACCACCGGCAGCACCTTGCCGTCGACGCCGAGCAGTTCGGGTTTCCAGTCGCCGAGTGCCTCGGTCACAGGATCTCCGTGTCCGCTCGGCGCAACGTGACGTCGACGCCCAGCTCGCCGGCGGCCGCGGTGAGCCGCTCGCGGAGTTCGTCGGCCGCGTCGCGGGGCAGGTCCACCTCCGCGATGATCACGTACAGCGGGCCGGTGAGCCGGGTGGTGAGATCGGTGATGTTCCCACCGGCCGCGGCGACCACCCGGGTGACCGCGGCGACGATGCCCAGCCGGTCCGCCCCGTGCACGCTCACCAGGTACGGGTCGCCGCTCTCGGCGGAGTCGTCCTCGGGTTCCACCGCCCGCACCGTGGCCAGCAGCTTGCCGTCCGCGTTGAGCGGGGCGAGCGCCTTCTCCACCGCCTCGGGGGCCGGGCCGGTACAGATCAGGGTCATGGCGAAGTGACCGCGGAGCCGGGTCATCGTCGAGTCGGACAGGTTGGCCCCGACGCCGGCCAGCGCCTCCGCCACGTCGGCGACGATGCCGGTCCGGTCGGGCCCGATCACGGTGATGGCGAGTTCATGCACCCGCCTACAGTAAGGCTCGTTATGACCCCATCAGACCTCCCCACCCCCGCCCCGGGCAGTTGGGCCGACGAAGCCATCGCCTGGTACGACCAGAACGCCCGCGACCTGCCGTGGCGGACACCCGGAATCAGCGCCTGGGGTGTCCTGATCAGCGAGGTGATGCTGCAGCAGACGCCGGTGGTCCGGGTGCTCCCGGCCTGGCACTCGTGGATGACCCGGTGGCCCACGCCGGCCGCGCTGGCACAGGATCCGCCGGCCGAGGCGATCCGGATGTGGGGCCGGCTGGGCTATCCGCGCCGGGCGATGCGGCTGCACCAGTGCGCGGTCGCGCTGGTGGAGCGGCACGACGGCGAGGTGCCCGACGACCTGGACCAGTTGCTCGCGCTGCCGGGCATCGGCACCTACACGGCGCGGGCGGTCGCCACGTTCGCGTACGGGCAGCGTCACCCGGTCGTGGACACCAACGTGCGCCGGGTGGTGTCCCGGGCGGTCGAGGGGCTGCCGGACGCCGGCCCGACGACCACGAACGCCGATCTGGTGGCGACGGCCGAGTTGCTGCCGGAGGAGCCGGCCCGGGCCGCCCGGGCCAGCATCGCGTTCATGGAGCTGGGCGCGTTGATCTGCACCGCCCGGTCGCCGAAGTGTCCGGACTGCCCCTTCGAGTCGGTCTGTGCATGGCGGCGGAGCGGAGCGCCGGCCCCGGCCGGTCCGACCCGCCGCCCGCAGCGGTACGCGGGCACCGACCGCCAGGTGCGCGGCCTGCTGCTGGAGGTGCTGCGGCACGCCACCGGCCCGGTGCCCCGGCAGCGCCTGGACGTCGTGTGGGCGGACGACGTGCAGCGCGCCCGGGCCCTGGCCGGGCTGGTCGAGGACGGGCTGGTGGAGCCGCTCGGCTCGGACGCCGACCGGTTCGTCCTGGCCGGGGACGGCTCCCGCACCGACGTCCAGCAGCTTTAGCGCCGGACGCGGAACGGCCCGGCTGCCGTGGCAGCCGGGCCGTTCCGATGACGGATGGTGCGAATCACTCCTCGGCGGCTGCCGCGCCCAGGTCGGCCGGCACGGCGTCCGGCACGGTCGGACCGCGGTCGGCACCCTTGAAGACCAGCTTGGACTTCTCGATGTTGTCCGGGTCGCCCTCGCAGTCGACCAGGACGATCTGCCCGGGCCGCAACTCGTTGAACAGGATCTGCTCGGACAGGCTGTCCTCCAGGTCCCGCTGGATCGTCCGGCGCAACGGCCGCGCACCCAGCACCGGGTCGTAACCCTTCTTCGCCAGGTACCGCCGCGCGTTGTCGGTCAGCTCCAGACCCATGTCCTTGTTCCGCAGCTGA
>NZ_JAIWNC010000090.1:2500-5437 GCF_020216025.1 Jidongwangia harbinensis | reverse complement strand
TTCACGTTGAGTCCGGCGGCGTCCTACTCTCCCACACCCTCCCGAGTGCAGTACCATCGGCGCTGGAGGGCTTAGCTTCCGGGTTCGGAATGAGACCGGGCGTTTCCCCACCGCTATGACCACCGAAACACTTACCAACAAACCCCGAACCAGCAACCCCACCCCGGCAAGCATGTGCCCCGGGTAGGGGGTGGTTGTTCGTTTGCTGTGAATCACACAGTGGACGCAAACCATCAAATATGGTGTGGTTAAGCCCTCGGCTTATTAGTACCGGTCAACTGAACCAGTTACCTGGCTTACATCTCCGGCCTATCAACCCAGTAGTCTAGCTGGGAGCCTTACCCACTCAAGGTGGTGGGATACCTCATCTCGAAGCAGGCTTCCCGCTTAGATGCTTTCAGCGGTTATCCCTTCCGAACGTAGCCAACCAGCCGTGCCCCTGGCGGGACAACTGGCACACCAGAGGTTCGTCCGTCCCGGTCCTCTCGTACTAGGGACAGCCCTTCTCAAGTATCCAACGCGCACGGCGGATAGGGACCGAACTGTCTCACGACGTTCTAAACCCAGCTCGCGTACCGCTTTAATGGGCGAACAGCCCAACCCTTGGGACCTGCTACAGCCCCAGGATGCGACGAGCCGACATCGAGGTGCCAAACCATCCCGTCGATATGGACTCTTGGGGAAGATCAGCCTGTTATCCCCGGGGTACCTTTTATCCGTTGAGCGACACCGCTTCCACTCGCAAGTGCCGGATCACTAGTCCCGACTTTCGTCCCTGCTCGACCTGTCAGTCTCACAGTCAAGCTCCCTTATGTACTTACACTCAACACCTGATTGCCAACCAGGCTGAGGGAACCTTTGGGCGCCTCCGTTACCCTTTAGGAGGCAACCGCCCCAGTTAAACTACCCACCAGACACTGTCCCTGAACCGGATCACGGCCCCAAGTTAGATACCCAAATCCAACAGAGTGGTATTTCAAGATTGCCTCCCCCCGAACTGGCGTCCGAGGCTCACCGGCTCCCACCTATCCTACACAATTACATTCGGATACCAATGTCAAGCTATAGTAAAGGTCCCGGGGTCTTTCCGTCCTGCCGCGCGTAACGAGCATCTTTACTCGTAGTGCAATTTCGCCGGGCCTGTGGTTGAGACAGTGGGGAAGTCGTTACGCCATTCGTGCAGGTCGGAACTTACCCGACAAGGAATTTCGCTACCTTAGGATGGTTATAGTTACCACCGCCGTTTACTGGCGCTTAAGTTCTCCGCTTCGCCCCGAAGAGCTAACAGGTCCCCTTAACGTTCCAGCACCGGGCAGGCGTCAGTCCATATACATCGTCTTACGACTTGGCATGGACCTGTGTTTTTAGTAAACAGTCGCTTCCCCCTGCTCTCTGCGGCCATACCACGCTCCACCCGCAAAGGGGCTTCACGCGTCCGGCCCCCCTTCTCCCTAAGTTACGGGGGCAATTTGCCGAGTTCCTTAACCACAGTTCGCCCGTCGCCTCGGTATTCTCTACCTGACCACCTGTGTCGGTTTGGGGTACGGGCCGCTCGGAACATCGCTAGAGGCTTTTCTCGGCAGCATAGGATCACTGACTTCACCTGAATCGGCTCGGCATCACGTCTCACCCTCATGCACCACGGATTTACCTATGGCACGGGCTACACGCTTACCCCGGCACAACCACCGGCCGGGATCAGCTACCTTCCTGCGTCACCCCATCGCTTGACTACTACAAACCAGGTTCCCAGGCTCACCACCATAAGCCCGAAGGCCGCCGGCAGATCACGTGGTTAGCACAGTAAGGTTCATCATGGGCGCTCCTACGCGGGTACGGGAATATCAACCCGTTATCCATCGACTACGCCTCTCGGCCTCGCCTTAGGCCCCGACTCACCCAGGGCGGATTAGCCTGGCCCTGGAACCCTTGGTCATCCGGCGGAAGGGTTTCTCACCCTTCATTCGCTACTCATGCCTGCATTCTCACTCGTGCAACCTCCACGGCTAGATCACTCTGCCGCTTCCCTGGTAGCACGACGCTCCCCTACCCATCCACACGACTGCACCACAAGAACACGTCTCGCAGCGGATCGAATATGTGAATGCCACAGCTTCGGCGGTGTGCTTGAGCCCCGCTACATTGTCGGCGCGGAACCACTTGACCAGTGAGCTATTACGCACTCTTTAAAGGATGGCTGCTTCTAAGCCAACCTCCTGGTTGTCTATGCGACCCCACATCCTTTTCCACTTAGCACACGCTTAGGGGCCTTAGCTGGTGATCTGGGCTGTTTCCCTCTCGACTACGAAGCTTATCCCCCGCAGTCTCACTGCCGCGCTCTCACTTACCGGCATTCGGAGTTTGGCTGATTTCGGTAAGCTTGTAGGCCCCCTAGACCATCCAGTGCTCTACCTCCGGCAAGAAACACACGACGCTGCACCTAAATGCATTTCGGGGAGAACCAGCTATCACGGAGTTTGATTGGCCTTTCACCCCTAACCACAGGTCATCCCCCAACTTTTCAACGTTGGTGGGTTCGGTCCTCCACGCAGTCTTACCCACGCTTCAACCTGCCCATGGCTAGATCACCCCGCTTCGGGTCTAGAACATGCGACTACACGCCCTCTTCAGACTCGCTTTCGCTACGGCTACCCCACACGGGTTAACCTCGCCACATGCCACTAACTCGCAGGCTCATTCTTCAAAAGGCACGCCATCACCCCCACGTAACAAGTACGCATAAGGCTCTGACGGATTGTAGGCGAACGGTTTCAGGTACTATTTCACTCCCCTCCCGGGGTACTTTTCACCATTCCCTCACGGTACTCGTCCGCTATCGGTCACCAGGAAGTATTCAGCCTTACCAGGTGGTCCTGGCAGATTCACGGCAGATTTCAGGGGTCCGCCGCTACTCGAGAACACCACAAGAAGGTCACA
>NZ_JAIWNC010000089.1 GCF_020216025.1 Jidongwangia harbinensis | reverse complement strand
GATCCAACAACTCGAAGCGCTGGGCCTACAGGTCACCCTCACCCCCGCCGCCGCCTGAACACCTCTCCACCACCCGGGCCACCCCGGGCCATCACCCATGCCCCCACTCAAGTTGGTTTCCGGTCAGTCACATCGGCTAGGTTAGGCGCACCTGTTTCCATGTTCAGTCCCAACCTTGAATGACATCTGGACCCACCTTCAAGGTGTTCGCCCATCGTTTGGTGGGTTCACGATGGTACGGGATCCATGTGCGGTCAGGACTCGGGCGTGCCGCACGGCCGAGACATACCGTGTGCGCCGCGATCGAACGTCGACGGCGTGGGATCAGCGCAGATACTGGTTCGCTGGATCGTTCGCTCTCGTTGCGACGTACCTATCGGTGGTGTGTCTGTTGCATTTCACCGGGCACTTGCACCGCTTCCGGTCTCTCTCCGAATAGCCGGCCGAGGAGGGAGAGCCTCACCCGGGTACGGCCGAGGCGCCGGGTGGCTACAGTGACGCCCATGACAGCGACGGCCATGGTCGCCTCCGACGAGGAACTCGGCCGGCGGGCCCGCGGTGGCGACGCGACCGCGTTCGCCACGCTGACCGAGCGGCACCGGGCGGCCCTGCGGGCGACCGCGATCGCCTGCCTGGGCACCGTCGACGAGGCCGACGACGCGGTGCAGGAGGCGGTGCTCCTGGCCCTCCGGCGGCTGCCGCAGTTGCGCGATCCGCAGGCGGCCGGCGCGTGGCTCAAGGCGATCGTGCGCAACGTGTGCCGGATGCAGTTGCGGTCCCGGCGGCCGGCGCCGGTCGCCGAGCCGCAGCTGCTGCTGCCGTCGGCGACCGAGCCCGGGCCGGAGGAGGCGTTCGACCGGAACACGGCACGCGACTGGGTGTGGCACGGGGTCGCCACGCTGTCCGAGCCGGTCCGCGAGGTGACCCTGCTGCGCTACTTCACCCGGTTCTCGTCGTACGAGCAGATCGCCCAGGTGTGCGGGATCCGGGTCGACACGGTCGGCAGCCGGCTGCGGGACGGGCGGCGGGCGCTGGCCCGGGCGCTGCGGGAGACGGCCGGCGAGGCCCACGCGGCGGCCGATGCCGTGGCGGCCGCTCAGCGGCGCACGGCGCAACAGCACGCTGCCACGATCAACGACGGGCACGGTGCGCGGGTCTTCGACGACTGGTTCCGGCCCGACCTGTCGTTGACGCTGATGGGGCACCTGGTCGGCGACCGGGCGACGCTGCGCGCGATGACCGACATGACGTTGAGCGCCGGGGTCACCGTGCGGTTGCACGACGCGATCGGCAGCCGTGACGTGGTGGTCTGGGACATGAACTTCGTCAACCCCTCCGACGATCCGGAGCACTGCCCGCCGGCCACCGCCTGGCTGCTACGCCTCCGCGGCGGGCGGGTGGCGCGGCTCCGCGTCGCGTACGGAACGAAGCCGCACCCCTGAGATCCGGATCACACCGCCCGGAGCGCAGAAAGCAGCCGCCGGCTGCATCTCGTCTCGACAGCCCGCCTCGCGGGCACTCGCGACGAGAAGGAGAGACATCGTGCCGATCGAGGAACTGCCGGAGCTGCTGCGGCCTGCGATTGAGAAATACCGGGACGCGGTCGAGGACATCGGCCGGATACCGACCGGTCTGGTCGGCGAGCTGCGCGACCACGGCGCCTTCCGCGTGCTCACGCCACGCGAGCATGGTGGATACGAGGCCAGCCAGAGTCAGGCGCTGGAGTTCTACGCCACCGTGGCGCGCATCGACGGGCCGACCGCCTGGCTGCTCTGGAACTTCAACCTCGGCTTCGTGGCCGGCTGGCTCCCCGAGGAAGGGGCGGCCCGGCTCTGGGCCGGCGGCGTGGACCCGCTGATGGCAAACTCGGGCAGTCCGGGGTTGCTCACCGCGGTCGACGGCGGCTTCCGGCTCACCGGCCGTTGGAAAATCGTGAGTGGAGCGCACGTGGCCGAATGGTTCCTGCTGGCCGGCGTCGACCCGTCGGCCGGGCCGGGCTTCGCGGGGCTGCGCTTCAGCGTGCTGCCGCGGGCCGACGTGTCGGTCGAGGACACCTGGGACGTGATCGGCATGCGGGCGTCCGACAGCAACACCGTCGTGGCCGAGGACGTCTTCGTACCCGGGTCCATGTCCAACCTGCTCTTCGCCCCGAACCGGCTGGACCGCCCGGCGTACCGGCTGCCCGCGCCCAATCAGCTCTTCCCGGGCTGCGCGGCGGTGCTGATCGGTATGGCCGAGGCCGCGATCGACGAACTGATAGCGGTCGCCGCGGTCAAGAAGGGGTTCGACGGGGTGCCGCTGGCCGAGAAGGACCACGTCGCGATCGCGGTGGGCCGGGCACTCGCACAGGTGGCGGCGGCCCGCGCCCTGCTGCTGTCGACGCAGCGCGAGCTCGACCGTACGGTCGCCGCGGGCGCCGAGACCACCGAGGCGCAGCGGGCCGCCGTCCGGGGTGCCATGTGTCATGTCACCGAGACGGCCCGCGCGGTGCTCACGTCGATGTACGAGCTTGGCAGCTCGGAGCCGCTCTACCGGACAAGCCGCCTCGGCCGGATCTTCCGGGACGGCATGGCCGCGGCCCAGGCCGCGAACCTGTCCACCACCCAGTGGACGATCCCCGGCCGGCTGGCGCTGGGGCAGCCCTCGGGCTGGCCTTTCGTCTGACGCGGCTGTCACGCCGTGGGCACCACCGTGCCCACGGCCGGCGGCCGGCGGCGCGGGCCGGGCACGGGGTCACGGGAGGGTCAGAATGATCCGCTCACGGGCGGTGCGGCTCTCCAGCAGGCGGTGTGCTTCGGCCGCCTCCGGCATCGGGATGGTGCGGTGCGCACGTAACCGGAGCCGGCCGGCGGCGAGCAGCGTCATCGCCTAGGTCAGGTCCTCGGCTGTGTGCGCGGCGTCGGGGCCCGACAGTCGTACTCCGAAGTCGCCCGAGTGCGGGTCGGACAGGGTGATCACCCGAGAGGGGCCGCCAGCGTGACCGCATCTCCCCTCGGAGCTCCATTGTGGATTGACGACTGTTGGCAGGGTGCAGGCCGTGGTGTTGTCGTTCGGCCACCGGATTCTTCGCCAGGCGTTGCAGCTGATCACCCTTGTTGGCGCGTGGTGAGCGCCTCAACGCGGTAGAGGTGCGCTCGTGCTTCGGCATCGGGTCGCGGTGCTCAAGCGGCACGTGCCGCGGTAACCCGGCCGAACACCGTGCCCCACCGGAAGAGTCGCCGGTATCGTTGACCGGTGATCGGCAACCTCGAGACGTTCCAGGACGAGCTGGCCGCCACCGGGTTTCCGCCGTTGGTCAACAAGCTGGCCGGGGCGGACTTCCGGGGCCGGATCGCCACCCGTCACCTTGGGCCGCTGCGGCTGGTCTCCCTCCACACGCCCGCGAGTTCCTGTGTCGGGCGGGAGCGCGGCGCCTCCGACGGCGAGAACTTGGCGGTCAAGGTGATGGCCCGGGGCCGGACGCGGATCGAGCAGGGGCGCGGCCACGCGGAACTCGGTCCGGCGGACCTGGTGCTGCTCGATCCCACGCGTGCGCTCCGGTTCGAGAGCACCGCGGCGGCGCACGTCACCATTCTGGTTCCGCGCCGGGAGCTGCGGATCCGGCCCGCGCAGATCGACCGGCTGATCGGCGTACGCATCGATGGCAGACATGGTCCGGGCGCTCTGGTCTCCGTGCTGGCGCGGGAGTCGGCGCGGTCAGCGGCCGAGTTCCGCGCGGCGGAGGCGCTGCGGTCGGCGGCGGCGGTCGTCGAGCTGATCGCGGTCGCGTTGGAGGCCCGGTTGGGCGACGCGCAGCCGGCTCCGGACGAGTGGCTCAGGGACCGGATCGCCGGCTATATCGAGGCGCGGCTGGCCGATCCGGAGCTGTCCCCGCCCAGCATCGCCGCGGCCCACCACATCTCGGTACGTCGGCTGCACAAGCTGTTCGAGGATCAGCCGTTGACCGTCGCGGCCCTGATCCGCCGTCGCCGCCTGGAACGCTGCCGGGCCGAGTTGGCCGGAAGCGGACGTACGGTCACCGCCGTGGCCGCGCGGTGGGGATTTTCCGATCCCACGCATTTCAGCAAGCTCTTCAAGGCGACGTACGGCTACAACGCCCGTGCACTGGTGACCAGTAACCGTGCACAGACGACCAGGACGCGCGCGGCCGGACCGGAACAGAATGGTGGTCACCAAGGCGGGCAATAGACAGGAGAAGTCGTGGCGAAGGTGAATATCGTCCGCCCGGGCGAGGGCGAGATCCTCGGCAGCGGGGCGCAGCAGATCCGGATCCTGGAGAACGGCGAGCACACCGACCACCGGCTGGGGTTCGCCGAGGTCACCATTCCACCGGGCACACCGAGCCCGTTGCAGCACCGCCACGCCCAGCACGACGAGGGCTTCTACGTGCTGGCCGGAACGTTCCGGTTCACCGTCGGCGAGGACCAGTACGACGCCGGGCCGGGCACCTGGGTCATCGTGCCGACCGGGGCACCGCACACGTTCGCCAACGTCGGCGACGAGAACGCGGTCATGCTGAACACGTTCACGCCGGACCTGTACGTGCAGTACTTCCGCGACTTCAAGGCCATGATCGATTCCGGGCAGCCGGTCAATGCCGAGACCATGAAACCGCTGTGGAAGAACTACGCCACCGAAATTTCGAACGAATACGCCTCGTGAAGCGCCTTCAGTACGACCGCTACGGCGGCCCCGAGGTGATGCGTCTCGCGGAGTTCGAGCCACCGCGCCCGGGTTCGGGGGAGGTTGTCGTCCGTGTCCGGGCGGCGGCTGCAACGCGCTCGACTGGAAGATGCGCAACGGTGAGATGAAGCTGGTGACCGGTCGCACCTTTCCCCGGAGAAGGCGGTCGTGCTCAAACCGGTGGACCTTTCGTACGAGCAAGCCGCCGCGCTGCCGACCGTGGGTGTGACCGCCTACCAGGCCACGGCGGGAGCTCCGGCCCGGGCAGGCGGTCTTCGTCAACGGGTGCGTGGGTGGGGTGGGCCGGGCCGCCGTCCGGTTCGCCCGGGCGCGGGGAGCCTCGGTCGCCGGCAGCTGCCGTGACACCGCCGCTGGCGAGGCCCGCGAACTCGGCGTCGAACCGGTCGTGGAATTCGGCTTCGACCCGGCCGACCTCACCGGACGGTTCGATCTCGTCTTCGACACGCCCGGCGTGCTGCCCTTCGCCGCGGCCCGGATGCTGCTGAAGCCCCGCGGAACCATCATCGACATCGTCCCGACCCCGGCCAAAATGATCAGGAGCACCCTGCCCGGACCGTTCCGGGCGATGATGGCCGGCCGGTGACCGCCGACCTGAAAGAGGTGGCCCGAAGCCTGCGCCTGCCCATCGCCCGCATGGTCCCGTTGGCCGAGGCGATTCCCGCCCTGACGGAGCTGGAGCGCGAGCAACGCCCGAAGGACGGCAAACGGGTCATCACCGTGGCCGGAAGCTGAGCCGGGTCGGAGGAACCTCCTGCCAGCCCTGCCCGGCCGCTCATCAGCCGACCGCGCGGAGGTTCGCGACGCCACGGCCGGGTGGGCCGCCTGATGGCTGTGTCGGCTGGGCCTTGTCTTTTCGGCGAGACCGACGTCACCACGCTGGTGGGGGGCGGTGGGCCTCTGGTTCGACCGGTCTGAGCGGCGCATTAACGGTGGTCTCAGATTCGCTCGGTACGAAGTCGGCATCAGATGAGCGAGTGACCGGTATGCAGGAGGCTTGTGATGGCAGTCAACGTAGCGCGGCCCAGGGAAGCACGGCACGGGGA
>NZ_JAIWNC010000088.1 GCF_020216025.1 Jidongwangia harbinensis | reverse complement strand
CCGGGTCAGGGTGCGCAGTGGTTGGGGATGGGTGCGGAGTTGTTCGCGTCGGATGAGGTGTTCCGGCGGTCGATTGTGGAGTGTGCGGAGGCGTTGGCGCCGTATACGGACTGGTCGTTGGTGGAGGTGTTGTCGCCGGAGGCGGATCCGGTGTGGTTGCAGCGGGTGGATGTGGTGCAGCCGGCGTTGTTCGCGGTGATGGTGTCGTTGGCGCGGGTGTGGTTGGCGGCGGGGTTGCGGCCGGTGGCGGTGGTGGGTCATTCACAGGGTGAGATCGCGGCGGCGTGTGTGGCGGGGATTCTGTCGTTGGCGGATGCGGCGCGGGTGGCGGCGTTGCGGAGCCGGGCGTTGGTGCGGTTGGCGGGTTCGGGGGCGATGTTGTCGGTGGGGTTGCCGCCGGATGCGCTGGGTGAGTTGGAGCCGGGTGTGTCGGTGGCCGCGGTGAACGGGTCGTCGGCGACGGTGTTGTCGGGTGAGGTCGCGGCGGTGGAGCGGGCGGAGCGGTGGTTCGCCGGTCAGGGTGTGCGGGTGCGGCGGGTGGCGGTGGATTACGCGTCGCATTGTGCGCAGGTGGAGGTGTTACGGGAGGAGCTTCTGGCGGATCTGGCGGGGGTGTCGCCGGGGGTGGGGTCGGTGCCGTTGGTGTCGACGGTGACGGGTGAGCCGGAGTGGGTGCTGGACGCGGATTACTGGTATCGGAATCTGCGGGAGACGGTGCGGTTCGCCGGTGTGGTGGAGGGGTTGGCGGCGCAGGGTGCGTCGTTGTTCGTGGAGTGTTCGCCGCATCCGGTGCTGGTGCCGGTGATCGAGGCCGCGGCGGTGGGTTCGTTGCGGCGTGACGACGGTGGGCCGCGGCGGATGCTGCGCAGCCTGGCGGACGCGTTCGAGCTGGGCGCGCCGGTACGGCTCGCGGAACCCGGCACGCCACCCCCGGCACTGCCGACGTACCCCTTCCAACGACAGCGCTACTGGATCCCGCCGGTCTCCGGCGGCACCGCGCCGAGCGGTCTCGAACCGGCCGGGCACCCGCTGCTCGGGGCGACCGTGGACCTGGCCGGCGAGGACGGCGGCACCGTGCTCACCGGCGTCCTCTCGCTGCGGACCTCGCCGTGGCTGGCCGACCACGCGGTGCGCGGCACCGTGCTGCTGCCCGGCGCCGCGCTGGTCGAGATGGCCCTGCACGCCGGCGAGCTGACCGGTCATCCGACGGTCGAGGACCTGACCCTGGAGGCGCCGCTGCTGCTCGGCGCCGACCAGACCCGGGTGCAGGTCGTCGTGGGCGCCGTCACCGACGACCGCCGGCCGGTGGAGATCTTCGCGCGCACCGGCGGTCCCTGGACGCGGCACGCCGCCGGCACGCTGGTCGCCGCCGCCCCGGCCGAGCCGGCCACGCTCACCGAGGCGTGGCCGCCGCCCGCGTCCCCGGTCGGGCTGGACGGCGCCTACCCGCGGCTGGCCGACGCCGGCTACGAGTACGGGCCCACCTTCCAGGGGCTGCACGCCCTGTGGAGCGCCGGTGACACCGCCTACGCGGAGGTCGCGGTCCCGGAGCCCGGCGACTTCGCGCTGCACCCGGCGCTCTTCGACGCAACCCTGCACGCCATCGAACTCGCCGGCCTGCTGGCCGAGGGCGGCCGGACGCTGCTGCCGTTCAGCTGGTCCGGCGTCACCCTGCACGCCACCGGCGCCGACCGCCTGCGGGTTCGCCTACGGGCGGTCTCCCCGGACACCGTCAGCCTCACCGCCTATGACGAGGCGGGCGGGCCCGTGGTCACCGTCGCGGCGCTCACCATGCGCCCGGCCCCGCAGACCATGGACCGCCCCGCCACCGGCGCAGGCCGGTTGCACGTCCTCGACTGGGTGCTCCCGTCGCCCGCCGCCGCGCCGGAACCGGCCACCGAGCCCGGCCCGTGGCGCCTGCTCGGGCCGGTCGACCCGCGGTTCGCACCGGAGCCGGTGTCCGAGGAGGCGGCCGCCGTGCTGGTCACCGCGGCCGCCGAACCCGCCGAGGTGCTGGCCGCCGTCCAGCGGCTGCTCGCCGGTCCGGCGGACGCGCGACTCGTCGTGCTCACCGACGACACCGACCCACTCGCCTCGGCCGCCGTCCGCGGCCTGGTCCGGTCCGCCACCGCCGAGAACCCCGGCCGGTTCGCGCTCGTGCACGTCGACGACGCCGACGCGTCCTGGGCGGCGATCGCCGACGTGGTCGCCGCCGGACACCCCGAGGCGGCCATCCGCGGCGGCGAGATCCGGGTGCCCCGGCTGGCCCCGCTCGGCGCGCCCGCCCCGCTCACGCCGCCGAGTTCGGGACGGTGGCGGCTGGACGTACCCACCCGCGGCACCCTCGACGCGATCGAACTCGTCGGCGTCGAGGACTGCGGCCCGCTCGGCCCGCACGACGTCCGGGTGGCGCTGCGCGCGGCCGGCGTCAACTTCAGCGACGTCCTGATGGCACTGGACGTCAGCCCCGGCGCCGGCACGATGGGCATCGAAGGCGCCGGTCTGGTGCTCGAGACCGGCCCGGAGGTGCGCGGCTTCGCCCCGGGTGACCGGGTGATGGGCATGTTCCCCGGCGCGTTCACACCGACCGCGGTCACCGACGGGCGCCGCCTCACCCGGGTCCCCGCCGGGTGGAGCGACGTGCACGCGGCGTCCGTACCCATCGTGTTCCTCACCGCCCTGCACGGCCTCACCGACCTGGCCCGGCTCGCGCCCGGGGAACGCGTGCTCGTCCACGCGGGCGCCGGTGGCGTCGGCATGGCGGCCATCCAGCTCGCCCACCACCTCGGCGCCGAGGTGTACGCCACCGCGTCCGAAGGCAAGTGGGACACGCTGCGCGCGATGGGCCTGGACGACGCGCACATCGCGTCCTCGCGCTCGCTCGCCTTCGCCGAGCGGATCGCCGCGGCCGGCGGCGTCGACGTCGTCCTCAACTCGCTCACCGGCGAGTTCCTGGACGCTTCGCTGCGCCTGCTCCGGCCGGGCGGCCGGTTCATCGAGATCGGCAAGTCCGACATCCGTACGCCGGAATGGGTCGCCGCCCACCACCCCGCCATCACCTACCGCGCGTTCGACCTGATCAAGCTGGAGCCGGACCACATCGCCCGGCTGCTGCGCGTGCTGACCGGGCTGTTCGACACCGGACGCCTGCACACCCTGCCGGTGCGGCAGTGGGACATCCGGCGGGCGCCCGAGGCGTTCCGTCACCTCAGCCTCGCCCGGCACGTCGGCAAGGTCGTGCTCACCCTGCCCGCCCCGCCCGGGCCGGACGGCACCACCCTCATCACCGGCGGCACCGGCGCCCTCGGCGGCCTGCTCGCCCGCCACCTGGTCACCCGGTACGGCGTGCGGCGCCTGTTGCTGACCAGCCGGCGAGGACCGGCCGCTCCCGGCGCGGCGGAACTGCGCGCCGAGTTGACCGCGCTGGGTGCCGAGGTGACCGTGGCGGCCTGCGACGCCGGCGACCGGGCCGCCCTGGCCGCGCTGATCGACGCGATCCCCGCCGACCAGCCGTTGACCGCGGTGCTGCACACCGCCGGAGTCCTGGACGACGGGCTGGTCGAGTCGCTGACCCCGGAGCGGCTCACCGCCGTGCTGCACGCCAAGGCCGCCGCCGCGCAGCACCTGCACGAGCTGACCAGCCACCTGCCGGTCGGCACGTTCGCCCTGTTCTCGTCCGTGATGGGCACGCTCGGCTCGGCCGGGCAGGCCAACTACGCGGCGGCGAACGCGTACCTGGACGCGCTGGCCGGGCACCGCCGGTCGCTCGGTCTGCCCGCCGTCTCGCTGGCCTGGGGACTCTGGGCCCAGGACGGCGGCATGACCGGTCACCTCGACGACCGGGAGCGGCGCCGGCTCGCGCGTACCGGGCTGGTCGCGATGGACGCCGCGGAGGGACTGGCGCTGTTCGACCGCGCGCTGGACGCGGACCCGGCCGTGGTCTTCCCGGCCCGGTTCGACCCGGCCGCGCGGGACGTGCCGGACGTGCTGAGCGGGCTCGTCCGGACCTCCGCGCGGCGGGTGGCGCGTACCCGGGCGGCCGGGACCGCACCCGGCGGGCAGCTCGCCGCCGCCACGCCCACGGACCGTCCCGCGCTCCTGCTCGACCTGGTCCGCACCCAGGCCGCCACGGTGCTCGGCCTGCCCTCGCCGGACGCGGTGGGCGCCGACCGCCCGTTCCGCGACCTCGGCTTCGACTCGCTCACCGGCGTCGAACTGCGCAACCGGCTCGGCACGGCGACCGGGCTGCGGCTCTCCTCCACGGTGACCTTCGACCAGCCGACCCCGCAGGCCCTCGCCCGGCACCTGCAGACCGAGCTGTTCGGCGACGACACCGCCGCGCCGGACGCGGCACTCCCGGACGCGACTTCCGACGAGCCGCTGGCGATCGTCGGCATGGCGTGCCGGCTGCCGGGCGGCGCGGACTCGCCGGAGGCGTTGTGGCGCCTGGTGTCCGACGGGGTCGACGCGATGACCGGCTTCCCGGCCGACCGGGGCTGGGAGGCCGACGGCGACTTCGCCCGGACGGCCGGCTTCCTGGCCGACGTGGCCGGGTTCGATGCGGAGTTCTTCGGAATCAGTCCGCGTGAGGCGCTGGGGATGGATCCGCAGCAGCGGTTGCTGATGGAGACGTCGTGGGAGGCGTTCGAGTCGGCCGGCATCGATCCGGCGGGGTTGCGGGGCAGCCGTACCGGGGTGTTCGTCGGCGCGATCGCGCAGGACTACGGCCCACGGCTGTACGACGTCGGCGCGCCCCTGGACAGCTCGCTGTTCACCGGCACCACGCTGAGCGTGGCGTCGGGCCGGCTGTCGTACTTCTACGGTTTCGAAGGCCCCGCGCTGACCATCGACACGGCGTGTTCGTCCTCGCTGGTCGCGCTGCACCAGGCCGGGCAGGCCCTGCGGGCCGGGGAGTGTTCCCTCGCCGTGGTCGGCGGCGTCGCGGTGATGACCTCACCCGGGATGTTCGTCGAGTTCGCCCGGCAGGGCGGGCTCGCCTCGGACGGCCGGTGCAAGGCGTTCGCGGCGGGTGCGGACGGTACGGGGTGGGCCGAGGGTGTCGGTGTGCTGGTGGTGCAGCGGTTGTCGGATGCGCGGCGGGCGGGGCGTCGGGTGTTGGCGGTGGTGCGGGGTAGTGCGGTGAATCAGGATGGTGCGTCGAATGGTTTGACGGCGCCGAATGGTCCGTCGCAGCAGCGGGTGATCCGGCAGGCGTTGGCGGGTGCGGGGTTGGTGCCGGCTGATGTGGATGTGGTGGAGGCGCACGGTACGGGTACCACGTTGGGTGATCCGATCGAGGCGCAGGCGTTGTTGGCGACGTACGGTCAGGATCGGGCGCGGCCGTTGTTTCTGGGGTCGTTGAAGTCGAACATCGGTCATGCGCAGGCGGCTGCGGGTGTGGCTGGTGTGATCAAGATGGTGCAGGCGTTGCGGCACGAGACGATGCCGCGCACGTTGCACGTCGATGCGCCGTCGCCCGAGGTCGACTGGTCGGCCGGCGCGATCGAACTGCTCACCGAGGCCCGGCCCTGGACCCCGGAGGACCGCCCCCGGCGCGCCGGCGTCTCCTCGTTCGGCATCAGCGGCACGAACGCCCACGTGATCATCGAGGAGGGTGACGCCACCCCGGCAACCGATCCCGATGCCGATTCCGATTCCGGCACACCCGTGCCCTGGATCCTGACCGGCCGGACCGACGCCGCGGTGCGCGACCTCGCCCGCCGCCTGCTGACCACCGACGCGCCGATCGCCGACGTCGCCGCGGGGCTGGCCGCCCGGCGCCCGTTCGGGCGGCGCGCGGTCGTGGTGGGCGAGTCGCTCGCCGAGATGCGGGCCGGCCTGCACGGCGTCGCCGACGGACAGGTGCCGGTCGGCACCGCCGTGTCGGGTGGTGTGGTGTTGGTGTTCCCGGGTCAGGGTGCGCAGTGGTTGGGGATGGGTGCGGAGTTGTTCGCGTCGGATGAGGTGTTCCGGCGGTCGATTGTGGAGTGTGCGGAGGCGTTGGCGCCGTATACGGACTGGTCGTTGGTGGAGG
>NZ_JAIWNC010000087.1 GCF_020216025.1 Jidongwangia harbinensis | reverse complement strand
GCGCACCAACTCGACCGCATCCCGCCGAAACTCCTGCGTGTACTTCGACGGACGTCCCAACGGGGACACCCCTTCCTCTGGACTCAAGATCCAGTCTCAGGGTGTCCACACCTCCGGGGGAAGCCCACACGGTCAGGGCCAACACCTTCTGACCCTGCTCGCAGGCCAGATGTGTCTTGGTGGTCAAGCCGCCCCGCGAACGACCGAGCGCATGATCGGCGGGCTCGTCGTGAACCCCGCCCGGCGGTTCTTTCTGCAGGTGGCCGTCACGGCGGGCGCCAGCGGCGTGCTGGTGGGCGCGGCTGGTCATCGAGTCCACGCTGACCATCCAAGCGATCCGGCCGGCCGCGTCACCAGCGCTCTGCAGCGCGGACAGGATGCGATCCCAGGTCCCATCGCGTTGCCAGCGGCGGAACAGCCCGTAGATCGTCGGCCAGGGCGCGTATTCCGGTGGGACGTCACGCCAGGGTGCGCCGATCCGGATCCGCCACCGGATCCCGTCGATGAGCTGTCGTTTCTCCCACTTCGGCGGACGACCCTTCGTCGGCGCAGGCAGCAGCGGGGCCAGGGCGGCCCATTGCGCGTCAGTCAGGTCGTGCCGCCTCGTCACCGCTAAGGTGGCCACGAGGTCTCCGGTGCATGGTGCTTCTTGGTCGTTGTACCAAGTACCGGAGACCTCTTCAGTTATCGATCATCGCCACGCCGTGACTACAAACCGGCTACCCCGACTTATGACACACGGCCTAAGCGGCCCTGGGTTACTGCTCACCGTCGGCGCCGTCGTCGCGGTATTCCAATGGGGCTGGCTCGCCGACGTGTGGGGTGCCACGTCCGGGTGATGCTGTGGCCTGGGCAGATGCGGTTCGGCAGGCTCGGTGTTGTGGTGGTTCATACGATCGCGTTGATGATTGTTCGGCAGGTTCTGGGCGTGTTGGGTTGCGGCCCGTCCCTGAACGCGGATGCCGTGGAGATCGCGGTGCTTCGACACCAGGTGGCTGTGTTACACCGCCAGGTGGTGCGTCCGCGGTACACCCCGGCCGATCGGATGGTGTTGGCGGCGCTGGCCAAGCTGCTACCTCGCGAGCGGTGGGCGGTCTTCCTGGTCACACCGGCGACGTTGCTGCGCTGGCATCGGGAATTGATCGTCCGTCGGTGGACCTACCGGCCTACCGGTCGTGACCGGCGGGATCTGGACGAGAAGATCGTCGCTCTGGTCGTTCGACTTGCGCGGGAGGATCTTCGCTGGGGGTACCTGCGGATCGTGGGGGAGTGCCGCAACGTCGGCGTGCGGGTGTCGGCGACGTTGGTCCGGTGGATCCTGCGCCGGCATGGTCTCGGGCCGGCGCCGCGCCGGGGCGGGCCGACCTGGACCCAGTTCCTGCGGAGCCAGGCCAGCGGCCTGCCGGCGACGGACTTCTTCACTGTTGAAATAATCGGCCTGACCCGGCTGTACGTGTTGTTCGTCGTTGAGGTGCCACGGCGGACGGTGCACCTGGTGGGGATCACCACCCACCCCACCGGGATATGGGTAGCGCAACAGGCCCGCAATCTGCTGATGGACCTCGATGAGCAGGCGCACCGGTTGCGGTATCTGATCCGGGACCGGGACGCCAAGTTCACCGCCACGTTCGACGCGGCATTCATGGCGTCCGGTATCGACGTGGTGAAGATCCCGCCGCGGGCGCCTCGCGCGAACGCGTACGCGGAACGCTGGGTGCGCACCGTACGGGCCGAGTGCCTGGACTGGACGCTGGTCTGGAACGAACGCCAGTTGCACCGGGTGTTGACCGAGTACCTGCGGCACTGCAACAACGTTCGGCCACACCGCAGCCTGGACCTGCAACCGCCGCGGCCGGGGGCGTCTGGGTTGACGCTGGTCCGGTCAGGCACCGACGAGTCGCCGGTGCAACGAGTCGACGTGTGGGGCGGGTTGATCCACGAGTACCGCCGTGCCGCCTGATCTTCTGAGCACTGCCACCGGGCGCGTCTCAGACCTCGCATCCCGGCGCCACCGGGACCGACGCGAACCTCTGCTGATCCGGCAGCGATAGGCCCACTCCACGCGCCCGAGAGCCGCGGATCCGCGACCTGGCACCCCACACGCCGTTCAGGACGATCCGCATCTCCGTCCGCTCGTGAATGAAGATCGCTTCCTCACCGAGCTCAAGCCGCTTGAGAGGTGGCTGCCGCGCCCGGCGGTTTCTGGCTGGGTGGCTCCTCCGGCTGTCCCTGGCCCGCCTTTCTGACCAGCGCGTCCAGCAGTGCGGGTGTTACAGGTTCACCCGTCACGAGCACCCGGAAGTGGATCGGACCGACCACCTGGTCGACGAGGAGGTCGACATCGGCGTCGGCGGGCAGCTCGCCCCGTGCCGCTGCCCTGTCGAACGGCACTCGGTCGCGGGCGCGCAGCCTAGGCCCAACGCCGTTCAATTAGCCGGTGGGGCGGGTCGTCAAGGCGTGTCTGAGGCGTAAAGCAGCAGAGCTCCACTGACGGATCAGATTGCCATAACTCGTACGGTGGGGGTAGGCGCGGCCCGGCAATCGAGATCCATGCGCTGTACGCGGCGGCCGCCGGCGAAAATCTCGGCTGGCTCGACCACCTGCTGACCACCGCCGGCGCGATGCGCCGCTCCGAATGCACGGCAACTACTCCGACCGCCGAGCCGTGCCCGAGCTGCGGCCCCCGCCGCCCGCCGCCGCGACACCGGTACCACGAACGACGGTGACCGGTGATGAAGCCCATCAACACCCCGGCCCGAGTGGCGCTCTACCTGCGGGCCGAGACCCTGACGCAGGCGACGCGGCAGGCCGCGCTGCTGCAGCAAGCCGGCGACTCCGATTTCTCGGGAGACACCTTTGGGCAGCTCGCCTTCGGCCAAGTCGTCGTCGGCGTGTGAACCTGACGAATGGCCACGACGTTATCCAGATGGAGGTCCACGGCGGCGTGCGGCTCACGTCGAAAGGTCACGGCATGTCTTAGATCTCAGTACGCGGGCACCTTTGTTGGTGTGGCGCTGGCGATGGCCGTCGACCGCAGATCTGGCCATCGACCGGACCCGCCACCATGACTTCGGCAGTGGCCAGATTCCAGGTCCGGCGAGGCGATGGACCTGCCCGGCGACGACAAGGCAGCCCGTAACGCACTCGCTGAATCATCATTCACAAAGGAGCGGGTCCAAGACCGCGCGATGGGCTTGCTCGCTGACATCGCCGTACAGCGGCAGACGGCATTGAGACGGGATTAGACTTCATGTACAACTATCGCGTGGCCGCCGTGTCCGCGGCCGCACCCTCAGTCGTTTTCGGAGTTGCGCTGAGGGGTGCGACGTGGCCACAATGGTCGTCGATCGACTCATTTGCCCTGGCCGACGACAGTGCCCCCGCCGGACCACAGATTGTGGGGGACGTCCGTTTCTTCCGGAGGGGACGGCGAAAATTCGCCCAACAGATTATCGCAATGACGCCAGACTCGCGACTGGACTACTCGGTCATCGGCGACTCGCGACTACGCAACCACTGGGCCACGATCGAGTTGGTCCAGCTGGCCCGCGGCGGCAGTACCATCATTTATTGGCACGCGACATTCGCGCCACGAATCCCGGGTACTGGTTGGATCTGGCAGACTTTCCTACGTCGGCACATGCAAAGTATGGTCGACGGTCTGGCGGCCTATGCAGCCGCCGAGGAGAAGAGCAGCGTCTGAGCTTGCCCTTTAACCTCCGCCTTTCATTAAGCGGCGGCTGATCGTCGGGCCGTTGCTAGTGTGCCGCGCCGGAAATTCGCCCACAAAATCGGGCGAGTGAGTCGAGGATCTCTTCGGCGGTATTGGTTCAGATGAATGGTCGTGGATGGCTGTTCCAGTCGGCAATCCAGGGGCGGATATCGGCTTCGAGGGCCTGAACCGATTTGTGGGTGCCGCGGCGGATCTTCTGGTCGGTGAGGAATCCGAACCAGCGTTCGACTTGGTTGATCCAGGACGAGCCGGTCGGGGTGAAGTACATGTGGAAGCGGGGGTGTTTCGCCAGCCAGGATCGTACTGCCGGCGTTTTGTGGGTGCCGTAGTTGTCGCAGATCAGGTGCACGTCAAGCTCGGCCGGCACTGTCTTGTCGATGGTGATCAGGAACTTCTTGAACTCGACAGTGCGGTGCTGACCGTGCAGTTCGCTGATGACCGTGCCGTCGGCGATGTCGACGCGGCGAACAGGCTGGTGATGCCGTTGCGGTGGTAGTCGTGGGTACGCCGTTCTGGCATGCCCGGCATCATCGGCAGGACCGGTTGGGAACGCTCCGAGGCCTGGATTTGGGATTTCTCGTCTACGCACAGCACCACGGCCCGTTCGGGGGGGTGGTGATAGAGGCCGACGACGTCGACGACCTTCTCGATGAACTGTGCGTCGGTGGACAGCTTGAACGTCTCGGCGCGGTGCGGTTTGAGGCCGAAGTCGCGCTAGATCCGCCCGATCGTCGACTTCGACAGGCCGGACTTCTCTGCCATCGATTTCCGCGACCAATGAGTGCCGTTGCGCGGTGTCTGCTCGAGGGTGGCCACGACGACCTCTTCGACCTTGTCCAGGGCGATCGATGGCGGTCGGCCGGGCCGCTGTTCATCGATCAACCCGTCGAGACGTTCGGCCAGAAACCGCCGCCGCCACTTGCCCACTGTGGACAGATTAACGTCCAGGGACGTTGCCCACATCAGTGTTCGAAGCATCCTCGGCACACGCCAGAATGATCCTCGATCGCATCGCGAGGACCTGCGAAGACTTCGCCCGACGCGACCACCGGGTCAACGTCGCGCGTTCCTCATCGGTCAACACCAGCGGCGCAGTGGGACGCCCGGTCCGTGCCATCGACCACCCTGCACCGACTTATCAGGCGAATTTCCGGCGCGACACACTAGTTCCCACAGCGCCTTGGCGTCCCCCGACCGGACGCCTCCCTGAGGAAGCGGTCCGACGCCTCGTCGTTGCCATCATTTGCTGCTGCGGGTCGGCATGACCTGTCACCGGTCGGGGTCGCCGCCGTCGCTGCCGACCTCAAGCTGCGGATCGCGGCGGCGACGGGTGGGTGACCGGTTCGAGCGGGGTGGGGACGTCGAAGCTGATCGCGAAGATCGGTTCGGAGTTGCGTAAGCCGGACGGGTTGACGGTGGTGCCAGCCGGGCAGGAGGTGGCGGTGTTGCTTCCGCTGCCGGTGAACCGGTTGGGCGGGGTGGGCCCGGCGACCGCGCAGCGGTTGCACCGGGCCGGGATCCGCACGATCGGTGACCTTGCTACGGCGTCGTTGCCGGATCTCGTCGACTGGTTCGGTCACGCGCACGGCGGGGGGTGTCCCTATGGGTTCTGTCAAGCGGCGAGGGCGAGCTTCTCTACCGGTTTGTGCTGGTAGGTGGTTTGGGTGCGGAGCATGGCGTGTAGGACGTCGATACGGCGGCGGGCGAGGCAGATGAGGGCGGCGTTGTGTTTCTTGCGCTCGGCGCGGTTGGGTCGGCCCGAGGCGCGGTGCCGGCCTTTCGACCGATCCGTTTCCTCGGGCCGCCCGCCGAACCCGGCGTGCCCATTACTGAGCACCGGGCTCTCCACAAGCCCCGATCGGGTGCAGGTTGTCGCTCAGCTTGCTGGGGTCCACGGCGTCGGGATCTTCGTCCCCCGGTAGCGGTAGCGGGTAGTCCGCACCTTGCCGGGATCGAAGAGCGCCAGCTCGCCGTCCGCGGGCCACCATGCGCCGCCGCAGAAGCGTCGGCGCAGCTCCGCCCAGGTGATCTTTCGGTGTTTGCGCCGGAGCCATCCCATCACCTGTTCCCAGGCGTACTTGGACAGGTATTGGAAGGTCGAGCTGGACACCCCTGGCCGGAAGTAGATGGCCCAGCCCCGCAGCACCGGGTTGAGCCGGTGCAACAGAGCCTCCAGCGGGTGGTTGATGTTCTCTCGACACATCGCCTTGACCTTGGCCATGACGGCCCGCAGGGCCTTCTTGGCCGGGTAGGTATAGACGTAGTGCTGGTCGGTGCCTCGCTTGCGATGGCGCTGGATGCGCCAGCTGAGAAAGTCGAGGCCCTGGTCGATGTGGGTGATCAACGTCTTGGCCGCCGACAGGCGTAAGCCCATCGGAGCCAGGACCGCTTTGACCATGCCGCGCGCCTGTTCGGCGTGCTCACGGTCGCCGGACACCATCACCAGGAAATCGTCCGCATACCGCACCAGGCGGTAGTTGGCTTTACCCTGGCGACGGCGACCTCGGCGCTGCCACTCCGGCGTGGCCGGACCGCCAGCGATCCGGGCGAAATACTCGTCCAGGATTGACAGGGCGATGTTGGCCAGCAGCGGTGACAGGATGCCGCCCTGCGGGGTTCTGGGCTTCCCCCGGAGGTGTGGACACCCTGAGACTGGATCTTGAGTCCAGAGGAAGGGGTGTCCCCGTTGGGACGTCCGTCGAAGTACACGCAGGAGTTTCGGCGGGATGCGGTCGAGTTGGTGCGC
>NZ_JAIWNC010000086.1 GCF_020216025.1 Jidongwangia harbinensis | reverse complement strand
CCGGCCAGCGCCCGCAACGCGGCGAACCACAACTCCGCCAAGCTGCGTACCTCGGCCTCGTCCACCAACCGGCCGGCGAAACTCCAGTTGGCCCGCAGCTCCAGACCACCGTCGCCGTCGAACGCCAGCGCGTTCAGCTCGACCACGTGCGCCAGCCGCATGTCCGGGTTCACTCCGCCGATGCCGGCGCCGTCCGGCAGCACCGCGAACGCGCCCTGCTGCGGTTCGCTCCACCGGCCCAGGTAGTTGAAGCCCAGTTCGGCCCGGCCGGCCGGAGCGAGCCGGGTACGGGTCGCCGGGTTCAGGTAGCGCAGCAGCCCGTAGCCGAGGCCGTCGTCCGGGATCCGGCGCAGCTGTTCCTTGACGTGCTTGAGCACCACGCCGGCCGCCGGGCCGCCGGCCCACGCCGACGCCCGGTCGAACGCGCCGACGTCCAGGCGCACCGGGTACAGGGTGGTGAACCAGCCCACCGTCCGGGACAGGTCCATGCCCGGCGCGAGATGGTCCTGGCGGCCGTGGCCCTCCAGGTCCACCACGAACGGACCGCCGACGCCGCCGCGCCCGCGCTGCCACTCGTCGACGGCCAGCGCCAGCCCGGCCAGCAGCACGTCGTTGACGCCCGCGTGGAACACCCCGGGGACCCGGGTCAGCAGCGGCACCGTCACCGACGACGGCAACACCATCGACACCCGGCCCGCGGTCGCATGGGTGTCCTCCGGGCTCAGGTCGCCGAGGCCCACGCCGGTCCGGCCGCCGGCCACCACCGACTGCCAGAGCGGCAACTGGTCCACCCAGCGGGGCGACACCGCCTGCTCGTTCAGCCACGACGCCCACCGCCGGAAGGACGTGCCCACCTGCGGCACCGCCACCGGCCCGGTGCCGGCCTGCTGGTACGCCGACACCAGGTCGGGCACCAGCACCCGCCAGGACACCCCGTCCACCGCGAGGTGGTGCACCATCAGCAGCAGGCGCCCGGTCCCCTCCGGGCCGGCGTCGAAGAACACCGCCCGCACCATCACTCCGGCGGCGGGCGCCAGCTCCTCGCGGGCGGCGACCGCTCCGGCCGCGACGGCCTCGTCGACGTTCGCCGCGGACAGGCCGGCCACGTCGACCCGGGACAGCACCGTGTCCGCGGAGACCGAGCCCACCGGCTCCACCCGCAGGGCCCAGCCGGACGGCTCGTCCCGCAGGCGCAACCGCAGCGCGTCATGCCGGTCCAGCAGCGCCTGCAGCGCGGCCCGCAACCGGTTCCCGTCGGTGGCCGCGGGCATCGACAGCACCAGCGACTGGACGAAGCCGTCGACCGGCCCGCCCGTCTCGGCCAGCCACGACACGATCGGCGTCAGCGGCACGTCGCCGACGCCGACATCCGGTGCCACCGGTCCGGAGTCGTTCACCAGCCCGGCGAGCCGGGCCACCGTCTTGCCCTCGAACACGTCCCGCGCGGACAGCACCACGCCCGCGGCGCGGGCCCGCGACACCAGCTGGATCGACATGATGCTGTCGCCGCCCAGGTCGAAGAACGAGTCGTCGACGCCCACCTCGGCCACGCCCAGCACCTCGGCGAACAGTCCGCACAGCAGTTCCTCGCGCCGGTCGCGCGGCCGGCGGCCACCGCCGGCCGCGGTCATCTCCGGCGCGGGCAGCTTGGCCCGGTCCACCTTGCCGTTGACGGTCAGCGGGAACTCGTCGACCACCACGACGGCGGCCGGCACCATGTAGTCCGGCAGGCGCTCGGCGAGGAACGACCGCACCGCGCCGGCGAGCGCACCGGCCTGGCGCGGCGCCAGCGGATCGTTGGTGTACTTCGCGGGCGGCAGCAGCGCGTCCCGGCTCGCCGGGTACACGTCGGTGTAGGCCGGAGCCCCGCCGGCCGGCACGAACACCACGTCGATCCGGTCCGGAGCGGTCCTCGACCAGGTCACCAGCGCCTCCCGGCCGTGCCGCCGGGCCACCGCGTGGAACTCCTCCGGGTCGATTCCGGGCGGTTCCGGGGCGTCCCCGATCGCGGACAGCGAGGCGCCGTCGGTCAGCAGCCGCGCCGTCGCGGCCTCGCCGGCGACCCGGGCGTTCGGTACGCCGGCCAGCCGCAGCACCGACGACCCCGGCAGCAGTTCCGCCACGCCGGCCACCGACCGGACCTGCGAGCCCCAGGTCACCACCGGCACGTCCGCGAGCCGGGTCGCCGCCGCCGGGGCACGGTGCACGACCGCGTCGTAGCGGTAGCGCGTCAGTTCGTTGTGGTGGGCGCCGCGCTTGAGCCGCAGGTCGACGCCGGCGATCAGCGGTTCCTCGGCCGCCAGTGAGGCGAAGAAGTCCGGGTCGACGAGCAGTTCCCGTTCCGCGGACCGGGCGTGGTCCGCCGCCGCCCGTACCAGGGACGCCTCCCGGGTTCCCGCCTGGCGTACCTGGGCCGTCGCGTGCAGCGCGTCGAGCAGGCGCGGGTTGCGCACGTCGCCGAGGAACAGCCGGCCGCCCGGGGCGAGCAGCCGCAGCGCCTTGCGGACCACGTCGGCCAGGTAGTTCCCGTCCGGGAAGTACTGCAGCACCGAGTTGACGACGACCGTGTCGAAGTAGTCGGTGGGCAGGCCGGTGGTGTCGTGCGCGGGACGGCACCGCAGGCTCACCCGGTCCCGCAGGTCCGGGCGTTCGTCGAGCATCCGGTTCATCTCGTCGACCGCGGTCTGCGACACGTCCGTGCCCCAGTACGTCTCGCAGTCGGGGGCGATCTTCGACAGCAGCAGGCCGGAACCGAAGCCGATCTCCAGGACCCGGCGCGGTGCCAGGTCCCGCAGCCGCTGCACGGTCGCGTCCCGCCATTCCCGCATCTCCGGCAGCGGGATCGGCTCGCCGGTGTACGTGCTGTTCCAGCCGACGAAGTCCTCGCCGAAGGTGCGGCGGCGGCCTTCGGTGTACAGGCTGTCGTACACGGTCTGCCAGTCGCCGACGTGTTCCAGCGGCAGGTCCGTCGCCGCGGCGTCGTCCGCCCGGGCCGGTGTCACGTACCCGGCCAGCCGCGCCTCACCGGCCGGTGAGCGGCGGACCGTCACCAGGGCCCGGCCGACGCCGGGGTGGGCCAGCATGGCGGCCTCGATCTCTCCGGTCTCGATCCGGAAGCCGCGGATCTTCACCTGGTCGTCGGCCCGCCCGACGAACTCGAAGCCGGTGCCGGGCAGCCAGCGGACCCGGTCGCCGGTGCGGTACATCCGGCTGCCGTCCGGGCCGAACGGGTCGGCCACGAAACGGGTCGCGGTGAGACCGGGCCGCCCCAGGTACCCGCGCGCCAGACCCGGGCCGGCCACGTACAGCTCGCCCGCGATGCCCGGGCGGACCGGGTGCAGTGCGGCGTCCAGCACGTACATCCGCAGGTCCGGGATGCCGCCGCCGACGAGGCTGCGGGCCTGCCCGTCCGCCGTCCGGGCGGTCAGTGCCTGGTACGTGACGTGCACCGTCGTCTCGGTGATCCCGTACATGTTGACCAGGACCGGGGCGTCGTCCGGGTGCCGCGCGTACCAGCCGGCCAGGCGGCGCAGGTCGAGCGCCTCGCCGCCGAACACGACCCGGCGCAGGGACAGCGGGCGACCGGTCTCCGGCCGCTCGGCGTCGGCCTGGACGAGCTGGTAGAAGGCCGACGGCGTCTGGTTGAGCACGGTGACCCGCTCGTCGGCCAGCAGCTCCAGGAACGTCTCCGGCGACCGGCTGGTCTCGAACGGGACCACGACCAGGGTTCCGCCGTACAGCAGCGGGCCCCACAGTTCCCAGACCGAGAAGTCGAACGCGAACGAGTGGAACAGCGTCCACACGTCGTCGGCGCCGAACGAGAACCAGTGTTCGGTCTGGGCGAAGAGCCGGACGACGTTGCGGTGCGAGACCACCACACCCTTGGGCCGGCCGGTCGATCCGGAGGTGTAGATGGTGTACGCCGGGTGGTCCGGCCGCAGCACGGCGGTCCGTTCGATGGCGGCGAGGTCGGTGTCCGGCCGGGCGGCGACGGCGGCCGCGGTGGCCGCGTCGTCGAGGCGGAGCACCGTGGCGTCGATGCCGGTCAGCCGGGCCGCCAGGTCGCCGGTGGTGAGGACGGTCCGGGGCCGTGCGTCGGCCAGCATCAGGTTGATCCGTTCGGCCGGGTAGCCCGGGTCGATCGGCAGGTACGCGGCGCCCGCCTTGAGCACCGCCAGCAGCGCGACGACCAGGTCCGCCGACCGGGTCAGGGCCACCGCCACGTGGTCCTCCGGCCCGGTGCCGCCGGCGACCAGGTGCCGGGCGAGCCGGTTGGCGCGGGCGTTCAGTTCCCGGTAGGAGAGTCCGGCGCCGGCGTGGCGCAGCGCGGTCCGCTCCGGGGTACGCCGGGCCTGCTCCTCGAAGAGCCGTGGCAGCGTGGCGTCCTCGTCCCGGGTGGCCGGCCGGGGCGCCGCGTCGTTCCAGCCGGCCAGCAGCCGGTCGGTGTCCCGTTCGCCGAGGACGGCGAGGCTGCCCACCGGGCGGTCGACGTCGGCGGCGATCGATCGCAGCACGTCGAGGAACCGGTCCGCGGCCGCCTCGACGGTCTGCGGGTCCAGCACGTCGGGCCGGTACCGCAGGTGGAACCGGAAGGCGTCGCCGGGCACCGCGACCAGGCCGATGGCAAAGTGGGTGGAGTCGCTGATCCGCTGGCCGGACAGGCGCAGGCCGTTGCCGCGGGCGGCGGCGTCGAGCGCGGAGACGTCCACCGGGTAGTTCTCGAACATGATCGACGTGTTGAACATGTCGGTGTGTCCGGTGGTCCGCTGGATGTCGATGAGGCCGAGGTGGTGGTGGTCGAGCAGCCGGGTCTGGTCGTCCTGGAGCCGGGTGAGCAGGCCGTGCAGGGTCTCCCCGGGCTGCAGCCGCAGGCGGAGCGGGAGGGTGTTGATGAACAGGCCGATCATGTCCTCGACGCCGCCGAGTTCGGCGGGACGGCCGGCGACGGTGACGCCGCAGACGATGTCGTGCTGCCCGGTGAGGTGGCTCAGGATCACCGCCCAGGCGCCCTGGACGACGGTGTTGAGCGTGACGCCGAGCTGCCGGGCGCGGGCCGCGATCGCCGCGGTGTCCGTCTCGTCGAGGGCGAAGGTGAGCCGGCTCTCCACGGCGGCACCGGCGGCCTGCTCCGGCGCCTCGAGGTGGGTGGGTTCGGCGAGGTCGGCGAGGGCGTCGCGCCAGGCCTCCTCGGCGGCGGTCTGGTCCTGGTGGGCCAGCCAGCCCAGGTAGTCCTGGTAGGGCCGGACCGCCGGAACGTCGGCGTTCGCCGGGTCGGTGATCGCGCGGTACAGGGTCAGCAGATCGCGGAACAGCAGCGGACGCGACCAGCCGTCCAGCAGGATGTGGTGGTTCGTCATGACCAGCCGGTACCGCTGGTCACCCAGCCGGATCAGCAGGAACCGCAGCAGCGGCGCCGCGTCCAGCCGGAACGGCCGGGCGTGTTCCTCCTCCTCCAGCTGGCGGACGGCGGCTTCCTGGACGGCGCCGGTGAGGTGGGTCAGGTCCTCGGACCGCCAGGGCAGCTGGGCGCTGCCGGTGATCACGGCGACCGGCTGGGACAGTCCGTCGTGGTGGAAGCTCGCCCGCAGGTTCGGGTGCCGCTGCAGCAGCCCGGTGGCGGCCGCCCGCAGCGCCGCGGTGTCCAGCGCACCGTCCACGTCGAACGCGAGCTGCATGGTGTACGCGCCGGAGTCGTCGTAGACGTCGTGGAACAGCAGTCCCTTCTGCAGCGGGGCCAGTGGCAGCACTGCTTCCAGGCCCGGAAGGCGTTCGCCGAGCGCGGCCAGTTCGCCGTCGGCGAGCGACACCGGTGCCGGGTACGACGTGACCTCGGCGGACACGCTCCGGCAGACGGGAGCGAGCCCGGCAACGGTGCGTTGGGTGAACACGTCGCGGGCGGTGAAGCCGAGTGCGGCGCGGCGGGCCCGGGCAACCAGCTGGATCGCCATGATGCTGTCGCCGCCGAGGTCGAAGAACGAGTCCTCCACCCCGACCTCGGGCAGTCCCAGCACCTGAGCGAACAGCCCGGCCAGGACCTCCTCCCGCGCGTCGCGCGGT
>NZ_JAIWNC010000085.1 GCF_020216025.1 Jidongwangia harbinensis | reverse complement strand
CGGCAACGCCCGCCGGTCCACCTTGCCGTTCGCCGTCTGCGGGAGCTTGTCCAGCAGCACGAACGCCGACGGCACCATGTACTCCGGCAACGCCGCCACCGCCACCGCCCGCAACGCCGCCGGGTCGACACCGGCCGACTGCACATAAGCCACCAGACGCCGATCCCCCGGCCGGTCCTCCCGCACCACCACCACGACCCGGCCCACACCCTCGGCCCGCGCCAGCACCGACTCGATCTCACCCAGCTCGATCCGGAAACCCCGCACCTTCACCTGATCATCCGCGCGGCCCACGAACTCCAGGACCGCATCGGCGTTCCACCGCACCACATCGCCGGTGCGGTACATCCGCGACCCCGCCACACCGAACGGATCCGCCACGAACCGCTCCGCCGACAACCCCGCACGACCCAGATAGCCCCGGGCCAGGCCCGCACCGGCGATGTACAACTCACCCGGCACCCCCACCGGCGCCGGCCGCAACCCCGCATCCAGCACATACACCTGGGTGTTGTCGATCGGCGCCCCGATCGACGGCACCCCCACCAGATCCGCCGGCACGTCCCACACCGTCGACCACACCGTGGTCTCCGTCGGCCCGTACATGTTCGTCACCGACAACGCCACCGACGCCAGCGAACGGGCCAACGCCACCGGCAACGGCTCACCACCCACCAGCACCCGCACCCGGCCCAGCCAACCGGTGTCCCCCACCGCCAACAGGCCATGCCACAACCCCGGCGTCGCCTGCAACACCGTCACGTCCTCGCGGCAGGCCAGTTCGCGCAGTGCCACCGGCTCGCCGACCTGCTCGTTGCCGGCCACGACCACCGAGGCACCGGTGACCAGCGGCACGAACAACTCCAGCACCGCGATGTCGAACCCGACGGTGGTCACCGCGAGCAGCCGATCCGACTCAGACACCCCGAACCGGGACGCCATCGCCCGCACGAAGTTCACCAACGCCCCATGCGGAATCTGCACCCCCTTCGGCCGCCCCGTCGAACCCGACGTGTAAATGACGTAGGCCGACTGATCCCAATGCAGCTCCGGCAACTCCGCCCGCGCCGCGCCGACCTCGTCCAGCAACCGGACCGGAACCCCCGCATCCGGCACCCGACCGGCCAACTCCGCCGACGACAGCACCAGCACCGGCGCCGCGTCCTGCAACACGTACCGCACCCGATCCGCCGGATAATCCACGCCGCACCCGATCCGCCGGATAGTCCACGTCCACCGGCACGTACGCACCACCGGCCCGCCACACCGCCAACAACGCCACCACCAGATCCACCGACCGCGGCAACATCACCGCCACCCGCGACTCGGCACCCACACC
>NZ_JAIWNC010000084.1 GCF_020216025.1 Jidongwangia harbinensis | reverse complement strand
GCGGCTTGGGGGGTCCAGTTGCCGCCGAGGCTGGTGGCGGTGAAGGAGCGGAAGTAGCGGCCGTTGGCGCCGATGGCTTCGACGATCATGAGGTACTGGTTCTGGCCCTGGACCTTGTAGACCTGGGGTGCTTCGAACAGGTTGTTCGTGGTGTCGGTCATGATCGTGGTGTAGCTGGTGCCGAAGTTGCCGGGGAAGTTGCCGATCGGCATGGAGGCGCGGTAGATGCGGCCGTTGTCGCCGGCGAAGAACAGGTACATGTTCTGGCCGTCGGCGATGAGGGTCTGGTCGATGGGTCCGGTGCCGGAGTTGCTGATGCTGCCGGTGAACAGGGGTTGGGGTGCGGACCAGCCGTTGGGGTTGGTGGGGTCGCTGCTGGTGCGGTAGATGAACGGCCAGGCGCCCCACTGGTAGGCCAGGACCCAGATGTTCTTCGGCGCGAAGTAGAACAGGCTGGGTGCGACGGTGGAGTTGTTCATCGCGTTCTGGCTGGCGGAGCCGAGTTCGGTGAAGTTGTTGACGAGGCTGAAGTTCATCGAGCCCCAGGTGGTGCCGGTGTCGTGGGTGGTGGCGTAGACGAGGTGCCGGCCGTTGTAGGGGGCGGTGGTGAAGTCCTTGAGCGAGACCCAGCCGGAGCGGGGGTTGGCCAGCACGCCGGAGGAGCTCCACCGGTAACTCGACGGCAGACTGCAGTTGCCGGACGGCGGCGGGGTGGTCGGCCCGGTGGGCGGGGTGTCGCCGCCGACGCGGACGAGCTGCCATTGCTGGTTGTTGCCGCCCCAGTCGTCGTACTGGACGATGTTGGCGCCGTCGGCGGTGGACGCGCCCTGCACCTCGACGGCCCGGTTGCTGTTGCGGTTGATCAGGCGGACGTAGCCGTCCGGGGAGTCGGCGAGGCGGAACTGCTGGTTGGTGCCGTTGCTGTCGGACCACTGGACGACGGCCGCGCCGTTGGCGGTGGAGAGGTTGTAGACGTCGAGGACCTTGCCGGAGTGCCGGGAGCGCAGGCGGTAGTAGCCGCCGCCGGAGTCGACGAACTGCCACTGCTGCTGGGCGCCGTCGTTGCGGGACCACTGGGTGATCCGGGCACCGTCGTTGGTGGCCAGGTTGTAGACGTCCAGGGCCTTGCCGCTGCCGCGGTTGACCAGAATGTACGAGGCGCTGGTGTCGACGGTGGCGGCGCTGGCGTCGGTGGCGGTCACGGCGGTCACGCCACCGGCGGTCAGCGCGGTGAGGACCGCGACGGCGGCGCCCCACCAACGGCGGCGCCGCGGGCGTGCGGGTGCCGGTGGCTCGGGAACCGCGCCCGGCGGGTGGGCGATGTGCGATGTCATGGGGATTCTCCTCGGATGCTGGCCGTTGCGGGTCGGTGCCGCCCGGGGCCGGTGGCGTCCGGTCCCGGGCGGCGGGTGGTTCAGGCGGCGCTGCAGCCCGGCGTGCCGGCGGGCGGCGTGCCGGTGCCCTGGAAGCCGAACTCGGTGCTGCCGCCGGCGGCGATCCGGCCGTTGTAGTCCACGTTGCCGAACGCCACCGTGCCGGTCGTTCCGCCGGCGCGGGTGCTCCACGAGCCGGTGACGGCGGTGCCGGCCGGTAGCGCCACGGTGACGGTCCAGCCGCTGATCGCGGTGGCCGCGGACACCCGGACGGTGGCCACGAAGCCGCCGGTCCACGCGTTCATCGACACCGATGCGGTGCAGCCGCCGGCCGGCGGCGGGGTCGTGCTGCCCGGCGGCGGCGTGGTGCTGCCGGGCGGCGGCGTGGTGCTGCCGGGCGGGGGCGTGGTGCTGCCCGGCGGTGTGGTGGTGCCGCCGGCGTTGAGGGCGTCGAGGACCGCGGTGTAGGCGGCCTTCTTGTTGCCGGCGCAGTCGAACAGCAGCGGGTTCGCGCCGGTGCGCCAGGAGTCGCAGTCGCGCACGCCCCACACCGTGATGCCGGTGCAGCGCGGCACCGCCAGGCAGGCCCGGGTCACGGTGGCGAAGATGTTCGCCTGGTTGCCGCCCTGCTGGACGTCGAGTTCGGTGATCTGGACGTCGACGCCGAGGTCGGCGAAGCGCTGGATGTTGGCCTGGTAGGTGGAGTCGATGGTGGTGCCCAGGTGGGACTGCAGGCCGACGCAGTCGATCGGCACGCCGCGGGCCTTGAAGTCGCGGACCATGTTGTAGATGCCGGTGGACTTCGCGTTGATGCCGTCGGTGTTGTAGTCGTTGTAGCAGAGCTTCGCAGCGGGGTCGGCGGCCCGCGCGGCGCGGAACGCGGCCTCGATCCAGTCGTTGCCGGTGCGCTGCAGGTTGGAGTCGCGGCGGCCGCCGGAGTTGCCGTCGGCGAACGCCTCGTTGACCACGTCCCAGGAGTGGATCTTGCCTCGGTAGTAGGTGGCGACCTGGGTGACGTGGTTGATCGCGGCGTTGCGCAGGGCGGTGCCGGACAGGCTCTGCGCCCACGGCGGCTGCTGCGCGTGCCAGAGCAGGGCGTGACCGCGGACGCTCTTGCCGTTGGCCCGGGCGTGGTTGAGGATGCGGTCGCCGTTGGTGTAGGTGAACCGGCCCTGGGACGGCTCGGTGGCGTCCCACTTCATCTCGTTCTCCGCGGTGACCGAGTTGAACTCCCGGTTCAGGACGCCGGCGTAGGTGGAGTCGCCGAGCCGGCCGGCCGCGACGGCGGCGCCGTAGTAGCGGCCCTTCTCGGCCGCCGCGGCACCCAGCGTGGTGCCCGCGTCGGCGGATCCGGTGACGACCAGGCCGGCGCCGCCGGCGAGAACTCCCGCCATCAGCAGGACGAGTCTGCGGAGCCGGTGGGAACGGCTCGGGGTGGACGGTCGGGTCATGGCGGGGATGCCTTTCGGGCTGCCGAGACGGTGCGCTCGGTCGGGGGGACGGGGACTCGTGACCGATCGTGTGTTAGCGCTAACAACTTGCCGCGGGAGGGGCGGTCGGCAAAACTCAAAGGGGGAACCGCGGACGCCTCCGGGCGGACGGCAATTCAGGTCCGCCAATGTTTACACACTGTTTCCGGCCGTTCAAGCTGTCTCGGTTCATGCGTCGGTTGATCGGGCCTGCGGGCGGCGGGGTGTGGTCGGGAAAGGCGGCGCGGCTAATCCGATAGCAAAGTCGCTGACCTGCGGATACGAGACGGCGCGGACGATGACGACTCGTCCGCGCCGTTCCGCGTAACAGTTTGTGGGCAGCGATTCCGAGATTGAGTGATTGGGAAAAGCCGCTATTGTGCGTGCCGGTTCAGTATGGATAGCCGGGAATGCCGAGCTGAATGCTGTGGATTCCGTAGTCGCCGGTCTGTCCGGCGGTGATGAACAGGGTGCGCCGGTCGGCGCCGCCGAAGGCCGCGTTGGTCGCCTGCCGGCCGGTCGAGATGGTGCCGAGCGTGGCGCCGGTCGGCGCGAACACGTGGACCCGGCCCTCGTTGTGGGAGACCCAGTAGACGTTGCCCGCGCAGTCCACGGTCACCCCGTCGGGGCTGGCGATCGTCGCGAAGACGGTGCGCTGACCGGTGCTGCCGTCCGGCTGCACGGGGTAGGCGTAGATCCGGTTCTCGTTGAACGCGCCGACGTAGAGGGTGCTGCCGTCCGGGGACAGGGCGATGCCGTTGGGCTGCCGCACGGTGTCGTCCACGAGCGTGACCTGGCCGTTCGCCACCCGGAACACCCCGGTCCGGCCGCCCATCGCGTCCGGGCGGCGCCCCCGCTGGAAGGAGGGGTCGGTGAAGTAGACGACCCCGTCCGCGCGGACCGTGACGTCGTTCGGGGAGTTGAACGCCCGGCCCTGGTGGTCGGCCGCCAGCACGGTGCGGCTCCGGTCGGACAGCCGGTAAGCGGACAGCGCGCGGTTGTCGTGGGTGGCCGCGATGATCTGCTGCCCGTCCGGGCTCAGCGCCAGGCCGTTGCTGCCGGACGCGGCGATGAACGTCTCGGGCGCGGCCGGCGGGGCCAGGCGGTGGATGGTCGACGGCTGCACCTGCTCGGCGCCGGTCGCCGCGCGGAGATCGGACACCACGAGGTACCCCGGGTCGGCGACCCAGACCGGGCCCTCCAGGAACTGGAATCCGCCCTGGATCCGCGACGCGGACAGCGCGGTGCCGGGCAGCGGCGGTCCCGGGTCGGTGCCGGTCTCGCACACTCCGGGCGGTGCTCCCGGCGGGGTGTCCAGGGCGGTGTGGGTGGCGAGCGCGGCCGAGGCGATGCCGAGTAGCAGGCAGGTGGCGCCCGCGAGGGTACCCACCAGACGTCCGGGCGAACTCACCGCATCGATAATCATGAATGAACGGTAACAGCCCGGGCGGGGCCCTGGTCAGCCCTTGAACGCCCCTTCCATGATGCCCTGCACGAGGCGCCGACCGACGAAGACGAACAACACCAGCAGCGGCAGCGTGGCCAGGAAGGAACCGGCCATGGCCAGGCCCAGATCGATGTCCCGGCTGTTCTGCAGCGCCTTGATGGCGATCTGCACGGTGTACCGCTCCGGCGACTTCAGCACGATGAACGGCCACAGGAAGTCGTTCCACGCGGTGACAAACCCGAACAGGCCCAGGACGAACGCGGCCGGGCGGACCAGCGGGAAGGCGATGCGCCAGAAGATCTGCCAGGTGGACGCGCCGTCCACCCGGGCGGCGTGCATCAGTTCGTCGTCGATGACGCTGGCGATGTGCTGGCGCATCCAGAAGATGCCGAACGCGCTCAGCAGGCCCGGAACGATCACGGCCTGCAGGGTGTCCACCCAGTTGAGCCGCGACATGATGAGGTACTGCGGGATGACCGACAGCTGGGCCGGCACGGTCATGGTCAGCACGACGATGAGGAACAGCACGTTGCGGCCGCGGAAGTGCAGCTTGGCGAAGGCGAATCCGGCCAGCGCGCACAGCAGTGCCTGGCCCACCCCGATCGCGGTGGAGACGGCGATGCTGTTCACCAGCGCCTGGACGAACGGAACGATCTCGAAGACCAGGCCGGCCAGGTGCAGGAAGTTGCCGCCCGGCACGATCCGCGGCGGCAGGCTCGTGGCGGTGGCCGAGTCCGTCGTGGACACCACGAACATCCAGTAGAGCGGGAACAGGCTGAGGAACGCCATGCCGCCCAGCGTCAGGTACACGGCGGGCGAGACCCGGCTGTGCGCCGGCCGGCGGGCCTTGCGGGGTGGCGCGCTCATGGCCGCTCCCAGCGGATGCGGGTGATCAGCAGGTAGTTGATCAGGGCGATGATCACGACGAGGGCGAAGAGCGTGACGCCGATGGCCGCACCGTAACCGAAGTGGAACCGGCCGAAGCCCTGCTCGTACAGGAAGAGGGTGAGGGTCTGGCACTGCCGCGCCGCGCCGCACGTCAGGCCGCCCACCGGGTTGACCAGCAGCGGCTCGGTGAAGATCTGCAGTCCGCCGATCGTCGACGTGACCACGGTGAACACGATGATCGGCCGCAGCGCGGGCAGGCTGACGTGGCGGAACTGCTGCCAGCTGCCGGCCCCGTCGACCGCCGCGGCCTCGTACAGTTCCCGGGGAACCGCCTGCAGCGAGGCGAGATAGAGCAGGGTGTTGTATCCGGTCCAGCGCCAGGCGACCATGGTGGCGATCATCAGGTGGCTGCCCCAGACCGAGGCCGTGAAGTCGATGTGCGCGAACCCGAGCAGCTCGAGGAACCAGTTGAGCATGCCGTAGTCGCGGTCGAAGAGCTGGGCGAAGACGATGGTGGTCGCCGCCACCGAGGTGACGTACGGGACCAGCACGGCCATCCGGAAGAACGTCGCCGCGCGCAGGCGTACCTGGTTGAGCAGGTGCGCGACGCCGAGCGCGAGCAGCAACTGCGGCACCGTCGACAGCAGCCAGATGCTGAACGTGTTGCGCAGCGCGCCCCAGAACCGCGGGTCCTGGAACAGCTCGGTGAAGTTGGTCAGCCCGATGTAGCGGTGCTCGCCGATCGGGTTCCACTCGAACAGGGCGACGTAGAACGTGAACAGCAGCGGGAACAGACCGAAGATGAAGAAGAGCACGAAGAACGGCGCGATGTACGCGTACGGCGCCAGCCGCTCCCGCAGTCCCTGCTGGATGTGGCGGTACCGGGTCGGCGGAGCACCGGCGTCCGGCGGCGTGGCCGGGGCGAGCGTGGTGGTCACAGTGGCGCCTTCCCGACGGGTGCGGCGGCCGGTTCGGCCCGGCCGCCGCACGTCATTCGTCCGATCAGCCCCGGAGGGCGTTCTTGACGTTCGTCATCGCGGTGTCCCACGCCCGGTCGGGTTTCACCTTGCCCTGTTCCACGCTGGTGAGGGTGTTGAGCAACTCGGTGCCGATGGCGGCGTCGTTCAGCCCGATGTAGAACGGCTTGATGTTCACCACGGACTCGGTGTAGATCTTGCCGATCGGTGCGCCGGAGAAGAACGGATCCGTCTTGCCGATCAGCTTCGGATCGGTGTAGACCGACGGCGTCGTGGGCAACGACCCCTGCATCAGGAAGTGGTCCAGCTGGCCGGCGGGTGACTGCATGTCGGCGATGTACTTCCACGCCGCCTCGGGGTTCTTCGCGCGTTTGGGGATGGCGAGGAAGCTGCCGCCCCAGTTGCCCGAGCCACCGGGGATGGTGGCGATGTCCCACTTGCCGGCGGTGCCGGGTGCGTTGGTCCGGATGGAGTTGAGCATCCACGACGGCGCCGACACGACCGCGAAGTCGCCCTTGCCCATGCCCGCGGTCCACCCGGCCGAGAACGAGGTCTGCTTGGCGGAGATGCCCGCCGCGAAGACCTTGAGCGTCAGGTCGAACGCGGCCCGGACCTGCGGGTTCCTGTCGTACACCAGATTCTGGGCGGAGTCGTAGTACCGCTCCGTACCCTGGTTGACCGCCTGGAAGAAGACGCTCGTCGGCGTGTTGTCCACGAACGGCTTGCCGGTCGCCTGGACGTACTTCCGGCCGACCTCGGTGAATCCGTCCCAGGTCGTCCACAACTTCGAGACCGCCGCCCGGTCCGTGGGCAGACCGGCCGCCTCGAACAGATCCTTGCGGTACGCGATGGCCATCCCGCCGACATCCGTCGGAATCCCGATGACCTTGCCGTCCGGAGTGGTCGGCTGCTTGATCACCCAGTCCAGGTAGTCCCCGGTCATCTTGTCGGCGCCGAGCGTGTTGAGGTCCACGAAGTTCTCCGGCGACTGCATGAACTTCGGCAGATCGTCACCCTGGATCAGGACGAGGTCGGGCACCTTGCCGCCGGCCAGCGCCGCGGTGAGCGCCTGCGCCGTCTCGCTCGTGCTGCCCACCTCGGTGAGCTTGATCCGGGTTTCCGGGTGCTTCTTCATGTAGGCGTCGACGTCGGCCTTCTGGTTGATCGCGGTGAACGACCAGAACTCGAACGTCGACCCCGACGACCCCGAGTCGTCGCCGCCGCCCCCGGATCCCGGCGTACAGCCGGAAGCCAGGAGCGCGGCGGCGACCGCGGCGGCCATGATGACGCGCTTCACGCCGGCCGCCGTATCTCGGTGGCCGAGGGGTGTCGTCGCATCGTGATGTCCTCTCTCTGCTGCCGATCGATGGTGGGAGGGCATCGGCCTCGTCAAGCGGTGGCGCAGGCGGCGCCGTTGAGCGCGTACTCGCTGGGCGCGCCGTTGTTGCCGGAGTGGGTGGCCTGGAAGCCGAAGCTGGCCGACGCGCCGGGTGCCAGGGAGGCGTTGTGGCCGACGTTGGTCGCGGTGACCCGGCCGGACGTCGGCGAGTACGTGGCGTTCCACCCGCCGGTGATGGTCTGGCCGGAGGGGAGGGTGAAGGCCAGCGTCCAGCCGTTGATGGCGGAGCTGCCGGTGTTGGTGACCGTGACGTTGGCGGTCAGCCCGTTGTTCCAGGCGTTGACGACGCTGGTGGCGCGGCACGTCGTCGTGCCACCGGGCGGCGGCGTCGTGGTTCCCGGCGTGCTGGGGCCGGGGTTGCTGGGCGCCGGGCTCGACGGCGGGGTGGTGCTGCCGAACTGGGTGAAGAACCGCCAGACCTCACTGGAGACCCACGAGGTCGAGGAGTTGCGGTCGGTCGGGAGCGGCACGTGGTCACCGTCGTGGGCGGCCCACTGGACCGGGTACCCGGCCCGGCATCCCGCGTAGGCGGTGGTGATGTGCGTTCCACTGCCCTGCCCCGGCTCCGGCGGATTCTGCGCCGTGCAGCCGTTGGCCCGCACGAAGACGTCCCGGATCGACCGGCCCATCGAGATGTTCAGGACGCTGTCCCGGGTGCCGTGGATGCCGAAGTAGGCGACCGGCTGGGAGGCCGAGGAGCAACCGCCGCTGAGGTTGGCGCCGGCGATCGGCGCCACCGCGCGGAACACGGCCGGCCGGGCACAGGCGAGGGTGAAGCTCATCGCGCCGCCGTAGCTGAAGCCCAGCGCGAAACGCTGCGAGGTGTCGACGCACAGGGCGTTCTCCACCACCCGCAGGATGTCGTCGACCAGCGTGACGTCGCGGCCGCCGGTGTTGGCCCAGCCGGCGTCGAGACCCTGCGGTGCCACGAAGATGGCGGTGTTGTTCGACTGCTGCTGCAGACCGTAGAAGCCGTTGCCGACCACGTCGTTGGCGCTGCCGTTGAGCCAGTGCAGACCGACCACCAGCCGGTAGGACTGGTTGCTGTTGTAGTTGGCCGGCAGCCGCAGGATGTACGAGCGGTTCTGGCCGCCGCTCTGGATGGTCTGGTTCCCGTCGCGCAGCGTCGGGCTCTTGCCGCACCCCGCGGTGGGGGCCAGGGCACTCTGCTGGGCCGACGCGGTTCCGGTGAGGACGGTCGCTCCCGTCGCGATCAACATCGCGGCGGCGGCGAGCGCGGTACCCAGGACCCTCCGATTCGGTGTTCGTCGCTCTGGCATCGAAATGCCTCCTTGTATCCGGTGGGGATGGTTGGGAACGGTGTTGCTGGTGTCGGAACAAGGTGTGGACTCCCCGCGTTGCCGGCGGGCTCGGTCCTTGCACCGAGCCCGCCGGCCCGGCTCACCCGATCCACCTCGG
>NZ_JAIWNC010000083.1 GCF_020216025.1 Jidongwangia harbinensis | reverse complement strand
GATCCAACAACTCGAAGCGCTGGGCCTACAGGTCACCCTCACCCCCGCCGCCGCCTGAACACCTCTCCACCACCCGGGCCACCCCGGGCCATCACCCATGCCCCCACTCAAGTTGGTTTCCGGTCAGGCCGGCGGGCGGACGGCTCGGGACCCCCCGGGCCTGCGGCGCGTCGGCGTCTCGAACTGGTGCTCAACCGCCGGGGGCCCGGCCGGTATGCGCCGCGCGGAAACAACGCCCTACGACGCGAATCGTCTGATTTTCCGGCTTTTTCGTCCTGTGTATCGGCTTGCCGCGATGTCAAGCAAAACGAATTGTCCGCCCCGCCAGCGGAGGTCGGCCGTTCGGACGTATCACATAACCGGATGGCGGGGCAGTTCGACCGTAGCGGGCCGCCACCAGGCATTGATGGTCACTTTTACAAAGGTTAAAGTGACGCCACTGGCCACATGAGACGGACCGCGAACTCGCATTCGTGGATCAACCCACCCTTGAGCTGTCACTAATCCGATTGACGGATGCGGCGAACTGCGCACAAAAGCAGGACCACAAGGACCCGAAACGTCGGGATAATGCCGCCCGGGTTCCGGTGCGCCGTCGACAGCGAACGATCACTGGTCCTTGGCGAAAGGAACTAATTCCATGCGTACGCGCCGCAGGCTGATCTGGTCGGGTCTGGTGTCGGGGGTACTGCTGTTCAGTACCTCGGCCACCGCGGTCGGATCACCCGGCCCCCCGGAAGCCGCGCCACATGTCCACACGCACGAACACGCGCACGAGCACGCCCAGGTGGCCGAACACGCGCACCTGGCCGAGGACGACGCCGAGCACCTGGCCCAGGACCTGGTGGGCACGCCGATGCGGGTCATCGAGGAGAAGACCGCCGAGAGCGCCAGGCGAATCCAGCGCGCCACCGGACTGCGCCCCGGAACGGCCCGATCGTCGGCCGCCGCGGCCGCGGACCCGGGGGTGACGGGATCGTGGAGCGCGGTCACCGGTACGCCCGTGGTGCCGGTCTTCCAGGCCGTGCTGCCGAACGGCAAGCTGCTCATCTGGGACTCGGTGGGCGACAACGCGGCCGAGACGTACCCGGATCACAGCTTCACCCGCGCCATGGTCTGGAATCCCGCCGACAACACGCACAAGCGGGTCGACCTGCAGGGCACCAACATCTTCTGTGCCGGCTTCGCGCATCTCGCGAACGGCAACATTCTGATCGCCGGCGGCAACGCCAACGCGAGCCTCGCCGGAACGGTCCGGACCTACGTCTTCAACTGGCAGACCGAGACGTGGACCCGCGGCAACGACATGGCCGCGGCGCGGTGGTACCCGTCGGTCGCGGAGATGGCCAACGGTGAGGAGGTCATCGTCGGCGGTGGACCGTCGACCGCCGAGGTGTACCAGACGAACGGCGCGATCCGCTCGCTCACCGGCTTCACCCAGTACGGCGGACGGGTGTACCCGTTCATGGGCTCGCGGCCCGACACGCAACTCGGACTGTTCGGCCCGTACACCACCGCGTACACGCTGAACACCGCCGGGAACGGGGTGATCCGGGGCACCACCACGCGTGACTCGATCAACCGGGACTACGGCAGTTTCGCGACGTACGACATCGGCAAGTCGATTGTGGTCGGTGGCGGCAGCCTCACCGAGGGCGGCGTGGCGAAGGTGCCCAGCCGTACCTCCGTGGTGGTGAACAGCACCACCGGGCTGGTGCCGACCGTGACGTCCACCGGATCGATGGCGACCGGACGCCGGCAGCACAACGTGACGGTGCTGGCCGACGGTTCGGTGCTGGCGACCGGCGGTATGAAGAGCACCGCGTCCAACGGGCTGGTCGACCTGAACAACGCGGTGACGACGGCGGAACGCTGGAACCCCGCCACCGGCCAGTGGACGGTGCTGGCGGGCGCGAGCCGGATCCGGCAGTACCACTCGACCGCCGCGCTGCTTCCCGACGGCCGGGTCATGACCGGAGGCGGCGGCATCTGCGGCGTCTGCATGGACGTCGGGTACCTGGAGAAGAACATCGAGTACTTCACCCCGCCGTACCTCTACAAGAACGACGGCAGCGGCCAGCTCGCCACCCGTCCGGTGATCTCCACGGCCCCGGCCAGCATCGGCGTCAACACGAACTTCTCGGTCACCTCCGCCAACGCGGCCAGCATCGGCAAGGTCGCGCTGGTCGGACTCAGCGACTCGACCCACGGCGTGGACCAGGGCCAGCGCTACGTCCCGCTGAAGTTCACCACCTCGGGTACGACGCTGACGGTCACCGGCCCCCCGAACGGCGGCGTGGCACCCCCCGGCTACTACATGCTCTTCATCACCGACACCGCCGGCGTCCCGTCGGTCGCCAAGATGGTTCAGGTCACCAAGAGCCCGAACCCGGTGATGAGCGCGGTCCGGAACAGCACCAACCGGTGTGTGGACGTACCGTCGTCGGCCACCGCGATCCGCACGTACCTGCAGGTCTACACGTGCAACAGCACCAAGGCCCAGGCGCTGACCCGGTTCCCGGACGACAACACCCTGCGGGTCCTGGGCAACTGCATCGACGTACCGGACGCGAACTACGCGTCGGGTCAACGGATCTGGACCTACAACTGCAACAAGACGGCGGCGCAGACCTGGCAGTTCCGAACGGACGGCACGATACGGCCGGCCGCGAGTCCCACGCTGTGCCTGGCCGCGGCCTCGAACACCAACAGCGCGCAGGTCACCATCACCACCTGCAACGGCAACGCACTGCAGAACTGGACCTGGTAACAGTCACCCAGCCCGACGCCCGGCCCGCGGTGGGTGTCCCCTGAACGGGGTCGCCCGCCCGGCGCCGGGCACGGTGCGTCGTCCGCGTGGCCGGAGAATGGGCCGCCCGAATAGCCGACGGGCGTCGCCGGCCTATCGTGCAATCATCGTCGGGTGATTCGCTTTCTCCTTCGACGGCCCGCATCCAAGATGGAGTGGATATTGCTCCTGGCCCTCCCATTCGGAGTGGCCGGGCAATTCTTCCCGCCGCGCGGTCTAGATCATCTGGAGAATGTCCTGGGTCTGACATTCACCGTACTCGGCCTTGGCGTGTGGACGGCTCTGGGAAAGGCCCGGGCCGACGAGAACCGGGAACGAATGGGCCAGCTTACGCCGTTGTTCGCAAAGCTGGAGGGCCTGGAGGAGAGCCTTCGGGAGCTGCGCGACAACGTCGAGCACATCCGAGACGCGGTACCCGAACTCGAGGCCGAACTCGGCATCCGCACCGCCATGATCAATCGATTGAAGGCGGACGCGGAGAGCTTCGATCGTCTGAAGGATGCGAGTCGGGCCGAGGCGGAGGCGGTACAAGAACTGATCGACCGGACCATTGCCCGCGGTCAGGCGCTCAGCCAACGTTCGGTGGCCAGCCGGGAACGGCTGTACTTCCTGGCCGGGCTGCTGTTCTCCATGCCGATCGGCATCCTGGTGAACTTCCTCTACGACCGGTGGATCAAGTGACGGACCACGACGCCGTGCCCGGTGGCCGGCCGGCCTGAGTATCCGCCTGGCGAAAGGCGGGTAGGACAAACGCAGTGGGTCATGCCATAGTTATGTTTGTCGTGTTCTCGACATTGCGGATCCGCCGGCGTTCCCGGTCGGAGAATGTCAACGGTGAGTCGAGCTTCCCGGCCGTGCGAGGTGCCCATGCCCGATCATCGTGGTTCTAAGGCGCTACTGGTTCCGTTGATGATGCCATCGCACCAGATCGGCGGCGAGGGCGCCGGAAATCATTCCTCGCACGTCCCGTTCCGGCGGCTGCACCGATCCCGGGGGGCGTCGGACCGGCTGCGGCTCCTCGTTCTTGCGATCATGCTGCCGGCCGTGCTAATTGCCGGAGCCCTCCTCTTGGTGCTGTTGCTGACCGCGCCGCTATAGGCTCGGCGCGAAGGGTCATTGACTTCTGGTGCCTGGCCATTGGCGGGTGTAGCGTCGGCGGAAAGCGTGTGACCTCCCCGTCCGCGCGCAGATTCGAGATCCTTCGAGAAGGGCACTCCCTTCGTGCGACCATCAGCAGAGGGCGGGGAATCCGGTTCTCGCCGCGGCGATCACGTCGTGCTTTCCCCTTCGGCGGTGCGGTCGGCCGAGCGCGCACCGATCACCTGGCGCGGCGCGCTGGCCCGGGCCCTGCGCGACACCATCACCTACGTCGCCGTGATCGTCGGTGTCATCAGTGGCTACTTCGGACTCAAATCGACCGGCGACGTCAGTGCGTTCGTGCTGCGAGTGGTCGCCGCAGTCGCGGTCCTGGCCATCGTCAGCCGCCTGGTCTACGGCTTCTTCGCCGAACTTCTGGAAGCCAGCCGGCGGGAGCTGGAGATCAGAGAAGACCAGGTCGACGTTCTCATCCAGGAGATCGCCGACCTGAGAATAGGCTTCGACGGCTGGCAGTCCCGTTACCGCGGCGTCATCGAACGGCTCGTCGATCACCAGTCCTTGCTCTATCGGGAACGCCTCGAGCTGATCGTCACCATCGGTCTGGACGATTACGCCGACACCATTCTGGAAAAGCACGTGACGACGCCCACGCCGTATCTCTTCTACCGTTCGCTGCGACCCATCGCGCCCCGGAAGACCCTGATCCCGCCGACCTACAACGATCTGGGCCTGAAGGTGGACGTGGAGAGCGACTCCGGCATGCACCTGACGCCCCTGCCACTCGCCGAGTCTCCGGAGGGCGTCCGGGTGCTGATCCTGTTCGAGCCGCCGGCCCGTTCGGATGTGCACTGGTCTCTCGGGTATCGCCCGGTGGGACTGTGGGAACCGCTCCGGCGGACCGGGATCGACTTCCTCGCCTGGGACGCCCGGTCCCCCACCGGCCGGCCGGATGACTCCACGTTCACCGAGTTCACCGTCCGGTTCCGCTTTCCGCCGGGCGCCACCAACATCGGCGTCCAGGAGAAGAACGACGTGGGTACGGTCGAACGTTACGCAGAGGGCTCGTGGCAATGCGTTTCCTGGCGGGACGACGCACCCGCCGGTGGTCGTTACGAGTGGACGATCACCATGACCGCGCCGGACGACGAGGGCGACGAGCAGGAACACGGAAGCGGCGGCCGCCCGGGAGACCAGGAGACCGCCGCCGACCGATGACAAAGGCTGTCACCGGGACGCGAAGACATTTCCTCCTTCGCCGCCCGGAACCGAGTCTTCGAAGGCAAGAATCGTCATGATGGCTGCTTCCTGTCGTATTCGCACCTAGCGGGCGCATTGAGTCAATAGCAAAGCCATGCTATCGAATCACAACGTGCGCCCGATGCCATTCCGGACGTGTCGCGTCCGCCATCGGTGGGCGCGGTAGGTTTCGAACCTACGACCCCTCGCTTGTAAGGCGAGTGCTCTCCCACTGAGCTACGCGCCCGGCTCGGCGTTCCACCGGAGCCGCCATCCTACCGTGCCGAACCGGCGCCCAACGCCGCCAGGGCCGTACGCCACCCGGCCTGGTCGCGGGCCTCCCCCGCGCCGGTCATCTCGGCGAACCGGACGACCCCCGCGCGGTCGATCAGGAAGGTGCCGCGGTGCGCGGTGCCGGTCACCGGGTTGAGCACCCCGTACGCGTCGGCGACGGCGCCGTGTGGCCAGAAGTCGGCGAGCAGCGGGAAGTCGTAGCCCTCGCGCAGCGCCCAGACCTTGTGGCTGTACGGCGAGTCGACGCTGACCGTGAGGATCTGCACGTCGCCGGTCGCGTACTCGTCCAGGCGCTCCTGGATCTCGGCGAGTTCGCGCTGGCAGGTGCCGGTGAAAGCGTACGGGTAGAAGACCAGCAGCACCGCCTTGCGGCCGCGGAAGTCGGCCAGGCGGATCTCCTGGTTGTTCTGGTCCTTCAGGGCGAAGTCCGGGGCCGGCGTCCCCACCTCGATCGGCATCCTCCCACCTTAGGACGTGGCCAACGCCAACTGGCCGGTCACCCCGGGTGGGTGCCGGCCGTGCAGCGGAGGGAGGCGGGGGTTACTTCTTCTTCGTACCCCGGGGGGTGACGAGGCGGGCGCCGGTCCAGTCCTTGCCGGCGTTCACCGTGGAGGTCTGCTGCAGGCCGGCGGTCGGCGCGGATTCGCTGATCTCGCTGGGCTCGACGTGGCCGTCGCGGCCCGCCTTCGGTGTCAGCAACCACACGACGCCCTTGTCGGCGAGCGGGTTCAAAGCATCGGTCAGCAGTTCGAACAGGTCACCGTCGCCGTCGCGGTACCACAGCAGTACCGCGTCGACCACCTCGTCGGTGTCCTCGTCGACCAAATCGCCGACTCGTTCGGTCAGGGCGTCACGGAGGTCCTCGTCGACATCGTCGTCGTATCCCATCTCCATGACCACCATGTTCGGCTCGAGGCCGAACCGGTCCGCCAGGCTACGTACGCCGTCGGCCTGACCAGCGGTCGCGCTCACTGTCGCTTGCCTCCTCTTCTCTGTGGGCCGGGCAACCGGCCCGGTGGGGGTAGTCCACACACTTGCAAGCCCGGGCGCAAGTGGCGCACCGAGTGTGTGGCAATTTACCGCGCCAGCAGGGCGTGGGCACCCTGAGTGATGGCATCCTCGCCGACCAGCACGTGTTCGGTGGCCGGGCCGAGCGGTACGAACGAGTCGGCGGACGCGATCCGCCGGGCGGCACCGACGTAACCACCGTCCACGAGGGCCGCGAGCACCCCCTCGCCGACCCCGCCGGAGCGGCGGGTCTCGTCGACGATGAGGACCCGGCCGGTGGCGGTGGCCTCGCGGACCACGTCGGCCACCGGCAGCGGGGACAGCCAGCGCAGGTCGACCACGCGGGAGCCGTACCCCTCGGCGGCCAGGCGGGCGGCCACCCGCAGCGACATCCGCAGGCCGTTGCCGTACGTGACGATGGTCAGGTTCTCGGCGTTGCCGACCGGGTAGGTGCGGGCGCGGCCGATCGGCACGTGCACGCCGGCCCACTCGGCGGGCCCGGCGTACGGTGACAGCCACTCGTTGTCGCCCTGCTCGTACAGGTCGCGGGTGTGGTAGAGCGCGATCGGCTCGAGGTACACGCACACGCTGCCGTCCACCGCGGCGGCGGCCAGGCAGGACCGGAGCATCGGCGCCGCGTCGGCCGGGCGGGCGGGCACGGCCAGCACCAGGCCGGGTACGTCGCGCAGCACGCCGAGCGCGTTGTCGTTGTGGAAGTGTCCGCCGAAGCTCTGCTGGTACGCCAGACCGGCCACCCGGACCACCATGGGGTTGCGGTAGGCGCCCGCCGAGAAGAACGACATCGTGGCCGCCTCACCGCGCAGCTGGTCCTCCGCGTTGTGCAGGTAGGCCAGGTACTGGATCTCGGGGACCGGGAGCAGCCCGGCCAGGCCGGCGCCGAGTCCGAGGCCGAGGATGCTGGTCTCGTCCAGCACGGTGTCGAACACCCGCTCGTCGCCGAACCGGTCCCGCAGGTTCTTGGTGACGCCGTAGACGCCGCCCTTGCGGGCCACGTCCTCGCCGAACACCAGGACGCCGGGCGTGGTCAGCATGGCGTCGGTGAGCGTCGCGTTGATGGTCTGCGCCAGCGTCATCGGTGCGCCGAGTTCCGGCAGCCTGCCGCCGAACGCCTGGTTCCGGGCCACCGCGCCGGGGCCGGCCGCGCGGGTGCCGGCGTCGGCCACGGTACTGGCGGCGCGGAGCGGGCGGCGCGGGGCGAGCGGCGCCACGATCTCCGCGGCGGTGGCGAGTTTCGGCTCGCCCAGCACGTCCTCGGCCACCTTGCGCACCTGCCAGCCCACCTCGTCGTACCGGGTGATCAGCTCCTCGGGGCTGGCCAGGCCGGCGTCCACCAGCAGGCGCGCGGTGCCGACCAGCGGGTCGCGGTCCAGGTCGCGGGCGATGTCCTCGGCGGTGCGGTAGGCGACCTCGGCGTCCGCGCCGGCGTGGCCCATGAAGCGCACCACGGACAGGTGCAGCACGGCCGGCCGGCGCTGCTCGCGGACGTGGGCGGCGGCCTCGACCGCGGCGTCGTAGGTGGCCGCCAGGTCGCAGCCGTCGGCGGCGAAGTACCGGATACCGGGCCGCGACTCCAGCGCCGCGGCCACCCATCCGTCCGGCGACGGGACGCTGATGCCCAGCCCGTTGTCCTCACAGACCAGGAGCAGAGGCAGGGGTACGCCGGTGTGCGCGTACCAGCCGGCGGTGTTCAGCGCGGCGGTGGCGGTGGCGTGGTTGACCGACGCGTCGCCGAACGAGGCGACCACCACCGCGTCCCGCGGCCAGGGCGTGCTGATGCCGCGCTGGGCCGCGGCCCGGTCCAGCGCGTACGCCAGGCCGACCGCCCGCGGCAGGTGCGAGGCGACGGTCGAGGTGGTCGGGATGATGTCCAGGTCGGACCGGCCGATGACCTTGTGCCGGCCGCCGGCGATCGGTTCCCGGGCGGAGGCGACCATCCCGCGGAGCACGTCCCGGGCCGCGTCCTCGAGGGCGTCGGGGCCGTGCCGTTGTACCGCGCGGGCGCAGAAGAACGCCGCGGAGCGGTAGTGCAGCAGCGCCGGATCGTCGCCCCGGAGCGCCGCCGCCACCGCGGCGTTGCCCTCGTGACCGGACGATCCGATGGTGTAGAAGCCTTCGTTGAAGCTGCGCAGCCAGCGGGCGGCGAGGTCGAGGTGGCGGCTGGTGAGCTGGGCGTCGAACAGGAGACGGGCCTGGCTGCCGGTGAGCGCGGAGCCGGTGCGGAGGCCGTCGTCGGGCGCGGGCTGCGACCCGGACGGCGCCACTGCCGACACTGCGTCACGGAAACGCTCGTCGAGGTTCTGCGGCGTGGTCACGCGCACCAGCATTACGGACCGGCGCGAGCACTGCCACGGGAGAAATCGGCCCGCACGTCCGGCGCGGCCGGCCCACCCGGTACGCCGGGGAGTGAGTGCGGCCGGAAAGGGCCGGGTGGCGGGCGCCCGGGTGGTGTAGTGGGTGGGTGCTGGGACGAATCGCGTTGGGGCTGGTCTGGCTGGGGATGACGGCCGGGGCGTTCCTGGTGCTGGACCTGTACACCTAGGCGCCGGTGGACCCGTCCGGATCGGCGGAACCGGATGAGGCAGACTTTGCGGATGCGTACCGAGGTGATCACCGTCCGGACCGGGGACCGGCCGGTCGTCCGGGACATCACTCGCGAGGCCGAGCAGTTCGCCGGTGGCCAGGGCGACGGGCTGCTGCACGTGTTCGTTCCGCACGCCACGGCCGGGCTGGCGATCATCGAGACCGGCGCCGGGTCGGACGACGACCTGCTGAGCGCGATCGACGAACTGCTGCCGACCGCCGACCGGTGGCGGCACCGGCACGGTTCCCCGGGGCATGGCCGGGATCACGTGCTGCCGGCCTGGATCCCGCCGTACGCGACGCTTCCGGTGCTCGACGGGCGCATCGCGCTCGGCACCTGGCAGTCGATCTGCCTGGTGGACCCGAACGGCGACAATCCCACCCGGCAGGTCCGATTCTCGTTCCTGCCGGCCTGAGACCCGAAGTTACTGCTCGGTACCTGTGTCGAGAGTCGCGTGACCGCACGGTCGGCGTGACGGCAGACACCGGGAGGGGGCAGGATGGAAGCAACTCCGTGCCTTCCCCACAACGGGAGCGCACGGTCCGACCGACCAAGAGGAATGCCTGTGGCTACGGAACGCAAGCGCCCGGTGATCAGTGACGGCCTGCCGAGCCAGCTTCCGGACATCGACCCCGAGGAAACCAGCGAGTGGGTCGAGTCGCTCGACGGAGTCATCGACGAACGCGGGGCCAAACGCGCCCGGTACGTGATGCTGCGCCTGCTCGAGCGGGCCCGGGAGCGACAGGTCGGCGTGCCGCCGCTGACGTCCACCGACTACATCAACACGATCCCGCCGGAGCAGGAACCCTGGTTCCCCGGCGACGAGGCCGTCGAGCGCCGCATCCGGGCGTACATCCGGTGGAACGCGGCGATGCTGGTGCACCGGGCGCAGCGCCCGGAGATCGGCGTCGGCGGGCACATCTCGACCTACGCGTCCAGCGCCTCGCTGTACGAGGTCGGCATGAACCACTTCTTCCGCGGCAAGGACCACCCGGGCGGCGGCGACCACATCTTCTTCCAGGGGCACGCCTCCCCGGGCATGTACGCCCGGGCGTTCCTCGAGGGCCGGCTCTCCGAGCACCAGCTGGACGGCTTCCGCCAGGAGCTGTCGCACCCGGGTGGCGGCCTCCCGTCGTACCCGCACCCGCGGCTGATGCCGGACTTCTGGGAGTTCCCGACGGTCAGCATGGGTCTCGGCCCGCTGAACGCGATCTACCAGGCCCGGTTCAACCGTTACCTGCACCACCGCGGCATCAAGGACACCTCCGACCAGCACGTCTGGGCGTTCCTCGGGGACGGCGAGATGGACGAGGTGGAGTCGCTCGGCGCGATCGGCCTGGCCGCCCGCGAGGAGCTGGACAACCTCACCTTCGTGATCAACTGCAACCTGCAGCGGCTGGACGGGCCGGTCCGCGGCAACG
>NZ_JAIWNC010000082.1 GCF_020216025.1 Jidongwangia harbinensis | reverse complement strand
GCGCACCAACTCGACCGCATCCCGCCGAAACTCCTGCGTGTACTTCGACGGACGTCCCAACGGGGACACCCCTTCCTCTGGACTCAAGATCCAGTCTCAGGGTGTCCACACCTCCGGGGGAAGCCCACATCACCGGCAGCCCGGCGGTGGTGGTGAATCCGCACAACCAGAACGTGCAGGTGCATTACAACGCGGGCGGGCAGCTGGCCGAGAACTACTGGAGCCCGGCGGGCGGGTGGAGCGGCCAGAAGCTGCTCGGGGGCAGCATCACCGGCAGCCCGGCGGTGGTGGTGAATCCGCACAACCAGAACGTGCAGGTGCACTACAACTCCAACGGTCAGCTGGCCGAGAACTACTGGCACCCGACGGACGGCTGGAGCGGCCAGCACCTGCTGGGCGGGACGATGACCAGCGACCCGGTCATCGTGATCAACCCGAGCAACCACAACCTCCAGGTGCACTACAGCGCCAACGGCCAGCTGGCGGAGAACTACTGGAATCCGGACGGCGGGTGGAACGGGCACCACACGGTGGGGAGCTGACGGCGGGTACGCGGCAACGGGAACGGGAGGTCCGGACCGCGATGCGGGAGTGGCGGAGGGCCGCGCCGGGTGCCGCCGGAACGGGCGGCGCCGAGTGGCTGGCGGTCGAGTTCGGCCGGTGCGTTCGGGAGCTCCGTGAGCGCCGGAACTGGACTCAGACCCAACTGGCCGAGGCGTCCGGGATGACGCCGGCCGCGGTGGCCCGGTTCGAGGCCGGCGGGACCGCGCCGACCTGGGCGGTGCTGGAGCGGTTCGCGACGGCGCTGGGGGCGAGTCTGACGGTGGGCTTCGAGCCGCGCGGCGAGGAGCCCTGAGCGGCGGTCAGGTCTGGTCCAGGACCAGCGTGCCCATGCCGGCGACGGCCTGCACGTCGATCCGGTCGGTGCTGCGGTCGAACGTCGGCGACACCACCGACTGGCCGCGGCGGACACCGTCCTCGACCAGGTCGTAGAGGGTGACCTTGCCGGCACCGCGCTGGGCCCGGACCCGGGCGGGGGTCCGGGCCGTGGTGTGGATCCGGAACCGGTTGATGCCGCCGGTCATCCGGATCGTCAGGGTGCCGTCCGGCCGGGGCAGGGTGAGGTCCATCCGGGTGGCGCCGCCGCGCAGGTCGACGCCGCGCAGCTTGGCCGCGCCGAGGTCCAGCACCCCGGTCTTCAGCCCGCCGGTGACGCGCAGGTTCCATCGCACGGCCGCGTTGAGCGTCACGTCGACGGCCGCGGTGCCCTTGGTGCCGGTGGCGGCCAGCGACAGCCGCACCCGGCTGCCGTCGACCGTGGTGACCGGGCGGACGCTGCTGCCCTTCGGGGCGGTGACCCGGTACATCGCGTCGCCCAGCGGCCCGGTCTTCAGGTTCACCACGGAGGCGTCGCTGACCAGGTCGAACTCTCCGGTCGCCGGCAGTTTCGGGGCGGCCGGCGGCGGTGGGGTGGTGGGTTTCGGCGCGACCGGCACGGGAATCGGCTCGGCGGCCGGCGAGGTGGCCGGGGACGTGGCCGGGCCGGTCGCGGCCGGCGGCGCGGTCTCCGGTGCGGCACTGCTCCGGTCGCGGTTCTTCAGGTAGGCCGCGCCGGCTCCGGCCATGACCGCGGCGAGCAGGACCGCCGCCGCGACGGTGAGCAGCGCGCGGCCGCGGCGCGGAGCAGGCCGGGTGGTCAGCGGGATCGCCGCGGTCGGCCGGGCCTCGGTAATGGCGGCCGGCGAGGGCTGGGCGGCCGTGTAGAAGTCCGGGGCCGGGCCCATGCGCTGGGGTGCGTCCGGCCAGTAGTCGGAGATCGAAGGCCAGGCCGGCGGCGGTTCCGGGGCGGGTTCCGGCTCGGGGCGGCGATAGAGTGCGTCGCCGTCCCGGCCGGCCGGGGCGGTGCCTTCCACGATCAGTCTCCTCACGTCCGCGTCCGGAGCCGAGGCTCTGCACAGAGGTACGGGGAAACCGCGCGATCGGATCGACTACAGGATGCAGCGATCAACTCTTGCGAATTGCGTCATTCGACCGGAATATGACAGGGCAGCGGATCGGGGGTCGTGAGCTGCGGGGCGCCGCGCGGAAGGCGGAGCGAATGTCCGAAGAGGATCTTAACGGGCCGGGCGTCCGGGTCGGTGGCTGGGTACCGCCGCTGACCGGGTCCCACCCCCGGACGTTTCCGCAGCATGTCCCGGCGCCCGGGCCGGAGCCGAGCGTCCCGCCGGACCCCGGTGACCCGGTGCTGATCGCGTCGCACCGGCGCCGTACCCCCTGGGTCGGCCTGGCCGTGCTGGCCGTCGTCGCGCTCGCCGGCGCGGTGGCACTGCACCAGGGGCAGGCCGACCGCCGGCCGCGGTTCGGCATGCCGGGCACCGTGATCCTGCCGTCCGGCGCGCCGCTCTCCGCCGTGCCCTATCTGCCGCCGCCGCCGACCGAGACGGTGGCCGCCACCACCGCGCCGCCGAGCCGGCCGGCCGTCACCGCGCAGGTCCGGCGCCCGTTGCCGACCCGATCCACCCGCCCGTCGCCGGCCGGTCCGCCGGTGGGCACGCCGTCGCCCCCGGCCCGGTCGCTGACCGTCGGCGCCACGGTCGGGCTGGAGCCGGCCGGCCGGCCCGGTTCCCGGGTGCGGCACCGCGACTTCGTCGCCCGGATCGACCGCATCGGCCCGGGAAGCACCCGCCGCGACCGGGCGGACGCCGCGTTCGTGGTGCGGGGCGGACTGGCCGACCCGCGGTGCGTGTCCCTGGAATCGGTGAACTATCCGCGGCACTTCCTCCGGCACCAGAACTTCACGCTGCGCCTGCACCCCCGGGACCGCAGCGCGCTGTACGCGGCCGACGCCACGTTCTGCCCGGTCCGGACCCGGGACGGGCACTCGCTGACGCTGCGGTCGGTCAACTACCCGGACCGGTACCTCAGCGATGCCGGGCCGGTGCTCCGGCTGCTGCCCGCGGCCCGGCAGGCGCCCACCACGTTCCAGGTTCGCCGACCGGTTTGACCATTCGCCCCGCACACCTTCCCGTTCGCGGCAATGATTTCCGGGAAGGGGTGGAGTGAAGATGCCGCGCACGCACGGAGAAACCATCGAGGTCACGGTCAAGCGCAATCCGATCTCCGGATGGCTGTCCGACCGCAACCTGGCCACCAAGAACGCGGTGGCGGTCGCCGCGATGGCGGCGGTCTCGCTCCTCGTCTGCGGGATCAGCCTGGCCCGGGTCGCCGAGATGCGGGACGACCTGGCCGAGATGAAGACGACCAGCGTGGACAGCCTGGAGCAGGTCGCCGAGCTGCGCGGCGGCATCGCCGACCTGTTCCGGGGATTGTTGCTGATCGAACTCGGCCAGGACGACGCCGGACGCAAGGTCGGACAGGACGCCGTGGTCGCCGCGGACGCCAAGATCGACGCGGCGGTGGCCGCGTACCGGACGATCGCCGCCGACTCGCCGGGCCGCCTGCAGAGCCTCACCGTGTTCGCCGAGGCGATGGACCGCTACCGCGTGCTGCGCGACACGCTGGTGCTCCGGAAGCCCCCGCCCGCCGGATTCACCATGCCGGCACCGGACCAGATCTTCGGCGAGTTCCAGCGCACCGAGGACGCGATGAATGGCGCGATTGCGGACCTGCAGCGAACCGAGGACCGTGAGGCGGACGCGCTGGCGGCGGAGGCGGCCGACAAGTACGACACCGCACGGACCCGGATGATCGCCGCCCTGGTGCTGGGCATCCTGGTGGCCGGCGGAATCGCGTACCTGGTGGCCAGGCTGATCAGGCGGCAGCTGGCGAGCGTGTCGCGGGCGCTCGGCGCGGTCGCGGACAGCAACCTTGCGGTGCCCGCCGAGGTGCGTTCGCGCGACGAACTCGGCCGGATGGCGGTGGCGGTCAACCGGGCCCGCGACGGCCTCCGGGCCACCGTCAACTCGCTGACCTCCGGCGCGCGCGACCTCGGCTCGGGGACGCAGCAGCTGACCGGCGTGACCACCCGGATCGGGGAGAGCGCCCGCGAGGCCGCCGCGCAGGCCGGGCTGGTCGCGTCCGCCGCCGGTGACGTGTCCGGCTCGGTGCAGTCGGTGGCGGCCGGCAGCGAGCAGATGGCCTCGTCGATCCGGGAGATCGCGCAGAACGCCAACGACGCGGCGCACGTGGCGTCCAGCGCGGTCGGCGTCGCGCAGACCACCAACGACACCGTGGCCAAGCTGGGCACCTCGTCCGCCGAGATCGGCGACGTGGTCAAGGTGATCACCGCGATCGCCGAGCAGACCAACTTGCTCGCCCTCAACGCGACCATCGAGGCGGCCCGGGCCGGCGAGGCCGGCAAGGGCTTCGCGGTGGTGGCCAGCGAGGTGAAGGACCTGGCGCAGGAGACGGCCAAGGCCACCGAGGACATCTCCCGGCGGGTGGAGACGATCCAGGCGGACACCTCGAGCGCGGTCGCGGCGATCGGCGAGATCTCGCAGATCATCCAGCGGATCAACGACTACCAGGTCACCATCGCCTCCGCGGTGGAGGAGCAGACCGCCACCACGGCCGAGATGAGCCGCAGCATCGCCGGAGCGGCCGGCGGCAGCTCGACGATCGCGGTCAACATCAACGGCGTGGCGCAGGCCGCCGAGACGACCAGCAGCACCCTGGTGGAGGCGGACGCCGCGGTCGCCCGGCTCAGCCGGCTGGCCGGTGACCTGCGCGGGGTCGCCGACCGGTTCCAGGTGTGAGCGTCACTCGCTGCTGACACCCGCGCCGTTGATCGAGGAGTCCTGCAGCGCGCCGGTGGTCAGGCCCCAGCGCAGCAGCAGCTCCTGGTAGACGCCGGTCTGCATCAGCTGGCGCAGCGCCTCGTGCAGCGCGTCCCGCAGCGCCGGGCTGCTCTTCGCCACCGCGATGCCGTACAGGCCGGGCTCGTACTGCACGGTGGAGGCGAGCTGGTAGTGGGTGCGCGAGGAGGGGTCGTTGGCCAGCTGCGCGGCCGGCGGGTAGTCGTTCAGGATCGCCACCGCGCGCCCGGTGCGCAGCTGCAGCAGGGCGTCCGAATTCGTCTTGTACGTCCGGATCACGATCGGCCGTCCGGCGCAGCCCTTCTGCGAGCGCTTGAGCAGGTCCTCCTGCGTGGTGGACTCCTCGACCGCGACCACCTGGCCGCACAGGTCCTTGAGTTCGGTGACCCCGGTGGGGTTGCCGCGGCGCACCACGATCGCGGTGCCGGCGGAGAAGTAGTTGATGAAGTCGGCCCGCTTCTCCCGTTCCACGGTGTCGGTGATGGACGACAGCACCCCGTCGTACGTGCCCTTCGCGGTCTCGTCGAGCGCGGTGGAGAAGTTCGCCGGTACCATCTCGATCTTGATGCCGAGGACCGACCCGAGCGCCGCGGCGAGGTCGGCGTCGAAACCGATGATGGTCCGGCCGTCCGGCGCGAACGACTCCATCGGCGCGTAGCTGGGGTCGGTGGCGAACTGGATGGTGCCGCGTTCCCGGACCGACTCCGGAAGCCGTCCCCGGATCGCCTCGTTCACCGTGATGGTGTCGGTCGACCCGGTCGCGGTGTCGCCGGTGCCGGCCGGCTGGGCGCACCCGGACACCAGCATGACGGTGGCCGCGCCGAGCGCGGTCAGGGCGGGACGTACACGCCTCATCGGGTCGCCTCCTGATCTCATCCGGCCTGCGGCACGGGTACGTCGTGGTCGGTGGTCTCGTCGGGCTGCGCGGGCTCCGCAGCCGCTGACGCCCCGGCGGCCCGGCGGCGCCGTTCGATGTCCTCGGCGGTGTACCGGTCCAGCACGTGCGGCCAGGCGACCGGCTTGGAGAACAGGAAGCCCTGGGCGTCGTCGCATCCGGCCTCCGCCAGCCAGCGCCGGACCCGGGGCGTCTCCACGCCCTCCGCGGTCACCCGGGCACCCAGGCCGTGGCCCAGTTCGATCACCGACCGGACGATGGCCCGGTCCTGGTGGTCGTGCGGCATCCCGGCCACGAACGTACGGTCGATCTTGATCTCGGCCACCGACAGGCCGCGGAGCTGCGACAGGCTGGTGTACCCGATGCCGAAGTCGTCCACCGCCACCTGGATGCCGTATCCGGCCAGTTCGCGCACCGCGGCGATCGCGGTGTCCCGGTCGCCGGCCATCGCGGTCTCGGTGACCTCCAGCGTCAGGCGCTCCGGCGGGGTGCCGGTCTCGGCCAGCACGTCCGCGACGAACCGGGGGAAGCCGGTCGCCTCCAGGTTGCGCGCCGACACGTTCACCGACACCGACCACGGGTGGCCGATCGTGGTCCACTCGGCCTGGTCCGCCAGCGCCCGGCGCAGCACCCACGCGGTGAGCGGCTCGATCAGCCCGGACTGCTCGGCCGCGGGCAGGAACGCCGGCGGCGGCAGCAGGCCCCGCTGCGGGTGCTGCCAGCGCACCAGCGCCTCCAGGCCGTACACCGCGCCGTCGGACATCCGGATCTTCGGCTGGTAGAGCAGCACCAGCTCGTCGCGTTCCAGCGCGTGCCGCAGCTCGGCCTGCACCACCAGCCACTGGGTCGGGTGGACGGTGCTCTGGCCGGAGTACAGCACGACGTCGTGGGCGCCGCGCTTGCCCTGGTACATGGCCGCGTCCGCGTTCTGCAGCAGTTCCTCGACGGCGTCGCCGTGCTCCGGGTAGAGCGCCACGCCGAAGCTGGCCTCGATGCTGAGCGGGACGTGGTCGAGGGTGAGTTCCTCGGTGACCGCGGCCCGCACGCCCTCCAGCTGCCGCAGCACGTCCGCCGCGTCCAGGCCCGGCAGGATCAGGCCGAACTCGTCGCCGCCCAGGCGCGCCACGGTGTCCTCGGGGCGGGCAGTGCCGGCCAGCCGGGTCGAGATGATCTGGAGCAGTTCGTCGCCGGCGTGGTGCCCGAGCGTGTCGTTGACCTCCTTGAACCGGTTGAGGTCGACCAGCACCACCGCGCCCCGGGAACCGCCGCGGACCGCGGACTCCAGCACCGACTCGGCACGGGCCCGGAACGCCGCCCGGTTGGGCAGCCCGGTCAGCGCGTCGTGCATCGCCTCGTGCGCGTGCCGGGCCGCGTGGCGGCGCAGAGAGCGGGTGGTGGACCAGGAGATCAACGCCAGCATGACGTACAGGCCGAGCAGGCCCGCGCCGAGCCGGAGGTACGCCACCCGCATCTGCTCCTGCAGGTGGATCGCGATGGTGTCGTACGGCAGGTACACCTCGAGGACGCCGATCGCCTGCCCGGACGCGCCGGCCCGGACCGGCCGCAGCACCCGGATCACCTCGGTGTCGCGCTCGGTGTCCGGCACGACGGCGACGTCGGCCGACCCGGCGGTGGCCGCCTTGAACGCGGGCGCGGCCACCGAGATGCCGCCGGCCGTGGAGCCGTCGTCGGCGAACACCACCTGGCCGGTGAAGCTGCGCAGGCGCATCCGGATCACCGAGCCGCGGAAGATCGCCAGGTCGGTGGCGCGCTGCAGCCGGTCGCGCTGGGTCGTGGTCAGTCCCGCCGCGAGGTCGGCACCGTCCAGGGCCGGCGCCACCGCCATCTCCTCGATGACCGCGGCCTGGGCCAGGCCCTGGTCCCGGCCCCGGCCGGCGGCGTCGTCCCGGTAGCCCTGGATGAGCACGGCGCCGAGCACGGCGACCGACACCATGCTGGCTGCGGCGTACGTCGCGAACAGCCGCGACCCGGCGCCCGCGCCGCGCGTGCCGATCCGTCGAAGCCACATGGTCCCTCTATCGGCACCCCGGGTGCCGCAGGTGAGCCATTCGCCGGATCAGCAGAACCGGGGCAGGTGGTGCGCCAGCTGGGCGCGCCACGAGGACCAGTCGTGCGGTACGTCGTGACCCCACAGGTCCAGCTCGTGCCGGATGCCCTTGCCGGCCAGCAGCCCGGCCAGGTGCCGGGTGGACGCCAGCGCCCCGGTGGTGTCCTCCCACCGCCCCTGCCCGCAGACCAGCAGCACGGACAGCCGGCTCCGCAGCCACTCCAGGTGGTCACCGTGCAGGTTCGCCACGTAGTCGGCCGGGCTGTGGAAGTAGACCGCGTCGTCGCGCTCGCCCCAGCCCCGCCAGCTGCCCGGGTCGTAGTTGCCGGAGAAGCAGAGCGCCAGCGGGAACAGGTCGGCGCGCCGGAACGCCAGGTTAAGGGCGTGGTACGCGCCCAGCGAGCAGCCGGCCGTGACGATCTCGGCGGCGTGCCCGGTGTCGGCGCGGATGTGCGGCACCACCCGGTCCAGGATCCAGGACTCGTACGTGCCGTGCCGGTGGGCGCGTTCGGCCAGCGGCAGGTGCCCGGCCGACCAGGTCCCGGCGTCGAACGAGTCGACGCAGTAGAGCTTGACCCGGCCGGCGTCGAGGAGGCCGGACACCGCGTCGACCATGCCGCCCGCGGCGAACTCGCCCGCGGTGCCGCCCTCGGTGGGGAACACCAGCACCGGACGGCCCCAGTGGCCGTAGACGGACACGGTGCCGCCGTCCCCGCCCCACGGGGAGCCCAGGTCGACGGCGTAGTGGCGCATCGGCCCGATGGTACCGAGGGTTTGCCGGATAGGGTCGGCGGCCGAACGAGGTGCGGAGGGGGAACTGCCGGCGCTGCGGGCCGTGCTGAGCGACGCCGGCGGGTACGCCCTGCTGGTGGTGGACGGGTACGTCGACCTCGACCCGGACGGGCGGCCGGGGCTGGGTGCGCATGTGCACACCGAGTGGGGCGTGCCCGTCGTCGGGGTGGCGGAGACGGCGTTCCGGTCCGCCACGCATGCCGTCGAGGTGCGCCGCGGCGGCGCGATCCGGCCGCTGTACGTGACCGCCCGCGGGCTGCCGGTGGCCGAGGCCGGGCGGCTGGTGGAACGGATGGCCGGGGCCCACCGCATCCCGGACGCGCTGCGCCGGGTGGACGCGCTCGCCCGGGCCGGTACGGCCGGCTGACGCTCAGCCCGCCGTGGCCAGCCCGAACACGCTCGCCAGGCCGGTGACCTCGATCGCCTTGCGGACCGGCGGGGACGGGTCGGCCAGGGTGAGGCCGACGCCGGCGGCCGCGGCGGCGTTGCGCGCGCTCACCAGGGCGCCGAGGGCGTACGAGTCGATGAAGCCGAGCCGGCTGACGTCCACCCGCAGGTAGTGGCAGTCGGCCGCGCGGGCCGCTTCGGCGAGGCTGTCCCGCACCTTGTCGGCGGAGTCGAGGTCGAGTTCGCCGTCGAGCGAGGCGAGGACGAGGCCGTCCGGGTCGGCCGGGGCGTACGAAACGAGGGCGTCTTTGGGCACCGTCCGAGGGTACGCACAACCGTCAGAGACCGCCTCCGACGGAGCCGTCGAGCAGCGTCTGCGCCGGGGTGGTGTGGTAGCGCGCGAGGTAGTACGCGGTGAAGACGCCCATCCGGGCGAACCCCCAGCGGCGGGCGACCGCGGCCACCGTGGTCCGGGCCGGATCGGCCGCGGTCAGCTCGGCGTGCACCCGGGCCATCCGGACGTCGCGCAGATAGGCCATCGGCCCTCTGCCGACCCGGCGGTGGAACTCGCCGCGCAGGGACCGCACGCTCACCCCGGCCAGCTCGGCCAGCCCGGTCGCGGTGTGCGGCCGCTCCGGGAAGTCTTGGACGGCGTCGATGGCGCGGGTCACCTGGCGTGGCCCGGCCCGCGACTCGGTTGACCGCAGCGCGTCCTGATACTGGTGCCCCACCGCGTACAGCAGCGCCGTCATCAGGCTCTCCTGCAGCGGCGCGGCCATGATCGGCTGGTACGCCAGGCCGGTCGGGTTGTGGATCTCGTCGCCGAGCAGCCGGATCAGGTCGGCGCAGAGGCGCCCGGGGTTCCGCCGGGGATCCAGGCAGCCGTCCAGGCGGATCGGGCCGCGCACGTCCGCGCCCAGCAGTGCCGCCAGCTGGGTCTCCAGTGCCGGGCAATCGATCTTGAGGGCGAGCAGGTGGCAGTCGGCGCTGGCCCGGACCAGCGTGGTCGCGCCGACCGGCCGGTACACCCCGGCCCGACCCGCGTCGCCGGTGATCGCCCGACGGCCCTGGCGTGCCGCGAACCGGCCGGCGAGCGGCAGGTTGACGTGATAGCTGCCCAGGTCCCGGGTGCCGCCAGCGATCTCCGCGCCGTACCGCACATCGGCCAGGGTCAGCATTCCCATGTGCAGGAAGGCGAACCGGGCGGCGAGGCCCCGGGACGGTTCGATGAGCCGCAACGTGCGCGGATACAGCTGTTCGCCGCAGACGGCCCGGGCCTCGTCCAGATCGGTCGTCTCCACGGCGATGGCGTACGGACCGATCGAATCGTCTGGTGCCATGGTGCGTTCCTCCCCGAAAAGCCGTCTTCCCGCATCGTGACTGACAAAACGTTCGAACATAAGTGGTCGCGGTTAATCACCGGCGGTCGCGGTGCTGATCGATTACCGTCCGCAGCGGCGGATCCCCGCCCGAGAAGGGAGAAGTACGGTGCAGCGGGTGAACGAACGGCTGATCAACTGGGCGAGCATCATCGAGCCGGCGACGCTGGCGCAGGCCGAGGCCACCGCGTCGTTGCCGTTCGTGTACCCGCACCTGGCCCTCATGCCGGACGCCCACCTGGGCAAGGGCGCGACCGTCGGTTCGGTCATCCCGACGCTCGGTGCGATCATCCCGGCCGCGGTGGGCGTCGACATCGGCTGCGGCATGGCGGCGGTGCGCACCCAGTACCACCGGGACGAGCTGGGACCGGACCTGGCCGGGCTGCGTACCTCGATCGAGCGTGCGGTGCCGCTGTCCGCCGGCCAGTACAACACCGTGCTGACCGACACCGCGGCGAAGCGGGTGCAGGAGCTGACCGTGGTCGCGGAGCGGGCCGGGTTCGATCCCGGCCGGTACGCCGGCAACTGGGCGCTGCAGCTCGGCTCGCTCGGTTCCGGCAACCACTTCATCGAGGTCACCGCGGACGAGACCGGCGCGGTCTGGCTGTTCCTGCACTCCGGTTCGCGCGGGGTCGGCAACAAGCTGGCGCAGCACCACATCCGGGTGGCGCAGGAGGCCATGACGCGCTGGTGGATCCGGCTGCCCGACCCGGACCTGGCGTACCTGGCGGAGGGCACCGACGAGTTCTGGGCGTACATCCGGCAGCTGCGGTGGGCGCAGGACTTCGCGCTGGCGAACCGCGACGAGATGATGGACCGGGTGGTGGACTGCTTCGCGCAGTGGCAGGGCGGTCCGGTCCGGGAGCTGGAGCGGGTGCAGTGCCACCACAACTACACCGCCCGGGAGAAGCACTTCGGCAAGGAGGTGTGGCTGTCCCGCAAGGGGGCGATCAACGCCGCGGCCGGGGTGCCGGGGCTGATCCCGGGTTCGATGGGCGACGCGTCGTACGTGGTGGTCGGCAAGGGCAACCCGCTGGCGCTGGACTCGTCGCCGCACGGCGCGGGGCGGAACTACTCGCGGTCCAAGGCCCGCAAGACGTTCACCCGGGACCAGCTGCGGGAGGCGATGGCCGGCATCGAGTACCGCGACACCGACGCCTTCATCGACGAGATCCCGCAGGCGTACAAGCCGATCGACGTGGTCATGCGGGACGCCGAGGATCTGGTCGAGGTGCGCCACACGCTGCGGCAGCTCGTGAACGTCAAGGGGGATTGAGCGGCGGCGGGGCCCGGGGGGCCGGGCCCCCCGCCCGGGGGGGATGAGACCCCCCGGCCGGGGCGGGCCCCCCCCCCACCGGCGGAACCCCCG
>NZ_JAIWNC010000081.1 GCF_020216025.1 Jidongwangia harbinensis | reverse complement strand
CCCGGCCACCGCAACCACCGGCCAGCCAACCGCCACGACGTCCATATCGTCACCAGCGCAAACGCCAACCCGAAAAACAAGAAAACACATAACCCCAGACCACGCCGCACAGGTTAAAACTCAAGCTAGGCGAAGGCGCGGTACAGCAACAGCAGGCCGATGGCGGTGCCGAACGCCACGATCAGCACGCGGAGCACCCGGGGCGGCAGCCGGCGGGCCAGTTTCGCGCCCGCGTACCCGCCGACGACCGTGGCCGGTGCCAGCGTGAGCGCCGCACCCCAGTGGATCGGCGCGAAGATCGCGAAGACGATCAGCGTGACCAGCCCCACCGCGGCCGAGAGCACGTTCTTCAGCGCGTTGATCCGGTTCAGTGACTCGTCGAGCACGAGGGCCAGGGCGGCGACGTACATGACGCCGAGCGCGGCGCCGAAATAGCCGCCGTAGACCGCTCCGACGAACACCATGATCTGCAACGTCAGCATCTGCCGGCGCCGGGACATGGCGCGCGGATGACCCACCAGGCCACGCAGCCGGTCCTGGAACGCCAGCGTCGCCGCCGCGGACAGCACCAGGAACGGCACCACCAGCTCGAACGCCCGCGCCGGCGTGAGCAACAGCAACGCACAGCCGGCCGCCGAGCCCACCACGCTGGTCGGCACGATCGTGCGCAGCCGGCGGCCCTGCCCGGCCAGGTCGGCGCGGCTGCCCACGACGCTGGAGACGTACCCAGGGAAGACCGCGACGCTGTTCGTCACGTTCGCGTCCACCGACGGCAGGCCGGTCGCGATCAGGCTCGGAAAGGTGATCAGCGAACCGCCGCCGGCCAGCGCGTTCACGGCACCGGCGACGAGGCCCGCGACGATCAGCAGAAGGATGTGTGCAAGGTCCATGACCCGGATGAATCTACGGGTCCGGAGCCGGGGCGGCGCGGCGGGCCGCGTACCATGGCGGCGCGACGGACGAGTCGGCCGGGCGGTCGCGTCGGCGCCCCTGGTGGGCGTCGCCGAGGAACGTCCGGACTCCGCAGAGCAGGGTGGTTGTTAACGGCAACCCGGGGTGACCCGCGGGACAGTGCCACAGAAAACAGACCGCCGGCGCTCGCGCCGGTAAGGGTGAAACGGTGGGGTAAGAGCCCACCAGCACCCCGGGTGACCGGGGTGGCTCGGTAAACCCCACCCGGAGCAAGGCCAAGAAAGGCCGCCGCCGCGAGGTGGCGGCCGGCGCAGGCGTTCGAGGGCTGCTCGCCCGAGCCTGCGGGTAGGCCGCAAGAGCCTGTCGGCGACGGCAGGCCGAGATGGATGGCCGCCGCCGGTGGCCGCGAGGCCGCCGGTGACAGAATCCGGCGTACAGGCCGACTCGTCCGTCGCCCTCCTGGTCACGATCCTGAGGGCGGCACTGACCTGAGGTTATTCGTGGGCGTCGTTGGTCATCGTTTGTCGCTCTTGGCCGTCGTCCGACGCCCTGGAGACGCCCTCACGCCCTGGAGACGCCCTGACGCAGGCCCTTGCATCACACCGCCCCCGAGGAGTCATCCCGGTCGCCTGGGCTCTGCCATGCCGGGCCACCGCCAGGGCGTCAAATAGCCTCACCGTTTGACGCCCTGGCGGTGGTCTGGCATCCCTTGGGCAGGCGAGCGGGATGACTCCGCTCCCCGCCATCATTTACTCACCGTGACGTTACACCGACCTCATCCCGGGAGCCTGCCCGCCCGGCGAGGGCGATGCTTTCCCTGTTGCACGACTTGCACGCTTTCGAGCAGGGTAGGAAGCATGGCGGAAGGTATCTCCTGGCACGCGGAGCAAAACGTCCTCGTCACAGACGCAGGCTCCGAAATTCGACCGTATCGCTCGGACAGTCCGGACTTCACGGCTCCCTACGAGGAAATATGCGAGGTTGTCCTGGCTGCACTTAGGAGCGAGTTCTCTCGCATTGCCGAGACCCTCGAATGCGATCCTTATGGCGTTTTAGTTTTGGCCACTTGGACCGTCCTAGAAGATGACGAGATAACAGAGCGGTCCCGCCTGAACCTATTCACCTACCATGACGAATGGGGTCTGATCCAAGAACTCGAAGTAAGCGGACCGCTGATCTCGGAACCCGCGGAAATAGCTGAAACCGTAAGCCCTCTACTCCTAGCGCACGGTGCGTCACTGGTTCGCGATCCTATCTATAAGGAAAGCGGATCCGGGCTTAGAGGTGAAAGGCCGTTCGTTAGACTGGAGATCCGGCCGTCCCTCGAATTTACCGTGGGTGCTCAGGTTAGGTTGAGTGATTTGGTGCGGGAAATACTAACAGCTCGGAGTATGTCCCCCACCACGCCATTCGGAGCGTATTCCTTGGTCCTCGCGGGCATGCAGGAGGCACTCCTCGGCCAAGCCGAGTCGGTATGGCTAGAGGTAAAAAGCAAGGGCTATGGCCTCACTAACGACCGACAAAAGCATGAGCTTGCATGCGACGTGGCGGCCTTCGCCAACACGGAAAAGGGTGGACTTATTGTCATCGGCCTAGCAACAAGGAAGGACGGGGCCAGACAAGACCTCATCGGCGAAGCACCCGGCTGCGCCCCCGGCGATCTAAACACAGAGCAGTACGTTGAGGCGATTAAGAATCGGATTGTCCCGCCGATTGAAGGGCTAGACATCCGGGTATCGGAGTCTAGAGCGAGGCACTTCCTCGCCATTTATGTTCCACCTCAGCCGCGCTACCTACAGCCGTTTCTTGTTAAGGGTGGCGTAGTAGTGAACGAGCGCTGGACCTCTGCGGCGTTTACCATAACCAACAGGGTTGGAAGCGATAAATGGGCAATGTCTGCAGAAGCTGTACATTCGCTTCTCGTCGCGGCACGAGCTGCGCTTGCTGGACAGGCACCACCCAAAACCTAGCTAACCGTCTTCTCATCACCCCGGCCCCTATAGCTACTGGAGGGGTTCGGGGTTCTCGTGCGTGTCGCGCCTGCCGCTGGGCTGGAACCGCCGGCGCCGGGCCGAAGGTTTAGGCGCCGGCGGCGGGCCTCCGGCCCGGCCCTGCTGGGCGGCGCGAGCGGTCCGCAAAGCGGGCCGCCTTGAACCCGTACAGAAACTTCTCACAAAGCGCGACCCCCATGGCCGGGTTGAACACCCTGCCAGAGGACATATAAACGGGTCCTAGGCATAGCCCGGGAGCCTGGCCCGACTCGAACGTGGCAGCCATCCTTGGGTTCAGTGACGCGCGGTTACCCGGCATCCCGCGCGTTGGGCAAGCCTGGTGATCAACTGTAGGACATCCCGAACGAGGGGCGGAGCGTTTCGCTAACCTCCGACCAGCGGCAATGTCCCTCTTGACGGAAGGCACCCTCAGCCCGTTACGTCGATGACGCATACCGTGACGTTGTCCCGGCCGCCATGTTTGAGCGCTGCGTCAATCAAGGCGTCGGCGGTCCGGGAAGGGCTGCTAGAAGTGTTCAGGATGGCCTTGAAAAGCTCCTCGGGCACGTACGAACTGAGGCCGTCGGAGCAAAGGAGAAGCCGGTCGCCGGAGCGGAGTTGGAGCGGTACTAGATCCGGTGACCGGCCGTCTTTCCGCCCGTCAAGGAAGCGCGTCAACTTCTCCGGCAGTTTGGGTACCTCGTTGGCTTGGGCCACCAGGTGCTGGTACGTGTGGTCCTCGCTGATCTGCGTCATGGCGCTATTCGGTGCTTCGTGGTTCCGCATCAGATAGGCGCGAGAGTCTCCGATGTTTGCCAAAACGGCTGAGTCGCCCGACCTCAAGATGGCAACCACGGTGGAGCCCATCCCCGCCAGCTCCGGCTCTTGGCGGACTCTCCTCCGAATGGCCTCGTCTGCATCGTTGATGGCTTTGCCGAGTACGTCGGTGAGCTGCTCCGCAGGGGTTTGCTTGTCGTACGGCCGCACAGCGTCGATGGCCGTCGTACTTGCAATGTCACCGGCGACGTGTCCACCGAGCCCGTCGGCGACGACGTATAGCCATTCGCCCTGGTAGAACGCGTCCTCGTTCCGGCGGCGTACGTGGCCGACGTGAGTCCGGCTTGCAGCATCAAATTTTAGGGCCGCGGTCATCGGTCACCTGCCTGTTCTTCGTCAGGCCAGGGCTGCTGGGCGGTTTCATCGCGGTGCAAGATGTGCACCGTCTCGACGCGATCGCTCGCGACCACGTATTCCGTAACCTCAACCGGTTTCTCGTCGGTGCCTGACGTTCCCACGCGCACGATCTCTAAGACCGGCAGGTTGGTGGAGATCTCCAGAAGGGCTGCTTCTTCCTTGCTGGGCATCCGCGCCCGGTGGATCTCCATCCACTTGATCGGCCAGTGGCCGGCCTTCTCGATGCGGTATAGCCACTCGCCTGCAGCAGGGTTGGCATCGACGCTGGCGACGAGATCGGCGAATCGCGGGTGGATCCAGGAGATGCCGATCTGGAAGGGAGCCTCCGATGCTGGTCCCGTCACGCGGAGTCGACGCGGCACTTCGGTACCGGGGTCGACGCCCAGGAGCTTGGCAAGGCGGGCATCAGTCAGGAGAGCCGAGGAGTTGTCGGCCTTGCCGTGGCGAGTCCAAACCTCCTTGCTGCTCGCTGAGGGGAATGAGTAACCGGTTGCATGCTCGTTGCGCTTGACGAGGTCACCACGTGGGCGGCGCGGTCGCATGGTGCCGTAGCGCACCGAGATGCCCCGACCCTGCACGGCCCAGACGTAACCCTCCGTCTCCAGCAGGGCGATGGCTCGGCCGATGGTGTCGCGGTTCGCGCCGTACTCCTCTGCGAAGTCGTCCAGCCGGGGGAGCCGGGCACCGGGTGGCCATTCTCCGGCTTCGATCCGTTCGCGGATCTTGGAAGCAATGTCCTGGTAGCGCGAGTGCACGGGCAACTCGACACCTCCTCTTCCGAGATTGTCCCAGGACAATCCTTGACACGGGCATGCGATTGTCCCCAGACTATCGCTATGCCATTGTCCCAAGACATTGGCTCGAAGAGAAGCTCCTGACGGGTGTTCCCGTCGGGAAACCGCAGGCAGTCGCCCATGGCGGGCGAGCCTGATCAACAGAAGGAGCCAGTGATGCCGCAGAACCGGATCAGCACACAGCCTCGTCTGATGCTGGACACCACCAACGTGATCTTCGAGATGGCGGACGACATCGTGCCGAAGCTCGACGACAAGGGCGTCCAGAAGATGGACACCCGTGACACTGGTCTGCCGATGTGGACCGCGCCGATGTTTGGCCGTGGCCGTGCCATCGGTCGGAAGTGGTCGGGTCAGCTCAACGTGACGATCGTGTCGGCTGAGAAGCCGACCGCTGAGGACGGCGACCAGGTCATCCCGCTCGATCTGGAGGCACTGCCGTGGGTGTCGGAACAGAACGGCAAGACCCGCAGCGGTGTCGCGTTCAAGGCTTCCGGTCTGGACGTGGTGTCCGCCCCGATGGCCGCGCAGGCCGCCTGACCTTCTATCCGTGCTGGCTCCTGTAGCCACCAACCTTTGCAGGAAGCGGGGCCGCCAGAGATTGGCGTCCTAGAGCGGCCCCGCACCTGTTCATCGAGCAACTCCTAGCCCTCCGGAGAGGGAGGAATCGTCGTGTCCAAGTCTACCCGCCGCAGCCTGCTCGGCGGCTCCCGCAAGGGGAAGACCGTCACGGTCATCGAAGCCCCTACCCGCATGAACCAGCGTCGCAAGGCCAAGGTCGGGTTCTGGGTCACCGCTCTGATCGTCGCCGTCCTGGGCGGCACCGTGGCCGCGCATTACATGCACCCGATCCTGGGTGGCCTGCTCGGCATCGTCGCTGGGGCACTGCTCGGTGCCCTGGTCGCCGTACTCATCATCGTCTGGCCGGTCCTGCGGATCATCTGGCACTGGCTGCCGGAGATCCTGATCGGCACATTCCTGGTCTACGGCTGGACGTGGCTGATCTTCGCCACCCCGATGTGGTTGTCGCTGCTCATCCTCGCCGGGATCGTTGGCGCACCCTCGGCGTACGGGCCTGTCCGGCGCGCGGTGCTGTCGGTGTTCTGGTGCCTGACGGTCAGGCACCGGCTGCGGATGTGCTTCGCCGCGTTCATTGCCCACAACCGGCAGCGCACCCTGCCCCTGATCCTGCTCGCCCGACCAACCCCGGCAGGGGAGCGGGTCTGGCTGTGGCTGCGCCCCGGCCTGTCGTTGCACGACCTGGAACAACCTGGGCAAGTCCAGAAACTCGCTGTGGCGTGCTGGGCCAACGAGGCCCGCGTCACCCGCGCCTCTCGCAAGTACGCGGCCCTGATCCGCGTCGACATCACCCGCCGCGAGCCTCTGGCGGACACCATCGTGTCCAGCCTGCCGGACCATGTCCCGGCCACCATGCCGGCCACCGCACCGGTGTCCCCGGCAATGCCGCCCGTCGGCCTGAACTTCAACGACGTCGACGCGCGCAGCCCGCGCCCCCGGCGCTCACCCGACTCCAACGATGCCCGGCCGCGCCGTACCCGCCAGCCGGAACCCGCCTCGGAGGACATCGATCCGAGTGACTACGCCTAACCACCCCTGACACGTACGTGTCAAAACCTCAACGGTGTTCCGGCGGGGCCTCGACCCCTGTCACCAGCGCCACGCCGGACCACCTCCCTTGCCCCGATCGGAGACCCGCTATGACCACACCGTTGGGCGTCCGGCCGAGCATCCCGGTCGGCACGGACATGTCCATCTTCAACCCGGTGTTCCTCGGCATCGACGAGTTCGGCCATCCCGTCTATCTGCCGCTGGTCTACCGCAACATGCTCATCGGCGGTGAACCCGGCGCCGGGAAGTCGAACCTGCTCAACACCATCGTCGGGCACGCCTCGATGTGCCACGACGTGAGCCTGTGCCTGTTCGACGGCAAGCAGGTCGAACTCGGCCTGTGGGAAGACTGCGCCGACGTGTTCGTCGGCCCGGACCTCGACCTCGCCATCCTCACCCTGCAGCGGCTGCAGGCGGTGATGAACAACCGGTACGCGTTCCTCAAGTCCGTACGCCGGCAGAAGTTCCTGCCCACCGACAAGGAACTGTTCGGCGCGATCCTGGTCGCCATTGATGAGATCGCGTACTTCTCCGCCACCGCTGGTGACAAGAAGGACCAAGAGCAGTTCATGGTCCTGCTGCGCGACCTGGTCGCCCGGGGCCGCGCGGTCGGACTCATCGTGGTCGCCGCGACCCAACGCCCGTCCTCGGACATCATCCTGCCCTCGCTGCGGGATCTGTTCGCGTGGCGCTTCGCCGGCCGCTGCACCAACGACGTGTCGAGCGACATCGTGCTCGGCCATGGCTGGGCCGCTCGCGGTTACAGCTCCAACACGATCGACCCGAACAACCAGGGCTGCGGCCTGTTGATCGCTGAAGGCGGCATTCCCGCCATGGTCAAGGCCGCCTACCTGTCCAACGCCGACATCATCCGCGTCGCGGACTACGCAGCCTGGGTGCGGCGCACTGCCAAAGACACCAACCTGCCCATCGAGCTGAGGGACGTCGCATGACCTCGATCGCCGCGCTGATCCCGCGTATCCGCTATCACCGCACCGGCCGCGTCGTCGCTATCCGCTGCGCGACCTGCCGCCACTGGCGCAAACCGCGCCACTTCGCCGCCACCGCGAACCGCTGCCACACCTGCACCCACGACCAGGCCCGCACCCGCGTCACCAACCGGGCCGCCGCACGGCGGCGCTAACCCGCACCCCGGCACCACCGGCACCACCGGCACCACCCATAGGAACAGCCGACGAACCGGACCCAGAGCCCTGAGAAAGCCGGACCGGCCCGTCGGCCACCACCACCGCCCACGAAAGGACGTGGCGTCATGCAGAGTACCCAAAACCCGACCGCTCCCGCTGCCGACACCGACGACCAGACGGTCATCACCCCGGCTGACATCCTGCGCGGAGCCGCCCGCTACCTCGAAATCCACGGCTGGATCCAAGCCAGCTACTACGCCAACCACGCGGACCCGTTCCCGCCCGCCTGCGCCATCGGCGCGATCGGCATGGCCGCCCACGGCCGCCTCATGACCATCCCTACCGACCACGGCACCGGCGTCCGCGACTGCCGCCGCGCGGTCGACTACCTCAACTCCTACCTGACCGATACCGGCGAGATCAGGCCGCAGTCGGACGACTGGGACACCACCCCTGCTACCGCCTTCGACTGGAACGACCTCGACGACCAGGCCGCCGAGGACGTCGTCGCCACCTTGCGCGCGGCTGCCGACAACTACGACCGCACCCACGGCGGCACCCGATGACCGCCGCCATCACCGCCCTGCCGACCGGCACCACCGACACCATCCTCGACCGTGCCGCCGACTACCTCGCCCGGCACGGCTGGAACCCGACCAGCCTCTACGACTCCCACGAGAACTGCACCCACAAATGCCGGGTGCACCGCACCGGCCTCTACCCCGCCTCCATGGTGGGCGCAATCCGCGTCGCGGTCTTCGGCCGCCCCCGCTGGTACCTCGACACCGCTGACGGTCAAGGGCTGCACGACTACACCGCCGCCGTCGAGTGGCTCAACACCTACCTCATCGCCCACGGCCACGCCGGACTCCACGCCCCGGTCTTCGACTGGCAGGCCGCCGCCGGCCGCACCCTCATCGACGTCACCAGCGGCCTGCACGCCGCCGCCACCGCCTACCGCCACCACGCCCGGCGGAGCGCCGTATGAGCGCGCCGCTTCTCATCCGACTCGCGCCGCTGCGCGGCCACCGCCGCGACTTCGGCATCGCCGACCAGACGCCTGACGCGCTGGGCTTCGGCTACTCCCGCGACGCCGACTCCGGCCCTGACCACGTGCCTGCACCTGACGGCGTCGACCTCATTTCTCTCACCGGCCGCACCCCTCGGAGGGCCGCATGACCACCCCAGTGATCACCGATGTGACACGTACGTGTCAATCACCGTCGTTCACCACCGCCGGACTGCTGTCCGCCCTGGAATCCGCCTGGGCCGCTATCCGGGCCCGGAACCCGGAAGTTCCCGACGCCGTCCTGATCGTCGGGTCCGGCTCACCTGCCAAGGGCACCCAATCGTTGAAATGGGGCCACTACGCCACCCTGCGCTGGCAATCCGGCGAGCAACGGCTCCCGGAGGTCCTCGTTTCCGGTGAGGGCCTGTCCCGCACCCCGGCCGAGGTGTTCACCACCCTGCTACACGAAGCCACGCACGGCCTCGCCGACACTCGCGGCATTCAGGACACCTCCCGTCAGGGCCGGTGGCACAACGAGAAGTTCGCCACCCTCGCCGCCGAACTCGGCCTGTCCGCCCGCAAGGACGACAAGCTCGGCTACTCACCCTGCACCCTCACCGACCAAGCTGCCGCCGCCTACGCGGACACCATCAGCACCCTCGCCGCCGCGCTGCGCGCGTACCGGCACCCCGAACCGACCGGTGTCGGTAAACGACGCACGAACAACAACAACGGCGTCACCGCCGAATGCGCCTGTCCGCGCAAAATCCGGCTCTCGGTGACCGTGTTCCAAGACGGTGGCCCGATTGTCTGCGCCGCTTGCAACGCCGCGTTTCTGCCCGAGGACGTCGACCGCGACACCTACCCGCATCCCACGTTCGGCCCCGCCTGCGGCCACGGCGACGACCAGGCCGACACCGCGCCGGCCGACGACGTCTCGGAGGACCCGATGGTGTTCTACGACCCCACCGGCGAGCGGTACGGCATCCCCACCTACCCGTTCAAGTTCGCCCCCGACGGCTACGCCACCCGCCGCCAACTCCACGCCAAGAATCTGCGTCCCGGCGGCCAATCCGTTGCGGCGCAACTGATGTGGCGCAAAGGCAAGCGCGTCGCCTACCTCTACCGCATTGACCTCGCGCTCCCGAAACGGACCGCGACCGCCGCCCAACTCACGGCCCTCGACAAGGCCAACCGCGCCAGGCGCACCTGCCCGGCCTGCGGCCACCTACGGCCCTACATCATCCCGCGCCGTACCGGCGCCTGCCTCGACTGCACCTCGGAGGTAACCCAATGAACCTCCACGACCACCACCTCATCCGCCTACTCACCAACCTGCGGCTCCCCGTCGGCGACTACGTCATCTTCGGCTCCGGGCCGCTACTCGCGCACGGGCTGCGCACCACGATCAGCGACCTCGACATCGTCGCCCGCGACACCGCCTGGCACATCTGCGCCAGCCTGAGCGCCCCTTACCCGGCCCCGTCCGGGCACGGCCACATGATCCGCCTCTACGGCGGAGCCCTGGAAATCGTCGACCGCTGGCTGTCCCCCATGTGGGACACCGACCGGCTCGTCGACTCCGCGCAGCTCATCGACGGGCTGCCGTTCGCGTCGCTCACCGACGTCATCGCTTCCAAGTGGGCCACCGACCGGCCCAAGGACCACACCGACCTGCACGCCATCCGTGCTCACACCGCTCACGCCTACGCCCTGACCGGAGGTACCCGATGAACTCCGCCACCGTCTTCGCCGCCATCGCGGCCACTCTGTACGCCGCCCATCAACTCGCTGACCACGTCCTCGGCCAGACCGACCACCAGGCCGCGAACAAGGCCGCCCCCGGGTGGACCGGCTGGCGCCACAACGCCTACCACGTCGGCCTCTACCACCTCGTCATGACCGCCATGCTCCTGACCGCCGTCGCGGTCCTCGACCTGCCCCTCACCGCCACCGGCCTCGCTGCCGGGATCGGCTTCTCCGCCGTCACCCACGCCATCCTCGACCGCCGCTGGCCCGTGCGCTGGCTGCTCGAACACACCCGCTCCAAGCCATTTGCCCGTATGGCAAGCCACGGCATCAACGGCATGTACCTCGCCGACCAAGCCCTGCACTACGCCTGCCTCTGGGCATCGGCCCTGCTCATCGCCGGACTCTCCGGAGGAGCCTCATGACCACCACACCCGTGTCTGCCACGGACACCACCACCGTGCCGCGTAAGCGTTTCACCGCCGACACCCTGCAAGTCGGCGTCCTCGTCTGCATCGTGCTGTTCGTCGGCCTGATGGCCGGAGCCGCCTCGTTCCACCACGTCAAAGACTGGACCCTGCACAACAGCCCCACCGGAACCGACGAATGGTTCGGCTGGGCCAACGCCGTCATCTCCGAGCTGATCCCGACCGCATCCATCATCGAAATCGGCCGTCGCCGACGCCGCAACCGTGACGCCTCGGTGCGCTACCCGATGATCCTGCTCGTCGGCGCCGTGCTGTTCTCGCTGACCGCGCAGCTCGCCGTCGCCAAGCCCGGCCTGTCCGGCTGGGTGGTCTCTGCCCTGCCCGCGCTGGCCTTCCTCGGCCTGTCCAAGCTCGTCTTCACCGCCACCGCAACACCCCGGCCCACCACCAACCCGGTCACGGCACTCCCGCCGGCCACCTCGCCCGCCACGTCATCCGACACCGAGCGCGCGCAGGTCCGCCCGGCCGCCGCAGCAAAGAAGACCAGGGCCACCGCCACTGCCAGGAAAACCGCACCGGCGAAGAAGACACCCGCTAAACGGACCCCGGCCAAGAAGACCACCGCACCGGCAACCCCGGAACCCACCCCCGCCGTACCGGCTACGGCACCCGCGACTGCACCCGCTGTGACCGTTCAGCAGATCCCGCAACGGCTGCTCGCGAACGCCCGGACCATCGCCGCATCACACCGTCACGAACACGGCGAAGACATCAAACCCAACCAACTCGCGGTCCGGCTCCGCATCCCGACAGCCGACGCCGCCGACATCCTCACCCAACTCACCGACAACCCGCCCACGGCGGCCACCACCCGGCCGCACAACGGCAGCACCGTTGGAGCCAACGCCTGATGAGTAGCTCGACGCTGCCTCTC
>NZ_JAIWNC010000080.1 GCF_020216025.1 Jidongwangia harbinensis | reverse complement strand
GTGCCGGCGGATCTGGTGGGGGTGCCGTCGATCGGGGCGCCGATCGACAACACCCAGGTGTATGTGCTGGATGCGGGGTTGCGGCCGGCGCCGGTGGGGGTGCCGGGTGAGTTGTACATCGCCGGTGCGGGCCTGGCCCGGGGGTATCTGGGTCGTGCGGGGTTGTCGGCGGAGCGGTTCGTGGCGGATCCGTTCGGTGTGGCGGGGTCGCGGATGTATCGCACCGGTGACGTGGTGCGGTGGGCGGCGGGTTCGGTGTTGGAGTTCGTGGGCCGTGCCGACGATCAGGTGAAGGTGCGGGGTTTCCGGATCGAGCTGGGTGAGATCGAGTCGGTGCTGGCGCGGGCCGAGGGTGTGGGCCGGGTCGTGGTGATCGTGCGGGAGGACCGGCCGGGGGACCGGCGTCTGGTGGCCTATGTGCAGTCGGCCGGTGTCGACCCGGCGGCGTTGCGGGCGGTGGCGGCGGCGGCGTTGCCGGAGTACATGGTGCCGTCGGCGTTCGTGCTGCTGGACAAGCTCCCGCAGACGGCGAACGGCAAGGTGGACCGGCGGGCGTTGCCGGCGCCGCAGTGGCAGGCGAGTGTGTCGCGGGCACCCCGGGACGCGCGGGAGGAGGTCCTGGCCGGGCTGTTCGCGCAGGTGCTGGGACTGCCCGAGGTCGGCGTCGACGACTCGTTCTTCGACCTCGGCGGCCACTCCCTGCTCGCCATCCGGCTGGCCAGCCGGGTCCGCTCGACGCTCGGCGTGGAACTCGCCATCCGGACCCTGTTCGACGCGCCCACGGTCGCGCAACTGGCCACCCGGCTGGCGTCCGCGACCGCGGCCCGCCCGCCGCTGGTGGCCCAGGAACGCCCCGACCGCCTGCCGCTGTCGTTCGCGCAGCAGCGGCTGTGGTTCCTCAGCCACCTGGAAGGGCCCAGCCCCACCTACAACATGCCGGTCGCGCTGCGCCTCAGCGGCCCGCTCGACCGCGCGGCCCTGCGGGCCGCCCTGCACGACGTGGTGACCCGGCACGAGAGCCTGCGGACCCGCTTCGGTCACGACGACGACGGCCCGTACCAGGTGATCGTGGCACCCGACGCGGTCGGCGACCTGCTCGACGTGCGGCCGGTGACCGAGGACCGCCTCCCGGCGGAACTCACCGCCGCCACCCGGCACGCGTTCGACCTGACCACCGACATCCCGTTCGCGGTACGGCTGTTCGCCCTGTCGCCGGAGGAGCACGTGCTGCTGGTGCTGGTGCACCACATCGCCTGCGACGGCTGGTCGATGGGGCCGCTGGCCGGCGACGTGAGCACCGCCTACACGGCCCGGCTGGCCGGCGCCGCCCCCAGCTGGGCACCACTGCCGGTCCAGTACGCCGACTACACCCTGTGGCAGCGCGCCGGACTGGGTTCCGAGACCGACCCGGACAGCGCCATCGCCGCGCAGTCCGAGTACTGGAAGTCGGCCCTGGCCGGGCTGCCCGACCAGCTCGAACTGCCGACCGACCGGCCGCGGCCACCGGTGGCCACCCACGAGGGTGCGCAGTTCCGGTTCACCGTCCCGGCCGGCCTCCACCGGCGGCTGCAGGACCTGGCCCGGCAGACCGACACCACGCTGTTCATGGTGTTCCAGGCCGGGCTCGCGGCGCTGCTCAGCCGGCTCGGCGCGGGCACCGACATCCCGATCGGCGCACCGGTCGCCGGGCGCACCGACGGGGCACTGGACGGGCTGGTCGGCTTCTTCGTCAACAACCTGGTGCTGCGCACCGACACGTCCGGCAACCCGACGTTCACGGACCTGCTCGCCCGGACCCGGGACGCCGACCTGGCGGCGTACTCGCACCAGGATCTTCCCTTCGAACGGCTGGTGGACCTGCTCAACCCGTCCCGCTCGATGGCCGTCCACCCGCTCTTCCAGGTGATGCTCGCCTTCCAGAACAACGACCAGCGGGAGGCGGCGGCCGCGCTGGACAGCCTGCCCGGCCTCACCGTGACCAGCGCCGAGGTACGGCAGTCGGTGGCCAAGTTCGACCTGCTGGTCGGCGTGCAGGACCGGCGCGGCCCGGACGGCGCGCCGGCCGGCATGCACGGCTCGGTGGAGTACCGCGTCGACCTGTTCGACGAGCCCACCGTGGCCGGTCTCACCCACCGGCTGCTGTGGCTGCTCGAGGCGATGGCCGACGACCCGTCGGCCCGGATCGGCGCGGTGGACCTGCTCACCCCGGAGGAACGCCGGCAGCTGATCGTCGAGGTGAACCGGACCGGGGCACCGGCCGGCGAGGACGTGCTGGCGCTCTTCGAACGGCAGGCGAGCCGCGCGCCCGGCGCGGTCGCGGTCACCTTCCAGGACCGCGAGCTGACCTACCGGGACCTCAACGCCCGGGCCAACCAGCTGGCCCGGCACCTGGCCGGAGCCGGCATCGGGGCGGAACAGTTCGTCGCCGTGGCGCTGCCCCGGTCGGAGCACCTGGTGGTGGCCATGCTGGCCGTGCTGAAGACCGGCGCCGGCTACCTGCCGGTGAACCCGGACCACCCGGCGGACCGGCTGGCGTACATGCTGGAACACACCGCGCCCGCGGCGGTGCTCACCGCCACCGGTGCGCTTCCGGCCGGCCTGCCGGTCCACCGCGAGGTGCGGCTCGACGACCCGGAGACGGCGGCGCGGCTGGCCGCCGGTCCGTCCGGGAACCTGACGGACGCCGACCGGGTCGCGCCGGCCCGCGGCGAACACCCCGCCTACGTGATCTACACGTCGGGCTCCACCGGCATCCCCAAGGGGGTGGTGGTGCCCCGGTCCGCGCTGGCCAACTTCGTCGCCGGAATCCGCGGCCACTACGCCGCCGACCCGGACGACCGGATGTTCGCCGCCACCACGATCGGCTTCGACATGGCGGTGCCGGAGATCTACGTGCCGCTGACGTCCGGCGCCACCATCGTGCTCGCCACCGACGAGGTGCTGCGGGACCGGCCGGCGCTGTGGCGGTTCCTGGCCCACCACCGGGTCACCGTCATGCAGGCGACCCCGACGCTCTGGCACGCCCTGCTGGAGGACGGCGACGGCGCCGAGGTGCTGCGCACCGTCCGGGCCGTGGTCGGCGCGGAAGCCGTCAGCGAGGCGGTCGCCCGGTCGCTCGCCGCCGCGGCGCGGTCCGTCACCAACCTGTACGGGCCGACCGAGACCACCGTGTGGTCGACGGCGTCCGCGGTGCCGGCCGACCTGGCCGGTGTCCCGCCGATCGGGTCGCCGATCGCGAACACCCAGGTCTACGTGCTCGACGCCGCCCTGCAGCCGGTGCCGGCCGGCGTGGCCGGCGAGCTCTACATCGCCGGTGCCGGGCTGGCCCGCGGCTACCTGGGCCGCCCGGCGCTCACCGGTGAGCGGTTCGTGGCCGACCCGTTCGGGTCCGCCGGGGCCCGGATGTACCGCACCGGCGACATCGTGCGGTGGCGGGCCGGTGGGGCGCTGGAGTTCGTGGGCCGCGCCGACGACCAGGTCAAGGTGCGGGGCTTCCGGATCGAGCTGGGTGAGATCGAGGCGGTGCTCGCCACGGCGGAGGGCGTCGGCCGGGTCGTGGTGGTCGTCCGGGAGGACCGGCCGGGCGACCGGCGTCTGGTCGCCTACGTGCAGTCGGGTGCCGGTGTCGATCCGGCGAAGCTGCGGGCGGTGGCGTCGGCCGCGCTGCCGGAGTACATGGTGCCGTCGGCGTTCGTGGTGCTGGAGCAGCTGCCGCTGACCCCGAACGGCAAGGTGGACCGGCGGGCGCTGCCGGCGCCGCACTGGCAGGCCACCGTGTCCCGGGCGCCGCGGGGTGCCCGGGAGGAGACCCTGGCCGGGTTGTTCGCGCAGGTGCTGGGACTGCCCGAGGTCGGGGTGGAGGACTCGTTCTTCGACCTCGGCGGCGACAGCATCATGTCGATCCAGCTGGTGTCCCGGGCCCGCCGCGCCGGACTGGCGATCAGCGCCCGCGATGTGTTCACCCACCGGTCCGTCGCCGGCCTCGCGACCGTCGTGGCGGAACCGGTCGCCGAACCCGACGCGGTACCGGTCGGCGGGCTGATCGCCCTGGAACCCGACGACCTGGCGGCGCTGCAGCGGCAGCTCGGCACGTCGGTCACCGCAGAGCCGCACGGAAAGGACACCAACCGATGACGGTCATCCCGCTCAACGGCATCCGCTTCAGCTACGACGATCTCGGCCGGGGCGAACCCGTCGTGATGGTGATGGGCAGCGGCGGGCGCGGCCGGGCCTGGCAGCTCTACCAGACGCCGGCGCTCACCGCGGCCGGCTACCGGTCGATCACCGTGGACAACCGCGGCATCCCGCCGACCGACCTGTGCGCCGACGGGTTCACCATCGACGACATGGTGGGCGACCTGATCGCCCTGGTCGACCACCTGGGACTCGGCCCGTGCCGGTTCGTCGGCACCTCGATGGGCGCGCAGGTGGTGCAGGAACTCGCCGTGGCCCGGCCCGACCTGGTCACCCAGGCGGTCCTGATGGCCACCCGCGGCCGCGGCGACCGGCTGCGCCGGGCGCTGTCGCTCGCCGAGATCGAGCTGCACGACAGCGGGGTCGCCGTGCCGGCGAGCTACCGGGCGGTGGTCCAGGCGATGCAGAACCTCTCGCCGCGGACGCTGGACGACGACGAGAAGATCCGGGACTGGCTGGAACTGCTCGAACTCAGCACGGCCTCGGGCCCCGGGGTACGCGCCCAGCTGGGCATGGAGCCGTTTCCCGACCGGCTCGACGAGTACCGGCGGATCCAGGCGCCGTGCCTGGTCATCGGTTTCGAGGACGACCTGATCACACCGCCGCACCTGGGCCGGGAACTGGCCGGCGCGATCCCCGGCGCGGCGTTCGAACTCATCCCCGGCTGCGGCCACTTCGGATACCTCGAGGACCACCAGGCCGTGAACAAAGCAATGCTCGCCTTCTTCGGTGAGCGGGACGCCAAGTGACACATCGAAGGGACACGGACATGAGCGACCACGCGACGTGGGTGCCGCACGAGATCTTCCAGCACGAGGTCGGCGCCCCGCCCAGCGCGGCCGGCCTGATCTCCTATCTGCGGGCCGAACCGGTCGACGACCTGCTGGTGGAGAAGAAGGCGCTGATCTTCCGGGGCTTCGGCGTCACCGAGGAGACGCTGCCCGAGGTGATGGACATCCTGCTGCCCCGGCGGCTCGCCTACGTGCACGGCAACTCGCCGCGGACCAAGGTCGGGAACAACATCTACACCTCGACCGAGTACCCGCCCGAGCTGACCATCTCCATGCACAACGAGCTGTCGTACTCGAACCAGTGGCCGTCGCGCCTGCTGTTCTTCTGCGCCAAGGCGCCGGAGAGCGGCGGCGCCACCCCGGTGGTGGACGGGGTGCGCTGGCTGGAGTCGCTCGACGACGACGTCCGCGCCGCCTTCGCCGGCGGGATCACCTACACCCAGAACCTGCACGACGGGTACGGGCTCGGCAAGAGCTGGCAGGACACGTTCGAGACGGACGACCGCGCTGAGGTCGAGGCCTTCCTCAAGGGCACCGGCGCGGACTTCCAGTGGAACGCGAACGGCATCCGGGTCAGCCTCACCCGGCCCGCCTTCACCCGCCACCCGGTCACCGGCGCGGAGGTGTGGTTCAACCAGGCCGACCAGTGGCACCCGGCGTCGTTGGGCGACGAGACCGCGGCGGAACTGGCCCGGCTGCTGCCCGAGGACGAACTGCCGCAGTCCGTCCGGTTCGCGAACGGCGACCCGATTCCCGCCGAGTACGTGCTCCAGGTCCGCGACCGCGGGATCGAGGCGGCGCAGGACTGCGACTGGCGCGAGGGCGACCTGATGCTGATCGACAACGTGCTGGTCGGGCACGGCCGCCGTTCGTTCACGGGCGCGCGCCGGATCCTCGTCGCGATGTCCGACTGACGCGCCGCACACGAGAGACGGGGGAACGGGTGTCACTGCTGGGTGACGTCGGCGCGCTGGGGCGCGAAATCAACGGCGACCGGATGCTGCGCTCGGAACGCAAACGCGACCAGGTGGCCGGCCGGAAGCTGCCACGGGGGGTGTGGCGCCGGGTGCTGAGCTACGCCTCGCCGTACCGGTGGCGGATCTCGCTCTTCACCGTCGCGGTGGTGCTGTCCGCCGCGATCGGGGTGGGCACACCGGTGGTGGCCGGGTGGATCATCAACACCATCACCGCGGGCCGGCCGGACGCCGGCCGTACGGTGATCTGGATGGCCTCGGCGGTCGCCGGCCTCGCGATCGTCGACGCGGCGCTGCAACTGGTGCAGCGCTGGCACGCCGCGCGGGTCGGCGAGGGCGTGACCCTGCGGCTGCGGACCGAACTGCACGAGCACATCCAGCGCCTGCCGCTGCAGTTCTTCAGCCGCACCAAGACCGGCGCGCTGGCCAGCCGGGTCAACACCGACGTGCTGGGCGCCCAGCGGGCCTTCAGCACCACGCTGTCCGGCCTGATCAGCAATCTGGTCCAGCTGCTCATCACCGCGGTGGTGATGGCCACCCTGTCCTGGCAGATCGCCCTGCTGTCGCTGGTGCTGCTGCCCGCGCTGCTGTTGCCGGCCAAGTGGATGGGCCGCCGCCTCGCCGTGATCACCCGGGAGGGCTTCCAGCTCAACGCCCGGATGTCCACCGCGACCATCGAGCGGTTCGGGGTGGCCGGCGCCCTGCTGGTCAAGCTGTTCGGCCGGCCGGAGGTGGAACAGGCACGCTTCCGCACCGACGCCGAGCGGGTCCACGACATCGGCATCCTGCAGGCCATGTACTCCCGCTCGTTCTTCGTGGCCATGCTGCTGGTGGCGTCGCTGGCGCAGGCGCTGACCTACGGCCTCGGCGGCTGGCTGGCGGTCAACGGCACGGTCAGCGCCGGCACCGTGGTGTCGCTGGCCCTGCTGATCACCCGCCTGTACGGCCCGCTCACCGCGCTGTCCAACATCCGGGTCGACGTGATGAGCGCGGTGGTGTCGTTCGAGCGGGTGTTCGACATCCTCGACCTGCCGCCGGCCATCGTCGAACGGCCCGGTGCCAAGCCGCTGCCCGCGGACGCCCGGTCGATCGAGTTCGACTCCGTGGAGTTCCGGTATCCCACCGCCGCGGAGGTGTCGCTGGCCGCGCTCGAGGACGTGGCGGTCCTGGACGACGCGGCGTCCGAGCCGGTGCTGCGGGGCATCTCGTGCACGGTCGGGCCCGGGCAGATGATCGCCGTGGTCGGCGCGTCCGGTGCGGGCAAGTCGACGCTGGGCATGCTGGTGTCCCGGATCTACGACGTGACCGGCGGCGCCATCCGGGTCGGCGGGGTGGACGTCCGGGACGTGACCGCGCAGTCCCTGCGGGACGCCATCGGCGTGGTCACCCAGGACGCGCACCTGTTCCACGAGACCATCCTGGACAACCTGCGGTACGCCCGCCCGGGCGCCACCGAGGAGGAGATCTGGACCGCGCTCGACATGGCCCAGGTGGGTGACACGGTCCGGGCCCTGCCGGCCCGGCTGGACACCGTGGTCGGCGACCGCGGATACCGGCTGTCCGGCGGGGAACGGCAGCGGATCGCCATCGCCCGGCTGCTGCTGAAGGCGCCGCCGATCGTCATCCTGGACGAGGCCACCGCGCATCTGGACTCCGGCTCCGAGGCGGCCGTCCAGAAGGCGCTGGCGACCGCGCTGGAGGGGCGTACCTCGCTGGTCATCGCGCACCGGCTGTCCACCATCCGGCACGCCGACGTGATCGTCGTGCTGGAGGAGGGCCGGATCGTCGAGCGGGGCCGGCACGACGAGCTGATGGCGGCCGGCGGCGCGTACGCCAAGCTGTGCCTCACCCAGCTCGTCGAGCGGAGTGCGGAATGAGGCACCGGGTCGTCGTGCCGGAACGCCTGGCCGGCCGGGTCACGGCCGCGTTCGGCGACGCCGGGCGGCGGTGGCTGGCCGAGGTGCCGGAGCTCGCGCTGGCGGTCGCCGGTCGCTGGGCGCTGCGGCTGGGCGAGCCCTACCCGGACGGCACGCACGCGCTGGTGCTGCCGGTGGAACGCGCGGACGGGAGCCCGGCGGTACTCAAGCTGCCGCTGCGCGACGGCGAGAACGACACCGAGGCGTACGCGCTGCGGGCCTACGACGGCGACGGCGCGGTGCGGCTGTACCAGCACGACCCGGCCACCGGCGCGATGCTGATCGAGCGCGCGGAGCCCGGCGACCCGCTGCTCACCCATCCGGACCCGGCGGCCGCGTTCGGCATCGCCTGCGGTCTGGTGCTGCGGCTGCGCCGGCCGGCCCCCGCCGGGGTCGCGTTCCCGTCGGTCCGGACCCTGCTGGCCGGGTGGGTGGCCGGCTGGACCGCGCTGGCCGTCGCCCGGCCGGCCGGTGACGGGCCGGACCGGGCCGCGCCGCTCGCCGAGGCGCTGCGGGTGGCCCGCCGCCGGCTGCGCCGGTACCGCGACACCGGTCTGCTGATCAACCGGGACACCCATCTGCGCAACATCGTCGCGGCCGGGCGGGAACCGTGGCTGGTGATCGATCCGAAGCCGGTGGTGGGTCCACCCGGGTACGAGACCGGACTGCCGGTGCTGCTGATGCTCGGCGCGGAACCCACGGTGGAGACGGCCGGGGCGGTGATCACCCGGGTCGCCGGCGGGCTGCGGCACGACCCGGCGGAGGTACGCGACTGGGCCCTGCTGCGGGCCGTGGAGAACATGACCTGGCACCGCGGCGGGACCAGTGCGCACACGGGGTTCCAGGCGGTCTCGGCGCGCCAGGCGGACGTCCTCCTGCGGGCGGCGGCGGGTGGCCCGGAGCCGGCCGCGGCCCGCGACACACGACGAAAGTTAGAGACGGCCGGCGCCGAACGACAGAAGAGCCGGCCGGGCCCCGACCAATAGCGTTAGCCGCAGTAGACAGTGAGGTGCGGAGGTAGAGATGATCGCGATTCGCGGCTTGACGAAGCGTTACGCCGACAAGGTCGCCGTCGACAACATCTCGATTGAGGTGGCGGCGGGTAAGGTCACGGGCTTTCTCGGACCCAACGGTGCGGGCAAGTCCACCACGATGCGGGTCATCATGGGGCTGGACCACCCGACGGCCGGCGAGGCGACGATAAGCGGGAAGCCATACGCCACGTTGCGGTGGCCGATGCGTGAGGTGGGTGCGCTGCTCGACGCGAAGGGTGTGCACCCGGGCCGGAGCGGCCGGGACCACCTGCTGTCTATGGCCTACAGCAACGGGATCCCGGCGAAGCGGGTCGACCAGGTGCTCGAGGAGGTCGGCCTCGCGAAGGTCGCCAAGAAGCGGGCCCGCGGCTACTCGCTCGGCATGAGCCAGCGGCTCGGCATCGCCGGAGCCCTGCTCGGCGACCCCCAGGTTCTGCTCTTCGACGAACCGGTCAACGGACTCGACACCGAGGGCGTACGGTGGGTCCGCGAGATGATGCGGCGACTGGCATCCGAGGGCCGCACGGTCTTCGTGTCCAGCCACCTGATGAGCGAGATGCAGCAGACCGCGGACCAACTCGTCATCATCGGTAAGGGTAAGGTCATCATGGACGCGCCGATGGCCGAGGTCATCGCTCGCGGATCCCGCAACGCGGTGATCGTCCGCAGCCCGCAGACCCAGGGGCTGGACAAGCTGGCGCAGGCCCTCGAGAGCGACGCGGCGGTGATCGAGCGGGTCTCCCCGCACGAGCTGCACGTCGTCAACGGCGACGTCGAGGTTGTCGGCCAGCGAGCTTCGGAACTCGGTGTCCAGCTGCACGAGCTGGCGCTGCGGCAGTCCTCCCTGGAGGACGCGTACCTGGAGTTGACCGCCGAGAGCGTCGAGTACATCAGCGCCGGGCGCCAGAGCAAGGCTTAGAGAAAGTTCGAGAGGAGAACCCAGCTGATGAACACACACTCCACAACGGAGGTTGCTCAGTCGGGCGACGTGATCACGCGGGAGTCGGCTGCGGGTGCGGAGCGCGGCGGGGGTCTGTGGGGCGCGATCCGGTTCGAGTGGGTAAAACTGTGGTCGGTCCGATCCACCTGGTGGTGCCTGGCCACCGGCGTGGTCCTGATGGTGCTGTGGGCCGGGGTGGTCGGCTATGACTACTCCTACGAGGACACCGCACACCCGGCGCCGACCGATCCGTTTCCGGTAGGCGACACGACGATCCAGGCGGCCCAGCTCGCCCAGTTCGCCATCATGGCGCTGGCGATGCTCGTGATCACCGCCGAGTACGCCTCGGGCAGCATCCGCGCGACGCTGCAGTGCGTGCCGTCCCGCGGCCGGATGCTGGCATCGAAGGCCATCCTGGTCGGCATCGTCACCTTCGTCTACGGCCTCATCCTGGCCGGCGCGGGCACCATCTCCGGCGGCATCATGCTCAAGGACCTCGCCGAGGTCGAGTCCTCGGAGCTGTTCCGGCAGATCCCGTCCGTCGCCGCGTACCTGGCCATGGTCGGCATGTTCACGCTCGGGGTCGGCTTCATCCTGCGGAGCGCGGTCGGCACGCTGAGCATCTCGTTCCTGCTCCTGGTGGTCCTGCCGCTGATCATCCGGGGGATCGGCGTGGACTTCATCCAGACCATCGCGGACTTCCTGCCCGGAAGCGCCGGAACGTACCTCCTGGACGGCGGCGGGGACCGCTACGGGGCCGGCGTCGCCGCCCTCATTCTCGGCGCCTGGACGGTCGCCGCTCTCGGGTTCGGATATTCCGTTCTCAAGAAGCGCGACGCCTGATACCACTATTGGAAATCCCCCCGGCCTGTTCCGGCGGTGGTCCGTGCTTGCGCGGACGGCCGCCGGAACATGGCCGTCTTTGCGTTTTACAGAAATGCACGTCCGGTTGGGCTTCCATTAACCTTGACCGATAGCTCTGCGGTGTGGAACACTTCTCCCCAAGTCGCTGTGTGAACCGGATTCCGCGGTGTGCAAGATCATCAGTCTGTGCTGACCCGATCCGTGCATGGCTTTCACGCTGACTTAACGGGGGAATTCTTGAGTAACTCGATGGGTGCTGCACGCGCGCCGATCCACCCTTTAACCGAAGGTGACCGGGAGGACCGCTACAAGAAATCGGGCGGTCAGCCGTTGCTGGAATTCGGTGACGCGCCGAATCCGTATGCCGATTACGTCGGCACGCCGATGCTGCTGGCGTTGCAGAACCCGCGGACCGACGCGGCCGGCGAGCCGTCCTTCCTGGTCATGACGCAGATCATGGAACTGCTGTTCAAGCTGGTGTACACGGAGGCCAGGCGCGCCCGGGACTACCTGGAGAGCGACCAGCTGAACGAGGCGCTCTGGGTGCTGCGCCGCACCCACAAGATCATGAACGTGCTGGCCGGCACGTGGGACGTGCTGGCCGCGCTGAGCCCCGCCGAGTACAACGAGTTCCGCGACGAGCTGGGCGAGGGTTCCGGCTTCCAGTCTCCGATGTACCGGCAGCTCGAGTTCATCCTCGGCAACAAGCACCGTTCGTTGCTGAAGCCGCACCAGGGTGAGCAGGCGGCGCACCGGAAACTGTCGCAGACGCTCGCCGAGCCCAGCATCTACGATGCCGCCGTGCGGCTTCTCCGCCGCCGCGAGTTCCCCATTCCGGAACACTGCGTCGAGCGGGACTGGACCGAGCCGCGGGATGCCGACGATGAAATCATCCAGGCCTGGCGCATGATTTACGGCGACCCCGCCCGATATCACGAATTGCATTCTCTGGCGGAGTCCCTGGTGGATCTCGCGTACCTTTTCGGGCGTTGGCGCTTTTCCCACCTGCTCACCGTCGAGCGCATTATCGGTGGCCGGGTCGGCACCGGTGGCACCAGTGGTGTCGGGTGGCTGCGCAAAGCCGCCGATCACCGTTTCTTCGACGAGTTGTGGACTGTCCGGTCCGTGGGTTGACACGTCGGGTCTGAGGGGAGATCCGCAATGCAGCAGTCTGCCGTGGAAGAGCTTCTTCCGCTGTCACCTTTGCAGGAAGGCCTGCTCTTTCACGAGGTGAACCGCGAGGGCGAACACGACACCTACACGATGCAAACCGTCCTCGACCTGGCGGGTGCGCTCGACGACGAGCGGATGCGGGGTGCCGCACGTGCCCTGTTGGGTCGCCACGCCGTGTTGCGTTCCAGCTTCGTGCACGAAGGCATGCGCCAGCCGGTGCAGGTGGTGCACCGGAACCCGCCGCTGCGGTGGACCGACGCCGACCTGCGTCATCTGGACGGCGACGACCAGGACAAGGCGGTCGAGCAGACCCTGCTGGCGGAGCGGACCGCGCGGTTCGACCTGGGTGCGGCGCCGCTGATCCGGTTCCTGTTGATCCGGCTGGACACCGACCGGTACCGGTTCGTGATCACCAACCACCACATCATCCTGGACGGCTGGTCCATGCCCGTCCTGCTCCGTGAACTGTCGGCGTTGTATCTCGGCACCGATCCGGTGTCGGGTCTGCCGGTGGTGCGTGGTTACCGGGACTATCTGTCGTGGTTGGCGGGGCGGGACCGGGGTCAGGCGCGGGCGGCGTGGGGTGCGGCGCTGGCGGGTCTGCCGGGTGCGTCGCTGGTGGCGGGTGGGTCGGCCGGTGCGGTGGCGGTGGTGCCGGAGCAGGTGGAGTTTGCGCTGGACGCGGGGTTGGCGTCGGGTGTGTCGGCGTGTGCGCGTGAGTTGGGTGTCACGGTGAACACGGTGGTGCAGGTGGCGTGGGGTGTGGTGGTCGGGCGGTTGTTGGGTCGTTCGGATGTGGTGTTCGGTGTGACGGTGTCTGGTCGGCCCGCGGAGTTGTCCGGGGTGGAGCAGATGGTGGGGTTGTTCATCAATACGGTGCCGGTTCGGGTGCGGTGGCGTGCGGGTGAGTCGTTGCGGGATGTGGTGGCCCGGGTGCGTGCCGAGCAGGTGGGTCTGCTGGAGCATCACTATCTGGGTCTGGCGGAGATCCAGCAGCAGGCCGGCGTCGGCAACCTCTTCGACAC
>NZ_JAIWNC010000007.1 GCF_020216025.1 Jidongwangia harbinensis | reverse complement strand
CCCGGCCACCGCAACCACCGGCCAGCCAACCGCCACGACGTCCATATCGTCACCAGCGCAAACGCCAACCCGAAAAACAAGAAAACACATAACCCCAGACCACGCCGCACAGGTTAAAACTCAAGCTAGAAGAGCGTCAGTTCGTCGCGCTTCATGCCGCGCAGCTTGTCGTAGTCGACCACCACGCACCGGATGCCCCGGTCGGCCGCGAGCACCCTGGCCTGCGGCTTGATCTCCTGCGCGGCGAAGACCCCGGCCACCGGCGTGAGCAGCGGGTCCCGGTTCATCAGCTCGAGGTAGCGGGTGAGCTGCTCCACGCCGTCGATCTCGCCGCGGCGCTTCACCTCGATGGCCACCGCCTTGCCCTCGGCGTCCCGGCAGAGCAGGTCGACCGGCCCGATCGCGGTCATGAACTCGCGGCGGACCAGCGTCCACCCCTCCCCGAACGTCTCGGGGTGCGCGGCCAGCAGCTCCTGCAGGTGCGCCTCCACGCCGTCCTTGACCAGGCCGGGGTCGACGCCCAGATCGTACGAGGTGTCCTGGAAGATCTCCTCGAGGGTGATCCGCAGCTCCTCGCCGGCCTTGTTCACCACCTTCCAGACGCCCGGCGCCTCCTGCAGCTTGCAGGGCGGGCTCATCCAGTTCAGCGGCTTGTAGGCGCGGTCGTCGGCGTGGATCGAGACGGACCCGTCCGCCTTGACCATGAGCAGGCGCACCGCGGGCGGCAGATGCGCGGAGAGGCGGCCGACATAGTCCACGGAGCACTTCGCGATGACCAGACGCACCGCACGACAGTAGCGGACCCGGTATCCGGCGGCGTTCGCACGGCGGTGCGATGCTGAGTTCGTGCTCGAAGCGCTGACCGGGACCGGCCTCGCCGCGTCCGCCGGACTGAATGCCTACATCCCGCTGCTCACCATGGGGCTGCTCGCCCGGTTCAGCGATCTCATCGACCTGCCCACCGGCTGGCAGTGGCTGTCCAACGGCTGGGTGCTGACCATCCTGGCCGCGTTGCTGGCGATCGAGGTGGTGGCGGACAAGGTCCCGGTCGTGGACAACGTCAACGACATCGTGCAGACGGTGATCCGCCCGACCGCCGGCGGCCTCGCGTTCGGCGCCGGTTCGGCCTCCGAGACGGTCACGGTCTCCGACCCGGGCGCGTTCTTCAGCTCGCACCAGTGGGTGCCGATCGCGGCCGGCGTGGTGATCGCGCTGGTCGTGCACGGCGTGAAGGCGACCGCCCGCCCGGTGGTCAACGCCACCACCGCCGGGGCCGGCGCGCCGGTGGCCAGCACCGCCGAGGACGTCTCCAGCGTGCTGTTGTCGGTGTTCGCGATCCTGCTGCCGGCGCTCGTCCTGCTCGCACTCGGTCTGCTGGTCGGCGGCGGGTACTGGCTGCTCCGGCGGCGCCGTCGGCGCCGGCGGCAACGCCACCCGGTTGAGGGTGTCACCAGCGCCGGACTGTTTGGTTGACTGCTTCCGTGCCTGCCATCGCCGTACCCGCATTCGCGCTGACCTGGTGGCTGGCGTGCTACCTGGTGGGCCGCGACCCGGGGCGGTCCATGCTGTGGCGCGCGGCCGGGGCGCTCGTCTCCTACGCGGTGGCGGTCGCCGCCTGGACGATCGCCCCGGACGGCGCGGTGGCGCAGATCCTGCTGTGCGTACCCGCCCTGGTCTGGGCCGGCACGGCGGTGGGCCTGCTGCCCGACGAATTGCCGGAACGCCGGCAGATCGACCGCGGCTGGCTGGTGCTGTCCGCGGTGTTCCTGATGACCGTGGCCGCGTTGCCCGCCGAGGGACGGCTGGTGGCGCTGGCGCCGCTGGTCGGCGGCCTGGTGCTGCTGTGGCGCTTCGGCGACCAGGTCCGGCCCCGGATGCTGCCGGCGGCGATCACCGCGGCCGCGGTGCTGTACGGCCTCGGCCTGATCGCGCTGCTCGGCCCGGTCGACCTGGGCTCACCGGCGCTGGTGCTCGCCGCCATGGGCCTGGACCTGCTGCTGCTCGGCTATCTGGTCGCGGTGGCGGACGCGGTGGACTCCGGTGAGCGCCTGCTGCCGGACCTGCGCCGGTCGGCGGTCGGCGCGGTGGTGGCCGCCCTGCTGGCCGGTGGGCCGGCCGCGCTGACCATGCTCGCCACCGACCGGCGGATCGTCGACGTGCTGCAGTTCGCCCTGGTCGCGGTCGTGATGACGTACGCGGGCCTGGCCGGGCCGGTGCGCCGCGGCCTGGACCGGCTGGCCTTCGTGCACGACGACCGGCTGCGGCTGGACCGGGCGGCGCTGCTGCTGCTCGTCGAGGCGCTTCCGCGGCGGCGGGAACGGCACCACCTGATCACGCTCAGCGAGCCGGAGTTCCAGCGGCTCACCAAGCGGGCGCTGGACAACTTCGGCGACCTGGGCCGGTTGCTGCGCAGCCCGCTGATCGACCTGCCCACGGTGGACCGGCGGCTCACCGGCCGGGGCGCGGAGAAGCCACTGGCCCGGGCGATCGAGTTGCGGGCGGTGCTGACCGAGAGCGTGGCCCGGCTGAAGCCGCCCGGGTTGTTCGGCACCACCGAGGAGTGGCGGTACTACAACGCGCTGCACTACTGCTGCGTGCGGGGACTGCGGCCGTACGACCGGCATCCGGCGATCGACGGCCTGGACGCCGACGCGGTGCGGGCCATGGAGTGGTTCCGCCGGTACGTGCCGCGACGCCGGCTGCAGCAGTGGCAGGCCGAGGGGGCCCGGCTGGTCGCGGAGCGGCTCTGGGCCGAACTGATCCGCACCGACCCGCGGTGGCTGACCCGCGCGGGCGCCCTGGCGACTCCGCCGACACGCAACCCATAAACGCCCACCGAGGGCAAAAAGGGATAAAGTTCCCGCCGTGGGTAGCCACCGCAACGCGCTGGTCGCCGCGGTCCGGCAGGAGCTGGCCGAGGCTCGCGGGACGGCGCGGGCCGTACTCGCCGCGGCCGAGACCGCCCGGGCCGAGGCACAGCGGCGCCGCCGGGTGGTCCGCGAGGCGTACTCGACCTGCCTGGCGCAACTGGCCGAGGCACGCGACACCGCACGCACCGACATCCTGCGCCGGTACCGGACCGAGTCGGCCGCGCTGGCCAGCAACGCCGGCACGGTCGCCGCGCTGTGCGCCCCCGGGGCCGCCGGTACGCCGTGGCGGATGTGGTCACCCACCGAACCGGAACGCGGCGCCCGGACCGGACTGCTCCGGATCGGCACCATCACTCTGGAACACGTCACCATCCCCGGCCTGGTGCCGCTGCTGGACGGCGCCCACCTGAGCCTGGACGGCGACCCGGCCCAGGTCGACGGCGTTATCTCCGGCGTGCTGCTGCGGGCGCTGGGCACCACCCGGCCCGGCGAGGTCCGGCTCACCGTGTACGACCCGGAGCGGCTGGGCGGCACCCTGGCCCCGTTCGCACCGCTGGGACTGTCGTTCGTCGGCCCGGGCGGCCTCGGCGCCATGCTCGACGACCTGGTCGAGCACATCTGCCGGGTCAACGAGAGCGTGCTGGCCGGCGAGCACGCGTCGCTCGCCGCGCTCACCGCCGCCACCACCGGGCCGCGCCCGGAACCGTGGCGGGTGGTGGTGCTGCTCGCCGACCCGGACGGGGCCGAGGAACTGACCCCGGCCCAGCGCGCCCAGCTCAACCGGATCGTCCGGACCGGCGTGGCCTGCGGTGTACACCTCATCGTCCGCGGCATCGACCTGCCCGCACACCCCACCGTGGAACGGATCGTCGTGCGCGACGGCGCCGCCGTCTGCGACACCGCGGGTGACCTCACCGTCCGCCTCGACCCGCCGCCGCCGGCCGACCGGATCACCGCGTTCTGCCGGTCGGTGGCCGAACGGCTGCGCGCCGGACCGCCCCCGGCCCGCCTCGCCGACCTCATCCCGGACAAGCTGTGGACCGAGTGCAGCGCACACGAGCTGAGCGCGCCGGTCGGCGACTGCACCGACGGCTCACTGGTCGAGGTACTGCTCGGCGACGACCCGCCGCACGCGCTGATCGGCGGCCCGTCCGGCTCCGGCAAGACCAACCTGATCTACGCCTGGCTGGGCTCGATGACCGCCCGGTACGGCCCCGACGAACTCGCGCTGTACCTGCTGGACTTCAAGGAGGGCGTGTCGTTCGCCCGGTTCACTCCGGGTCCGCGGGACCCGAGCTGGCTGCCCCAGGTACGGCTGGCCGGCATCAACGTCAACGGTGACCGGGAGTTCGGCCTGGCGATGCTGCGCCACCTCGGCGAGGAACTGCGGGCCCGGGCACTGGCCGCCAAGCGCCACGACGCCACGAAGCTGGCCGAGCTGCGGGTCGAGGACCCCGCCGGGCACTGGCCGCGGATCGTGGCGGTGATCGACGAGTTCCAGGTGCTGCTGGCCGGCCGGGACGCGGTGGCCGAGGAGGCCGTCACCCTCCTCGAGGACCTGGCCCGGCGCGGCCGCTCCCAGGGCATTCACCTGGTGCTCGCCTCCCAGGACGTGTCCGGGATCGAGGCGCTGTGGGGCCGGTCCGGGCTGATCGGCCAGTTCACGCTGCGCATCGCCCTGCCCAAGGCGCGCCGCGTCCTGGCCGACACGAACCTCGCCGCCGCGGTCATCCCGCGCTTCCACGCGGTGGTCAACGCCGACTCCGGGGTGGCCGGCGCGAACCGGATCGTCCGGCTCCCGGACGCCGGTGACCGGTCCGCGTGGCAGGGACTGCAGCGGCGGCAATGGCGGCAACGGCCGGACGGCTGGGCACCACCGCGACTGTTCGACGGCGACGCGGTGCCGCGGCTGCCGGAGGCGTACCGCCCCGCCGGCCGCCCGGCCGGCGAGCCGACCACGGTGGGCTCGTCACCCGGTGCCGTCCTCGGCGAGCGGATCGACGTCGCGGCCCGCCCGGCCCGCCTGCGCCTGGGCCGGATGCCCGGACGGAACCTGGCGGTGCTCGGCACCCGGACCGACGAGGCCTGCGACATCCTGGCCGCGGCCGCGCTCTCGCTCGCCGCCCAGGGCCCGGCCCACTTCAGCGTCGCCTGCCTGGAACCGGGCGCCGAGCACGCAGCCGCACGGCTGGTCGCGGAACTGCCCGAGGCCGACTGGTACGGCGCCGCCGACCTCACCGATCTCTTCCAGGTGCCGCCCGACGGCATCCCGCACTACGTGCTCGGCTACGGCCTGGACTCGGCCGGCCCCGAACACCGGGCGGCCCTGCGGACCATGCTCACCCACGGCCCGGAACAGCGCACCCACGTCCTGGGCTGGTGGCGCTCGGTGGCCCGGCTCCGCGACGACCTCGGCGGGCCGGGCGCCCGGTTCGACGCGATCGGCGGCTGGGTGGCGCTGGACGTACACGGCGCCGAACTCGGCCCGCTCTGCCCCCAGCCCGGCGGCCCGGTCTGGTACCCGCGCCCACGCCGGGCGCTGTTCTTCGACCGCTCCGTGCATCGCTTCCCCGAAGTGATCATCCCGTACGAGGTGAACAGTGACCACGCGTGACCGTGACTACCAGATGATGATGAGCGCCCTGGCCGACGTGGCCCGGCGCCGGGACACCGAACTGGACACCGCCGACCAGGCATACCAGGACAGCACCGCGCGGGCGGCCGGGGAACTGGCCCGGGCCGACGGCGAGGCGGCCGCGGCGGACCGGTGGGCGGGCGCGGCGGCCGCGCAGGTACTGGACGTGGACCGGGAGGCGGCCCGGCTGTGGGACCAGCTGCGCCGGGCGCGCGGCGTGCGGGTGCGCACGCTGGGTGAATTCCCCGAGCCGGCACCGGTCGACGTGCTCCCCCGGGTGGCGCTGCAACGCAAGCCCGACGACGGCACCGGCACGTCCGGGCAGGAATCGGCGCGGGCCCTGCTGGCCCGGGCCGCGGAGCGGATCGACGACACGGTACGGGCACCGGCGCGCCGCCCGCTGCCCCGCTGGATGCTGCCGGTGCTGCCGCTGCTGGGCGCGCTGGTCGCGGGCGCCACCGGACTGGTCGCCGCGGGCCTGGTCACGTTCGGCGACTCCGGCATCGTGGGCGCCACGGTGATCCGCGGGCTCGGCTGGCTGGCCTTCCTGGTGGCGCCGTCGTCCGGCGTACCGGTGGCATCGTTGATCGCACACCGGCGCCTGCACGCGCGGCTGGACATCGGCGGGGTCGGCCTGACCCTGCTGGGCGGCATGGTGGCGGCCGCGATGCTGTCCCTCACGTTCGCCGGCGCCCGCTGACCACCCGCTGCGCCCGGCACCACAAGTCCACGATCGACGCCGAGGACCGCCGGCGGGCGGCCCCGGACCACGCGCCGCGCGGGCGGACGCAGGCGGACGCGGGGCAGGCGGACGCGGGGCAGGCGGACGCGGGGCAGGCGCACGCGCAACGGACGCCGTAGGGTCGGGGCATGGTGGACCGGGAGGCCGCGATCCGGGTGCGGGGATTGCGGAAGGTCTACGGCGCCCGGGCGGCCGTGGACGGCATCGATCTGGACGTGGCCGCCGGCGAGATCTTCGCGCTGCTCGGGCCGAACGGGGCGGGCAAGACCACCACCGTGGAGATTCTCGAGGGCTACCGACGACGGGACGGCGGCGAGGTGACCGTGCTGGGCGTCGATCCGGCCGTGGCGACCGGGCGGCGGGCCGCCGCCGATCCGGCCGCGCGGGGGTGGCGCCGGCGGATCGGCATCGTGCTGCAGGGCACCGGGGAGTTCGACGAGTTGACCGTGGGCGAGGTGGTCCGGCATTTCGCCCGCTTCTATCCGGACGCCGACGATCCGGCCGCGGTGATCGACCGGGTCGGGCTCACCGGCAAGGTGACGGCGCGTACGCACACGCTCTCCGGTGGGCAGAAGCGCCGTCTCGACGTGGCGCTCGGCATCGTGGGCCGGCCGGATCTGCTGTTTCTGGACGAGCCGACCACCGGCTTCGATCCGGAGGCGCGCCGCGAGTTCTGGGGACTGGTCCGGGATCTGCGGGCCACCGGCACCACCATCGTGCTGACCACGCACTACCTGGAGGAGGCGGAGGCGCTCGCCGACCGGGTGGGCGTGATCGCCGGCGGGCGGCTGATCGCGCTGGATACGCCGCGGCAGCTGGGGAACCGTGACTCGGCGCTGGCGACGGTGTCCTGGCGTACCCCGGACGGCACCTGGCATCGCACCGAGAGCGCGGCGCCGACGGCGGTGGTGACCGACCTGGCCGCGCGGTTCGACGGCGAGGTGCCGGGGCTCACGGTGACCCGGCCGACGCTCGAGGACGTCTACCTGGACATGATCGGGGCGCGATGAGTACGGCGTCGTTGGGCCTGCGGCAGGGCGGGCTGGAGATCCGGCAGTTCCTGCGCAGCCGGGAGCAGGTGATGTTCACGCTGGCGTTTCCGGCGATCATGATTCTGGTGTTCGGGTCGATCTTCACCGGGGAGATCGGCGCCGGGGTGAAGTTCACCCAGTACTTCGTGACCGGGATGATCGCCACCGGGCTGATGACGGCGGGTTTTCAGGCGCTGGCCATCCAGATTCCGATGGAACGCGACCGGGGGGTGCTCAAGCGGCTGCTCGGCACGCCGATGCCGAAGTGGGTCTACTTCGCCGGCAAGGTGTTGATGGTGGCGTTCATCGCGGTACTGGAGACCGCGATCCTGCTGGCCGTGGCCGCCCTGTTGTTCGGGCTGGATCTGCCGGACAGCGGCGCCAAGTGGCTGACCTTCCTGTGGGTGTCGGTGCTCGGCATCACCGCGTGCACGCTGTGCGGGGTGGCGTTCTCGTCGCTGGCCCGGACCGGGCGCAGCGCACCGGCGGTGGTCACACCGGTGGCGCTGATCCTGCAGTTCACCTCCGGCGTGTTCTTCGTGTTCACCAGCCTGCCCACCTGGATGCAGAACGTGGCCGCGATCTTTCCGCTGAAGTGGATGTGCCAGGGGCTGCGGGCGGTGTTCCTGCCGGAGTCGTTCGGCGCCCGGGAACCGGCCGGCTCCTACGAACTCGGCCGGGTCGCCCTGGTGCTGGGCCTGTGGTGCGTGGTCGCCCTGGTCCTGTGCCTCACCACGTTCCGCTGGACGACCCGGCGCGACGGCTAGGGCCCTAGTACGAGTAGAAGCCCTTGCCGGTCTTGCGGCCCAGGTCGCCGGCGGTGACCATGCGCTGCATCAGTTCCGGCGGGAAGAACTTGTCGTCGCCGGTGTCGTGGTAGATGTTCTGGGCGGCGTGCAGCAGCACGTCGATGCCGGTCAGGTCGACGGTCGCCAGCGGGCCCATGGTGTGCCCGAAGCCGAGCTTCATGACCGTGTCCAGGTCGGCCGCGGAGACCACCCCGGTCTCGACCAGCTTGATCGCCTCGACCACCAGCGCGGCGAACAGCCGGTTGGAGACGAAGCCGGCCACGTCCCGCTTGACCTCGACGCAGGTCTTGCCGACCTCCTCCGCGTACGACCGGGCGGCGGCCAGCGTGTCGTCCGAGGTCTGGTAGCCGCGGACCAGCTCGACGAGCTTCATCATCGGCACCGGCGAGAAGAAGTGGATGCCGACCACGGACTCCGGCCGGGCGGTCACGGCGGCGATCTGGGTGATCGGGATGGCGGAGGTGTTGGTGCCCAGGACCGCGCCGGCCTTGCAGATCTTGTCGAGCGTGCGGAACACCTCGTGCTTCGCCTCGATCCGCTCGAAGATCGCCTCCACCACGATGTCCGCGTCCGCCGCCGCGTCCAGGTCGGTGGTGGTGGTGATCCGGCTGAGCGTCTCCTCGGCGTCCTCCTCCGAGATCTTTCCCTTGGCGGCGAACCGGCCCAGGGAGTCCCGGATCGCGCTGACACCGCGGTAGAGCGAGGCATCGTCGATGTCCCGCATGGTGACCTGCCACCCGGCCTGTGCCGACACCTGGGCGATGCCAGAGCCCATCAGACCCGAGCCGATGACCGCGAGCCGACCCGCCATGTGCGTCTCCTTCGTCGCTGAAGTCCTCTGTTCACCCTAGCGAAAGGCCTTAACGAGGACTCAGCCACCGGGCCGTTGTCCCGATCGGGGCAAATCCAGGGAAAACCGTGATCGCCGGTGCCAGACTGTGCCCATGGCCACGAGCGACGGCTGGTACCTCATCGGGCCACTGGTCGCCGTCATGCTGATCGGCATCGTCGGCGTGGTGTTCTGGCGCCTCGGACTGCAATGGGTGGAACGCGCCGACGACCCGCTGCGCGAGCTGTACGGGCTGGCCATCTTCGGCGAGCAGGAGGACTACGGCCTGCTCTGCCCGGCCGCGGTGGTCGACGAGCCGGAGGTGGCCGACGACATCCGGCGGCTGCTCGCCGACGCCGGCATCCGGGCCACCCGCGCGCTCCGGCCGGACGGCCAGGTCGCCGTGCTGGTCTTTCCGGAACACATCGAGGAGGCCCGCCGGCTGGTCGGCGACCTCCCGGCCCTCTGACCTCCGGGGTACGGGCTCATGTCACGTACTCGCATGGGTTTTCCGCCGCGGGTGGGCTCAGAAGTCGAACGTCGGCTCCGGCACGTCCGCGCGTTCCACCTCGACGCCGAGCTTCGCCAGGTCGGACACGAAGTCGGGGTAGCCGCGGTCGATGTGGTGGACCTCGCCGACCTCGGTGACGCCGTCCGCGCACAGCCCGGCGATGACCAGCCCGGCACCGGCCCGGATGTCGGTCGCCCGGACCGGCGCTCCGGAGAGCCGCTCCCGGCCGCGGACCACGGCGTGGTGCCCGTCGGTACGGATGTCCGCACCGAGCCGCACCATCTCGTTCACGAACATGAACCGGCCGTCGAAGATGTTCTCGGTGATCAGCGACGAGCCCTCGGCCACCGTGGCCAGGCCGATCGCCATCGGCAGCAGGTCGGTGGCGAAGCCCGGGAACGGCAGCGTCACGATGTCCACGGCCTTCGGGCGGTCGTCCATGCGTACCCGGAAGTGCTGTTCTCCGGGGTCGACCACCGCGCCGGCCTGCACCAGCTTGTCCAGCGCGATGTCCAGGAATTCCGGGCGCACGCCGTGCACGGTCACCTCACCGCGCGTCATGGCGGTGGCGAACGCCCAGGTGCCGGCCACGATCCGGTCGCCCACCGTGGTGTGCCGCACCGGCCGGAGCGCGTCCACGCCCTCGATCTCCAGGATGGACGTTCCGGCGCCGGAGATCCGGGCGCCCATCGCGTTGAGCATCTGGCAGATGTCCACGATCTCCGGCTCGCGGGCCGCGTTGTCGATCTCCGTGACGCCCTTGGCCAGCACCGCGGCCATCAGCAGGTTCTCGGTGGCGCCGACGCTCGGGAAGTCCAGCCAGATCTTCGAGCCGCGCAGCCCGTTCGGCGCGGACGCGATGACGAAGCCGTGCTCGCCGGTGATGTCGGCGCCCATCCGGGCCAGCCCGGAGACGTGCATGTCCAGGCCGCGGGAGCCGATCATGTCGCCGCCGGGCAGCGCCACCCGGACGTACCCGCGGCGGGCCAGCAGCGGGCCCAGTACGCAGATCGACGCGCGCAGACGGCGCACCAGGTCGTAGTCGGCCTCGCTGCCGGGCTCGGCCGGTACGTCGATGGTCGCCTCGGTGCCGTCCAGCGTCACCTGGCAACCGAGCCGGCGCAGCACCTCGGCCATGATGGCGATGTCGGTGATCCGGGGCACGTTCCCGATCACGGTCTGTCCCTCGGCGAGCAGTGCGACCGCCATCAGCTTGAGCGCGGAGTTCTTCGCGCCGCCGACCGTGACGTCACCGGCGAGCCGCGCGCCGCCCTTCACCCTGATCACATCCACGCGGGCCATCGTATGGGGTTCTCCGCACCGGGCTCCGTAGGGTGGGTGCCATGGCCGTGCATCTCACCCGCATCTACACCAAGACCGGCGACGCCGGGCAGACCCGCCTGGGCAACAACGAGCAGGTGGAGAAGACCGATCCGCGGATCGTGGCGTACGCCGACGTCGACGAGTGCAATGCCGCGCTCGGCGTGGCGCTGGCCCTGGGCGGGCTGACCGCCGACCTGCGGACCATGCTCGCGACGATCCAGAACGACCTCTTCGACGTGGGCGCCGATCTGTGCAATCCGGAGTCGGAGAACCCGCCGTACCCGCCGCTGCGGATCACCGAGGCGTACGTGGAGCGGCTCGAGGGCTGGTGTGACGAGTTCAACGAACTCCTGCCGGCGCTGGACTCCTTCGTGCTCCCCGGCGGCACCCCGGGCGCCGCGCTGCTGCACGTGGCGCGGACCGTGGCACGGCGGGCCGAACGTTCGGTGTGGGCGTTGTGCACGGCGGACCCGGAGCGCACCGGCGTGCTGCCGGCGAAGTATCTGAACCGGCTGTCCGACCTGCTGTTCATCCTGGCCCGGACGGCCAACCCGAACGGCGACGTCAAGTGGGTGCCGGGCGGCGCGGGACGGTGACCGGCGGCCTGCACCACGTCGAGCTGTGGGTGCCGGACCTGAGTGGAGCCGTGGGCCCGTGGGGCTGGCTGCTGGGCGAGTTGGGCTGGGTGCCGTACCAGCGGTGGGCGCTGGGCCGGTCCTGGCGGCACGGCAGGACGTACCTGGTGCTGGAGGAGTCACCGGCCCGGTCCGGGCCGGTGCACGACCGGCTGGCGCCCGGGCTGAACCATCTGGCGTTCACGGTGGGCGGCCGGGACGAGGTGGACCGGCTGGCCGCGGCGGCGCCGGAGCACGGCTGGGCGCTGATGTTCGCGGACCGGCATCCGCACGCGGGTGGGCCGGACAGCTACGCGGCCTACCTGGAGGACGGCTGGGGTTACGAGGTGGAGCTGGTCTCCGAGCCGCCGGCCGACCTGTGCGGGTGAAGCCGGCGGCCGGGCGGGCCGGCCTCGAGCCAGGACAGGAAACCGGTGACCGTGGACTCGGCCATCGCGATCTCCACCCGGCAGCCGTCGGTGGTGCAGGTCAGGATCACCCAGTCGCCGGGCATGGCGAGGCGTTCCGGCCCCTCCGGGAGGCGGCGGTCGTCGACCGTGAGCCCGCGCCGGTCGAGCACCCGCTTGGGCCGGACCGCGAAGCTGAACATGCGGTGGAAGCGCAGCTCGTCGCCGACGAACTGGCCGATGCCGGACGACCAGCCGCGACCGGGGACCATCGTGCTGACCCGGACCTGGACCCGAATGGTTCCGCCGCCGGCCATGAGCAGCCGGCGGCGGAGGAAGATCGCTAGGAGTAGCGCGAGGAACGCGCCGAAACAGATTCCGAGGAGTTCCAGAATCTGCATCGTGGGCGTCAGTGCGCGTCGGGCGTGGCGGGGGTGGCACTCTCCGCCAGGACGGTCACGCCGTCCGCGTCGATGGAGAGGAAACCGCCGGTGACGTCGTAGGTCAGCTGGTCTCCGCCGGCGAGCTTGACCCGCACCTGGCTGGGCTCCTTGAGCAGACCGAGCAGCGGTGCGTGGCCGGGCAGGACGCCGATCTCGCCCTCGGTCGTCCGGGCGACGACCATGTCGGCGTCACCGGACCAGATCCGCTCCTCGACGGCGACGACCCGGACGTGCAGCTGACTGGCCACGCTGTCTCCTCAGTCCTACGAACCCTGACGGGTGGAATTCTAGATGGCGGTACGCCGGCCCGGTGTCCCGGGTGGCTACTCCTCGGCCTGGATGAACTCGGGGTGACTGAGCAGGAACGTACCGACGCTGTCGTTCTTCAATGCGTCGAAGAACTCCTCGGCGGACGGGTCCAGCGCCTCGCCCCGGTACTGCCCGCCCTCGATCAGTGAGCGGCCGGGCAGCTTGATCAGGGTCATGTTCTCCGGGCTGACGTTCTTCAGGGCCAGGCCCCAGTCGACCACGTTGTAGCCGCGCCCGGCGAAGGTGAGCGACCCACCGGCGGCCCGCAGCACCCGGTCCAGCTTGGCCGGATTGGTCACCACGTCCTTGCTCAGCGCCTGCTTGGCGATGGCCTTGATGAACTGCTGCTGGTGCCGCTGCCGGTCGTAGTCGCCGTTCTTCAGGCCGTACCGCTGGCGGACGTAGTCCAGCGCCTCCCACCCCTTGAGGTGGCGGGTGCCCTTCTTGTACTGCTTCTGCGGCCCGTAGTAGGGGTGCTCGCACTGGTTGTCGGAGCACCGCGCCAGCTTGGGCCGGGACTGACCGTTGGGCTGCAGGTGCTCGGACTTGACGTCCTGGTCGATCGTCATGGTGACGCCGCCCATCGCGTCGACGATCTTCTTGAAGCCGCCGAAGTTCACGATGGCGCCGGCGTCGAACTCCTCGACCCCGGTGAGCTTGGACATCGTCTTCGCCAGCAGGCCGAACCCCTGGGCGATGTCGTGCCCGCCGTCGGGCTTCCGGCTGCCGTACGACATCGCCGAGTTGATCTTGTCGGTGCCGCCGTTGAACCCGGTCTTCTCGTACGCCGGGATCTCCACCCGGAGGTCCCGCGGGACGGAGAAGACGTACGCCTCGTTCATGTTCTTCGGTACGTGCACCACGATGATCGAGTCCGACAGCGGCGCGGTCTTGGTGTCGCGCGGGTCGATGCCGGCCAGCAGGATGGTCGCCGGGCCCTTGATCTCGCTCGGCTTGTCCTTCTTCTCCCCGGCGACCGCGGCGTCACCGAACAGGTCCTGGTTGTTGACCGCACCGGCGTAGCGGGCCACCAGCACCTGGCTGGTGACGAGCGCACCGCCGCTGATGACCATGAGGAGGCAGCCGAAGACCGCGCACAGCCGCGCCCACAGCGGAGCACGCCGCCGCCTGGGCTTCGCGCCCTCGGCGCCGACCTTCGCCGCCCGCCGAGGCGTGCCCGATTCGCCCTTTGCCACCCGATCCCCAACCATGCTGGTCAATGGCCCTGCCACCATGGGGATGATCGCAGGGGCGCGCAAGTGTCCACCGACAAGATTACTCGAACGAGTGAGCCGCGCCGACATGGTCGACGCGGCTCACACTTTCCCAGACCCGGGTGGATCAGCCCTTCATCAGCTCGTGCGCGTTGCGCTCGAGGTCCTCCAGGCCACCGCACATGAAGAAGGCCTGCTCGGGGAAGCTGTCGTACTCGCCCTCGCTGATCTTCTTGAACGCCTCGATGGTCTCCTTCAGCGGGACCGTCGAGCCGGGAACGCCGGTGAACTGCTCGGCGGCGTACGTGTTCTGCGAGAGGAAACGCTCGATGCGGCGGGCCCGCTGCACCGTGACCTTGTCCTCCTCGGAGAGCTCGTCCATACCGAGGATGGCGATGATGTCCTGCAGGTCCTTGTACTTCTGCAGGATCCGCTGCACCTCACGGGCGACCGCGTAGTGCTCGGCACCGACGAACTCCGGCGCCAGGATCCGCGAGCTGGAGGCCAGCGGGTCCACGGCCGGGTAGATGCCCTTGTCGGAGATCGACCGCTCGAGGTTCGTGGTCGCGTCCAGGTGGGCGAACGTGGTGGCCGGCGCCGGGTCGGTGTAGTCGTCGGCGGGCACGTAGATCGCCTGCAGCGAGGTGATCGCCTTGCCCCGGACCGAGGTGATCCGCTCCTGCAGCTGGCCCATCTCGTCGGCCAGGGTGGGCTGGTAACCCACCGCGGACGGCATGCGGCCGAGCAGCGTGGAGACCTCGGAACCGGCCTGGGTGAACCGGAAGATGTTGTCGATGAAGAGCAGCACCTCCTGGTTCTGCACGTCCCGGAAGTACTCCGCCATGGTCAGCGCGGTCAGCGCGACCCGCAGGCGGGTGCCCGGCGGCTCGTCCATCTGACCGAACACCAGGGCGGTCTTGTCGAGCACGCCACCCTCGGCCATTTCCAGGATCAGGTCGTTGCCCTCGCGGGTGCGCTCACCCACGCCGGCGAACACCGAGGTACCGCCGAAGTTGCGGGCCACCCGGATGATCATCTCCTGGATGAGCACCGTCTTGCCCACGCCCGCGCCGCCGAACAGGCCGATCTTGCCACCGCGCACGTACGGCGCGAGCAGGTCGAGCACCTTGATGCCGGTCTCCAGCATCTCGGTCTTCGGCTCGAGGTCGGCGAACGCCGGAGGCTGGCGGTGGATCGGCCAGCGCTCGGTGACGTTCAGCGTGGACGGGTCGGCGTTGAGCACCTCACCGAGCGCGTTGAACACATGGCCCTTGGTCACGTCGCCGACCGGCACCGAGATCGGCGCGCCGGTGTCCCGGACCTCGGCACCCCGGATCAGGCCGTCGGTGGGCTGCATCGAGATCGCCCGCACCACGTTGTCGCCGAGGTGCTGCGCGATCTCCAGGGTCAGCGTCTTGGTGCCCTCGGAGAGGGTCACGTCGACGTGCAGCGCGTTGTAGATGTCGGGCATCGCATCGCGCGGGAACTCGGCGTCGACGACCGGGCCGATGACCCGGACGACGCGGCCGACGCCGGTCTCCGTCTTGGTGGGCTCAGCTACAGCAGTCATCATCCATCACTTCCCGACGCGGACAGCGCCTCGACGCCGCCGACGATTTCACTGATTTCCTGGGTGATCGCGGCCTGCCGCGCGGAGTTCATCTCTCGGGTGTACCGCTTGAGCAGGTCGTCCGCGTTGTCCGAGGCGCTCTTCATGGCCCGCCGCCGGGACGCCGACTCGCTCGCCGCCGACTCCAGCAACGCCGCGTAGATGCGGGTGTTGAGGTACTTCGGCAGCAGCGCGTCCAGCAGCTCGCCGGCCTCCGGCTCGAACTCGTACGCCGGGCGCAGACCGGGCTCCCGCTCGCGCTCCTCGACCTGCATCGGCGCCAGGAAGTGCGCCTGTGCGGACTGCGTGATGAGCGACTTGAACTGGGTGCTGACGATGTGCAGTTCGTCCACGCCCTCGATGTTCTCCGGGCCGTGCTGCTCGCCGTTGTCGTCGGCCCCGGACACGAACGCGCCGAGCAGCGCGTCCCCGACCCGCCGGGCGTCCTCGAAGGACGGACGCTCGGAGAAACCGGTCCAGCTGGCCGAGATCGGCCGGTTGCGGAACCGGTAGTAGCCGACACCCTTGCGGCCGATGACGTACAGCGCCACGTCCTTGCCGTCCGCGCGCAGCCGGGCGATCAGCTGCTCACAGGTGCGGATCGCGTTGGCGTTGTAGGCGCCGGCCAGGCCCCGGTCGCTGGTGATGAGCAGGACGCCGGCCCGCTGCACCCGCTCGCGCGGGGTCAGCAGCGGGTTGTCGATCGTCGCGTTCGTGGCCAGCGCCGTGAGGACCCGGGTGATCGCCTCGGCGTACGGCTTGGAGGCAGCCACCCGCTCCTGGGCCTTGGCGATGCGGCTGGTGGCCACCAGCTCCTGCGCCTTGGCGATCTTCTTGGTCGACCGGACGGTGCGGATGCGCCGCCGGAGGAGCTGTACCTGACCGGCCATGGCTAGGCCTCGTCCTTGCTGGAGCGCACCTCGCGGGTGACGGTCTCGCGAGTCTCGTGGCCCTCCTCGATCGGCTCGGCCTCGGCCTCGTGCAGCTTGATGCCGGTGTCACCCTGCTTGAACAGCGGCTTGAACTCCGCCACACCGGACTCCAGGGTCTCCACCTGCTCGTCGGTGAGGACGCCGGACGACTCGATCGCGGTGTAGGTCTCGCTGCGGTGCCGCTTGATCCACTGCAGCAGCTCGGCCTCGAACCGCCGGACGTCACCGACCGGGATGTCGTCGAGCTGGCCGGTGGTGCCGGCCCAGATCACGATCGTCTGGTCGACCACCGAGTACGGCGAGTACTGCGGCTGCTTGAGCAGCTCGACCAGGCGGACGCCCTTCTCCAGCTGGGCCCGCGACGCCTTGTCCAGGTCGGAGGCGAAGGCCGAGAACGCCTCCAGCTCGCGGTACTGGGCCAGGTCGAGACGGAGCCGGCCGGAGACCCGGCGCATGCCCTTGACCTGCGCGGAACCGCCCACCCGGGACACCGAGGTGCCGACGTTGATGGCCGGGCGCACACCGGAGGCGAACAGGTCCGCCTCGAGGAAGATCTGCCCGTCGGTGATCGAGATGACGTTGGTCGGGATGTAGGCCGAGATGTCGTTGGCCTTCGTCTCGATCAGCGGCAGACCGGTCATCGAGCCGCCACCCAGCTCGTCGGAGAGCTTGGCGCAGCGCTCCAGCAGGCGGGAGTGCAGGTAGAAGACGTCACCCGGGTACGCCTCGCGGCCCGGCGGGCGGCGCAGCAGCAGGGACACGGCGCGGTACGCCTCGGCCTGCTTGGTGAGGTCGTCGAACACGATCAGGACGTGCTTGCCGGCGTACATCCAGTGCTGTCCGATGGACGAGCCGGTGTACGGCGCGATGTACTTGAAGCCGGCCGGGTCGGACGCGGGCGACGCCACGATCGTGGTGTATTCCAGCGCGCCCTGCTCCTCGAGCGTGCCCCGGATGCTGGCGATCGTCGACGCCTTCTGGCCGATCGCCACGTAGATGCAGCGGACCTGCTTCTTCGGGTCGCCGGACTCCCAGTTGGCTCGCTGGTTGATGATCGTGTCGAGCGCGACCGTGGTCTTACCGGTCTTACGGTCGCCGATGATCAGCTGGCGCTGGCCGCGGCCGATCGGCGTCATGGCGTCGATCGCCTTGATGCCGGTCTGCAGCGGCTCCTTCACCGGCTGCCGCGCCATCACGTTCGGCGCCTGCAGCTCCAGCTCGCGGAAGCCCTCGTTCGGAATGTCGCCACGGTCGTCGATCGGCTCGCCCAGGGCGTTGACCACCCGGCCGAGGAACGCGTCGCCGACCGGCACGGAGAGGACGCGGCCGGTCCGCTTGACCGGCTGCCCCTCCTCGATGCCGGTGAAGTCGCCGAGGACCACGACGCCGATGTCACGGACGTCGAGGTTCAGGGCCACGCCCAGCGTGCCGTCGGAGAATTCGAGCAGTTCGTTCGCCATCACCGAGGGCAGGCCCTCGACGTGCGCGATGCCGTCGCCCGCATCGGAGACGATGCCGACCTCCTCGCGGGAGACCTCGGGCGTGTAGGACGAGACGTAGCGCTCTAGCGCCCCCCGGATCTCGTCCGAGGAGATGGTCAGCTCGGCCATCCTCTGCCTTCTCTTGTGTGCTCGGGACGTCGCCGCCACCGAGGGGCTGCTCGTCGGCGTCGCCGCCGTCGAAGGGAACGAAACTTATCGGGCGAACGCCTGCTTGGCCTCGTTGAGCCGCCGCAGGGTCGTGCCGTCGTAGAGGTCGGAGCCGACCCGGACGCTGACGCCGCCGACGATCCGCGGATCGACGTCGACCTTCAGCGAGACCTGCCGGCCGTACATGGCGGACAACTTGGCAGCCAGTCGCTGCTCGTCGTCATCACTGAGGAGCCGCGCAACGGTCACGTACGCCACCTGACGGTCGCGTTTCGCCGCGGTCAACTCCACCAGCCGGGTCAGCGAAGCCTCGAAGCCCCGGCCGCCGAACCCTTCGAGCGCCACCTCGACGAGTCGCCCCGTGGCCAGCCGGACCTTGCCTTTCAGCAGGTCTTGCACCAGCTTAGCCCGCCGCTCGATCGGCGCACCGGGGTCACCGAGCGTGACCGCCAACTCGGGGTGCGCGGAGGCGGTCTGCCCGAAACGGAACAGCTCGTCCTCCACCTCGGCCAGGTCACCGGACCGGTCCGCGGACTGCAGCAGCGCGTCGACGCCGAGGCGTTCGACCGCGTCCAGCAGTTCGCTGGGCCGGGACCACCGGCCGCCGGCCAGCAACGCGAGCACGTCCACGGCGGCCTTGGTCAGCTTGCCGGAGAGCACCGACCGGAGCAGTTCCGACCGGTCCGCGCTGCTGCGCGACGGGTCGGTCAGCGCCCGGCGCAGCCGCGGCTCGCCCTGCAGCAGACGGGCCACCGACAGGATCTCGTCGGCGACCGTGGCCAGCTGCGCGGCCGTGGCCTTGGCGGTGTCCGCGGCGAGCCGCTCCGCCGCTTCGGCGAAGGCCTCCCGGCCGGCGGACGCCATCAGCGCCGCCCGCCGGTCGGGCCGGTGGCGTCCAGCTCGTTGATGAACCGGTCGACCGTGCCGCGGTTGCGCGCCTCGTCGGCGAGCGACTCACCGACGATCCGGCCGGCCAGGTCGACGGCGAGCGTGCCCACCTCGGCGCGCAGTTCCCGCACGATGCTCTCGCGCTGCGCGGCCAGCTGCTCGGTGCCGGCCGCGATGATCCGGTCGGACTCCTCCCGGGCCTTGGCGAGAACGTCCTGCCGGATGCCCTCCGCGTCGGCACGGGCCTCGTCGCGGATCCGGGCCGCCTCGGTGCGGGCCTCGGCGAGCTGCGCACGGTACTGCTCGAGCAGCTCGTTCGCCTCGGCCTGCGCCGTTTCGGCGCGCTTGATCCCGCCCTCGATCGCGTCGACCCGGGCCCGGAACGTCTCCTCCATGCGGGGGAAGACGAACTTCATCAGGACGAAGCAGATGATGGCGAAGGCGATCGAACCGAGTACCAGCTCCTGCCAGAGCGGCACGATCGGGCTGTGCTCGGCCTCGGAAGCCAGATAGTCAACGGATTTCATGGGCACCTCCTGTCGAGGCTGAGGATCAGAGTTCGCCGGCCCAGATGAAGCCGAACGCGATACCCAGCAGGGCGAGAACCTCGACCACGGCGAAGCCGATCCAGAGGAACGGCTGGGTGATACGGGCCGACTCGGGCTGGCGCGCGGTCGACTGGATGTAGGCGGCGAAGACCAGACCCACACCGATGCCGGGGCCGATGGCCGCGAGGCCGTAGCCGATGGCGGCGGTGCTACCGACAACTTCAGCAAGTGGTGCCATTGCTCAGTTCCTCCTGGTATCTCGCATGACTGTCATGCGGGACGACAACGGGCCTTACAACAGGAAACTCAGACCAGGGCTCGGGCTCAGTGACTTTCCGCGAGCGAGCCCTGGATGTAGCTGGCGGTCAGCACCGTGAAGACGTAGGCCTGCAACGCGATGACCGCGAAGTCGAGGAACGTCAGAGCGATGGTCATCAGCCAGGACAGAATCGAGATCGGCGTCAGCAGTGCGTTCGCGTTGATCATCGCAAAGCCGCCGAGCGTGAAGACCAACAGCAGCATGTGGCCCGCGAACATGTTGGCGAAGAGCCGGATGGCGAGCGAGAACGGCCGCACGATGAAGTTCGAGAAGAACTCGATCGGCACCAGGATCGGCAGGATGAACCACGGGGCCGGCGGCACCAGGGCGAACTTGATGTAGCCGATGCCGTGCTTCTTGAAGCCCAGGTAGATGAACATCACCCAGCTGATCAGCGCGAGGATGATCGGGAACGCGATGTGCGAGTTCGGCGAGATCTGGGCCATCGGCACGATGCCCCAGAGGTTCATCACGAAGATGAAGCAGAAGAGCGTCGTGAGGTACGGCGCGAAGCGCACGCCCTCCTTGCCGATCATGTCGACGGCGATGTTGTTCCGCACGAACCCGTAGATCGACTCGGCGAGCCACTGCCGCTTGGTCGGCACCAGCTTCGGCTTCCGGTAGGCCACCAGGAAGAAGATGATCAGCATCGCGACCGTGATCCACAGCAGCAGAGTGATCTTGGTGAACCAGTAGTCGTGCCCGCCCCACGGAACGATGCTGGGCAGGTAGAAGTCCTCGACGCTCGGCGGGAAAGGAACCTCCGACGCGAGAACGATCGTTCGACCGGTCACCGTAGCCCTTCCAGGTCAGGCGCCGAGACGGCGCGCAATGAGGTAGACACCGGCCGCGCCGCCGACCACCGCTCCGATACCCATCGCGATGCCCTTGGTGCCGAGCCACTGATCCACCAGCCAGCCGATCCCGCCCCACACGACCATTCCCCCGATGAGGTAACTGATCGCCACGTAACCGGAACCGGAATTCACCGGTTCGTAGGCGTCGTCCTTGCGGGGTTCTGAGGGGGGCTGCTGACCGGCCATGACGGGCGAAACGATATCAGCAGGAAACATGAGGCTGGCCGAGACCCCCCGGACAACGGTGGGTTGTCCCGGCGACGGGGGCGCTGGCGGCTCGGCGAAACAGTACCCCTCCGATTCAAGCCGGGGCCAGGGCTGCCGCACGGCTGTCACCGGATCGGGCGCCGAGTCCCGCCGCAAGCCAGCTGACCAGCCAGATCAGGGCGTGCGGCGGCGCGCCAGCCGGGTCAGCCACCACACCTGCACCCCGGTCAGCACGATGCTGCCGCCCGCGATGCCCCAGGCCATCGGATCACCACCGGCCCACCCACTGGCCGCAACGCTGATCATCAGGAAGATGATCAATGAGTATTTGATCACATAGACCGCCAGCCCCACCGGCATCACCAGGGCCGGCCGAATCACGTCCGCCCACGCGATGACCAGCGTGGTCAGCGTGACGCCGACGGTCACCACGGCGGTACCCGCGCCGGCACCGAGGGCGGCGGTCGGACCACCGGCGAGGAAGCCGATCGAGGCCGCGCAGAGCACCAGGGCGAACCCGACCGCCGCGACGAACGGCAGGTGCTCGATCCGCCAGCGCGGGTCCTCGGGCAGCGGCGGCAGCTCCGGCAGCGGGCGCTGGTCGTCGTCGACGTCCCGGCCGAGGATCGCGCGCACCACCCCGGGCCGCACCGCCCCACCCTGCGTCGGCACCCCCCGGGTCGCGGGCCCCCCGGTTTCCGGCCCGCTCACGCCGGGGACCCCGGTCGCGGGCCGCCCGGTTTCCGGCGCACTCACGCCGGGGACCCCGGTCGCCGGGTTCGCGGGCCGCCCGGTTTCCGCCCCGCTCACGCCGGGACCCCGGTCGCCGCGTACGCCGGGAACCGCCGGACCAGCGCGGTCACCTCGTCACGCACGTCGGCCAGCCGGGCCGCACCGGGCGCGGTCCGCGGGTCGGCGCCCACCGCGAGCGCGATCAGCCCGGCGATGTGACGCATCTCGCCCTCCCGCATCTCCTGGGTGGTCACGCACGGTGTGCCCACCCGCACCCCGGAGGCCACGGTCGGCCGCTCCGGGTCGTACGGAATGGCGTTCTTGTTCAGCGTGATCCCGGCCAGCTCGCAGCGCGCCTCGGCGTCCCGGCCGGTGACGCCCGCCTCGCGCAGGTCGAGCAGGGCGAGGTGGGTGTCGGTGCCACCGGAGACCGGGCGCATCCCCTCGGCGGCGAGCCCGGCGGTCAGCGCCTGGGCGTTCCGGACCACCTGCTCGGCGTACCGCTGGAAATCGGGCCGCGCCGCCTCCCGCAGAGCGACCGCCTTCGCGGCCACGGCGTGCATCATCGGCCCGCCCTGGGTGAACGGGAAGACGGCCTTGTCGATGCGCGGGGCGAGATCCTCACGGCAGAGAATCATGCCGCCCCGCGGTCCGCGCAGCACCTTGTGGGTGGTGCAGGTGACCACGTCGGCGTGCGCTACGGGTGACGGCACCGCCCGCCCGGCGACCAGGCCGATGAAGTGTGCCGCGTCCACCATCAGGTACGCGCCCACCTCGTCGGCGATCGCCCGGAACCGGGCGAAGTCGATCAGGCGGGGGTACGCGGTGGCGCCACAGATGATCATTTTCGGACGGTGCGCCAGGGCCAGGTCGCGAACCTCGTCGTAGTCGATCAGCTCGGTGTCCGCGCGCACGGTGTACCCGACGTGGTGGAACCACTTGCCGGAGAAGTTGACCTTGCTGCCGTGGGTGAGGTGACCGCCGTGCGGCAGGTCCATCGCCAGCACCGTGTCGCCCGGCTGGACCAGGGCGGCGTACGCGGCCAGGTTCGCCGACGCCCCGGAATGCGGCTGCACGTTCGCGTGCTCCGCGCCGAACAGGTCCCGGGCGCGCTGCACGGCGAGGTCCTCGGCCCGGTCCACCTGGGCGCACCCGCCGTAGTAGCGGTGCCCGGGGTACCCCTCGGCGTACTTGTTGGTCAGCGTGGAACCGAGCGCGGCCAGGACCGCCGGCGACGTGAAGTTCTCGCTGGCGATGAGCTGCAGGCCGGCGCGCTGCCGGTCCAGCTCGCCCAGCACCACCCCGGCGATCTCCGGATCCTCACGCGCCAACAGGTCGAAGTCCGGACCCCAGTACGTGTGCATGGCGTTCCTCACGTCGGCGGCGCTGCGATTTCGAGCATATGGCTTATCCACCCCTGCCTGCGGGCACAGTCATGAGTTATGCGCTGTCTCGTCACCGGCGCCACCGGGTACATCGGTGGCCGCCTGGCTCCCCGTCTGCTCGACGCCGGTCACACCGTCCGCTGCCTGTCCCGCAGCGCCGGACGGCTGCGGGACGTGCCCTGGGCGGACCGGGTGGAGGTGGTCGAGGGCGATCTGGGCCGGCCCGACACGCTGGCGCCCGCGTTCCAGGACGTCGATGTCGCGTACTTCCTGATGCACTCGCTCGGACAGCCCGGCTTCGAGGAACTGGACCGGCGGGCCGCGGAGAACTTCGCCGCCGCGGCCCGGGCCGCCGGGGTCCGCCGCATCGTCTACCTGGGCGGTCCGGAGACCCCGGCCGGCGACCGCCCGTCGCCGCACCTGCGCTCCCGCGCCGAGGTGGGCGACATCCTGCTGGCCAGCGGGGTACCCACCGCGGTGCTGCGGGCCGCGGTGATCATCGGTTCCGGTTCGGCGTCGTTCGAGATGCTGCGCTACCTGACCGAACGCCTACCGGTCATGATCACGCCGCGCTGGGTGCACAACCGGATCCAGCCCATCGCGGTACGCGACGTGCTCCGCTACCTGATCGCCGCCGCCGACCTGCCGCCCGAGGTGAACCGCGGCTTCGACATCGGCGGCCCGGACGTGCTCACCTACGAGCAGATGATGCACCGGTACGCCGCGGTGGCCGGCCTGCGCCGCCGGGTGATCCTGCCGGTACGACCGTTGAGCCCGTGGCTGTCCGCACACTGGGTCGGCGCGATCACGCCGGTGCCGAACGCGATCGCCCGCCCCCTGGTGGCCAGCCTGGTGCACGAGGCCGTGACGCACGAACACGACATCGCCGTCCACGTACCCGACGGGGATCTGCTGGGTTTCGACGAGGCGGTCCGGCGCGCGCTCGACAAGATCCGCGACGCCGACGTGGAGACCCGGTGGTCCAACGCGGCCGGCCGGGACGTGGCCGCCGAGCCGCTGCCCAGCGACCCGTCCTGGTCCGGCGGCTCGGTCTACATCGACGACCGGCACCGGGACGTGCAGGCGCCGGCGGCCGCGCTGTGGCGGGTGATCGAGAGCGTCGGCGGTGAGAACGGGTGGTACTCGTTCCCGCTGGCCTGGTCGGTGCGCGGCTGGCTGGACCGCCTGGTCGGCGGCGTCGGGCTGCGCCGCGGACGGCGCGACCGGGACCGGCTGCTGGTCGGCGAGGCGCTGGACTGGTGGCGGGTGGAGGAGATCTGCCCCGGCGAGCTGCTGCGGCTGCGGGCCGAGATGCGGGTGCCGGGCCGGGCCTGGCTGGAGATGTACGCGGAGCGGGTGGACGACACCCACAGCCGGTACCGGCAGCGGGCGGTGTTCGTGCCGCGGGGGCTGGCCGGGCACGCGTACTGGGCCGCGGTGCTGCCGTTCCACGGCGTCATCTTCAGCGGGATGGCCCGCAACATCGCCCGCGGCGCCGAACAGCTCGACCCGAAGGCGCCCAGCCGGGTCCCGTGACGCCTGGTCAGGGCAGCAGGAGCGTGGCGAACGGGACCGTGGTGTCCTCGATCTCGTCGCCGATCCGGGTGAACGTCTGGTCGCCGCGTCCCCACGGGTCGTCCAGGTCGTCGGTGGGCAGCGCCGGGTCACTGCCGCGCCGGGCGTGCACCGCCTCGACGATCGCGACGCCGCGTGCGTACACCGCGTCGAGGGTGGGCCCGGCCGGTGGCAGGGCACCGGCGTCGACGGTGGGCAGCAGGCGGCCGAACTCGCCGAGCACGAACGTACGGGCCGCCGCCTCCGGCCGCAGGGCGACCACGTAGTCGTACTGGTCGGCGGTGGCGGTGAGGACCAGGTCGGCCTCGTCGATGAAGTCGCCGCGCAGCTTGCGGGCCGTGAAGCCGTCCACCGCGCCGCCGCGGCCGAGGACCTGGCGGGACGCGGGCGGGTTCATCGCCTCGCCCTCGTGCCAGCCGCCGGTGCCGGCGCTGACGCTGCGGACCAGCTGGTCGGCCGGTCCGGTGCCGCCGCCGGCCGAGGCCAGCGCCGTCGCACGGTCTCGCACGGCGCGGGCCAGCAGCCGCTCCGCCATCGGCGAACGGCAGATGTTGCCCATGCACACGTGCAGAACCGTGAACGGCGCCATCTCAGGCCAGTCCCGGCGGGAGCTCGGGCACCACGTCCTGGAGCTTCTCCCACGGGATCGCGCCGGCGCGCACGATGCGCGGCACGTCGCCGGTCACGTCGACGATCGTGCTCGGCACCGGCTCCGGGCACTGTCCCGCTTCGAGGTACACGCGGACCGAGTAGTCGAGCTGGTCGCGCGCCTCCTCCGCGGTGGTGGCGGCGGGCTGGCCGTGCTTGTTCGCGGAGGACACCGCCATCGGGCCGACCTCGCGCAGCACCTCGAGCGCCACCGGGTGCAGCGGCATCCGCACGCCGACCGTGCCGCCGGTGTCGCCGATGTCCCACTGCAGGCTCGGCGAGTGCTCGACGATGATGGTCAGCGCGCCCGGCCAGAACGCGTCGGCCAGGTCGCGGGCGGCCTTGGGCAACGAATACACCAGGCCGTCGAGGGTGTGGCGGGAGCCGACCAGCACCGGCGGCGGCACGTTGCGGCCGCGGCCCTTCGCGTTGAGCAGGGCGGTCACCGCGTGCGGGGTGAACGCGTCGGCGCCGATGCCGTACACCGTGTCGGTGGGCAACACCACGAGTTCGCCGCTCTTGACCGCCTCGACGGCCGCGGCGATGCCCCGGTCCCGGTCGGCGGTGGTCCGGCAGTCGTAGAGCATCACACGATGCAGTCTGCCATGGTGCGGGCACTCCGCATCAGCGGCGGCGGGCTGTCGCATATCGTGGGCGCCCGGACAGGTCCCGGTGGCCGGTCACGTCGGTGAACCGGCCGTCCGCGCCGAGCAGGGCGGGCACCGCGTCGGCGTGCACGTCGTCGTGCTCGATGCCGACCACGCCGCCGGGCCGGAGCAGCCCGGCGGCCAGCCCGACGACCGGCCGGATCACGGTGAGTCCGTCCGCGCCGCCGAACACCGCCTCGGCCGGGTCGTGGTCGGCCACCTCGGGTGGCACGGCGGTGCCGTCCGGAACGTACGGCGGGTTGCACAGCACCACGTCCACCCCGCCGCGGAGGCCGGCCAGCAGGTCCGGGTCGGTCACGTCGCCGGGCACGACCTCGACCACGGGGTACGCCGACGCGTTACGGCGCAGCCAGACCAGCGCGGCCGGGGACCGTTCCACCGCGACCACCCGGCCCGGTGCGGCCTCGTGCGCCACCGACAGGGCCAGCGCCCCGGTGCCGCTGCACAGGTCGACCACGGTGGCGCCGGGCCGGACGTGCTCGATGCCCCAGCCGGCCAGCAGTTCGGTCTCCGGGCGGGGCACGAACACCCCGTCGCCGACGGCCAGCTCGAGATACCGGAACGCGGCCGTGCCGAGCAGGTGCTGCAACGGCACCCGGGTGGCGCGGCGGGCCACCAGGTCGGCGATCCGCCGCTGTTCGTCCGCGCGGACCGTGTCGATCAGCGCCAGCCGGCCGCGGTGCACGTCCAGGACGTGCGCGGCGATCTGTTCGGCCTCGGCGCGGGACGAATCGACACCGGCCTTTTCGAGGTCGGCGGCGGCACTGGCCAGCAACGGAGCCAGGGCCGTCCGTTCCGTGCCCGCCGAGGGGTGTTCGTCAGCCGGTGTCACGGCATAATCATGAAACGTCGCGTGCGGGCACAACCGGCCGGGTTGGGCTTTCCGGCCGCGGGGCAGCGGTCAGCCGTGGGAGGCGCCTGTTGAGTTGGTTGGACCAGCTCGCGGACAACGTCGCGGAGTTGCGGCAGGCGGGGCAACTTCAGCAGGGCGGGCGGTCCGCCGAGGCGTTGCCGCTCCTGGACCGGGTCCTCGAGCAGACCACCGACCCCACCACCCGGGCGTACGCGCTGGTCCAGCGGTTCGGCGCGATGATCAACCTGGGCCAGGTGGCCGAGCTGTCCTCCGCGATGACCGTCGCGTCGGGTGCGGTGCGGGAGGTTCCCGACCCGTACCTGCGCGGTCAGATGCACGCCTTCGCGGCGCTCGGCGCGCACCTGCAGGGCGCCTCGGACCGGGGCGTGACCCATCTGGTGCAGGCGTCCCGGGCGCTGGCCGCGGTGCCGGACGGCGACACCGAGACCGCCTGGGGCTGGCACGACCTCGCGATGGCGTACTCCTATCTCGGTTTTCACGGCCATGCGCTGACCGCGATCGAGCAGGCCCGGCAGGTCGGCGCCGCGGTCGGGCTGGCACCCGAGGTGTTCGCGGCACCCGGCATCCGGATGCGCAACGCGGTGTCGCTGGACCACCAGGGCGACACCGACGGCTGCCTGCGGGTACTGCGGGACATCGACGCGGAGCTGTCCCGGTACCTGGCCACCGGCGCGGACGCCCGGCTGCGCCCGAGCAGCCGGGCGGTGTACGGCTACGCCCTGGCCCGCCGGGCCGCGCTGGGCGAGTCCACCGACGCGGACGTGACCGGCCTGCTGGCCGCCGGCGGCGACAGCGTGCGCTCCCGGGACCTGCGCCACCTCGGCGGGGTGTGCCTCGCCATCGCGGCCGGCCACCCGGCCGACGCGCTGCACCGGCTCGACGCGGTGCCGGTGTCCGCGGAGATCCTGGGTGCCGCGGAACCGGCCCGCCTGCGCAGCATCTGCCACGCGGTGGCCGGCGACCACGAGGCCGCGCACGCCGCCGACCGGTACGCCTTCCGCCTCGCCGCCCAGCGCATCGACCGGCTCCGGGACGGCTATCTGGACGGGGTGGCGGCCCGGCTGGACGCCCAGGAGACCAGCCGCGAGGCCCACCGGTACGACGACGAGTCGCTCAGCGATCCGCTCACCGGCCTGCCGAACCGGCGCCAGCTGGAGCGGTACGTGTCCGCGATGCTGGCCCGCGGCGAGCGGGCGGCGGTCGGCGTGTGTGACCTGATCGGCTTCACCGCGGTCAACGCCCGGCACGGCCGGCACTGTGGCGACCTGGTGCTGCAGCGCATCGCCGGGGTGCTGAACCGGGTGATGCGGCGCGGCGACTTCGTGGCCCGGTTCGCCGGTGACGAGTTCGTGGTGGTGCTGCCCGGCGCCGGCCCGACGCAGGCCGCCGAGGTGTCCCGCCGGCTCAGCGCCGCCGCGGCCGCGGAGAACTGGCAGGCACTGGTTCCGGGTACCCCGATCGGCCTGGCCGCGGGATGGTCCGAGGTCGGCACCAAGGGTCGTACGCTGAGTGCAGCCTTGGCGGCGGCCGCCGCCAGCCGCAAGCCCGCCTGAGAGTGAGCCGTCGCCGTGACCGTGATCGAGCTGGGTGACGTCACGTCCGGCTCGCCCCCCGCCGAACCGGCCCGGCGCCGCGGCGGGCCGTTCCACCTCCGCCGCTACGCGGTGGCCGCGGTGGCCGCCCTGTGCGTGCTGACGGTCACCGGCTCGGCCCGGCCGGACCCGCAGATGCTGCGCACCGTGTGGTCGGTGTCCGGCCAGCCGGACGACAGCCTGCAGGTGACCGCCGACATGGTCTACGTCTTCGGCACCTCGTCCGGATCGTCGATCCGGGCCTACGACGCGGCCCGCGGCGAGCTGCTGTGGTCCCGCAAGGCACCGGGACAGAACGGGTGGATCCACGGCGAGCAGCACGGGGTCGTCCTGCTCCCGAGCGCGGAACCGCAGGTGACCGCGCCCGGGCCGGAGGACAACGGCTACGACGCGTCGTTCGCCGTGCAGACCGTCGCGGTGGACCAGCGGACCGGCGCGGAGCTGTGGCAGCAGCGCGGCGAGCCGTCCTGGGCGACGCCCGACACGCTCCTGCTCACCGAGTGGGCCTTCCGCGGCGGCGGACTGCGCAAGGTCCGGCTGGTCCGGCTCCGGGACGGCACCACGGTGTGGTCGTGGACGCCGGAACAGCGGGTGGTGAACTGGACGGTCGTGCGCGCGACGCAGGCGATAGTCACCGCCGGACCGGACGGCCGGATCGAGGTACGCCGGCTCTCCGACGGCACGGTGACCGCCCGGGGCCGGGTGCCGTGGCTGCTCAGCCGGGACTCCGACGGCGCGTTCACCGACCTGCACTCGCAGGGCGACACGCTCTTCGTGGCCCGCTCGGGGAACGGCAACGTGACCGTGAACGCATACGCCGCCGGCACGCTCCAGCCGCGGTGGGAGGCGCCCGCGACCGCGTTCACCGGCATGGTCGACTGCCGGCCCCTGATGTGTTTCGGCGGCCGCCCGCGCGGGCTGGTGGGCCGCGACCCGCTCACCGGCGCGATCCGGTGGCGGGCCGAGAAGTGGGACAACGCCCACGCGCTTCCGGACGGACGGTTGCTGCTGCAGGCGAACGACACCGGCCGCAGCGCGCTGGCCGACGCGGTCACCGGCCGGATCCTGGCCGACCTCGCCACCCGGCCGGCCGTGCTGGACACCGAGACGGGCACGGTGCTGACGTTCACGCCCACCCTGGACCCGCCCGGCCGGTACGCGGTGCGGGAGTTCGACGTCGCCGGCCGCGGCACGCTGCGCGGCACCCTGGCCGGCATCGGCGGCTGTCAGGTCGCCGGCCGCTACCTGACGTGCCTGGACCAGGGCACGCTCACGGTCAGGGCCTTCGGCTGATCTCCGATCCGCCGGCCAGCCGGGCCGCCCGGTCGGCCTCGGCCAGCGCGTCCAGCACGCCGTCCAGGTCGCCGCTCAGGGCCAGGTCGAGGTTGTACGCGGTGTAGCCGATCCGGTGGTCGGTGATCCGGTTCTGCGGGAAGTTGTACGTCCGGATCCGCTCCGAGCGGTCCACCGTACGCACCTGGGCCTTGCGCGCGTCCGAGGCGGCCGCGTCGGCCTCCTCCTGGGCGGCGGCGAGCAGCCGGGCCCGCAGGATGCGCATGGCCTGCTCCCGGTTCTGCAGCTGGCTCTTCTCGTTCTGGCAGCTGACCACGATGCCGGTGGGCAGGTGGGTGATCCGGACCGCGGAGTCGGTGGTGTTGACCGACTGACCGCCCGGCCCGGACGAGCGGAACACGTCGATCCGGATGTCGCCCGGCTCGATGTGCACGTCCACGTCCTCCGCCTCGGGCAGCACCAGCACGCCGGCCGCGCTGGTGTGGATCCGGCCCTGGCTCTCGGTGACCGGTACCCGCTGGACGCGGTGCACGCCGCCCTCCCACTTCAGCCGGGACCAGACGCCGTGCCCGCCGGCCGGTACGCCCTTCGTCTTGACCGCGGCCGACACGTCCTTGACCCCGCCCAGGTCGGAGTCCTGCGCGTCGATGATCTCCACGGTCCAGCCGTGGCGCTCGGCGTACCGGGTGTACATGCGCAGCAGGTCGCCGGCGAACAGTGCGGACTCCTGCCCGCCCTCGCCCGCCTTGATCTCGATGATCACGTCCTTGGCGTCGTGCGGATCGCGCGGGATCAGCATCTCGCCGAGCTTCTCCTCCAGCGGCGCCAGTGCCGCGGCGACCGCCTCGACCTCACCGGCGAACGACGGGTCCTCGGCGGCGAGTTCGCGGGCCGCGGCCAGGTCGGCGCGGGCCGCCTCCAGCTCGGTGTACGCGGCGTGCAGCGGCGCGAGTTCGGCGAAGCGGCGGCCGACCCGGCGCACCAGCGCCTGGTCGGCGTGGATGGAGGGGTCCTCCATCTGCTTCTCGAGCCCCGCGTACTCCTCCAGGAGGGTGGTCAGCCGGTCGTTGCTCACAGGGTGCTCCCCTTACATACGAACGGCGCCCGGCCCCCACTGGGAGCCGGGCGCCGTCGAGGCAGTTACTTCTTCTTGTCGGCGTTGACCTTCGCGTACTTCGCCTGGAACTTGGCGACCCGGCCCGCGGTGTCGAGGACGCGCTGCTTGCCGGTGTAGAACGGGTGGCAGGCGCTGCAGGTCTCGACGCGGATCTCGCCGCCCTGCGCGGTGCTGCGGGTCGTGAACGTGCTGCCGCAGGAACAGACGACCTCGGTGGCCTGGTACTGCGGGTGGATGTCGGGCTTCATGTCGCTCGGTCCTCTCGAATGGTGTGGTCGCCGGGTCGCCGTCGGCACCCCGCCGCCCCGCCAGGGCGGTGGGCTCGGGCGTGAACCGGAACCTTGTGCTGGCCGATGGACCAGTCTGCCATGTCGCCCACCCCGATCCGAAATCAGGAGGCAGATGCGGGTCCGCCAGGGATAACGTGAAGGCCCCTCACCGCATTCCCGCCGCTCGCGGCCGTGACGGAAGATGGCCGAGTGACAAGGCTGTTGATCACCCGGGGGCTGCCCGCGTCCGGCAAGACCACGTTCGCCCGCACGCTGCAGCCCTACGTGGTCCGCGTGAACCGCGACGACCTGCGGTACATGCTGCACGGGCGGCGGCTGTTCACGCCGTGGGCGGAGGGGCAGGTCGCGGCCGTCCAGCGGGGCACCGTCGAGCAGTTGCTGCAGGCCCGTGCGGACGTGATCGTCGACGACACCAACCTGCGGGCCGACACGGTGCGGGAGTGGGCGGCGCTGGCCGCCCGGTACGGCGCGACGTTCGAGGTGCACGACTTCACCGACGTACCGCTGGACGAGTGCGTGCGCCGGGACGCCGCGCGACCCGAGGCGGAGCGGGTCGGCGAGAAGGGCATCCGGCGGATGTACGACCTGTACCTCAGGGACCGCAGACTGCCGTTGCCCGTGCCGTCCGTGGCGCCGGGCGCACCGGCCGTGGTGTACGACCCGGACCCGGAGTTGCCGCCGGCGGTGCTGGTGGACATCGACGGCACGGTGGCGCTGCTCGACGGCCGCAGCCCGTACGACATGACCCGGGTCGGCCGGGACCGGCCGAACCAGGCGGTCATCGCGGCGGTCCGGGCCATGCACGCGGCCGGGCACGCGGTGGTCTTCTGCTCCGGCCGCGACGAGACGGCCCGCGCCGACACGGAGACCTGGCTGGCCCGGCACGTCGACGTGCCGTACCAGGGACTGTTTCTGCGGGCCCGGGGCGACTCCCGCCGCGACTCGGTCGTCAAGAGTGAGATCTTCGCCGACAAGATCCGCGGGCGGTGGCGGATCGTCGGGGTGTTCGACGACCGGCAGCAGGTCGTCCGGATGTGGCGTGAGCTGGGACTCACCGTCTTCCAGGTGGCCGAGGGAGACTTCTGATGACCGACCGTCATCCGCGTACCCCGCATCTGCCGGACTCCCCCGGCGCACCCGCCGACGACCGGATCCAGCGGGACCTGTCCTGGTTGGACAGCGAACTGGTGGTGACCGAGAAGCTGGACGGCGGCGGCCTCACCTTCACCCGGGACGCGATGTACGGGCGCGCGCCCGACTCCGGCGAGCAACCGTGGGACCGGCCGGCGAAGGCGTTGTGGGCGATGACCGCGTACCGGATCCCGGACGACTGGCGGGTCTGCGGCGAGTCGATGTGGGCGCGGCGCAGCATCGCGTACACGGATCTGCCCGGGGTCTTCATCGTGCACGGCATCTGGGACGAGACCGACACGTTGCTGGGCTGGGACGACACCGTGGACTGGGCGCAGCGGCTGGAACTGCCGGTGGTGCCGGTGCTCTACCGCGGCGCCAGCCTGTCCGAGGCCCGGGCGGCCTGGGCCCGGCACCGCGACGCCAGCGCCTCGGAGGGTTTCGTGGTGCGCAGCGCCGGACGCATCGCGGCCCGGGACTTTCCCCACAAAGTTCTGCAATGGGTACGCCCGGACCACGTCACCTTCCACTGCCGGCCCGACGACTTCGACGTCAACGAGTTCGCGTAGTCCCGTCGCGGGCCAGCGCCGCCGCCTCGTCGTCCAGGTAGAACGCCGGCCGCAGGTCGAGTTCCGCGTAGTAGCGGTGGAAGACCGGGGTGAGCGCACCGGACATCGGCGGCACGATCCAGGTCCAGTCCGCGGGCACCGGCCGGCCGGCCTTCTCTTCGTTGGCCAGGTGGGTCAGGAACCGGGCCGACTCGGTGTGGTGGTCGGTCATCTTCACGCCGGCCCGTTCGAACGACCACAGCACCGCGCGGTTCAGTTCGACCAGCGCCCGGTCCCGCCACAGGGTCGACTCGCGGCTGGTGTCCAGGCCCATCCGCGCGGCGACGACCGGCAGCATGTCGTAGCGGTCCGCGTCGGCCAGGTTGCGCGCGCCGATCTCGGTGCCCATGTACCAGCCGTTGAACGGGGCCAGCGGATAGTGCACCCCGCCGACGGAGAGCCGCATGTTCGCGATCGCCGGTACCGCGTGCCAGCGCAGGCCGAGTTCGGCGAACCAGGCGTACTCCGGGTGGCCGAGCGGCACCTCGAGGATCGCGCGTTCGGGCAGTTCGTACAGCCGTGGGCCCTCGGCCGGCGTCTCGACGACCAGCGGCAACACGTCGAACGCCTCGCCCTTGCCCCGCCAGCCGAAGCCCCGCATCGCCGCGGTGAACGCGATCTGCCGCGGGTCGCCGACCGGCCGCCCGTCCGCGCCCCGGTAGCCGGCGTACCGGATGAGCTGGTCGTTCCACACCCGGGCGTACGGCCGGCCGGGTCGCGCGGGCGGGAAGACGCTGATCACCGGACGGATCGCGCCGGGCCGCTCACCGCCGGACGCGATCTGCAGGTGATGCACGAGGAGCGAGAAGATCTCGTCCGCGGTACGTGCCCGGCGCCGGTCCAGCACCACCAGGCTGCGCCAGTAGAGCCGCCCGATGCACCGGTTGGCGTTGCGCCACGCCAGCTTGGCGCCGTACCCGAGTTCCTCGGTGGTGTGCACGTAGGTGCCGGTGGCGGCGATCTGCGCGCGCACGATGGCCAGCCGGGGCTCCACCGGGCCCAGCCGGGGGTTCTCCAGGTAGCAGAGCCGCAGGAAGTCCTCGGCCTCGGCGGGATCGGCCGGAGCGTCCCGATCCCAAGCCTCGGTGGGATGGTCCCGGTATCCCGGCACGATCATGTCCGCCTCCCCCGACGTCGAGCCACGCGCTAGGAGATTGGCACGGTCGGGGATGGTCAGAATCAGACAGGCTGTGCGACGCGGGGGCGGGGCCCCCCAGGGGGGGGCCCCCCCCCCGGGACGGGTGGGGGGAGTGGTTGGGGGGGGGGCCCCCCCCG